>CAZFZS010000005.1:155248-160163 GCA_964523485.1 uncultured Phycisphaeraceae bacterium | reverse complement strand
GGGGATCTAGGTTTGTGGTATGAAATTTTTGGGGGGGTTGGGTTAGGATGGTGGGATGCCAAAGCCGGCGTTGATTCAGTCTGAGCGGGTGCGCCATGTGGTGATCATGGCGGTAATGGGGGTGGTGTTTGCGGGGTCGATCGGGTTGGCGTGGGCGGTGACGGGAGCGCCGGTGGCCCGGCCGATGGAGCCTCAGCCGACGCGGTATCGGGTGGGTCCGGCGTCGATCGCGTTGCCCGGGGCGTGGCAGCCGACGCAGATTCAGCAGCAGCGGATCGTGTTCACGAATCGAGCGTCGCCGGAGGAGCAGTTGATTGCGTATTACGGCCAGGTCCCCCGCCCCGAGCCGGCCGATTCAGTGCTGGTGAATCGTGTGCTGCCGATGGAGGGCATCCGCAAATCGCGTCAGGATGACTTGCAGCCGACCACGTTGAAGCAAGGCGATTTTTATACTGCATCATTAGTATTGATTACACGTAAAACGCCGTTGACTTCGACGCGGGTGATCCAGTCGATCGGGGTGGCGACGCAGAACGGGCAGGGCCATTGGATCTTCAACCTCCGCCTGAACCCGACCGCGAATGCGATCGAGGCGTATGGCGAGGGGTTGCCGAACGAGCAGCTTCGGAGGGTTCAGGAGATCATGCAGACGCTTGAGCCGTTGGCGGAGGCCGGCGTCGAATAGAATGGCGTGATGCGTTTGCCTTACTTTTTTGGTCTGACCGTTTCGCTACTGATCGCCGGCGGGCTATCTGCCCAGGAGGCTGAGCGTTGGCAGGAGACGGCCTACGGCATTTCGTTGGTTCCGCCTGCAGATGCGAAGCTGATCGAACAGCCCAGCGACGGGTCGGCGGCGGCGTGGGTGCATGCGGAGGATTACCTGATCCGCTTCAAGGTGGTGCATTCCGACCAGCCGGTAAACATCGATGCGGCGGCGATTCTGACGCAGGTGCAGATGCTGTTCAGTGAGGCGGAAGCAAACCAGATTTTTCTGGAGCAGCAGCGGATCGGCGATCGGCCGGGCGTGTTGAGCTATTACCAGATCTACGGCGGCCAGCCCGTGTTGCCGGGCAAGCGGGGCGGGCAGCCGGTCGAGCGGGCGGGGGATTTTTTTCATGGCCTGGCGATGTTCATGATTGATCCGCGGACGGTCGCGGTGTTGACGCTGGATCAGCCGGGGGATGTGGCGGACTTGACCAACGCAGAACGCGAGGCGTTGCCGGCCCGGCAGGTGTTTGAACAAGTCGTCAAGTCCGTGCAGGTCCCGCTGCCGATGGAACTGGATGAACGGCGGGCGGCGCAGATCGCTGCGGGGGTTGCTTGGTGGCAGTCGTTCAGCCGAACGCAGGTCGCCGAGGCGATCCCTGATGAGCAGTGGTATCGTCTGATCGAGGATGGGCGGGACGCGGGCTATGCCTGGGTGCGATCAACGGATGACCCGGGTCGATTGAAGGAGGCGGGCATCGATGGGCCGGGGCTGCTGGTTCAGGCAGATACACGGCATGTCATTGGGCCGACGGCGGTCGATGTGCAGATCCGAATGTTCAGTTCAGCGGACGGCGAGGTCGAGGTTTGGTCAAACAAAACGACGGCCCGGCCGAGCGAGTCGAGGTGGTCGGGTGAAAGGCTGACCGGGCCTGCAAAGGACGCGGGTGATGAGCGGACGTGGGTCGAGTCGGGGATGCGTGGGCCACGGGTTTTGGGCGAGGGTGAACGGCGGGGGGGCGGTCGATCGGGCTCGGCGTATGTCGCGCCGCAGCGGGTGATCAATGCGATCACGGTGACGTTCGAGCAGCCGCCGAACTCGGACACGGTGCGCGAGGTGCAGCGGCATGAGCGTTTTTCGGAGCGTTCGCCGGTGCATCGGACGCGATTGCAGCGACAGATGGGCTTGAAGCCACGCAGCGAGATCGCGGGCAGCGTGGAGAGCATGCAATGGCAGACGCCGAAGGAGGGTTATTTGTCGCAGGCGGAGCTGGTTGCTGTGCCGCGGTTGCTGGTCGAGTCGGCGAGACGGGGGCAGGACGTGCCAGAGGTGCTGGCATTTTATGGATATGACGCGAACACCGGGCGGCTGGGTTTACGGCGGATTCGGATCACGAGCGATGGTTCCGGGGGTTGGAAGGTCTACGATCGGCCGGGCAGCCGACGCGGGGAGATCGTCACGCAATACGATGCGGGGGGTGAGATGATGCAGCGGGTCTTTCCAAGCGGGTTGGTTATGGAACCCACCACGGCGGATCAACTGAAGGTGTTATGGGAGTTGGATTGAATATTGTTGGGTTTGTCAGGCATCACGCCAAGACGCCGAGAAGCGGAGATGCCAAGATGGCGAGAGAGTTGTTTTTATTAGAGGGACTCCCGAAGAACTCGTCATAAATTTGTTTCGCAAGTTTGACGGCCGCTGAAGCGGCCTCTGCCGAAATTATTCAGTGGACCCGAATCATTAGGTTTGCATTCGCGTATAAAATCTTTGAATCTTCAGCTTGGCGTCTTGGCGCCTCCGCGTCTTGGCGTTTGAGTTTGAACCCTATGCTGACCCTTAAAAGTTTTGTCTGAATGAGAGCAATGCATTTATGGAAATGACTCTTCGGTTGCCGTCGGGTAATGAGCGGTTGTCGGTGGTGGGGCCTTCGGAGCGGAACCTCAAAATTATTCGTGAGGCGTTGGGCGTGAACGTGCGTTCGCGTGATGAATCGCTCAAGCTCAGCGGCGACTCCAAAGCGGTCGGGCAGGCGGCGGTGGCGGTCGAACGGTTGGCTGAGGCGGCCCGGGCGGGCAAGGCGATGACGCGGGGCCAGGTGCTGGAAGTCGTCTCGACCGCCTCGCTGAGCAACCCCTCGGCCGTCGAGCCGGTGATGAACCGCGATCGGCGTCGTCATGCTGCCAACGGCGACACACGACCCGATGCAAGTCCCTCAAATCCTGAGGCGATGAGCGTGTACCTGCCGGGCAAAGTCGTGAGGCCCAAGACCGAGGGGCAGAAGGCCTATATCGATGCACTGCATAAGCACGACCTGACCTTTTGCATCGGCCCAGCGGGGACGGGCAAGACCTACCTCGCGGTGGCGGCGGCGGTGTCGATGCTCAAGGCCGGCGAGGTCCGCAAACTCGTGCTGGTCCGTCCCGCGGTCGAGGCGGGCGAGAAGCTCGGCTTCCTGCCCGGCACGATGCAGGACAAGGTCAACCCGTACCTCCGACCGCTGCTCGATGCGCTGCACGACATGATGGAGTTCGAGCAGATCGAGCGGTTCATGGCCCACGACCTGATCGAGATCGTCCCGCTCGCTTTCATGCGTGGCCGAACGCTCAACGATGCGCTGATCATTCTCGATGAAGCGCAAAACTCAACCAAGAGCCAGATGCTGATGTTCCTCACAAGGTTGGGCCACGGCGGCAAGATGGTCGTCACCGGCGATGCATCTCAGATCGACCTCGATGACCCCCGCGACTCGGGTCTGGTCGATGCTGCCCGCCGACTCAAGCGTGTTAAGGGTGTCGCGTTCTGCACGCTCGATGGGGCTGATATCGTTCGGCATAGCCTGGTGCAGCGGATTGTCGAGGCGTATGAAGGCACCGACTCGGCTTAGCTTATATGCCCTTCAATCTATTTGCCTGCCGAAAGCATCGTGGATCGAGACTCTTCTAAAATGAAAAACTTTAAGTGCGTGAAACTTGCATCGTTTCTGTTATTCGTGTCGTGCATGGTTGCTTTGACGGCCTGCCAATCGTCGATCCCCGCCACCCCGCGGACGGATGCTGAAAAGCAGATTGCGGCGGCCGCAGCCGACCGTGCCGAGCAAGTACGGAAACTTTTAGATGCGGGGCAGATCAAGCCGGGGCAGACCCTCGACGAGCTATTGGGTTTGAGCACGCCGCACCATATTGAGTTTGTCGAGCAGTACGCTTTCATCGAGTATCAGCCGGTCCCCAATTTGCAAGGCGTGTCGCTGATCGCGGTGGACGGCCGACTGGTCTCCGCCAGCCGCTGGACTGATGTGGCCGGCGAATACTGGTTCAACACGCTCAGCGACGCTCAGCGGCAGGCCGCCTTCAAACTCTACACCGCCCGGATGGCGTTGCGTTGAAGCTTAAAACGGAATTAATTCACGATAAGCCGGTACAGACGGTTCAATTCATGCGACAAGGGGGACCAGGGGCGATAAAATGCGTAGCGGCAAGGATGTCGCGGCGATCAGCCGATGATCACATGCATACCCACAGCCATTCATGCCTGCTGGTGGCCAGCATGACGTCCCCCGTAATCCGCTTTACATGCCAAACGGAAAATCACATTCCGCCCGCCGCCGGGAACTGCGTCGTAATATTCGGCGGCCGATGCCGGCTTGGCTGACCGCGATCCGGCAGCGCGAGGTGCTCTGGGCGGCATTCATCATCCTCGGCTTGGCGATCGTGACCTCCGCGGTGGCGGTTTCGTTTCATCGCAAAGCCCCGTACTACGCCGGGCAGGTTCTCGAGGAAGCGGTGGTGTCGCGGGTGCAGTTCGTGGCCATCGATGTCGATGCGACGCAGACCGAGCGGGGCTATGCCAGACGGGATGTCCTGCCGGTATTCAAGCACAACGAAGCGCTTCTCAGCAGCGTTCGAGAGTCGGTGTTGAGCCTGCTGACCCTGGCGGATGGGCCTTTTGAAGAGGTGCCGCCGGATTACCGCGAGAGCATCGCGCTGACCCCCGAGGCGTATGAACTCATCAAGCAGTACGCGACCGCTGAAAGCGATCGGCTAAGCCCGCAGAGTTGGCATGAACGCACCGACGACCTGATCCGGCAGGTGTTTCGTCAGGCGATTCTTTCCGAGAAAAACTACAATGAAATTATCGACAGTCGATCGCGCAGCCTTCATGCGATCCACCCGAACCCGGCCGGGGGGGCGAGCGAGCGCAAGCTATTCACCG
>CAZFZS010000005.1:140222-155185 GCA_964523485.1 uncultured Phycisphaeraceae bacterium | reverse complement strand
CTGCCGATCACGGCAAAGGATCAGGTAGCAGCTCGGCTGGATACCGTGGCGGTCGCGTTTCAGCCGGAGCTGCGTGACACGGTGACGGCATTGGTGCTGCGGCAGATTCAGCCGACTTATGAACTGGATCGGCATACGACCGATTTGCTTCGGCAACAGGCTTACGAGTCGGTCGGCGATGTGCAGATCACTTATCGCCCGGACCAAGTGTTGTTTCCAGCCGGCCACACAGTAAGTCA
Source organism: uncultured Phycisphaeraceae bacterium (assembly GCA_964523485.1). Lineage (GTDB taxonomy): Bacteria > Planctomycetota > Phycisphaerae > Phycisphaerales > Phycisphaeraceae > Algisphaera. The sequence goes on along the minus strand of CAZFZS010000005.1, from coordinate 154,946 downwards.
CGAAGACCTGAGCCTGCTGCGGGCCGAGCAGGAGGCGGTGCGCGAAGCCCGCTCGCCGCGGCATGGTTGGTACCGGTGGATGGGTGAGGTCGGCATGGTCCTGCTCATCGCGACGGGCCTGTGGATTTACATTTATGCCTACAGCTCGAAGGTCCGCCGCAACCCGGTGCGGGGCGTGGTGTTGGCGGCGTTGGTGCTGCTGTGTCAGGTGATTTCGGTGCTGATGCTCAGCTTCTGGCCGTCGATCGCGGCGGCGGGGGCGGCTTTCCCGGTGTTGCTCGGGGCGATGGTGCTTTCGATTGTTTATGGCCAACGTTTCGCGTTGGGGGCGGGTGTCGCTATGGCGGTGCTGGTCATTTGGACCGTGCGACTGCCCACCGCCCAGGCGATGGTGGTCATCGTCGGATTGACGCTGGGCGTGGGCTTACTGGATGAAGTGCGAAGCCGATCAAAGCTGGTCTGGGTCGGGCTCTGGGCGGGGCTTGGCATGGGTGTCGCTTCGGTCATCGCGACGTTGGCGACGGGTAATTTCGAGTTGACTGCGGCGTGGAATGCGCCGCTGCTGCCGATCGATATCCCGATCCAATGGCGGCTGCTGGTTTCAAATGCGATCTACGCCAGCCTGGCGGGTTTGGCGGTCGGGCTGATCGTGCAGGGCGTACTGCCGATGATCGAGAGCATTTTCAAGGTCACGACCGCGATGACGCTTAAGGATTTGAACGACGCCAGCCATCCGCTGTTGCAGAAGCTCGCGCAGGAAAGCCCGGGGACGTATCAGCACTCGCTGCGAATTGCGGACATGGCCGAGGCCGCCGCGGATGCCATCGGTGCCGACAGCTTGCTCTGCCGGGTCGGCGCGATGTATCACGACATCGGCAAGATCAACAAGCCGATGTATTTCATCGAAAACCAGGGCGGCGGGCCGAACCGTCACACCAAGCTCAGCCCGGCGATGAGCCTGCTGATCATCCTCGGCCACGTCAAGGACGGTGTTGAGATGGCCCGTGAGTACTCCCTGCCTCATGTGATCCGCCACATCATCGAGTCGCACCACGGCACGACGCTGGTCGAATATTTTTACCACGCCGCGAAAAAGAAAAAGGCCGAGGAAGACAAGCCCGCCCCCAGCGAGTTCGAGTTCCGCTACCCCGGCCCGAAGCCGCAGACCCGCGAGGCCGCCATCATGCTGCTCTGCGACGGTATCGAAGGCGCCGCCCGCGCGATGGACGACCCGACCGCCGTCCGCCTCGAACAGCTCACGCACAGCATGGCCATCAAACGCCTGATGGACGGCCAATTCGACGACTGCCCGCTTACGCTCAAAGACCTCTCCGCCGTCGAAGCCGCCATCACCAAGACGCTCTGTGCCGTGTACCACACCCGGATCAAATACCCCAGCGGCGAAAAGAAGAAAGAGCGGACACAGGCCGAGTCCCCCGCATCACCCCCGGGAACGCAGCAGCCCGCCGCGAAGTCTGCGTGAAATGGTTTCGACATTATTCGGGGGTCAATACAATTGAAATGTCATGCCGATCGACCTTGAAAATCAGATCGTCTGTTTGCACTGTGCCGAATCGGTTGGGCCGTTTGATCATTTCTGTCCGCAATGTGGTGGACCGAATACCGCCCATGCCGCAATCGATCCGCTCGGCCAAGTGCTCACCGCGGGCTGGGGCTATCGGAACGCCATCGAGACGCCGCGGCTAATTGTCGTCATCGGCATTTGGCTTATCTTCGGACCTGCTCTGCCTTTCTATATTTGTCTGGTTTTTGGAAGCCTGTTTGAACTTACTCACGAAACGGTTTCTTTAGCGGTAATCGGCGGATCGCGTTTCGAACCGGCGGGCCGCGACGCGATGGGGGTGATTGTCTCACTCACCACCCTGATTTTTATCATCACTATTCATGGCATGATGATTTGGAAGGTGACCGCTTGTTACCTCCGCCATAATACGGCTGGACACGATCCTGATTCGCAAGCCAGCTAGATCAATTATTCGACGCTTCTTGATTTGAGGGCTACGCGTGTTTTTGCTTCGGCATAAACTCTTGTGATGCTCACCCACCGCATTATTCCTTGCTTGGACGTGAAGAACGGCCGGGTTGTGAAAGGCGTGAACTTCGTCGAGCTGCGCGATGCGGGTGACCCGGTCGAGATCGCGACGCAGTACGACGAGGCCGGGGCGGACGAGTTGGTGTTTCTCGATATCACAGCCAGCCATGAAGGGCGTGACATCACCTATGACATGGTGCGGCAGGTGGCGGAGCGTTGTTTCATGCCGTTCACCGTCGGCGGGGGCATCCGCACGATCGATGACGTTACCGCTTTGGTACAGGCAGGTGCGGAAAAGGTGAGCATCAATACTGCCGCGGTGCTCGACCCGGACATCGTTCGGCAGACCGCCGCCAAGTTTGGTCGATGCGCGACGGTTGTGAATATTGACCCGAAGCGTGTCGATGCTGCGGATTACGAAATGCGGACAGGCCGGAAGCCGACTCATATGACCGAGGACGGCAAGGTCTTCGAGGTCCACACCCATGGCGGGCGGAAGCCGACGGGGTTGGAGGCGTTGCCTTATGCGCGAAAAGTGGTCGAACTTGGTGCCGGCGAAATTGTGCTGACCAGCATGGATGCAGACGGGACCAAAGCGGGCTACGACTTGGAGATCACCGGATTGATCGGTGACGCGGTCGATGTGCCGCTGGTCGCATCGGGCGGCTGCGGCCACCCGGGGCATATGGTGGACGTGCTCAAGCGAACCAGGGCGGATGCGGTGCTGGCAGCGAGCATTTTTCACTACGGTGAGTACTCGATCGCCGAAACGAAACAGCAGTTGGCCGACGCGGGTCTGCCGGTCCGGCCGGTGGATGCTTACAGTTCAATGCAGCACTAAATCGGGGCAGCCGAGGCTTCCGCTTGACGCCAACCGCGTGGCGGGCGAGCATACACCGACTGCTTCGGTTGGTTCAGCGGCGGGCGGCTGAAACCAGCACGACGCATCTATGTTTTAGTCTCACCGAGGATCGCTTTGACACCACCGCCCAGCCCTGACGATTCCATCCGTGGCGGCGACCCGCTCAAGCCGCACGCCACCCTCGCCGACACCCCGCTGGCCAAGTTCTTCCGCGCCGCGGTGAAGTTCGGCACCTCCGACCTGATCATGCGGGGCGGCCAGGCCCCCAAGCTCCGACTCAAGGGCGAACTCAAAGCCCTCGATGTCACCCCGCCCACTGTTGAGCAGTTCAACGAGTGGATCCACGACGGATTGACCGAAGAACAAATCCAAACCTACGCCGACGAAGGCTCGCTGGACATCGGCTGCGACTTCGAGGTGGATGGTGAAAGCCACCGTTTCCGTGTCAACATCTTCCTGACCCGTGGCCGAAGCGCGATCGCCGCACGGCTGGTCAGCAACGAGATTTTTGACTTCGAGGACCTGCACCTGCCGCCGGTGATGCAGCGCATCGCCGAGGTCCGCCAAGGCTTGGTGCTGCTCTGCGGCGTGACTGGCTCGGGTAAGTCCACGACCATCGCGTCGATGCTGGACTACATCAACAAAACACGCGCCTGCCACATCCTCACCATCGAGGACCCGATCGAATACCTATTTGAAGATAAGAAAGCGATGATCAATCAGCGCGAGGTCGGGCTGGATGTGCCCAACTTCCCGCTGGCGTTGCGGGCGATGGTCCGCGAGAACCCGGATGTCGTGCTCATCGGTGAAATGCGGGACAAAGAAACTTTTGAGGCGGCGTTGCAGGCCTCCGAGACCGGCCACCTCGTGTTCGGCACAATTCACGCCAGCTCCGCCAGCCAGGCGTTCAATCGTATTTACGACCTTTTCGAGCACCACGAACGTGATGCGATCCGAGCGATCCTCGCGTATCAGATGCAGGCCTTTGTTTATCAAAAGCTACTGCCGACGCTGAAGGAAAATATGGCCCGCGTCCCCGCTGTCGAGGTGCTGTTGCAAAGCCCGCCGACTCGGAAATACATCGTCGAAGGCCGTGAGGATGAGCTGGATCAGGTCATCAAGGGCGGCCGAGAGGACGGCATGCGGTCTTATGTCGACAGCCTCGTCGAGCTGGTCGAAACCAACTTTATCCACCCCCGGGTTGCCCAGGCCAACGCCCCGTCGCCCGAGGAAATCAAAATGCGTCTGCGGGGGATCAGCACCGGATGAATCATTTGCGATCTGCTACCGCGGCCAATCCTGTCAATCGCCAGCGTCAATCGTTGTCATCGATGCTTGTCGCGATCGGCCTTTTGTTGACGCTCATCATTTCAGCAACATCGGTCGTTGCCCAAGAAGCCGCCGAGGCCGAAGCCGACGGTCAAGCGGCGCCGACCGCGGTGGTCCCCGAAGCGACTTTCGGCGAGACCGCCCCGATGGTGCTGATGAGCATCGTCAAGCCGATCCTTGTGCTGCTGGCCCTCGGGGGGTGGGCGTGGTGTGCAACGCAGATCGACAAGGACGCCGCCTTCTTTTACCTGAAACGCGAATTGATCAATCTAGGGCTGCTCGGAACCGCGGCGCTCGCGGTTCTGGCGATGCTGTTTATCCCGTTCTTCTTCGTCGGCTATCCGCTGGGGCTGCTGATTCTGGCTGGCGGCATCGTCGGCTATGCGCTCTATCGCAACCCGCAGGTCCCCGAGGATCGACGCTACACCCTCTCTCTCGATTCGTTCCGCCAACGCATGGATGACCGTCAGCAAGCCAAGGCCCAACGGCAGGCCACGCTGACGCTGTTCGATAAATCCGGCGACCCGCTGCCAGTCCCCGGCCCACATGACGCGAACTACGACCATTTCCATCAACTCGACAGCTTGCTCGACTTCGCCTTGCCGCGCAAAGCCGAGTTTCTCGAGTTGAGCGTCGATACCGAAAAAGCCAAGTACCGCGTGCAGATCGATGGCGTTCGTTATGCCCGGGATGCGCCCGAGCCAGCCGAGGCGGTGAAGTTCATCGACTACGTTAAAGCCAAGGCGGGCCTGGATGTCGAAGATCGCCGACGTGTGCAGACCGGCAAGCTCAAGATTCGGATGGACGACTTCGGCGAGAAAAAACTCGAAGTCCAGAGTGCCGGCTCAACGCGTGGGATGCAGCTCAAGATCCTCATCGACCCCGAAGCGACCAGCGACATCCCCATCGAGCACCTGGGTTTTGAGCCGCGTCAGCTTGAAGCGGTCAAGTCGATGGCCGGCGAAAAAGGCAGCATTATCATCGTGTCCGGCGGGTCGCATTCCGGCCTGCCGACCACGCTTTATGCACTGCTGCAACAGCACGACCCTTATACCTCCAGCGTGATCACGCTTGAGGACAACATGCCTTATGAACTCGAAGGCGTGGATCACAACATCATCGAGCAAGGCTTGTCCAGCGAAGACCTTCAGCAGAAAGTAGCGGGTCTGCTGCGGACCGACCCGTCCGCGTTCTATATCTCGAAAGTCACCGATCCACAGATCGCAAGACAGCTCAACGACGCTGCTGAGGAAGTTCGCGTTTATCTCCCGCTGCCGCAGGCTGACACCGCTTCAGCTTTGAAGACCTGGACGAAGGCGGTCGGCGACCCCAAGGCGGTGTCCAAGCGTTTGGGCATGGTGATCGCCCAGCGGCTGATGCGTAGGCTCTGCCACACCTGCCGCGTGCCCTACACCCCCGACCCCGCGGCCATCAAGACGCTGACCCTGCCCGGCGGTGAAAAGATCGGCAAGCTTTACCGTGCTTCGGGCAAAGTGCAGGTGAAAGATAAGGAAGAACCCTGCCCGGATTGTCACGGCTTGGGCTACCGCGGCCGTGTCGGCGTCTTCGAAGTTATGCCCATCGATGACGCCGCCCGCGATTACATCCGCAAAGGTGAAATCGATGCCCTGCGATTACACCTGCGCAAACAAAAAATGTTCTACCTCCAGGAAGCGGCTTTAGCGAAAGTTGTTGCGGGAATCACCGACATCAAGGAAGTGACACGAGCGATGAAGTGAAGAGTAGGCACTAGTCGTTAGCAGCTGGACGCTAGGAGAGCATGCAATGACCAAAACTGCCCTCGACTCTCGACCTACCCCGTTTTCCTAACCACTAGCGCCTAACAACCTAGTACCTGCAAAATATGATTCTAAATCTCCTCCTCATCGTCTTCGTCATCGGCACAGCGGTGCTGTGGGCGACCTATGGGCTGTTCTCGGCGTTTCTGCATCTGTGTGTGACGATCGTCGCGGCGGCCTTGGCGTTCGCGACGTGGGAGCTTTGGGTTTACAAGCTGTTGATCGGAACGATGCCGATGTACGCCTGGGGCGTCGGGCTGATCGCGCCGTTCGTGCTTTACCTTTTCGCGTTGCGGCTGGGGCTGGATCGCCTGATCCGGGGCAACATGCAATTCCCACGCTTGGCGGATCAGATCGCCGGAGCTGCCTGCGGGGCGGGCAGCGGGGTAATCGCGGCGGGGGTGCTACTTATCGGCGTCGGCTTCCTGCCGCTGCCGCCCGCCATCGCAGGGTATCGGCCCTACGAAGTCGTCAGCAACGGGGCGGTCGAACCCGTCCAAGGCGAAGGCCTATGGCTGCCCGCCGACAAAATCGCCGCGGGCCTTTATGTGGGTTTGTCGGATGGTGCATTCTCATCGTCCAATGCCTTGGTCGATGTCATGCCCGAGCCGGTCAAGCAGGCCAGCGAGTTCCGCCTTGGCAAGCAGTACGATGAGAATCAGTCGGTCACCGCCTCGCCCGAGACTGTGGGCATCAGCGGCGTCTATCGCTTTGCCGAAGAGCAGATTCCCGGCGTCGGCCCGCAGGTCCAGCAGTGGATCGATGCCAATCTCAGCGGCGGAAACCAACTGCTGACCCTCGGCACGGTCTACAAATTGGCTCAAGGCACGACGATGTTTGACACCGACAGTGTCCTGCGACTCGCCCCGGTGCAGGTCCGCCTGCTGGTGGAGAACCCGGACAGCAACGGGCCGGATTTTTTACGATTAGCCCCGATCGGCTTCTCGAAACCGCTGGGCGATTCTGCAGATTTCTACCCGATCTCGAATAACCAGATCAGCGCGACGTCGACGTTCCCCGAGGCGGTAATCAACTGGGTCTTCGTCGTCCCGAGCAATGCAAAGCCGACCTATCTCGAAGTTCGGCATACCCGCTTCGAACTGCCCGAAGCCCAGACCCTCGACGGCCCGACGCTGGGCACGATGCTCGGCAAAATCCCGGATGCCCCCGCTTCAGAAGACAATGGCGAAAACAACACCACCGCTCGCACCGGCGGGATGGAAATCACCGACAAGCCGCAGAACTACACCCGCCACGTCGCAACCTACATCGAGCAGAGCAGCCGTCTGCCCAAGGGGATTTCAAAGAATCGTGCCCAGGGTATTAACTACGAAACCGATGGCACGGGCATCATCAGCGGCACGGTACTGACCGGAACCGGAGCCGGCCGAGGCAACAACAACCTCGACCACATCCAGGTCAGCGAGAACCTCCGCCCGATCCGCTTGCAGGTCAGGCCGACCGGTGCAGAAACGTTTGTTGGCAAGGTGGGCCAAGGCGACCCCGCCGCCAACATCCAGGAGATTTGGCTAAGCGATACCAACGGCCGACAATATTTCCCTTTCGCTTATGTTCATTTGCGTGGTGATGGCCGCATGAACATCCGCGTCGAAGACATCATGTTCCGCAACAACAGCGAACTGCCACTCAACGATATGCGTGACGGCGATGAGCTTTATATTTATTTCCGCCCGCCGCCGAACGTGACCATCAACCAATATCACATCGGCAACAGCACACAAAACATCGGCTTTGAAGTCAGCAGCGAAAACCCGTGATCGCATTCAGCCCAAGCTGCGAATGAGGCTTTGCGAATCCGCGGATCGAGTAATTCCACACCACACATGATCTCCGACTACCAAGGCCAGCGTGTCACCGTCATGGGCTTGGGCCGATTCGGCGGCGGTGTCGGCGTGACTCGATTCCTGTCCGATCACGGTGGCGATGTGCTGGTCACCGATACGCTGCCCCCCGAAGAACTCAAAGCGTCGATCGATGCGATTGCCGGTCTTCCGGGTGTAAGTTTGCGGTTGGGCGAGCACAATATCAGCGATTTTACGACGCCGGACCTGGTGGTGGTCAACCCCGCGGTAAAGCCGGGCAATCGCTTTGTGCGGGCCGCCGAGGCAGCGGGCGTGCCGATCACCAGTGAGATCCGTCTGCTGGTCAAGCACCTGCCCGACCGCAGAAAAACTATCGGCATTACAGGTACGGCCGGCAAATCCACCGTCACCGCAATGCTCGGGCATGTTTTGAAGAAGGTGCTGGGGGGGCAAGGGACCCAGGGATCCAGTGGTGAAGCCGACTCCGGGGGGCGTGTCCACGTCGGCGGCAACCTCGGCGGGTCGCTGCTTCCAAGGGTTGAATCGATCCAACCCGAAGATTGGGTCGTGCTCGAACTTTCCAGTTTTATGCTCGAGGGGCTACGCGAAGATCGCTGGTCGCCTCATATCGCGGTCATCACCAACATCAGCCCGAACCACCTCGATTGGCACGGGTCGATGGAGGATTACATCGCGGCCAAGCAGGTGATTCTGGATTTTCAGAAAGATATTGATGGGGACTTCGCGATCGGCGGCGGGGGGACGCACACGATTTTTGAAGAAAAGATCGATATCGCACGAGCCGACTTGGCGTCATCCGACGATGAATTACGGGTTTCGCCACCGCTTGACTTGCTTCTGCCGGGGCATCACAACCAGGTCAACGCCAGGCTGGCTTTCAAAGCGGTGGATGCTGCGCTTGGTATGACGCCGGGACACAACTTTGGCCTACTAAACGACTTCCCCGGCCTGCCCCACCGCCTGCAGCACGTCGGCACGATCAACGGCGTCACCTGCATCAACGACTCGAAATCCACCACGCCCGATGCGACCCGGCTGGCCCTCGAAAGCTTCCCCGACCGCCCGGCCCGCCTGATGTGCGGCGGCTACGACAAAGGCTCGGACCTCACCCCACTCATCGAAGCAGCCAGCGAGAAAGCCGCCGCGGTCTACACCATCGGCGCGACCGGCCCCGCCATCACCGACGCCGGCAATAAACGGGGTCAGACCCCGTTTTTCAATTGCGAACAGCTTCAATCGGCGGTCCAGCGGGCGATCCATGACGCTCGTCCGGGCGATGTCCTATTGCTTTCGCCCGGCTGCGCATCCTGGGACCAGTTCGAAAACTATGAACAGCGCGGCGAGCGGCTGATCGAGTTACTTGAGACTTACCGCGCAAAATAAAGCCCGGGGATGGCCATCCCCCGGCTTTCGGGATAACGACTGGATTTTATCCGCAACCCAATCACATCATCTCGCGCAGCTTCGCAATGCGTTGCTCGGTGGGGGGGTGAGTGCGGAAGAGGTTGCCCAAGCCTTTGCCGACGCCGGCCAACGGCTGAACGATGAACATATGGTTTTGCGCAGGGTTTTCGTTTCGCAGCGGGATTCGCTGGGCGGTCGCTTCGAGCTTCTGCAATGCGCCGATCAGACCGGCGGGTGTCCCGGCAATCTCGGCACCGTCGTGGTCGGCAATAAACTCGCGCGATCGGCTGATCGCCATCTGAATCACCGCCGCCGCAATCGGGGCGAGGATGATGAAGGCGATCGCCACCAGCGGGTTCGCGTTTTCGTTACGGCCGCCAAACATGAAAACGTAACCGAGCATATTGATCGCACCGGCGATCGTCGCCGCCACTGTGCTGGTCAGCGTGTCGCGGTTTTTGACGTGTGCCAATTCGTGGGCCATCACGCCCTCGAGCTCGTCGTAGCTGAGCAGCTGCATCGCCCCTTGCGTCACAGCGACGGCTGCCTTCTTCGGCGATCGGCCGGTCGCGAACGCATTCGGGGCCTGCTGCGGGCTGATGTACACCTTGGGCATCGGCAGATCGGCGTTGCGGGCCAGTCGGCTGACCATCTCGACCAAGTCCGGTGCGGAATTCGCGTCGACCTCTTGGCCTCGCATCGACTTGATCGCGATCTTGTCAGAGAAGAAGAAAGCGATGACGTTCATGAAACCGCCGATGACAAAGGCGATGATCACGCCCTGCGTCCCGCCGATCAGCGAGCCGGCGGCAAGGATCAGACCCATCAGCCCGCCCAGGAGCAGCACGGTTTTCAAGTTGTTCGTAAATCGAGTCATGTCAAGCTAATCCTGTTTCCCGGGTTTAATTCTTACCAAAGCCATCACTTCACGGCTAAGCAATTTTCTCTGCAAATCATATGCCTGATTTCAGCGAAATTCACGAGTCAAGTGAGCCGTAGATCGGAATAGTTGTTTTTACAGTATGTTTGGCGAAATATCCCGTCAGAATGAAGTATTTTTGTGCGTTTCATCGAGTTAACAGAATAATAAAAGCGATTAATTTCAAGCGTTTGTGTTTGTAGGTCTGGACGCGGAGCCATTGCGGCATTAAACTCGCTTGTCAGGATTTATACCTGCTGTTTCGAACTGAATAAGTATCCTTTTTCGGGTTGATTGTGTTGCATCTACGTGCTTTCACATTGATTGAATTGTTAGTGGTCATCAGCATCATCGCACTCCTGATCGGCATTCTTTTGCCGGTGCTGGGTAGCACCCGGGCCACTGCCCGTGAACTGCAGTGTGGCAATCAGCTCCGCCAAATTGGCATCGCGATGGCGGCGGTCGCGGCCACCGATCGCGATCGTCTCGTATTGGCGGTGATTCGAGACCCCAGCGGCGTCCGGACGTGGGACGACGCGCTCGATCCCTACCTCGGTGGTAACCGTAATGCAGCCCAACTCGATGCAAATACGCTGCCCGCTGGCGAGGCATCGCCCAGCCTGATCTGCCCGAATGACCCGGAGGTTGCCGACGCGACCGAGGCGATCCGCAGCTACGCGATGATCGAGGCTCGATATGCCAGCGGCTTTCCTACAGACACCGATCCGCCTAGGGGTACCGCAGCACGCCTGGATACGACGCCAACGGCTAAAAATCACAAATCTTTTGTTCTCGACACCGGCGACTTACCCGAGGCCTCTGGCACGCTGTTGGCCACCGAGTGGTCGACCGGGAACTTCAACAATGAGCAGGGCGGTGATGCAGGCAACGGCGGCGATATCGGTTCGGCCTATCTCCGAACGCCCGATCAGCAAACTCACACCACCGAAGCGAATACGCTGCACGGCAGCGCCAGCGAGCGAACCTACCAATACCTATATGCTGACGGCCACATCGAATTAAATCGGCCGACGGACACCGCCGGCACTCCCGCTTCACCCAACCGTCCGGAGGGGGCCTGGTCCCGCGCGGCGGGCGATTGATCTCAGACTCGATTATTTATCTCACTTTGTGAAAGATGCTTCTCATGTCACGAAAACTGATCCGGATGATGGTCGCCTCGGTTGCTTTGTTTACCTGCCCTGCGACGGTCTGGGCGGGTACATATCTCTCGGAGAAAATGGACCCGTTCCATATTGCCAAGGCCAATACGACTACCGCGGGGCGGGCGACCGGGGTGGTCTTGCTCGATAGCGGCGGGCTGGGTTCGGGGTCGGTGATCGAGGTCGGCGATGCGGACGGCGTTGCCGGTAATCAAAGCCGATGGTTTCTGACTGCCGCCCACGTGGTGGTTGATGAGGGCGGCTTCTTCGTGGGTACGGGTAGTTCGTTGGATGATATCGTTGGCTACCGTGCGGAGTCCTGGTACGTGCCGGACACTTACACCGGCAACGTCATCGACAATGCGGACGTGGCATTAGTGCGGGTCGATCGCGCCTTCAGCCCGGAAATTGAGCGACTGCGGATCGCTCAGCCCGGCACGATTGCGGACGGGCCGGTGCAGATGAACGGCTTCGGCACGACCGGGGTCGGCAACAGCATCCCCTCCGCCGCCGGTACCAAAAAGTCCGGCCTCAACCTTTATGACGGGGCCTACCCCTTCACGGACGGCATTTACAGCTTCGACTTCGATATTGATGAAGGCGATGAGAATTACAGCGATTCCTATGAGTTCTATTATGAATTCATTAATGACTCAAGTGATCGACTTTTTGCCCGGCAAACCGACAAAGACTTCCGAATCCCCTATGAATTCAGCAGCGCACCGGGCGACTCGGGCGGTGCAATCACCATCGATGATACGATCTACGGCATCACGTCCTTCGGGCCACCGCCCGTATTTACCTCCGTTGCCGGAGATGTGAATATGGCCGAGTGGCGAGATTGGATCTATACCACAATCAACAGCGTTGAAAACAACGACACCCCCGCTAACGCTTTTGTCGGGTCGGAAGGCAACCCGATACCGATCCAAACCAGCGATTCAGACGATGGCGACAGCGATGTGTTTGCGAATAACGCTTTAAACCTGCAGCGATATTTCCAAACGGGTTTCAATCTTTCTGAACCTCAGAATGTCGAAGCGATTGAACTGCAGAAAGCAGCCGATTTGCTGGGTCTGACGGTCACCGCGGTGTCACAGGCAGGATTTGCCGAAGCCATCGGCCTAGATGCATCCAGCAGCATGGAACAGATCGCGGCAGAGTATAAATCGCAGCTCGAAGCCAAAATTGATCCCAGCTACGAGTTGCTGTTCTGGCAGAACGGCGAGCTGAATTTTGATGTTTCAGCGATTGACTCGAAGTGGGGTTTCTATCGTGGCACCTCTCAAGTCGCCACGCTTAAGAACGAGTACGAATCTCTGATCGGAATGTTCGGCGACGATTACGACTGGACGCAATTCGATGTCGAAGACTACTTCAATTTTAACCAGCCGCTGGGGGCTGGCCTACCGACGCTGTCGGACTTGAATAACGATGGCGAGATCAATACGGACGATTTCTCGATCTTCATCGAGGAAGCCTTTGCTGATTTTGACGAAGCGGTGCAGGCTGAGGCGGCCGCCGCATTGGCAGCTTTACTGGATGCGGGTCCGCTGACCGAACTCGACACCGCGGACGGTTTTATGCAAGCTCTTTCCGGTTTTTCTACCGAACAGGAAACGCAGTTTTTTGCCGTCCCCGAGCCGACGACTGGCTTGTTGGCGGTTGCTGGGTTGGCTTTCGCATCGCTGCGGCGGCGTCAGGCATCTTGGCGATAGCTGCTGTTTAGGTCAACATTTTCGAAGCCCACGCTGATCCAGCGTGGGCTTTTTTGTGTCGTGAGCCCAGAACGCTCGGGCTTAGCCGATCATTTCGATGCCTGAGATTGACTGGTCGGGGTCTTCGGTTTGGCCGTGGATAATGACCGGATCGGTCTCCGCTTCGATATAGGCGTGGCCGTCGTCGTCGACGACGCAGACCGGGATTTTGCCCGCCTGCCAATCCGCCAACGGCAGCAGTGGCCAGCGGGACGGCGTGCTGCGGTCGGGGTTGACCGTGATGTAGGTGCCGCGGGCGCCCGGTGCGAGCCGATCGATCATGAGGCAGGGGCTGGCGAGGTAGTACGCGAGGCTGACCACGCCGCGCGGGTAGTTGATCAGCCGATTGTGGATGTAGGTATCGGTGTAGCCGTAGGACTGGTGGTGGGTGTTGCTCATCACCTGCAGGTCCCAGTATTCCTGCGCGGAAGATGCCCCGCCAAGTCTCAGGTAGCGGGCGAGGATGTCCCGCCAAAGGGCTTGGGAGACCCGGCAGTTTTCCGGATCATGCGAGGAGTGCCCGTCGCCGTACCGGCCCTGCGTTTCGCGATTGCCGGCATAGAGGTCTTGCGCCAGTCGCTGCCGGTCGAGCAGCGGGGGGTGGCCGATCATCTCGGGCAGGAGTAATCCGTTGCCGGTGTAAATCGAATAAGCGTCCCACCCAGGCAGTTGCTCGAAGGGTACGGGCTTGCCGGTTCGGGGTTCGGTCAGCTCGACCGCCGATCGATCGACGGTCACTGCGTAATGATCGCCCAGCCAAGCGGCGTTTTCGATTTTACGCGTGTCGCGTTCGACCACCCGCTCGAGCTGTCGTGAGGCGGTGGCGTACTCACCCCGGGCCAGGATGCCGACCGCTGCACGAAGCCCGGCGACGCGCTTGACCGCCAGGTAGGTCTGTTTTCGGCCGTACTGCATCGCCGGCCCGGCATCAACAATCGTGTTTGCCACCCCGTCCGACGGGAAGCCGGAGCTGTCGCGATCGGTCCAATACAGATACCGCGCCATCGCTTTAACCTTGCGGTCCCGGCCCTGTTCACGCATCAACTTGCGGTCGCCGGTCCAGTGGATGTAGGTCTCCAGCAGGAGCAGCACGTTGGCGGTCTCCTCGACCGGCATCTCATAGGGATAGCTCGATTTCAGCGCGTTGACGCCACGGCCCAGATCGTGCGGCACGAACAAGCCATGCGAAGGGGGGTGTTCGGTCAACCGGTCCAGCCATTGGATAAGCAGCAGGCGAAGCAGCTTCGGCCAAAGTGCGAAGTAAAACACCGAGCAGTTGTATTCCACATCCGGCGGCGAGTGATACAGGGGCGAGCCATCCCACGTGCTGAACCATTCGCCTTCCTTAGCATCCTCTCCGGCCGAATGCGATTTCGTTTTACACCAGAATGTATTACTTAAAAAAGCCTGCACCGCCTGATTCATCAGGTGTCGCTGAGCTGCATCGAGCGGGGCTTGTTCGAGCAATTTTTCGTATCGGCGGGATAACGCGAGACGTTCATCGCGGGCCTTAACTGCTTCGTCGACGACTTCCTGAACGCCCGACCAGTGGTCGGTGTAGCGGAAGTAGGCGAGTTGGCGTTCGCCATCCATG
>CAZFZS010000005.1:34649-140212 GCA_964523485.1 uncultured Phycisphaeraceae bacterium | reverse complement strand
CGCACGTTCAGCACCGGGTCGGGGGTATAGGCCGCCCAGACCAGCCGCCACTTCACTCCCGATCCGGTCTCGGTGATGGGCAGGATCAGCGAAAGTTCCGAGCCATCTTCGGAAGCGACGCAGCCCGAGTTAATGGAACGCAACTGCTCACGAACTTCAACGTTGCGGGTCTCTGCCACGGAATCGGGAAGCGACTTGCCCCAGGGGTCCTTAGGGCTCAGCGGCACGTTGTATTCGAGGTCGATCCGGTCTTGCTCAGCTTTGATTACCGTATCGGGCCGACGCAGCCGAATGAATACCCTGACTTCGTCGGGCTGTTCAAGGTCATGGTCCATCAGCCGATAGCGTTCCACCGGGTGGACGCGGATTTCAAAATAGAACGCTGGCATGATGCTCAGCCGTTCGTTCTGCGGGTAGAACACGCTGTGGACATTCAGCTCGAAACGCAGCCGATACCCTTCGCTATAGCCGCGGTAGGTGATCGAGTTGGCCCGCTCGAACATTTCGCAGTTGGACAGTTGGCGGATGCCATCTTTTTCATCGTCGCGGGTGAAGGGCAGGACCCGCTGGGTCCCGTCGGGTTCGACCAGCCCGACGGCGAGGTCGAGCGGCTCATCGAGAAAGCGGCCGAGCGCAGAGTGCAGCACCCGCTTTTGGTATGGCTCGAACATCAGGCTGAACCTGCTGCCGAGCCGACTCAACGTCCAACTCATCATCTGCATGCATCAGCCTCAATCGCAACAGACCCTACGTGAGTCGTCATTATCCAATCCTTGCGTGCTACAGCAAACGCGAGAGCAGAAAAATTACCTCGTGCCGATCGGCAACACTTGATTCAGCCTTGAAACGACCTGCTGGGTCACCTCAATCGCGTGCTCGATTTCCGCTTCCGTGGTCAGCCGACTCAGCGAAAAGCGGATCGAGCCGTTAGCGATCGGCTCCTCGATACCCATCGCCAGCAGGATCGGCGAGGGCTCGAGCGACCCGCTGCTGCAAGCCGCCCCGGCCGAGGCAAAGACCCCCCGTTCACTCAAACCCAGCAATATTGCCTCCGCCTCAAGTGAGCGAAACCCGATGTTGCTCGTGTTATGCAGCCGCGGAGCACCGACGCTGTTGATGACGGTATCGCCGCATCGCTGCACCAGTGTGGCTTCCAGCTTGTTCCGAAGATTCGTCACCCGCTCGACGGCCGATTGATCATTGACATAAGCCAACGCTTTTTCTGCCGCGACACCGAAGCCGACGATGGCGGGGACATTCTCGGTGCCGCCGCGAAGCTCCTTTTCCTGCGGTCCGCCGATTTGCTGCGCGATAAGGCGGACGCCGCGGCGGACATAGAGTGCTCCCGCACCCTTGGGGCCATGCAGTTTGTGAGAAGCGAATGTCAGTAGATCGACCGTAGGCTCATGGATATCAACCGGCAGCTTGCCCACGGCTTGCGTCGCATCGACATGCAGATGAACCGGCGATCGATTCGCTTGCTCAGCACGCTTGTTCCGACAGGCTCGCACGATCTGCGCGACCGCCTCGATCGGCTGAATAACGCCGGTTTCGTTGTTTGCCCACTGGATGCTGACCAGCGTCGGGCCTTTGAGCTTGTTCAGGTGCCTTTCAACTTCGGTCGGATCGATCCGGCCTTGGCGGTTGGCCTCAAGGATAATGACCGGGATACCGCGTTCGCTGAGCTTTTCTGCCGGCTCGCGAATCGCGGCATGCTCGACCGCGGAGGTAATCAGCGTGGGTGAGTTCGCTTGCTCTTCATCCTTTGTCGACCGGGCCGCCTGTGAAGCCAGCCAGCCCTGAAGTGCAAGATTATTCGATTCGGTTCCGCCGGAGGTCAAGATAATTTCGCGCGGCTTGGCGTTAACCAACCGCGCAACGGCCTGTCGTGCCAATTCGATCTGCTGCCGAACCTGTTGGCCCATGCGGTGCTGACTCGATGGATTCGCCCACCACTGGGCGGTCGCTTGGTGCACCGCTTCGATCACCTCGGGCAGCGGCTGGGTGGTCGCGTTATTGTCAAGGTAGGCCTGCATGACAGCGTTATCATAGATCCTGGATTCACCCCGACGGGTTCGATTTACAGTTCACCTGGAATCTTTTCATGCATGTCGTTGAACTGATCACGATTGATGGGAATTCGAGAAAGACATTCGATCGCGACACGATCACGTTCGGCCGCAGCCCCGACTGCGATGTCGTGCTCAAGGATGAGATGGCCAGCCGTGTTCACTGCGAGATTCTGCGTCGAGGTGACCGCTACCTATTGAAAGATTCGGGCAGCCGTAACGGCACGCTGGTGCTGGGAAGGCCGATCAAAGCAGTCAAGTTGCGTGACACCGGCATATTCCAGATCGGTCACACGTTCATCCGCTTCTTCACCAGCGAAAGCAGCGCCGCCCTTGCCCCGCCCGCTCGCCACCCGCGGATTTGCGATGAGGATCATCCAACGGCAAATTCAGCTCCATCGGCGTTGCCTGATGTGTCGGACTTGGCCAAGCTCAGCGAGGCGCTCTCGCCCTCCGACATGGACCCGGGCACGGGTATCGTGGCTCTGGCGGAGCAGAATCAACCCCATGTCGATGCGGCCGATGACAGCGGGGAAATTCAACTGGTTGACGCTGATGACTCATCGGAAGACTCCGAATCTCTGCCTGATCTGGAAAGCGATCAGTTATTGGAACTGAACTTCGAGTCAGAATCAGACGCGAAAAAATCGGCAGGCAAACCTGCCGGGCGTGAACGTGGCGGAGGTGGCGTGACCAATCTCAAGCGGCTTGGCAGCCTCGGGCAGGACATCGACATCAGCATCTCAGACCTGTCGATGATCAATGCCCGCGGTCAAACGCTGCACGCTGCCGGCAAGCAAAGCGAGACCGGCACGAAAACTTTGCGTTTGCTTCAACTCGTCCTGCTGGGTGCTGTGCGTTGCCGAGCGTCGGATATCCACATCGAGCCGCATCAGGATACGACCGTGCTTCGAATGCGGATCGACGGCGCGATGATGGATGGCGGCACGCTGCAGGCCGACGATGCCCGCCGATTCACCAGCATGGTGAAAGTGCTCAGCGACATCGACATCACGCAGAAAAGCTCCAGCCAGGAGGGGCGTTTCTCAATGGATGTGCCCGGCCGAACCATTGATTACCGCGTCAGTTTCGCGCCGGCAATGCATGGCCAAAAACTTGTGCTGCGTGTGCTCGACCCCGAACAGTCACCGCAAAAACTCGAACAGCTCGATCTTCCAGAAACCATCCTGAAATACCTTCGGCGGGCCTCCACGCGCAGCCAGGGGGTGATGATGGTTTGCGGGCCGACCGGCAGCGGCAAGACGACCACGCTCTACGCAACGCTGCGCAACCTCGATGAATCCAAACGCAACATCATGACGATCGAGGACCCGATCGAGTATGAGTTGGACGGCGTGACTCAGCTGCCCGTCCATGCCGAGCGTGGCGATGACTACCCGACTCTTTTGCGGTCTTGTCTACGGCAGGACCCCGATGTGATTGTGGTCGGCGAGATCCGTGATTCGGAAACCGCGGTCACCGCGATGGAGGCCGCGACAACCGGCCACCTCGTGTTTTCCAGCCTGCACGCCACCGATGCGGTCGGCACGGTCTTGCGACTGTTGGACCTGGGCGTTGAGCCGTACCTGCTCGCATCAACGCTGAATATCGTGCTCGCCCAACGGCTGGTGCGTCGGCTGTGCACGCAGTGTCGTCTGACGTACACCGTCGATCCGGACACAGCCGAGCTGCTGGGTCGCGAGGGTCAGTCTGTCGAAATTTACAAGCCCCAAGGCTGCCAAGCCTGCTCGGCGACCGGCTATCACGGACGGGTGGGGATTTTCGAGTTACTGCAGATGAACGACGCCCTCCGCGACCAGATCATGAACCAACCCACCCTTGTGCAAATGCGTCAATTGATGGAAGACGTCGGCTCGATGACATTAAAGCAGCACGCCATCGAGCGTGTGCTCGATGGCGATACCTCGCTGCAGGAGGCAGACCAGGCAGTCAATCTGCTGGGGTAAAACTTGCTTAATAATGACCGCGGCTGCTGGGGCCGCGATCCGACGCTAGCCTATCTGCATGGCCACGCAACGCATTGTCTCTGCCGCATCGACCGATCTGCAGGAGGAGCAGCTCAATCTGTCGCTGCGGCCGGATACGCTCGAAGGCTACGTCGGCCAGCCGAACCTTGTCGAGAAACTCAGCATTACCTTGCAAGCCGTCAAGGCTCGGCAGGAACCGATGGAGCACGTCCTGCTGCATGGCCCGCCAGGCCTGGGCAAAACCACACTCGCTCACATCATCGCTAAGGAGATGGGCACGCATGTCACCGTCACCGCGGGACCTGCCCTGACCAAAGGTGGTGACCTGGTCGGCACGTTGACGAAGCTGCAGCGTGGCGATGTCCTATTCATCGATGAGGTCCACCGCCTGCCTATCGCCGTCGAGGAATTCATTTATCCGGCGATGGAAGACTACAAAATCGACTTCACGATCGACTCGGGTATGCACGCCAAGACGATCCCGATCGAGCTCAAGCCCTTTACGCTGATCGGTGCGACGACACGGGCGGGGCTGGTTAGCGGCCCGATGCGTAGCCGATTCGGCATCACGCACAATCTCGAGTTTTACAGCGATGACGACCTGCTTACGATTCTGCAGCGCAATGCAGAATTGCTCCAAGTCGGCGGGACGGAGGCCGACGCGGCGTTGCTGAATATCGCCAAGCGATCGCGTGGCACGCCCCGTATCGCCAACCGATTGCTGCGTCGTGCCAGGGATTTCGCGCAGGTCAAAGGCGATGGCAAGCTCACCGCAAAGCTGGTCGATCAGGCGTTAAAGCTCGAGGGCGTCGACGCCTTAGGTTTGGACGCTTTGGATCGCAAATATCTCAAGGTGATCGGCGAGACTTACCGCGGCGGGCCGGTCGGGTTGGAGGCGGTTGCGGCGACGCTCAGCGAGGACGCGGGCACACTCGAATCGATGGTCGAGCCGTTCCTTTTGCAGCTGGGATTTCTGGCAAGAACCCGCAAGGGCCGACAGCTCACGCGCGACGGGGCCAACCACGTCGGCGTCCGCTTGCAGGCCAGCCCGGATCAACTTGAAAACGAACCATCAAAGGCGGAGCTTTTTTAGCGTGCTGCTTTACGGCCAGATCGATGACCTGCCTTTCGATCCGACCTGGGTATATGTCATCGGATCGGCCTCGCTGATCATCGCGGCTGTCTGGCTGTTTCTGCACCGCAGGGCAGAGTATCAGGCCCACCGATCGCTCAAAAGTATCGAAAAATCCAGCGATTTTCAGTCGATCGATCCACCTGAGATCGTCGAAAAAATGGTCCGGTATTATTACAGCCACCTGATGATGAGCCGATATACCCGGGCCAATACGCAGGTCGAGCAATGTCTGATCGGGACGACTTCGAAGCCGACGATTTATGCGTTGATCGCCAGCGTTTTGCCCGAGCGACGACCAGGCTTTGCACAGGATGAATGGGTCGGCCGATCCGGGCACACCGGGGTATCCATGCTCATCGCCGATGGCGTCGACCCGCCGCTGCCACCGTTTCGCCTTCGGCCTAACGAGTTGCTCTCGCGGATTGTTTTGGCCAACGCAAAGAATGCGCTGCCGAAAGGGCACGCGCTGGCCCCGGCAAACTTCGTGATCGCCGAGGACTGGAAATGGGTCGCGGCTTTGTTTCGCGAGCCGGCCGCCGTTGAGGTGTTCAGGAAAAATCATCTCTGGCAGATCGACTGCATCGGCTCCACCTTGTCATTGCATATTGAATCGCATTACGCCGCCGCCCGCGACTTCGATCGGCTGCTCGAAGATTTCTTGACAATCCTCGACGCCCTGAAAAACGCACGGACCACCATGCCTAAGGTGTATGGCTGACGGAATCGATATCGCTCATCATCTGGAGATTGCAATATGACATACAAAGCTTTCGGCTATTGCTTGGCTTTATTACTTCTCGCGAGCCCAAGCAAGGCTCAAGACGGGGAGGACGTCGGCCAAGACCTCGCGGAACGCTATGGCATCGAGGGGTGGCATGAGGTCGAAGAGCTCGATTTCACGTTCAACGTGGTTAAGCCTAACGGCGAACAGGTCACACGGGTTTGGCGGTGGTCGCCCGGCCACGGCGAGGTCTGGCTGGGTGCGGAAGACGACCCTTCTGCAAGATCAATCGACTTGGATGTGATCGATGAGGACTCGCGGGCTATTCATAGCAAGTTCATCAACGACAGCTATTGGCTGCTGTTTCCGTTTCAACTCGTCTGGTCCGACCCGACCGTCACCCCGGCCGGCCTGGCAGATCTGCCGATCGGCGATGGCGAAGCTCGCAAGGTCATCTGTCAATGGCCCGACGCCGGCGGATACACGCCGGGCGATGCCTACGATCTTTACCTCAATGATGCAGGCTATATCCAGCAATGGGTGTTTCGTCGAGGCGGCAAGCCCGGCGACGGCTTCGCGATGACTTGGTCCGAACCGAAACAACTCGGCCCGATCAAAGTAAGCCTTGAACATGACAATATGGACGGCTCGTTTCGGCTGTTCTTCACCGATGTTAAGCTGAAAAGAGTTGGCGAAGACGGTTGGGTGAGCCTGTCGAATTTGGATGAGTAGAGAAGGGTAAGCATGAACAAACGGCAAGCTATTGGCTACGTATTCGCGGGATGTTGTGCAATTTTGCTGGTCGTGTTGCCCGCAGCCGGCGAGGCCAAGGCTGAGCCGATCGCGTATGGCCCGATGCAGGTCGTCGGCCAACTCGACGACCCGCGGATCAAAGAGTCCAGCGGATTAGACGCCTCGCAAGTGTCTCTCGATCAACTCTGGACCCACAACGATTCGGGCGGGCAAGCCAAGCTGTACCGTTTCAAGACGACCGGTGAGGTGACCGCGACTATCCGCCTCGACATCCCCCGGCCACGCGACTGGGAAGACATGGCGTCCTTCACTTGGCGAGATCGGCCTTGGCTGCTGGTTGCAGATGTAGGCGACAACGATGCCAATCGGCCCAGTATCACCCTCTGGCTACTGCCCGAACAGGACTGGTCGGGCAACCGCGAGTTTGAAAAGCTCGCTGCGATCCAGATCGACTTGGCTTATGCCGACGGCCCGCGCGACTGCGAATCGGTCGCCGTTGACCCGGTGCGGGGCGAAATCCTGCTGATTTCTAAGATTGACCCGAGACGGAATTTCACGGATCAATCCGCTGCCTATATTGTTGACCTGAAGCAAGTCTTGATGCATGTTCAGGCATCAAAAGGAAAGCTGGCGGAAGCCTATGTCGTCGAGCGGGCTGCGACGCTGCCGCTGAAGATTACCACCGCGGCGGACATCTCCGCGGACGGTCGGCGGTTGGTCGTAGCCACCTATGGAGATGCTTTCCTATTTTCTCGTGAAGAAGAGGAAAGCTGGATCGACGCCCTGGCTCGTGAGCCGCAGCAGATTGCACTTGGCCCACGCGGGCAGAGCGAAGCGATTGCCTTCGGCAGCGATGACCAGACGCTGTATCTCACCTCGGAAAAAGTCGGCCGACCGATCTGGGCGGTCTCACCCGAGTGAATAAATCCACATCTTTTTAATCGTAGCGGGCATCACACCGACAACACATACGACGCCACGAGATACGCGACGTACATCAATACCAACGGCACGCCCATCCACCGGGCAAAGCTGCCGACAGCGGTGGCGCGGAAGATGCAAATCCGCATGAAGATCAGCATGATCAGCATCGTTGGGATTTGCACCACAAGAAAAATTGTCGGCAGTTTCGCAGCGGGATCGACGATCGGCAGCGGGGCGGCCAACGCGGAAAAGCCGATGACGAACAACACGTTCAAGATGTCCGCACCGATGACATTGCCCACTAACAGCTCGGGGTGACCCTTGCGGATCGCGGTGATGCCGGTCACCAGTTCGGGCAGGCTGGTGCCCAAGGCGACAATCGTCGATGCGATCACCACATCCGGCACGCCCCATCGCTCGGCACAAATCGTAATGGATTGCACCAGCCCGTCACCGGCAAAAATGACCAGCAGCAAGCCACCCAAACCCATCCCGAATAGCAGTCCGAGTCCGGGGTGGTGCTGCGGGGCGATATCGCCGCCGGGTGCAGCGGGATGTGTCTTCTTACGGAGGATACGCTCATGGTGCGGACCATCGAGTTCCTCGACAATGTGCGGCTCACCGCTGGGGTGTGCCCTCGCCCACTTGATCGAGATCGCGAGGTAGCCCACAAGCAACCCGGTCAGCAACACGCCGACCCAGCGCTGCAGCGTGGCCTGATCGCCCTGCAGGACATAGAGCGTGTAGCAGATCACCGCGAGTAGGGCGGCACTGCCGAACTGCACCCAGCCTTGCCGCGACAGCACGAATTTATCGGCGGGCAACCGCGTCAGCAGCAGCCCGACGCCAAAGATCAGCCCGGTATCGGCGATGATCGAGCCGACGCCGTTGCCTAGCGCAAGGCCCGCGTTGCCGGAAAATGCTGCTAGCACGCTGACCGCCGCCTCGGGCGAGGTCGTGCCCAGCGACACGATCGTCGCCCCGATGACGACTTCCGGCATCCCAAATCGCTGGGCAATCCCCGCGGCGCCCTCCACCAGCCAGTCCGCTCCCTTGATCACGACATACATCGCTACGATGGCGATCCCGATGAGCAGCAGGGTCGGCAGGTCGGCAAACCAGCCGTTGGGTAATAACGAAGCGGTAATCATCATGGCGGCAGGATCATAACGCGATCTATGATTGGCCGATAGGTTCTGCATGAAGCGATTGCTGCTCAATCTGGTCCGCTTGCTGCTGATCCTTGCCGGGGTGGGCTACATCATCTACACGGTGAACTGGGTCGACGTTTACGAAACCCCGGCCGGGGCATCCGCAGAAGCAGAACCCGTACTGGTCGAGCAGGGCATGTTGACCGTGGTGCGCGAGGCGTCGTGGTCGCTGTTGGCTGCGGCCTTGGCGATCGTGTCGGTGGTCTATCCGTTGCAGGCGTATCGCTGGTGGTTATTGCTGCGTTGCCGGGGCTTGGGTATTTCCTGGCTGGGGACGCTGCGGCTGGTGCTGATCGGCGCCTTCTTCAATTTCTGTGTACCGCTGGGTTCGAACGGTGGCGATGTCGTCAAGGCCTACGGCGCCGCCAAAGCGGTGAAAGGCTCGATGCAGGGAGCTCGTTCGATCGCGGTGATTAGTGTATTGCTGGACCGCGTCTCCGGGTTGCTCGGCCTGCTGCTTTTGGCAGGGTTGCTTGCGCCGCTGATGTGGGATCAGCCGGCCGGGCGAAGCATCACGGTCATTTCATGGTCGATCCTGCTGGGCTTTTTCTTTTTTACATCGCTCTATTTCAACGCAAGCACAAGGCGATGGCTGGGTTTGGATGCACTGGGTAAAGTCAAGGGGGTCCGCAAGATCGACGAAGCATTGTCGGGTTACAGGGAGCATCGCGGGGCGTTGCTCGCTGTAGTCGGTATCAGCCTGCCGGTCCATATTTGCCTGTCGTTGGCGACCGCCTTGGCCGGCTTGGCAGTGGGTGCGCCGACGCCGGTCATCGTACTGATGACGATCCTGCCGGTCGTCTTCCTTGTCGGTGCTTTGCCGCTGGGGCTGATGGGGCTGGGCTTTATGGAGGCTACCGCTTATCCACTATTCAGTGCAGGCGAGGCGGGCAACATCACGGTGAACCAGGTCGTCGCCATGCTCAACGCCTATCGCGGTGCACTGCTGACGTTCGGCCTGATCGGGGCCGGCGTGATGCTATTCTCCGGCTTGAAAATCAAGGAACTCACACCCGACGAATCCGAGCAGGACGACCCGCTTGTCGAGGCCGCCGAGATCGAATCGCATACGACGCCGCTTTGATGTGGGGATCGAGAACTTAGGGCCGGATCTATCCGGCCTTTCCACGTTGGTGTGATCGAGACCGGATAAATCCGGACCTACACATCGCAATTTTTCTGCGCTGAAGCTAATTCCAGTGCGCTTCGACCGGCTCGGCCTCGACTTCGTCGAGTTTTTCTGCCAGCCAGCGCTCCGCATCGATCGCGGCTTTGCAGCCCATGCCTGCTGCGGTGATGGCCTGACGATAAGTTTTGTCCGCGACATCGCCCGCAGCGAACACGCCTTCGATGCTGGTCTGCGACCCGCCGGGGTTGCTCAGGTTGATGTAGCCGGTGTCGTCCGTTTCGACCTGCCCGTCGAGGAACTTCGTGATGGGAGTGTGGCCGATGGCGATGAATAAGCCGCCGAGTTCTTGCTCGGAGGTTTCCTGCGTTTGATTGTTGATGAGCTTGACGCCGGTGATTTTTTCGTCGCCGAGTACATCAGTGACGGAGGTGTTCCAGACGATCTCGATCTTCGGATTTTTCTCGATGCGTTGCCGCATGATTTTGCTGGCCCGCATTTCATCTCGGCGGACGAACACAAGCACCTTGCTCGCAAACTTCGCGAGGTGGTCGGCTTCCTCGGCAGCGGTGTCACCACCACCCACCACGCCGAGCACCGCATCGCGGAACATCGGCAATGCCCCGTCGCAGACCGCGCAGGCGGAAACCCCACCACCGGACTTCGCGAGGCGTTCCTCATTAGGCAGTCCCAACCACTTAGCCACGGCTCCGGTCGCGAGGATGACGCTGTGGGCGTAAACCTCGTGTCCACCGTCGCCGACGATATGGAATGGCCGGTTGCTTAGATCAATCGACTCGACATTCTGAAACGGGTTGAACAGCCCGTAGCTCATGTCCAGCTCTTCGCCGGTCATCACACCTTTGTCGGTCACGACGCGGGTGTCGAAGCGCATCGCCTGCTTGAAAAACGAGTCCATCATGTCCGGCCCGGTGATGCCCTCCGGGAAGCCGGGGTAGTTCTCGACATCGCTGGTGAGCATGAGCTGCCCGCCAGGGACCAAACCCTTGGTGGCCCGGCCGGGAAAGACCAGCGGGCTGAGGTTGGCACGGGCGGCGTAAACCGCGGCGGTCCAGCCCGCAGGCCCAGAACCGATGATGACGACTTTTTCAACGGGTTTTCCGTCGATCGTTTCTTGTTTTGGTGAATCAGACATATCGGAAGTTTAGCAGGGGGTGCGGGGACAGGCAGGTCGGATGTCATCGCCATGGATCGGCTGTTCATCCGAATCCGACAGCAGGCAGCCGAAGGTCGTCTGCCCGCTGCGGAAAGCCCGGCGGACATAGGGTCCGCACATGGTGCAACACGCCCCAGCCCCAGTTTGTTCCACCAACACCCGCAGACTCCACCCCTCCGCCCGAGCCTCATCAACCAGGTCCTCAAATGTCCGCTGTGTGCAGATGCATCGATCAATTTGCATGAAGTCACGTTCCTACGGCACGAGTTTCAAGTCCGCCGGGGGCCGGCCAAGTTCGACACCTACAAATCGCTGATCCGTGGCCGAGTCGGGTTGAATCGATGTAACACTGCCATCGAGTTTGGCCGCATTGGCATTACCATCATGCAGATAGTTCACAGTGCGCGACCATTGCTGGACGTAATGCCATTGCTCGAACATCGGCTGAGCAAACGAAGCTGGTGGCTGAAACGTGTTAAGTTGTGAAGTATCTACGAAAGCCAGGGTTGTGCTCGGTTCTAAGATTTGATGAAGCTGAAACCCCAGTGCCGGTTCAATCAACCGCTCGGAAGGTCCGTAGGTCGTCCAGTTCGTGGTGTATTTCTGTTTGTATTGCGGATGATCCAGCGGGTAGGCCGGGCAAAACTCGATGCTGTCACTTAATCCGTAGTACGGGAACAATTTGCCTTGGCTACGGTCAAGTATTCTTGCGCCCTCAGCGATCGGTCCGCCCGAAGCCTCGAAACCGAACCACCAGAATCGGCCGGACAAAGTCGTGACCGACTCTGGGAAAAATCGCTCGTTGTTGTCCGCGAAATAACCTTCCTGGGCGATAGTGAGCTGCCGCAGGTTGGAAAGGCAAGATGAAGCGCGAGCTACCGATTTGGCTGAACCAATTGCCGGGAGGATAATCGCAACAACCAGACCGATGACCGCCATGACCACAACCAACTCGACCAAGCTAAAAGCTTGTTTAGCGATCCATGATGTGCGAAATATCAGCATACGCATCTTGCAGTAAGAACAATCTTTTCGCGACCAACATCAAACAGCGATCAAGCGACGAGCCCGTGTTCAAGTTTTTACTCAAGCTTGTCGCTTAAATCGAACCAGGAACATGAGCCCCGAAGCGAGCATGAAGCCAACGCCTGGCTCGGGAACTATAAAATCGCGCAATTCGTAATTGCCCAAATCGTTTTGCTGGAGGAAAAATAAACGGTCGTTTGCGCGATCGATGGTCAACCCCTGAACTAAAAGATCAGGGCTTTCAAAAGGATTTTGTGTGACATCGCCAACGATGTTCTGCGATTCGCTGCTGCTGGTCAGAGCAGCGATACCGGTCGAAGAAGCAAAATAAACCGTGTTGTCATCGTCGACAACGATTGAAGAATTGCCGGTCGCTTGAACGGTGCCTAACGATGTGACCATCCCATCGGTCGGATCGATCAGGAAAAAGTTGGAGCGATCGTCATCCGCGCTTCCGAAATCATTGAAATCGAATGTCGCACCGATGATTTTTCCATCACTGCGAACTGCGATGCCGCCTGACGATTGGCCGCTGAGCGTCGCGACTAACGAACTCGAATCCGTTGATGGGTTGTACGCATAAACCTCACCCGGGCTGGCCGATCGCGTGATTTGACCTGAAGCATAAAAATTTCCACCGTTGCTGCCTGCAACGGCAAAGATGTTGTCCTCTGAAGATCCGTCCGGAGCCGGGGCATCGGCAATATCGGGAGCGACTTTCGGCGTGATCGTTGCTTCCGAAAGATTGGCGTAACTCGCTCCACCATTGAAGCCGACGGGAACGAGCACGGTGCCGTCCCCGCTGATCGCCATGCCGCCATCTATCCCTCGCGAGTCGCTAAAGACGGTCCTGAAACCGCTGGCCACTCGATCAAGCTTCGGCGTTGAGCCGCTTTCATTCAATACAAAAAGGCCATCCCCATTACTCAGATAAAGTGAACCGTCGTAAAAGTCCAGACTGTAACTACCAAAGTCATTAGCGAATTCCGGGCTGGGTACCGAGACTCGCAGTTGGCCTCGATCAGCAAAAGCGGGTATCGACGCCGTCAATATAACAACGACAATAGACACGAATAGAGAGAATTTCATCTGAATTCCTTTGCCGTGACTCGCGCAAGGCATCCCCAGTGAACGGTGAAAACCGTCCTCGCGGGGGAACGTGCAGACACGTCGGATCGTCTTGGGGCGACGAGGAGCGCAGCTGCCCGGTAAGTCCTGTTCCGCGAGGACCCGAACTCACACCAGGCAGGTCTTCCGGCTTCAGGCCCGTTCAACTCGTCTTCCCATCCATCGCCCATTGCAGGCGGGACAGTGACACATGAGTTGAACGAACGGCCCGTCACGGCGGCGCGTCCGCGGGAGATTCCCACCACCGGAAGTTTTCGCTGCATCGCAGCAAATCTTCCGGAACCCTAAAGAAATCAGGCTAACTCGCAGCCGATCTTCCGGGGCAGTGGTCACTCCGCTTCCCTTTTCACCAGCGTCGAGATCGAATCGCGACGATGGCACCTGAGTGATCTGCCAAGAGACTAGGCCGACCCGCCCAGCCATGCAACACCGGGATTCCCAGATGTGGAAAACTTATCCCGCCAGTTCCCTATAAAGCTCGAGCGCCCGCTCTGCCTGCAGCCCGAGAGAAAACTCGGCCTCTGCCCGCCGCCGCCCAGCCGTACCCATCGCCCGTATCAGCTCGGGCGAGCCGACCAAGTCGGAGATGCGTTGAGTCAACGCCGCCGCGTCGCCCGGCGGGACGAGATATCCCGTTTGTCCCTCCACGACCTGCTCCGGTATCCCCCCGACCGCACTCGCAATCACCGGCAACGCGAAGGACATCCCTTCGAGTATCGCCATCGGAAAGTTTTCAATCTTTGCGGTGTGGATCAGTACATCCGCCTGGCGATAACAATTCGCCAAAGCATCCACCGGCGATCTTTCGATAGAACCCAAGTATTGAATTTCGCATTGCCCTATGCGCTCGTTCTGTCCGCAAGTCCCGGCAATGCGTAAAACCAAAGGTCGGTCTAACTGTCCGAGTGCTACTTTAAGAGTAGTCAAATCTTTATACGGATGTCGATCCGCCTGATGGGCAATGTATAGAAGTTGAGGTCGATAATCTGAGGTATGGGTATCGGATTCTTCAGCGGGTAATCTTGATGTTTCGTCATGTAACTTCACCCCATTAGGGATGCGTTTGACCTTCGAAGCGTCGATAAATGAGCCGCTGATGATTACTTGGTCCGCCATCCAACGGGAAGGAGCAATATAGGCCGCATTCATATTGGACAAGATGGACTGTTTGTTTCGCAAATTATTCGCGATAGCTCTTGATCTGATCCGTGATTTCTCTTGGCCCGGAAGCTGATGATGCTCGCCGCCCCCCAGCAGCCAGGCATCATGCAGATGCATCACGATCGGGCAATGCTTCGCGAGTTTTGGCAATGCACGCAGGTCGAAATAACCGCCATGGAGGGTATGCAGATGCAGGACATCGGGCGGAGAAGGGCAAAGATTCAGCAGTTCAGAAGTGGCAGGAAAATCAAAATCGTCCAGGCCGATTCTTCGCTTCAACGTCGCGATTGGCCTTGCGACACGGTGGTCGATTTTGCCTACCCAACGCTTCAATCCAGGCCGAAGTGGTTCGTGGTTCAGGTGGACGACCCCGGCTTCGGGCCTGTCAACATAACCTGCGATGAGCGTTGCCTCGTGACCCGCTCGCAGATAAGTCCGATGTAGATTCAGCGCGACCGCTTCCGCGCCGCCGCCCCTGCCAACCGCGAAAGTAACCTGAGCAATTTTCATCCCTGACTCCGGATGATGTTGATTAGCGTATCGCAGAGTTGCTGGGACGATTGCTCCCATGTCAACAGCAGATCATTACCAACCACTACCGAAGGCGGGTTTTGAATCCGTTTTGCCAGGGTATGAACGTCTCCGGGTGGATAGAACGTGGTTGCATCACCCCCCGCCTCACGGTGGGCGGGGATGTCGGTCGCGATTACGGGCAGGCCCATCGCCCGAGCTTCGATGATCGGCAGGCCGAACCCCTCTTCCGAGGAACTTGTAATCAGACACCGTGCCGATTGATAGGCCGACCGAACGATCGCATCGTTTGCCTGATCGAAATGGATCACCAGGCCGTCGCGGATCGCCTGTTCAATTTCCTGCCGCTCGCTCGGATTAATCCAACCCCACCTCCCGATCAGAACGAGTTGTGGCTGGTGTTCCGAACCGGCCGCCACACGCAAAGCTCGAATGATTTCAACATGGCGTTTCCGCGGTTCAACTGTCCCGACAGCGAGAAAAAACTCATCAGGTAGAGCAAGACGTTCGTACCGAGCATGTTGAGTGGATTGACTGCGAGAATGAATGTCTGTGCCCAGCTGGATGCTGTTGCAGAGACATTCAGGCTTAAAAAGTTCAATCAATTTATTTTTTGTGTAGGCGGACACCGTTATCGCAGCATTGGCGAGGGGTAGGACGATTTGCAGCCATCGCTCGAATTGTTCGGAGACACCCACATCACAGGTTTCTTGTGAAGTGATCGGAATCAAATCATGTAAAAACAATATGGACCGAGCATCAGAACGCTTAATAGCCTCCAGCGGCCGAAGCATGTTCCACGACGGGTCGAGCAGCAAGACCCAGTCGGAGTCATCAAGATCGATTTTTTGGCTGAATCGATAACTCAAAGTCATCAAGACTTCGCTGTGTCGAGATAAAGCTTTAGTTTCCTGTCCTTTGCTTACAGGAAGACTTGTGGATATTTGTGACTTCAGCGCTTTAAGAAATCGTGTCCAGCGGCTGCCATTCTGTGACAGTTGACCATTAATCGCGACGTAGTGATTCCCCGTCCAAACGACAGGTAAGCAACTGATCTCTGCTGCTTGGAGTTGGGTGGGCAGGTGATTGAAGAATGCCCGCGTGACGCGAGGTACGCCGCTGATGCCGCCGAAAAGGGCGGTTCGGGTGCAGTCCATTAGGAGTCGTTGGCGGTCGACCATCCGGGAAGGTTAGCATGTGCTTTCATGCTTATTCTGGACGCGAGAACGATTGACGAGACTCCATCGGGGATCGGCAGATATACACAGAATCTGTTGGAAGCGCTTTGCTTGGTCTCTCCAGAGACAAGAATCCGCGTCTTGTTTCGTGACAACGTCGAACCAACCAGTACTTGGTCGAATCATGAAGCGATAGATCTGGTCCGTTGCCCGCCCCCTTCGGTTCTTCGTGATCAATTGATACTGCCCGGGCTCTGTAAAAAGCTTGGCGGAAGTGTTTATCACTGCCCGGATGTATTCGCTCCGCTGCGGATGCCCTGCCGGGTCATGGTGACTCTTCATGACATTATCCCGCTGATTTGCAAAAACCAATTATCAAAAAGCAGGAAGCAGCAGTTCCTACCGCTCTGGCGGGCTTGGTTGAAACTGCAGATAGCCAATGCCGACCGCGTCCTGACGGTCAGCCAGAGGTCAGCACAAGACGTTGCAGAATGGATGAATGTTTCGAATGATAAAATTACAGTTCTATATAACGCGGTTGCACCGGTTTCCGCTACTGCTAACCAAGACCTCAAAGAAGAAACGCCAATTATTCTATATGTCGGCCGGCGTGATCCCTATAAAAACCTTACGACTTTGGTTAAAGCCTATTCACTGTATCGTGAAAGGTGGGCTGTCGAAGAAAAACACATAGCGTTATATATCGTCGGTCAAGCCGACCCGAGGTACCCGGAAGCCGGCTATATCGTTCGCGATCTAGGCTTGGAGCAATGTGTCCGATTCAAAGATTGGGTGACGGATGCTGAACTCGAAAAACTTTACGCTCAGGCAGAGTTACTCGTTTTGCCGAGCCTCTACGAAGGCTTTGGACTTCCCGTTGTTGAGGCGATGAAGCGTGGTGTTCCGGTAGTTGCATCCAACACCGGTGCGATTCCTGAAATCACGGGTGATGCGGCAATATTGATCGATCCTCTTGATGCTGAAGCCATGGCTGAAGCGATGGCTAATTTATTGAATGACAACGCACTTAAAGCAAAAAAAATTGAGCAGGGGTTAGTTCGTTCGGATTTTTTTTCACTTCAGAAACTCGGTTCCGACTATATGCAGATCGTCGGGCAATGTATTTGAACTATAGAATGTCAGGTTGAGGCCCTGGCCGCGACAAATGCCTCGATAGCCGCTTCGGGTCGGATTTTGTTATCGCTGGCGAGGCATGTACAAGCGTTCAGTGAGGCCGGGTCGATCAGATGCTTCGCGCTCGTCGACTGAATCAACTCACTGGAAAGACCAAGTCGATCAAACAAATTGCCAGCCGCTTCCGCGTAAGTCATCGCAAAAGCTGCGGAAAGATGCTGAATTTTTCCGGCCTCGCCTGTCGCTTGACGAAGGCGATCTGTGACCTGTGCGATGCTGACCGGAGCAAAATCGTAATCATTGAAAGCTTTGATAGGTAACCGATGCTTGGCTAGATTAACCCAATTTTCAAACAACGAAAAATGATTCGGGATGACTTTCGTTAAACGAATGATCTCACCCAATTTCGTGATGGAATCTTCTGTCTCGGCTTTGTGTCGGCCGTAAAGGGTTTGCGGGTCGCGTTCATCATGGCAATTAGGTGGAATGTCCGTCTGTCTGAACACATGACTGGTGGATAGGAAGATGACGCGGCCACCCCGGTCGGCCAGGCGTTTTGCGAGTTCGATAGTCTGCTTGACATTGATCTGCCAGGACCGCTCGGGATTTGCCGCACATTGTTGAATATCGGTCAAACCGGCACAAAAGATCGCTCGGCCGATCCGAGAAGGCAGCCGCCACTGTTCGGGATCTTCCGCCAAATCGACGTGCCACTCTGCCTCCGTTCGTCGCGAGGTGTGAGCCGCTCCAGGCCAGGCCATTTGCATGGCTTGGCCGATCATCGAATCACCGCCAATGATCAAATCTCTTGCTTCACCGCCCACAACAACTCCATTGACTTATTTAGTGGTTCGCTTCGTTCTTGTGCGATCCAGGATTTTTAATATTTCTCGGAGACATTTACTGAAAGTACGGTCCAGCAGTGTGCCGTTTTTTCCCAACTCCGCGTAAGCCCGCCGCACATCCCGAAGTTTTCGAGGTAAGGCGATGTCCGCCAATCGTTCGAAGCCGCCAGCCATCTCCAACTTCCATTTCTCGTGCCAGTGTTCCGCCTCGGCCGGCGTGAATAGCGTGGGGAACTCATGGATCATCAAGTCGTGGGCGACCCGTCCAATTTCATCAAGTTTTTCGTAGCTTGCGGAGTCTTCATTGTGCGAATAGCTATCCATGCAGACCGTCCAGTCCACGCAGGGTTCATGGATATAGATGACGCCCGACTGAAGCCCGAGCACCCGGCCGGCAAATGTATCTGCCCAAGATCCCAGTTCACGACGAAAGCCGCCAATAGCTTTCAAATAATCGGTGCGGTAAATCGTCGATGCACCTAACGAAAAGCCAGAGGGTAGTTTTGAGATTTGTTTTCTATAATTTATCGGATCGATATAGCCGGTCTCGTCAATATCCGGAAACAGCTGAAGCTCGGGGCGGCGGTGGTCTTTATATCGACAGACAATCTGACCTACGACCGTTCCCGCATTTGGATGCCGCTTGAGTTGATCAAAAACACTGGCGAAGAAGTTCGGCCTCACCCAGTCGTCAGCGCCGGCTCCGTAAATATGCGTGCCGACCGCTTCGCTGAGGCCGAAGTTCACTGCCTCTGCGACGCCCTGATTTTCATCATGGATCAGGATTTTTACGGTATCAAACCGTGCAGCATAATCCTCGATGATGCTCAGGCTGTCGTCCGTCGAGCCGTCGTCGATGATTAAGATTTCGTGTGCTGGTCGAGTCTGCTTGACCAGCAAAGCATCGAGTGCCCTTGGAAGCAGATGGGCATGGTTGTAATTCGGCAGGATGACTGAAAGCTTCGGCTCAGATGCCGCGTCAGCATGGGTGACCCGCGGTTTATCGGTGATTGGTTGCATGCCTATCCCGCTTCGGGCCGATGCCAACCGCGATCAGATAATGGCACATAGGAAGGAATCCAGTATGAACCAACTCATCGTTCGCACCGAACATGATGACACGGCGAAAAACTTTTGACACCTCTTCGTAAAGCCGTTGCCCATCATATAAATTGATGTGTCCCGCATTGGTCACCGCCGAAGCATAAGGCTTGGTCGTGATGTTCGGCGTGCCGATCACACATAAGCCATCATCTGCGCAATTGTTCGCCATCGCCGAAACGAATTGCTCCGCATGGCTTGGATCGATGTGTTCAATGACATCGAAGTTGATGACGGCATCGTAAGCTTCTGCGTTTTCTTGCAAAAAGTCCGAGCAGGAAAACGAAGTTTCTTCGCTTGTCCAATTACGTTTTGCCGTGTCGATCGAAGAGTCATCAAAATCCAAACCCCGAGCATAACCGCATTCCTTGGCGACTAAATAGGTGCCGATGCCCTCGCCGCAGCCGATGTCCAGCACACGGCTTTCTGTGCCCGAATTGGATCGAATTAGCTTGGCGGCAAACTTGTAATAACTGGTCGTATAAAGCAGGCGTCGGGGCGATCGCCGGGCATGAAAACTATGCATCGGCCCAAACCGCACGGGCTCGGCGTCAGCCATCAGTGTCTTAACAGGCTCCCAACGCGATTGTTCTTCCAGATGGGCTTGTGTGTCAGACATGCATACCCCTTTTATCGGCCGGGATCGGCTCAATCCCTATTGCCATGAGGTAATGGCACATCGGGAAGAAGCCGGTGTGAACGACCTCATC
Organism: uncultured Phycisphaeraceae bacterium; assembly: GCA_964523485.1. Classification (GTDB taxonomy): domain Bacteria; phylum Planctomycetota; class Phycisphaerae; order Phycisphaerales; family Phycisphaeraceae; genus Algisphaera. The sequence goes on along the minus strand of CAZFZS010000005.1, from coordinate 120,294 downwards.
ATTTAGACCAAACATCAAAACGCTGTTGAAAACACGCTTCATTGCAGCGGCAAGCCTCGGGCCCTCGAACAGGTTGACGTGACCCGCTTTGCTCATCGGCGAGGCATACGGGTCAGAATTGGCATTGGGCGTCCCGACCACCGCCATCCCTGTCGAATTAAGGTTGTCAGACAGCGTATCGAAATATAGATTCTCGGAACTCGTTTTGATATGTTCACAGACGTCCAGCGAAACGACGCCGTCGTACTTGCCGTAGGTCTTGCCCAGGAAATCATCAGCCTCGAAGGTCCGAGTCGGCGAAGCCCAGTTGCGAGTTGCGTCATGGATTGCGGGTTCATCCATATCCACGCCGTGATACTTTGAGGCGTGTTCCGCCAGGATCGGCGTGCCTATGCCCTCGGAACAGCCTAGTTCAAGGATGGATCGTTGTGGCCCGTAATCCGGAGCCGCCATTTTCGCGGCGAATTTATAACGGCTCAAAACAAAGGGAAACCGCTTGGGATCGTTACGCAGATTGAATGACCAATGGTTGCCAAGCTTGATCGTTTCATCGCCGATGATTGTTTTGACGTTGTCCCAGACTTCGGATTCGGTGGGGCGGGTGTCGGCCATGGCGGGCAATGTTAACGCTTCATCGGAACGCTTGTCGGAGCAGATGACTAGGCCTGATGTTGATAGGTAAGCGGGAGCTTTTGAATTCGCTGCCAATCTTCATCGACCCATTTGAAAACCTCAGCCAGACCGTTCTCCAGCGAGACCTTCGGCGACCAGTCGAATTCGTTACGGGCCTTGGTGGAGTCGATGACGTAGGCTTTGTCCTGGCCCGGACGTTCATCGACGACGCGGGTGGCCTCATCAAAGTCCTTGCCTGCAGCGTCGCAGATGGTGCGGACGACGTCACGGACGGGGACCCCCTCGCGGGGCGAGAGGTGGTACATCTCGCCGGGTTCGCCATCGGTCATCGCGACGAGTTCGCCGCGCGAGACATCACGGATGTGGATGTAGCTTTTAACAGCGTGTCCGCCGCCGTGGAGTTCGATCGTTTGGCCGTACTTCAGATAGATCGCCGAGCGTGGGATAATCTTGAATAGCTGTTGATGAGCACCGTAGACGTTGGTCGCTCGGATCGTCACGCAGGGAAAATCGTACTGCTTGACATAGGTCGATAGAAACAGATCACCCGCAGATTTGCTGGCTGCGTAAGGCGTGGATGGATTGTCGGGGTGGCCCTCACGGACGACACCTTCGCAGGAGCCATAGGCTTCCGGGCTTGAGATGTGCACATATTTCTCGAGGAAGTACTGCTGCCTGAGGAAATTGCCGAGACGGGCGATCGCAACGACATTGGTCATCGCCCATTGATCGGGGTTCTCCCAAGACGGAGCTACTTCGGACTGGGCCGCGAAGTTGACAATGTATTTCGGTTTCTCCCTTATGATCAAAGCGAATAGTGCTTCGTAATCTTCGTTCAAGTCCATTTGATGAAAGACAAAGCGATCTTTGAGAAACCGCTCATGTAATAGTTGATATGACATAAACACCGAGGATTTTTCAGCCGATCGGCTGACGCCAACAACGGTGTAATCGGTGGTCTCGAGGAGCAGGCTGATAAAATCCTGTCCCGAGAAACTATTGGAACCGAGAACCATAACGGTGGACATGATTGATATTTCTTTCAAATGTTGCGAGGAAGTTTACATCTCAATCAGGCATCGGCCGGTCACGGTGCCGTCCCGTAATTCATTGAGTGCCTGATTGATATCATTCAGGCGATAGCGATGCGTGACCAAGGGGGCAAGGTCGAGTTTGCCTGCTTGGACCAGCCGCAGGTAGCGAGGGATGTCATCAGCGGGCTGGCATTCGCCGCCGTGGCTGCCGAGCAGGCGTTTCTCGAAATGGAGCGGGAGGGTGTGCAGGGTCGTGTCGGCCTGATGGTGCGGCACACCGACGAGGATGGTTCGGCCGTTGGTCGCGGTCAGATCATAGCATTGCCGAATTACATCCGGCCGACCTGTGTTGTCAACCACAACATCTGCCGATCCGCCGAGCAGCGCCTTGACCTCGGCTGCTGGATCCTGCCGTTTAGCGTTAATCAAATGCGTTGCACCGAGTTTTCCTGCAAGGCCCAGGCGGTTGTCGAAAAGGTCAATCGCGACGATCGGCATGGCGTTGACGAGTGCGGCGCCTTGAATCACATTCAGTCCAACGCCGCCCGCGCCCCAGACCACGATCGATTGGCCGAAACGTAGTTTCGCATTGTTTTCTACGACGCCCAGGCCCGTGGTTACCGGGCAGCCGAACAGTGCGGCGTTGTCCAAGCTGATGTCGGAGCTGATCGGCGTCAGGCGGTTTTCGCTGACGATGGCGTGCTTTTGAAATGTCGTAATGCAGCCGGCGTTGAGGTGAGCATTTTGCCATCTATACTTGGCCGGAATTGCGTCGATACCTCGGCCTTTCCGCCAATGCATCACGACCCGGTCATCCACTTTTACATGGCGAACCCCTGGCCCGATGGCTAACACGATTGCTCCGCCTTCATGCCCCAGCAAGTGGGGCAGCCAGCGGTCTTCGCCCTTGACCCCCGCAATCTCGCCAAGCTGCGACCCGCAGATGCCAGAGTACTGAACTTCGACCAGAACCTGCCCAGCCTCGAGCGTCTCGGGCAAAGCGATTTGGTCTACCACCAGCGGTTGCCGCTGCTCGACGAGGATGGCTGCCTGGGTGTGGGAGACGGGTAGAGGCATCGCAAGCTATTCAAAGTAGATGAACGAATGGTCGCCCGTGTAGCCGGTGTGGTCGAACCACCACTGCCATTCATCTGGGGTATAGAAAGACTCACAAGTTACTTGCCAATAAAGAAGATTCGCTTTCTCGATTTCATTGCGATAGCTCTCAACGCAGATATAACTTTTACCTTTGCTGACCCGCTCGATTTCTCGGAGCGATCGATCCAGCTCATCGCAGTGCAGATTGTGTAGCGTATTGAGCGAGTAGACAAGATCGAAGCTGTTGTCTTCGTAAGGAAGATCAGTGCAGTTACCAACCGTCAGATGATCTTTGATTTCGGGTTTCGCATTATCGATTGCGTATTCTGAGACATCCAAGCCGGCGACATCGACGCCGGGGACGCTGAGAGTCCAGTCATAGAGTAAAAAACCTTTGCCGCAGCCGACGTCGAGGATACGCATACCGGGCTTGATCTGGTAATGGTTACGCATCGCGTCGGCGACGAATTGCCAGCGGCCGGGCATATATTTGTAACCCCCGTAATTAATGCGACGGTCACCGTCCCAATAGTCATAGGCCCATTGCTTGGCGAGTTCAGCAGCTTTGTGCTTGGGAAACTCGGGGTCGTTGACCCGTGCGAGGTAGTCGCGCGTGGTGGATTTATGCACGCTTGACATGAAATCGATGTAGGCCATGGCGGGGCTTCAAACGGCTTGTCGTGAGCGGTACAGCACCCAGCGGGCGCGTTGGATCAGGCGGTCGGGCAGCTGGTGTGAGCCAGCGAATTTTCGTCGGCTGGCTCCATCCGGGAGCAGCGGGTTGAGCACGATACACGCCCACTTCACGCCGAACAACGGCAGGAGTTGGTTCGCCCGTGAAATGATCTCGCCATCGGCTTGCAGGTATTCATCGAGGGCCTGGGCCATGGGTGCAAAGGCTTCGAGCGGCGCGGGGCGTTGAGGCTGGTGAAAAAAGTCGCTGATGAGCTTGGCGGGATCGTCGCGGCCGGCGTATTCGAAATCGTGAAACACAATATCGCTGTCGGACTTAAGGATCGCGTTGTGAAAACCAAAATCCGAAGGTGAAGCAATAATAATTGTGGTCTTGGAATCCCCTGAACTTATCAGAGCTTGTTGCAGAGATTCCCAAGCTGGCAGTAGCTCATCTTCAACGAAAGCCATCGCGTCAGGTTGAGTAATTTTTCGGCATCTATCCACACGCTGCTGGACCAATCGGAGATGGGAATGGAGATCGAAGCAGGCTTCTGAAGCGGGGGGCAGTTCAGCAGTGTATTGATCGCTATTGGGATTGAGTTGAATTACGAAAGCGGTCGCTTGTTCGACATGCTGCGAGGTGACTTCGCCGGGCTGGAACGGCCGACCGCTGATGAATTGAAACAGATTCGCCCCGGCCCCGGCGTCGCTTGCGAGCAGTCTAGGGATGCAGCGGACACCGCAATTCCAAGCAAATTCGCTGAACAACTGTTCATGCCGTTGGCGGTCCCGCATATCCAGCGGGCTTTTAAAATAGAGTTTGAGCAATGCGGGCTCTGCATCCGGCGAACTGAATGAAACTCGAAAAATCTGGTTGTTTCGGCCACCCGAGAGTTGGCTGAGCGTGTCGACCTCGGGCAGTTCTGCGGCAGCACAGAGCCGCTTGGCGATGGCGATGGTTTCTCGCGGGGATCGCTGCTTCAAGCCGAGGCCCGCTTCGTTGTAAAAACTTCGGTGGCGATCTGATCCCAGGAAATATATCGCTGATATCGCGGATCGTCGGCGTGTGTATCGCCCGGATCGAAAAGCAGCCGATCAACCTCCGGCGGCCAACTTTCCAAAGTCAGAAACTCCGGCAGATCGTCTATGAATCGATCGCAGTGCAGATCAGCGATGCGTTGAATCTTGCTTTCTTTCGTTGGCTCAAAGTGGATTGGCATATCGATTGCACGCTTATCGAGAAATGAACGGGCCGCCGCATGCAAGTCATATCGTGGGCCGCGATACGGGTGCTTGGTTTTGTGACTGATAATCGTTGCTTCGATATCCGATGCTTTTAATTTTTCGAGGAAATTTGGAAAGCCCTCGTAGGGTTGAGCTCGCAGGATTTCGGGACCGTAGGCGAGGCCTTGCATTTCGGTCCAATCCTCTTCGCGTCCTGCAGCACGCAGGTGATCGCGGATCGCTTGCTTGCTTTTCGGAAAGTCAGATTCGATCAGCCCACGCTCGACCGCGAGTTGGTGGAATAGCGGGTCGTAACACACGATCGTGTTGTCGAAATCGATGCCGAGTTGCATGGTAATTCAGCGTGGGGACACGGGCGAGGCGAGCTTGGTTTCGATGGATTGGACGATGCTATCGGCATCGAGGCCGGTCGCTTGCCTCGCGTAATCCTGGTTGCCGGTGCGGTGGAGGAATTCATCGGGTGTGCCCAAGCGCAGCAGTCTGGCTCGTGCGCGGTAGCTTTGCTTCTGCTCGGTCAGCCATTCCGCGACGCCGCCGCCGAAGCCACCTAGGCGCGAATGTTCTTCGACGGTGACGACGAGTTCGGACTGGGCGAACGCATCGTAGAGCGTGTCCTCATCCATCGGCTTGACGCTGGCGCAGGAAATCAATCGGGCGTCGAGTTGGTCGGCCGCGGCCTTGGTTTCGGGCAGGATGTTGCCGCAACTCAGCAGGGTCACCTGTGGTTTCACATTGGGGCGGATCGTGAGCCAGCGGCCGAACGCCAGGTCGGGTGCACTCTGGTGGATGGTCGGCTCGCCTTTCTTTCCCAGCCGAATGTACGTCGGACCCTCGCTGTAGCCGACCGCAGCATGGACCGAGCTTCGGACTTCCATCGCATCGCCCGGGCAGAGGATGCGCATCTCCGGCAGGGTCCGCAGCATCGCGATGTCTTCGCAGGAGTGGTGCGTCCCGCCGAGCGAGGCGTAGCTCAGCCCGCCGCCGACCGCGGCAAGGATGACCGGCTGATGGTGATAGCAGGCATCGACGCGGATCTGCTCGATGACGCGATAGGTCAGAAAGTTGGCGATGGTGTAACAGACTGGTCGAAGCCCGGCCATCGCGAGGCCGGCCGCCATCCCGATCATGTTCTGCTCGGCGATGCCGGTGTTGTAGAACCGGTCGGGGAAGTCGGCCTTGAACTGGTCGAACATGCGGTTGCCGATGTCGGCCGACAGCAGCACGATGCGGTCGTCGCTCTTGGCAATCTCATATATCTCGTCGCGGAAGGCGTTACGCATGTGGAATATTTTGTGAGATCGAACTACGCCAAGACGCTAAGGCACGGAGACGCCAAGAAAAAAATAAATGCTGGTTTGTAAAAATCGTGGTTGAGGCCATCAACTGGCGAGGAGATCGGTAAGGTTTGCCGGCCTTGGCGTCTTGGTGACTCGGTGTCTTGGCGTCAGTCATGGCTTACCCCCAAGTCTTCGCGGGCCTGATCGACTTCTTCCGCGGTCGGGATGCGGTAATGCCAGTTGTTGTCATCTTCCATGAAGGAGACGCCTTTGCCTTTGGTCGTGTGGGCAATGATGGCGACGGGCTGGTCGGGCTGAGTCGTGCTCAAGGCGTCACGGAGCTGGTCGTGGTCATGACCGTCGATTTCGAGGGTGTGCCAACCAAAAGCTTTCCATTTGTCAGCGAGGCTGGGCAGTTGAAGGATTTCGTCACTTCGGCCGGTGGCTTGCCATTTGTTGTAATCGACGATTGCTGTGACGTTGCTGAGCTTGAACGCCGGGGCGGTCATCGCGGCTTCCCAAACGCTACCTTCGTTGCATTCACCGTCTGACAGGCAGACGATTACGCGGTAGTCGGTGTTCTGGATGCGGCCGGCCAACGCTATACCCAAGCCGATGGGCAGGCCATGCCCAAGTGAGCCGGTGGCGGCCTCCAGGCCCGGCACGCAGAAGGGGGCGGGTTGCTCGGCGAGCTCGGCCCCGTCCTGATTGAAACGAGCCATCACCTCATCCGAAAAAAAGCCGAAATAATTGAGCGTGGCATAGAGGGCGGGCGCTGCGTGACCCTTGCTCAGGATAAATCGATCGCGGCCAAAATCGTCGGCCTGAGCGGGGTCGATCTTCAGGATGTCGCGGTAAACGACGGTAAGAATGTCAATACACGACAGAGCGGAGCCGAGGTGCGGACACTTGGCTTGGTGCGACATCTCGACCACTTTCGCTCGGAGTTGAGCGGCGATGGCTTGCGAGGTTTCAGTGGTGGCTTCGGCTTGGCTGGGCATCGTTCAAACCGTTGCAGGCTGTTTTTGCATCAGCTTGACGTTGAAATATCGCGGGTCACTCATGCTGTCGGGCAGCTTGCCGTCCCGGAAAGCCTCGCAGAGGCCGCGGACGGCGTCTTCGATCGTACGCTTCGGGGTGAAGCCCAGGTCCTCGGCGATCTTGTCGCTGTTGACGTGGTAGCTGCGGGGGTCGTCGGTGGGCTCGACCACTGTTTCAATCGGAACGAGGTCGGGCATTTCCGATTCGACGACTCGCTTGACCATGTCGGCAATGTCGCGGACCGGGTGGTTGTGGTAGCCGGCGTTCCATGTCCCGCCCGACACAGATTCGTTAGGCAGTTCAAGCAGACGCTGGTAGCAGTCGGCCATGTCATCGATGTGGATGTTAGGCCGAAGCTGGTCCCCGCCGAACACGCGGATTTTGCGGTTATTGACTGCATGATTTGTGAGGATATTCACGATGACATCCAGCCGTTGGCGCGAGCTGTAGCCGCAGACGGTGGCGGGACGGATTACGACCGGCGAAAAGGTGTCTGACACTTTTTTCAGCAGAACCGGCTCGCACATCGCTTTGAATTTGGAGTAATCCGTCAAGGGATTCAGCGGGTGGTCCTCGGTGACATCCGGCTGATCGGATACGCCATACACACTCGAAGAACTCGCATAAATGAAACGCTTGACACCCGCTTCAATCGACGCATCGACCAAGGGCTCGAAAGCGTCTAGATTGATTGACCTGCCCAATTGTGGGTCGAGGTCGAACGAGGGATCGTTGCTCACGCAGGCGAGATGGATCACGGCATCCGCCCCCGGAACTTGGCCACCATCAGTTAGAAATGGCGAGAGCGCTTCTTTGACAGCCTCGGGATTGCGAAGGTCTTTTTTAATAAGGCGGAGGTTCGGGTGCTCGGGCAGGACATCGTCGCCGTACCAGCAAAGGTCGAGGACGGTGACGGTGTAGCCAGCCTGAAGTAGTTGCGGGGTCAGCACGGCACCGACGTAGCCCGCGCCGCCGGTAATCATGACGTGGCGGAAGCGTTGTTCGAGTTCGTTATCTTTCATGGTGGCTTCTACCGGCGGCGACAATCAGGCAGTCGGCGCATCGCGGTCAGGCTTTGACAGTTCGCTTGGGCATCGCGTTGCCGTTGACATGGATGTCGGGTTTCAATTTTTGACGGCGGGGCAAGTCTTCCACGGCGTAGTCCGTGAGGAAATGACCTAGCGCGTGGTGGGCGACCTCGACCAGGCCGTAATGCGTCGACTCGATGAAGAAGTTCAGGTCGCCGAGGCTACGCAACGGGTTGTCGGGTTTGAAGCCGGACAGGGTAAGGACGAAGCAGCCGATTTTCTGAGCGGCCCGGACGGCTCGGAGGATATTCTCGGATTGGCCGGAGGAAGAAATTGCAACTAGCACATCGTCTTGGTCGGCGTGGAGGTGGAGCAGTCGCTCGTAAGCGACTTCGTAGCCGTGATCGTTGGCCAGTGCGGTGAGCACGGGTGGGTCGTTGAAGACGACGGCCCGGACATCCGCCCGATTGCAGAGGTCCATTTCCATGTGGCCGGCGATCGAAGCGGAGCCGCCGTTACCCACGAGGATCACTTTGCGGTGCGCGGCCCGTGTGCCGATCAGGTAATGGGCTGCCCGCTCAGCGGCGACGTCCAGTGGGTGAGTGTTGCCCTGCCCGTCGGTCACGGCCGTGTTATGCAGCAGGTTGTGGACGTTTTGAAAATAGGTGCTGGCGGGTGGGCTTGGCATAGTTCTCCCGGGGCCGAGGCTTCATTTAAGCAGGGCGGTAGCGTGGTTGAGCAGTTGTCCGCGTTGCAGGTAGTCGCGGTGGCCAACGGTGGCGACAGCATGGGCACCAGCCAGCGAGCCCGCAAAGCAGGCGACGTCCAGCGGAGCCCCGGCCGCAAGGACCGGTGCCGCACATGATAGGAAAGTGTCGCCCGCTCCGACGCGGTCGACGACTTTGGTCGCCATGGCGGGCACTTCCATCAGGCCAACTTCTCCCTCCCAGGCGAGGCAGCCATTCTTGCCGCGGGTGACTACAGCATGTCGGCAGGACAAGGCTTCGGCGGCGCGGGTCAGCAGTTCGGGCAGATCGCCGTGCCGCTGCCGCGCGTCGAGGCGCAGCTCGTTCTGAGCAACACACAGAAAATCAGCCCGGTTGTACTTGCTCAGCAGGTTGTAGCCGAGGTTGCCCGCGTTGGCCTGAACGTTGACCGAGAGGTGTTTGGCGTGTTCGCAGAGCAGTTGCACCGCTTTTTCGCCAAGCAAACCATGCCCGAAGTCGACGACGATGACCGCATCCATGCACGGCAAAAGTTTCTCGAGCTGTTCGCAGATCGCCCGGTCGTCATCTTCCGATTGCGGCTGATCGTTGAGGTGATACACCTCCAGCAGCTTCTGGAAGAAATAGCCATCAACGTAGCGTTTCTTGATAATGGTCGGACTGTCTTTGCGCTTCAGCAGGACCGGCTCGACTTTCGAGTCCAACTGCTCCTGAATAAACCGCTGCCAATGGTCGAGCTGTTCCTCGCCGAGTTGGCTGATGACGGTGGGCTGATCGCAGCATGCGGTCGCGTTATTGGCGACGGCGAGGATGCCGCCGGCAAAAATTTCGCGGTTCTGTGCCCGCACGACCAGGCTGGGCTCTTTGGAGGATTTGCCGATGGCTTCGCAGTACTGATATTCATCGATGATCGTTTCGCCGATGATCAGCACTTTCAGCGGGGCGGATGCTTCGACGGCGGTTTGCAGCACATCCTGGCCATGCCGATCGCTAAATCGGCGGACCCAGTCCCGGGCTTCGGGGTCGAGCGTGGGGGCGTGCATATTGAGCAGTCGGCTGGAGCTGAAAACAATGTCTTCAGTGAATTCAAGTGTCCCGCCGACGCTTTCGACCGCGGAGCGTTCTTGGGCCACGGCGGTCTGGGGCTGCTCGGCGGCATCCCGGTATTCCGAACCCTTGGCATAAACGTCAGGCTTGAGCAATTCGATCGTGGGCACCGCGGTCGGCCAGCGGTTGACCGCCGCAAAATCCACACAGGCGAGCGAAGCCAAATGCTCAGCGCGCAAGTCTTGGGTAAACGCCGGCCGATCCGGACCCTTGTTGACGAACTCATCGGGCGTGACGGTGACGACCAGCACATCGCCCAGCGAGCGGGCCGCTTCGAGGTAGCGGACGTGGCCGACGTGCAGCAGATCGAAGCAGCCGTGGCAGAGCACAATGCGTCGGCCGAGTTGCCGTTCGGCGTCCAGCAGCGAGCGTAATTCGTCTAAATCCAGCACCTTGCCGCCAGCCGAAGTCGTTGAATCGCGAGGCTCGGTAGGCGGCATGCTTCGAATCGTCTCGATGTCAGGAAATTAAGCAGACCTTCGCCTGCAGATTGCTGGACATCATAAAGGATCGGGGCTGTTGTTCAATCACCCGCTGGGCATGAAGTTAAGATGACTCGCCTTCGATGCGGCGGGTGAGGCGAATCTGACCGAGCCGGGCTAATCATGATGCCAACCATCCCAGTCGACACGGTGATCATCGGTGGCGGCCCCGCGGGGTTGTGGACGCTGCACGAACTGGTCCGGCGTGGCCGAGATGCGATCCTGCTCGAAAGCGATCGGCTTGGGTCCGGTCAAACCATCGCCTCACAGGGCATCATCCACGGCGGGCTTAAATACACGCTCAACGGCCTGATGACCGGCGCCGCCCAAGCGATACGCGATATGCCGGAACGCTGGCGAGACGCGTTGGTGGGCAAGGCTCAACCCGATTTGTCCGCCACTCGATTGCGTTCACAACACTGCCACCTCTGGCGGACCGCCTCGCTGTCTTCCCGGTTGGGTATGGTGGGTGCGAAGGCGGGCCTTAGGGTCAAACCCCGAAAAATCACCGGCCGAGATGTGCCTGAAGCTCTAAGCCATGTCGCTTCAGATGTCTATCGCTTGGATGAGCAGGTCATCGATCCCGCGAGCTTTTTAGCGGCATTGTCCGGGCCGCTGCTGGATCGAATCGTGCGGGTCGATCCTGCAGGTTTCGAATTTGTTCGAGATGCAAAGGGTCTGATTGAAAAGATCGAGTGGCCGGGCAGGGCAACTTTCGCACCCCGACAAGTCGTCCTCACCGCCGGGCTGGGCAATGCAAATTTGCGTGAGCTGGCTGGCTTGGGTGACGCCATGATGCAGCGGCGGGCGGTCCACATGATTCTTGCCCGCGGTGAGCGGCTGCCTGATCTCAACGGACACTGCGTGGATGGCAACAAAACCCGTGTGACGATCACCACCGATCGCGATTCAGCAGGGCGGACCGTTTGGCAGATCGGCGGGCAGGTCTCGGAGGACGGAACCGAGATGTCACCCGAGCAACTGATCCCGCACGCCATCGCGGAAGTCGGTGAATGCCTGAGCTATCCTGAATATCTAAGTGAAACGCAGTGGTCGACCTATAGGCTGGATAAGGCCGAGGTGATGACCGCCCAGCGGACGCGGCCGGATGACGCTTTCACGCATCGGCAGGGCAACGTCATCACGGCCTGGCCGACGAAACTCGCACTGGTGCCACGGTTGGCGGATCGGGTGGCTGAACTTATCGATGAACAGGTTCCGGTAGAAACAAATGCGGCCGCGGCGCTTTCGGGATTTGACCGGCCGACCGTGGCCTTGCCGCCTTGGGAAACGGAAAGAAATTGGACAGCACCTCAAAACACAATGTCGACAGCGACCGGCGGGCTTTAGGCCGAACCGGCTTGAGCGTCTCGCGGTTGGGTTTCGGTGCGGTGAAGATCGGCCGAAACCAGAAGCTGCGGTACGCCCAGCCGTTCTTGATCCCCGATGAGCGAGAGGTCGGTCGACTGCTCAACGGCATCCTTGATATAGGCATCAACCTGATCGACACAGCTCCGGCCTATGGCTGCAGCGAAACGCGGATCGGCCGATACCTCGCCCACCGCCGAAATGAATTCGTACTTTGCACGAAAGTCGGCGAGACATTCAAGGATGGGCAATCGCATTTCGACTTCAGCGATGCAGGCGTCACCCATAGCCTTGAGCGATCGCTCGAACGACTGAAGACCGATGCAGTCGATCTCGTGTTGATCCACTCCGATGGCAACGATTTGAAGGTGCTCAACGAAACCGGCGTGGTTGAAGCGCTGCATCGGGCAAAACGACAGGGCAAAACGCGAACGATCGGCCTGTCCGGCAAGACGCCGGCTGGTGCCATGGCGGCACTCGACTGGGCGGATGTGCTCATGGTTCCGTTTCATCGCGAGGATGACTCGCACGTCGAAGCGATCGCCGCGGCCAAATCGCAGGGGGTGGGTGTGCTGGTCAAGAAAGCCTTGGATTGCGGTCAACTCGACCCGGCTGCAGCGTTGCGATATGTGCTGGCTCAGGACGGCGTGGATGCGGCTGTCGTGGGATCGCTGAGCCTGGATCACATGCGGAAGAACCTCGCGGCGGCGGCGGGCTGATGGATCGGCTGAGTGGTTTATGATGGGCCTGCATGGATGTGCGATTTCACCGTCGGCCCCCGGAGTGGGCCCGCCTGCTGTGGTGGCTGGACCGCACGCGCTATCTCTGGTTTGCCGGGCTGGTCCTGCTGTATCTCGCGGGGAGCACGGGCGTCTGGCGAATCACGCCGGACAGTGCATTGCATTTGATTTACGCGGATTCGGTCCACCATGGCCGAGGCATGGTCGATTTTGCCGGCCAATCCGCGAAGGTCGCGCCGGGTCTCGCTTACACTGTGGCAGCGGTGGGGGGGCAGCCCGGCTGGGCGACGGCGATGGTCATGCTGGTGTTCGCCTTCGCCTGTCTGCTGCTGACCTATCGGCTCATCCTGCTCAACGCCGATCGGCCTACGGCGGTACTCATTACGATCCTGCTCGGCACGAATAGGCTGTTTTATGAGCACGCGATGGGTCTGCTCACCGAGCTTCCATTCATGGCCGGCCTGCTCATCCTGCTCATCGGCCACGAGCGAAGGGTCAAACAGTATGGCCCGATCTGGCTCGCCTTCACGCTCATCGTGACGGGCCTCACCCTGATGACGGCTTACCGCAGCGTCGGCGTCGTCGTCGCCCTCGCCTACGTCCTCGCGGAAATCATTCGTCTAAGCCTGCGGTCCTATCAACGCCGATCCGGACTGATGGTGGTCGCCATCGGCTTGGCCGCCGCTGTCGTCGCCTGGTTCGTTTTCCCAGCGGTCCGCACCGACACCGGCCTGTTCTTCGGCGCAGTCCGTGGCGAGAATGCGACCACCCTCGGAACCAACCTCTGGCAATTGCTGACCGAATCCATCAATGAAGCCATCCTCGGCCAAGACCTCCACCCGGTCGTTGCAATTCCTGTATCGCTACTCGTCATTGCTTTTGGCCTCAGCCTCGCGAGAGTCCGGTTACTTTGGGCAGCTTTAGTTGGCGTTTTTGCGGTGCAATGGCTTGTGTTTCAGCCCGCCGACCGTTACGTCCTGCCGCTGTTACCCGTGCTGCTGGTCGGCGTTTGGCAACTGCTGATTACCCTCAGCAGCCGGTTCCCCAAGGCGATGCGCGATACGGCTTTCTCGACACTCATCATCCTCCTGATCGGGGCGAATCTTGTTGGAATCGTCCGGACCATCGGGCAACAGCGGGAAGAAATTTTTCTTGCGGAATACCGTGATGGGCAGTATCTCCCGGTCGTCGAGGCGGGGCGGTGGATTGATGGGAATCTGCCGGATGATGCGTATCTATGGACGACCCATCGCATCGATGCGGTGCTGTCTTGGCATTGCCGTCGGCCGGTGCTGCAGGACCCGAACCAGTTGGCCGTCGATGCCCCGTCGCTGTATATCCTCGGCCCGCTCGATGACCAGCGGATGAAAGGGCTGAGGCAAATGGAGTGGACGCTTGGTCGCAGCCTGTACCAGCTCGAATCGCATCAGGGCGAAACCTGGACCGTCCAGCAAGTCCACCGCCAGCAGGATGCTGTCAAAAACGCGAAACCGTGAATGGCAGCCACATACTCGGCCCGAACGGCTGTTCAAACCGTTCGATAGGCATTGCCTGATCGACGTGGTAAGGCCCAACGCTCTCTCGCCGCAGACTGGCGAGGTGTCCACCGACGCCCAGGGCCTTGCCGATGTCTCGGCCGAGGCTGCGGATATAGGTCCCCTTGCCACAGGTCACCCTCAGCGTCAGGTTCGGCCAGTCATACGCCAACACTTCGATTGCGTCGATCCTCACGGTGCGTTGCCCCAGCGACACCTCTTCACCCTGCCGGGCGAGTTGATAGGCACGCTTACCCTTAACGTGGATCGCGGAAAACGCGGGCGGAACCTGCTGAATTTCGCCAAGAAACGACCCGCAGGCAGATTTAATTTCGCTTAACGAAGGAAGTTTGGAAGTTTCGACTTCCTGCCGCTCGCCTTCCCGGTCATCGGTTGAAGTAAATGCAGATAGATCGAAGGTTGTCAGGTAGACCTTGGTCAGCCCCATGAGTTGGTCGACGGCTTTCGTAGCTCGACCCAGACAGCAGATGACGACACCACTGGCCAGGGGGTCGAGCGTCCCAGCGTGGCCGGTCTTGACCTTTTGGCGTTTGACGGGTCGAAATGAGGTCGATCCTTCTCCATTCTCGATTTCTAACCCCCGGCTCGCCGCGGTACGCACACGGCGGACGACATCCATCGAGCTGATCCCGACCGGTTTATCAACAACAACGATTCCGGCGGGATGTTCAACAGGCTGGGTCATAGCTTCAAAACTCACAAAGCAAGCCCTCGAAGATCGTCGGTATTCAATCCGCGGGCAGGCTTTACAACCAGCGGTAAAAGCCTACGATACACGGCTCGCCCCACCCGGAGAGGTGGCTGAGTGGTTTAAGGCGCACGACTGGAATTCGTGTGTACGGGCAACCGTACCGGGGGTTCGAATCCCCCCCTCTCCGCTTCAAATGAAGCTTCCGTCGTAAGATGATGTGTATGAACGACTTGCGACTCGGAAGCTTCGTTGCGTTGGAGGCTTGTCCCGGTTGTCCCGGTCGACGACCTCGGTGTTGTCCCGGTGGGATTCTCCGTCGTCCAACATGTTGAAATAGGCGTTGCCGGCGATCGCGGTGGTGACGATGCTCGCGAGCAGCAGGCAGGTCGCGAGCGCGAACAACGCCGTGGAGCGACTGAAGATGTCCCGAGCTTTGGCGGCTGTGACGCCGACATCGATCAGCCAGCCTGTAAGGATGTATCTGACGTGCGAGTGACGATTCATGGTGGGATCCTTCTCGAAGGGTAACGGGGGGCAACTAGGCAGCTTCGGCTGCTAGAACGGAACCTTGGCCATCCACTCGGCGGCCTTGTCGGTGTGGTAGTAGTGGTTGTCGATGTTGTCCTTGGAATGGTGGCCCATCCACAGGTCGACCAGCGGCTTGGGCACGCCGGCGTCCATGCAGGTGGTTTTGAAGAAGCGACGCAGGGCGTGGAGAGTCAGTCCCTGATTCTCACGGCCGACTGTGAGTCCGAGGCTTTCGGCGATGCTCTTGAAGTCCGTGTTGATGGTCCGCGGATTGATGTGGTGATCGCCCTTCGGGTAACGCAAGCTCGGCGCTGCATTAAAGAGGTACTGACCGCTGAAGTCTCCATAGTCACTGAGCATGGCGTGCAGCCGCGGGTGCATCGGCACGGTGCGGGCGGCTGCGTCGGTCTTGCCTTCCAACACGTTGATCTCGGCAGCACGCAGGTCCACCACGGCGGGGGTCAGCTCTTGGACCTCTTCGATACGGAGCCCGGCGAAAGCACAGACGGCCAGCACCGGGTGCAGCACTCCACTGTCGGTAGCGGCGTCGAGAATGTCGTTGACCTCGTCGAGCTTCGGGGCGGGGTGCTTACGCCGCTTGGGCTCGATGAGCTTCATGCGGGCCAGCGGGCTGTGGTCGATCAGCCCGGCATTGACGCAGCAGTTGAAGAAACCCTTGACCTCAAGCATCTGCTCACCGAGAACGAGCGGACCCTAAAATCGGTCGAAGTCGAGCTTTTGAGCGAACAGACGGTTGCGGCGGTAACAACGCGTCTGGCTCCGGACATACCAACACCGGCCGGGCGGGCCATGCAGATGGTTCGTGTAACGGAGCAAGTCTGCTTCAATGGCTCGGTGGCACGGAGCGTCAGACGCTCGAACGTCGGGGTCAGGTCCGTGATGCGCTACTGCTGCTGGCCGAGGACACTTCGCCAAAGTTCGAAGCGGTCCTGCGAGAATTGATGCTCTCACCTGAGGTACGGTTCCACCTCAAGGCCTTGGCTCTGCAGACCCTAGGGACAGCGCGGCCCGACGACCGTCTCTGGAGATTCGTCGAGGAGCTACTTTCTGATTCATTCTGGCGGCCCTATTGCGTCACCGCCGTCTTGGTGAAGAGTGACCTTTGGCGGACCGAAGCATTTGATCGCGGGCTGCTGGGTCGGTGGCTGGAGTCAGGCGACGATGAGCTTCGAAGTCGGTCGGCGTGGCTGTTTCGCGATTTGGTCGGCGAAGGTCCTGCTTCTCGGCCATGCCGCGTTACCCAAGGAACATGCCAACGTGGCAATCGAGTTCTTACTCATCCGTCGGTTCGGGTTGCCGCCACATGGATCAGTCTCAGCATACTCAACATCAACCGCGACACGGCGGTCGAGCATTTCGTCGAGACGTGTCGAGCTGACGACCATGTTCCCGCCTCCCATCCGGGCATGGAGTTCTTGAATCACGGCTTCGCATCGCACCCTGATCCAATGAGCGTAATTGTTCAGCGGATGGCCGGCTCGTCGCGTGACAAAGTTGCCAAAGCGGGTTACGAGCAAATGGCCGCCCGCGCGATCTTTGGCCAGGCGTTCGAGTCGGAGCTTCCCAAGTTGATTTCTGGAAGCGACGCCCAACGCCGTACAGTGGCGAAGGTCGCCCAACATTTGATGGGTAACGAGGAGTATGCCGCAGCTTGTATCTCGATTGGTCGACAACTTGCGGCAGACAGCGACGAGGAGGTTCAACAGCACCTCTCAATGATGTTCCGTCAAGGACTTCTCGTGGAGGTACCAGGTGGAAGTGAGTTGGCCCTCGCGTTTGCAGCCTCCCCCGGTTTCATGCGTAATCCACAATGCCTTTTCGATGCCATCGGCGATTTTGCGGGTGATCTCCGACCGTTCGGTGATTTTCTGCACGATCTGATTGATGCTGTCATCAAGCAGGCGCAGTCGCCTCACACCGACCACTCGATGTTCGATTACATGGCTGACCGCGAGTTGCCGGCGATCCTGCTTCGTCTCTACGACCAGTTGCCCGCAGATGATGCCAATGCTAGGCAGCGATGTCTAGATCAATGGGACGCCCTGATTCGGACGAACACGCATGCGGCGTCGGAATTACTCGCTGAACTGGACCGCTGACAGGGCCGAAGACTGCTGCATCAGACGCGTCCCTCACGACTAGCTCACATTTAGCCGCGATGCGATTGTTGCTTGCGAGCCTTCGCGCCGAACCGTATGTCGGGACGCCGAAGTCGGGTGCCTTACCGCGCGGCGAATGCCGGGTGTGTCAGAAAGCAATATGCTTCAGAAGTAGCAGCGCGGATGGCAAGCGTGCCTCGCGAGGATCGGGTCGGGTAACGTGTTTTGGGCCGCGGCTTTCTCAAGGATCGGTCTAGAATGTCACGGGACACGGTCGTCTTGGCCCAGGCGTCTTCGCCTCGCAATCGCTAAGTCACCCTTGCGATGATACTTGCGCTACGCATCGAATCAGTGGAACAGTCAGTTCTCGTGTCCACCACCAGAGCGATTTCCACCATAGGATAAATATTGCGTGGCCGACAAGGCCCAGCACCGAAAGTCGACGGCCTGATAGTCTGCTGCGATGATGAGAGACGATTCCGATGTTGATTTGCGTATCAAAGCGTTGCTCGGTGACGATTTCGCCCGGGTTGGGCTAGGATGTTGGCAGATCGGCGGAGACTGGGGCGAGGTGAGCGACGCCACCGCGTTGAACCTCTTGCGAGAAGCACACGACCACGGCGTGTGCTTTCTCGATACCGCCTCGGGCTACGGGGGCGGCCGGAGCGAGAAGCTGATCGGCGCGTTTCTGCCGACGGTACCCGAGCGGCCCGTGGTGGCGACGAAGATCGGTCGGCCGGGTTCGTCCGAGGTCGACCTCGCCGAGCACCTACGCAGCGTGACCGAGCGGTCTGCCGAGCGGCTGGGCGTCGAGACGATCGACCTGACGCAGCTGCACTGCTGGCCGATGGAGCTGCTGCGTCGCCCGGTGGTCTGGCGGACGCTCGGAGAGCTGCGTGACCAGGGCCTGGTCCGCCACTACGGCGCAAGCGTCGAGTCGATGGAGGAGGCCCGCTTCTGCATGAAGCAGGAAGGCCTGGCGTCGCTGCAGATCATCTTCAGCCTCCTACGACAGCACCCACGCGACGAGATCTTCGAGCAGGCGTCCCGGCTGGGGGTGGCGTTGATCGTTCGGCTGCCGCTCGCCAGCGGTCTGCTGTCGGGCAAGATGACCAAGGCGACGTCATTCGCCGAGAACGACCATCGGCACTACAACCGCGACGGCGCAGCGTTTCACGTCGGCGAAACGTTCGCGGGGCTGCCGTTCGACGTTGGCGTCGAGTTGGTCGAGCAGATCAAGCCGCTGATGCAAGGCCCGGGCACGCTTGCCCAGCGAGCGATCCGTTGGGTACTTGACCACGACGCGGTCACGGTGGTGATCCCCGGAGCCTCACGCCCGCAGCAAGTGATTGAGAACGCCGAGGCCGCTGCGCTCGTCGGATTCGATCGCGAGGCTCACGAGCGTCTGACCGCGTTCTATCGAGAGCACGTGGCCCCTCAGCTGCGTGGGCAGTACTGAGCGAGCCGTGCGATCTGCTCGACCGAAGCCTCGCCCATGTACCCGTCCTGGCTGACGGCGAGGTTGAAGGTGATCGCGCCGCCGACGCCGAGGCAGGACTGGGTGAAGGTCTGCAGGTCCTTGTCGCGGTAGATCGGCGGCGCCATCTCGCCGGGGGGCAGTTCCTCGGCGGGCACGAATAGCAACTCGGGGTCACCCCGCTGCTGCTTTTGCTCGGCCGTCCATCCCCGGTGGGACCAGTAGCCATCGGTGGGGAGTAGGGCGTGCCACTGACACCGGGTGCCGGGCACGAATCGTTCGGCGGGCAGGTGGGTCGGGCTCTCGATGTGCCCCCCGCAGCGGATCGCCGGGCCCCGGAGGGTTTCGAGCTCGCCGCAGAGGTAGTCGAAGGCATCGTGGATAGGCCGATCGTTGCCGACGCAGAAGCAACCGTCGTTGAACGTCAACACCCGTTCGGCGTTTCCGGCCCGAGCGGCGTCAAACCACCGAGGCCAGTCCATATGCCGGTTGTGGAACGCCGGCCAGGGGTAGCAGCCGTCGAACCACCAGCCGTCGATCAGGTCGCCGAAACGCTGCCCCCAGCAGCGGATCGCGTCGGTGTAGCGCCTTTGAAATGCGGCCTGGTTGGTGTCGTCGTGGGTGTTCCAGGCGAAGCCGGCGTGCATCGCCTCGTTCGCTTTCACTTCGCACGGCAGGTAGGCAATGAATCGCTTGCCCCGCGACCGCATCTCCTGCGCGAGTTCCAGCGCCAGGTCGCGCCGCGTGCATCGCTCCGGGCCGCTGAGCGTCTGGATCACCTCGTTGGGGCTGGCGTAGAAGCCGGTGTTTTGACCAAAGGTGAATATCAACCAGTCTGCCCCGGTGCGGTCGAACAGCTCGAGAAACACGTCCAAGTCGAACCGATCGACGGCACGATGGGGATCGGTCTCGGTGGACCCGTGAAGCGTGGGCGGCTCCACCAGGAGGTAGTGAATCATCAGGCCGAAGCGGCCGGTCATCCAGTCAGCGCGACCGGGGCCTCGTTCTGCGAGAGCATTCTCGTGTTTTGAAACCGAGTCCATCCTTATGTGATTTTAAGGCATGCTGGCGGGGTGGGTATCCCATCGCGTCGCGCTGGCCAGGCTGATGCCCATCACATAACATTTGGTATTGTCGGCGAGCTCCATGACCTATCGCAACTTCGGTCGCACCGGCCTGCGCGTGAATCTGATCGACACCGCTAACATTTACGGCGACGACGAGGTGCGGCTCGGCCGGGCATTGGAACGCGGCGGGCGACTCGGCCGGGTCCTCTTGGCGACCAAGGTCGAAGGCCCCGTCCGCGCCGACGATCCTAACGGCCGGGGCATCAGCCGACGACACATTATCGAGCAGTGTGACACATCTTTGCGTCGCCTGTGCACCGACCACATCGACCTCTATCAGTTGCACTGCTCGCACGGCCGCGACGTCCCAATCGACGAGCCGCTACGCGCGATGGACGACCTCATCAAGGCGGGGAAGGTGCGGTACTGCGGCACCAGCCATTACGCCGGCTGGCAGCTCATGGAGTCGTTGTGGGTCAGCCGAGAGCTGGGGCTCAACCGGTTCGTCTGTGAGCAGGCGGTGTACCACCCGTTGGATCGGACGATCGAACGCGACCTGTTGCTTTTCGCGCAGACCTACGGGATGGCGGTGATTCTCTGGTCGCCATTGGCGGGGGGATTTTTCAACGGGAAGGCGGGGCGTGGCGAGCGACACTGGGCGCTCGAGCGGGTGCTGCAGGACCGGCAGGCCGCCGGCTACGACGAAGACTGCGAACGGGTGCGCGAGCGTGCCCACGACCTGCGGGAGCGGATCGCCGAGATTGCTGCCGACAAGGGCTGCACGCCCAGCCAGTTCGTACTGGCCTGGGAGTTGGCCACGCCGGGGGTGACCAGCCTTATCGCCGGCTGTAAGACCGAGGCGCATATGGATGGGGCGCTGGCGGCGGTGGAGCTGACCGTGACCGAAGAGGACCGTCGGCGTGTGGACGCCATCGCTCGGCCGCGTCAGGCGATCGTGCCGTTCAACGACGCGGGCGGCAGCCCCCCGCTCAACTCCGACTGGGGCCCGCACGACGACCGCTGGTGAACGGCCTACCCGCCACGCACGACGAGGATGAGCACGATGCGCATCGGTGACGCCTGGATCGGCCAGGAGGAAACGGACCCCACCCGTTGGGCCTCCGCGGTCCGCGAGGCCGGGCACACCGCCACGGTGGTTCCGCTGTGTCTGCTGGAGGAAGACCCGACGTCGCCCGTGGTCCGGGTGTTCCGTGACGCGGCGGCCGCGCACGACGTGGTGATCGCCGAAGTCGGGGCCTGGTCGAACCCCATCAGCCCCGACCCGGAGGTGAGCCGTGAGGCGGTGGCGTTGTGTGTGCGGCGTCTGGCGTTGGCCGACGCACTGGGGGCGAGCTGCAGCGTGACCATCGCTGGCTCGCGACATCACGAGCAATGGGCCGCACCGCACTCGGAAAACTATGCCCCGCAGACGGTAGGCCTGATCGCCCGGACCGCGCAACAGGTCATCGACCGGGTGAATCCAAAGCGAACAGTTTTCGCGATCGAGACGATGCCCTACGTCCCGCCGGACCCGGCCGAGTCGGCGGCCGACCTGATCGACGCGGTCAACCGTCCCGGTCAATTCGGCATCCACTTCGATCCGGTCAACATGTTGAATCAACCGCGCCGCATGTTGAACCCCGGGGCCGTTCATCCGCGACTGTCTGGCGAAGCTCAGTCCGAACATCGTGGCGTTACACGCCAAGGACGCCGCGGTTGGGTCTGGCTTCGCCGTGGAGATCACCGAGTGCCCGCCCGGCGAAGGCGTGCTCGATTATTCGGAGTTTCTCGCATGTATCCATACCCACTGCCCGGACGCGCCGCTGATCATCGAGCACCTTCCCGACGCCGAGGCCTATCGGCGGGCCGGCGTGTTCGTTAGCGAAATGTGGTCTGCCTTGCGTGGCTCCCAAGCCTCGCCTTGATCGGATGTCACCCCACCCCTCCACCCGTCGCCCCAAAGCCCATCACTAACGAACGAATACTTATGAATTCAACCGCCCCCAACGCCGCGTTGTCGTCATCGTCGCAGACAGCACCCACCTTCACCAACCCGATCGCCCCCGCGGGCGCCGACCCCTTCGCGATCTACCGCGACGGGTGGTACTACGTCATGTGGACCGACGCGACGAAGGTTGTGCTCCGGCGGACGCGGGACCTGACGCAGGTCGATCGAGCCGAGACACGGACGGTGTACGAACCACTTGACGGCACCAGCGCTCAACAAGACCTCTGGGCCCCGGAGATTCACCAGATCAACGGGCGTTGGTACATCTACTTCACCGCGAACGACGAGAGCGGGAACGACCGCCATCGCCGCATCTACGTGCTTGGCGGATCGAGGGGCGACGATCTTTGGGCGGGCGATTACGAGTACCTGGGTCCAGTGAAGCTGGCTGCGGACCGATACGCGATCGACGGCACCGTGCTCGAAGAGGCCGGGCAGCACTACTTCATCTGGAGCACCAAGCTCGACTACTGCGGCGGGTTCTGGCAGCACCTGATGATCGCGGAGATGCAAGACCCCTTGACGCTTGGCGATCGGGAAGTCGTGATCTCTGCACCGGATCAGCCGTGGGAAAACCACGAGCAGCCAACCAACGAAGGCCCGCAGCTCCTGCTGCGTGGGGACGACATCTGGCTCAGCTACTCTGGCAGCGCGTACTGGTGCCCGCACTACGCGATCGGCTTCCTGCACGCGAAACGCGGCAGCGATCTGATGGACCCGGCGTCGTGGCGGAAGATGCCCGAGCCGTTCTTCACGATGTGCGAGGCCGAGGGCGTGTTCGGCCCGGGCCACGCCAGCTTCGTCAAGAGTCCCGACGGCACCGAAGACTGGCTGCTCTACCACGCCCGCGACGACGCCGGCCACGGCGACCGTCGCTCGCCCCGCCTACAACCGGTGCGGTGGGTCGATGACGTGCCCGACCTCGGCACCCCCAGAGGCCGAAACTCGCCGCTGCTGCTGCCCAGCGGAACACCGAATGGCGGCATCGCTGATCCGCCGGTCAGGTGAACGTCGGGGACGCGGGACGGGCGGCGCTGCCCAGCAGCCGATGGACCCAAGCCGCTCGGGTCAGCCCCGAAGGCGGATTAATTCTCGGCGATGGGGATCATCCGAAAAGTCGGCCAGATGACGTTGAGGCGTTCAATGCGTGCCGCGGTGACGTCGTTTCATCAGCCCGGCCGCACCGACGCCAAGCAGCGCGGCGGTGCCGGGCTCGGGGATGGAGCGGACGTTATCGATGTCGAAGGTTGACCGGTTGACCGGGGTGTCCGCGTCGGGCAGGTCGGTAGTCAGCCAGTTGCTGCCCCAGTCTTCCCACATCTCGCCGATCGGTCGGCGGCCCATGTCCTCGCCCCGGTAGTCGCCGGTGGTGAAGCTGATGCGTTCGAGCGTGTCGGCCGCTTCGGCAAAGGCCAGCGCAGTCGCGGCCTCTTGCCCGTCGATCCACACGTCGAAGGTGTCGGTTTCGGCGTTGAACTTTACGGTGATGTCAACCCACTGGTCTTCGTCGATCTGGCTGAGCAGCGTGAAGGTTGAGCCGTCGTCGTCGAAGAGACGGACGTCACGGAAGGCGCTGTTGCCGTAGTTGGCGATGTCGGTGCCCCGGTTGGCATCGTCGTCGTTGAAGAACACGAGCTCGTCGATCTGGCCTTGGAAGAAGTTGCCCACGTCGATGCGATAGGACTGCCAGCCGCTGCCGAGCACGTAGTCGTCGAAGTAGCGGTACTCGATGCCGGTGTTCGGGATCGACACGTGGTCAGTGCCGAAGACCTTGAAGGCTTGGTCGAAGGCGAGGTCGTTGTTGGTATCGAAGCCGACGCCGTGGATTTCGCCCTGGCGGGTGCTCATGAAGTCGAAGGCGAGCACGGTAGACTCGGTAATGTTGTAGTCGAGCGCGAGTTTGCGCCATGTGTTGCCCTGCAACTGAAGTGTTCGGCCGTTGTCCTCGACGCTGAAGGCGGAGGGTCGGCCGCTCTGGCCGCTCTGTCCGTCGTAGTCGGTGAGGGTGACGCCGGCGAAGTCGACGGCGGCGGGGGGACCGTCGAGGGCACGCAGTTCGCCGGTGGGGGAGAGCGCGAGCTGCACCGCCCGGTTGCCCGATGCGTCCTGGACATCCATGTACAGCCCGCTGTCGCCCACTTCAGATTGTCGCAAGCGGAAGCTGACTTCACCGGTCGCCGCAGGCTGGAAGACACGCGTCGCTTTGGCGTAGTCGTAGGGGTCGGCGTCCTGCAGACGCAGCAGCTTGTTGCCGCCATCGTCCACAACGCGCACCGGCGAGAGCACCGGGCTGTAGGTGTTCCAGCCCTCGATCAGGCCGCCCACGGCCTGGCCCTCGAAGTCGTCGTTAATCGGGCCGTCGACCTGGCCGGAAATCTGGTTTGGGACGCGGGCGACCCAGATGTCTTCCTTGTTGGAGCTGTAGGTGAGCCAGGTCGCGTCGTCGGGACGCGGGTTGCCCTCGACGATGCCGCGGATGTACTGCGCCCCGCCGCCGTCTTTGTGGTCCTGCGGCCAGACGTCGGCATAGCGGTGGATTGGCGTCTCGCCGTCGATCGTCAGCGCCTCACCGTTGAACTCGATGCCGTCGTCGGACGTGCTGATCACCAGCGGGAAGCGTCGGCCGTCGGGTTCGGTGGTCTGAAAATTACCGATGATGGCGTAGTTGTGGTCGGCCCCGTCGGGCAACGACTGGCCCCACACCTTGGCGGTGCCGTGCCAGCCGAATTGGCTGTAGTTCAGCTCCCCGGTATTGGGGTCGCGGGTGCGTTGGTCCTCGACCAGATTGCCGGCGATGTTGCTCTCGACCCAGCCATCAGTCCCGTTGTCGGTCACGCCGACGGTCACGCCCTTCCACGTCGCGGCGACGCGGCCGTCGGGCAGCGTCCAGTAGTTGAATGCCTTCAGGTCGCTGCCGGGGGTGTTGCCTTTATTGAGCACGAAGCCGTAGTCGCTGAACGTGGTGGAGCCGTTGGAGGTGGTGGGTCGTCGGCCCTGGTCCTGGTGCTCTTCGTAAAACTGCTGGCTGTAGAGCTTGTTGTCGAGCATCCGGTTGGCCGCCGCCACGAAGTTGGCGTCGGCCGACTCGGTAAACGGGTCGAGTTCGTTGATGGTCTCGAAGCCCTTGTTGTAAAGCAGGCCGTAGGACTGCCCGAACGTCGGCTTGCCGTTGGCATCGACGCCCGTGACCTCGCGGACGGCCCGGGCGAAGCCGCCCTGAGCGTTGTTGGGGCTCTGCCGGGTGCCGTAGAACGTAGACGTCAGCAGCTTGCCGGTGGGCTGATCGACGTAGAACGACGCGCGGTGGTGGGTGGCGACGTCCTGGCTGCGGATGGTGCCCAGGTCGTCGAAGGCGGTGGCGTGAGTCCAGTCGATGCCGTCGGTGGAGGTGGCGAGCACGGCTTCGGAGGCCGGAAGGTACTGCACCCAGTAGCGGTTGTTCCAGTAGGCGATGTTGGGGTGATGGCGGATGTCGGAGGCGACCTTGTCGCCGAAGCTCGGGGTGCCGCCGGACTGGAGGCCGGTGCCTCGGGTGACTTGGTAGAGGTTGACGCCGACGACCGGTCGCAGGCCGCCGTCGTGACGGGAGCCGTCGACGCTGCCGCCGCCGCTGTAGTAGGGCACCGACGTGTCGGTCGTAAGCGGTTGGGCGTGGGCCGGGGTCATCGAAGCGGTCAGCGCCAGGAGCAGAGACGATTTGGCAAAACGAAACATAGTGGGTACCTATGGAGAGTCGGGTGAAACGATAAGCTCGGCCCAAACCAATGAGCCGGGAGATGTGGGCGAGGGTTGAAGCTCAACGAGGTTGATGCCGGGATTGGCTGCCTCGAGGGGGGCATCGAACGCGTGTGCGTCGATTGCGGTGCGTGGCCGGCGAAGATCGAGCGGGCGAGCGGGTCGGTCGAGCCGGCTGCCGTTAAGCCAGACTTCACAGTCGGCGTCGCCCTGCGGTGTGTCGAAGCCGAGCTCGAGTTGGAGTGTCGCGTTCACCGGGCGGGGCCCGAGGTCAATGCGCAGTGAGATGACGTCGCCGTGGCGGCCGAAGCTCCACGAACCGGCGGGCTTCTGGAGCGGCACGGGGAGCGGCGAGGCGTGCCCTGCGCCCGGGGCGACCACCTGGTGGTAGCTCACCGGGTGCCGGCGGAAGGCGTCGCGCATCCCCTCAAGATCACCGGAGTCGCCCAGCAGCCGCCCGACGAGCGAGGGGTCGCGTCGGCTGTAGCCGTCCCCGGGGGCCATACGGTAACACTCATTGAACAGGTACACCCCGTCGGCCCCGGCCTCCAGTGCCGAGGCCGACGAGCCGAATAGCAGCGCGTGGTCCACGAAGCACTCGCTCGACCCCACCTCCGGGTAGGGCCGAATCGCCGCCTCGGGCTGGCAAAGCAGCTTCACCTGATCGCCCAGCAGCGCCCGCCACATCTCCACCGGCCAGTCGAACTCGGTCTGCTGGAAGAACGGGGCCAGCGTGACCACGTCCACCAGACGCTCGCGTCCCCACGTCACCACGTCGTAGCCCAGATCTAGGCAGGCCTGCGGATCGGTCGGCAGCCGCACGCCGATCCGCACCGGTCGGCCCTGACGCTCGGTGGCCGCCTCGGTCAACCGTCGCGCCTCGCGCATCACGTCGGTCAGCACTTCGGTCCCAGCCCTCTCGTGGCCAGGCTTGAAGTGGCGCACCCATCGCGACCAGTCGAGTTCGATGCCGTCGAAGTCGTACCGCTCACACAATTCTCGCAGCAGCGCGAGGTGATGCTCGACGACCTCCGGCTGCCCATAGTCAAACGCACTCTCGAACCAGTCACCGTCACGGTGGGGGCACCGGCGGAGATCAGGCCGGGTCTTCCAGAGGGTGCTGTGCCAGAACGAGCGCTCATCGTCGTTGTGATGACAATCGTTCATCCGCATGGTCAGCCAGCCAGCGACCCCGCGTTGGCGGCACTGGTCCAGCCACACCGCGGGGTGATCGACGCCGCGTTGCTTGAGCAGCCAGAGCTGGTGGATCCAGTAACGCCCCCGCTGGTCGGGCTTCATCGAGGCCGCCTCGGGCGTTTGCGATGCCAGACAGGGCTGGTTGTCGGGCCCGTCGGGGTCGTAATCGGCCCAGAGCGGCTCCCACGCCCGACTGTCAAACAGCGCCCGCTGGACGTTGACGCACAGCAGCAGCCCACGCACGTTGGTGCCGTCGGTGTAGCGATCCACCAACCCCCGCACCCCCGCTTCGGTCATCGCCTCAGGCGGATGCTGGTCATAGAAGTGGGCGTTGTCCTCGTTGATCCACACCCCCCGGACATCCCTGACCTCCCGACGGGCTTTGAGCTTGAAGGGGGACGTCGCAAGGGGCGGCAGTTTGCGACGGGGGGGAGCGGTGGTCATCAAAAAAAGTTTACAGCGCTTGCATTGCGGTTGCAAGCGCTGTAAACTTCTTTTCGTGGCCGTGACACTTCAACATATCGCCGACCGCGTGGGCGTCTCCGCCCCCACCGTCAGCCAGATCCTCAGTCCGACCAGCAAGCGGGCGGGGCTGTTTGCCGACAGCACCCGGGATCGCGTCCGCAAGGCCGCCGACGAACTCGGCTACCGTGCCAACGCTGCCGCACGCTCCACCGCCACCGGCCGGTTCGGGGCCGTCACGCTCCTGCTCAGCCAGCACGACAACCGCAGCCAGCTCCCGCCCCGTCTGCTCGACGGCATCGACGAGGCGCTCGCCGGCCTGGGCCTGCACCTTATGGTCGCCCGCCTGCCCGACGCCAAGCTCACCGACGCCGACGCCATGCCCAAGCTGCTCCGCGAGCTCACCAGCGACGGCCTGCTCATCAACTACAACGCCCACATCCCCCCGCGGATGATCGACCTCATCCGCCAGTACAGCCTGCCCAGCGTCTGGATCAACTCCAAACACGAGCACAACTGCGTCTATCCCGACGATGAGCAGGCCGGCTACGACGCCACACGACTCCTGCTCGACGCCGGTCATACCCGCGTCGCCTTCGTCGATTACACCTACGGCCCGTCGCCCAAACGCTGTCACTACTCCAACACCGACCGCCGGGCGGGCTATCGCCGGGCGATGGACGAGGCCGGGCTCGAACCCCGGCTTATCTGCGGTGACGACAACATCCGGCTCGAAAATCGCATCCCGTTCACCCGCGACTGGCTCGACGCCGACGATTGCCCGACCGCCGTGGTCTGCTACACGCACCACGAGAGTACTGCCATCCTGGTGGCGTGTGACCGGACCGGCCGTCGGGTGCCCGACGACCTTTCGATCACCGTGGTCCACGACGAGCCCGTCACGCACTACGACGTGCGCGTCCCTACCGCCAAGCTGCCCGAACGCGAGATCGGCAAGCAGGCGGTGGCGATGCTTCACCAACGTATCCAGCACCCCAGCCGGGCCGCCGAGCCGGTCGTCGTGCCTCTCGATTTCCTGCAGACCGAGCACGTTGCCCGGTTGCCTGTTTCGTAACGGTTCTTGTCCACCACCTTTTGGAGGTTTCTCATGCTTCGACAGTCTTTCACCACCACGGCTCTTGCCGCCGGGCTTACGCTCGGCTTCGCCGACACCAGTGAGGCCGCACTACTCGCGGGGTACAACTTTGACGGCAACTCGCTGTCATCGATCGACACCGACGCCAACTCGGTCGCCAGCGACATCGTGCTTGGATTTAGCCCAAACGATAGCAATCCACTAGTCAACGATAACACGCTGAGCTTTATCACCAGCGGTGGCGGTTCGACGGATGGCCCGTCCGGCTTTTTCACCGGTACGGCCAATTCCGACGCCCTTTCATTCAACAACGTCGATTACGAGGAGCAGGAAGGAGATGCTTTGGCGGACGGGCAGTTCGTGGCTTTCACCCTCACCGCAGCTCCGCTTACCACGCTTGACCTTGAACAACTTAGCTACGGCCACGCAAGGAGTGGAAGTGCGCCACGGCGACTGAGTGTCTACACGCAGTTGGCCGGTGAAACCGGGTTTACCGAGCAAAAAGACAGCGCCAACAATGGCACCACAACATTTAACAGCAACGACTACTTCACGTTGGACCTGAGCAGTATCACCGGGTTCGATAGCGCTACCTCAGTTGAGTTCCGCCTGGTGTTCCACGACGACAACAGCAGCCCTGGCTCAGGCTACCTCGAGAATATCGCGGTCAGCGGCACCGCCACCGTCATCCCCGAGCCGGCTTCCCTCGCCCTGCTGGGCCTCGGCGGCCTATGCCTCGCCGGCGGGCGTCGGCAACGGTCCGCTTAAGGCTTGATTCTCCTCCCGGCCCGGCCGTTAACGCGGCCGGGACGGTTTCGTGTCTACGCCCGATCTGCTTCACTTGTCGTTATCGAGGTCTTTCATGCACCGTCGCGCTTTCACCTTGATTGAATTGCTCGTGGTGATCAGCATCATCGCTCTGCTGATCGCTTTGCTCCTGCCGACTCTGCAGGGGGCCCGTGACGCGGCACGCGCGAGCGTATCGCTGTCGCAGGCCCGGCAGATCAGCTTGGCCCAGTTCCTCTACGCCAATGACAGCGACAATTACCTGCGCCCCGGCGGCGGGGTCGGCGGGAGTTTCGCCGGCGACTGGTTCTGGGCGTTCTCCGACGCCAAACGCAGCGGGTCGATAAGCTTCGGCTACATCACTGGATCACAGACCTTCCCCGAGGTCTACGCCGACCCGGCCAGCGACTTCGCCACCGACAAGATCGGCCGGGGATGGAACAACCGCGGCAGCGGCGACCCCGAGGTGAACTTCCGCTTCTGGCCCAGCTACACCTTCCCCGCCCGGACCACGGGCAACATGCACGGGCCGGTGGGCGCGAAGTTCTGGAAACGCCTCGACGACAATCCCCTTCAGCGCGTCTTGGTCATTGAGAAGCTCAGCGGCAAGCCCTTCGCGCCCCACACCGGCACCGAAGAACAAAGCTCGATCCGGCCCCGGAACCTCTCCGACGGCAACCCGCAGACCAGGTACATCGAGTCGGGATTCCTGGAGTTCCGTCACGGCGGGGGCCAATCGCTCAACGCGATCTTCGTCGACGGCCACGGCGGCACAATCACGCGGCAGAACATCGAGGACGCTATGGCCGACAACTTCTTCAACGACCTGTGGATCGACCATGTGTCGGACTGAGCCACGCCCGAACCCTTGAGATCGCCCCCACCACCCATCCCCCACCCGACCCGAATCGACTTGACCCCGTACGTTGTCGTGCGAGCCCAGCGGCTCCTCCCGAGTTTGAACTGCCCATGAGAAACCGTGTGAATCTCATCTCCGTGCTCACGTTGATCCTTCTGGTGGTACTGCCCGCAGACCGCTCTCGCGGTCAGGAGGTCCCGTTCTGGGCCGGCGATCAGGTCAAGGGCGACGCAAACTGGCATCAGGCCGAGCACCACCGCTGGGCGGTCATGTCGGTCGGCGGCACCGGGGCGATCGATCGGCCGTCGTCCTGGCGTCCTGTGGCGTGGAACGCTGACGCCTCGCGTTGGGAGGGCGACAGTCTGGCCGACAACGCCCCGACGTATTACGAAAACGACGGCCCGAGGCTGCGCGGGCGATCAGGCGGCGGCAAGCTGGTCGCGCTGGTCTTCGATCCAGGCAAGCCCGGCCACTACGGGCTGTCCGGTGCGGTGAAGGTGAACACGTGGGGGCCTCCAGGCGATGTCCGCGTGGTGCTGCAGCGGGTCGGGTCTGAAGGCGAGGCCGCCGCGGTGTTCGACCGGGCCGTCAAGAATCGTTCGACGGTTGACTGGTCTGCCGAGCCGGCGGTGGCGGCGGTGAAGCTGGCCAAGGGTGAGCGGCTGGCGTTAACGTTTGCCGGGGTGCGGGGGGGGACCGCGGAGATGAAGCTGCGGGTCGACGGCCGGGTAATGCAGATCGCGGCGGTGGACGACCAACGGGCCATCGCCCAAGCGCAAGTGAAGCAGGCCGAGATTCAGCGGCAACGCGACACCGCGGCGGCCGCCGAGCAGGCGCGGCAGGAACGGCTTGCCGCCGAAGCGCCCGCGGAGATCGAGCCCGACCCGGCGCTGGCGCGTTGGCCCGAGGGCGGTTACGCCTTGCCCGACGACACGGGGGTAGTCAACGTGACCGCGTTCGGGGCCAAGGGCGACGGCAAGGCCGACGACACGCAAGCCTTGCGAGCGGCGGTTCGGTTCGCGCTTAATCGTGAAGGCCGGTACGGGTCACCGCCGTTCGTGTACCTGCCCGAGGGCACGTACCGCGTGACCGGTCCAATCGAGGGCAAGGTCTCTCGGCACGGCTGGTCGGGCGGCTGGCGGGCCGGGCTGATTCTCTGGGGGGCGGGAACGGACCGTACGGTGATCCGGCTCGACGATGCCCTGCCGGAGTACGGCACCGCCGCCCACCCTCAGTACGTCCTCGCCACAGGCTCAGAACGCGACGAACGCACCAAGCCCGGCGACGAGCCGCTGTCGGGCGGTGGCAACCGCGCCTTCCGCCACGGCATCTACCACCTCACCGTCGATGTCGGCCGATCCAATCCGGGGGCGGTCGGCATCGACTACGTCGTGTCCAATCGGGGGGCCGTCAAAGACGTGATCATCCGCAGCAGCGACCCCGACGGCGTCGGATCGGTCGGGCTCAACATGACCCGCAACTGGCCCGGGCCGGGGCTGATCAAGGACGTCACCGTCGAGGGCTTCGACGTCGGCATCGCCACCAGCCACGCTCAGTACAGCATGACGTTCGAGAACATCGT
This sequence comes from uncultured Phycisphaeraceae bacterium, assembly GCA_964523485.1. Taxonomy (GTDB): domain Bacteria; phylum Planctomycetota; class Phycisphaerae; order Phycisphaerales; family Phycisphaeraceae; genus Algisphaera. The sequence goes on along the minus strand of CAZFZS010000005.1, from coordinate 88,677 downwards.
CCTGCGCGGTCAACGCGTTTTCGGTGTCCGCGACGGCCACGCCCAGGCGCTGTTCTTCCGCAACCTCAAGAGCGACAACCAGGTGCCGGCGTTCAAGCTGCCCAGCAGCCGCAACCTGCTGGTCCTGCTCGACAGCGAACTCACCGGCGGCGACCTTGACCAGCCCGCGATCGTCGGCGGCGACGCCATCACCTATCTCCGCAACGTCAACGTGTCCGGCTACGGCCAGACGACCGACGCCGGCGACGAGGCCCCCCCGGTCGGGCGGATCGAGGAATTCGCCCACCCCGCCCCCGTCCGGGCACGCGGCGAGCGGGTCGAACCGCTGGAGATCGAGGAGTCGCCGGAGTTCTGGACCGACGAACACTCGCAGTGGGCCAACGTGGTTGACTTCGGGGCCACGCCCGGCGGCGACGACGACGACCTGCCCGGCCTGCAGGCCGCGATCGACAGCGGCAAGCCGATCGTCTATCTGCCCAACGGCGGCTATCGCATCAGCGAGCCGCTGGTGGTGCGAGGCAAGACGCGACTCATCATTGGGATGCAGTCGTCCATCGGTCTGGTAGACAAGGAAGACCCGCGGCCGGTAGTGCGGATCGAAGACGGCGACGGCCCCGTGATGCTCGAGCACCTGTGGCTGTCGGGCCGCGCCGAGCACGCGTCGAGCCGGGCGGCGGCGTTCCGCCACGTCGATCTCACCCGCGGCTACGTCAACACCGAGGCGGGCACCGGCGACGTGTTTTTCGAGGACACCATCGGTAAGCCTTTGATCATCCGACATCCTCAGCGGTTCTTCGGCCGGCAGGTCAACTGCGAGTTCGGTGACGAGCCGTTGATCGAGAACCACGGCGGGAAGGTCTGGCTGCTGGGCTACAAGACCGAGGGCCGGGTCCCGGTGATTGCCAACCACGGCGGCACGGTCGAGCTGCTGGGCGGGTTGTTCTATCCGCTCCGCAAGGTGCCAAGCGAAATTCCGATGATCGTCAACGACGGCGGCAAGGTGCGGGCCAGCTACGTGTGGAACGGTGACGCCTACCCCCGCGTGATCACCACCGGAACGCCGGCCAGCGACGACAATGCGATCGTGTCCCATAGAGACGTGAAGGGGCGCGGTGCCGCTCTACTGATCGACGATGATGACTGAGCGACCCACCACAGGCAAGACGTTCGCCGATCGCCTGACGGCGGCCCCCGTGCTGGGGCCGTTCTGCAAGACGATCGACCCGGCGGTGATCGAAGCGCTTGGTTACGGCGGCTTCGACTTCGTGGTGCTCGACCTGGAACACGGGCCGGCGTCGCTGTCGCAGCTGTCGCAACTGATCCGCGCCTGCGAGTGCTCGGGGCTGACATCAGTCGTGCGGGTGAAGTCGGTCGAGCAGATCGGTGCGGCGCTGGATCTGGGCGCGGTTGCCGTCCAGGTGCCCCATGTCACCAGTGCCGAGCAGGCGCAGCGGGCGGTGGCGGCGTCGCGATTTGGTCAAGGTGGCAACCGGGGCGTGTGCCGTTACGTGAGGGCCGCCCGCAGCGGGACGGCCGACCGCGACGGCTACTTCGAGGCCGCGAAACAGAAGCTTGTGGTGCTGCAGGTCGAGGGCCGGGCCGGGATCGATGCCCTCCCGGAGATCACCGATGTCGACGGGGCCGTCATCATCTTCGTAGGTGTCTACGACCTGTCGCAATCACTCGGGGTGCTGGGGGACGTCGAACACCCGGTCGTCGAAGAGGCGTTGGCCTCGACCGCAGCACGTTGTCGTGAGCGGGGCATCCACTGCGGCACGTTTGTTGAAAGCGATGCGCAGGCCGAGCGCATGACGCGGCTGGGGATGCACTACCTGTGCTACGGCGTCGATGTCGGAATGGTCGCCGACGCCGGCCGCGGCGGCGCTGCGCTTCGCGAGCGTCTCGCGGACCTCACCCTTCCGGTCTGACCCCAGACCCCGCCTGTCCGTTCCGAGAGGAAAACCTGTGTTGCCGATCCATCTCCTATTGCTCGTTGTCGTCCTCGCCTCGCTCGCGGTCCCTGTCTCGTCGTTTGGCGAGGAGCCGGAACTGCCGCCCAACGAGGCGTACGTCGTGGTGAACAAGCACGGCCAACTGTCGGTCAACGGCGAGAGGCAGCGCTACTGGGCGGTGATCGGCAAGCTGTTCGCGTCGCAGCCGGTGCCCGCCGACGCCAGCGACCAGCAACGGGCCGAGATTGTCGCGGCCAACCGTCGCAGCACCGACGCCCTGATCCAAAGATTCCAAGACTTGGGCTTTAACAGCGTACGGATGTGGAAAGGATTCCGCGAAGGCGATTACACGCCCGGCGACGGCTCGACGATGGACAACACCGACTACTTCATCGCGCAGGCCAAGAAGGCGGGATTCCGCATCTGGCTCGCCGGGATGAACCGCGTGGGTTATGCCCGGCCCGACGACGCCGACATCATCGATGAACCCGGGACCGCCGACGCCTGGGCCGCCGCCGTCCGCGAGCTGCATGAAACACACGACGGCTACACGCTCCGCAAGAGCATCGAGAAGCACTGGGACCCGCGGATGGAGGCGTTGCTGATTCGAGATATGGCCGCTATCGCCACGCACATGAACCATCACACGGGGCTGCGCTGGTGCGACGACCCGGTATTCGCGGTCTGGGAAATCAGCAACGAGGAGTGGTGGATGCGGCGGATGGTGGCCGCTAAGTGGCAGAAGCTGCCGGAGTATTTCCGGGAAAGCCTGATCGCGCAATGGCAGGATTTTCTGCATGAGAAGTACGGCAGCACCGAGAAGCTGGCCGAGGCGTGGGGCGATCTGCTCGATGGCGAGAGCCTGGAATCGGGCAGCGTGTTGCTCGCTCCGATGGCCGGCAAGACCGACGTGTCGACCGCGATCGGCGACGCCAACCCGCAGGCCAAGGCCGCTCTCGTGTCGATCGATCAGACTTATACCCGCGACGACTTCGCACGTCAGCGCGGGGCCGACGTGCTTGAGTTTTTCATGGGACTTCAACTCGCGCACAAGCAGCGGGTGCACGCCGCGCTTAAGCCGCTGGGCAAGAGCACCCGGCTGTCGCCCTGGATCTACGACACGGGCATCGGCTACGAAGCCCAGAGCCAGTACCTACACCAGAACGCCGACGCCGTGGCTCACGACGCCTATATCAACGGCACGGGCCCGACGTACGAGAGCCGGCTGCCGCAGGTGGAAAAGCAACCGACCGAGCACCAGCGCAAGCGTGTCCTGCAGGAGGCCGAGCGCATCGCCGCCAACGAGGGGCCGTGGGTGAACTGGCTGCTGAAGCCCCCGGGCATCAGCCAGGGCGTGCCGTGGCTGGAGCACAACCGGGTCGAGGGCAAGCCGTTCCTGGTGTACGAAACGCAGATTCAGCAGCCCGCGAAGTATCGCGCCGACTTTCCGCTGCGGCTGCTGGCGTTGGCGTCCATCCAGGACTGGGACTGGGTGAGCTGGCACTACTTCGGCGGGGGCAACGAGGACCACGTCGCCGAGGACCCCGAACACTTCAACAAGCCGATGGACATTACCACCGGCCGCCACCCGCAGGGCTACCACTTCACTTATGACGAAGTGCAAAGCAGCATGATGCGCGCCGCCGGCCACGCCTTCACCGGCGAGCTGCTTAAACCGGCTCCGAATCCCACGGTTTTTGTCTACGGCCTCAACACGCTCTATGACCCGGCGTCCATGGACTACGGCGGGAGCTACGGCAGCACCGGGCTGGACATGTTCCAGACAGTCTACCAATACGGCGTACGCATCCGCATCGACCCGACACGAGAAGACGATCAGGTTCTCGGCCCAGTCGTCAAATTCGAAGACCGCAACACCCACAACCCCTACACGCCCACCGGCCAGATGCGCTTCGACTGGAAGAAGGGCTATTACAAGGCCGACGCCCCTGCATTCGCCGCGTTCACCGGGTTCATGGCTGCGGTCGGCGATGAAGTGACCTTCGACCATGACGTGGTACTCAAAGGCGTCCAGGTCCACAACCCCAAAGGCATCTACGAGCCGATCGACGACCGCAAGTACATCGCCTTCGCGGCGTACAGCCGGGACCGAAAGCCGTTTGCCGAAGCCGATCGCGTCGATGTATCCTTGATGAGCACCAGCTTCAACAGCGGTTTCAAGATCGACCCCGACACCGGGAAAGTCTCCGCGGGTTCACTGCCGGTACTCGTCGCGAGAGTGTCGGGCACGGTCCACGCCCCAGCCCTCGACGGCATGAGCTACACCCTCCGCGATTGGCACCTTCGCGACGTTGAGCGGGGGACCGTGACCGACGGCAAGCTGAACATCCCGGCCGACCTGCCGGTCTTTGTGGTCGAATTGATTCGGTGACATCAGAACATGCATCCCGCCATCGACAGCCGATCGATAGTTGCACGCTCGCGACCCGCTTGTGTTCCCCCGACCGACTGAACCCCATTGACCGCAAGGACGCCGCCGATTTGAACCCGCTCACCGAGGATTTTATGAAACCGCTGCTCGGCAAGATCGTGCCCGCGATTGCGGTTGTGCTCGTACTCGTGTTTACCCCAAAAGCCTCTGCGCAGGACGCCGGCGATGATCCCGCTCCGGCCAATGGCGCTTCAGCCACCGTGATCGACGAAAGCCAGACGATGCAACTTGTGGAGGTCGACTGGATTGAGGAACTCGTTCAGGGTGGCGTCACGATGATCGGTCTGGGGCTGCTTTCGGTGGCCCTGCTGGCGTTCACCGTCGAACGCCTGATTAACCTGCGATCAAACCGGTTCGTGCCGACCGGTTTCAGCAGACGGGTTCGTTCGCTGTCCGAGCAGGGTGACGATGAGGTGGTGTTGGAGGCGTCGCGCAAGCACCCCAGCACGCTGGGCCGCGTCGTTGCCTATTGGGTCACTCACAGGGAGTTGGACCGTCGGGAGCTGTCCGAAGGGGCCGCCGACCTGGCCGCCCGCGACTTGGCCGACGCCGAACAGCGGCTGGCACCGTTTGCCGTCATTGCGGCACTCGCTCCGTTGCTCGGCCTGCTGGGCACGATGATCGGCATGATCGAGGCTTTCAAGTTGGTCGAAGTTTTTGGCGACGAGGGCGGCGCCTCCATGCTTGCCGGCTCGATCTCGAAAGCCCTCATCACTACCGCCGTGGGACTGATCCTCGCGATTCCCGCCCTTGCGGTCTATCACTGGATGAAACACCGCCTGCACAACATCACCAAGTCACTCGAAGTGGAGATCGAGACGCTGCACGATCTTCTGTTTCTCGGCCCGAAGAAGCCGGTAGACGACGCCAATCAGACCGATGACCGCGAGCGGCCCGCCAAACTGGCGTCTAAAGCTTCCAAACGCACACGTGACCAACGAAACGATCGGTCTCAACCTGCTAAGCCCGTTGCCGGAGGCGAGGCGTGAACCTCAAGAAGCGAACGCAAGGCTCAAACTCAGATGCGGCGGTGATGATGTCGCCGTTGATCGACTGCGTTTTCCTGCTTTTGATCTTCTTCCTGGTCACCAGCATCATCAAGCGGTACGAACGGCAGATCCCGATTCAACTTGCCGACCCCGCCGCCGATGTCGCGTCCGACATCCGCTCCGACGCTTACCGCATCGCCCTGTCGGCCGAGGGCAAGGTGTTTCGGGAGGTCGGGCAAAGCGGCCGCGGCCGAGTTGTCTTCGAGCCCGTGTCTTCCCCTGACCAACTGATCGCTGACATCATTGCCAGCCAGGGACCTGACGCTGCCGTCGAACTGGTGGTGGAAGAGCAGGCCCCGTTCCAGACGGTGATCGACCTGCTTGACGCCTTCCAGAACGCGGGGCTCAGCCAAGTGCGGTCGCGAATTCGTGACGGTAACATCTGAGGCGCGATCGATGCGACTGACCAAACCAAGCAGTGAGCAACCCGAAGTGATGATGAGCCCGCTCATTGATGCGGTGTTCCTGCTGCTCATCTTCTTTCTTGTGGCGACCATGCTCCGCAAAGAAGACCGGGACATCGACATCACGCCACCGCAGTCGGCCTCGGCGGTCAAATTGCTGCCTGACGACGACACCCTGGTACTCGGGGTTTCGACCGAAGGCGACTTCTACTGGCAAGGCGTGCCCTTAACCCTTAACGACCTGCACGAGCGCATGCGTGAGACGGCGCTGCGGAATCGCGACCGCCGCATTCGCCTTGATGCCGATCGGAACACGCCGTTCGTGCATGTCGTACAGGTGCTCGACCTAGCGCAGTTCAACGGCATGACCAACGTGGGCATCCGGACCTACGACACCCGCTACAACCGCTAGCCGCCCGAATAAAGAAACAACATGGACTCGCCGACCCATCCGCCTCGCCGCCGCTTTTCGTGGTTCACCGTGATCATTCTCGGTTCGCTGGCGATTCATATTTTTGCCTTAGCGGTGCTCCAGCCGTGGGCCCAGACGCGGATGTGGTTCGACACCGAGGCCGAGCGGCAGCGGACGCTCGAGGTTGCCGAGCGCGAGAAAAGCCGCAAAGCAATGGAAGACGAGCGTCGCCAGCGTACGACGATCCCTGACGACCACGCGCAGGACTTGATCGAGCGGGAACGCGAACGGCACCGCGTCACGCTTCGGGACAATGTCGTGGAACTAATGAGAGCGCGTGAGGCGGTCGTCGAGCGGCGTGACAAAGCGTTAGAGCGGGTTCGTCAGCGTAGCGTCGGCGAGCTGTTGGACGGGCAGCTGGCACCGTTGCGGACCGACCTCCGAAAGGCGGCGCACGAGGCGCATCAGGTCACGCGTGAGCCGAAATTTAAAGAGCAGGCCCAGTCGCTTAAGGACCAGCTCACCCAGGCCAAGAAGGATCTCGATGAACTGATCCGCAGGGTGAAAGACGCGGCAGTTGCCGAAGAGACTCCGCCCGATCACAAAGCGTTGGCCCGAGATATTGCGGATCGGGCGGGCGAGATGGCGGCGGTTTTTCAGACAATGTCAGATAGTTCGCACGGCACGGCTGAGGGCCGGTCCCGTCGGGCCGCCAACGCCGCACGTCAACTGGAGACAACCGCCAAATCTCTGGCGGGCGAAATCGACGCCGACACGCTCAACGACACCGAATCGCTGCCCGCCATCGCCTCGACGCCCGAGCCGGCTCAAGCGGGCAAGGTCGATCACGCCAGTGAGGCGGAGCTTTACGACGCTGCCGTCGAACTGGAAAAGCAGATCACAGAAGCCGATAACCAGACCGCCGCTGCGGAGATCGCGTTGCTGGAAGGCCGATCGGTCGCCGACGCGTTGGCCGGGGCGAAGCAAGCTCCGCCGTCCCGCCCGGAGCTGTCGGCCGCGCTGGACAAGGGCCGTCCGTCGTCCGCCGTCGCAGCGGACAGCCGCGCCCCCATGACCGTGGGCGACTTCAACGCCTATCGCGAGGCGATCGCCTCGGCGACGCGGGAGACCACCGATATGACGCGGCGGGCCGAGCGACAGGCCGGCGTGCCTGGGCAGCCCGACCCCGCCCGACGTCGGGCGATGGCGTCGGGGGCCGAGGCCCAGCGCCTCCGCGCGATGCAGGCCCGGTCCACTACCACCGGCAAGCGGCGGGTGATCAACATGATCCCGCTGCAGATGGCCAAGCGGAGTGCGGGCACCGGCACCGATCTGGACATGGACCTGCGGGCTGCGAGCGGCGGCGGCGGGGAGATGGTGGCGGGTACCGACACGCGGACCGTACGACTGAAGGGCTCGCAGGTCGCCGCCAACGCGCTGCCCGGGCGCATGCTGACCGACGACACCGCCCGCGCCGGGTTTCTCTTCCTCGACACCTGGTACATGATCGGGCCGTGGGACAACTGGGCACGCGCCGACTTCCAAAGAACCCATCCCCCCGAGCAGGGCGTCGATCTTGACGCGGTGTACACCGACGGCAAGTTCAAGGGGCAGAAGCTGCGATGGCACTTCGTTCAGTCCGACCGCATCGCCATTCAGCCCCCCAAGATCCATCACAGCGCGACCTACTACGCCTTCACCGAGGTTTACACGGACCGAACCCGAGAGATGCTCGTCGCCGTCGCCTCGGACGACATGGCCAAGCTCTGGCTCAACGGCGACATCATCTGGACCGACCACGGCCAGTCGGGCTGGAACCTCGACGAAGGTTTCCGCCGCGTGATCTTTCGCGAAGGCTTCAACACCGTCCTGGTCCGCATCGAGAACGGCCCGACCTACTGCGCCTTCTCGGTCCTGCTCTGCCCGCCCGAGGCGGTCGAGCAGTAAGGTGAGCCGGCTCAGAAGTAGCCGCCGCGATCGCTGATCTGCTCGGCGGTCAGACCGGCGTCGACCCACTCTTTGATTTCACCCTCGTTCTTCTCGATCGTCTCGGCCCGCTCGAGCACCTGCACGGCCAGCGGCCGGGGGATGACCAGCGCGCCGTCGATGTCGGCCATGAGCACGTCGCCGGGACGGACGATGACGCCCTCGATCACCACGGGCACCTGATAGGCGGCGACCTTGGTGTGCGACAGTGCCCCGGTGGAGGTGCGGTAGCGGGACCAGATGGGGAACTGTTGGGTGAGGATGTCTTTGGTGTCGCGGATGCCCCCGTCGATGATCGCGCCGCGGACGCCCCGCTTGATCGACGCCCGCGTCATGACGCCACCCCAGTGCGACGCGACGCGTTCGCCGTTGGCGTTCCACAGGACCACGTGGTGCTCACGGAGCTGGTCGAGCATCTCGACCCGCTTGTCCAGTTCGCCCGACATCGTGGGGTCTGCCACACCGCGGATGGTGAACGCCTCGCCGCAGACCACCATCTCGTCACGCAGCGGCATGATCTGCGGCGGCAGCGCTTGGAGCGGCAGGCACAGCTCGCGGAGCACGTCGTTGACCGCGCCGGTGTACAGCTTCTCGTAGCGGGCACACAGCTCGCCGACCGGGATGGTTAGCTCGGTGTCGTTAGGTGCCTCGCGCAGCTGCGTGAGCGTGTCGGTGTTCATCAGGTCGGACACAACGGGGACCTTTCGTGGGAGGCGCGGAAGGCTAGGAAGAAATAGTTGACGGATCAGTCGCCGGGGACGACGCGGAGGGTGTCGCGTTCGGCCAGGGCGAGCGGGGTGTCGGTGATGGGCAGCCGGTCATACAGTTCGTCGCAGCTGACTGGCGGCCCGAAGACCCGGCCGCTGAACAGGTCGAGCAGCACCGGGTCGTCGAACACGACTCCCGGGACGGCGGCGTCGCCGAGCGGGCTGTCCTCGAGGCCGGGGGGTTGGTCGTGGTGCCACCACATGGCGAGGTTCGGTGTTCGGCGGTCACTGCGGTGCCACAGGTAGGCGACCGAATCACGGGACGACCGGACCTTGATCTCGTCGAGCGGTGCGAGCGGGTAGGCGTTGTCGAGCAGGCCGAAGAGGTTCCGCACGGCGAAGAACGACGGTCGCTTGCTCTCGACCGTCAGGTCGGGGCGGGTCTTGAGTTGGCCCTTGGGGTTGTAGCCCTCGTGGACCGCGCCGCCTCGCTTCTCGTACCACATATCGGAGAGCTGGAACAGGTTGGCCGGGATGCCGCGGGCGTGGTGGGCGACCATACGGCGGACGTTCCAGGCCGCCTGCTTGCGGTAGGACCACTCATACTGACGCAGGGCCATGAACGGCTGGCTCTGCGCCATCGCGCCGGTCTCGCCCTGCCGTAGCGTTGCGTGGGGGGCATACAGTTCAAGCAGGCGGGCGAGTTGCTCGACCTTGTCAAAGTCGTGATCGGGGTTGTGGGGGTAAAAGTGAAACGCCAGTTCGTTGAGCAAGTCGGCCTTGCCCTGCGAGGCAAAAATTTTAAGGACGGCTTTGGCGTAGCGAGCCCCGCCCGCCAGCGACAGCCCGATGATATTCGCGTCCGGCTGCCTGGCCCGGATAACCTCCGCGGTGCGGATGAAGAACGCGGCGTACGCCTCGGCAGGATTGGCGTTGTGGTTGTCCGGTTCGTTCCAGATTTCCCAATCGTGGACGCGGTCCTTATATCGTTCGACCATGGCTCCGATCCAAGCGACCCACGCGTTGAGCGCTTCATCGGAAGTCGGGATGCCCTGAGACAGGCCGATGCCGCCGCCGCCGGGGTAGGCCGGGTTGCCGTAGCTGGTCTGCAACCACGGCTGCACGCCCTGGGCGAGGCTGCCGTCCACACATTGATCGAGCCAATTCCAGCGGTAGGTGCCATCTCCCGGGTCGCACTTCGCCCAGCCGGCCTGCAGGCGCACGGCCTTGGCGCCGAGCTCGCCCAGGTAGGGCCCGACGTGCTCGAAGCTCACGTAGTCGCGGTCGCAGCACTCGCAGCCGATGCTCCACGGCGAGCCCGTAATGTCCTGCGCGAGGCGGGGCTCGAGCCGACCGATCGGCTGAAATCCTCGCTTGATGAGCGGCTGGATCAGTCCGGTGTGCGGCTGGCCGGGGACGTGCGGTGGGCTGGAGGTGGGGTCGGGCATGGCGGGGTGTTGAGAGGGTGGGTGGGTCACACGCCGGCACTGGCGAGGAAGCCGCCGTCAACGGGGACGGTCAGGCCGGTGACGAAGGCCGACTGCCGGTCGTCGAGCAGCCAGCGGACGCAGCCGAAAAGATCCTCCGGTTGGCCGAAGCGTTCGAGCGGGGTGTGCTGCATGACCTGCTGTCCGCGGGGAGAGAGGCCGCCGTCCTCGGTCATCAGATACTTTCGGCTGCGCTCGTTTACGAAGAACCCCGGGGCGACGGCGTTGACGCGGATGCCGCACGGCGCGAGGTGGACCGAAAGCCACTGCGTGAAGTTGGCGATAGCGGCCTTGGACATGGCGTACGCCGCCACGCGGGTCAGCGGGCGGTAGGTGTTCATCGACGCGAAGTTCAGGATCGTCCCCCGCCCGTCCCGCACCATCTCCCGCCCGAACACCCGGCAGGGGATTACCGTGCCCATGGTGTTGGTCCGCAGCACCGACTCGAAGCGGTCCAGGTCGAGGTTGAAGAACGTGCGTAAATCCTCGTCGGCCTCGACCGCTTCATCGCCCGGCTCACAGCGGGTCTTCGTGGTCAGCGCGTCGATGTGATTACCGCCCGCGCCATTCAGCAGCATGTCGCACGGGCCCAGCGCCGCCCGTGTCTCGGCGAAGGCCGCCTCGACCTGCTCGACGTCGTTGACGTCCGTCAAGACGACCTGCGCCCGGCCGCCGGCGTGAATCGCGTCGGCGCCCGGTTCGAGTGTTGCCGCGGTGCGGCCGAGCAGCGACACCGCCGCCCCCGCGGCTGCCAGGTCCTGCGCAATGGCCGAGCACAGCTTGCCACCGGCACCGGTGACGACGGCCACGCGTCCTTCAAATCGTTTGTCGGTGACCGGCTTCATAGGTGATGTTGTCTCTCGGCGGGGTCGAGGCCCAGCAGTCGGGCGGGGTTGTCGTGGAGCATCCGCCGCAGCAGTGCGGCGAGCAGATCGAACTCGTGGGGAACGAGGCCCCGCTGGGCCAGCCGCAGAGCACACGGCGGAAATGCTCGTGTCGATACATCGACAGCAGGCTACGCGAGTCGGTCACCATGCCTGGGAAGATCGCCAGCGTGCTGTAGTCGGCAGTATTCTGCAGGTGGTCGGTGATGCCGCGGGCGTGGTCGTTGAACCACCAGGCCGGGCCCCAGGACACGTAGCCGGGCTCGCCGTCGCGGGCAAAGGAACCGGTGAGCGTGGCGAAGGCGGCGTTGTCGGAGGGGTTGAGGTTGAACAGCACCGAGCGGGGCAGGGCGTCGGCACATTCGAGGTGGTCAAGCAAGGCGGCGAGCCCGGCGGTGTCGCACGGCGGCGACATGGCGGCATAGCCCCCGGCCGGACCCGCGAGTGAACGCAGCCGAGAACTCGTGCGACGGCACGCCCCGATGTGCCACAGCACCGACCATCCCCGTCGCTGGTAGCCTCGGCAGAGCTCAACGAGCAGCCCTCGTCTCAGCGCGTCGGTCTGGCTCTCGTCCAGTGTCTGCCCGCCGCGCCAACGCACGAACAGCTGGTCGAGCGAACCGGGCGAATCGACCAGGCCCGCCGCGACGGGCACACGAACCAGCGCAAGGTCGGCGATCCGTGCACCTGCCTCGTGAAACGTATCGAGCCAGCCGTGGACGGAGTCAAGGAAGTCGCTCAACGTCCGGATCGGCATTCCGGCGGAGCGCTCGAGAGGCTCCCAGTGGTCTGCGGTCGAGGCATCTTCGCCCGGCAGCAGATCGTCGGCTCGCAGCGAGGGGACGACGTGCATGCCTTGATGTCGCGGCCCGGCATTGAATCGCGCGTGGTCCGACAGGTCTTCGGTGACGCGATTCGACGTGCACACCACCCGCGTACCCGTGACCTCCAGCAGCGATGCCGCTGAGCAGGCCTCGCTCGCCAGCATGGCGTTGGCTTGCTGCCAGATCGCCTCGGCCGACCCGGCATCGAGCGGCTGGTCGATATCGAACCCTCGCATAAGTTCCAGCGCCGACCATGCGTGCAAAGCGTTTCCGATCAGACTCGGCAGCATCTGGGCCCAACGCCGGAACCGGGTGTAGGCATCGGCCTGCCCCGTGATCTGCTCCTCCGGAACGCCCAGCATCCGCATGGCCCGGTGCTTGTACGGGTCCACATCCAGCCAGAGCTCGGTCAGATTTTCAAATCGGCGATCGTCGGCAAGATCACGTGCCGACAGGTGGTTGTGGTAGTCCAGCAGCGGGATGTCGTGGGCCACCTCGTGATAGAGCCGACATGCCAGCGGCGTCGAGAGCAGCCAGTCCGCGTCGCCCGGCAACGCCCCAGCCTGCTCGAGTTCCTCGGTCAGACATTTGCCACTCACGCTCATCTCGCCTAGTGTATTCCTTATTTGAAACATTGTAAACCTGATACGGAGCATCTATGCCGGCTCAAGCAACCGTTCCGATTCTTCACAAGGCCGCCTGCGTCCTGCGTGCCCTCGCGGAAGGTGAGTCGATCGGTTCGATACAGCAGTTGGCCCGCTCCGCCGAAATCCCCACGACAACTTGCTTCCGCATCGTCAACACCTACGAGCAGGAGGGCTGGGTGGCCAAGCCCGACGGGTTCGGGCGCGGCTACCGGCTGAGTCATGGGCTGCTGGGGTTGCTCGCGCCGTTGCGAGACTACGAACGCCTCTTCGCGCGAGCCTTGCCCCGACTCCGACGTCTGGCGGACGACACGGGCTTATGCGCCAAGCTGTCGATCCGGGACGGGCTCGAGGCGGTGACCGTTGAGCGGGCCGAGCCGTCCGATGGCCTGTCGTTGACCAGCGCGATCGGTGCCCGATTCCCGGTGGTGATCGGGTCGTCCGGTGCGGCGCTGCTGCATCGGCTCGAAGAAGCCGAACTCAAACGCATCATCGAGCAAAGCCCGGCGTCGGCGTGGGAGCACCAGAGCGAGGGCGACCTCCGCCGACGGATCGAAGAATGCCGAGCAACGGGTCTCTGCCACGACGCGGGGTCGTACCGTCCGGGCGTCGCGGGTGTGTCGTCGTTCATCACGCACGAAGGGATCGACGCCGCGGTCACGTTGACCGGCCTGTCGCGCGATGTCGAGTCAATCGAACGCACGCAGCTCGATCGACTCCTCCACGAAGCGATCGCGGGCCTGCGACGCGGTCTCGACGAAACCCCCGCGGGTGCGAGCAAGCGATGAAGCTCACGATGCTCCTGCCCCCGGCCCCGGACGATTCCTGGCGGCTGGCTCTTCAGGCGGGCGTGCGGTTCGCCGTGACCAAGGCGGCTTCCCAACTCAGCGGCCTGCCGGCACCGGACGACCGCGACGCACTGGCCGAGGTGCAGCAGCGGTTCGCCGACCACGGGCTGACGCTCGTGGGATTGGAGGGCGATCAGTTCGACATGTCCCGCATCAAGCTCGGGCTTGATGGCCGCGATGAAGACTTCGACCGATACCAGGCGATGCTGACGAACCTCGGTGAACTGGGGATCGACCTGCTGTGCTACAACTTCATGTTGCGGGCCCCACGGCAGACGCACGACTGGAGCCGGACGCGGATCGATCTTCCGGTGCGCGGCGGGGCGTTGACGACAGCGTTTGCGCTCGACGAGCTGCCCGATGACGCAGGGGCCGACGCACCCATCGTCGCCGACGGGGTCTGGGAAAACTACGCGGCGTTCGTCCGGGCCGTGATGCCCGCCGCCGAGCAAGCCGGCGTCCGCCTGGCGTTGCACCCCGATGACCCGCCGATCCCCGAGTTGCTCGGCGTCGGTCGTCTCTTTCACGAAGTCGAGGCGTTCGAACGTGCCTACGCGCTGGCCCCGAGTCCTTCGAACGTGGTGACCTTCTGCCAAGCCAACTTCATCCTGATGCCCGGCGACGTGACCGACCACGCGCGCCGGCTCGCCGACCGGATCGCCTTCGTCCACTGGCGCGACGTCGCCGGCGAGGCGACCCGCTTCCACGAGACCTTCCACGACGACGGGCCCCACGACATGGTCGCGATGGTCCGACTCTACCACGACCTGGGCTTCACCGGTCCGATCCGCCTCGACCACGCACCCCTCATGCACGGTGAACCCACCCCTTGGATGCCCGGCTACGGCACCCTCGGCCGAACCCACGCCGCCGCCTACCTCCGCGGTATCTGCCAAGCGTCGGCCATCGAACTCGAGTAGCCACCTACACACCCACCGAGGCCAATTACGAAGAGTTCAGTTGTTGACCCGTCACTTCGAGTTCACTGGACGAAGCTGGACTGTTTCCGGCTATGGTCGTCGCCGTGGCCTACAACGGCAAACGCTTCGGCGCGTTGCGGGTCACCACCCCCGCATAGATCCGGGCGCAGGACACACCGAGACATCACGAATTTGACACTGCCGACGGCCTGCAACCCACGACCCGCAAGAGCAAGTCAGTCCATCGAGCCGTCAGCATTTGGTGCCGCTGTGCTTAGATTGTTGTGGGATCCGCGAACGCCGAGTTGTTTGGAGGAGAAGGTGATGGCGGCGTAGCCGGAGCCGCAGACGGTGAAGGTTTCGCCGGATACGACTGTCCAGTTCCATTCCATCCCGCCGACTTTCCTTGGTCTCGCCCGGGCCGAGCGCTGGGTTGCTTTGCCGCCTGCGTGAAGAGGCGGGGCTGACGCAACGTGAACTCGGTGGAAGGCTCGGTCGGCCGCAGTCCTGGGTATACAAAAGCGAGGTGGGTATCCGGCGGGTGGATGTCGCAGAGTTCGCGGAATGGGCGGTGGTCTGCTCGGTTGAGCCGACGGATGCGGTGTCGCAGCTCGGCATGAAACTTTCTCGCTCATCGACGCGTCAGCGGGCACCCCTAGGTTCAAAGCGAAAACGCCACTGATAGGTAGCTCTGAATGCGTCAAGCGCCGACTGCCCACCTGGGACAAAATCTAAAAAAAGGGTGCTGTGTTCATGGAGCGTCAGGCTCTCCGAGCACCCGCTCGACCAGGCCGTCGGCCCCGCAATCGACGAGCATCCGCTGTTCTCCAGCGAGCAGCTCATCGAAGCGTCGGGGAGCCGGCAGGCGGGCGTCGCGACAGATCTCCGCGTAGCGCGGACGGGTTCGGCGGCGTGGCACGGCTTCTCCGGCCGACTTGCGGATCCGACGGCTCTTGCGGTCAACGAGGTCGGGGTCCGCATAGCGGTAAGGCTCGTTGCTCTTCAGCATGAGGTAGGCAATCACCACGAGCTTGCGAGCGGTGGCCACCACCGCGACCTGGCGTCCGCGTCGACGAGCGATACGCCGGAAGAACGCACCCAGCGGCCCGGCGTTGCCCGCCGGGTGTTGAACGCCCTGGGTGAGCATCCATCGGGCGCTGGTGTTGCCGGTCTTGGTGATGCG
This sequence comes from uncultured Phycisphaeraceae bacterium, assembly GCA_964523485.1. GTDB lineage: Bacteria > Planctomycetota > Phycisphaerae > Phycisphaerales > Phycisphaeraceae > Algisphaera. The sequence continues at coordinate 72,925 of CAZFZS010000005.1, read as the reverse complement.
TCCGTGGAAGCACTTGTCGCCCGACAGCCGGGTCTTGGGCACCAGGCCCAGATAGCTCGCCGCGTGATCGCCGTCCTGGAAGCGGCTGACATCCCCCAGGGCCCCGACCAGCGCGACCGCCGTGGTGTGGCTGACGCCCGGCAAGGTCATCAGCAACCGAACACGCTGCTCCTCGTGAGCGATGGCTTGCAGCCGGCGATCCACCTCGGCGATCTCCCGTTGGACCCCTTCAAGGAGACGCAACTCCCCGTCCACCATGAGCCGGTCCTCCTCATCGAGTGACAGCAGACGCAGCCATTCAATACTGCGCTTGGCGAACAAGCTGCTGTACGGACAACGGATCAGCCGGCTGGCCAGGATGCTCTGGATGCGGTTCTTGATCCGGGTCCGATCCCCGATCAGCGAGGTACGGAGGGTGACCAGTTGACGCAGACGCCGCGTCTGCACATCCGGCTCCCACACCTCGGGGAGGTAATCACAACGCAGCAGATGAGCCAGCACCTTGGCGTCGATCTTGTCCGTCTTGATCTTGGCCTGCGCGATCGCCTTGGTTCGCAAGGGATTGCTCACGACCACACGCCCCACGTGAGGCGAGATCAGATCCACCACGGCCCAGGTGTTCGTGCTGGCTTCCAGGGCCACGCAATCATCGGGCCGCAGTTGCTCGCGGGCGAAGCGTGTCAGCTCCTCCCGCTCGCAACTCACTTCGCCGCCACCGACCGGGCCGCCGGCCTGATCGAGAATGCAGAACCGAGCGAACCGCTTGTGTACATCCAATCCGACGTAACGCATGGCAAGCTCCTTGGCATAATGCAGCGAGCGGGTTGCGCCCACGCGGACGCAGGGCCAGAACGGCACTTAGCTCTCCGAGCTCGAAGCTCAGCCGGGTGGGCCGTAAGGGGTGGCCAGTTAAAAGAACCGGGCTCGAAGCCCATAGCTATCAACGGCCGGCCCCGAAGATGAACGGCCCGCTCTTGCTGCTCGACACGATGGAGATGGATTGGCATCATCTTCGCCCCGACATCCGGCACCCCTGGTTCAGCAACTTCAACCCGCGAATTCAAGGTCAATCACCATTCATACCCTTTAATCAAAAGCCGTGGGGGGCTGGATCGAAACCTGCCGAAGACCCGGCCCCGCACCCATGAGTACGGAGCCGGTCTCGACAGGTCTTCAGCGGCAGAGTCTCAGCCCACGTTGGCCACGCAGTCGATCATGCGTGACGCGTCTGCGTGCGGCGATGTCGGACGCTTCAGAGGCATTAGCAGGCGCTGGCCGTGGCCACTCAGCGTCATGACGGTCTGGTCATCGGTTGCCGGCGGCCGTCGGAAGACGTGGATTTTTGCGATCTTCGAAGCGAACAGCGGGAACTCAGGCCGACGGGCGGCGGCCCGAAGGTCGTCGTCGGTACAGCCCGAAGCCACGTCGGGCCGCATCAGTTGTCGCATCCGGCGGAAGACATGATCCTCGGTCGGATTGGTGACGTCAGGCACTTTGCGGATCGGGTTGTAGATCGCGCGGCCGAGACTCTGGTCGAGCCGTGCGTATTCGCCGAGGGACTCGCCATGGACAGCGATGTCGTACAGTCGGGCGTCGAGCAGTGCTGTTCCGGTACGCGTATCGCTGGCGGGCATGAGTAACTCTTCGATCAGGATCGGCCAGACCTGCTCCACCGATGCTCGGTAGAGCTTGGTCATCTGCCGCACGTAGTCGGTCATGGCGGGCGGCAGATGGTGGGCGACGTGAGCGGGCAGTGACACCATGGTCGGCGGCAGCGACGGGCCGACCGCCGGCAACATGTTCGACACGTCCGAGCACACCCCGCCAAAGAGCGAGGGCGGCCGCTGGGCCTCTCGGTGAGCGGTTCGGTTTAAAGCCATCGCGAGACGGCCGAGTTGCTGGTCGCTGGTGGGCGACGAGCGGTACGTCGACTTCCCCATCAGGCTCGGCGGCAGCTCGATCCAGAAGCAAGAGCGAGGCCCCCAGGTGGTGAGCGAGGTGGCAGGGTCGAAGCAGGGGCGAAGGCCCAGTAGTAAAACCCGGTTGACGAAGCGCGACAGGTACTGATCGGCGTGATCCTTGCAGGCCGGGCAGCGGAAATAGGCTCCGTGCGCCCCGCCGGTATGGAGGACTTGGTTCTGGTGCTTGTGGCAAACCAGCAGGCCACTGAGCACTGTCGAGAAACGCCGCCGAATGCCACGACGCCGGTTGCGTCGACGCTGCCGTCGCTTCTCGTGAGCAAGCTTCTTTTGAGCGTTGTACCACAGCGGGTCATCGATCAGCCGAAGGCGCTCGAACACCTCGACACTGAGCGGTTCGTCACGCTTGAACTGACGGGCGTAGGACGCCTTGTGCTGCCACCTGTTTTCCGATTCGCCATAGGGCCAGAGATCGCGATAGCGTGTGTTCTCCAGCAACCGGATCAGCGCCTGGCGTTGCCAGCGACCGCTGGTGCATTTGGGCGGCAGTGGGGCCCCGAGGCTGTTGAGCTGACGAAGAATCTCACTTAGCGGCATGTGGTCGTTGACAAACCAGTCGAAAATCTGTCGGACCCAACGCGCCTCTTCTTGGAGAACTTCCCACTTCCGTCGCGGTTTGCCCTTCTTGGTCTCCCAGCCTTCGATCGGAACGCCGTGGTAGCCGAACGTCCGAGTGCCCCACGCCAGTCCTTCGGCATGCATCCCCTTATGTGCCGCCTGGATGTTGGCGTTGCACGCCAAGGCCCGCAGTTCGTCGAGCAACCCATGATCGGGACAAGGAACTTCCACCGGTCGTCCTTGCCGGTGTCGAGGTCCTGGGCCACGAACACCAGACGCTTGTCGAGGTCGATGATCTCCTCAGCGATAAATTGCAGAGTCTTATAGAGCTTGCGGTATAGCCGGGAGGGCTCGAGCACGACCAGCACGTCAAAGTCGTCAACGTGCTGAAGCATGCTCATGTAGCACGGACGCCGATCGGTGCGGCCGCTCTTACCGCGATCTACGAAGAACAGATCGTCCGCGACGACGAACCCGTTGGCCTCCGCCCACGCCTTACATTCCCGGACTTGGTCCTCCACCGAGTGCTGGCTGTCGGTGCTGTACCGAGCCTAGATCGCGGCCGTGTTACCCGGTCTCGGCACCGCCGTCGACTCCATCGACATCTTCGACAACAAGCCAATGGCCAGAGCTACCCCGAGCCACATCCCCGCCTTCGACTTGTCCCGGATCTGTCCCGGTTGGTGGCCTTCACAACCAGATTCAACCGGGCGCAACTGGGCGCAACGGGATACCGCTAAATCGAGCCCGGGAAGCCGGTTATGATGTATAATGCTTTGGAGCTGGTGTTTACGAGCATCGGGTGGTTCGAATCCCCCCCTCTCCGCTTCCGATTCAGCTTCGTTCGCAGGGTCATCCAGTTCACCGACTTGCCTATCCGCGACACTCTTGTGCGTCTAAGTTCATCCTCATGACTTCATCAAATTCTATTGGCTGAAATAAATTAATGACGGGAACTGACTTCAATGCATACCTTTAACGATCAGTCGCTGTGATAGCTATGGTCGATTTTGCTCGACACACCTTTCATAAAAGTCTCAGGAAGGCAAGCGGTTTAGATCGGGTTGCCTCGATTGGCTAATGCACGCAGACCAGTAGCATTGATTCGGCGGGGTATCGTGGCGGCGGGGGGGTCGTCATCGAAAGTACGACCTTCATCGGCCAACTGTCGCTTCAGCCGAATGAAGTACTCATCTAACAATCGGTGACCTGGAGGAAAGGGCTCCGCCTCTTCGGGATCGTTGTGCAAGTCGAAAAGCAATCGGCTGCCATCGGCTGAGTCATAAATGAATTTGTATCGATCATCACGCAGCATATGTTGAGTTTTAATGTTGCCATGAATGAACGGTTCGTCGCCTGAACGGGGTGATCCATCAATGAGGTCCATCAAATTGCAGCCGAGTGTGTCTGTAGGTCGAGTTGCTCCGGTGGCCTCACAGAATGTCGGTAGCAGGTCTTCGCCACAGCAAAGTGTGTCACAGGATTGCCCACGGAGCCCGGACCAGTTCTCGGGCGGTCGGACAATGAGAGGCACGTTTGAAGATGCTTCCAAAAAATTGGACTTTGCAAAGAGGCTGAAATCGCCAAGCATTTCGCCGTGGTCGGAGGTGTAGACCACTAGCGTGTTGTCCCAGGCCCCTTGATCCTGAAGGGTCGCGATGAGTCGCCCCAACTGATGATCGAGATTGGTGATCTTTCCGTAGTAGACCGCCCGTGCATCGCGCAGTTCATCAACGCCCATCGGTGGAACAGAATATGTGCCATGCTGCACCCTCAGCCAATCGGGCTGGGGTTGCTGCTTGACCCAATCGGGTATGTGTGGTTCCGGGATCGGCGAGCGAAAGTACATCGAATAGTACGGCTCGTGTATCGCATTGGGTGGATGTGGATCGGTGAGCGATAACCAAAGAAAAAACGGGGCTGCGTCATCAAAGCCTTCTGCGGCTTGAATAGCTCTATCGATGGCCCAATCGGTGCTGTAGAGATGAGCTGGCAAATGGGTCTGGGCGGGGTGCCATTCGTTGTTACCGATGCCGGAGAAATTAGCCCCGCCGGGCCGGCCGGTGTGCTCGGCAATCGCTTTTCCTAAAGCATCGAAACCGAGATAGCTCTCGAAACCTGCGTTAAAATCGGGTTCGGTGTGCCAATGCTTTTTGCCGATCAACGCAGTCTGATAGCCAGCCTCAGTCACCAGAGACCCTAGAAAAAGTTCAGGGTCGCGGTCAATGCGATACGCATCGTTGTATTCGGGACAGCCATAGCGATGTGCTGGGATACCGGTGATCCAACTGGTCCGCTGCGGCACACAAACTGGACATGTGGAGTACGCATTCGTGAAACGCACACCATCCTGGGCAAGCTTGTCCAGATGCGGCGTGCGGACGCAAGGATGGCCCGCACTTCCCAATGTGTCGGCACGGTGCTGATCTGAGGTGACCCAGAGGATATTAGGCTGCGATGTCACGTAGAGAAGTTGCCTGAGGGTCTGGTGGGGACCACAAATCTAAACAAACATATATTGATCTGAGTGAGCCTTTTGGGTGGAAAGCGTTTGCAGACTCCCGTCGGCATGAAACCTTTAAACCAGAAAGCGCTGCCCGTCCTAATCCCATGCAATCTCATCACGCATGAGGTAGTAAACGAATCCCGGACCGTCACCAAAGATAAGATCGAGTTGCCCGTCGCCGTTGAGGTCGGTTGGCTCAATATTCATCGAGTGGGTTTCGGTGCGTATGATCGCGCCGTCCTTGTGAGTGATACGCCGTGGCTTATCAAAACTCGGCTCTGAATTGGTGCCGACATTTTTCAGCCAATACATGGTGCTGGTCTTCAGGTGCTCATTCAGAGCACGAAGTTTAGGGTCCTGCTCGATAATTTCGACGGTCTTGGCGGGGACGTTGAACATGATGTCCCAGACCCCGTCGCCGTCCCAGTCGGGTACGGAAAGCTGGGTTCGGCCGGACATGCCCGCGGAGCCGGCGGTGACGATCGGGCTGTCATCGGTATGCTTGAGTGGGATCATCTTTTCGATCACCGTCGAGCCCACCGATTCCGGGATGCCCAGTTTGAGTTCCGAATTCAAATCGATGAACAGCAGCACCGGCCGATCATCGCCGGCAAGTCGATACTCGCCGGGTAAACCAGCCATCCGCGATCGCCAACCGACGCCGAGTTTGCTGTTTTGATAAGTAAAAATGTCACTAGAGCCGATCACCCAGGGCTCGCTCCCGGGGGCGGGGGCACGTTGGTGCAGACGGAGGGTATTGGTGTTGTCGTTGCCGATGAGTTCGAGTTCGCCGTCGCCGTCCCAGTCGAAGAGCATGGGTTGACTATAAGACCAGCCGGATTCATGTGGGCCTTGCAAATTTTTAGTGCCTTTATAGAGAACGGGTTCACCGTCGGGGCGTTGGAAGGTATGCGAGCCGGCGTAGACCAGCGGGTCTTCCGTGCCGGGGTAGAGCATGTAATAGCCCGTGCCATCGCCGGTGACCAAGTCAGGATTGCCGTCACCGTCCCAGTCCGCGCGGGCGGGGACCGTGAGTGTGTCAGCCCCGAGCGGCCCGCCGACTTGTTCAATCGCACCGACCACTCTGTATTGCCCGACGGTGTCGCCGCTGATGACGATTGCCCGTCCGTTCGCGCCGGTGCCGACGATAATGTCGTCCCGACCATCACCGGTCATGTCCATCGTATTTCGCACGACCGTAAGGAAAATGTCTTGCTTGGGGGTTTCAGGGTGCAATAGATCGGCGGCTTGGCCGACATGAAGCGTTTCACGATCGGGCGTATCAAGAATCGGCAGGGCTTTTACCTCGGCGTCGCCGGCAAAAAGGACGATGTATCGCTGCTCGGGCCCGCCTTCGGGTGTCTTCGCCGTGATGATGGTCGGGGCCAGCTTTCGGCCGGGATTACGCCATTGCACTGTGAAGTCGTCCCGGCCGAAATAGACCGGCTGCTGCTCGCCAAGTTTGATCCCGTCGCCGGCGCGTTGCCCCTTGAACCAAACCAGTTCTTTAGTTCGCATTCCACCCAGCCAGTTGCCATCGATGTCGTAGCCGCGGAAGCCGTTGGTGACCTGAAGATCGGTGTGTGGGCCGACGTGGGGCAAAGGGGTCAGGCTCCAGACCGCCTGCTCGCGGGGCCAATAGCCTCGACCGCGATCGATCCACTTGCCTACCAGTAGGTCCGCGACGCCGTCGCCGTCCGCGTCCGCCAAATGCTTGACTTCCCCGCCGATGTCTTTCATCACCTCATCACGGACCGCGCTGTCGACCAGTGATTCGGGCCGATCCAACACAGCAATCTGGCCCGCGGCGTCGATCGTGGCGACGCGGGTCAGGTTGCTGATGTCGAACAGGTCCCAGCCCTCGCCCCCGCCCCCGGAGTTGCCACCGGATCTTGCCACTGCCTGATACTGGGCTTTGGGCAGCTCGGTGAATTCCTGCGGTGCCTGGTAGAGCGGTAGATCGGGGTTGGGTTTCGGGGTCGCCTTTCTCACCAACTCATTTCCCGCGGGCTCGAAGATCACGCTGTTGGGCTGGATCCATCGGTAAACGCCCTGCACGACGATTCTGGGCGGCTGCCCTTTCGCATTAGGGATCAGCGAGACATTGGCCCACTGGATCGGGATCGCTTGCGTCCCGTTGTCCGCGACCTTAAGGCGGTTGAGCTTGCGAAACTCGTGCTTGAAGGCCTGGGCTTCGGGCATTTTCGGGGCCTCGCCGGCGATGTCGCCCCAGGTCGTGCCGATCCGCAGGTCCTGGAACATCGCTTCAAAACCTGCGCCGTTGCCGGTCTGGAGGCGGAGGTCGTTGACCTTGTCGTCATAATCCAGCGTGGAAACGATCTGCGGCTTACCCGGCATGGCCGACGGGGCCGTTTGACCCTCGAAGGCCCAGCCTTCAAGCCGGTCAGGCTCATCTGCTGCGGTCACCACCCGGGCGACGAGGGTGTAGGGCTGGTCCGCCTTTGTCTTCGTGTCGAGCCTTTCGTTTCTGCCCAGGCCGAACATGTACCGGTCGCCGCTGTCGATGCCGACACGCAGCGGACGGTTTTCGACTTCCTTGTCCTTGTTGAAGAGTTGGAGGGCCGCATAGGAGTTGCCCTTGGTCGTCAGTCCGGTACGGGTGACCGTGATGCGGAAGAAGTACTCGCCGTCCTGGCTGAAATCGATCGCCTGGAGCATCGGCCGCATCGCGTAGCCGAAGCCGACCATCTGCTTGCTGTCGGTTTTGATCTGCAGGTTGTCGGTCAGCTTCCATGGTGCGGTCCAGCCGGCGTCCATGTTGGATTCATCGACGCCCTGCGCGAAATTATCCTGAGCGATCAGCTCGGCGGTGGCTGGGGTGGCCGCCGTAAGCGACATACCCGATGCCAAGCCGAGGCCGGCGGCTAACGTGAGACGGTGTGAAAACATGTTGAAGCTCCAGGATGAGTCGAGTCGAGTTCGTAGTATACTAGCCGTTTGATCGTCAGATCCATTTTTTTCTGAGTTTTTCTTGTGAGGTTGATGTTCTGCCAAGCGAACGCCCCCATATTCTGCTCCTCATGACCGATCAGCAGCGGGCCGACTCGATCGGGTGCTATGCACCACCGCAGCACCGAGCAGTAGCGACGCCCCATCTTGATGGTTTGGCTCTGGACGGCGTGGTTTTCGATCGAGCTTATTGCACCAATCCGGTTTGTACGCCCAGCCGTGCGTCACTGATGACCGGCCACCACTTGCCCCGCCACGGCGTGACCGCGATCAACTCGGCAATGGCCGACCATCACGTCATGTTCCCGCAGCGGCTACGCAAACTCGGCTACCGCACCGGGCTCATCGGCAAGCTGCACGCTCAGGCCGGCGGCATAGAGTCTCGGCAGCGTCACCCCAACGACGGCTTTGACCGATACGAGCTTTACTACGGCGGGGGGGCGATGATGGATTCGCCGCTTAACGCCTACGCCCCGTGGTGCAAAAACCGTCGGCCTGACGTATTCGATCGGCTGGTCGAGTACGAAAAACACGCCGGGCCCATCCCCGCCGAGGTGCACATGAACACCTGGTCGGCCCAGCGGACCGAGGCGTTTTTTGATGAAGTAGCTGGAAGCGATAACGGTCAACCGTTTTTTCTGATGGTCAGCATTTTCGATCCACACAATCCGTATGACGACCACCCGCCCGAGGTGGAGAGTCGCGTCGACCCTCGGAAACTACCGCCGTTGATCGAGCCGCCGGAAGCTCGTTCGGCCTGGCCCAACGCAATTAGACGGCACGCTGCGGATAACTATTTTGCGGACTTCAGAGACCTGTCGAATGAGCAGGTCCGGCAGATGCGGGTCGGGTACTACGCCGAAGTCGGGATGATTGATGACTGGGTTGGCCGACTGTTGGCGATGCTCGATGCACGGAACTTGTCTGACAACACGCTAGTACTGTTCTGCTCGGATCACGGCGACCTGCTAGGGGATCACGGGCTGATGGTAAAAGGCGGCGTGCCATACCAGGCGAACATCCGTGTGCCGGTGATCGCGCGATGGCCGGGCCGTTTTTCTGCATCACATCGCTATGCCGGACCGCTGCAACTCAATGATTTGACGGCTTTAATACTCTCCGCCGCAGGCATCGATACTGACGAACTTAAGATCATGATGCCCGACGCGATCAATCCATTGCCAGCCCTTCAAAATCGCAGCGGCCGCCGACGCGAAGTCGCCATCCATGCGTACCGCAATTCCGGTTTCGCCCGGGGCCACGTCGCGTATGACCCGCCGGTCCACCTGACCATTGCTGTCGACGGCCGATATAAGCTCGCCTGGTACCACAGTCCGCCAGACATCGCCGGCCCCCCGGCCATTATCGATGCACAATGTTTCGATTTGGACGCTGATCCCAAAGAGTTAAATAGCCTGAACCCCATAGCAATCCCAGCCGATCGTCGAGATCGCCTAAAGCAAGCACTCGAACATTTTTTGATTGACGAATCGAAGCAACTCGCTGAATCGGCGTGAGCTTCAGCTTTGAGCCTGTGCCATTGAATTTAGAGAAGGGGATCTGAAGCTGCGTGTTCCCAAACGGTGCCATCGAGCGAACCGCCTTGGGCGAGGTAAGCATTAATACTCAGCTTTTCGGGACTCAGCGTCGTTTCCTTCCTTATCGCTTGATTGAATGCATCAGCGAATGACTGCACCGGTTTCGGATAATCCTTAGGTAGGTTTTCAGGCCAGTTGCCATCGTTGATGGTGACCAAACCAAACGGTTCATCAATCGGCACAGGCGCGGGCCAGTACCGCCAACGCCCCTGAATGAGCGATCGGTCCGGTAGGCCGTATTCTTTTTCCCAAGCGATTGCCGCATTTCTAGCTTGAGCTACCCAAGCTGGCGGATCGGAAACGTCAGCGAGGTTGGCACGTTCTTCAGGATCAGACGCTAGGTCGTAGGCTTCTTCGACGCCGCCGCTCGCCCAGTACACGTATTTCTTTTCTGCGGAACGCAAACAGACCCAGCGCTGATTGTCGTGGCCGAAGTCGATTGCAAACCACTGGCGAGCCTCGGACAGCCCGCCGCCGTCCCGCTCCAGAAGCGAATTGCCCGGCAAGGGCGGGAGGTCTGCGGGGTAAGCCGCACCGCTCGCATCGAGCAGCGTCGGCAGGATGTCCGTCAGGCCCACAAGGTCGCTGCAGGTTCTGCCCGCACCAATACGATTCGGCCAACGTAGGATCAGCGGCACGCGGATCGAGGCTTCGTAGGGCGTGTTTTTTTGCGACAAGCCGTGGTCGCCCAGCATCTCGCCGTGATCGGAGCAGAAGATCACCAGCGTGTTTTCGGCGAGGCCAAGCCGATCCAGCGTCTCGAGCACCGAGCTGATTGCGGCGTCGACATGGGAGACCTGCCCGTAATAGAGCGCCTTGATTCGGGCCATCCGGTCGGGGTCGTGGTGTGCCCCCTCGAGTCGGCCGCGGTGAGCCCAAGTCGGCGCAGGCAGTGATTCAATCGGCCGATCGGTGAAGATCGGCTGAGGAATCTCAGCCGGTTCGTACATCGTGTCATAGGGCTCGACTGGCGCAAACGGTGGATGCGGAGCGATCCAGGATGACCATAAAAAGAAGGGCTGATCCCGCCTAAATCGAGCATGTTCATCTAAAAATACATTCGACCGATCCGCGACCCATCGATTTTGCGAATGAGCTTCGGGGATCGTACAGGTTTGCGGCTGGTAGTAGAGAAGATCACGATGGCCTTGGGGATAGCGTGTCGGTATGCCCGCCGCTTGAAGGTGTTGCAGGTAGTCATCATCGGTGAGTTGATCGATGCATTCTTCCATCAACTCCTGATGCATGAAACCGTGCGGCCGGCGGTGAAAATGGAACTTGCCGACGCCATGCGTGCGGTAACCCGCATCTGCCAGGCAGGTCATCATGGTGGGCCAAACCGCGGGGACCTCAGGTTGACCGTCCGGGCGGGGCAATAGGCTGTTGGCGGTGACGCGGGTTTCCGCGGCGCGTCGGCCGGTGAGCAGGCTGTATCTGGCGGCCATGCAGATCGGTGTTGAAGTCACCGCCTGATCAAAGCGCAGGCCGGCCGACGCGAGTCCATCGAGCTGCGGGGTCTTCACAACGTTGTTGCCGGCACAATTCATCGCGTCATACCGGAATTGATCCGCCATCAGAATCAGGACGTTGGGCGGGCTTTGTTGAGGGGCAATAGATTGCATTCCGCGACCTCCAGAGGGGGTTCAGACCGGCCGAAATTCTCGAAATATGGCAAAAATAAGCGACAGCGGCCAGAATGCTAGTATTCTAGTGTCCGGCGGAGTGTATTTGAACTCTCTCAGCCATTTTTGGTTAGTCGCGATTCTTACCAAGGCTTGTTGCTGATGTTTGTTACGGATGAAGTGTGTTTAGCGGGCAACTGGACGTTGCAACTGGCATCCTCGCCGGAGGGTGTGGACGTGCCCGCGGACGTGATCGACCGATCGATCCCCGCGACCGTGCCCGGCTGTGTGCACACCGATCTGTTGGCGGCGGATCTGATCGAAGACCCCTACCTGGGCAGCAACGAACAGGCGACACATTGGATTGGCGAATGCGATTGGTTGTATCGCACGCAATTCGACATCGAGCCGGAATTGCTCCAGCAGGAACGCGTCGACCTCGCATTCGATGGCCTTGATACGGCCGCGACCATCACGCTCAACGGGCAAATCCTCGGTCGCAGCGAAAATATGCACACCCGCCTGCGTTTGGATGTCGGGAGACTGCTTACGCCGACCGGCAACACGTTGGAGGTGCGGTTTGACTCGCCGATCCGTTACATGCTCGAGATGCAGAAGCGGGTGGGTGATCGGCCGGGCGTCGGTGCCGGGGCCAATCCCAGGCAACTTCCGCATTGGATGATCCGGAAGATGGCCTGCAACTTCGGCTGGGACTGGGGGCCACAATTGGTGACCGCGGGGATCTGGCGGCCCGTGCGGATCGAAGCCTGGTCGACCGCCCGGCTCGGCGACCTGCGCCCGCAGGTCACGCAGGCCGATCCAAATTTGGCCAAACTCAAGGTGGTGGTGGACGGAGAGATCGATCAACACACCTCGCCATCTTTCAAGCCAACGCTTCGATTGATCCTGACCGACCCGGACGGCGAATTGGTGGCCGAGCAGGTCGATGCGTGGACGCCGGGCGGCTCGAACCTGCTCAAAATCGATCGCCCACAACTGTGGTGGCCGCGCGGCCATGGCGATCAGCCGCTCTACGAACTCAAGCTCGAATTGATTGATGCCGACGGGTCGATTCTCGATACCGCCAGCCACCGCGTGGGTCTGCGGACGGTTGAACTCGACACCCGCCCCGACGATGAGCCGGTTGAGTTGCAACATTTGCCAAATGGGCTGGGGCAGGGCGAACGCTTTACGCTGCGGATCAATAACAAACCTATTTTCTGCAAGGGCGCGAACTGGATCCCCGACGATTGCTTCCCGCACCGCGTGACGCCCAGCCGATATCGGCAGCGTATCGAGCAGGCGGCGGACGCCCACATGAACATGCTCCGCGTCTGGGGCGGGGGCATCTACGAGGACCATGCCCTCTACGAAGTCTGCGACGAACTAGGCATCATGGTCTGGCAGGATTTTCTGTTCGCCTGTGCCTGCTACCCCGAAGAGCAGCCTTTCTGGGACCTGATCGAAGCCGAGGCCCGCGACAACGTGGCCCGCCTCTCGCGACACTGCTCATTGGTCCTGTGGAACGGCTGCAACGAAAACATCTGGGGCACTTTTGATTGGAGCGCTTTCGGCGACATCCGCACCGCGGGCAAGCAAACCTGGGGCTTGAACTACTACCTCAAGCTGCTCCCAAACATCGTCAACGAGCTCATGCCTAATACGCCTTACTGGGCGGCCAGCCCGTACTCTGGTTCGATGGATCGTCACCCCAACGAAAATGAATTCGGAAACCGCCATATCTGGGATGTCTGGAACGGCCAGGGTAATTACCGCAACTATTTCTCGCATTTCCCACGCTTCGCCAGCGAGTTCGGCTTCCAAGGCCCGCCCAATTGGCCGACGCTCTGCCGCGCCGTGGACGAGCCCGACCGCGACTGGCTTTCGCCGGTGATGCATCAGCACAACAAACAGATCGAGGGCCAGCAGAAGGCGCTCGACCGCATCGAGGAATGGTTCAACTTGCCTGGCGACTTTGAGGACCGGTGGTTCCTTGCCCAGGTCAACCAGGCCCGCGCTTTGCAGACCGGCTGCGAGTGGTTTCGGGCGCTCTCGCCCTGGTGTTCAGGCGCTTTGTATTGGCAGCTCAACGACTGTTGGCCGGTGGTGAGCTGGGCGGCGATCGATGGCGATGGCCGACCCAAATTGCTTTGGTATGCAACCAAGCAATTTTTCAAGCCGCGGATGCTCAGCCTGCTGCCGACTTCTGTCACGCCCATCGGTGATTGGCCCGAAGCGGTCGCAGCCTATCTCCACAACGACATGGACCAGCCGTGGTCGGCCACACTCCGCCTGCGATTGCTTTCGGTCGAGGGCATCGAAATCGATTCGATTTCACAGCGCTTCGATGTACTTGCCCGGGGAAATCGACGCTTTGAATTGCCCGCGGATTGGCAGAACGCCTGGCGTCGGTCGGACCGGCTGATCGTCGCGGAAACCGATGCTTCGGACGACCCCGCGGATCGGGCTTGGTGGTTCGGCAGCTTCGATCGTGAAATCCCTTTCGCTGCCCCGGCCGTCTCGGTTCAATGCCAGCCCGACAGGAAGGACCCGCATCGATACCGCGTGACCGCGACGGCCGACACGCTGATCCGAGAGCTCTGCCTGTTCCCCGACCGCTTGGCGCCCGATGCCCGGGTGGATCGCCAACTCGTCAATCTCCTGCCCGGCGAGCAGGTCACGTTCACCGTCAATTGCTCCAAGCAGCTCGACACCGCCGCATTTTGCCGGCCGGAGGTGCTGAGAACAGTCAGCGGCTTGGTATCCCAGAGATCAGAAGAGCTGAATGTGGTAGAGCCGACGGCGATTTAGGGCCGAATTTTATTGATTATCTACGGGATTGCCATTAAAAGCATGGCGAAAGCTTGACTGATTAACGTCGGGTAGTATACTAGCCTTGGCTGGCCGCTTCACTGTCACACCTGTCTCGGATCGATACCCATGTCCATCAAAATTGACAAAACGTTTCATGCGATCCGCGAGCAGTTGCTCAACGGTGAGTTGAAGGTTGGTGATCGGGTTTCCGAGCAGGGGTTGGCTGAGCAGATCGGCGTCAGCCGATCGCCGGTGCGTGAAGCGATTAAAAGGCTACAGCACGAAGGTTATTTCGAGCAGGTCCACCGCTATGGCACGATTGTCCGTGAGCCGAGCCTGGATGAGGTCTCACATGCTTATGAACTCCGGGCGGCGATCGAGCCTTACGCGATTTTAAATGCACAGTCGTCGGCCTACGACGAATGTCTGCCTGAACTTCGCAAACTCGCGGGTGCTTTACAGGAAGTCGCTGAAGCCAGCGTGCAACACGCTTCTGATCGCCAGCAGAGTGACGGCCTGGTGGAGGAATTCTTTCGGCTGGATGAACGCTTTCACGAGCGACTGCTCGAATGCAGCGGTAATGACCGTTTCTGCTCGCTGGTTAGTAAGGCCCGGCTTTTCACGCAGATTCACACTGTCGAGCGTCACTCGACCATCACTTTTGAAACCGTGATGGGCGTTTATCGATTCCACTCGCGTATCCTCGACGGAATCGAGGCCGGCGACCGCGAAGCCGCCGCCGCAGTCATGCTCGACCACATCCACCTGTCCCGCGACGGCGCGATGGACTGGCTGCGGTTCAAGGCTTCGCAACAAAACAAATCTAAAGCCGATCGTTCGGCTGACTGACCGACTGACCGACTGACCGTTGTTTTTTCTCACGCTTTTTCGATCCTCTTTTCCCGCCGTTTCTCTCCCATGGAGGTTGACTTTATGAAGACGCTCTCACTGATCACCCCCGGCCTGCTTGCGATCTGTCTGACCCCGATCGCGACGGCGGCCACGTTTCCCACCGTGGTCCAGGCCGACTCCCCGCTGAGCTATTACCGATTCGGAGACACGGGGTCCACTGCGGCCGATTCCGGCTCGGCGAATAACGCCGGCACCGCTAACGGCAACGCCGACCTCGACAGCAGCACCGCCATGCGACCTCCCACGTTTCTGGGTTTCACCTCCGCCAACGACAGCCTCGGTTTGGACGGCAACGGCGACTATGTAGATTTGGGCAATAGCTTTTTCAGCGATCTCAATGGGGCATCGGCCGTGACCGTCGCCGCGTGGGTGAATCTCGATGCCTCGGATGACAACACCATCTTCCACACCACCAGCAATACCACCAACCGTGGAGGGGCGGGCATCCTGCTGGAGATTGAAGCAAACGGCATCCGTTACAACTCACGCAGTACAAGCGGCGACGGCAATCAAAATAACTTCACCAGCTTTGAAGGGATTAAGAACGCTACAGACGGCACCGATGGTGCAGACACGACCGAAGGATTCCAGGCGGGCGAGTGGCACCAGGTGGTCGCGATCTGGGACTATGCGAACGATACCGCGAGCCTCTACGTCGATGGCGAGTTCATCAACTCCAACTCTAACGCCGGTTGGGGGCAGCCATCGTTTCAACTGTCTGCAGGGACCGATGGCGTGTCGACGATCGGCAGCTTCGCGGCCGCATCTTACGGCGGTTTCTTCGACGGCAATATCGATGAGTTGGCGGTCTATCGCAAAGCACTATCGGCCACCGAGATTAAAGAACATTACGACGCGGCGTTCGTCCCCGAGCCGGGCTCGATGGTCTTGGTGAGCCTCGGTGGCCTCTGCCTGCTCGCCCGTCGGCGCAAGTAAGCAAACTTCTTCCGCCCTCGGCCGGCAAAAGCCGGCCAAGGGTCTTGCTCGACGCCTCACTTCCAGGTTGATCTCATGCCCGACAAGAACCCATATATTCAGTCATCTTCACGCGGATTCACCTTAATTGAATTGCTTGTGGTGATCTCGATCATCGCCTTGCTCATCGCGATCCTGCTGCCGGCACTGGGTGCCGCCCGGGAGACTGCTCGCAACGTGCAATGCCTTTCCAACCTTCGGCAGGTAGGTATCGCGTTCAGTGCGTATGAGGCCGATATCCGTCGCTATCCGACGCACTTCCAAGAAACATCCACCGTCGGTACTTTTGCGGAACAGGTCAGTGGCACGGTGAGCGGTGGCTCGACGCCGGTCGATCTACGCGATCAGTTCAACGCTTATATTTCAGACATCAATTACATGCGATGCTCGATCCCGGATGAAATCGATTTGAGTTTCGATAACATCCCTGCGAACAACGGTTCCCGTCTCTATCTGAACTATTTCATGGCTCCGGGGTATTGGTCAAACGCCGCCACATTCAATACCCCTTTCCCCGTACCGGGAGACGCGAGCTACGGCAGCAGCCTGTGGACCAGCCCTGAGCAGATATGGGAGATCGGCGATCAGCAATTTAACGTACTCGCCGGCGATTTGTTCTATCTGCGTGGGACCTACAACGGTTCATGGTTTCTCGGCAACCATATGAATCAGGTTAATGCAAATGTGCTCGAAATCTACGAGGAAGCTAGCGGTGGCGGCGCAGGTTTCTGGCGGAGCACGTTCCGAGCGAACGATGCCTACCAGACTGCCGGCCCGAGTGCCTTTGATCAAGCCGCGGCAAACTATGTTTTCAGAGACGGCAGCGCATCGGGCATCACAGGGGCTGATCTGGGCGATGCCGCCTACTTTGTTCGGCAGGTTGACGGAGAGGGGTCCAGTAACCCTCGACGCTACATTTTGCCAAGTTCAAACTGATTGCATCATCCGCTTTCGATATTCGATGGAGGAGCTCTATACCCAGGGCTAGCAATCTTCAGCTCAATCACATCTTTGCTCAGGTAAGACTCTTTTCATGAATCTCCAGCTTGCGGCGATGCTGTCGCCCATCGATATCGGCGTCATCATTGTTTACTTCGCCGCGATGGCGTCGTTTGCGTTTTATTGGGGGCGGCGAAACAAGGACACCGAAGGATACTTTTTGGGTGGGCGTAATGTGCCCGGCTGGGCGGTAGGGCTGTCGCTGATCGGCACATCAATCAGCTCGGTATCGTTCCTGGCGCTGCCCGCCGCGGCGTTCGCGTTGGACTGGCGGCTGTTGATGGCCAACTACCCGGTGGTCATCGGCATGGTCGTGGCGATCATCTTCTTCGTCCCGCTGTTCCGGGCGCTGCCTTACACGACGGCTTATGAATTTCTCGAGGATCGGCTGGGGCGGTTCAGCCGGCTGTACTGCTCAATCACCTTTATAACTGCACAAATGCTGCGGCTGGGCACGGTGCTGTATCTCGTGTCGCTTGCGATCGCGGTGCTGCTGGGTGTGCCGGCCCATTGGGTGATTATTTTCGGCGGGCTGTTCATCTTGCTCTACACGGTGTTCGGCGGGATCGAGGTGGTGATCTGGACCGACGTCGTGCAGACGATCGTCCTCTGGGGCGGGGCGTTTGTCGTGTTGATCTACGCGGGGATGCTCATGCCCGATGGGCTGTTGGGCGGCTGGGAGCGGGCATGGGACGCAGGCAAATTCAGCGTCGGACGGATCGACTGGGACGTGACGCGGGCCGAGAACTGGGACCGGCTGTTCAACGAGCGGACCTTCTGGACGATGGTAATCATCGGCACGTTCGATGCGATCGCCAACAATGCAAGCAACCAGACCGTCGTGCAGCGATACATGGCTGCGAGCTCGACGCGGGAGGCGCGTAAGGCGGTAGTCTGGTCAATGCTGGCGATCCCGACGTGGACGTTCTTCTACTTGGTGGGTACGACGCTCTGGGCGTTTTACTCCAGCCCCGACGTGCTGGCCAGGATCCCCACGGAGATTTTGACCAGCTTCGAGGAAACGCCCGAGCGGATCGTGCCCTACTTCACCGCTGAATATTTACCTGCCGGTCTGGTGGGACTGATCATTGCAGCGGTGATGGCGGCAAGCATGTCGAGCCTCGACTCGAGCATCAATGCCGTCTCCACCGCTGGCACCACGGACGTTATGCGGCGCTACCTGCTGAAGAATGCTTCGGAACGGTCCTATCTACTGGTGGCCAAGACGATCTCGGCGATCGCCGGAGCGGGCATGATCGGCATTGCGCTCATGATTCTGAACTTCGAAGGGAAGGAATCCATTGTCGACTGGACCCGCCAGGCATTGGCGATCTTCGGAGGCGTGGTGGGCGGTATCTTCCTCTTGGCGATCTTCGTCCGACGCGTCGGGCCATCACACATGCTTGCTGCACTGCCGTTCGCTTTAGCCATCAAAGCGTATGTCGGCATCGGGCTGTTGAACTGGATCGAAGAAGCGTGGCGGCTGCCGATTCATAACTACTGGGTCGGCGTTGTGAGCAACGTCACGCTGATGATTTTGGCTTACCTCTTCAGTTTCTTATGGGTAAGCAAACATGCCGAGAAATCCAAAGTTCTGCCACCAACGCAGCCTACCGCGGATGAGCATGGGGACCAGAACAAACCGACAACGAACCCAACCCGACGGCAGGAGATGGAGTGATGATGAAATCAATCCACGAGCGACCGCTGGGCGAGGGTGTGATCCCGCCGCTGGTCACGCCGATCCGAAAGGATGGTGACTTTGACTCGGAAGGTTTCGAGCGGTTGGTGCATTCGCTGCTTGATGCCGGGGTGCACGGCCTTTTCGTTCTCGGCACAACTGGTGAAGGTCCCGCGCTTTCGCAGGAGATGCAGCGACAGGTCGTTCGGTCGGCGGTCGAGTCGGCTGAAGGACGAGCCCCGGTCTATGTGGGCATCACCGATGCCTCGGTCAGTGAGCTGCTGAAACTCGCGGATGACTCGGCAGAGGCGGGTGCGGATGCGTTGGTCGTGGCGCCGCCACCTTACAGCCCCGCGGCCGGGCCGGAGCTGAACCATTACCTTGACCACTTGGTGGAGCGTCTGCCGCTGCCGATGTTGCTTTATACGATCCCGTCGCGGACAGGGCCGGTCTCGATGGCGTCAATCCTGCACGCGATGTCGCTGAAAGGTTGTATTGGTTTTAAGGATAGCTCGGCGAATATGGTCGCGATGCACGAGGCAATCCTGCGTCGAGACGAACGTCGTCCGGACTTCAAGGTGTTGGTTGGCCCGGAGGAGTTGATGGCAGAGGCGTTACTTCTCGGCGCTGATGGAGCGGTCGCTGGCGGTGCGAATCTTTTCCCAGCTTTGTTCGTCAGACAGTTTCAGGCGGTGGAGCAAATTGATCTTGAAACTATTCGCCGTCTGCATCGCGTCATCATGAAGCTGTCGACATCGCTGTACCGCGGCGGCCAACATTCGTCGTCTTTCATTAAATGTGTCAAACAGGGCTTGGAGTCACGCGGCATCTGCAGCGGCCGACCGCTCTGGCCATATGAGTCTTTTACCCCGGAAGATGCTCGACGGATTGACGAGATGGTCAAGCAAGCCGCAACCCTGGTTGAGCAAGCATTACATTAGATCGCGCGTCAAAATCGGCATTTCTTCCTGAATCGTCTCGGCTGTAATCAGATTGATTTTTGGCCTTGCGTGTCCCGCATCGCTCAACCATGCCGGGAAGCGTATTTCGAACAGTGACCCGCTCGTGAAATTTATCTATCAACGTGTACTCGCCCGGTGTCAAGTTCAACGCTTCGGTTTAAATCCAGCCGACAATCGCAGGTCCGGCTTGCCGTCGCTTGCCAGGTTGCGGCGGTCCATCGCCGAGTTGAGGTCGATGGCCTGCCACTTGCCTTCGCCCACGCGATAGTCGAGCGAAGACTTCACCGGGTTGGCTCGGATGTAAAACGTGTACTCGCCCGGCTATTTGACTTCGATCCGGTAGCTCGCTTGACCCGGTGCCTTGTCGCTGAAATGACTAATCCAACTGTTGTCGGAGAGTTCGCCATTTTTGACCGAGTCGTACCACGGATGGCCCGACACACTGCTCGCATCGGCATCTTCGCTCTCCACCCAGATTGAGGCTGCGAACATGGGCGAGACGGCGGCGAGCAGCAGGCCGACGAGCGATCGACACATTAGATTTGCGAAGTGAATCAAAATCTTCTCTCGTAAATCAGATTAGACGGGATTGTGCTAAGGGCTATACTAAATCGTTTGAAGTTTTTGACTCAAACAAATTCTTTGCGATGTCTTAAGGGAATATCGCCTGCGAGATCGAGGTGATATCACCTCGAATTCATGATTCCTGCTATGCCGACTAAGCCGCCTCATATCGTTTTATTCCACAGCGATCAGCACCGGTTCGATTGCCTGGGCGTTAATGGGCATCCGCTGGTATCAACGCCGAATTTGGACCGCCTGGCCGCCGGCGGCGTGAATTTCACGCATGCCTTTACCCCCGCTCCGACATGTTCGCCCGCCCGGGCCTGTCTGCAAACCGGGGCTTGGCCGACCACACACGGCTGCGTGACCATCGCCGGCACGGAGGTGTATCAGCCGGCCGACCCCGACTTGCCTGTGATGACACAGCTGCTGGCGGATGCGGGATATTGCGTCGGGCATGTCGGCAAGTTTCATGGCGAGGTCGTCGGCGGGCCGACGGATCACGGGGCCGAGGTGCATATCCCGGGGCATATGTACAAAGCCTGGCGGGCTGAGCAAGGATTACTGCCGCAGCCTAGAAAGCACGGCTTTTTCGGCGAAACGGACCCGCATATTACGCCAGAACAATCCGCTCTAGCTTGGCAGGCCGATCGGGTGCTGGAGTTTATGAGTGAAAGGGCGGCGGGCAAGCAACCGTTCTTCCTCCGCTGGGACCCGGTCGAGCCGCACCTGCCGAATATCGTACCGGAGCCTTATGCCTCACTTGTGCCGATGAAGTCCATTGAGCCTTGGCCGAGCTTTCCTGACCCCCTCGATAACAAACCCGAAGCTCAACGACGAACCCGCCAGCGGTGGGGCACAGATCAATGGGAATGGGAGCAATGGGCACCGATTGTCCAGCGTTATCTCGGCGAGATTGCGTTGTTGGACCATCAAGTCGGCCGACTTCTCGATCGGCTTGATGTATTAGGCATCACGCAGGACACCTTGGTCATTTACAGCACGGACCACGGGGACATGTGCGGCGGGCATGGGATGATGGACAAGCATTTCATGATGTACGACGACGTCCTGCGTGTCCCCATGATCGCACGCTGGCCGGGGGAGCTAGAGGCAAACGTCAGCTGCGAAGCGTTTGCCCAGAATGAATTGGATATCGCGAAAACAATCTTGGCCGCGGCGGGGGTGGATGCCCCGCCGAGTTTCGTTGGATATGACCTGCGTGACTTGGTCGCCGATCCGAAAATCCGCTCGGATGCTTTTAGCCAATATCAAGGCACACATCAGGGTTTGTACAGTCTTCGTATGCTTCGAGACCGCCGTTTGAAGTACGTTTACAACCCGGTTTCCATTGATGAGCTTTACGATTTAGATCGGGACCCGGGCGAGTTGACGAATCTGATTGATGACAAGGGTTATGCCAGCCAGCTCGACGACATGCGGCAGCGTATGAGCGAACAGATGACCGAGATCGGCGACCCGCTCTCGGTACCGACTTTCGATTGGGGCCGTACTAAATTGCCCGAGGACCACCCCGCTTCGCCGACGGCAATGCCTTAATCCGACATTGATACCTGATGCCAATTGAACTGATTATCCGAGGCGATGACGCCGGGGCGACTGTCAGCGCGAACCGGGCGATCGCCCAATGTTTCGATAAGGGCGTGCTCACCTGCACGTCGGTGATGGCGGTCGGTGGGTGCGAGTCGTCGTTGGCAGATGCGGCGGAACGGCTACGACCGCTGGTCGACCGTGGCTTATGCGTCGGCCTGCACGCGACCTTGAACAGCGAATGGGACAGCCTCAAGTTTCGGCCGACGCTACCCGCTGAACAAGTCGCGAGTCTGATTGATGACAATGGCTGTTTCCTGCGATCACCAAAACTGCTGGGTGAGCGAAGTTTTGAAATAAGCGAGGCGGTGGCTGAGGTGATGGGTCAGTTGGCTCGGCTGCGAGCGGCAGGATTTGAGCCGAGCTATCTGGACGAGCACATGTTCGTGGGCCGATTGCCGGGCTTGCGGGACGCGTTGTGCGAGCTGGCCGAGCGTGAGGGATTAATACCCGCCGTGCCGTTTGTGCCATCACTGCCGCGTGCCGAAACGGCCACGGGGGACGTGATCGAAACGCTTGCAAGCCGGTTGGCCCGAATCAAGCAGGGTCGGTACGTCTGGGTGACGCATCCGATGTGGGGCGAGGGTTTGGCCGATGGCATGACCAACATTGATCATCCCGCGGGTCGGGTTTCTGCCTCTAGAGATAGGGAGAGAGAAGCGTTGGTCGATGCTCGACTCCGCAGTGTATTGGAGCAGGCGGGTGTCCAGCGGATCACTTACCCGCAGGCGGCAGCGGGCATCTTATGATGACGATCAGTAGTTATTCGCTTAAGCTGGTGTATCTCCGGATTTGATCGTTTGAAACAAAAAGAAGTTTTTTTGGGATCGGGTTCTGTGAAGAAGAACGTCACGATGGAAGATATCGCCCGCCGCGTGGGGGTTCATGCGGCGACGGTCTCGAATGTCTTAAACAACCGCTTCGATGCCAAGCGTTCAGACGCCGCCCGCCGTGCGAAGGAAATTCGGCGGGTCGCTTCTGAGATGGGCTATCGTCCGTCGGGAGCAGCCCGAGCGACCCGGACTGGCCGCACGGGCCTCATCGGTATGTTGCGTAGCGCGGAGCATCGCTGTTCGGTCCACGAACCCCGCTTTGAATTCGCGCTGGATGACACTTTGCATGCGGCAGGCCTCTGCCTGGTACGGGATATCATCGAAGACGATGTCGATCAGCCGCCTCGAATCGTCCGCGAATATGTTGTGGATGGCTTGATTGTTAATTACGCGTTCAACACCCCCGGCCCGGTGCGTGAACTCATCGACCGATGTCAGATCCCCGCGGTCTGGGTGAACCGTCGGCGTGAACAGAACTGTGTCCGCCCCGACGATGAAGGTGCGGCTTACCTAGGGACTCAGCATCTGTTGGATCACGGGCATACCGATATCGCGTTCCTATATTTCAGAAATGAGTCCGAAGCGGATCGCGAACCGCATTACAGTTCCGCTGACCGACAGCAAGGCTATATCAAAGCGATGAAAGCCGCGGGCCTGACCCCCCGCGTTGAAGATCTCAATGAACGCCTCAGCTCTGAAGATTTGCGAGGTCCCGGCAAGGTTCACAGAAAGTTTACCCAATGGCTCAAACGCCCCAATCGACCTACAGCTGTGCTGACAGTAGGGTACGGCGATGTCTTACGGCTGACAGCCGAGGCCGCGGGCCTGGTGGTCCCCAAAGACCTCTCGATCGTCGGCTTCGAGAACAACAATCTGCGTGAGGGCGAAGTCGCGATCGATCGGCTTCTGAATCCCTATACCGAAATGGGCAAAGCCGCGGTCCACGAAATGCTCGCCCTTGTCGAATCACCCGTCCAAGAGCGATCGCCTGTCGTGTTGCCCTTTCAGTTTAGAAAAACAGGCTCCGTCGCGAAACTGCCTAACTCTTCTTCGTAGGCTGCTTGAACTTGGCGATTATGCAACACCGCATAAAGTCACTCTAGACAAAATAACTTCAAACGTATAAACTTTTGCGGTTTCTTCGAGTCCTTCAAGTCTTTTGAGTTCACGAATGCGTAAAAATTTCCAGATTGCTGTATATGTGCTTGTCATGTCATCGATCAGTGGATTGCAAATCGCAGCCGAGCCTGGCGATTTTAAAAACAATCCCGCGATCTTTACCGTTACTGAGCAGGTCATAAATAAAGATGTAGGGGCTTACACGCTGACCGCGCCACCTTTTGGAAACACGCTTAAGCGTGAAGGCAAGGGAAGCTTCGAGCCGGCTACATTCCGAACGCGGACCACCGCATCGCAGGATTCGCAGGATAAGATCGTCGATGAAGCCTCGACCGGTATCCGCTTTTACGATGTGTATGCATCAGGCTATCTCGATGGGGCGGAAGTCCAGGTATATCGCATCGTTAATGGCGAGGTGCAATTGGTACGAAGAGATCGGGTTGCCCCCGACGGTACAGTGATCGAATACTGGATCGATGGTGGGGATCAAAAAATACTGCCAGCTGAGATGACCTCTGCGGAGTTCAAATGGGCAGATTGGAGTCGGCCCGGCTCGCACCGGTGGTTCACAGTTTTCGCAGTCGATAAAGACGGCAATCAATCCGAAGCCGCAACGCCGATCAAACTCGAACAGCGTGTGGCAGAGAAAGGCGTTAAACCTAAAGATACCCGCAAGGATTTTAAAACCCCGCGTAACGCCAGCGACGATCAGGCCCCACCCGCACCGACGAATTTCAAGGCGAGGTACAACGATCAGGGCGTGGTCGAGATGACTTGGGACGCAGTCGAAGCGGATGACTTGGCGGGTTATCGAATCGGCTACACCGATACGGAGCCTTCCAACCATCGCGGTGTATATCTGCAATTGGAAGGTGAGGACGGCCTTGAGCCGATCCTTGCCGGCGACATGGTGATTCTCAGTAAGCCGATGGTTGAAGCCGGCCCGGAATGGCTGTCAAACCGCGTGGGGGGCTTAGACAAAACCGTCCGGAAGCTGTTTCCAACCGGTGTGCCCAACGGTTTTTATCCGGATGAGATTCCTGGAAAAACCTGGCGACTAGTCAAGCACGATGCCGACAGTCCAGTGACCAACGCCGGCGAATATTACTTCGAGATGACTCTGCGAGATGGCGATACCGAACTGGTCGGCAAGTCGGGCATACCCGACATTTCGACGACTAGCCAGAATTATTACCCCGTCCCGGAAGACGGTGCCGAGTACATCATGGAGGTCTGGATCAAGGCTGACCGCGACGATGCCCCGCCGGTAATATTTACCTATGACGGCGATGACCGAGTTGGTGGCTTCGTCGGCGAGCACTCGCTTGAAGTCGGCACCGAATGGAAAAAGCATGAGGTTCGATTTATTGGACGAAACACCGACAAAGGTCATCACGCCTACCTCGTCCTGAAAACCACCGGCCCGGCGACCTACAGCTTCGATAACTTCCGAGTTTACCGGGCGGATACTGAATACCTCGATTATTTGCCTTACCAGTACGAAAATCTAACTAACAGCGGCATGTCGGCATTCCGCACGCATGGCCCAATCAAAACTTATCGCGAAACCTATTCGATGCGACAGTTCCTGGGTTCCGCTGGAGAAACTGAAGGAGTCGCGAAGGGCAATACCTTGCCGCAAGCGCTCAAAGTCTGTGAGCGGGCGGGTATCGCGCCCTGGCTGCAGATCGAATACCACATGTCGCCGGATGAATGGCTGGCATTCGCTGAATACATGGCCGCTTCTTTTGACCCCGCGACCGACTCGCGTGAAACGAAGCCCTATGCGTATCTGCGTCACAGTCAAGGCCGAACCGAGCCATGGACCGAAGCGTTTGAGACGATTTATTTTGAACTCAGCAACGAAACTTGGAACGGTATGTTTCGGCCGTGGACATTCGACGCAATGACCGACGCAGCGACCGGTCAGAATATTGCCAGGGGTGAGGTCTACGGTAAGTTTCACGATTACGTCGTCGGCATCCTCCAAACCAGCCCGTACTGGTCTGACGAAATGGATGAGAAGTTTGTCCACGTTCTGGGCGGTTGGGCAACATCGCTTCGTCGCACGAAAGACGGCAGCATCAGCGAGAACGGTTACACCCAAGAAGCTATGCGGGGTAGTAAGACCGGCGAATACATCACAATCGCCGCCTACAACGGCGGCTGGGATGAAGGCGAAGGCCCGCCTCAAACTACACCGGCCAGCTACTTTAACGTTCTAAGCCAGGTGAACCAGACCGCCATTCCGCGTGCCGAGATGCTCCAGGCGCTGGCCGACGATGCCGAATTCACCGGCAACAACATCAAGATCGGCACCTACGAAGCCGGTCCGGGTTACGCACTGAACGGTTTAAATAATGCCCGCGTTTCGAAAGAGCAGGCTGAGGAACAGGAACAAGTCATGAAGAGTAAGCTGGCAGGCACAGCTACGCTGGACTCGTTTCTCGCAAGAACTTCGCATGGATTTGCCATTGACAACTTTTTCACTTTCGATGAGGGTGATCTATGGAAATCTCACGCGAAGAAGTTCCGCGGCGGCCAACCCCATGCCAGTTTCCTGCCGCTGCAAGTGTTCAATCAGCACGCCACCGGTGACATGCTGAAAGTCGAAACGCAAAGCGTCCCTACGGTTGACACGCAAGCCGCTAAACGCCGCCTGGCGATTGATGATGCACCGCTCGCCGCGGTATATGCACTTCAAGAGGGCGATCGAATGGCGGTCTACGCTGTTAGCAGGAAGTACCCGGGTTATCCCAGTGCCGCGGGCGATGGGTTTACGCCATTTACTATCAACCTGCCTTTCAGCGATGCCGCCAGCGTGACGCTGCACCGCCTGACGGGAGAGATCACGGACACGAATATCGAAAGCGAAAATGTTGCGTTGGAATCGATGTCGATCGACCCGGCGAACCTGCAGGCCGATGGCTCATTTGTCATTGACGAAAAGACTGGAGCCGACAAGCGTGGCCTACCGCCGGGTGAAGCTTTTCTTTATATATTTGAAAGTATCCGCTAGTTCTTCTACTCCGAGTTGTTAACTAGGCAATATCGCCGAGCGTCTATCAGCGCTCGGCGGTTTTGTTTTTGCTGGATCAGGTCGCCGCTGCGGCTGGGCCATGCGTAGCGGCGGCGTCATCGCCCCTCACATTCAGCGGCAGGCGTATCGTGAATGTCGTTCCTTGCTTGGGCTTGGATCGGACCGTTATCGTCCCGCCATGTTCTTCGACGATTTTCTTTGTCACTACAAGACCCAGGCCTGTACCTTTCAGGCCTTTCGAGGATTGGAAGGGTTGAAAAAGCCGTCGGAGCGTCGCGGAAGACATGCCCTCGCCGTTGTCGGTAATGCGGATCGATACAACCTCATCGTCCGGCAAATAGTCCGCCCGCAAGGTCACCGCGCCGGACTCGGGCTCGACCGCATCCAACGCGTTGCTCAGCAGGTTGAGGATCGCCTGGTGGATGCCGCCCGCGTCCAATGGCATCGGTGGCAGATCATCAGCGTAATCCTGAATCAGCGCAACTTTCTTGTTTTCGTATTGCTGGGCGAGAAGGGCGGCAACCTCGCCAAGCAGCGGCGGCAGGTTGCCCATCTCAAACTCCGGCTGACGCTGCTTGGAGTAAGCCAGCATATTCATGGTTAGTTCGTAGATGCGTTCGAGGTTGCGTGAGACGATGTCCCAGCCGCCGCCGATGACTTTCATCTGCTGTTTCTTCAGACCCATCTCGACCACATCCGCCCCGCCACGCAAGCCTTGCAGGATGTTCTTGATCGAATGGGATAACGACGCGACGGTCTGCCCCACGCCGGCCAGCCGTTCGCTACGAAGCCGGGATTCGACGAGCCGGAGGTTGGCCAATGCGAGGCCGGTCTGCACGCCGATGGCGGTCAGCAGGTTGAGCTGGTCGTCGGTGTAGGTGTAGTTGGCGACTTTTGAATCAACCTGGATCACGCCGTAGAGCCGATCTTTGTATTTGATCGGTACGCACATCGCCGAGCGGATGCCGTAGCCCTGCACACTGTCACCAGAGGCGAATCGGCTGTCGGCCATCGCGTTGCTCGACAACACGCCGACGCCTTTTTTCATGACGTGTTTCACGATCGTTCGGCTGATCGTAATCGGCTTGCCCTTGGCTTCGAGTTCGTGCACGAGGTTTTGACCGGCGTCGTGACGACGGCGGACGACGACCGGCTCCGGGCGTTGGCCGGGCTCTTCGCCGACCAGGATAAAGCCGCGATCAGCATCGAAGTAGCCAAACACGACCTCCATCACTTTCTCGAACAGCTCTTGTTTGTCGGTCACGTTACCGATGAGCGTGACCAGTTCGTAGATGACATTGAGTTGAAACTCGGCCGATTGCTTCGGATCGGGCGAGCTCATGATCATCGAGTCGTCGCTGCTCGCGACCGTACTCTCAACGCTGACAGGCAACTCGGCCCGGCCGGCCATGTGGACGGCGGAGCTGCGCTTGCTACGTCTTTTAAGCTTCGGGTCTTCACCGTAGATGACCAGTGAGGTGCCGGCACGGATCTGATCGCCCGGCTGAAGCATCCGAGCCTGGGTCACGCGGACGCCGTTGACGTAGGTGCCATTGCTCGAGCCGAGGTCACGGATATACCACCGCCCATTATCCGGCGTCAGTTCGGCGTGGCGACGCGAGATTGTCTGATCGTAGAGCGGCAGCGCTTCGGATGATCGGCCGATCTGCTGCGGCTCATCATCCGGCAACTCGAACCGCCGGCCCTTGTCCGGCCCCTGAATGACGGTGAGGATGAGCATAGATCAGTTGTTCAAGAAGAATCAGGGCGTGAAACCGACAATGCACTGTTAATTTTGTAATCTTTCTTTCCATGATTGTAACTGGGCCTCAAATCCGCTGACGCCGGCGTTGCCGGCGGACTGGTAGCGTTTGACCACGTTTTCTGGGCCGAGCCAGTCATAGATGTCTTCGGTGATAGGCTGGGCCGACGGGTTGGTACCCGCGGCTTCGAGGGCGCTGCGGAATTGGTCGAGACTTAATTTTTTCAATTCGCCCAAGTCCTCCGCTTCGCATTGCTGCACGAGCGCGCCAACGATCTGGTGGCTGGTGCGGAAGGGCACGCCGATGGTCACGAGATACTCCGCCAGGCTGGTCGCGTCGAGGTAGCCCCGGCTCAGCCCCGCCTTGATTTTTTCTTCGTTGAATGTCGTCGTCCGCACGATGGCGGCGGCCATGTCGAGACAATCGCAGACCGCATCGTATGCGGCGAAGACGTGACGCTTGTCTTCCTGCAAATCGCGGTTGTACCCGATGGTCAGGCCCTTGCACATGGTCAGCAGCGCCATGAGCGAGCCATAGACTTGGCCGGTCTTGCCGCGGATCAACTCGAGCATGTCCGGGTTCTGCTTCTGCGGCATCATGGATGAGCCGGTGGTGTAGAGGTTGTCGAGCGTGATGAAGCCGAACTCGGTCGTGGCGTAAATGATCCACTGCTCCGCCCAGCGGGACAGGTGCATCGAAATCATCGAAGCTTGGTGAGAAAAAGCACAAGCGATATCGCGAGACGCTGTAAAAGCCATACTGTTCCAAGGCGGCTCTTTCAGACCAACACCTTTCGCCGCGAATTCGGAATCCAATGGCAAACAGGAGCCAGCAATAGCCCCGCTGCCTAATGGCGAAACGTAATTGTGTTCGAGCATCTGTTGCAAATGGAACCGATCACTTCCAAGCATCAAAGCCCAAGCGAATAATTCGTTACCTGCAACGATCGGTTGTGCACGTTGAAGGTGGGTATAGGATGGCATGACGATTCGACCATCGCGTTCGGCTAGGTCGACAAACGCCCGGCAGAGCTTGTCAATTTTGTCGATTAAGTGTCTGCAAGCTTCTCGCGTCCAAAGCAATAAATCCAACGCCACCTGATCGTTCCGACTCCGTCCGGTATGCAGTTTCCTTCCCGCGTCGCCAGCCTTTTCGATCAGTGCCGCCTCGATACACATGTGAACGTCTTCGAGCTCGACTTTCCAGCCGGGCCAAGCGTCGCCCTGCTGTTCGATTTCGTTTTCGATGGTGCGGAGGCCGACTTCGATTTGTTGGAGGTCTTCGTCAGTGATGAGGCCGACCTTGTGCAACATCCGCGCATGGGCGATAGACCCGGCGATGTCGTGCTTGTACAGCCGTTTGTCGTAATCGAGCGAGGAGACGAATCGGGCGGCGAGGGGGTCGCCCTCGCTGCCGGAAGATTTAGCGTGTTCCCAAGGTTTTTGTGACATGCCCGCAGTTTAATGGGTCGGCGGGGCAGGGGACGCAGACTAAAACCAAAAAGCCGGGGGATCGCCATCCCCCGGCTTTCATGTATTCAAACAAATTCAAAATCACTCAGAACGGCAGGTCTTCATCACCATAACCCAGGTCGACATCAAAATCGTCACTCGCCGTGGCGTCGTTCTTACCCGGGCTGAGCGTCATGCGGTGGTGCACGCGGATGATGCGGTTGAGCACCTCGGCCAACTTCGGCGCGACCGCCCAGGCGTTATGAATCGCGGTATCGTCCATCGGCTGATCGGCATCGCGGAACAGTACGACCACGGCCAGGCATTCACCATCGGCGTGGCAGGGCAGGCCCAGCAGATGTCGGCCGACCAGGTCCTCGCTGTCGTCGCCGGTCCACCGCTCGATGTCGCGTTGCTGGGTGAGATGCACCGGGCTGTCTTTCTCGGACAGCCGTGGAGCAAGCGTGTCGGCCAAACTGGTCAGCAGCAGGTCGGCTGCCTCTGCCGAGCAGTCGTAATTGACATATCCACCCAGCGAAAACTCATCCATCGTCGCGGGCAGAAAGATCGCGGCATTGCTCGGGCCGACCTTGTCTAGCAGGTGTTCGAGTGTTTTGCGGAGCACGATTTCGAGATCGAGCTCATCGCCGATGAGCTTGGCGTACTGGTCGGTTTCCGAAGCGTTGTTGAGTTGGCATACCAATTCCTGATAGGCCGTGACGAGATCACTGCACAGCACATCGACTTGCTTAGACACATCGACGCGGGCTTGATTAAGTTTCTTGCAGAGCTTGTGCAATCGCTCGACCCGGTCGGCATGGACGAAGTGGCGTTGCCGACGTTGAGCTGCTTTCGTGAGCAAGTCCGACAATTTCTGCGTTTCGAGCGGCGTCACAACCATGTCGTCCGCACCGGATCGCATCGCCGCCTGGGCGAGATCGAAGTCCTGCTTCTGGCTGGCCAGCACCGTCGCCATGTGAGCCCACTGCTGGCTCATCTGATCGATCAGGTTCAATGCATGCCCACCCTTAAGGTCAGCGGCTACGACGGCGAGATCCGCCCGATGTCGCGAGAGATATTCCAATGCAGCGCTAGCGGTCTTCGCATGAATCACCCGCAAAGGCTTGTCCGGTTGCCCACAACTTTCCAGCGGGGCGATCAGGTCGGGCTGGTCGGCGACCAGCACGATGCGGTGCAGCTTGAGTTTCGGCGTCGAGTTCGATGCAATCGCGGGGGTCTGGGACGGCAAGGCTTTCTCCACTCGTTGATAATCCGCCAACCGTTGCAGTCGGCGTTGGGCGGTAAGCCCACTATTGTCATCGGTCTATTGCGGGGGCGAATCGAGTGGCACGGATAAAGTCGCCACCGTGCCACGCTGCGGCGTCGATCGCAGTGAAACCATCCCGCCATGTGCCTTGGCCAACTGCTGAACTCGGGGCAAGCCCATGCCTAACTGTCGACCGGCCGGTTTGTTCGAGAAAAAAGGATCTATCGCGTGCTGCAGCGTATGCGTATCCATGCCCCGACCGTCATCAATCACCTGAACGATCAACTGTCGGCCGGCTTGAATCCGCACGTTCAACACCACCTTCGACTTGGGCGAGGCCTGCACCGCGTTGAAGAGCAACTCGGTCACCGCCCGATCGATCTGCTCTTCATCGATCAACACCCTCTCGGGCAGATCGATCGCCTGCATTTCGAGGCTGTAGGCTGGGTGTTGCTTCTCGATGGATTTCTGTACCCGCTGGATGACACGTTTCAGTAGGGCGGTCAGATCCGTGGTCTTGCGCTGAGCTTGTGGCGGTTCGGCAAACATATGCAGGCAACTGATCAGGTCGGACAAGCGATGCGATTCGCGAAAGATCGCGAGAGCGGCAGAGCGTTCCTTGCTGCCGTCGGGCAGCGTCAAAGTGAGCACCTGGCTGCGGCCGGAGATGACCGAGAGCGGGTTGTTCATTTCGTGAGCAGCTCCCGCAGCCATCTCACCCAAGCGGGCCAGCGATTCCTTAGCCAGTAGCAGATCCTGCGCCTCCGCTAAGGCGTTGTTCGCCTCGGCAAGCTGTTCACCCAGACGTTTGGCGCCTTCATGCTGGGCGGCGGCGGCAACCGCACCGCCCCACACCCCGGCCAGCGGCGCGACCGACTGCCAATCGAAATCGTTCGGGCTGTGGTGGATCAGCAGCGCGATGTTCCCCCAGCCGCAAGGCAGCGGAATGACTCGGCCGGGACGTTCCACGGTATCGGACACGCGATCAAATAACCACGGGCACGCCTGGGTGACGGGTTGATGATGCAATGACACCGCTTCAGAACGCACCCAATCGGCGGCCTCGGCGGGGGGCTTAAGGTAGTCAGCCCCCGCAGGCATGCCGCCGGCGTCGTATCGATGCACCAGCCAGTCCCTGCGATCTGAAAGACCGGCCTGCAGATGATCGGCATCATCCTGCCGACCGATATAGGCCACGCTTAATTCGCCTTCGCCTAACAAGACAGCTGCCGAGGTGGCAACATGGTCCAGTACATCTGCGATCGACAGACCCGGCTCGGCCAATGCGTTGAACACAGTGATCGTGTCCAGCAGTTTCTTCTGAATCGCGGCGGCTTTACCTTTTGTGGCGTGGGCCTGATTAAGTCGGCTGAGCTCGCGGTTGGCTTTCTGCATCGCGGCGAGGCTCAGCGCTTCGCTGGGCTGATCGTGGATACCGAAGCTTTGGCCGAGCTCTTCGAGTTTCTCGAAAAGGCCGAGTGACGCCTCGTGAACCTTGGCCGAGTCGAGGCCGAGATCGCGGACTAAGGCCTGGCGGTCTTCGAGAGGGACGTTGTTGCCGGAGAAGCCGACGTGCTGTTCGCGGGCCAAGCCATCGGCCAAACGGATCAGGCTAATGAGTCGGCGGTGCGGCACATCAGGCAGGCCGTCGATCGGCGAACCGTGCAGCCAGATGCAGTCGGTCAACGTCTGCGGCAGTCCCCACTGCTCAGCCAACCGTTTGCCGGCGGTGTGGTGGTCCAGCCCGAGCACGCTGCGTTCATATTCTGCAAGGCTGCGGTGATGCAGTTCCGCGAGTTCGCAGACCCGGCTGTAGCCCTTGGGCAAGGCATGATCCAATCCGAGCTTGCCGATGTCGTGCAGCAGGCCGCATACAAAGGCTTCGTCGGCTGGCAGCTGTGGGTCGCGGTGCAGTTGAGCGATCTTCTGCGCGAGGATGCCGACCGCCAGACTGTGGGTCCATAGGCCGACGCGGTCGAGTTTCTTGGCCGCCGGTTCAGAGTCGACATCTTCGACCGAGCGGCGATCCAGCGGTTTGTTCGCCGCCTCGATCTCGTCGAAAAACTCCATCACTTTGACTGAAAGCACGATGTTGCGGATGGCATCGAAGCCCAGCAGCACGACTGCTCGCTGTACGGTTTTGACCTCACGCACGCCCCGCCCGGCATTGCGGCACATCGACAAAACCTTAGCGGTCAGCGAGGCGTCGGACTCGATGAGCTGGGTGACCTGCTCGGCAGACGAATCGTCGCCGGTGGTCATCGTGAGCAGGCGGGTCGCCACCGCGGGCAGGGTGGGCAGTGCATCGATCTCCCGCAGGATCAACTCGACGCGTCGCGTTTCGGTGGGTGCACTGACCATGGGTAAAGCCGATGACGCCGCGGATCGATGGATCGCGGTCGGCTAATGGATTTATCGACGTTTTGAGACTGCCGCTTTGTTGGGGTGAAGGAAAACTCAGCCGCGACCGTTAAGGGAGCGGTCCGCCCTACGCCATGCCGCGAGCTTTCGCGGACCGCTCCCTTACGGTCGCGGCTGGGATTTTGTTTTTTACAGTTCCAATAACGCTGTGATCCGCGATTGCAGCGTCTGGATATCGAAGGGTTTTTTCAGGAATTCATCGGCACCGGCCGAGAGCAGGCCATCGATTTCTTCCTGCCGGACCACACCCGAGATGATCATGATTTTCATTTCGGCTAAAGCGGCATCTTTGCGAGACGACTCAACCACGACATTGCCGTTGATATCCGGCAGCATGTAGTCGAGCAGCATCAGATCGGGTTTGAAGCTTTGTGACATCGCCCCGGCTTCATAGCCCGTGCCGGCCGTTTGCACGTCCAGCCGGGGGTCGCTTTCGAGCACATCCTTGAGCATCTCGACAATATGCGGGTCGTCATCGACGATGAGCACCCGCTTTGAGCCGGTGTCGAAGCCATCGGTGGGGATGTCGTTGGACTTCATGAACCGAAGCAACTCTTCGCGGGGGATCCGCCGAAAGCGGGACCCCGGCACGCGGAAGCCGTTGAGTCGGCCGGCGTCAAAGCAGCGGATGATGGTCTGCTGCGACACTTTGCAGACTTCGGCGGCCTCACCGGTCGTGTAGACCTGCTTTTCGTAGAGTTCGGCAGCTTTGCCGTTGGTTTTCGCATTCGACATGAGGCGCTCCGATCCAAACATCGCGACAGTCGGCTGGCGTTGCCTACCTTCGCTAATCGTTGCATCGGGTATCGCTTTGCCTAACTTAACTCCGGTCAATCCTGTAACAGTTCAGACGCTGCAAGCGTATCTGCAATAAAGCGGAACCTCGTGCGTTGGACCGGCATCATGGCGATCAATACTTCACTGTCACCCATCTCTTCGCGCGACTTCGATCGGGCGGCGGCCCGTCACCTGATGCTGCGGGTCGGCTGGGGCGGCACGCCGGGCGAGATCGCGAAGTTCGCCGAGCAAGGTCTGGATGCCTCGGTGGATCGGCTGGTGGATTATCAGACCGTCGATGTCTCGCATCTGCCTGAGCCGGAGGTGGATGCGGATGTGATGCGGCCGACCACGCGGGAAGACCGACAGGAACTTCTAGCCCAAGCGGACGGCGACCGGGAGGCGGCCAAAGCGATCGGCAAACGGCTGAAGCTCAAGGCCCGCCGGGCCGACATCGAGATGGCGAAAGGGCTCGGCAAGTGGTGGCTGCAGCGGATGATCAACACGCCGCGGCCGGCCGAGGAACGGCTGACCATGCTTTGGCATGGACACTTCGCCAGCGCTTACCGCATCGTCCGCGATGCCTACCTGATACATCAGCAGCACCAGACCCTCCGGAAGCATGCCAACGGCAGCTTCGCCGACCTGGTCAAAGCAATCATTCGCGATCCGGCGATGATCCTTTATTTAAACAACAACCGAAATGTAAAACGTAGCCCAAATGAAAATCTCGCCCGTGAATTGATGGAGCTATTTACGCTCGGTGAAGGCCAGTACACCGAGGCGGATATCAAGGCCGGGGCCCGGGCGCTGACGGGCTACCACGTCGATGACAACGATTTTACTTTTCGCTTGATGGCCCATGACGACGAGCAAAAAACCATCCTCGGCCAAACCGCCCGCCACGACGGAGAAGCGTTCGTCGATCTGCTTTTGGAACAGCCCGCCTGTGCTCGGTTCATTGCACTGAAGCTCTACGATTTCTTCGTTGCCGATGTCGGCGACGACATGAACAAACTGCCCGCCCCTGCACGGTCGGTCATCGATCAACTCGCGAAGCTACTGCGAAAGCACCGCTACGAACTCAAACCCGTACTGACCGCGCTTTTCAAGAGTCGACATTTTTACGACCCGCAGATCGTGGGCCAGAAGATCAAGGACCCGCTGCAACTGCTCGTCGGCAGCAAGCGCAGCATGGGTCTGCCCGACCGTCACGGGAAGCCCATCGAGGAATCGGTCAAGGCGATGGGGCTGGTGCCGTTCGAGCCGCCGAGCGTCGACGGCTGGGCCGGCGGCCGAGCGTGGATCAATACGTCCACGTTATTCGTTCGGCAGAACCTGCTCGCGTACCTCATCACCGGCAAGCACGAATCCGACCGGTTCGATCGCTCGAAAACACCTTACCGAGCCGAGCTTTTGCTCGACGGCGTCGGCGATTTCTCGGCGGAGAGGCAGACCGATCACGTGCTGGATCACCTGGTGGGTTTCCACGTTCCTGCCGAGCGTCGAGCGCCGATCCACCGGTTCGTGCGGTCGCGTGGCGAGAAGTTGACCAACGACGATATTCAAAAAACCTTGTGCCTAATCACCGCGATGCCGGAGTATCAGCTTTGCTAGTTGCGTTGACAGTGACCTTCAATCCAGATTGGAAAGTGCGCGATGTGTGAAACCTACCACCCCCAGTCTTGTGCCACGCCACGTCTGACCGAGGCCGGTTACACCCGGCGTCGCTTCCTGGGGCAGGGCCTCGCATTGGTGTCGGCAGCGGCGACCGTCCCGGGCTTCGTGACCGGAGCGAGCAAAGCGATCGCTGCCGACACCACGATGCGGCTGAGCAGCAAGCCCGGCCGACCGGATGGCCGAGTGCTCGTCATCGTCCAGCTCTCCGGCGGCAACGATGGACTAAACACGGTCGTCCCCTTTAGCGATGACGCGTATCACAACGCCCGACCCTTGCTACGCATCAAAGCGAACGAGGCGTTGTCTATTCCCGGGGCGGGGGCGGACGGCATCGGATTGCACCCGAACCTCGGCCCGATCCGGGAATTGATGGAGGCGGGGTTGGCTGGCATTGTGCAAGGCGTAGGCTATCCCAACCCGAATCGCTCGCATTTCGCATCAATGGACATCTGGCATACCGCGAACAACGATGGAAACTGGCGAGGCGAAGGCTGGATCGGCCGAGCCCTCGATCCGTTGGCTGGCCAGACCACGATGGGCTGCGTCACACTCGGCAGCGAAGCGCCCT
This sequence comes from uncultured Phycisphaeraceae bacterium, assembly GCA_964523485.1. Taxonomy (GTDB): domain Bacteria; phylum Planctomycetota; class Phycisphaerae; order Phycisphaerales; family Phycisphaeraceae; genus Algisphaera. The sequence goes on along the minus strand of CAZFZS010000005.1, from coordinate 36,255 downwards.
TGGCGACGCTGGGCGAGCAAAGTCGGCCGGTCAGCTTCGATCAGGCCGACCTGTTCCGCTGGGCCGGCCGCGACCTCGACCCCGCCGTCAGCGACACCTACGACGGCATCAACCAAACCGCAGCACCCGGCGACGATGCGCTGGGCTTCATCCACCGCACCGCCATGGACGCCCAGGTCGCTTCGGACCTGGTCCGCAAAGCCGTGCGCCACGACTCGGATACAAAATGGCCCACCAACGGCCTGAGTAAGCAGCTCGAGATGGTCGCCAAGATGATCCGTGCCGAGCTGCCGACGCGCGTCTACTACGTTGCGCTCGGCGGGTTCGATACGCATGCCGGCCAAGCCAACAACCACGCACGCCTGATGACGCAGTTCGCCGAGTCGATGAAAGCCTTCTACGACGAGTTACAAGCTACCGGCCAGGACGACCGCGTCACGACGCTGGCGTTCAGCGAGTTCGGCCGCCGGGTCCAGCAAAACGCCTCGGGCGGCACCGACCACGGCTGCGCCGGGCCGAGCTTCGTCTTCGGCCGACATACAAAATCCGGACTGATCGGCGACCACCCCTCACTGACGAACCTGGACCAGGGCGACCTGATCCATCGCGTCGATTTCCGCAGCGTCTACACCGACCTGCTCGACTGGATGCACCTGGACCCGAAAGTCACACTAGGTCGGCGGTACACCTCCGCGAATATTCTGATTTGAGTGAGTCTTAAAATGCTGCGGCTTTGATCTGGGTGAAACTTTAGAATGCCAGCTGTGCAGCGTTCGGAAGCCCAGGCCGGCCCAGCGACGCGTCGGCCGGTCTTGCGACGGCAGCGGTTGCTGCGGTCCGCCCTGATCGCCTACTGGACCGTGCTGCTCGTCGCGACGCATTGGCCGAGGCTGGAGACCGCCCACCTTGTGGATTGGTCGTGGGTGTCGCTTGACAAGGTCTTGCACCTGATTGCCTTTGCGATCCTGGGGGTGCTGCTGACGCTCAGTCGACTCGGGTCCAAACGGCGGGGTGCTTCGGCGATTATCGCTTTGGTCGTGGGCTTGATTTACGGGGCGGTCGAGGAGTGGACACAGCCTTACTTCGACCGCACCGCCTCGATGGCGGACTACATCGCGGATGTCTTTGGCGTGTTCATCGGTGTCGGCATCGGGCTATGGCTTTGGAACCGGGTATACAAGCCAAGCGAGGCGGTCGAGTCATCGATACCTAGCGATTCATCGCATGCGAAAACCGACGAAGGTTTTGTCGGCCACGCCGTGTTGGTTTCTGCACTGACATTCATCTCCCGGATCACAGGCTTGGCACGCGATGGGGTGCTGGCGGCGGTGTTCGGAGCGACGCTTTGGCTGGATGCGTTTTTAATCGGCTTCCTCGTGCCGAATCTGTTTCGGCGACTGTTTGGGGAGGGCGCGCTGACCGCAGCGTTCATCCCGCGATACACCCGGCTGCTGCGCGACGACCCTGGTCTGGCTCGACGGTTCGCTTCGCTATGCGTGGCAGCGGTGGGGGGCGTGCTGGTTCTGATCACGCTGATCGGTGAGCTCGTGCTCGCGCTCATGCTCACGTCGGCCCAAGCAGCGGAATTTTCCGGGGCCGGGGGTGG
>CAZFZS010000005.1:8136-34639 GCA_964523485.1 uncultured Phycisphaeraceae bacterium | reverse complement strand
CGGTTGACGATGATCATGCTGCCGTACATGCCGATGGTCTGCGGCGTGGCGTTTCTCGGGGCGGTGCTGCAGGTGCATCGCAAATTCGGCCCGCCCGCCGCGGCACCGATCCTGCTCAACCTCGTCATGATCGCGACCGCCGGCGTGCTCGGTTTCGCCTCGGCGGATGAAGCGAATCCAGCGACCGGCGTGCGGTGGTTGGCGTATAGCGTTCTGCTGGCCGGGCTGATTCAATTCGCCTGGCTGGGCTGGGGTGTGTGGCGGTCGGCCCCGTTGACGCTGGATTTCAAAGGCACCGGTGAGCACTTGCGGGCGATGCTGAAAGTCATGCTGCCGATGGTCGTCGGCCTGGGCGTTTTCCAGATCAACACACTGCTTGACGGGCTGATCGCCTATTCCTTGGCCCATCCGGAAAATCAGCCCGATGCGACATGGTCCGCGGCGGGTAGGGAGTTGAGTTATCCCCTCGAGCCCGGAGCCGTCACGACGCTGACGCTGGCTCAACGTCTGTATCAATTCCCGCTGGGCGTCTTCGGCATCGCCATCGCCACCGCGATCTTTCCCGCGCTGGCGGGGGCTTGGAAAGGTAAGAACTCGGAAGATCGGACAGAAGAAATCGGCGGAGACAGCTTCGATGCGGTGCTTCGCCGGGGTCTGCGGCTGACTGTGTTCATCGGCCTGCCCGCCAGCGTCGGCCTCGTGCTGGTCCGCGAACCGCTGACCCGCGTGTTCTTTCAGCACGGCGAATTCACCTACGACGACGCGATGCGAAGTGCGGCGGTCCTTGCGGGCTATGGCTCAGCCGTGTGGGCTTATTCGCTGACCCATGTTGTCACCCGTGGCTTCTATGCGGCTGACGACGCGAAGACCCCGCTGAAAATCAGCCTGGCAATGGTCGTGCTGAATTTCGCGTTGAACCTCGTGTTGATCTGGCCACTCGGCGTAGCGGGGCTGGCCTGGTCGACCGCGACCACCGCCAGCCTGCAGGCGATCCTTCTCATCATGCTGATCCGCAAGCATGTCGATCAACCGATCGATCGGGTAGTGATTTTCAGCTGGGGCCGAGCGGTGCTGATCAGTACCGTTATGGGAGCGGTGCTGTGGTTCGTCGCCGGCTGGATCGACATCGACACCGCCAGCAAGTCGAGGCTGATTGTCTACCTCGCGTTGTTGGTCGCTGTAGGATTGGCGGTCTACGGGTCGGGAGCTTGGCTCACTAAAAGCCCGGAAATGGGTTGGCTTAAACGCCGCAGGTGATGTGCCGGCTCATCGGTTGATGCGGAAGACATCCTGGGTCGAATGCTTCAATCCGCTGCCAGATTCTGTGAGCGTCACTTTCGCGGTGACTTGATCGACACCTTCGAGTCGATCGGCGTCCAGTGGCAGTTCGAGGCTGTAGTGGTCCCCGGTAAAGCCGGTGCGATAGGCTTTGTCGAGGTCCTGAGGGGTATAGACCTGCTCCGCAATAGTTTTCGGTTCGCCTTCGTCTTGTAGGTGGACGACCTGCAGCCGGACGCGGCCGGCGGTCACATGCAATCGGCCGAACTGATCGATCGGGCGAAGATAGATTCGCAATTTGTCATTGACACCATCGCCATCGCTGTCGAGCAGCCCGGTATAGCGGGCAAATTTCAAACCCGAGAACACCGGCTGAACCGCACCCTCGATCGGCTGATCCCCCGCGTTTTGCTCCCGTAACGCTTCGAGCTCCGCGACCATCCGATCGACCTCTTCGCGTGTTTGTTCGACCTGTCGCTGCAACGCGAGGTTTTCCTGACGCAGTTCATCGTTCTCGTTGAGATAACTCTTTCCATCGCCGCCGATTCGGCAGCCTGTCGTTAAAAGGCTTAAGCCGCCAAGGACGCCAAGAGCGCCGAGGAAGGCAAAATTCTTTTTGTGGCGAGAAACTGGATGCATGATGAAGTTCCTCACTGAAGTTTGGTTATCGACCAGCCGTTGGTATTTGGCCGTTTGCCTTTAGTTGTTGGCTCTTAGCTATTTGCCAACAAGACTGCTATTCATCGCTGGTTGCTAAGAGCCAAAAGCCAACTGCCCGCTATCTGAAGAATGCTAATCCAAGCAGTGGGGCTCCATCTACGAAAAAAGCAATCCCGCCCTCCTTGCCGCTCTTCGCGTCTTTGGCGGCGAAAATATCACTCCTCAGCCTGACCGCTATCCGTCGTGCCTTCGGGCAGGTGTTGCAGAACGCTGTCGGTCACGCCGTAGCTGACGGCCTCTTCTGCGTCCAGCCATTTGTCGCGTTCGCAGTCTTTGGTGATCGTGTCGATGTCTTTGCCCGTGTGGTGCGACATGATTTTGTACATGCGTTCACGGGTTTTGAGCATCTCTTTGGCCTGAATGCCCAGATCTGTGGCTTGGCCCTGCATGACGCCGCCCATCAGCGGTTGATGCAGCATGACGCGGGCATTGGGCAGCATGTGGCGTTTGCCGTCGGCCCCGGCTGCGAGCAGCCAAGCCCCCATCGAGGCCGCCACGCCGATGCAGTACGTTGCGACCTTCGGCCGAATGAACTGCATCGTGTCGTACACCCCCAGCCCCGCGCTCACGCTGCCGCCGGGGCTGTTGATATAGAAGTGGATATCCGAGTTCGCATCTTCATTAGACAAAAACAAAAGCTGAGCGATCAGCAAATTGGCTGAGTCATCGGTGACCGGCCCACCGAGAAAAACGATTCGGTCCTTCAGCAGGCGGGAGAAAATGTCGTAGGCCCGTTCGCCGCGGCCGGATTTTTCGATCACCATCGGGACGAGGGTGCTCATGTTGCATCCTTGGTTGAGGTCAAAACTTTATCCCGCCGTCATGCGGGGCTGAGATTGTAGCCACGCTCGGTACACGGGGCGAGTGCCCGAAGCGTTCTGTGGTGCTAAAGCCTAATTTCATCAAGATTTCCATGCCGCAATCCCCGTGCGGGCCTAGCATCTATGAAGCACGCGGCAAGTGTCCGCGACCCCGGTTCGGGGCATGACGAATTAGATGGAACGTATTATTTGAGGATGTTTAACATGACTGGCAAATTTTCGATCGGTACAACTTTTGCTTTGGTATTGGCCTTCGCCGGCGTCTCGATGCTGACCGGCTGCAAGACCGACATGAAGGGCGTCGAAACGGATGGCGTCCGCTACTGGGCCACCGTCAATGGCGACGTGGAAGAGGCCACCGAGGCCGCCGAGGCCACGCTGAGCGATCTGGAACTCGTCGATGTCGAAAGCCGTGTGACGAAAGTGGACGGCCAAGCAACCGCCAAGACCGCGGACGGCACGGAAGTGCAGGTCGACATTCAGCCGAAGGTTGAAGGCGAAACCAGCGAAGTGACGACCTGGGTCGGCACGACCGGCAACAAGAAGCTCAGCAAGAAGATCATCGCGGGCATCGAAGAGCAGCTCGCTGACTAATCGCTAGAGTCCAAGACGAATACGTCTGAAGCCCACGCCGCCACGGCGTGGGCTTTTTTTAGTTGACCGGCATACTTCGCAGTTCGCGACGGGTCGTGGTAGCTTCTTGCGATGACCGCTGCCATGGCTTCGCCAAATTTGAAAAAAACAAACGAAGCGTCCTCGGTTCGGACGATGGTTCACGGGCCGGCCATTCAGACGCTGGCTTGGCGGGAACTGGTCCGGTTCTTCCGACAACGCAACCGGGTGGTCGGGGCGATCGCGACGCCATTGGTGTTCTGGCTGATGCTTGGGTTGGGGTTGAATAACACGTTCATCGTCGAGGGCCGGGCCGGCCAGGTGTCGGGGTCGGCCGAGGGCGGGATGGGATACCTCGCGTTTTTCTATCCCGGAGCCGTCACGCTGATGGTGCTATTCACCGCGATATTCTCGACGATCTCGGTGATCGAGGATCGGCGGGAGGGGTTCCTGCAAGGGGTTCTTGTTTCGCCGGCCAGCCGGGCGGCGATCGTCGCTGGCAAGCTTGTCGGCGGTTCGCTGATCGCGACTATTCAAGGTGTGATCTTGCTGGCGATCTGGTGGGTGTTTTTCGATTGGCCGGGGCTGGTTTTTGCGGCGGCCTCGGCGGGGGTCTTGTTTGCGATGGCGTTAGGCTTGACGGGGATCGGGTTGTGTTTTGCTTGGCCGATGGATTCGACAGCGGGCTTCCACGCGGTGATGAACCTGCTGCTGATGCCGATGTGGTTTTTGTGCGGGGCGGTTTTTCCGCTGCTGACCGCTGGGCCGTTGAAGTGGGTCATGTGGGCCAACCCGCTGACGTATAGCCACGCGACTTTGGCGAGAACGATGCAGGGCGATGCAGCCCCGGGCATCGGCATCCCAATCGGCTGGGCGGCGGCTATTATGTTCCTTTGCGCCGCAGTGACTTGGTGGATCGCCACCCGGATCGCCCAGCGGCCGATGTATCGGTGATGATGCGGAGTCGGCCACGACGATAGAGCATTTCGCTGTAAGACACCCCCGAAACGATCAGGCGATGAACGTCCTTTTCAATTTCCGAACGCTGCCAACCGTTTGCTTTTGCGCCGCTTTGCTCGTGTCGCTGACAAGTTGTGGCGAGCAGGCCCCGCCGCTGGAGAAGTTTTACGCCGCGCCGGAATTTGCTCTCGAGAATCACCTCGGTGAGACCGTGTCGACCGACACGCTCATGGGAAAGGTCTGGATCGCGGACTTTTTCTTCACGACATGCCCCGCGATCTGCCCGATGCTGACCGCTCAGTTTGAAGCGGTGCAGGCCTCGATTCAAAACCAAGGCTTGGCGGATCAGGTTCGGCTGGTCAGTTTTTCACTCGACCCGCAGCGCGACACGCCGGAAACCCTCGCGGAATATGCCGAGCTGCATGAGGTTCAGGCCGGGCTTTGGCATCTGCTGACCGGCGATAAAGACACGATCTGGTCGCTGTCGAATCAAGGCTTTAAGCTGGCGGTCGATCCAATCGCAGATGATCCGATGAACCCAATTTCGCATAGCGGCAAGTTCGTGCTGGTCGATCACGCCGGCATGATCCGCGGCTACTACGACGGTCTGGACCCAAAATCTGTCGAGCAGCTTCAAACCGACATCGAGCGATTGGTGCAGGACATTGACTGAACAGGCCTCGCAAAACTCGACGTGGCGGCCGCCGGATGCCGAGCGATTGGCGGAGCATCTGGAGCACCATCGGCCCGAGCGGCCGACGATGATCAAGCGGCGGTGGCCGCTGTTTCTACTGGGCATTGCGCTGGCTGCGGCTTTGCTGCTGCAAGGCCCCGCGAGTTGGCTGATGCCCTGGTTAGCGATCGGTGTCATCTTCGTAGTGGGTATGGTCCGTTACCGCAAAAAGCGGGCGATCGATCGTGACCTGCAGCGGATTCACGAGCTATCCATGCTCCGCCACGACCGTGAAGCATTGGGACAGGCGTGGCAGCTCGTAGAAGCGACATCCGATCAGCCAGCAATTCAGCACCGCGTCATCCTTCATCTGACCTCGACGCTGGATACGCTGGGGCAGCATGAGGCCACGCTGGTCGGCTATGACCGGCTGCTCAGCGACCTGCCGGACCAACACCCCGGCGCGGTGCTGCTGCGGATTCAGCGGGCGGTCGCCCAGTTATTTACTCAACGGTTGGCCGATGCGGATGCCTCGCTGCGGAGTCTGCGTGGGCCGGTCGAGTCGATGACCGACACGCCAGTCTATGCCGCTTATCGCTTCGCACAGCTATTCCAGGCCGTGCAGACCGCTCACTATGACGAGGCGATCACGGAATCGGACGAGCTCATTCAAACACTTCGACCGCTGGGCATTCAGGCTGGGTATGGCCACGCCCTTCGATCATGGTGCCACCGCAAACAAGGCGAAAATGAATTGGCCGACCGCTGGTGGTCCCACGCCACCGCACTGGTGCCGGCCAACGATTTGAATCGGCGGTTTGCCGGGTTGGGATTGTTCAAGCATGACTGAGCCCGGCCCCAAGCCCGCTCCGACTCAAGAGCCGCCGCCCGCAACATCGGGTGATGCGAAGCCCGAGGCTACCGCGTCTACAGCGTCGTCCGCGACGACGATCCCGCCATTTCAATGGCAACGGCTGCAGAAGGATTTGCGGTTGGATGAAGTGCTGCGTCGATCAGCCATGCTGGTCATGCTGGTGATGCTGCTGCTCTCGATCTTCGTGATGAGCGATCCGCTGACGACGCTGGTGCTGCTCGGCGCCGCGGTGTTCGGCTGGCTCGCCTTAGCCATGATCAACGCCAAGACCGCCGCGGCGTTACCCGCGCTCAGCCTTGCGATCGAGCACGGCGTGCCGACCGCGGAATCGATGTTGGCCGAGCAGTTGGCCAAGCGTCCCCTGGCTCGACCGATCCGGCTACAGCTTTACGCGAAATTGGCCGGCCTGCGGCATCGCGAATCGCGCTACGCCGAGTCTGCTGCGATTGCTCAGTCGCTACTGGCTCAGCCGACGCCCGACCCTTCGCGACATCACCGTCCGCAATTGTTGCTTATGTTGGTCGAGGCCCAGCTCGAATCGCGCAACCTCATTGGGGCTTGGATGGCATTAAGCCAACTGGCCCGCACCCCGGTGTCGCTGCAGGAGGCGATTCTGCGGATGGCGCTGCACACCCGTTATCTGCTCGCGATCGGCCAGAACCAAGCGGCCATGTATCAGGCAGACCACCGCAGCCAACTCGCAGAGTTGATGCCCGGCCCGCAATGCGGTGCCTTCGCTGCCATGCTCGCCATCGCCAGTGAACGCCTCGGCGAGACCGACCACGCCTCGCGATTCTGGCATCGGGCCAACCTGCTTTGCAGCGATGAGCAGCTCCAGCGCGTACTCCATGCCGCCGATCCGGCCTCGCAAGGGCAACCCGCGGCTGGCTCCTGAACGTTGCCTCCTCCGTTGCGACACCCATCCGTCGATCGCCTCGACCCACCGCTTTCCCCTGCTATCATGCGATTCCCGTAAACCTAACCCAAGGCTTCAAGATGACAACGCCTGACAACCCCTACGCTTTGCTCGCCGCCACCCAAGCGATGGCTGGCAACCCCTACCCGAACCCCCAACTCGCCCCGCCCATCGGCCGGTACCGCGAGATGACCGTTGATGAGCTGCTGCTCGAAAACCGGGTCATCTTCCTGATCGGCGAGATCAACCACGCCTCGGCGATGAACGTGGTCATGCGGCTGCTGCACTTGCAGAACCAGAAGCCGGGCATCGACATCAACCTCTATATCAACTCGCCCGGCGGCAGCGTCGACGACACGCTCGCCATCATCGACACGATGGACTTCATCTCGTCTGATGTGAACACTTACTGCATCGGCAAGGCGATGTCCGGGGGTGCGCTGACCCTCGCGGCCGGCACGAAGGGCAAACGCTTCTGCCTCCCGCACGCCAAGGTCATGATCCACCAGCCCTACGGCGGGATTTACGGCCAAACCACGGACGTCCAGATCCAGGCCGAGGAAATCCTCAAAACCAAAAAAGAACTCAACGAATTACTCGCCGGCTACACCGGCCAGGATGTCAGCCAGATCGAGGAAGACTCCGAACGCGACAAGTTCTTTAACGCCCAGCAAGCCAAGGACTATGGCCTTGTCGACGAAGTCATCGAAAAGCCGCAGGAGCAAGTCGCCTCGACCTCGTCTTAATTTCATAAGCCCTCAAGCCATGTAAGCCATCATCTGGCTGGCTCGGCTACGTGCTGAACTTCGAACGATTTACGATCTAGAACTATTTTTACATGCATCTCAGAAATGGCTGAATTAGCTCTCGCCCGATATCTCGATGCCGCTGTGCTCAAGCCGGAAACTTCAAGTGACGAAGCGGAATCTGCGATTCGCGCGTGCATTCAATTAGATACGAAGACCGTTTGTGTCCGTCCATGCGATATCGAATTGGCTCAAAAACTTTGTGCGGGTACGAACACCGACGTCTGCGTGGTGCTCGGTTTCCCACATGGCTGCGGACGCACAGAAAGCAAAGCGGCTGAAGCTCGGATTTATGCTGATCTCGGCGTGGCGGAGATCGATATGGTGGCCAACTATGGCTGGGTCCGCAGCGGCAAATGGACCGATGTGCATCGCGATATTGCGGCCGTAGTCGAAGCCGCTGGCGATGTGCCGGTCAAGGTCATTTTTGAGACATCCCAGCTCGACGAATCTGCGATCCGTCGGTTGGTGGACATCTGCGTCGAGGCGGGCTGCGCTTTCGTCAAAACGTCAACCGGTTTCAACGGCGATGGGGCAAAAAAGGAGGATGTGGCGGCAATGCTCGATCAGGCGGCGGGACGGATTGCTGTCAAACCCTCCGGCGGGATTCGCGACGCAGCCCGAGCCAGCATGTTTGTCGAGATGGGTGCTGAGCGGCTGGGCGTGAATTGGACCAGTTGCCAAGCCATTGTCGAGGGCAGCCCGGCAGGCAGTGACAACAGCGGCTACTGACTCGGTTTTTCGATCAAGACGGCAACCGACACGCCCCGGCGAGATAGGCCGCGGCGTGGGGAATCCAGTCTTCATCCGTATAAGCGAACGGCCCGTCCTGATCCAGCGTGGCCGGAATATCGAACTTGAATTGCTCGCCGACCGCGAAACCGTTGGCGACGTTTCCTCGCAGCGTGGTCCAGCCCCCGACATTGCGTTGGCCGAAGCCTTGGACCATCGAGATCGGCATCGCTCGGCCGGGTGGTAATTCCTCGTTACTGAATGTCAAGAATACACAGGCCTCGGCCGCCTCACGAGTCAGCCCCGCATTCAGGCCCGCGATCCATTGCAAATTATTGCGAGCTAACGCTTCGAGCTGTTCGGTATCATCGGGAAACACCTGTGCCATTTCCATAGCCAAACACGCCGTCCAACCATAGGTCGAATTGTGCCCATGCCAAGGCCCGGCAAAGTGCAGCCAACCCTCGCCCGCCACATAGCCAAGCGGCATGATGCCGAACGGATTCAATTTGCAGGCTGGCAGAAGAAAGCCGTTGAGATATTGACTCAATGAAGCTTGCCAGCGCGGTGCATCTGCGTGATCAGGATGACGGCTAAGCAGTTTTATGACGGGTGTGACCCAGTGCGGTATCGCCTGGCCGATATCGCTGCCGTATTCGCGATTGCCGTTTTGCTGAACGATGCAATGGCTCCAAGCCCGTTCGGTGAGCTCGTGTTCGGGTTCGAAGGTGTAAAAGTGGCCGAAAATGTCTTGCTGGGCTTTGTCCTCAGGTACCTGGCGATCGAGGATGAGACTGGCGAGATCGCAAGCCGATTCGACTTCGTCAAGCTCGACCCACGCTTCGAGCATGGCCAACAGATCGCTGGTGCGATGCACTTTGGGTGCCGACCAATTGTCTGGCAAGCCGTGGCCGGCACGAACGAAGCCGAAATCGCCGTGAGGTGTGGCATGCATGGCAAAATTCAATGCCCTCCGCGAGCGGTCCCGCCAGGCTCTCGCCTCGGTCGCATTGCAGGGCAGCACGTTGGCCGCTTTCGCCCAGCACGCCGCGGCTCGGGCGGCATCGGGGATCGGCGGGGGCGTCGGGCGATCAATCGTGTCATGCACCAGGCTGCCGTCTACACAACCCTCCTCGACCGCGGCATCCTGACAACGATCAAGGTAGATCAAGCCATGTCGGCACTGACTGCTCACTCGATGGCGATCTTGCTCGTTGGCCCGATCGCCGAGGTGCTCGTAGAGATGAAGCAGGCCATACACCGCAAGTGCATGACTCGCCGCCTCCTGCATGACGCCGCCACAATCGGTCCAGGCTGGTTTATCCCGGGCAAGCAACGTTCGGCGTTCAAAATTGTCCAGGGCCATCGAACGCCAGACCGGACCGAACAGCCGCGATTGACCGACGACGAGTCCGTCGTCTTTCAGGTCATTGGCCTGAACGGCATATACACCTTCTATCAACTCGCTGCCGAAGTCCGCCACCCACCACCGGCTGCCCCAGCAGTCCCCCCAAAGCGTGAACGGCTGTTGGAATTCAGCCGGCCCCGTCAATCGACATAGGCCAGGATCAGCTTGCGCTGTATCGCGGTAGATCACCCGCACCGACGTCCCGGAGTCGTAGCCCAACTGGGAAAACAACAGGCCGCAAGGGCTTGGCTCGGGTTTTGTACCGATGGTGCGACTCATCAGGACACCAGTTTTGCCTGAATCTGATCGCGTTTGGGAATGCTTGGCTGAGCCCCAAAACCTTCCACGCAAATGGCCGCTGCTGCCTGGGCGAACCGCACCGCCACGTCGATGGGGCGACCCTCAGCCGTTGCCACCGCGAAGGCCCCGCAGAACGTGTCGCCCGCAGCCGTCGCATCGATTGGGATCACGTCAAATGCCGGGTACTGCTTAATACCCTCGCGATTGCAAACCACCACCCCCTCCGCACCCAGCGTCACCATCACGGTCTCTGGTCCAAGTTGCATTAAAGCTGCCGCAAGATTCTCCGGTTTGTCATCACGATTCGCGAGTTGAGCCGCTTCAGTTTCATTGACAATCAGCGTGCGGATCGATTGGTTGACTTCAATCGGCGTCGTGCCGGCCGGGGCATAATTCAGGATCGTATGGACACCCGCCCGCGAGGCTTTGTCTAAAGCATGTCGGACGACATCGGCCGGCACTTCCATCTGCGTCAGCAAAACCTTGCATGAAGTGATGAGGTCGGCTCCGTCATGCACCGCAGCATCCAAGTGCTCATTATTCAAAGCATGATTGCTGCCCGGCGCAACGCTAAGGTAATTGTCGCCATCCGGTCCGATCATGACCAGGGCCGTCCCGCTGGGCAGGTTCGCGTCAATGCCAAGATGCTCGACCATCAACCCGTCCTGCCGGAAGTTATTCAGCATCGTGTGGCAGAAAGCATCCTGTCCAAGTCGGCCTACAAAAGCCACCAGCCCTGTGCTTTCAGCCGCTCTCGCCGCGGCGACCGCGCTGTTCGCCCCCTTGCCGCCAAAGGTCTGAAGAAATGTGCCATCCGTGACAGTTTCGCCCAGAGCAGGCAGCTTCGGTAGCCGCATGATGAAATCGACATTCGCACTGCCGACCACCGTGACCAGCGGGGCTGCAAAATTGAGGTTCGCGGTTGCGTTGATAGCTTGATATCCTTTTTTGGATCGATTGAAGCTGATGCAGAATGCGATTTTACATCATGCATGAAGCTGTCAAGACACAGGCCATCATCTTCCCGGCCGATGAGCAAGTCCGTGTGGCAGACACGACCGTCAGGACCCCCGGCGAAGGCGAAGTCAGGGTCAAGGTTGAATTTTCATGCGTTTCACCCGGCACTGAGCTCCGGATCATGGCGGGCAAAGAGAATGGCTTTTCGGGATACCCCGTCGCTGCGGGTTATGCCTTGGCAGGACGGATAGAAAGCGTTGGGCCGGGTGTTGACCTCAAAGTTGGAACAAAGCTCGTTGCTGCGAGGAGTCACGATGAAAGTGAGTTGCCACGCGGCGCTCACATTGGATATGCGGTGTTCCCCGCCTCTTCATGCTCTGCCGTGCCTGTGGACATGGGTTGCGATGAAGCGGCATTAGCCCGGGTGCTTTCAATAGGACATCGCGGAGCGCGGACGGCCGCGATCCGAGCCGGCGAGCAGGTGGTTGTTTTGGGGCTAGGTGTTATCGGTTTGTCGGCCGCCATCTCCGCTTCATTAACGGGTGCTAAGGTCGTCTGCCTCAACCGATCTGCGGACCGCGTCGAACTCGCCCGACGCTGCGGACTGACCGCCTACACCACGCTGGGCAATTTGGCCGAACAAGTGGCTCGACTGACCGATGGCCGAGGAGCTGATGTATTCATCGACGCGACCGGTCACCCTGAAACCCCGGTCCAAGCGATCGAAGCTGTGACCGAATTGAGCTGGACCGACGGCGCAATCGGCCACGCCCGCTATGTCATTCTCGGCAGCCACACCGGACCGATGCAGGTACCTTACCACCCGGCTTTCTATCGCGAATTGGCCGTGCTGTTCCCACGTTTCACGGATGAAACCCACATCGCCGAGACACTTCGTCTGATTGCCGACGGCAAATGGCACGTCGCTGCTTTGCTCGAAAATTCAGTTTTCAAACCCCAGCAAGCAGGGGAGGTTTATCGGAAGCTCCGCGATCGACAGCCGGGTCTTTTAACCGCATTGTTCGATTGGCGGTAGAAAATGTTCAACTGCAAAGCGATTGATGGTGTATGCCGTTAATTTGTCACTCACGCTGTTTTCTTGATGAAGTCAGCGAATTTTGAAGATGATCGAATTTGAGGGGCAGTTGAGCAAGTCGAAATATCAGTCAGGAGCTGACAGTCATGCCGATGAAATTTCTCAATGAATTCAAAGAATTTGCGATGCGTGGCAACGTCGTGGACCTTGCGGTGGCGGTGGTCATCGGCGGGGCCTTCGGCAAGATAACGACGACGCTGGTGGGCAAGATCATTATGCCGATCGTCGGTTGGATGACCGGTGGGATAAATCTGGCGACATGGACCGTCACGCTGCCGCTGCCGGACATGCCGCAGCTGTCGGTGGGTGAGGGCGGCGAGGCCGCGGCCCCGCCCGAGCCGGTCGTGCTGGGCGTGGGTGAATTTCTTCAGGTCACGATTGATTTTATCATCATCGCTTTTGCGATTTTTCTCATCATCAAAGCAATCAACAGCTTCAAGCGGAAACAGGAAGAGCAGCCCAAGGAAACGGTCACCCCGCCGGAAATCACGCTGCTCACCGAGATCCGCGACGAGCTGCGCGAGCAGCGGGGCGGCGATCCGAACCGGACCAGCGCCGCGGTGCCGGGCGATGGCGGGTGAGCGAAATAGACGTCAAATCGATAGCGTGCTAAAGCGTGGTCGACGAAGCATTTGTGGCTGTCCGGTTTGGCCAGACAATCTGAAAATATCTTCTAGAAAAGATCGATATAGCGATCTTTTGTGTGATCCCGTGCGTATAGTTAACCGTTGATCAGGCCGGTTTTAGCAGGAATTTTCATATGCGTAGGGATGAGCGAGCATGGCTGGCGGGTGTAGTGGCATGCTTACTTTCAGTATTCGTGACGACCGCGACGGTTTCAGCCGATGACGCTGTGCCGATGGCGCGAGAGGTTCAGACGCCGACGAATCTTTCGGATTTGGCTTCGATGCAGGATCGCGTCGAAGAGGTGGTCGAAAAAGCCCGCTCCGCTACGGTGGCTTTGCAGGTCGGCATGGGGACGGGCAGCGGCGTCATCGTCAGTCCTGACGGCATCGTGCTGACCGCAGCGCATGTCATCGGCAAGCCCGGCCGCCGTGTCACAGTCAACCTGCCCGACGGCCGCGAAGCGGTCGGCAGGACGCTGGGCGTGCTGGTCGGCGTCCGCGATGCGGGCATGGTCAAACTCATCGGCGACGGGCCCTGGCCTTACGTTGACATGGCCCAAGCCCCCAGCGAAGCGGGCGAATGGGTCGTCGCACTCGGGCACCCCGGCGGGTTCGATCAGGACCGAGACACGGTCGTTCGGCTTGGCCGGGTCATCCGCGTCCGTCAAAACAAAAGTTTGCAGACGGATTGCACGCTGATCGGCGGCGACTCGGGCGGACCGTTATTCAACCTGGCGGGTGAACTCATCGGGATACATAGCCGGATTGGCAGCCAGATGCGATCGAATTACCACGTGCCGATGTCCGTTTATCGCGAGCATTGGGACGAGTTGCTTCGCGGCCGAACGCTGGCTGACCAATCAACGAATCGAGGTCGGCCGATCATCGGAGTGGTTTATAACCAGACTGAAGATGGTTGCTTGGTGACCGGCGTACTACGCGGTAGTGGTGCGGAACAGGGCGGGGTATTGATCGGTGATCTGATCGTAGAAGTCGATGGCGAATCCGCTGCCAATCCCGGCACATTGGGCGAAGTCATCACCGAAACCGACCCCGGGCAAATGGTGAGGCTGACCATACTGCGCGATCAGGAAGAGATTAAACTTCAAGTCCGTGTCGGCAGGGGGGTGTCGCGATGAATAAGATAACTGGTCGACTATTTCGTCCGAGCTTGATCAAACACTCGAAAATTTTTCCGGTTTGGATCCCTGCGATTGCTTTAGTCGTATTTTTGTGGGGTCCTTGCGTTTCGGCTGGCCCGCAGGTGCTTGATCAGGATGCCGATACCGAAGGCGTCGAAGTTCGGGCCGTCTTCTCGCCCGTGATTGACCCCATCCGTCAGCAAGTGGTACGGATTACGCTTGATGGTCGGCAGGTCGCTTTAGGTGCGGTGGTCACCGAGTCGGGGTATGTGTTGACTAAAGCGAGCGAAATCGCCGGCGAGGCGGGCACGCTCATGACCACCTTCGCTGACGGGGCGACGGTCGAGTCAAAGCTGCTTGTCGTGGACCGCTCGAACGATTTGGCCTTGCTTGCGACCGGTCGGGAGGGCCTGCCTTCGATTGACTGGTCGGCTGCAGCAGAAGATCAGGCGCTCGGTCAGTGGGTCATCACGCCCGGCATCGAGCGTTTGCCCGTTGCGGTCGGTGTGTTGAGCGCCGCCCCGCGGACGATAACCGGCGTTCGACTAGGGCTGGTGCTGAACGATACGGATCAGGGGCCGGTGGTGGTACAAACCATGCCTGGCATGGGTGCGGCGGCAGCGGGGTTGAAGCCAAACGACCGGATCGTTCAGATCGCCGGTGAGCCGATCGATAAATTCGAGCAGGTGCTCGAGACATTGCAGGCGTTCAATGCCGGCGATCGCGTTTTGCTGATTGCCGACCGGGCCGGCCGGTCCATGCGTTTTGATGTCGAACTCAAACTCAGGCCGCTGGATGTACGCGGCAACCGTACGGATCAGATGAATACCGCGGGCAACGAAGTCTCGACCCGTCGAGACGGCTTCGAGCGAGTCATTCAGCACGACGCAACGATCGAGCCGGACGCCTGTGGTGGGCCGATCGTGAATCTGAAAGGGCAGGTCATCGGATTGAATATCGCGCGGGCCGGCCGGATCGAAGCCTATGCGTTGCCAGCGGACCTCGTCGAAGAGGCGCTCGCGGCGATGCTGGATTCTTTGGCGGGAGATGAGCAGTGAAGGGTTTGGGTCTAAATTGGACGCCATGACCGCTGAAGCGGCCACGCCGGACGTCGTGCTTGCGACAAGCTCAAATAAAACAACGCCCCCGCATCGTGGCGGGGGCGTTGCGCATTTTCAGTTCAAGTGCTGAAGAATTAATCAGCTGCTTCTTCGATTTCTTCACCGGCTTCGCCGATGTCTTCGCCGGCACCTTCCATCGTGTTGCAGGCAGCCAGGGTGAACACGAAAACAAAAAGCGAGCAGAGAGTGAACAATTTACGCATCAGAAACTCCTTCGAGTAAAGAGAATAAAGAGCAGGCCGAGGCGGATGAACAATCGCCTCATATTCACAGTAGCACCGGGCAAACCGTTTGGCAGCAGCGTTTTCCAGAAAGTTTTAACTTCATGAAATTCGACGCTACAGGCCGTATTCAGCCCACCGCGATGCGATTTTCGCTTGAATCTCCGAGTCCATCGTGAGATAGGTTGGCCAATCCCTCACAGGCTGACCATTCACTTCCTCGCCCTTGATCTTGCGGGTCGCATCGAAGCCGATCTTGCTGCCGGCTCCCAGGCGGGGGGCAGCGTGGTCGAGGATGTCGAGCGGGCCGTTGACGATCTCGATGTCCCGGCCGGGATCGAAGTTGGCCATCAGATGAAACATCACCGCTTCGTGGTCGTGGACATCGACATCGTGATCGACGACCACAATGCACTTGGTCCAGGCCATTTGCCCCGCCCCCCAGATCGCGTGCATGACTTTGCGGGCATGTAGTGGGTAATGCTTTTTGATTTGGATGAATGCGCAGTTGTGAAAGCAGCCAAACATCGGCAGATCGTAATTAACGATGTCCGGCACGAGTGTTTTCAGCAACGGCAGGAAGATGCGTTCCGTCGCCTTGCCCAGGTAATAGTCTTCCTGTGGCGGCGGGCCGACGATCGTTGTGGGGTAGATCGGATTTTTGCGATGTGTCACGGCCGTTGCGGTAAAGATCGGATAGCGATCGGGCAACGAGTAGAACCCCGTGTGATCGCCGAACGGCCCCTCGAAGACCGCGCCCGGCCCAAGTTCTGGCGGCGCCTCGCCATGTCGCGGACGAGGATCGAAACCGATGCCGCCTGCTTCGGTCGAGACATACCCCTCGATCACGACCTCCGCATTCGCGGGCGCCTCCAGATCGATTGTTTTGCACTTGACCAGTTCGATTCGTTTCTGATTATTGAGAAACCCCGCGAAAATCAGCTCACTGATCCCCGGCGGCAGCGGAGCGGTCGCCGCATAAGGCAGCACACTTTCACCGCCCAGAACAATCGCGCAAGGCATACCTTTGTTTTCTAAGTTGTCTGCTTTTCCGCTTCCCCGCTGTTCTGCGTTTCTCGCTTTCCATGCCCGCCAATGACTCGCCCCATCGTGATGCATATGCCAGTGCATCGCGGTGTGGGTCTTGTCGATCAGTTGTGCGCGATACATCCCAATGTTTCGGCTGGTCCTTGGCTCACCAGTCGGCTTGCCTGCATCGTCGGGGTGAATCGTGTAGATCCCCGCCAAGGTGATATAGCGACCTAGTCCTTGTGCGGTCCCCGCCTGCTCGGGTGAGAGCGGGTAGCCACAGGTCCGCGGGTCGCCGTCATCCGGCCAGCACTTGATGATCGGCAGATCGAACAGATCGATCTCGCTGCCGGTCTTGACTACCTCCTGACACACACCCGACTTGACCACCTTCGGCGGCAGTTGGGCAACCTTGGCCAACTCCAAACCCTTGCGAACCTTCTCCATCAGACCGACCGGCGGCTCAGGCTTAACCAGCGAGGCGACCTGATCGGCCAAGGCCTCGAACCCACCCTCCGTGCAGCCCATCGCCATTTCCATTCGGCGGTAGCTGCCAAAGGCGTTGATCAACAACGGCATTACTGCCTGACCCTCGGGCGTCTGCACATTTTCAAATAGCAAGGCATGACCACCCAGATCAGCGTGATGCGGGTCGAACTTCTTTGCTTGCTCCGAGACCGAAGCGGCGGGCGATTTGCTGACGCGATCCGCGATGGCGGATATTTCGAGCATCGACGACACCGGGGCCGAGATGCGTTTGAGTTCGCCCGCCTGATCGAGCGCTTCGACAAAGTCACGCAGCGTGGGATAGGTCATAGACCCACACTTTAGGTCAGGGTTCACTGCGATGAATGGAATGCTTATTTCTTCTTGCGAATCAACGCATCCAGCGAAAATCGGCCCGGGCCGACAAACGTCAGCAGGAAGCAGGCGGCGATCTGGATGTAGTTCGCACTGAATGGCGAAGGCGCGTCACCGGGTTGCGCGCGGATGCCCATTTTCATTGCCAAGGCGATCGTGAAGCTCAGAATCATCAGCCCGGTAAGTGCCGCAGCGATTTTACCGAACAGGCCGAGCATCAATAGTGCACCGATTACGACTTCGATCCAAGGCAGCACATAGCCGTAAGGGGCGGCGAGTGCGTCAGGCAGCCAGCCGGGCTGCAAGCCTTTGAACGAACTGCGGTAAAAGCTACCGAAGCCATTCTTAAATTCTCCAATGCATTTGTGGATACCTGCGAGCGTGAGATAGAGGCCGATGGTCGCGCGGGTCAGCAGCAGGCCGATGTCGACGAGGGTTTGTTTGGTCGAGGGCATGAGGGGTCTTTCTGAAAACCTTGGGTTCAATGGCTGCACTTTACGAAACGCTTCGGAAGCAATCACATCATAGTTTTCAATCGTGGAAGATGCCCCAAGCCGGTGATGAGGCTTTGCGAATCCTCGGAAATCTCGATAGCACAATCCGCGGATTCGCCGAGCTACATCCACGGCTTAAGTCATGCGGTCTCGATCCAATGTTCTGAATCAAACCTCGCTCGGCTTTGCTCGATTCCCAAGCCCGGCTAACGTGTAGTGATGCGATTCTGGTTCCGCCTCCGCGATGCCTTGCAGAAAGCGCTTGCCGCTCCGGTGCATCAGCTCAACCGCTGGCAGTTCGCGTTGCGGTACGCCATCGCGGTGAGCAAGTATGGCATCCGTAAGCTGGGCGAAGACCGGGCCGGTCAGATGGCGGCCGCACTGACTTACCAAACCATCTTCGGGCTGGTCCCGCTGTTCGTACTGGCCCTCATTGTTTTCAACGCATTCGGCGGGTTTCAAAGCGTC
The DNA here is from genome assembly GCA_964523485.1 of uncultured Phycisphaeraceae bacterium. GTDB lineage: Bacteria > Planctomycetota > Phycisphaerae > Phycisphaerales > Phycisphaeraceae > Algisphaera. The sequence continues at coordinate 16,524 of CAZFZS010000005.1, read as the reverse complement.
GGCCAAGACTTACAGCAAAAAGTGTATGACTACCTCGGTCTCAATATCGCGGTCGCCGAGGCCCCCGCCCCGGTCACTAAAAGTGAAAGCTTGACTAGCAACTCGGCAAGCTCGGATTCATCAATACCCATCAAGCCCGATGCAACGGATAATCTCAAAGATGCGGATGGCGACCCGGAGGGCGGTCCTGGCGACATCGTCGTGGGGGTGGGCGGCAGCGAGACGACCGCTGCCGAGGATGCGGAAACCGCTGCCGAGGCCAAGCGGCGGGTGGACGACCTGCTCAACAATCTGACGGTCCGCATCTCCGAAGTCAGCTTCGGCAGTATCGGCGTGGTGGGCATCGGCATCCTGGTGTGGGCTGCGGTCATGCTGGTCGTGTCGATCGAATATGACTTCAACCGTATTTTCCGTGCACCGGAGGGCCGACCATGGCATTTACGCATTGCGATTTACTGGGCGGTCATCACGCTCGGGCCGGTGCTGGTCGCAGGCAGTTTCTACATGACCAGCCAGTTGTTTAACAAAGCCAGCGAGGTCGTCATCTTGGATTGGGCTTTCAGTTTTCTGACACCGTTCGCCTCGCTGGGGGCGACTTGGTTACTGCTGTTTCTGCTCTATCGCTTGATGCCTAATGCTCGTGTGCAATTCCGCGCTGCCCTGGGCGGAGCGCTCATCGCCGCGGTCATCTGGGAAATTAGCAAGTGGGGCTTCAAGCTCTACGTTGATAAGGCAGTGAGCTATTCTGCGTTGTACGGCTCGCTGGGCTTGATCCCGCTGTTTCTGCTTTGGCTGTACCTGACCTGGCTGGTGATTTTGTTCGGGCTGGAGGTGGCGTACGTTGTGCAGACCGTACCCGAGGCGGGTTTATTGGAAGAGAAGGACCCTGAGCCGGACCCGGCCGAGGGCGTGGTCGACCTGGGCTGGGTCGTGCCGTTGGCGGCATACATCGGCGATGCATTTCGACGCGGCGAGGCGGTGCCGCTGCATCAGGTTGCTGCGGACCTGAGCCTGCCGATCGACACGGTGTGTCGTTTGGTGGATTTGCTTAAGGAAGCTCGGGTGATTCACCGTGTGGACGAGGGAGCAGAGCACGGCCCGGGCTATACGCTTTCACGGCCGGCCCAGAACGTTCAGCTTGCGGAACTCTTAAGAGTCGCCCGCCGCCTCACGCATACCGAAGCCCGTGCCGCCGCCCCCGGCGGAGACTGGCTGGAGAGCTTGCACCGATGCACCATCCAGCAATATGAAGGCCAGACTTTGGCCGAACTCTGCGGCGAAACCCCCACCCCGCAACCGCCGCTGCCCTTCGATCCGCCGATTCGGAAGAAGCAGAGAAAGCGTTGGCGATTCCGGAAGGAAACCAGTGAGATCGAATGACGATTCGCGTGACGAGTTGATGTTTAGCGGCAGCGGCGAAGCCGCCCATTGCATTTGACTAACCAATTTTCGCGGGACGCTTCGCGTCGCCCGCTAAACAACTGTGTTCAGGCAACATTTGAATTGATAGATGGATCATCCGCCGCAGCCGGCGGTTTCCATTTTCAGGACTTGGTCGTCGGCGTGGTAGGACGAGCGGACCAGCGGGCCGGATTCGCAGTGGCGGAAACCGATGGCCTCGGCCTGCCGTTTGTATTCGACGAATTGAGCAGGCGTGACCCAATGGCTAATTGGCAGATGGTCACGGGTGGGCTGAAGGTACTGGCCGATGGTCAGGATGTCACAGGACTCGTGAACCCCCGGATAGGTGGCCGCCGGGAAAGACAGCTGCTTGATCGTGTCTGAGGCGTCGGGTGCCTTGGCGGGGCCGGTGTGATTCCAATAGGGGTTGGTGGATTGATCCACGAGGAATCCGCCGCGTCGCAGCTTCTCGCCGAGTTGAGGCTTGGCCACGCCGGTGACTGAGCGATTCAGCTCAGCACCGGAGGGCAGATTGCGGTTCGGATCGGGCGTGTCAAACGCGTCGCGGTTGGTGGCGGGGCGGTCGTCGCTGATGCCAGCCTGCAGTGTGCCCTCGTAGACATCACGCATCAGCTCCTCGACCTCTTCCTCACGTTCGCCGATGCCAACCATGATGCCAGTCTTGACGGTCAGGCCTTGGGCTTTGGCCCGTCGCAATAGTTCGATTGAGCGTTCGTAGATGGCTTGGGGCCGAACGACTTTGTACAGCCGTTTAACCGTTTCCATGTTGTGATTCAAAATTTCCGGCCGCTCGTCGAGCACCAGCTGCAACGCATCCCAGTCGCCGCAGAAATCGGGGATGAGCACCTCGATATTCGTGCCCGGCGAATGTCGGCGGATCTCGCGGATCATCTCCGCCCAGATCTCAGCCCCGCCATCGGGCAACTCGTCGCGATTCACCGAGGTGATGACGATGTGCTTGAGCTGCATGAGCGCAGCGGCCTCGCCAACACGTCGCGGCTCATCAAGGTCATATTCCGGGGGCCGGCCGGTCTTGATATGGCAGAAGCCGCAGGAGCGGGTGCAGACATCGCCGAGGATCATCATCGTCGCGGTGCCGCGTGCCCAGCATTCGCCGAGGTTCGGGCATTTTGCGGATTCGCAGACGGTGTGCAGCTGGTATTTGTCGACGAGGTTGCGCGTGTCGCGATAGCCCTCGCCGCCGGGCAGGGGGGCACGCAGCCAGTCGGGCTTTTTCTTGCGGATGAACTCGACCCCGCCCCCGGAAGTGCCGTCATGGCTTGAACGATGATTGTCGAGCACCATGTTGGATAGCGAGAGCTTCATGCGGTGCACATGATAGGCCGATTGAGCGTTAGATTGAAAGCTGGAGCAATCGAAAACATGTCGGGGAAGAGGATTTGCGAATCCTCTAATCGCGCACTAAAACGATCCGCGGATTCGCAGAGCCTGATCCACGGCTTGAAATAATCGTAAAAGCGGAATCAGGCGGCTTTGACTTCGACGAATCGCTGGACGCTGTCGAGGTCTTTGAGCACATCGTAAGTGGCGGTGATCGTGCCCGACTCGCCGAGTTGGCCGGTGACCGGGTGCTGCTTGATCATCCGCGATTCCCAGACGCGCCAGCGGCCGCCGCGGGAGGACTTCCACTGGGCATTTTTGCGGATTTTCTTATGCCGACGATTCTCGGCAACGGCATTTTCATCCTTGCTGAGCAGGCGGGCCAGAGTCTTGGCGGCGGCGGCGTTGGTCGGCTGTTTCACCACTTCGATGTGGATTTGGCTACCAGTTTGGATATCGCTTTCAACGCTCATGCTCGGTCTCGGACGGTTAGAGTTTTAGGTCAGGAAAAGGGGGCGAGCCGAGTATTTTGACCTAATAGCCAATCAGCGTCAAATCCAAAGATTTGCCAATCATTCTGTGAGACAATACCTGTGTAAATTTGGAATCGATTTTTCTTGTTTTACGACCTCGCCGACGGTATGTTGAAAGTTGGCTGATCGAGAGAATCAGTCGGTATTAGTAGATTTCAGGTTGTTCTGTTTTTCTTTTTCGCATCGTTCGATGCACCACATTTTGCAAGGGGGCTGCGGTTTGGATATTCAGGAAACGATGACGATCGATTGCCCTTCCTGCGGGGAGGGATTGATGGTTCCGGAAAACGCGACCGGCCGAAAGGCCCGCTGCAAGGCTTGCTCTTGCAAGTTCATCGTCCCCTCGCTCGAAGAGATGCTCGAACAGACAATCAGCCACTTCGTGCTCGAAGAAATCCACGAACGAGAAGAGAAGCTTGTTGAGTCGATTGATCGTCTGTCCAGTGAATCAGTGTTTGGCGTTTCGGTTGAAGACCCGCCGCATCGTTCTTCCAAGGGCGACCCGGGCACGGTGATGGGCTTGCCGATCAGTGAATCACCCGCCGAGGAAGAAGCGGTTGAGCACGATGGATTCGAGGAATCAGGGTCTCGCCTGATCGATCCGGATGACAGTGCCGCGGTCGTGACCGTCAAGCAACCGCCCAAGCCCCGTCAGCCGGTACAGGACCTGCGCTTCCCGACGGAGCTTCGGCCAAGCAAACCTCGGCCGTATCTGCTGGTCAAGTCCGCCACCTTGGAAGGTGTTCGTTTCGCATTCGAGACGAACTTCCTGAACCACGAGACGTTCCGCACGTCGATGCCGATCCGCTGCGTACGGACAGGGGTTGGGCCGGATCGAGGGCTTTACTGCCGATCAATGATTTTCGTCGACCGCTTCCGTGGTGACGATGTGCAGCTGAATCGGCTGATTCTGAAGCATGAGCGGAAGTTCGAGCCGGGCCATTCGCCGCGGGACCACATGCGGCATTTCGGGCGGATCGAGAACATGGCCCCACCCTATGAAAACCCGATGCTGTTCTACATCGCGGATCGGGCGATCGCCGACCCGCTCAAATGCAAGCCCGGCGTGGATTGCAACGGTCTGGCGTGCTGCGAGGTGCTCGTGCCGCATTACGGCGTCGCTGCGGAGTGGGTCGAACGGGTCAATGGGCGATGCGGACCCGAATATGCAATTCTCAAAGCGGAGGCGGCGAAGTTCGACACGGATGCCTGGTCGAAGCTGCCGCTGGCGACGCGCAGCAAGCTCGGAGTTTGGTGCCATTTCAAGCCGGGCGAGCAGTTCAAGGCCTACATCAACGAAGCAGACCTGCGCTCGGTTGATGCGGGGCTGGGCGGGATTGTGATTACCGATCGGCGATTCATTTACCACAAATACCGCAAAACGCGGGCGGTCAAGCTGGATGAGCCTTCCACGCTGCACGTATCGATGGATACTGAATCGGCTCGATTGGCATTGGAAAAGGATGGCCGATTGTCGAGGACAGGCAAAATCCGCCGGAACGATTTAGGCACGCTGATCAGTGTGCTCAATGATGCGGAAGGGATGCAGGTACGGCTCAAAAAGTAGCTGATCCAAGAGGGGGATGAGGCTCGCCGAATCCGCGAATCACGCATTGATGCGGTGATAAATTTGAAAGTTGTGAAATTTTGACCCGTCTGGTTTGACAGGTCATCGGATTTCTCTACACTACGCGACTCCCCTCAACGGCCTGTGCCGTGGGGGTTTGTTTTTCACCCGACCGACGCTGGCCTACGAGTCCCGATACCGCCATGAGTGCAGGCAAGATCCGAATCCGAATGGAAGCTTACGATCACCAGGCGCTGGATGCCTCGGCTCGTGAGATCGTGGATCACGCCAAGCGGACCAACGCCAAGGTGGCCGGCCCTGTGCCGCTGCCGACCCGTATCGAGCGATACACCGTCCTGCGTAGCCCGCACATCGACAAAAAATCGCGCGAGCAATTCGAGATCCGCACCCACAAGCGGATCATCGACATCCAGGAACCCACCGCCCGCACCGTTGAGGCCCTGAACCGCCTCGTCGTCCCCGCCGGCGTCTTCGTGAAGATTAAGGCCTAGTAAGAACCGCGGATGCCATCCGCGACTTTGTATGAACCATCAAAACGGGGCCGATCCTCTGCGAAACGCATGATTAGGCCTGGCCCTGGAAAGCTTCCGGGAGGCCGCCCCCGGAGATTAAAGTTATGCCCGCCGCCATCCTTGGAAAGAAAATCGGAATGACCCGGCTGTACACCGAAGAAGGTGTCAATGTGCCGGTCACGGTCATCCAGGCCGGCCCCTGCTTTGTCAGCCAGATCAAGACCGCCGAAACCGATGGCTATGACGCGATCCAACTCGCGTTTGAAGACATCAAGGGCCGCAACTCGACCTTCCAGCTCATCGGCCACGATGCCAAGGCCGGCGTGACACCCAAGCGTTTCCACCGCGAAGTGCGACTGGGCGAAGGCGAAGCAGAAGGTTTCGAGGAGGGGCAGGAAGTGAATGTCGATGTCTTTAATGAAGTGAAGTTCATCGATGTCGTCGGCACGAGCAAAGGTAAGGGTTTCCAGGGTGCGATGAAGCGACACGGCTTCGGCGGCCAGGAAGCCAGTCACGGCGTCGAGCGGAAGCACCGATCGCCCGGCTCGATCGGCGGCCGCTCCAGCAACCTGGGTACCGGTAAGCCGAAGAAAGGTATCCGGATGGCCGGCCATATGGGTGCGGAACGCGTCACGGTCCGCTCCCTGCCGATCATCAAAATCGACACCGAAAACAATCTGCTGATGGTCAAGGGCCCTGTGCCCGGGCCGAAGCAGGGTCTGATCATCCTCAAGGAGGCCAAGAGGCTTTACAAAAGTAAAGCCGCACTCGCCAAGGCGGGGTAAGTCAAAGTAAGTGACGAGAAACTAACGGGCAATGGCGAGTTAAATACTCGTCCCTAGGCCCCAGTGCCTCGTCCCTGAAATGGAAACTGCCTCGCCGCGACAACCGGTCTCACCGAGTCGAACGTCAGGCCGAACCGCCCGACCCCGGCGAAACAACGCCGCCCGCCACCATGGCCGGCCCGTAGGTTAAGCATCATGATCGATATCACCATTTACAATTCGACCGGCGGTGAGACCGGCACCTACCAGCTCGACGAGCAGAAGCTCGGCGGCGAGGTGCGTCCTGCTCTGCTCAAGCAGGCTTATGTTCGCTATCACGCCAACCGACGTTCGATCAACGCGACGACGAAATCGCGTGGCATGGTCGAGGGCTCGACCCGCAAGCTTTATAAGCAGAAGGGTACCGGCAACGCGCGTCGCGGCGATAAGAAAGCCAATATCCTCCGCGGCGGCGGCAGCGCTAAAGCTAAGGTCCCGCATAGTTGGCGGCAGGACATGCCGACCAAGATGCGTCGCCTGGCCAACCGCAACGCGATCCTCGCCAAGGCGATCGACGGCGAGATCAAACTGATTGATGCCCCAAAATTCGACAAGCCCAGCACCAAGCAGTTCGCCTCAATTCTCTCCGCTTTGAAAATCGATCGCACCTGTCTCGTCGCACTCGATGACGTGACCTCCGCCGAAGCGACCTCGGCAAAGAACCTCGACAACGTCAATACCACGCAGATCGACCGCCTCAACGCCTTCGACCTGCTGAATCACCGCTACCTCGTCGTTCACAAGGACGCTTTCGAGCAGTATGTCGAGCGTGTGACCGGCCGACTCGTCGCGGATGACGATGATCAGCCGCAGGACAAGCCCAAGAAAAAGCGTGTCAGCAAGAGCAAGCGTGGACAGGCTGGCAAAGCCGCTTCCGCGACAGTTGCCGCTGCGGTTGACGCCGCCACGACGGTAGCCGACACGGTCAGCTCGACCGCTGGTGCAGCGGTTGAAGCGGTTTCCGCGGTGCTTTCCGGCGATGAAGCCGACGCGAAGACTCAAGATAAGGAAGGCCAGTCGTCATGATGCAGCTTGCCGCCACCGACATTATCAAGAAGCCGTTGATCACCGAGAAAACCACTTGGGAATCCGGCGACCGCAACCGTTACTCGTTTGCCGTGAATATGCGTGCCCGCAAGCCGCAGATCAAGGCCGCGATCGAAAGCCTGTACGGCGTCCGCGTCGAGCGTGTTTCGACCCAGGTCCGCAAAGGCAAATACTTCCGTACCCGATACGGCCCAGCGAAGAGCTCCGACTGGAAAAAAGCCACCGTCCAACTCCACGAAGACGACCGCATCGAACTGTTTTGATAAATAGCCGCCGATGCAATCGGCGGTTTTGTATGGACTGAACCATGGCCATCCGAAACTACAACCCGACCACGCCCAGCCGGCGCGATGCTTCGGTCAACCTCTACTCCGAGGTCACCAAGACCAAGCCTGAAAAGTCGCTGCTCAGCAAGAACCGCAAGCACGGCGGCCGGAACCACCACGGCAAGATCGTCGTCCGCTCGCGCGGCGGCGGCAACAAGCAGCGTTATCGCCGCGTCGACTTCTCCCGTAAGAAGGACGGCATCGACGCCAAGGTCATCGGGATTGAATACGACCCGAATCGCTCGTCGAACATAGCGCTGCTCGAATACGCGGATGGCGAAAAGCGTTACATCATCGCCCCGATCGGCCTGACCGACGGCATGGTGATCAAAAGCTCGGCTGACAAGATCGAGCCGACCGTCGGCAACTCGATGCCCCTCGCGATGATCCCCACCGGCCTGAACGTCCATTGCATCGAGTTGGTTCCCGGCAAGGGCGCCCAGCTCTGCCGATCGGCTGGCACTTATGCTCGCCTGACCAACCGCGAAGGCAAGTGGGCCACGCTCGTGTTTCCGTCCGGTGAAATGCGGCAGGTCTCAGTGAACTGCCGGGCCACGCTCGGCCAAGTCGGCAACACCGATCACAACAAGACCAGCCTCGGCAAGGCTGGCAAGTCCCGCCACCTCGGCAAACGCCCCCATGTCCGCGGCATGGCGATGAACCACCACGACCACCCGATGGGCGGCGGCGACAACAAATCCTCCGGCAACCGGCCCCCGGCCTCGAAGACCGGCACCCTCGCCAAGGGCGGCCGCACCCGTAAGCACGGTAAAGCCTCCAACAAACGCATTATCC
>CAZFZS010000005.1:1332-8126 GCA_964523485.1 uncultured Phycisphaeraceae bacterium | reverse complement strand
TAAACAGACACAAAGCCGACGGATGGCCATCCGTCGGCGTTACCGAGACCGCACCATGTCACGATCCCTGAAAAAAGGCCCCTACGTCGATTTCAAGCTTTACCGTAAGGTCGAGCAGCTGAATCAGATGGACCGCAAGGACCCCATCAAGACCTGGGCCCGCAACTGCACCATCGTGCCCGAATTTGTCGGCCACACTTTCCTGGTGCACAACGGCAAATCGTTCCTCAACGTGTTCGTCACCGAAGACATGGTCGGCCACAAGCTCGGCGAGTTCAGCCTGACCCGATCGTTCCGTTCGCACACCACTGGTACTAAAGCACAACGCGCCGCCGCCGGCCGCTAACCCCCGGATTTTCAAGGCGTGGCGACTTCAGTCGCTACGAAACCATCATGCCTTACACCAACGTCCACCGCATGGCCCGGATCAGCCCGCAGAAAGCGCGGCGCGTGGTCGACATGATCCGCGGTAAGTCCTACCAGCAGGCCCTCACCGCGTTGGAGCTCTCCAAGCTCCGCGCCGCTGTGCTGGTCAAGAACGCCTTGGTCGCCGCTTACCACAACGCCGACCAAGACGAGGCGAACGTTCGCAACCTCAAGGTTGTCGATGCCCGCGTGGATGCCGGCCCGACCATCAAGCGTTTCCAACCCAAAGACCGCGGCCGGGCCCACCCGATACTCAAGCGCACCAGCCACATTACCGTCAGCGTTGACGAAAGTTAATAGGTAGCTGCCGATGCGATCGGCGGCCCTCCCGAAAAGAGTTTTCATCATGGGACAAAAAGTACACCCCTTCGGCTTCCGCGTCGGTATCACCGAAGCCCACCGCAGCCGGTGGTACGCGCCGACCAAGGCCTTCTACGGCGAGCTGCTCATCGAAGATGAGAAAATCCGTAACTACCTCATCAAGCAGCTCAACAAGAAGCCGCCTTTTGCCGCCGTCTCTGACATCCACATCGAGCGGACCCGCGAAGAGCTGAAGATCATAATCAAGACCGCCCGTCCGGGTCTGGTCATCGGCCCGAAGGGTGCCGAGATCGACCGCTTGACCGGTGAACTCCAGCATCTGACCGGCCGAAACGTCTCGATCAACTGCATCGAAGTTGCAAATGCCGACGCCGACGCCCAGTTGATCTGCGAGTCGATCGCCGAGCAACTCGCCAAGCGGGCCAGCTTCCGTCGTGTCATGAAGATGAAGGCCGAAGCCGCGATGACCGCTGGTGCCAAGGGCTGCAAGATCCAGCTCTCCGGCCGCCTGGGTGGTCACGAGATGTCTCGCAGCGAAGACGTGCGCATGGGTGCCATCCCGCTGCAAACCCTTCAGGCCGAGGTCGATTACGGCTTCGCCGAGTCGCTGACAACTTATGGCATCATCGGCGTGAAGGTCTGGATTTATAAAGGCCTTTACAGCGAGATCGCCGAGGGCGAGATCGAGTCGAAGGCCGCCGGTGCCCGCCCCCGTGCTCGAGGCCGCCGTTAATCATTGAATACAAAATCGCGAATGCTATTCGCGGCTTTTCACCAAGGTTTCAACCATGCCCTTACTCCCCAAACGCGTCAAATACCGCAAGCAGCAACGCGGCACGCTCAAAGGCAACGCCACTCGCGGCAACAAAGTGTCGTTCGGCGATTACGGCCTGCAGCTGCTCGAGGGCGGTTGGATGACCGCTCGCCAGATCGAGGCCGGCCGTATCGCTGCACGTCAGTACGTCTCCCGTGAAGGCAAGCTGTTCGTCCGCGTCTTCCCCGACAAGCCGATCAGCAAGAAGCCGCTTGAAACACGTATGGGTAAGGGCAAGGCCGAGCCCGAATACTGGGTCGCCCGTGTCAAGCCCGGCACCGTGGTTTATGAACTGACCGGCGTACCCCGCGACATCGCCAAGAAAGCCTTCGTCCGCGTCGCCCACAAGCTCCCGTTCAAATGCCGCTTCGTCGAAAGGCGTCACGGTTAAACAACTTTGATCCACGCCGACGCTGAGGTCGGCTCTGCGACCGAAGCGTCTGGTATGACACCATGAAAGCATCCGAAACCCACAAGATGAGCGACGCCGAGCTGACCGAAACGGTCGGCCAACTCCGCAAGCAACTATTTGAGCTGCGGAGCCAGGCCGTCACCGAGAAGCTCGAAAACCCCCGCCAACTCGGCAACATCCGCCGCGATATCGCCCGCGTGTTGACCGAACAGCGCAGCCGTGAACTGAGTCAAGAAAGCAACTGATGAGCGAAACCAACACCCCCAGCAGCCGACCCTTGCTCGGCACGAAGATAGGCGTTGTCACCAGCGACAAGCGCAACAAGTCCCGCACCGTCGCGGTCGACTATCAGGTCCGCCACCCGAAGTACGGCAAGTACCTTAAGCGCAGCCAGAAGTTCCAGGTGCACGATGAGGACAACGCTTCGAAGCAGGGCGACCGCGTGCAGATCGCGTCCTGCCGACCGTTGAGCAAAACCAAAGCCTGGCGACTTGTCCGCGTCGTCGAGTCGGCCCCCGAGCAGGTCGCCCATGCCACCACCGCCACTCCTGAAGAAGTACCCGCCGAAGCATCGGCTGAATAACTGAACCGTAAGCGAAACGTCGCGGCTCCGCCGCGCTCCCCACAAGGGGTTAATCACCATGATCCAAGTCGAATCCCGAGTCGATGTCGCGGACAACTCCGGCGCTAAAGTCGCCTATGTGATCCGTGTGCTCCGCAAGCAGTCCGCTCGCGGCAAGTTCACCCGGCCGACCGCCACCATCGGCGACAAGGTCGTCTGCTCGGTCAAGAAATCCTTGGCTGGCAGCGACATGAAGACCGGCACGATTGTGAAGGGTGTCGTTGTCCGGACCAACTACCCGGTCCGCCGTAAGGACGGCAGCTATGTCCGCTTCGACAAGAACGCCATCGTGCTGATCGATGACGACGGCAACCCGCGGGGCACCCGCATCTTTGGTGCGGTCGCCCGAGAACTGCGTGAACAGAACCACATGAAAATCGTCTCTCTCGCGACGGAGGTCGTATAACCATGCCAAAGCATATTCGTAAAGGCGATATGGTCCTCGTGACCTCCGGGCGTGATGCCTGGATCAAGCAGCGTGACGCCTCGGGCCGTGTGACCAGCAAGACACGCAACACAACGGCGCACAAAGTGCTGCGTGTGCTGCCCGACCAGGAGAAGGTCGTCGTGCAGGGCATCAATGTCCGCGTACAGCACGTCAAGCCCAGCCAGGCCAACCCGCAGGGCGGTACCGTCGAGCGCGAGATGCCGATCCATATTTCCAACGTCAGCCCCGCCGACGCCAACGGCAAAGCCACCCGCGTCCGCTACGAAACCCGCGATGATGGCAGCAAAGTCCGCGTCGCCGCCACGACCGGCGACCAGATCGGCCCGGAACTGAAAAAGGCCAAGTAACCCCGTTTAGCCGTGCGGCGCAGCCGCCGCGTCTCCCCCAGAGACCTCCCATGACCCCCCGCAAGAAACAACAATTCGAATCCTCGGTCGCCGACAAGCTCAAGAGCGAAGCCGGCATCACCAACCCGATGGCGATGCCCAAGCTCGAGAAGATCATGGTCGTCGTCGGCATGGGTCGGCTGATCGAAGGCACGAAGCTCAACGCCCGCGCTAAAGAACAGGTCCAGAAAGATCTCGCCCTGATCACCGGCCAAAAGCCCGTGATGACCGTCGCCAAGAAATCCGTCGCGAACTTCAAGGTTCGGGCCGGCTACGAAAACGGCGCCATGGTCACCCTCCGCGGCGAACGTATGTGGGAGTTCTACGACCGCCTGGTCAGCCTGGCCATCCCTCGGATCAAGGACTTCCGCGGCTTTAGCAGCAAATCGTTCGATGGCCGGGGCAACTACTCATTCGGCCTCAGCGAGCAGGGCATCTTCCCCGAAGTCGACATGGCCAACGCCCAGCACACCTTCGGCATGCACATCACCTTCGTGTTCAAGAACTCGAACAACGAACTATCCAAACTCGCCCTGAGCGAACTCGGCTTCCCCTTTGCCAAACCCAAAGAAACCAAGAAACAAGCCGCGTAAATTGACCGCTTTAGCGTGGCCGCTTGCGGCCACCTACTCAAACGGCCGCAAGCGGCCGACCTAAGAAAGCAACCTAATGTCCTCCAAATCCACCATCGAACGAAACAAGCGTGTCGCCAAGACCGTCGCCAAGTACGCCGAGAAGCGTCGTGAGCTCAAGAAGGCCGGCGACTACGCGGCGCTGGCTCAGCTGCCCCGCGACGCGAGCCCGACCCGGCTCCGCAGCTTGTGTGCCCTGACCGGCCGCAGCCGTGGCGTTTACAAAAAGTTCAAGCTTTCCCGAATCAAGCTCCGCGAACTCGCCCTCGAAGGCAAAGTTCCCGGTATGAAGAAAGCATCCTGGTAATTCCTGAATAAGAAGCGTCGCGGTTCCGCCGCGCCATCCGAAAGAAACGACCGAGAAACCACTATGGCACTGAGCGACCCCATCGCCGACATGCTGACCCGCATCCGCAACGCGGCCCGCAACAAAGCACAGCGCGTCGATTGCCGCAACTCTAAAGTCTGTGCAGGCATCGCCAAAGCGTTGCAGCACGAAGGCTACGTCAGCGGCTATGACATCATCGACGACGGCCGACAAGGTATCCTTCGCGTTAACCTCCGATACGGACCGAACGGCGAACAGCTGTTCCACAAGCTCCAGCGTGAGTCCAAGCCCGGCCGCCGCGTCTACACCAAAGTCGCTGACCTGCCCCGGCCTCTTGCTGGCTTGGGCGTCGCCATCCTAACCACCCCCAAAGGCGTGCTCTCCGACCGCCAATGCCGAGAAGAAAAAGTCGGCGGCGAACTGATTTGCACCGTTGAATAGCAGTTGGCCGCTGGTAACTGGCAACTGGCCAGATAACCGCAGCGGCTTCCAGATTCGTAATAAACCGTGCTGGCCAGATGCCAGCAGCCAGATGCCAGAGACAAGCTATGTCACGAGTAGGTAAACAACCCGTCCCGCTTCAAGGCACGACCGTCAAGGTCAGTGGCCAGGAAGTCAGCGTCAACGGCAAAGGTGGCACCCTGACTCTGCAGGCCCACGACAAGATCAGCGTCAGCGTCAACGACGATGACAAGCAGGTTGAAGTCACCCGCACCGACGACTCGCGCACCGCCAAGGCGATGCACGGCCTGACCCGATCGCTCATCGCCAACATGATCGAAGGCGTCACCAAAGGCTTCGAGACCAACCTCGAAGTTCACGGCGTCGGCTACGGTGCACAGGTGCAGGGCAACAAGGTCAAGCTCAAGCTCGGCTACGCGGATGAGCGTGTCGTCGAGGTTCCCGCCGGCGTCACCGTCGATGCCAAAAGCAGCTCGAACCTGACCGAGCTGTCAATCAAGGGCATCGATAAACAACTGGTCGGGCAGACCGCCTCGGCCATCCGTCAACACCGCAAGCCCGAGCCTTACAACGGCAAGGGTGTGCGCTACAAGGGCGAACAGATCATCCGCAAGCAGGGCAAGGCCTTCGCGGGTGGTGGCTAATTCACGCATCGAACAAAGCCTGCGGATGGCATCCGTGGGCCAACTGTGAGACTCAATCATGGAAAAGAACAAACTCAAAACCCTCCGCCGAACACGGCGACGCACCGGGATCCGCAAGCGGGTCTTCGGCACGCACGATCGTCCAAGGCTGTCGATCTTCCGCAGCTCGAAGCATGTCTACGCTCAGATTATCAACGACTTCGACGGCAAGACCCTTGCCGCCGCAAGCACCGTGGCTGAGAAGTCCGAGAAGGGCAGCAACATCGAAGCTGCCGGGGCAGTCGGCAAAGCGATTGCCGAGAAAGCCAAGGCCGCTGGCATCGAGTCGGTCGCGTTCGACCGCAACGGTTTCCGTTACCACGGCCGGGTCAAAGCCCTCGCCGACGCCGCTCGGGAGGGCGGATTGAAGTTCTGAATAAATAGCCGCGGATGTCATCAGCGGCTTTGTATGGATAAAGATTATGGCTGAATTCCTCGAAGATTCCAACGCACTCGAATCGACCACCGTCGCGATCAACCGGACGGCCACGACCGTTAAGGGTGGCCGCCGCATGAGCTTCTCGGCCCTCGTGGTCGTGGGCGACCGCAACGGCCGCGTCGGTGTCGGCTACGGCAAGGGCCGAGGCGTCCCGACCGCGATCGAAAAGTCGCAAAAGGACGCGAAGAAGAACCTCTTCAGCGTCAAGCTGCACGGCGGCACGCTCCCGCACCAGGCTGAAGGCAAGAGCTGTGCATCCCGCGTCCGCCTCATCCCGGCCGCCCCCGGAACCGGGGTTATTGCGGGGGGAACAGTACGTGCGGTGCTCGAGATGGCCGGCGTGCACGACTGCCTCTCGAAAGCGTATGGCTCGACCAACAAGATCAACCTCTGCCACGCTGTGGTTGAAGCACTGCAGTCCCTGCGGACCCGCGAAGAGATCGCCGAACTGCGTGGCGTGAAGATCGAGTCTAGCTCGGTCGATGAGATGCTCACCGCCGCCAAGCGGTTCATGACTGAAGCTGAACTTGCAGGCCCCGCCAAGAAGCCCGCTCCGGTCCAAGGCAATAAGAAGAAGCGTAACAGCAAGAAGGGCAAGCAAAAGGGCGATCAGCCTCAAGTTGAAAACGCCGCCCCGGAATCAACCGCCCCCGAAGCCGCGACGGCTGTTGAAGAGGCCCCGCCGACCCCGGCCGAGGGTGACGCCGCTGGCAAGGTCACCGAGCCGGAGATCGAGCCGCAGCGTGACCCGCAACCGACCGCCGCGGATACCGAGCAGGCTGTCGACAACAATCCCGAGGTTGCCGAGGGCGACGCCCCGA
>CAZFZS010000005.1:0-1291 GCA_964523485.1 uncultured Phycisphaeraceae bacterium | reverse complement strand
TCACACCGCAATTAGTCGCCGCCCATCGGGCGGCGCTCCAGCAGGAGCATTTCCGTCATGATGATCCATGAAATCACCGAAAAAGTCGGCCGCCACAAGCGACGCAAGCGGGTCGGCCGCGGCGTCGGTTCGGGTCACGGCAAGACCGCCGGCCGAGGCCACAACGGCTACAACTCCCGCTCGGGTAATTCCTCGCCTTCTGAAGGCGGCCGAATTCCGATGTGGAAGCGTTTTCCCAAGCGTGGCTTCACCAACGCCCCGTTCATGAAGCACTTCGCGGTGGTCAACCTCAAGGCCATCGATGCCCGCTTCCAGGACGGCGAAGATGTCAACCTCGACACGCTGGTCAAGGTCGGCCTGGTCCGCGACCACAAGCTACCCGTGAAGGTGCTCGGCGAAGGCGAGTTGACCAAGAAGCTCAACATCACCGCCGCGGCGTTCAGCAAGAGCGCGGGTGAGAAAATCGAAAAAGCGGGCGGCGAAGCAAAAGTGGCCTAAGTTGGGATTTAGGAGTTGGGTATTCGGCATTGGGAAAACTTCCTGCCCTGAAGCCCGCTCAGTGTCGTCTGCCTAATCCCCAATGCCAAACACCTAAGACGCAAAATGCTTCAAGCTTTCTTCAACATCTGGCGGATCAGAGACCTCCGCAACAAGCTGTTGTTCACCATCGGCATGCTGGTGATTTATCGTATCGGCTTCTTCATCCCGCTGCCCGGTGTGGACCAGCGGATCACTCAGCCAATCGACGATCTTTGGCCTGGGCATCATGCCCTACATCTCCGCCGCGATTATTTTTCAGTTGCTGGCGACGGTTTCGGAACGGCTTAAAGCTTTGCAGAAGGAAGGCCCTGCCGGCCGTCAGAAGATTCAGGAATACACCCGCTACGCCACCGTCGGACTTTGTATCGTGCAGGCGGCGTTCTGGCTGAGCTTCCTGCAGCAGGGCAGTGCCGACCTGGTCTACCCCGCGTATCGCAATACTTTCACGTTCTGGGCCAGCGGCATCATCGGCCTGACGGCCGGCACCACCTTCTTGATGTGGCTGGGCGAGCAGATCGATAAATATGGCATCGGCAACGGTGTTTAGCTGATCATCACCGCGGGCATCATCGCCTCGATGCCCGGGGCCATCACGCAGATCGTCCAAGGCTTCAGCCTCACCGGCGGCGACGAGACCAAGCCGTATGGCATCGATGTTGTGATCTTCCTGATCATTGCCTTCGTCGCAGTGGTGGCCGGCTCGATCATCATTACGCAGGGCCAACGCCGGATCCCGATCCAGCAGGCCAAG
>CAZFZS010000004.1:87400-163565 GCA_964523485.1 uncultured Phycisphaeraceae bacterium | reverse complement strand
TCGAGCGGGTGTTGGCCGAGGCGCTTGCTCGGCATGCGGGCCGGGTTGAATTGCTTGCGTACTGCATCATGGGTAACCACTGGCATCTGGTGCTGCGGACGGCGGCTTCGCCCACGGGCGATGGGGAGCTTGGCCGGTTCATGAAACGTCTTGGCAAGAGAGGGGGGGGGCGTACATTATAAGCTTGATTGTTGTACTCTCACCCGCCGCGGATGGGGAAGAGGGCGGTGGTGGCGGTGGTGTTGCCGATGCGGTCGGTGATTTTCAGGTGCCGAGTGGCGGGGGGTTGGGCGGGGTAGCCGCGTTTGAGGCAGCGGTCGTGCCAGGCCTTCAGGTCGTGCTCGGCGATCTCCGGGTCGGCGGTGAAGAGGATCAGCAGTAGGCCGGCGTGTTTGATGATGGGGTCGTTCCAGAGTTTTTTGACGTCTTGCGTGACGGGCTGCATCAGCTCGGCGGAATAGCGGCGGAAGGGCCCGCCATTCTCGAACTGGGCGACGGTCTTAACCTCCAGCCAATACGCGGCCGAGGCGTCGGTTGCGGGGGCGGTGTCGAACAGCGTCTGCTTGACCTGCGGGTCACGGATCGGCTTGCCTTGAGGCGTGATGACCAGGTCGCAGCGCTTGCCTTCGGAGCGTTTGCGTTTGGCCCAGTCGCCGGGGTAGCGCTGCTCGGGCCAGACGCCGTACCCGTCGTCGAGCAGGGCGGTTTGAAGGATAGGATGTAGGCCCAGCTCATCGCGGGCATCGAAGCCGTACACCTCCTGGGCGGCGTCTTCGAGATCGGCCTGTTTTTTCAGACCACGATGGATCGCGTCGGCGAGCTCGGCGGCGGACCAGCGTTGCATCACCAGCTCGCCAACTCGCCGGTGATCGGCTCGACCAGGTCCTTGATCGTCACAAGCCCGGTCGGCTGATGATCCTGAACCACTAAAGCAAAGGAAGTTTTACTTTTTTGCAGACGACGCAAGGCCTGGCGGGCGGGCATCGACTCGTCCAAACTTAGCGGCTCGGTCATGAGCTCGGCGATCGGCGGGCAGGCGTCACGGTCGTGGCTAAGCACATCGATGACGCTGATGATTCCGACGACCTGCCCTCCATCCATCACAGGAAAGCGCGATCGGCTGGTGCGGTCGGCGAATTCCCAGAGCTTGGCGGGCGGGTCGGTAAGCTTTACGGTAATGACTTCTCGCCAGGGGATCATCTCCTGCTTGACGCGTCGGCCGGCGAGGCGGAGTACGCGGTCGACGATGGCGGATTGCTCATCGCTGAGGATGCCGTGGCCGACGCCCTCGCGGACGAGCATCTCGACGCGGCGGCGGGGGGCGAAAGCGGATTCATCTCGGCCATGGCCCATCAGCATGAGCACGCCCTTGCTGAACAGGCGGACGATGGGCACGAGGCCGACGGCGGTGAAAAGTGTTTTCGAGCCGGTGAGCATGGGGGCAAGGGGGTACATCAGCCGGTCGCTGTGGGCGGCCATCGTGTCCTTGGGCAACGTCTCGCCGAAGACGAACAGCAGGGGGGTGACGATGAGCGTGTTGAGCAGGACGGTTTGCACATCGCTCAGGGCCATCGCTTCGAGCAGGACGGCGAGGCTGGCCGTGCCGAGGTAGTTCGCGATGTTGTTGCCGATGAGCAGCGTGGCGAGCATCGAGTCGGTCTGGTCGACGATTTTGCGCAGAGAAAGCGCGGCACGTTTTCCGCGGTCGGCGAGGACCTGCAGGCGGACGCGGTTGAGCGTGTAGCAGCCCGTCTCCATGCCCGAGAAAAGCGCAGACCCGCCGAAGCCGAGGAGCATGACGAGGCACCACAGGACGATCTCGGTGGCGGTCATGACTGACTCCCACGGGGGTTGCTCTCGGTCATTTGCGATGCGGCAGGGCCTTGACCTGTTGCCAATTCAATGCGGACCCATTCAACGCGGTGGCCGTCCATCGCATCGACGGTGAGCAGCACGTTGCCGAGCTGGACATGGTCGCCGACGACGGGGACGCGGCCGACCTGAGCCATCACCAACCCGCCGACGGTCCGGGCGGCCTCGATCCAATGGGCTTGTTCAAATCGCGCATGCCGTCCGAACACGCCCGGCCAATCGTGGATCGCCAAGTCCGCGTCGACTCGCCAAACGCCGGGCTGCAGCTCGGTTACCTCGGGCTCGCCTTCGGTGTCGAACTCGCCGGGCAGGTCGCCGACAAGGTGTTCGACGATGTCTTCGAGCGTGATCAGGCCGGACGTCCCACCGAACTCATCGACGACCATCGCCACGGTCGTGCCGCTTTTACGCAGCTCGATCAGCAGGCGGTCAGCCCGCTGCAATTCCGGGACGAACTGCACCTGTCGGACCAGCGCTTCGACTTCTTCACGCGTCTGCGGCCGAGCGAGCAAGACCTGTCGGCCATGCAGCAGGCCTTCGACATGATCCAGATCGCCGCGATAAGCGGGAACCTGTTTGACCCGAGTTGTTTTAAATAATTCGATTAAAGTCGCTGGGTCGTCATCAAGATCGAAGGCCTGGATGTCGACGCGAGGGATCATGAGTTGGCTGACTTTGAGCCGGCTCAGGGCGAGCACCTGTTCGAGCACACGCTGTTCATCGTGGTCGATGACGCCGTGGTGCTGGCTGAGGCTGAGCATCGACTCGAGTTCTTCCGGGCTGAGGTCCGGCGACGGGCGGGGCGGGGCGAGCAATCGCGAAAGGGGGGTGATCACCGCGACCGACGATGCGATGCGGATCGGGGCGATAATGCGATGGAGAACGAAAAGCGGCAGGCTGACCGCCTTGGCGAAACCCTCGGGCATGTTCGATGCGACGAGCTTGGGCAGGACTTCGCCAAAGAGAATGATCAGCAGCAGAGGGGCGAGCGTCGCGGCGGCGAGCAGGATGCCGCTAATCAATCCCGCTTCGCTCAAGCGGATGAGCAGCATCGTGCTGATAACGAAGTACAGCACATTGATAGTCATGTTGCCCAGTAACAGCGTGATGAGCAGGCCACGCGTCTCGGCGAGCAATTGGGTGACGGTTCGGCCGATGACGTTATCCGCCCGCTCCAAACGAATGCGCTGATGTCGGGTCAGGCTGAACAGGGCGGTCTCGCTGCCGCTGAAAAACCCGCTGGCCACGAGCAAACCCGCGAGCAGCAAGAGCATGATGAGGATGGCGATGGGCATAGAGCAACGGGCAGGATATGCGTTTCAACGCTCACCGGCGCTAATCGTCCAAGCCTTTCCATCGATGACTGGCGATCGCTTTAAGTACCCGCTCGGCCGCTTCGATCGCGGCCACGCCTTGGGCCGCCGTTACCACCGGCTCGCTGCCGTCACGCACCGCCTGGAGGAAGCTGGTCAGTTGAGCTGTCAATGGGTCGGCCTCACTGCTCGCGTCATCGCCCTGATCCATCGCCAATTCGTCGATGCTGATCAGGTCGCCGAAGTCGAGGTCGGACAGGTCCGCGCCGGCCCGCAGTTTTTCGCGGATGTCCGAGAGGGCGGAGTCGTTGTCGGATTTGCGGATAACCAGTCCCGAACGTTTGGCGTAGTCGAGGCTGACGTAGCCGGTCTCGCTGAACATGCGGAGCTTGCGTTCGGTCTTCATCGCCAGGCGGGAGCCGGTGAGCGTCGCGACGCAGCCGGACTCAAAGACCAGCCGGGCATCGCAGACATCTTCGTGCTCACCCAACACCGCGACGCCAACCGCATCGACTTTCACCAGCGGGCAGCCGGCGAGCGTCAGCACGATATCGAGGTCGTGGATCATCATGTCCATGACCACCCCGACGTCCAGCGAGCGGAAGGTCATCGGGCTGACCCGGTCGATCTCGATAAAGCGGGGCGTGAGATTCATCGCCGCCACCGCGCGGACCGCGGGGTTGAAGCGTTCGGTGTGGCCGACTTGTAGGGTCACGGCGTGCTTCTCGCTGAGGTCGGCGAGACGCCGGGCGTGCTCGGAGGATTCGGCGAGCGGCTTTTCGATCAGGCAGGCGACACCACGCTCGAGCAGGGCGATGGCCGCTTCGACGTGGAATCGTGTCGGCACCGCGACGCTGACCGCGCGGACCCCCGGGAATTTTTCGATGAGTTGGTCCGTGGTTAAGAGGGCAGCGCAGCCGTAGTCTTCGGCGAGTTCCTCGGCCCGGTCTTCGTTCTGGTCGACGACGGCCACGAGTTTGCAGTCGGGGATCTGGCTGTAGGTTCGCGCGTGATGCCGACCCATGCGGCCGACGCCGACGACCGCAACTTGCAAGGGTTCTGATTCAGTCATGCTGTGCTGTTTCGGCTTTCTGACTTGATTCGAGACGCTGGATCAGGCCGTGCAGGGCGGCATGATCGGGTTGAAGTTTTTTGAGGTGGCCGACCATGGTGCTTGCAGCGGGGATGTCGCCGGAGCGGAAATACCAGTCTGCTGCGGATGCTGCGAAGTCTGCACGCGTCGGCTCGAAGCTCAAAGCCATATCGTAATGCAGTGCCGCCATGCCCGGTTGATCGAGCTTTTCGTAGTACCGCTCGAGGTCTTCGCTGACGCCGGTCGTGAACCGGGAAGGCGGCGATAGCGAATTGAGGATGCGGGCGGCTTCGGGCACATCGTCGATCTCAGCGAAGAGGCCGGCCAGTTTGCGGGCAAAAATTTCGCGCTGCGGCCGATGCTCGTCGCCGCTAGGGAGCTGGGTCAACGCCAACTCGAGTTGCTCGATCGCCCGCAACGCATCGCCCGGCTCTGCCCGCTGGCGATAGGCATCGGATAGGGCCAATCTTGCATTCGGAAAAACATACTTCTGAGCAATCGCTTGTTCGAGCAATTCGATCGCGCGGTCGAATCGCTCGCGTTTAAGATGGATGTCCGCCATCGAAAAAAGAATCTGCGGATTCGACCCCGCCAACTCAACAGCCCTGGCGTGATGCTGCTCGGCATCGTCCAATCGGCCGGCCATGTCGGCGGTCGATCCAGCCAGGTTCTGCAGTTGCGGATCGTCCGGGCGGTCCAGCAAAGCCTTGGCGAAATGCTCGTAGGCCGATTCCATTTGCTCTTGGTAGGCAAAAGCTTGACCGGCCAGAATATGCCCTTCCGTAACGCCGGGGTAGTCCTGAAGAATCAGTGTGACCTGATCCAGGATCGGCGTGATGTCTCGCTGGTTCTCAATCGCAGCATTGAAACGAACCGCTAAATCTTCGATCGCATGGCGTGCCGCCGCCCGTGACTGCGGGACACCAACGCTAGGAGAGGCTTGGCGGTGACTGATGGAAATGAGGTAACCCCCAACCAGTAGACCCACCGCAACGATGGCAATAATAATTAAGACAAGCGACTTCACATTGCAGAGTTTATCGCAGTTGCATCAATCGATACGCCGATTGGCTGGGCTATACTCGCCCGATGCTCGAACTGTCACGCACGGTGCGATTCTGCCTCAGCCCAGACCCGGGCGATGATGCGTTGCCACGGCATAACACCTTTGCCGCCTGGCCGCCGATGCGCGGGCTGGGACGGTATTACGAATTGACCCTGTTCTGCCAAGGCGAAGCGGACCCGAAAACCGGCTACTTCATCAACATCAAACACATCGACAACGCGGTCCGCGACCATCTCCTGCCTATCCTGCGTGAAGCGATCACCGACGAAACCAAAGCGGCCGCCACGCCGATGGGGCTTTTGATGCAAAAGCTCATCAGAGCATCGCAATCGCCGCTGAATGCCAGCGTGAAGTCGGTCGATTTGAGTTTGACGTCCACGTTGAGCCTGACGATTGAAAGTGAAGCCATGAGTGAAGTCCTGATCAAGCAGCAATACGATTTCTCCGCCGCCCATCGTCTGCATGTGCCGGACTATGACGATACGAAAAATCGCGAGATCTTCGGCAAGTGCAACAACCCGGCCGGCCATGGCCACAACTACCGCGTCGAGGTCGTCGCACGCTGCCCGATCGACGAGCACGGCTGCACGCTCGGCTTCAGTGAACTCGACCGGGCTGTCGATCAGTTCGTCATCGAGAAGCTCGATCACAAGCACCTGAATCACGACGTCGCGGCTTTCGCCGAGCTAAATCCGTCGGTCGAACACATCGTCCGCATCATCTGGGACATGCTCGACGGCCAACTGCCCGGCAATGCCAAATTGCATGAAGTCACCGTCTGGGAAACCGAAAAGACGGCTTGCACCTACCGCGGCTACTAAAAACCCAGCCCCTCCCCCGCCACCTCCAAGCCCAAAGTCCGATAATGCATGTTATGTATAACTAAGCCCAAGGCTTCGGGCGGGCGGGTGACTTGGGCGTAGTTTTCAGGTTTTTATTTGGTTTGCCGGTTATGCTTCGGTATGGCCATCCTGAGTTCACTTCAACCGAAGTATCTGTCGCGTTACAAAGATTTCGCCGCGCTGCTGGTGAAGCATGGCGGGCGTGACCTGCTGGATCGGTTGGGGTTGGCCGAGTATTTCAGCGATAAGGATTACGACGCCGGTCAGAAGGCCAACGCCGAAGAGCTCGCCTGCGATCTGGAACGGCTTGGCCCAACGTTCGTCAAGTTTGGCCAGACGCTTTCGACTCAGGTCGATTTGCTGCCGGACACCTACTTGCAGGCTTTGACACGGCTGCAGGACGATGTCGAGCCATTCGACTTCGCGACCGTCGAGCAGATCATCCGAGAAGACCTGGGCATCGAGCTGGACCAGGCGTTTCGCTTCTTTGAGCGTGAGCCGGTAGCGGCAGCTTCTTTAGGTCAGGTTCACAAAGCCGAGCTGCTCGACGGCCGAGAGGTCGTCGTCAAAGTGCAACGCCTGAATGTCGAAAAGTCGATGGCGGACGACCTGGGCGCGCTCGATCAGATCGCTTCCTTTATGGACGAGCACACCGAGATGGGCCGTCGATATCGATTCAGCAAGATTATCCAGCAGCTGCGGACCTCGCTGACACGTGAATTGGATTATGTGCGTGAAGCGAACAGCCTGAAGACGTTCCAGAACGTCTTGGAAGATTTCGATCGGCTGTTCGTCCCGCAGCCCTTCATGGAGCTGACATCCACCCGCGTGCTGACCATGGAGCAGGTTCCGGGGGTCGCGATTTCCGAAATCGATCGCGATATGGGCGAAGTCGGTAAGCAACTGCTGGATCAATTGTTTCATGCGTACCTGAAACAAATTTTGGTTACCGGCACTTTTCATGCCGATCCGCATCCGGGCAATCTCTTGCTGATGCCGGACGATCGTCTTGGCGTACTTGACCTGGGCATGACCGGTTTCGTCGATCCGACGATGCGCGAGGACTTGCTTCAGTTGTTGCTCGCGGTCAGCGAGGGACGTTCCGCCGAGGCTGCCGAGATCGCGATTCAGTTGGGGACACGTCGCGAAACCTTCGACCCTTCGGGTTTCAAGCGTGACCTGGCGTTAGCTTTGTCGGAACACCATGAGGGCAGCTTCAAGCAGTTGCAGGTCGGAAAATTGGTCGCCGCGGTCTGCCGGTGCGGCGGTGAGCACGGCCTCGAAATTCCGCAGACCATTACGCTGCTCGGCAAGATGTTGCTGAACCTTGATCAGGTTGCGGTGACACTCTCGTGCGATTTCGATGCCAATGCCGCCATCCGTGACCACGCCGGCGAGATGGCAATCAAGCGGCTGATGGGCGGCCTGTCACCCAGCCGATTCCTCGGCAACTTGCTTGCGGTCAAGTCGTTTGCTGAAGACCTGCCGGTCCGGGTGAACCGCGTAATGGACCTGTTGGCGGACAACGACTTCGCGATGCGGATCGACGCGGTCGATGAAAACCGCCTGATCTCCGGCCTGGAAAAAATCGCCAACCGGATCGGCGTCGGGCTGATCATCGCGGCACTCATCATCGGCGGATCGATCATGATGGTCGGCGGTGCGGGCAACGACTATCTCTGGGGGTACCCCATCATCGCGATCGTGACATTCATGCTTGCAGCATTGGGAGGCGTCGGCTTTATCATCCGTGTGGTTATCACCGACTTCCTTGATTGGCGTGGACGACGTAAGAAAGACTGAAGGGTTCAGCCGCTACACTGCCCGCCATGCCGAGTTTCATTCTGGAATTTTTGCCCGAGGGCGCCTCGCCGGTCTGGGCAATCACTGCGATGGCCGTCGCTGTGGTGGTCATCGGGATTGCCAAGTCCGGCTTCGGCGGAGGCATCGGCATCCTCGCCGTGCCATTGATGGCGGCGGCGATCGACCCGGCCGCAGCCATCGGCGTGATGCTTCCGATCCTGATTACCGCTGATATTTTCGCGGTCGGCCAACACCGAAAGCATGTCTCAGGTCGACATCTGAGAATCACCTTGGCCGGCTCATTGGCGGGGGTGGTACTTGGCTCGATCTTGCTCTGGCAGTTTGCCGAAACGCAGTCGATCAACCGGGCTTTGAATCTGACCGTCGGCAGCGTGTGCGTGTTGCTGGTTCTGCTGCAGTGCTACCGCATGCTCGGCGGCAAGGTGGCCCGCATCCCCGACAACCGCCCCGCCGGATTGACTGCCGGCGGCTTGGCGGGTTTCGTCTCCACACTCGCTCACGCGGCCGGCCCGATCATGTCGGTCTACCTGCTGGAACATCGTCTGGACAAACGCAGAATTGTCGGAACGCTCGCGGTTTTCTTTTTCCTGCTGAACCTACTGAAAGTGCCGAGTTTCGTCGGGTTGGACTACATCAACAGCAGGACGCTGCTGCTCTCGCTGGCTTGTTTGCCGCTGGTGCCGGTCGGGTCGCTGTTGGGTTACTGGATGCATGGTCGTATCCGCGAGCGGCCGTTCACATTGATCATGTATATGGGCGCTTTCGCAGCTGGCCTTCGGATGGTGTACAAAGCGTTCGCCTGACGCACCCGAGAGCCCCGCTTGTCGATCCACGTTGCCATTCTGAAGCGGCCCTATATCGAAAAGATTCTGCTGGGTCAGAAATCGGTGGAGAGTCGCCTGTCGAAATTCGCGGGACCGCCGCATGGCCAAGTGCTACCTGGCGACCGGCTTTTCTTCAAAGCCTCGGCCGGCCCGTTTCTGGCGACCGCCATCGCCGACACGGTGTTCGATCGCAAGGATCAAACCGCGGCCGAGATAGAACGCCTCGCGGAGGCCTGGGACGCGGCCGTCGCGGGCGGAATGGCTTACTGGACGCAGCGCTTCGACCGCCCTTTCGTCACGTTAATCCGCCTCAAGCAGATCGAGCCTATGGACGTCGGGCCCAAATACACGTCGATCCACATGCGCGCGTGGTATGTGCTGCACGACGACAAGAGCCCGCTACGTGATGTCCGCCTGACCGCCGGGTCGATCCGCAATCGCTATGTCAATTTTCCGCATATCCGTTCAATTCCAGCTTCCCGTTCGGTCACGCTGGTGATGCCGGACGATGTCATCGTTGAGACGAATTTCGCCAAAGGCAGCATGCTCCGCTGGCGGGGATGGGGCCGGTATTTTCGAGCCTTCGGGCTGATCGCCGGCGACCGGGTTCGATTCATTGCGTTGGGCGACGGCCGATACAGCGTGCGTTTCATGCGGCAAACAAGCGGAGGCTGTAGCGTCAGCGAGGTTCCTGCTGGTCGCAGTGATTTCACTTTCAATCTATAACCTTACCATGCCCGCCCTTTCCGAATTTGTTGAAGATACCGCAGTCGCTCAGCTCGTCGCCATTGCCCGGCGGGAAGACCTCGGGCCGACCGGCCTTGATGTGACCTCCGCCCTTTTCATCGAGCCCGAATCGACCTGCACCGCACACATCGTCACCCGCCAGCCGGGCGTTGCCAGCGGCTTGACGCTTCTCGATACGATTGCTCGAACCTATGACCCACAGGTCCAAGTCGAACATCACATGAGCGATGGCGATCGCATGCAATCCGGCGATCGGCTCGCAACTATCAGCGGCAACCACCAATCCATTCTGAAAATCGAGCGGGTGGCCTTGAACTTTCTAGGTCACCTCTCCGGTATTGCAACGCAAACCGCGGCCTTTGTGGAGCGTATCCAACCGCAGACCACAAAGGTCGTTGATACCCGCAAAACCCTTCCGGGCTGGCGCGGACTTCAGAAATATGCTGTCGCTTGTGGCGGCGGATCGACGCATCGGATGGGGCTCTTCGATGCTGTGCTGATCAAGGACAATCACTTGGCGGGCATCACATCAGCCGAGCTGACGCAACGTCTGGAAGCGATGATCGATCGGGCCCGCGATGAATATCCCAGATTGAAATTCGTCATGGTTGAGGTCGATACGCTCGAACAGCTCGGTCCGGTGCTCGCGGCCGGTCCGGACCTGGTCTTGCTGGATAACATGCCGCCGGC
This sequence comes from uncultured Phycisphaeraceae bacterium, assembly GCA_964523485.1. GTDB lineage: Bacteria > Planctomycetota > Phycisphaerae > Phycisphaerales > Phycisphaeraceae > Algisphaera. Next base: position 153,294 of record CAZFZS010000004.1, on the reverse strand, counting down.
GATCCTGCGGCAGGCGGTCCAGATACGCGATGACCAAGCACCCGCGGTGCAGCTTGAAGCAAGCGGTGGTGTTACGCTCGAAACGGTAGCCGACATCGCAGCGAGCGGCGTTGATCGGGTCTCCATCGGAGCTTTGACTCATAGCGTGACGAACCTGGACATCGGGCTGGACATCGCTTGACGACTCCCTTGCCCGAGCTTTCTGCAAACGAAACCACCGCCCCGCCGGAGGTGTTAGCGACGCTGGAAAAGCTATTGCATCAGCCCGACGGAATTGAATCTTCAGTCTCTCCCGAGGCGATTCATTATCTCGAAGGCCACGGCTGCCGATTTCGAAAAAAGAACACCTCGATCCAGCTCATCTCATCGGGCCTGCCGGTTTGGCGGGATTACCTACAAACGCAACTCGGCCAAGGGTGGACGATCCAGGTTTTTGCTTCAACGCAAAGCACGCAGGACATCGCGTTGAAGTCGGCCCAGACCGGCCAGGTCATGAAGCAGTCGACGCTGATCGTCGCCGGCGAACAGACCGCCGGCCGCGGCAGATTCGGCAGGCCGTGGCATGCCGCAGCAAACCAAAGCCTGACTTTCAGCATGGTGATGCCGCTGCCGCCGAATAAATATGGAACAGCTACGTTCGCGATGGCCGCCCCGCTTGCGATCGCGCAATGCATTGAGGACCGTTTGGGTCAGCAGAATGAGCGGGTCTCGATCAAGTGGCCCAATGACGTTTACCTCGACTCGCGAAAGGTTGCCGGCGTCTTGATCAACATCGTCGAACATCATGCGATCATTGGCATCGGCATTAACGTTGCTCAGGAAGCAACCGATTTCCCGCCAGAACTTCGGTCCATCGCGACAAGTTTGGCGATGGCCGGGGTGAATCAGGATCGACTCGCGGTCCTTGCCGACGTGGTTACGCAAGCAAGCAAACTGGTTAACGAAACCGACCCAAAGAAGCTATTTAATCTTTGGCGAGAGCGATGTCTGCGCCATCCACTAGATGTCAGGCTAAAAAAGGATAGCGACACACACACGGGCCGACTCGTGGATATCGATCACGATCTTCAATTGACGCTGCAAACCGCCGATAGTCGGCGGCTCACGTTCGATGGTCGTAATACCTTGGCCGAGGTTTGATCCGCGTCGAGCCTGTACATCAAATCAGACCTGTCAGCAAAATAGGAGCGGCAGGATTCGAACCCGCGACCTAGCCATTATGAGTGGCCTGCTCTAACCCCTGAGCTACGCTCCCGTATCGGGGTGAACGAATTAGTTTAGAAGGATTACCGCTTCGATGAAAACGGCTGACTTGCTGCTTGGAGAAAGTCGCTTAGTACAATGCGGGTTATGGCTGAATTGTGCGAATATTTCTGTCGCTTTTGCAAAAGTTTGAGCCTGGCCATCGTGCTTGCATTTGCGACGTTTGCACTCACCGCTTGCGGGCCGGCGACGTTTGTGGTCGGCGTGGCACCGGGCGGGCAGGCGTTGCAATCGACGGTCATCCAATCCGACAGCCGATGGGGCAGCCCGCGGATTGCGGTCATCGATGTGTCGGGCGTGTTAAGCAATACCGATCGGCAGGGCCTGCTGTCCACCGGCCTGAACCCGGTCGCGGCATTCACCGAGCAACTCGCCGCAGCGGCCATCGATCCGCAAGTCAAGGCGGTCGTGCTACGCATCAACTCGCCCGGCGGCTCGGTGACTGCAACCGACATGATGTACCGCGAACTGCTGAGGTTTCGCGAGCAGACCGGCAAACCCGTGATCGCCATGATGATGGACGTGGCGGCCAGCGGCGGCTACTACCTCGCCTGCGGGGCCGATGAGATCGTCGCTTATCCCACCACGCTGACGGCAAGCATCGGCGTGCTGCTGCAAACCGTCAGCCTTAAACCCGCCTTGCAACGCATCGGCATTGAAACCGAAACGCTCGTCAGCGGATCGAATAAAGCCGCCGGCTCGCCATTCGAGACGCTCAGCGAAGACCAACGAAAACTGCTGCAAAACATCGTGGATGACTATGCTGCCAGTTTCAAATCCATTGTGCGTGAAGCACGGCCAAGCATCCCCGCGGACCGGTTCGACACGCTGACCGACGGCCGAGTGATGACCGGCAGCGATGCTCTGCAAGCCGGGTTGGTCGACCGCGTCGGCGATCTGCGCGATGCGTTCACACTAGCCTTCCAAGCCGCTGGTTTCGAGCGAGGCGATGTCATCAAATATCACCGACCGCTCGACTATGTCGCGTCACCCTACGCAACAACGCCCTCGGGCAATCCATCCACGCAGATCAACCTGATTCAGATTGATGCGTCCGATCTGTTGGACCAGTTGGGTACGCGGGTCGGTGCTTATTATCTCTGGCAGCCGGAGCTTCCTTGATCTCGATGCAAGATCGAAAGTAAGAACGCAAGCTGATGTGAGCCGGGTCGGTTATGCTGACCACTTAGCGAAATCTTCCGCTTCTATTCGAGTGTTTCATCATGCCTTCAGAACCGATCGAACTGGAATGTCCCGAATGCGATGAGCTCTTGGAACTTGATGCGGGCTTCGCCGGTGGGGTCTGTCGATGTTCGAGCTGTGGTGCACTGATGACGGTCCCTGCCGATCCGCAGCGTGGCAAGGCGGAACAGCTCACCCGACCCGAAGCACCCGGTGAGCCGGCGCGGCCTGCCCGGCCCGATGAGCCGCCTGCCGAAGGTACCTACGTCACTGAGTCCGGCCAAAAAATTCAGATCACCAAGCAGACTAAAATCCCAGTCGCTAACAAGAAGATTAAAGCGGCCCGTTACACGACAATCGCGGTCTTTATTCTGATCATGGCGGTCATCCTCGGGGTCGCGGGCTTTGTCGGCTTCAAGCTGTTGAACTCGGCGTTCAACCCACCGCCGGAAGCGGCATATATCGCACCGTTTGAATTCGACAAAAACGAGAGCCCTTACAATCGGCCGGGCATCAACGTGCTGGGTATGCCGCTTGCCGAGGAGTCGGTCGTCATCTTAGATCTATCCGCTGGCTCTGATGCCTGGCGCGAGACGGTGCAAGCCGCGTTGATCGGTGGCTTAAAACGCCCCGCCGGCGAACAGGTCGTACGCTTCATCGCGGCCAATGGTGAGGGCCGCGAAGCGACTGGCTGGCTGGATGCGGCCGACGTCGATGCAGAAGTGATCATCCGCAAACTGTTCAGTGAAGTTTTATCAAGCGGCCAAGCCAAGCTCGGCCCGCCGATCAGCGACGCGGTCGATGATGAAGTGGATCAAATCATCATCCTCAGCGGTCGCGACCTGAGCGACGAACAAGGCAGCGTGCTCAAGGCAGCGATCAAGGGTGCGGAAGCGACTCGTGTGGATGTCGTCATGATCGAAGGCGACTCAGTCGTGCTCGATGACCTTGCGGTTCAAACCGGCGGAGCTTTCGGCCGTCTCAAATTATCGCAGCTGGAAGACTGGAACAGCTGGGCAGAAACCAGCGATTGAAGTTAAAACACAACGGATAATTTCGCGTTACGCCGGTGACACGAAGCGTCCCCGCTAAAGCGTGCCCTTTGTCGATGGGATCTCGTCGTGGGTCACTGCCACCGCTTGCCGCAGCGCTCGGCCGAACGCTTTGAAAATACCTTCGGCAATATGGTGATTGTTCTCGCCCCATGGCACTTCGATGTGTAAATTCATCTTGGCGTTCTGTGAAACGGCGACGAAGAATTCTTTGATGAGTTGCACGTCAAACTTACCGATCGCGGCGGGGTCTTCGCCGAAGCTTTGGTAATCGACTTTGTAGATCAACGCTGCCCTTCCCGAGAGGTCGAGCGCGACCCGTGCGAGGGTTTCATCCATCGGGACCGCGGCGTCGCCGTAGCGTTCGATCCCGCGTTTGTCGCCGAGTGCTTGAGCGAGGGCTTGGCCGAGGACGATGCCGATGTCTTCGACGCTGTGGTGATCATCGATATGTGTGTCGCCCTTGCAGGTGACCGCCAGCGACAGTCGGCCATGCTTGGCGATATGCGTAAGCATGTGGTCGAAGAAACCGACGCCGGTGTCGATTGCTTCGGGACTGCCGGGCTGATCGAGGTTAAGCGACAGCTCGATCTGCGTTTCGCTAGTGTCACGTTTGAGTTGGGCGGTGCGTGGCATATTCATGAAGGTTGCATCTTGCGATCGAGGATACGGTCCAACTGCCCGAGCAGTCGATGATGGCCTTCATCCGTGCCAACGGTAATACGCAACCGGTTCGATAATCGCGGACGGTCAAAATAGCGGATGAGGATGTCCGCGTTTTTCATTTGCTGATAGATCGACTTGGCGAATTGGGCCTGCTCTGATTCGCCGTCACCCGGCACTGCGGCGAGCACGAAGTTGCTGTGACTCTCCGGCGTATCAAATCCCCGTTGCCGCAATTCCTCGATCAGTTGGCTTCGCGATGATTTCACCTGCTCAACACCGTGTTTGAGATACTCCTGATCTTCAAGAGCAGCGACGGCGGCCGCCTGCGCGACGATGTCGATATTGTAAGAATCGCGAACTTTCTGCAACGCCTCGATGATTCGCGTCGAAGTGATGCCGTAGCCGATTCGCATCCCGGCCAGACTGTAGCCTTTACTGAAGCTGCGCAGAATTACGACGTTGTCACATTGCGAGACAAGTTCGATCGCGTTTCCCGGGGCGAAGTCCGCGTAGGCTTCATCGATAACCAGCACACCATGAAACGCTTCCGCCATCTGCCGAAGCCGATCGATCGGCACCCATTGGCCAGTTGGTGCGTGCGGGTTAACGATAAACGCCAGCCGACAACCCGCGGCATTCAATTGACTAATGTAGTTCTCGGGCAGGGCGAACCCCTCGCCTTCCCGGTCCACCACCGTCACCGGGGTGTCGTGGATCGCGGCGAGCACTTGGTACAGCGTATAGCTGGGCGAGGACATCCCGATCCCGCCCTTACCGGTCCCCGCCTCGCAGCAAACAGTGATGAGCAACCGCAACAATTCATCGCCGCCGTTGGTCGCGATGATTTGATTCGGCTCGACGCCATGCAGCTTTGCGGCGGTGCCCCGCAGCAGCTTCGAGTCGGCTGGGGGATACAGCCGCAACGCCTCGGCGGGCAATTCACGGATCGCCTGCAGAACGCGCGGCGAAGGCGGATACGGATTCTCGTTCGTGTTGAGCTTGAGCACCCCACCCTGTCCCGCATCGTTGGCGAGGCCCGCCGCTGTGTCTCGATAGGACGGCTGCTCGCCTGGTGTGTAAGGCTCAAGCTGATCGATATGCGGTCGGATGCGATTCATCGGCGGTTTCTCGCCCTCATGCTCGCAGGCCGGGGAATGAAGGTCAACCACCGACAGAACAGTCCATGAGCTAGACTGGTGATATGCCGACTCAAACACCGGCCACCCTATTGCGAATGCCGCTGATGCTTTTGGTCATCGCCTTGACTACAACATTGTCACCCGCCGCGACGGCGAATCCCCAAAACGAAATTAGTTCTTCAGAACGCATAGCCTGGTCGGTCTTACGTCAGGCGATGCAATCCCAAGGCGATGCTCGGCATCACGATAAATTGCGTTCGCTTCGGCAGCTTCGCGATCCTCTACTGATCCCGCTGTTCCGCTCGCTGCAGAAATCGAGTGACCCAGTGATGCAGGTGCATGGCCTGCTCGGCGAAGCGGAAGCTGAGCAACGCAAACATCTGTCGCTGTTCGATTTATCCGCAGTCGAGCAGTCCGAGGCTCGCAACGAATTGGTTATGGCTGGACTGCAGGCCGATCTGATCGATTTGCAGACTAAACAGACGCTGCTCGGCTGGGACACACTCGATCCGGGGGTGCGACTGGTCCTGGCTACCGAAATCGTCGCGTCACAGCCCCGTGCGAAATTACAGCCGACGGTTACTTCATTTTTAGAGCGAACTTTACAGGTCGGCTCGCTGGGTCAACGCAGCCTTGCCGGGTTGCTGCTGCATGAAATCGGCGATCAGGCTGGCACACAGCAACTCATTAATCTCAACCACTCGCAATCCGCCGAGCGCGATGACATTCGCTCGACACTGCTGGATACCGCTGACCGATACCGGCTCAAGCAAACTACGGATTGGATTCGAGACCTCGCCAACCACCGGGACACCCCGGAAACGCTCCGCTTGCAGGCCTTGCAAGTCGCAATGAAATTCGGGGATACGCGATCCCTCGACCTCTGGGCCGAGTACTACGATCAAACGGATGACATCGTGGCTCGAACCCGCCTGGCTTTCATCGCTTTGCGGGCGATCGATGCCATTGATCCGCGAATTGATGAGCGACTTCGCAACGAGGATGACCAGCTCATCCAGTCCATTGCCCGGGTGCTGCAAACTTGGGAGGACGCGGAACCTGCAGAGCGTTTTCAGAGTGCGATTGAAAAACTATTGAGTTACCGACACCCCTGGGTCAGCGATTGGGCGGCCGTGCAGTTACGCGGGTCAGAGAATGCAAAAACAGATGGTCTAAGGTCGGTCATCCTTGCTGTCAGCGTGCTATCGCTCTATCAACCTGGCGAAGAGCACGGCCGTGCCCGCCGACTCGATGCCGTTCTGCAAGCCAGCCAATACCTGGCCTCAGCCGATCCCGCCAAACTCGTAACGGCAATCGAAAATGAGCGTCGCCCTGCCACGGATGAAGAGGCTTTCCGGCAGGTGGTTCTGCTTGGCATTTTGCGGGCTCCGCTGGATAGATCGGACGACCCGATTCAGTTGAACTTTTCCGATCCCAGCCCCGAGGTGGCAGCCTTGCAGTTGCTGATCTACGCTCGGCAAGCCGTCGAACTCGAGCTAACCACGCTCCGCGGTTTGACCGGGATTCTTGAGGATCAATCCCTTCTGACCCCGGCCTTACGGGTGCAGGCTGCATGGTTGCTGATCCGTGGATCACATGACGGGGCCGGGCCGATCGTCCCGCCGGCGATGGACTAACGTTTTTCGGGCTTTCCAAGACCGCGGATTCCAGCTACCTTTTCTGCCCTTTGCCGCGAATCGAATCATTTGGCCGATAGTTTTGCCATGAGTAATATCCCCCTAAGTCAACCCGATATCAGCCAGGCCGACATTGATGCCGTGGTTGAGACGATGCGTAGCGGTCGGCTGAGCATCGGCCCCCAGCAGGATGAGTTCGAACGACTAGTCGCTTGGAAATCCGGACGCCGAGAAGCCGTTGCCGTCTCCTCCGGTACGTCAGGTCTGCATCTGGCTTTGCTCGCACTTGGCATCGGACCGGGCGACGAGGTCATCACCACGCCATTCAGCTTCATCGCCTCAGCCAACTGCATCCTGATGGTCGGCGCCAAGCCGGTCTTCGTCGACATCTGCGCGAAGTCCCTTAACCTCGATCCGACGCTGGTCGAAGATGCGGTCACGGAGAAGACCAAAGCGATTATCGCGGTTGAAGTGTTTGGCAACACCACGCACATGGCCGAGTTGGAAGGCATCGCCCGTAAACACGAGATCCCGATGATCGAGGATTGCTGCGAGGCTTTGGGCGGCGTTGCGGCCTGCGGTCGGCCGGCGGGCAGTTTCGGTCGCGTCGGCGTGTTCGGCTTCTATCCCAACAAGCAAATCACCACTGGTGAGGGCGGCATGATCGTCTGCGATGACGATCAGCTCGCTGCCCGCTGCCGCAGCCTCCGCAACCAGGGGCGATCCACCACGGCCCACGTCGGCAGTGACGCTTCGGCCGGCTCGTGGCTGAGCCATGAACGACTGGGCTACAACTATCGACTATCCGAAATCGCCTGCGCTTTAGGCGTGTCACAGATGAATCGGCTGGACGACATGCTGGCAGCCCGCCGCAGAGTCGCCGGCGAATACATCCGCTACCTCATGGATGCCGACGACCTGATCCTGCCGAACAATGAGGCGGATACCGAGGCGTCGATGTCTTGGTTCGTCTTCGTGCCCCGGCTGGCCGCGGACTACGGCCGTACGGAGCGCGACCGCATTATCAAAGGGATGAAGCGGCATGATATCGGCGCTTCGAATTACTTCCCGCCGATTCATCTCCAGCCGTTTTACAAACGTACATTCGGCTACGAAAAAGGAGACTATCCGGTCACCGAAACCATCAGCGACCGTACGATCGCTTTGCCTTTCTATAACCACCTCGAGCCGATGCAGGTCGAGCTGGTTTGTCATACGTTGAAAGTCATGATCCAGCGCGAGCAGTTGCTCAAGCGATAGCGATAGCGAGTCTAAGCTGAATCTTCTTCGGGTTTGAGCGATGTCGTATCGTCGCCCGCGATGCGTTGCATGACGGGCATGGCGGTCAGCCCGTGCAGCACGGCAGATACCGCTAGCGCAAATAGTCCCGCCGCCCAGATTTCCGGGGCCTGCTCGAAATGGTGCTTGCCGAATGCGTAGGCGAGGTAGTAAAGCGTCCCAATCCCGCGCACGCCGTAGATCGCGATGACCGCTCGATGCGCTTTGTTGTAACGCGAGCCGATGAGCGACACCCACCCCACCACCGGCCGAACCACCAAAATCAGAGCAAGACAAGCACCCATCATCGACCACGTCAGGTCTTGCCAGGCGGACACCATGCTCCCGCCAATGAGCACGAGCAACACCGCGATGGCGGCGTGTTCGATATAGTCGGCAAAGTCCGCGAGATCGACGTTGTATTCGTGGTCGTAATCCTCGCGACGCAGTACCATCGCCGCGAGAAAAGCGGCGATGAAGCCGTAGCCCCCCACCACTTCGGTCAGGCCGTATGCCACGAGAAAAACAACCAAAGCCAAGCTGCCTAGCCCCGTTCCCGCTAGCGTCGCGCCTTTAGGAAACCGGTACAGCACCTTGCCCAGCATCCACCCAACGCCGATCCCAATCGCAGCACCGATGACACATTTGCCCAGAAGCTCCCACAAAGCCCAGTCGGCGAGCAGTTGGCCCGACATCCCTCCCGCCGCCGCGACCGCGATCGCCAAGTAGGTAAACGGGAAAGCCAGGCCGTCGTTCAGCCCCGCCTCGCTGGTCAGTGTAAAGCGGATGTTGTGCTCCTCCTTGTCCGGCGACTCGGCCTGCACATCCGATGCCAGCACCGGGTCGGTCGGCGCGAGCACCGCCCCAAGCAGCAACGCCGCACCCAGCGGCAGCCCCGCCCAATAGCCGAGCAACGCCACCGCCGCAATGGTCAGCGGCATCGCTACCACGAGCAGACCCAAAGTGGAACGCCAATGGCATTTGCCCCGCCGATTGATCCGCAGCCCCGCCCCGACCAGTGAAATCACCACCACCGCCTCGGTCAACTTCTCCCAAAGGATTTGCCCGGTCCCACCGAACGGCGAGGGCACTTCCAGCGATGGATGCAGGCCAAACAACAATGCCCCGATGGCCAGCGGCACGACCGCAAACGTCGACCCCCTGCGGAAGATCAACTGGGGCAACCACACCGACAGCAGCATCCCCGCCCCGATGATCAGCAGGGCCAGTTCATAAGGTTCGTGCTCAGGCATTGCTGGATACTATGCTCGAATTGGATGTAAGCACATAAAGAATCACGCCCCGGTCAGGAAGTGGCAGATGTCGCCGTCCTGAACCTCGTAGCCCTTGCCCTCGACACGGAGTCGGCCGGCTTCGCGGATCGCTTTTTCCGTGTGATGCGTTTCGAGATCATCCAAACGATAAACCTCGGCCCGGATGAACTTCTGCTCGAAATCGCTGTGGATCACGCCCGCAGCCTGCGGGGCGGTCGCGCCGATCGGCACGGTCCAGGCCCGGACCTCTTTTTCGCCGGCCGTGAAATAGCTTTGCAGGCCCAGCAGCTTGTAAGCGGCGCGGGCCAGGCTCGCCAGCGCTGGCTCTTCCAGTCCAAGCGTTTCGAGCATCTCCTGCTGATCCTCACCCTCGAGTTCCGCCAACTCGCTTTCCAATTTTGCGCACACCGGCACGACCGCGCCGCCCTCGGCCTCGGCCCGAGCTCGGACCGGACGAACCAAATCCCCCTCACCGTGCAGATCTTCCTCATCCACATTGGCCACATAGAGCACCTGCTTGGCGGTAATCAAGCCGAAGCTTTTCAACTGCTTCAATTCCTCCGGATCGAGCTTGTCGGCGGCGATCAGCGATCGGATCGGCCGGCCTTCCGCCAGCACCGGTTGGCATTTTTCCAGCAGAGCGAGTCGGGCTTTTGCATCCTTGTCGCCGGACTTCGCATTGCGGCGGGCTTTCTCCAAAGAGCCATCCACCGTCTGTAGGTCCGCCAGCATCAGCTCGGTATCGATTACCTCGATATCGCGGATCGGATCGACGCTGCCATCGACGTGCGTAATGTCATCGTCCTCGAAACATCGCACGACATGCAGGATTGCATCGACCGACCGGATGTGGCTGAGAAATTTGTTGCCTAAGCCTTCGCCGGTTGAAGCACCTTTGACAATGCCCGCGATGTCGACCAGCCGCAGGGCCGCGGGGATGACCTTTTGAGGCGGGATGTATTTCGTGATCCGATCCAGCCGACCGTCCGGCACGGGCACGACGCCGACGTTCGGCTCAATGGTGCAGAACGGGAAGTTCTCGCTGGGGATGCCCGCCGCGGTCAGGGCGTTGAAGAGTGTCGATTTGCCGACGTTCGGGAGGCCGACGATTCCTGCTTCCATGGGATTGCTCGTTAAAATTTTCTTTAAGAAAGACTGAGGATTTTATTCGCACAGCGTTGGGGCGAAGAGTGTAACGGCTCGGTCAAATCAGCACTAAAAGTGTTTTCATTGAAGAGAAGAAATCCGGCTGTACGCTTTGAGCATGTTGCAGCGACATCCATTGTCGGCTTACCGGCTATGCGATACGCATCACAGCCCGCTGCTGGTGTTTTACGAGGTGACGCGAGCGTGTGCCTTGGCCTGCAAACATTGCCGAGCCCGGGCCATGCCGCACGCCCATTGCGACGAATTAGCGTCGGCTGAATCGAAGCAACTCATCGATGATCTAGCGACTTTTCCCAAGCCGCCGATGCTGATCCTGACCGGCGGCGATCCGTTCGAGCGGGACGATCTGCCAGACCTGATCCGATATGCAGTCACACGGGGCCTGAGCGTTTCGCTGTCGCCTTCCGCGACGCCCCGCGTCTCACCGCATCAACTCGATGCGGTCAAGCAACTGGGGGTACAGCGATTGTCTATCTCGGTCGATGGGGCAACCGCGGCATGGCACGATGGGTTTCGCGGGGTGCACGGCACATTCGACGATGGCTTACGCATCCTGACCTACGCCCGCAGCATCGGGCTGTCGACGCAGGTCAATACGACCGTGATGCCGGGCAATGTCGATCAGCTCGATGCCATCGCCGATCTGGTCCGCGAAGTCGGGGCGGCGATGTGGTCGCTGTTCTTTCTCGTACCGATCGGTCGGGCGTATCGCCAACCGCGACTCAAGCCAGATCAGTACGAAGCCGTGTTTGAGAAGCTTTGGGCGATGGCTCGACGTGAGCCATTCGCGATCAAAACCACTGAAGCGCCCTTCTACCGCCGATTCGTGAAGCAACGCATGGGCGATCCGCTTCGACCGCAGCCGGGTCAGAACGGCCGACCCACGCGGGCCCCGTTAGGCATCAACGACGGCAAGGGGGTGATGTTCATCAGTCACCGCGGCGAGGTTCAGCCTTCGGGCTTTTTGCCTGAAGTGGCCGGCCGAGTGCCACGCGAATCCGTGGTCGATCTTTACCAGCACCACCCCATATTCACCTCGCTGCGCGATCCATCGAAATTGAAAGGCAAGTGCGGCCGCTGCGGATTCAACAGCATTTGCGGCGGGTCACGCGCAAGGGCATTTGCCTTGACCGGCGACCGCCTCGCCGAGGAGCCGGATTGTCCCTATCAGCCCGAGGGGCAAATCCTCGCTGGCCATAACCTCGCTCAATCGACATCGCCATCGCGATCCCCCGCCATCCCGCTCAACGTCTTACAGGAGTCCCGCCGTCATGTTCAGCGTTAGCAACATCCTCTGCGGCCACGCCGCAGGCAACGAAAAGCTCCGCTACGGCCACCGCAAAGCCGACCGCGCACCGGGCGACAACGCCCCCCGCCCCGTCACCGTCTGGGCCGTCACAAGGGCTTGTAATCTCAAGTGCGTGCACTGCTACGCCAGCGCTGATGCGAGCGCTGCTCCGAATGAGTTGTCCTTCGATGAAGGCATTGCCCTGCTGGATGAACTCAAAGCCTTCGGCGTCCCGGCCGTCCTGTTCTCCGGCGGCGAGCCTCTGGTCCGCCACGATACGCTCGACCTGATGGCCTACGCCCGCAAAATCGGCCTGCCCTGCACGCTCTCGACCAACGGGCTGCTGATCGACGAGGCCGTGGCCAGGCGACTGGCCGAACTCGGTGTGAAATACGTGGGCATTTCGCTCGACGGCATCGGCAAAACCCACGACAAACTGCGCGGCCAACGCGGCGCATTCGAGCAAACGCTAGAAGCGATCCGCCGATGCCAACGTCATGGCCTGAAGGTCGGCGTCCGCTTCACCGTCCACCGCTTCAACCTCGATCACCTCGAACAAATCTTCGAGCTATGTTTACGTGAAAAAATCGATCGGCTCTGCGTGTATCACCTCGCCTACGCCGGCCGGGGCGGCAAGATGCAGCTTGCCGACCTCACGCCCGACCAGACCCGAAAGGCGGTGGACAAGGTGTTCGAGTTGACTCAGCAATACCACGACCGCGGGACGCCGCTGGAGGTGCTGACCGTCGGCAATCACGCCGACGCAGCCTACGCCGTGCTCGCCTTGGAGCAGGACGATCCGCAGCGGGCGGCCGAGGTCGCCGACCGGCTCTCGGCCACGGGCGGCAACCGCTCAGGGTCCAACATCTGCTCGATCAGCCCGCAGGGCGATGTGCACTACGACCAGTTCTCCTGGCATTACAGCGTCGGCAATATCCGAGAGCAGACATTCCGCGAAATCTGGGGCAACCGCCCCACTGACTCCCGCCTGCGGCAGCTCCGCGACCGTGCCGCCGCCCTGCCCCAGCGTTGTCAGGATTGCCGGTTCCTAAACCTATGCAACGGCAATCTGAGGACCCGGGCCGAGTCCGCGACCGGCGATTGGCTGGGACGCGATCCTTCTTGTTATCTCAATGAATACGAGATCGTCGCGACGGCCGATAAACAGCCGCTGCAGCCTTGCTGATTGGCGGCGGGAGGGGGAGGATTCAGCTATAATCAGGGTTTCCAATTGATGGCCGACCGCCGGACCGGAGACTGCTGATTCATGGCCGAAACGCCCCCAAACGACACGCCTGACAACACCCCGGACGACGACTCCCAAGCGCCTGAAGAACAGGCTTCCGGCATCGGTGATGGGCCGATCCTGACCGGCCGGGTGCAGGACCTCGCGATTGAGCGTGAGTTAGCCGAAAGCTACCTCACCTACGCGATGTCGACGATCGTCGATCGCGCGCTTCCGGATGTGCGTGACGGGCTCAAGCCGTCGCAGCGTCGCGTGCTGGTGGCGATGAACGACCTGAACCTTCGCCCCGGCAGCAAGCACCGCAAATGCGCGAAGATCGCCGGCGATACCTCCGGCAACTACCACCCGCACGGCGAGGCGGTCGTCTACCCGACGCTGGTCAACATGGCCCAGTCCTGGAAGATGCGCCACACGCTCATCGATCCGCAGGGCAACTTCGGCAGCATCGACCCCGACCCGCCCGCCGCCATGCGGTACACCGAGGCCCGCATGGCCCCGCCCGCCGCGGACATGCTCGAGGACCTCAAGCTCGACACCGTCGATTGGCAGGAAAATTACGACGGCGCTCGCCTCGAACCGCTCGTCCTGCCGGGCAAGTTCCCGAACCTGATGGTCAACGGCGGCACGGGCATCGCCGTGGGCATGGCGACCAGCCTCGCTCCCCACAACCTCGGCGAAGTCTGCGACGCGATTACCGCGGTTATCGACAACCCTGAACTCGAACTCGCCGATCTCATCAAGATCATCCCCGGCCCGGACTTCCCGACCGGCGGCACGATCATGGGTCGATCCGGCATCGCCTCGGCTTACGCGACGGGCCGCGGCAAGGTCACCGTCCGGGCGAAAATTCACCACGAAACCCAAGGCAAGCAGGACCGCTTGGTCGTCACCGAAATCCCCTTCCAGGTGACGAAAGTCCACGGCATCATCGACAAGATCGTGGCGATGAACAAGGCCGGCCGACTCGAGGACATCAGCGACATTGTCGACGAATCGTCCAACCGCGGCGGCATGCGCGTCGTCATCAAACTTAAGCGAGGTGCATCACCGGAGACGGTTGAGAACCAGCTTTATTCGATGACGCCGCTGCAGTCGACGTTCTCGATCATCAATATCGCGCTGGTCAAAGGTCAGCCGCGGACGCTCACACTGCGGCAGCTGATCGACTGCTACATCGAACACCGCATCGAGGTGATTCGCCGCAAGACCGCTCACCTGCTGCAGAAAGCCCAGCAGGAAGCCCACCGCATCGAAGGCTTGATCTACGCGGTCTGCGATATCGATGAGGTCATCCGCCTGATCCGTACCAGTAGAACGCGGGACGAAGCGATCGAAAAGCTGATGGCTCGTGGCTTCCGCATCCCGGCCGACCACCCCTACGCCCCGCAGATCCCCCAGCGGCTGCGTGATGCGACTTCGCAGGAGGATGCCCGCCTGACCCGGGTTCAGGCCGAGGCCATCGGTCGCCTGCAACTCATCCAACTCGTCGGGCTGGAGATTGAAAAGCTGGTGTCGGATTACACCAAGCTCATCGGCGAGATTGAAGAGTATGAGGACATCCTGGCGAATCCGAAGCGGGTCGAGGGCATCATCCTCGAGCAGATCGCAGAACTGAAATCGAAGTATGCGGACGCCCGCCGCACGATCATCGAAGAGAGCGAAGCGGACGACTTGGACATGGCCGCGCTGACCCCGGTGCAGCAGGTCGTGGTGACGATCACCCACTCGGGGTACGTCAAACGGCTGCCCGCCGATCAATACAAAGCGCAAAACCGCGGCGGCAAGGGCGTCATCGGTGCGAAGTCGCGTGACGAGGACGACTTTACCCAAGAGGTATTCGTCGCCAGCACGCATGATGATCTGCTGTGCTTCACGAACACCGGCCGGGTCTTCAAGATCAAGGTGTTTAACATTCCTGAGGCCGGCCGAACCAATCGCGGCCGGGCCATCGTCAATCTGATCAACCTTCAAGCCGGCGAGCGGATCGTCGAATTCATGCCGATCACCGACTTCGAAAAGGGCGAGGATTTTCTGCTCTTCGCCACCGCGAACGGCTTGGTGAAACGATCCGCTTTAGCGGAATATCGCAACGTCAATAGCGCTGGCATCATCGCGGTCAATCTACGGGATGGCGATGCGTTAATCGGCGTCAAGCACGTCGGCGACGACGACCATATTTTGCTTGGCACCGCTTCGGGCATGGCCATTCGCTTCCGTGCGGATGAGGCCCGCGCGATGGGCCGAAACTCGTCGGGTGTGAAAGGCATCAACCTCAGCGGCGATGACAAGGTGGTGGGCACAATTCGAATCGCTCCGGAGATGGACGGCTCTGACCTGCTGACCGTCACCGAAAACGGCTACGGCAAGCGGACCCCGCTGGTCGAATATCTCGTGCAATCCGAAGACGGCAGCACCCGCAGCCAAAGCCGTGGCGGCAAGGGCCGACGCGACATCCAGACCACCAAACGCAACGGCAGCGTTGCCGCTTTGCGACGCGTCTCAGTCGAAGACGATCTCATGCTCATCACCACCGGCGGCATGATCGTCCGCATCCATGCGGTCGATGTCCGCCAGACCCACCGCGGCTCGGCAGGGGTCCGTGTGGTCAATATCGCTCAAGGCGACAGCTTGGCCGGCGTCGCTCGGGTCAAGGACGAAGAGGATTCACCTGACGCCAATGATGCAGCCAGCGATACCGGGGAAGCCCCGCCGCCCGAAGGCGATTGAGTCGTACAACATTGAAAAACAGAAAAAGCCCAGGGATGGCCATCCCTGGGCTTTATTCATGGTTTGAATTTTACATCCGCTACAGCGTGGCCGAGGTGAAGGGCAGCAGGCCCATATAGCGAGCGCGCTTGATGGCTTGGGCAACCAGCCGCTGCTCGCGGGCGGTCAGGCCGGACTTTTTTCGGCCTTGAATTTTGCCGTTGGGCGTAAGATATCGGCGGAGGTCTTCGCTGTTTTTATAGTCAACGAACGTCGTGCCGTTGCTTGACTCGAAAACGACTTTGGCGGGCGGGTTGGTACCGAAAGATTGAAACTGGCTCATGGTGGTTCCGGGGTTGGCCGTCACGGGTTTGGCAGGTCTGCCACGGTGCAGACCGACGGGTGCGGGCGATGCCGCGAGCCGGGCATTGTATCGATTCCAGAAAAACTTGCCAAACGCTGCTGAAGATCAGCGGTCAATCCCCGCCCGGCCGCTGCAGCTTGGCAACCAGCTTACGCACCGCCCCGCGGGGGGACAGGCGTAGCAATTGTCGGCCGAGTTTGTTGCTTGCCCCCGGGATGACGATCGTCTGGTTGTTCTCAAAACCTTCAAAACCCGCCTTGGCGACCCGCTCGGCCGACATCGATGCGGGCTTGAAAAACTTCGCATCATCCATGCCTGAAGCCTCGCCAAACTCCGTCGCCGTCGGCCCGGGGCAGAGGCAGGACACCGACAGGCCGGTACCTTTAAGTTCCTGAGCCAGACCTTCGGTGAAATGCAGCACGAACGCCTTGGTCGCGTAGTAAACACTCATATTCGGCCCGGGCAGAAACCCGGCGAGGGATGCGACGTTCAGCACCCCCCTATTCACCTTTGGTCGCGAATCTGATGACTCAAGCATGCCCGGCAGCAGCCCACGCGTGAGCTTAAACAATGCCAGTACATTTAACTGGATCATGTCCGCCTGACGGTCCGCATCCAGCCGATGCACTTTGCCCAATGCCCCGAACCCAGCATTATTAACCACAACGTCAATTTTCGGATCGCGATCCTGCAATTCATCAATTAACTCGCAGGCAGCCTCCTGCGGTACGAGGTCTTTCTCAATCGGGGTGACCTGAATGCCATGCCTGGCTTGAAGTTCCTGGCTTAGCGCATCGAGGTGATCCCGGCGACGCGCGACGAGCACCAAATCATCTCCCGCCGCAGCAAAACACTTCGCAAGCTCTAGGCCGATCCCAGCCGAGGCTCCAGTAACCAGCACCCTTCGGCGTGCTTCGCTCAAGGTGCCATCTCCACGATCTCACGGTAATTCTCACGGAAAAACAGTGTCCAGGCGAGCTGATCTTTCAGCCGCTGGTCCGACCCCTGCCATTCACGGTCGAACCGCGAGGCGAAGTCCGCGAGTACCTTTTCGACCTCGGCGTATCGCGGGTGAGACGGATCGTCAATGACCTTCGCCCAGTTCCTAGCCAATTCTTCATCCGGCCAAGCCAGCGTCAATCGCTCGGGCATCGCATCAAACAACTCCAGCATCCGCGGCATGTCTGGATGACTGTCCGGCGTCCGCTGTATCGCTTTCCAAGCCGCTTTGAGATCGTCGTGGACATCGATCGCCATCGCATGGCTGACCGGGGCGACGGTCGAGAAATAGCTTGGCGTGGCCTCAGGCAGCGGACTGGCAGTCTCAAATGGGTTGACCTGTGGATCGGTCCAGTGCTGAGTGTATTGCGGCTGGTACAGATCGGATCGGATCGGCATCCGCCGCAATTCGTAACGCTCGGTCCCCCCCGGGCTATCCGCTTTCGCCTGCCAGAGTTGTTGGGATTCTCTGCTCAACAGCCAGGCGATAAATTGCTCAGCAAGCTCATGGCTCGGGGCGCCACGCAGCAGCGTCACGGGGTCCGCTGTCGTCGAAGTCATGCTCTTGCCGTCGCGGACCGGGTCGATGTAGCCCACACGATTCGCATCGCCACCCGCACCGATCGCACCGGCCTGAAAGCGGCCGTAAAAATCGATGCATGGCCCCGCCGCCGCATCGCCGGACGAAACATCCATCGGCACCTTCGTCGCAGACGAAGCGAAGTATCGGCTATTCGCAAACACTCGCCGGAGCGTATGCCAACCCTCTTCCCAGCCCCGCCGGGCGATGACCAGTTCCAACGCCTTGCTGATCGATCCGGAGTGGGCGGGATCAGCCATCGCGACCCAGTCGACGTAGCGCGGATCGGTCAGGTCCGACCATGTCGTGGGCTCGGGCAGGCCAAGCATTTCCAAGAGATCGCGGTTGTACACGATGCCGAAGCTCGACAATGCTGTCCCCAGCCAGAGCCGATCGGGGTGGAGCAAAAGCTCGCCGCCGATGGTCGGCTCGGGAAAAGCCGCCTTCAACAAACCGTCGGGCAACTCCGCCGGGACAACGATCTTGATGACTTCGGGTTGCTCCGGGCTGCCGATATCGATGCCTTTGGCAACTTTGCCGTGGTCGTATTCGCCGCCGCCGAGGAAAAGGTCGGCCCCGATGCCCTCGTCAATTTTGTCCGCTTTGGCTTTCGCCTCGAATTGAGCGAGGATGCCATTGCGTAGGTCCGTCGTCCCGCCAGAAGCCCGCCAATCAAACGCGATCGGCCCGAGGCCCTGCGACCGTCGCCAATCGTTGAACCCCCGGCTCAACTCGAAGCGGATTTGTTCGTTGTGCGGAGTGATGATAATCAGCCGTTGCTCGGAAGGGCTATCGATCTCCGCCAGTCCACCCTCGGCTACCGGACGCATCAACAGTGGCACGCCGACGATGACGAACAGCAGAAAAATGATGAGCAGCTTCGGCCAATGGTCACGCATTGCTCGTAGTGTATCCGGCGGATTCTCGTGAGTGGGTTTAGCGTAATCTCTTAAACGCTTCTAACATCACGCGATGGCCACCGCTTACATCGCGCTGGGTTCCAACCTCGGTGACCGGCAGGGACATCTGCTCGCCGCGACCGGTGCGCTCTGGCAACATCCCGGCATCCAGTCGCTTCAGCTCAGCTCGATTCACGAAACCGCCCCGGTTGGCCCGCAGGATCAGGGCCAGTTCCTCAACGCCGCGGCGAAGCTCGAAACAAGCCTTGAACCAAGTGACCTGCTTGATCTGCTGCTGGACATCGAACAGCAAGGCGGGAGATCGCCCCGATCCGAACGCGAGCATTGGGGGCCACGCGAAATCGATCTGGACCTTCTGCTTTACGAAGACCTCCTCTTAAATGAGCCAGGTCTCGTGCTGCCGCATCCGCGGATGATGGATCGGCCCTTCGTTTTAGAACCGCTTGCGGAAATCGCGGGGACCATTCAACACCCGGTCTCATCGCGTACCATCCTGCAATTACGAGATGCGCTTCGCGTTCAATCGTGAACCGGGCGTGTCAGCAGAGTCGCGGACGATATGGAAAGCAAGACCCTCGCAATCAACGAGATTTTTTATTCGATTCAAGGCGAATCGAGCTACGCCGGCCTGCCCTGCGTATTCATCCGCCTGCGTGGCTGCCATCTGCGCTGTCGATACTGCGATACAACCTACGCATTTCACGAGGGTGAAAAACAGTCGATTGCAAGCATCATCGATTCCGCAGAAAATGTCACGTTCCAAGCCGATCAGTCCGCAACCGTCCTGACGGTGGGCCGGAACATAAGCGACAGCTACGGATCCACTGAGAGCCATTGGACCGAGTCGGCTGTAGAGACCAAGACCGCAAGTGACTCACAAAGGCGTCTCATTGAAGTGACCGGCGGCGAGCCTTTGCTACAGCCCAATGTGCATCTATTGATGAGCGAGCTCTGTGATCGCGGCCATACGGTGCTTATCGAAACCAGCGGAGCCTGCGATATCAGCGTCTGCGATCCGCGCGTCATCCGGATCATGGACCTCAAAACCCCCGGCAGCGGCGAAGCCCACCGCAACTTTTGGGGAAATCTCGCTAACCTCAATGCCCGTGACGAAGTGAAATTCGTGCTGACCAGCCGAGACGATTACGATTGGATGGCTGAGGTGTTGCAGCGTGAAAAACTCGCCGACCGGGTCGGAAGCGTACTGGTCAGCGCGGTCCACGATGTGCCGGCCGGCGGCGGCGTTGAGGGCTGCGAGGGCTTGAGCCTGACCGATCTTTCGCAATGGGTATTGGCTGACCAACTGCCGGTGCGTGTCCAGACGCAGTTGCACAAACTTATCTGGGACCCGACGGCGAGAGGTGTTTAAATGCCGATCCGTAAGAACGCTCTAAGTCTAAGCCGCGAGCTCGTAGCGATCGTGGCTTTGCAGCAGGTCCAATGCCTGATCACCGTTGAGCGGTTGGCTGAATAGCCAGCCCTGGGCGTAATCACAGTTCAAGGTCTGCAGCAGCGCAACCTGCTCGCTGCGCTCGATACCCTCAGCGATCACGATCATGTCTAGATTCTGAGCCAGTTCAGTAATCGTGGCGATGATCGCACCATATCGTCGGACCGCTTGGCCGGCGTTTTCGATGAATGTACGATCGATTTTCAGAATATCCAGCGGCAGGTCCTGAAGCATGTTCAGCGAAGAGTGCCCGGTGCCGAAGTCATCAAGCGCAATCTGGACACCGATGTTTTTCAGCCGATTCAGAACCTCGACGATTCGCGTCGTGTCGTTCATCACCATCGTTTCGGTGATTTCGAATCGGACCGAGTCGGGCGGCAGTTGATAGCGATCCAGCAAACCCTCGACAATGCTCGGAAGCTCGACATCATGTAGTTGAGTACGCGACAAATTGATGTTGACAAACACATCCTGCTGGTTGGCTTCGATCCAGTGGGCCAATTCCGCGATTGCGTTACGCATCACCCAGGCGTCGATGTGCTTAATGAGATTCAATTCTTCAGCAAGTGGAATGAACTGCTCGGGCGAAACATCGCCACGGCTGGGATGACTCCAACGGATCAGCGCCTCGAAACCTGAAATCTGCCCGTCCTGCATATCGACAATCGGCTCGTAAACCAGCGTGAAAGTCTCACGCTCAATCGCATCACGCAGGTCTTCTTCCAATGCCGCCTGCTCGATCAATTGCTCGTGCATATGCTGATCGAACACGACGTAGCGGGCCTTGCCGGAGTGTTTGGCTTGATACATCGCGGTATCTGCATCGCGCAGCAACTCGTCCACAGTTTTGTAATCCGGTCGGCTCATCGCGATGCCGATACTGGCGGTCGAGATGACCGTGTGACCGTCCAGATCGTGCGGTTGATTGAACGCTTCGAGCAAACGTCTCGCGACGACCACGGCATCTTCTTTGCCGCTGATGCCATCCAACATGACGACAAATTCATCGCCCCCCAGTCGTGCGGAAACTTGCTCTTGGCCTGCCATGGCAGTCACATCAACCGCTCGCAGGTTGTCGCGTAACCGCTCGGCTATACCGATTAACAACAGGTCGCCGACGTCGTGACCTAACGTGTCGTTGACGAACTTGAACCGGTCGAAGTCCAGAAACAGGACAGCAGACTGATGGGATGGGTGTCGCTTGCTGCGTTGGAACGCTGTTTCAAGGTGCTCCATCAGCAATTTGCGGTTCGGCAGGCCGGTGAGTTCGTCGTGGTACGCGACGTGGCGGAGTTGGGCCTGGGCCTGATGTTGATCGGTCGTATCTGCGAAGGTCACCGCCAGCCCATCGCTGATTTGAACGACAGCGAGTTGATACCACCGGCTGTTGCTGTCGATCCGGTAATGCTTTTGCAAAGGCAGGCCGCTCTCAGCCACCGAGAGCAGATCCTGATACATCTGGTTTTTGGTAATGCAGGGCAGGACCTCGCTGACACGCTGGCCGATCAACACCTGTTCGCTCTTGCCGATCAGGTCCTCAGCCGCAGGGTTAGCGAGTTGAATCTCCAAGTCGATCACAGCCCGCGAACCCGGGTGGCGGACTGCTTTAAGCACGATGACGCCACCCAGTGAGCTTTCGAGGATGCCGTTGAGCACGAGTTGGCTGCGGCGAAGTCGGGCGATCTCGTCCTGCGGCGACTCGTTTCGTCGTCCGGGCGTGCTGGCTCCGCGGCGGTCGCGGGCTGACTGCCGCTTATCCACTGGCGGCTGACCTCGGATCTCATTGATCGCGATGACCGTCATGACGACGCCGATGCTATAGCCGACCCAGCTCCACTGCGATACCGGCCCTTCTAGCCATTGGGCAACCTGCTCCCAACCTTCCGGCATGCGGTCAGCGATCGAAGACCGCAAGTAATTAGCGGCAACTACCGCGATTCCCAAAGCCGCCAGAAATATGCCCAGCCATGTGCCGGCAACCCCAGCTTTGCTCTTTGGCACAAATCCGCGCGAGATTTGATCGACCAGCGAGCCCAGAGCCTGCGTGTCTTGACGGGTCAGATTTTTAAATTGAACACCGACGAGATGCCGACCACGGTCCAGCCGACGATGCCACATCACCTTGGATTGCAATACCAGCTTGCCGTGCTGATGCGTCCGCAGTGTCAGGGTTTGCTCACCGCTGATAGCTCTTCGAGCGAGAATGCGAGCACCCCCGCGTGACAGATCCACAACGCTGCCAAGGTTGCTGCAAAAGCCCTCGACGGTGTGTCGACTCTGTCGCCGCTGCTCTTGGGTGCCTGCCTCAGCCATGGAATTACAGTTAGATGCCTTGAAGTCCGAGAGGTGCTATCGTTATCGACGCAAATTCGAGGGCGGATAAGTTCAGCCGATGACCCGATAATGAAACAACCCCTCGCAGATACGAGGGGTTGTTCGGAGAAATTTGGTCATTCAAAAAATTTTTAGTAGCGGTAATGCTCGGGCTTGTACGGGCCTTCGACCGGCACGCCGATGTAGTCCGCCTGTTTCTGCGTCAGTTTGGTGAGCTTCACACCCAGCTTGTCGAGGTGCAGCCTTGCAACTTTCTCGTCGAGATGCTTCGGCAGAACGTAAACGCGGTTTTCATAGGCGTCATTGTTGACCGCCAATTCGATCTGAGCGATGACCTGATTTGTGAAGCTTGCTGACATCACGAAGGAAGGGTGACCGGTCGCACATCCGAGGTTCAACAGTCGGCCCTCGGCGAGGATCAGCACGGCGTGCCCGTCCTCAAAGGTCCACATGTCGTATTGCGGTTTGATATTGGTTCGCGTCGCGATCTTGGCGAGCTTGGCCATCTCGATTTCGTTATCGAAGTGGCCGATGTTGCCGACCACGGCCTTGTCCTTCATCTTAGCCATGTGGTCGGCGGTGATGATGTTGAAGTTGCCGGTGGTCGTGATGAAGATGTCCGCCTCTTCGAGCGTGTCTTCAAGCGTCGTGACTTCGTAGCCTTCCATCGCGGCCTGCAACGCACAGATCGGATCAATCTCGGTGACGATAACGCGGGCGCCCTGGCCCTTGAGCGATTGGCAGCAGCCCTTGCCGACGTCGCCGTAACCACAGACCACGGCGACCTTACCGCTGACCATCACGTCTGATGCCCTAAAGATGCCGTCGATCAGCGAATGACGGCAGCCATAGAGGTTGTCAAATTTGCTTTTGGTCACGCTGTCATTGACGTTGATCGCGGGGAACGCGAGCGTGCCTGCCTTTTCCATTTCATAAAGACGGTGGACGCCGGTGGTGGTTTCTTCGCTGACGCCATTGCATTCATCCGCAACGCGGGTGAAACGCCCGCTGTTGCTGGCGAGATTTCGCTCGAGCACTTTGAGAATCTCGCCCCACTCTTCAGGGTCGTTCTCAGCATCGAAGGCGGGAACTTCGCCGGCCTTCTCGAACTCGGCGCCCTTGTGGATCAGCAGCGTCGCATCGCCGCCGTCATCAACGATGAGGCTCGGCCCTTGGCCATCGCCGAAGTCCAGTGCGACATCGGTACACCACCAATACTCTTCCAGCGTTTCGCCCTTCCACGCAAAGACCGGTACGCCGGCCGGCTTTTCGGGTGTCCCACTCGGGCCGACGACGACCGCTGCGGCCGCGTGGTCCTGCGTGCTGAAAATGTTACAGGACACCCAGCGGACTTCCGCCCCGAGTTCGACGAGCGTTTCAATCAGCACCGCGGTCTGGACCGTCATGTGCAGGCTGCCCATGATCCGCTGACCCTTGAGCGGATGCTTCCCTTGGTAATCCTTACGCAGAGCCATGAGACCCGGCATCTCCTGCTCGGCCAACAGGATTTCCTTTCGGCCCCAATCCGCCAACGACAGGTCAGCGACTTTGAACGTCAGTCCATTCACGGTGTCGGGAACCATCTTGGGAGCGGCGGGGGTTGCAGTAGCGGTCGCAGTCATCTTTTCATTTCCTCAAATTAAAGGTTAAGGGTTCAATCATTGCCCGGATTACATTTCAACTCGGGTCATTTTGTTTGCATGCAGAAGCGATAAACAGGGCCGGCCCCTTGGCCTCCGCGGCAGGCGGCAGCGGACGGGTCGCGGCTGTGTTAAAACGGGCAGTCTTCAAAAGCGATTCGATTCTCGGCAAGCTGAAGCCGTTGTGGCGTTGGCCCATTTCTCGGCGGTAGGCTTCGCGGTCGTGTTCAAGCAGATCGATCGCGATCAGTCGCCCGCCGGGCTTCAAGACACGTTTGGCCTCGGCGATAACATGCTCGACGCGGTCGATGTAGGTCCACACCAGCACAAAAAGAACGTAGTCGCACGAATTATCCGCGACGGGCAAATCGTCTAGTTCACCCTCGCGCAGCTCGACGTTGCCGAGCTTGCGTGTGCGTTGGCGGCCGGCCTTAAGCATATCCTTACTGTTGTCGACGCCGATGACTTGCTTCACATGCGGCGCGATGTCCGCGACCAGACTGGCGGTACCGCACCCAAGGTCCGCGATCACGGCATCGCTGGGCAGCAAATTGAGTAGCAGTGAGTTACGCCAGGTTTCGCCATAGAGCTCGGATCGGACTCGGTCCCATTGATCCGCCGCCCCGGCAAAAAACACTTTGCTGTCCGACTGTTTTTCAGCAAGCCTCGCAGCCAAACGAAGGTCGTCCTGATCGAAAGCGGCCCAATCCTTCAACCCCGATCGGGCAAGCACCCAGAGGTCACGTTGCGGCGGGGCCAACTCATCAAGCATGAGCTGATACAGGTGGGATGTCGCTTGGCGACGGCTGGAAACCCAACCATCCTCAGAGAGAATTTTAAGGTGTCGGCTGACCGTGCTCTGGGGCATCTGCAGAATGCTGCAGAGATCGCTGACGCCAAGCTCATGCTGCTCCATAAGGCGTAACAACCGAACCCTGGCGGGGTCGGCGAGGCTGGTCATCCAGCTCATCAACTGATCGGGATGGGTTGCGAGTCGATTCATCCGTTAATCCGGATGTTATGATAAATGCCTTGTTCGTAAAGTCAACGCTTTGAAAAAAAATGCCTGTAAGATGCAGGAAACGAGATTTGGGAATCAAGAATGCTTGAAGATAAAAAGATCAGATTGGCGATCGCAGGGCTGGGCGGTTATGCCGGCCAAATCCTCCAATTCGTCATGCAGCACGCAGAATCGGTTCGTCCAGCGTTCGAGCTGGTCGCGGTTTGCGACCCGAAGCCTGACGCTCACCCGGAAAAGCTCGAGACTTTGCAAGCAAAAGGCGTCGAGGTGTTTAATGACTTTCACGCCATGATCGATGAAAGCAAGCTGGATGCGGTCTGGCTGCCTGTTCCGATCGAGTTACATGTTCCTTTCGCCAAATACGCGCTGCAACGCGGGCTGGCTGTGCTGATCGAGAAGCCCGTGGCGGGGACGGTGCAGGAGGTCGATGAGCTGATCGAAGCTCGGGATGCGGCGGATCGTCCGGTTCTGATCGGCTTCCAGGATGTCTACGACCAGCACACGCCGATCATTAAAAACAGGCTGCTATCCGGACAGGATGGCCCGCTCAGGCAGGCTTCAATCACCGCCTGCTGGCCGCGGACCGATCAATACTTTTCCCGCAACAATTGGGCGGGTCGGCAGAAATCCGGAAACACCTGGGTCCTCGACAGCCCGATCAATAATGCGCTGTCCCACCCGGTCAATCTGGCACTTTTCCTCCTAGGCAACTCGCCCGAAACCTCCGCAGCGCCCGTCCGCATCGAGGCGGAACTCTATCGAGCGGTCCGGATCGAAAATTACGATACGGTTTCCGCCCGTATCCATTTTGACAGCGGGCCCCCACTTTTACTGCTGCTTACACACGCCAGCAGCAAGCAGGACGGGCCATGGGTTCGCTTGCAGTTCGACAAAGGCTTTATCGAACGAACCAACGACAAGGCCCGGCTGGTGATCGACGGCCAATCGCAACCCATCGGTGACGGCAGTAACAAACGCGTCCAGATGCTTCAAGGCTTCGCCAATGCCATCCGCGGTGTCGAAGACCCCTCCATCGCACAAGCCACGCTGGAAACATCCAGGGTGCATACCCTTCTCATCAACGCAATCAGCGAGGCGACGCCGATTGTCGACGTGCCTGAAGATGAATTGGAAACCATAGATCGTGAAGATGGTCAGATTCTGGCCATCCGAGATATCGCTGAAGTTTTTCAGCGGTGCGGTGAAGAAGGTCTGATGCTGCACGAATCCGGAGCCTACCCCTTCACCAGCCCCCCCGCGACCATTGACCTAACGGATTATCGTCAGTTCAAGGGCGTGGCCGAGTCTGCGGTCGGCTCATCGATGGGCTGAGTCAACATGCCAATGAACGACATTCCTGACTATGCGAAAAGGTGAACTGCATCTCGGCTTGCTGTGTGCTCTTGCGTGCGGTTTTCTGCTGGTCGGTTGCATGACCGAGCAGCGCGTGAAGCGCAGCAGTTGGGACAGCCTGCGACAGGTCGCGGACCCGCCGCCGGATCAGGCTTCCGCAGACGCCTCGGGTCGAGGTCAGGTCTGGGCGATTGAATTGGATGAATTCGAGGGCGACCAGCGGCTGAAGCAGGCTTACCGATTGGCGGCCTCGGTCCGCGAGTCCGGCCAGATTGCAGACGTCTGGTTCGATGACTATCAAAATGTGGCCACCGTTTATGTCGGCCGGTTCAATCGCCTGAACGACCCTGAAGCACAGCGGACACTCGATGCGGTTCGCAGCGTTCGAATTGACGGTAAGCGTCCCTTCCGTCGTTCGGAGCTACAACCGATCCAGGGCGGGCAGAGCGTCGTCAGCGAACTCGATCTCAGCCAACACAGCGGTTATCGCTCACTGCTCGTGCATGTCTTCGATGCCGGGCTCGGCGAGAATCACCGACTGGCGGCGGAAGAACTCGCAAGAGAACTGCGGCAGGATGACGGCGACCGGCCCGCCTTGCAGAGCTTCTACTACCACGGACCGAGGCAATCGATGGTGACCGTCGGCCTGTTCACGCTCTCCGACTTTGTCCCGGTCAACGGCATCGATACCTACGGACCACGCATTCGAGAAACGCAGGAGCATTTCCCACGACTCCTTCAAAACCGAAAGCCCGTGCCCGGTACGAACACCGGCACCGATGACGGCATGGAACCCACCGTCATCGTCAACGTGCCTTAACCGGCAAGTTATCGGCTGGCGTTCTTGGTCCTCTATAGACCCAGAGGGCAATGGCAATCGCGAGGTAGACCGGAAGCCAAATTAACAGGCGATGGGCCGGCGTCAGCGTGAACCCTTCATTTCCCGCCGCCCGTAGCCAGGCGACGTAAGCCCACGGCAGGGTCAGCGAGGCTACCCAGACCGCCGGGCCGAGGATCAGCCGACCGGCCGACCACGCCAACGGCAGCAACGCGAGTGCCCAGAGCAGATACCACGGGTGCACCGTGCTGGATAGACAAAGGCTTGCGAACAGATACGTCATCGCTACACGCCATGGCGTCCGCTGCATCCATGTGCCGATGAGTAGAATCGCTGCTAAAGCAACACCGCAAAGCACATCGGCGGTGTGTTTGATCAGTGTGGCGTGCTCGATGAGTGGATGGATCGAGCCGTTGAACCGCCAGATACCAACGAAGGTTTCCGCGGTTTCAAACATGCGGCCCAGACCCTCCGGAAAACTTGCAAAGTAGCTGTAGCTGGCAGCCAGGACTGCGATGCATGTCAACATCGGAGGCAGGATGCGTAGTGGTGCATGTCGCAGATGCCAGGCAAGCGGCAGAGCAATCGGTAGCACGACCGGCTTGACCGCCGCGGCCAAGCCAAGGCAGACCCCCGCCAATAAGCCGCTCATCCACGACCGGCCTGCCGCCTGCCCGAGTCTGAGTGCGAGCAGCAGGAACAGGATGCCGATGACGTCCTGATGTCCGCTCCAGGCGACTTCGCTGATTGTCAGCGGATGCCAGGCGTAAAGCGTCGCCCACCACGGCGAGCGGTTGATTTGTATGAGTTGAGCGATGAGCAGGCCGACGATCAACAAATTGATGCCACTGAATACAACACGCATAAGACGTTGGCCGACGATCATGCTCGGCGGCCCGGGCGTCACCCAATCGTAAGCCGCCATCGTCACGCCGAAGACGATTTGGCTGGTCGGCTGATAGATCGTGACGAGCTCGGGGTTATTGATCAGGGTGAGCCTGTCATGGTCGCTGAAAATCTTGTGGTTTTGCTCAATGATCTCGGCTGGACTCAGGGCATAAGGATTCGCACCGCTGGCGACCCTTTGACCGTCCAGCACGTATCGCCAAATGTCATCGCTCAGGCTGGGGGCTTGCGGGATCAGCGCCGCGAGATGAAGCGCAATCGACCCGGCAAAAATGAGGCGAGTCGCGGCACCTTTAGTTATTGCTGGCCGTTTCCAGATCAACAAGCCGAGCATCGCCCAGCACGCGGCGTTGATGCACCAGAAAACCGATAGCCCGGTGGCGGATGGTGCTATCACCGGGCAAGTTCGCTGGCAGAATGTGCTTCGAGTCGACGGTTCAACGCGGCGGTCAGCTCAAATTTAATCGTGGACATCGCGGGGCATGAATCGCCGAGGATTTGTTTCATGCTCGTGACCGGCCGCTGACCGAGTCCGCACGGATCGATCGTTTTGAAATGTGATAGGTTCGTGGTCACGTTTAATGCGAGGCCGTGCATCGTCGTATGTCGCCGAAGCCGAACACCTAAAGCGCATAGTTTTGCATCCTCGGGCGCGCCGGCTTGTTGGGCATCGACCCACACCCCGGTTGCGCCCGGCTCAATGTGACCGGCTACGCCGAAAGGTAAAACCGTTTCGATTACCGACTGTTCCAACAGCCGCATGTAGCTGCCCAGATTCAGCCCGTGGTCTCGCAGTCGTAGGACTGGATAGACGACGAGCTGGCCCGGGCCATGATAAGTGATGTCGCCGCCGCGGTTAGTGGGTTGCAGGTCGATACCCAGCCGCTGAAGTTCGGCTTCATCCGCAAGCAAATGATCGCGGGCGGATTTTCGAGCGGTGAGGGTGATGACCGGCTCGTGCTCGACCAGAAACACCGTTTCATCTTCCAGCCTGGCGGCGACACGCTCATTGCATCGCTGCTGAATCGCGAAGGTTTCAGCGTAGGCTTTCGTGCCGAGATCGATGATGCGTCGTTTCAAGCCATCGCCTGTCAGAGTGTTTGCAGATCATTATGATACGCATCGGCCCGCGACCCGAGGAATGTGCTGTTTTGTCATCGATTCATCCGACCGCCATCATTGATTCTCAAGTCGAACTGGGTCCGGGCGTCACGATCGGACCCTACTGCGTCATCGAAGGCCAAGTGACCATCGGCGAAAACACCAAGCTGGTCGCCAATGTCCACCTGCAAGGTCCATTGAAGATCGGACGATCCAATACGTTCTACCCGAACGCATGCATCGGCCTGGCCCCGCAGGATCGATCGTTCGATCCGAGTAAAGACGGTCCAGGCACGACTATCGGCGACGAAAATATCTTCCGCGAGGGCGTGTCCGTCCACCGTGCCACACGCGATGATCCGACCACCATCGGCGATCGCAACTACTTCATGTCCAATACCCACGCCGCCCACGACTGCATCATCGGCAACGACTGCACATTGGCCAACGGCGCTCTGCTGGGCGGTCATGTCACCGTTCAGGACCGAGCTTTCCTCGGCGGGAACTCCGGGGTCCATCAGTTTGTGCGGATTGGTCGACTCGCCATGATCTCCGGCAGCGAGGGCGCGACCCGCGATATCCCGCCATTCTGCACGATGCACCACACCCGCCAAGTCAGTTCGATGAACCTCATCGGACTGCGACGTGCGGGCTACCAGTCCCACGTCGATGCCCTTAAAAAAGCCTTCTACTTGCTCTATCGCAACGGGCATACGATGCCCAAAGCCGTCGAGCTGATCCTTGGCGAACTCGGCCACGACCCGCTCTGCCGAGAGCTTGCCGAGTTCGTCCAGGCTAGCGAACACGGCATCTCCCAGTATGGCAACTGGAAAGATTGATTGTCAGACCTTCAGGTCCACCTGCGGGGTCAATGCGTCCGCATATTTCTCGCGGATCGGCTCGGCGACCTGCTCTAAGAATTCATCGACCTGCTCCGGCGCTCGGCCGACAAAAGCCGAGGCATCCAGCGTCGCTTTCAGATCGACCTGCTCAAACGCCGGCTCGGCTTTAAGACGCTCCAACAAGTCATTGGGCTTACCTTCGTTTTTCACCGCCGCGGCGGCGGCCTGGCTGTGCTCGCGGATGACCTCATGCAGTTCCTGACGGTCACCACCCTGCTGCACCGCTGCCATCAGAATGTTTTCGCTGGCCATGAACGGTAGCTCGGCATTGAGATTCGCCGCGATCGTTTTTTCGTAGACCACCAGCCCGCTGCTGACATTGATGACCAGGTCCAGCACACCGTCTAACGCCAGGAATGGCTCGGGCAGCGTTAGCCGACGTGCACTGGAATCATCAAGCGTCCGCTCGAACCATTGTTCGGCCGCCGTAACAAAGGGCGTCTGCGTCATGCCGATGACAAATCGGCTCAATCCACAAATCCGTTCACATCGCATCGGGTTGCGTTTGTAAGCCATCGCGGAACTGCCGATCTGATTCGCTTCGAAAGGCTCTTCCATCTCCTTGCGATTGGCGAGCAGCCGAATATCGGTAGCGAATTTCTGAGTGGCTGCGGCAACAGCGGCAAGGCTGGCCACGACTTGCCCATCCACGACCCGCGGGTACGTCTGACCGGTCAACACGAATCGTCGGTCCACCGGCCAACTCATTTTTTCCGTAACCCGGCGATCGAGCTCAAGCACCTTCTCGTGATCACCATTGAAAAGTGAGAGAAAGGATGCCTGCGTGCCGGTCGTGCCCTTCACTCCGCGGAACCGCAGCGACTCGAGACGTTGCTCGATGCCTTCCAGTGCGAGCGACATATCGTATGCCCATAAAGCCGCACGCTTGCCGACGGTCGTGGGCTGCGCGGGTTGGTAATGCGTGAAGCCGAGGGTCGGCATGGATCGATATCGCTGAGCAAACGCCGCGAGCCGATCGATCGCCGCGGCGGCCTTCCCCGCGATGAGCTGCAACGCATCTCGAATAAGGATCAATTCCGTATTGCAATTGACGAACTGACTGGTTGCGCCGAGGTGAATGATCGGCTTGGCCAGCGGGGCCTGGTCGCCCAAGGCGTGGACGTGGGCCATCACATCGTGACGCAGCTTTTTCTCGTATTTCGCGGCCGCTTCGAGATCGACATCCTCCAGATGTCTGGCCAACTCATCGACTTGCTCTTTGCTAACGCCCAGCCCCATCTCGTGCTGAGCCTGGGCCAATGCGAACCAAAGCCGTCGCCATGTCGTAAATTTGCGGAGCGGCGACCAGATTTCGAGCATCTGCTTCGATGCATTGCGACTGGCCAGGGGTGATTCGTAGCGATCCATTGCGGTTTCTCGTTGCTCATTCAGGTGTTGAGTTCATCCCCCGTGCTCTCGCTTGGCCATGGTACATTGACCGTAACTGCCAAGCAGCACGCGAGCATTCTTTGACGCTTCACCGGCTGAACGCTGACATGGACGATCCCGGGCAAATCGAACAACTCCGACGCTTCGAGCCCGCCGCCTGGTCGCATTTCCTCGATACCCAGGAAAAACGCCTGTTCAACATCTGTCTGCGGATGACCGGCAGCCGTGACGATGCCGCTGAACTTACGCAGGACACGCTGCTCAAGGCGATGCAGCATCTCGAAGAATTCCGGGGCGAATCCAAACTTTCGACCTGGATCACCCGGGTCGCGATGAATCAGGCCCTGTCGTTTCTTCGTAAACGAAAGCTTCGACACACCGCGTCGCTGGACGCGACGGGGCCTGCCGACATCGACGGACGCTCCGCTTGGGCTACGCAATTGGAAAATCGACGGGAACTTTCCCCGCAGCTATGCGTCGAAAAACAGGAGCAGATCGAGCGGTTGCAGGCGGCCATCGGCAGGCTGGATGCGGATTTCCGAGCGGTGATCGTCCTCCGCGATATCGACCAGATGGACTATGCCGAGATCGCTGGGGCGCTTGATTTACCGCTCGGCACGGTAAAAAGCCGATTGTTCAGAGGTCGATTAGCCTTGCGGGAAATGCTGACCGAAACACCGGCTAGCGGAGTGGAATCCCAAGGCAGTCCGGCCAAGAATGTATGAACTCATGCCCAAGCTTGACGACCCCAACCTGTTGCTTGATTACCTCGAAGGCGAACTTTCCGCCGACGAAGCCAAGCAGGTGCGCGAGTTGCTCAAGGACGACCCCGCCGCCACGGCACTGCTCATGAAACTTGCGGAGGACCGCGAACTTACTCGATCAATAACAGCAATCGATCCGCCAGAGGGTCTGCGTGACGATGCCAACGAATGGCTCGAGCGGCAGATGCTGCTCGACGATCGGTCCGCGGGTTCAGCGTCAAGCCCCGGTCCAATCAGCCGCTGGCGGATCGGCCCGATGATTGCTTATACCGGAATTGCCGCGGTGCTGATTCTCACGACATTCACAGTCATTCAGTCGCTGACGAACCCGGATGCTGCAACGACTAATGGTCCGATCGGCCAAGTCGCTGAGAAAGGTTCGTCTGGCAATGCATTTGATGACGCGATTGCAATGAGTGATCGCGAAGACGAGCTGGCTGAACTCGATCGCTTGCCGAGTACTTCGCCTACTGATGCAGAGAGTACCGAAGCCTCGGCAGTGACGATGCCCAATGTTTCCAAGCCGTTCGCTTCGGACACGCTGGCAGAGATGCAGCCCGGCTTCGATTCGGTATGGAGCGGCGATACGCGAGACACCCGCTTGATGTTGAGCAATGAACGGTCAGCACTCGAAGATTATTTTGCTCATCGACGCGTTGCAGAGACAGAGCCGAGTTTTAATGCTCAAAGCGAAGCTTCAATCTTCGTTGATGCCGATCCGGCTCGGCCTGCAGATGTCCAACTCAACATTCAAACGCCTCAGCCCGAGCGTATTCAGTCTCGCTTGGAAACCTGGGCGGTCAGCAATTCGATCGAGATCGTTTCAGCCGCGACAAGCCAACCCGCGACATTTAATCAAGCGAAGGCTTCGAAGCTCGCAGCGAGGCAAATGCTTGATGTAGATACTAGGCCATCTCAACAGCAAGTCCGATTGAATATCGATGCCAATCAGTTAGCCGATCTGGTTGGCAACCTCGACGGAGCCGAGCCGTATCGTCGGGCCACCGTTCAACCCCTCGCGGTAATCGAGTCGAACCGCCGAATCGCCACAGCACAGTCCGGCTCAAGGAAACCGCAATTAGCCATTGAATCCAATACGGAGGAACTTGCTGATGCGTCTGAATTCTCCGAGCGAGAGAAAGTTGCGAAATCGCAAACCATGGGCAGGGCGAGAGTGGCTGCAGCACCTGCGTCGCCAGATGATGACTCGCTCGCACGGTCAACTGTTACTGCCAACGAGAAATTGATGGTTATAGAAGATTCGCTTGCATCCGTTCAGGAAAAGTCTGGACTCGATGAAGTGCAGCTTGGATTGACCGACAGCCGGCCTACCCTCAAAAAAGTTTCTCTGCCTAACGTGGTTCCGCAGATTCTGCCTTGGCTTCGGCCGACCACTTCTATCACGGTCGATGTGCTGATCGATCCACAGCCGGTTCAACGAGTCTTGATCTCACCATCTGAATAGATCTCAACCGTCACCATTCCATCGTGGTGGCTGATGTGGCGTCGTATCTCCGGAAGCTCATCAAACACCGGCAACCATCGATCGAAACGCAGTCGGTCCGGACCGGAACTCTGCAAAGCGATCTTCGGAGTCGCTGTCATCAACCAACGCGGCGAGTCCTCGATAAAGCTGCCATGATGCGGCAGATCGGTAACATCAACCGGCGAGATCAGATCGTGCTCGAGCATGTATGCAATCGCATCAGATTGGATATCGCCATTGAGGCGGATCGTTCGGCCCGCGATTTCAATTTGCAACACCATCGATAAATCGTTGCTCCGCTCAGCATCAAACTTCTCGGGTGGCGGGGGCCAGAGGATGTCGAGGTCTGCGGTTGCGAGGCTTGTCGATTCTCCACGCGAAACCACCCGCCAATCGATGCCCCGATCATTGAGCGCGTTAACCAGCGCTGCGGTAGCCCAATTCGGGTGCGCCTCGGCCTCCGCCGGGATGTCGCGCGACAGCCAGACCTCGCCGGCGCTCACCACATCGAGCACATCGAGGATGCCGTTGTAGTGATCGATGTCGGCGTGCGAAAGAATGACGATGTCGAGATGCTCAATACCCAGTTGTTTGAGACCCGGCACCACGGTTTGCCGACCGACCAACGGCATCGCCTGCGAGCCGCAATCGAACATCAATGTCTTGCCCCCGGTTTGAAACAGAAAGCATGAACCGTCGCCCACCGCAAACATCCGAAGCGTCGCGACCGGCTTTTCATGCTTAGTAGGCGGTGCCTGCATCCACCAGAGCCAGCCGATAACGAGGACAATCGCCGCCGCGCCGGCGATCCGCCTTGCCCGGAACATTCCAGCGAACCACGCCCACGCCACCGCTGTCGCCGCAAACGTCCACGCCGCGGAAACAGGCTGGGTCAAAGTCAACGCAGCACCCGGCCAAGTCGCCGCCTCTTCAATCAAACCCGTCAACATCACACTCGACCAACGCAAAGGGCCGGACAACATGAGCGAAACGCTTGGCAGCAAAAAACCCATGAGAATTTTCAGATAGCCCAAGCCCAGCACGATGAAAAACACCGGCAGACTCAGCACGGACAGCAACAAACCCAACGGGCTGATCATCTTGAAGTGATACGCAACCAGCGGTGCGGCCGAGAAAAAAGCGACGATGCTTACGGCCGTCGCATCAACCAGACGGCGAATCACACCGACCATCGGGCCGGGCGAGACAAGCGTCACCTCCGGCTCGGGCCAGATACGATCCGACATCAATTGGGTGAAAAGCATCAGACCCCACACCGTGACAAAACTCAACTGAAAGCCTGGCGTCATCAAATCCTGCGGCCGAGCGATCAGCACGACAATTGCCGCGATGGCCAGCAGCCTTGTCGCATCAAGCTTTCGATCGCAGGCAACGCCGAGAAAATAGATTCCTGCCATCACCGCCGCCCGCATGACCGGCACCCGCAGCGGGATCGCCAGCAAATACATCAATAACACCGCGATGACCAGCGTCGCCGCCCGCGGCGGGTTGTGGATCAGGCCCTTGGCGATGAACCAGACCATCAGCATGAGAATGCCCAAGTGCGCACCGCTGATGCTCAAGATGTGCGACAAACCGACATCGCGGAACTGCCCACGCAGCTGATCGATGTCCGCATCGGTCCGGCCCAGCAGCAGCGTCTCAAGCAAACCCAGACTAACGCTGCCCGGCTCAAAACCTAATCCCAGCGACCAATGGGCATGCTCCGCGATCCAGCCGCGACCTTCGACGATCGCTTGCCAAAATCGTTCGGGCAAGCTGGCGAAATTCGGCTGTTGCAGAATGTCACGGTTCGCTGCGGAGGGCAGGCTCAATCGGCCGAACACACCGCGCTCCGCCTGATACGCGGCGTAGTCGAACTCGCCAATATTCTTCGGTTCACCGAAACCCGCCAGCCAGCCTTGTGCACGAATCCGCTGGCCACGCCTGACTTGCAGGTCCGCCCCCTTGATCTTCACCATGACCTGGCCTCGCACCCGCACCGATTTTTCTGGCGTATGCACTTGTTCGACCGCGAGCAAAAAGATCGTCGAGGGCGGCTCGAACATGAAATCCGCGAAATAACCCTTGCTGCCCCGCGATAGATACGGCTCACTATCGATAACGCCTTCAAGGTCCGCCAACCGACCGTCTTCGTTGATGAATGCCGCCAGGCCGCCTTGGTCGACCGCGTTAACCGCAGACCATGCGAAAGAAAGTCCGAACACGCTTGCCAGCCATAACGCCCCCAAAATCGATCGAGACCCGCGTCGAACCAGCCCTGCAATCAGCGCGATGCATAGCAACACAAGCAACATCGCCCACCCCGCGCCGGCAACAAAGTGTTGCTGTAGCGTGATGCCCGCGATCATCGCCGCGGCGGTCGGCCAGAACTTTGTAACGGTCGAAGCGATCGGCGTGATCGCCTGCTTGCCCGCCGGTGTCCGATCCGCTCCAGCCATCGCCGCAGCATACCGGCGGACCCCTCTTCCCGATTCATGGGATTGGAAGTTGCCGAGGCGGCTTCATCAGTCTTAACCAATCGACCTGGCTTGCGGCCTGGATCAGGGTCTCGTCAAGTTGGCCGCGTGGCGGATCGACCGCATCGCTGCGGGGCAGGATCGCCAAGACATCCAAGCCCGTCATCCGTTCGAGCCAGCGCTGGTTTAACGCGATGGAGGGGTCTTCCGCCTGCGCAGTGGGTTCCGCGTCGAAGCCGTTCATCACGAGCCCCGCGATCTCGACACCCGCCGTCCGCAGCAGCTCAACGGTCATCGCGCTGTGGTTCAACGTGCCCAGCACCGATCGACATACGACCACCACCGGGTAGCCCAGCACGACTGCCAACTCCCGGCAGGTCAGGCCCGGCCGATCCGGGTCCAGCGGGACGAGCAGCCCCCCCACCCCCTCGACCAATAGCACATCACTGGCTTCAGACAGTCGGCGGTAGCTCGCCGCAATAGCTTGCCAGTCGATGGGTTGCCCGGTCAGCTCAGCCGCCGCCGCCGGGGCCAGCGGCGGCCGATACCGGCTGGGTGTGATGACATCCAGCGGCTGTCGGCAGTCCGAAAAATGTGCCAACGCCTCGCCGTCCTCGCTGACCATCCCCTCGCGGTCCAATCGACACCCCGTCGCGAACGGCTTGAGCGGCCCGACTTTCATGCCTGCACGCTGCCGACGCAACGCCATCGCGATGCTGCAGGTCGCTGCAGTTTTTCCCACCGAGGTGTCTGTGCCGACGATAAACAGCCCCGGCCGCAGCACTTGCGATTTATTTTGAAAAAAGTCCCCGAATGGGGTTGACAAACCTTGCGACTTATTCTCAACTACGCGCATCGTACTTGCGACTTATTCTCAACAAGGACCTAAACCGTGCTATTTCGTTCTGCCGTACCTTACCGCACTCACCGCCTTTCCGGGTTTACGCTGATCGAATTGCTAGTGGTGATCAGCATCATCGCCCTGCTCATCGGCATCCTCCTGCCGGTGCTGGGTAGCGCTCGCGCTTCCGCCCGCGACTCGGTCAGCCTATCGAACGTTCGCCAAATCGGCTCGATCGCGATGACGAATTTTGTGATGGATCACAAGGGGCTCTACCCATGGCATTCATCTGACCTCCCCGATGCAGATAAACCTAACGGAAACAAGCCCCGTTGGGCGGATTATGTTTTCCCTTATATTGAAAATACGGATGTGTTCGTCAATCCTCACTTAGACCTAGACGAATCGATCTTGGCTATTAAATGGTGGCACGAGACCAGTTCGGCAAGTGCTATGAAAGCCGGTTCCGATCCGTATGCAGGTACTTGGGCAGCTACCGCTTTGGCCGAACCTGTCGATGGCTGGAAAGAATATGGCGGCTATGGTTACAACTACCAATATTTAGGCAATGCTCGTCCGTTAGCCCTTTTCCGCCGATCAGACGCAACTATTGCTAATCCGGTCAACACGTTGGTTGTCGGTGACACCTTGGGTGCGAATGATGGCACCAAAGGTCAATATGCTATCGACCCGCCAGAAACTTCAGATCGCGGCAGCGGAAAAACCAGCGGGTATTACGGCACCGGTGGATCAGATGAAGAAAACCGGTCCACTCCTGGAGCACGCGGTCATGAGACCGGCGAATTCACTTTCGCCGATGGCCACGCCGAGGCGATGAAGCCCGAGACGCTCGACGACTATGACAGCGACGGTACCCCTGACAACGGCTACTACAACGGCTACGGCGATCCAAGCGAACTGTAAACATAATCCGCTTTCTGAATCCCGCGTAAGCCCGGCGATATCTAGCCGGGCTTTTTTATTTACTGTGTCTTTAAAAAAAACTTGCCTGATGCTCGATTGAATGCGTCATTATCGGCGTGCGTATCCAGGCCTCCGCCACCTCTGCCGCCGCGATGCAACCGACACCTGCTGCGGCAGCGCCGACGATGACATCGCAAGCCGCGGCAACTCCGCCCGCCATGGCCCCCGAACGGCTCGCATCAATTCAGCGACAACTCGACGCCGAAACGCAGACGCTCAGCACCGCTCATCGTGCTGCCGAAAAAGCCCAACAAATTTTGAGTCGCATCATCGATCGGCTCGGCAACCCGGATCGCGATCAGGCAGCAGAACAAGCGAAAAACACTGCCGCAGAAGCAACTTTCGAGCACCGGCCTTTATTTGATGGTCGATTCACATTTCAGGTGGGTGGCGGCAGCCTCGCTTTGCCGGATTATCGTTCGGGCGTACCCTCGCGAGAACATGCGGTTCGTACACGTGATGATGTAGATCAGTACAGGATCGAGGTGATTGAGCGTCGACTGAGCATCGTCGATCGGGCCCGCTCCGCATCAACCATGGCGGCGGGCGTCATCCAAGCCGCGGCACTGGGCGTCGGCTCGCTGATGGATGTCACGGTTTGAACGAATTTCGCAAATTTGGGGTTAGAAAAGCTGCACACTCCGATATCATCTATCCGAAGAACAGTCTAACGCTCTTATCGAGCGGTCCGGCCTGACTATTGCGATTGCAGCGGTGAGTATCGTCATGATCGAACAACAGAACGTCGAGCAATTCCGAGACGCTTTAGAAAATCTGCGTGGCAGCGTTTGCCGGCATCCCGAGCGGATGGCGGAGCGGGTCAGCCAACTGACGCTTCAGTGTCGTCAGCTGGAAAACGAGGCGGCGGGCACGAATTTCGAGCCAACCGTTCGCAGCCTGCACAACATGCTGGATCGCCTCCGGGCCGGTGCCTGCCGCCCCGAGCCGCAGGGCCTGTACCGCCAGGCGAGCTGACTCACCATCGTTCGCTTCATTGCGAAGACGCTGACAATCGTCGGCGTGGTTTTTCTTTGCCTGAATATCTGATCCAGTCCTCCGGGCCGCTATGCTTAGCGCATGCCTGATCCGGTCGATCTCGACAATCTTTACGCTTCGCTTGGACCCGAGCCGTTGGATCGCCTCACGGCTGAGTTCTATCGCCGTGTCCGGGAAGATGACCTGATCGGGCCGATGTATCCGCCTGATGAATGGGAGCAGGCCCAGCAGCGCCTCCGCGATTTTCTAATCCAGCGGTTTGGTGGCCCTACGACCTACAGCGATCAGCGGGGCCACCCCCGGCTGCGGATGCGGCACATGCCTTTCAAGATCGACGTGGCCGCTCGCAACCGGTGGATGCAGTTGATGACCGAGGCGGCAGACAACTGCGACTTCGATGAGCCGGTACGACAAAGCCTGCTGAATTTCTTCGGCCAGGTCGCGACGTTCATGATCAACCAACCTGCCGCGTAATGATGAATCTCATCCGCGAAGCTTCCACGAAGCCTATTCGTCTTGTCACGCTGCGCTCCCTACACTCGCCGCCATGGATGAATGGCTAAAAGTTGTTTCAGCCACCGCGGCGGTATTCGCGGTCGTAATCCTCGGCTTCGGGATTCGGCGGGCCAAGCTGCTGACGACCGAAGCAGATGAATCGCTGCTCAAGCTCGTGATCTGGGTGCTGGTCCCGGCGTTGATCCTGCACATCCTGATCGACAACGAGGCAATGCGTCAGCCGGCGAACCTTTTGATCCCGCCCGTCATCGGCTTCGGGGCCGTTGCTGTGGGCATCGGCCTGGCGTGGTGGGTCGCTCACCTGCTGGGTGCGAAGATCGGCCTGGACACCCCCGCCAAGCAGCGGACCTTCGCGGTGTCCGTGGGGATTTTCAACTATGGCTACATCCCCATCCCTCTGGCCGAGGCTTTGCACGACCAGTCGACCCTCGGCGTGCTATTCGTTCACAATGTCGGCGTGGATGTCGCGATGTGGACGCTGGGCGTCGGCGTGCTCAGCCGTCGGCTGGGTAAGGGCTGGTGGAAGGGCGTCATCAATCCGCCGTTGATCGCGATCGTCGTCGCGGTAAGCCTAAATTTCCTTAATGCCGGCGAGGTAATGCCCCGCTTTGTCGAGCGAGCCATCGGCATGTTGGCGGTCTGCGCGATCCCGATCGCGCTGATCATGATCGGGGCGACGATGGCAGACCATTTCAAATCCAGCGATTTGAAGTCCGGCCATCGCATGATGGCCACCGCCAGCGTGCTCAGGCTTGGCTTGCTGCCGTTGTTTTTTCTTCTCGCAGCCAGCGTGATTCCAATGAGCGATGAGCTGAGCAACGTCGTGCATCTGCAGGCGGCAATGCCCGCAGCAATTTTCCCGATCGTGTTAGCGAGGGTTTACGGCGGGGATGTCCGTACCGCGGTCCGCGTCTCGCTGATCACCTCGATCATCAGCCTCGTAACCATGCCGATGTGGTTGGCAGCAGGCTAATCCGGAAAAAGAGTCCACAATATAAAACCTATACCTGCAATGGCATGGGTTTGGGAGAAATAAGCGAGGGTGACGGGGCTCGAAACCGCAAACTATTTCCAGCGAATGAACTATTGACTGCTAGCTAGTCGCAATAAAATTCGGCTATGAAATAGCTAAAGAAAAAGCACCGCCATTGCGGGCGATGCTTTTCCTCAAACGAGGGTGACGGGGGTCGAACCCGCAACCTCCGGATCGACAGTCCGGTGCTCTAACCAATTGAGCTACACCCCCTTGCGGGGCCCGGCTTTCGCAGCCGGGCCCTATAGATTAGTGCGGTCAAACCGCTTGTCAAACCTGCCTGCCGCTCGGGACTTTACTTCTGTGCTGTAGCCGTTGTGACGCCGAACAGGATCGGCGAGCCCAGCCATCCCGCGTTCTTCTCTTGCTCCGAGTAAGCGATGACAATCTTGTCGATCGCTGTCTCGGGGCGGTTGTTGTCCCATTGGAACCGGTGGGCGACCGCGAATTGGCCTGGAGCGCCGGCTGGCCCGTCCCAAGCCAACGGTGCACTCTTCAAGCTGTTGCCGGGCTCAACCTGCAGCCAATGTTTCGCGACATCTTCGCCCCAGACGATCGGCAGCCGCTGCGTTTTGCCGTCGCTGAAATGCACGACGTATTCAAACGCCTCGCGCTTCTCGATCGAGCCATCCTTCTGTTTCGTCGGCTGCCATTCGCGGGTTTTGATGAAACTGTGCAGGAAGAACACCGCATCGGCCTTGCGGTCCACCTCGATCGCGATGGATTTCGGAGCCGATTTGGCTTGAGGAAAATTATTCTTCAGCACGACCGCGTTCTCGAGCGGCGAGGTCCGGAAGTCGCGGATCGCAAAAGGCACGCCGCCGAAGCGGACCTCGCCAAGCGGCATGGCGGCGTAGTCGTTGCTTGCATCATGCCAACCCTGGCCGGCCTTGAGATAGGCGTTGCAGACATCTTCGAGCGAGACAGGGTCGAAAGCCAAGCCTTGGCCCGGTCGCAGCACACGCGGCCGCGCAAATTTCGCACCCATGTTCGCCAGCAGCACGTTGTAAAGCGCTTTCTTCTTGTCGGCGTTAATCGGATTCGTCTCACGCTCCTGGATATTCAGCTGGTTGAGCACAATCGCGCCCTGCCCCCGCGGATATTTGACCAGCCCGCCGACATTCAGCAGCGGTGTGACCTTCTCATCGAACGCCTCGCCGCGATCAGCGGTGAACCAGAGATTATCAATACCAATGACCGGGCGATCTCGGCCCACAGGTTCCTCATCCCATGCGAACGTCAGGCGGACTTGTCGGGTTTCAACAGGCTCAAGCTCGAAATCCTGCCGGGCGTCTTCCGGGCGGATCGGTCCAACGGTCTGCGTGGAGCCGTCATCGAAATGCAGCGTGACCTCGTTGATGCCCAAGTAATGCGTGTTGGGTATGAACGAGAACCCGGTCAAGCGATAGCGCTTTGGAAAATCGTAGGTTAGTTCTGGCTGTTGCTGTTCCAGATTGATGTAGTGGATGTACTTCCAGAAGTCGGTCGAGGTCATCCCATTGACGGTGTTTTTCGCGCCGCTGGGCACGCCGAACGGGGCAGGGTTGTCGAGATCAACGATGTAGCTGAATGCATCATCGGTCAGCCATTCGACGGACTGGTAGTGCACGATACGCTCGCCGGAGGTAAGCACGACATCCCGCAGCGAGGTCCCTGCCACGAGTGCATCACGCTCGGCGGGGAGGCTGACTTTCTCTTGGAAGAACGGCCGAATGGCGTGATCCACGCCGACCAACGCGTTGAAAGGGTCTAGACCCTCCGGCGTCAGGCCCGACAGCATGAGGTAACCGCCACGCGCTGTAAATTCGTCGAGCCGGGAGGCCTGCTCAAGCAATGTTTCCAGGTTGCTCGGCGTGGCCTCGACGACCAAGATGTCAGCCGGCTGCTCATTTAAAACCGCGGATAAATCGTTACTCGCTACATGCTCGACCGCCGAATCCGCGAGCATCTTCCGCAGCGGCGAATCGCTCTCGGCAACCACATGCGTTGTCTTGCTGGGCGGGGCGTAAGCCAGCGCATAATTGACCATCTGGTCGAATATGCGATCGGCCGCCGCGACCTCTCCGAGTTTTTCGCTCATCAACAGCTGCGAGAAAATCATCGTCCCATCGCCCACCCTGCTCTCCGCCAAGGGCGTGTACTGCAGCGTGTCGTCACATTGGATCAGCGAGATCAGGCCACGCGTCCCCTTCTTCAACGGGCTGCGATACGAGACGTGGTCCGGCCCCCAGGTATCCAGGTCGATCGGTTCGATCCCGTTAAGAATCGGATGCGAACCGTTCTCGATGTGCATGATTCGGCCGACAAAATCCGAAATCTCG
This sequence comes from uncultured Phycisphaeraceae bacterium, assembly GCA_964523485.1. GTDB lineage: Bacteria > Planctomycetota > Phycisphaerae > Phycisphaerales > Phycisphaeraceae > Algisphaera. The sequence continues at coordinate 110,178 of CAZFZS010000004.1, read as the reverse complement.
AAGTCCGCCGTCACCGCCTGGTAGTGCAGCGGCACTTCATGATCCAACACCACGATTCGCTTGCCCTGCTCCGCCAACGCAACCCAGCGCGGATCGCTCGCGACTCGCCGGTCCAACGTGTCCGGCCCGATGAGCATGACAGAAGCGGTGCCCGGCAAGGCTTCAAGCCCTTCAAATGACCTGTAAGCGATCCCACGCTGCTTCAGGCGATCATTGACGATGCCACTCGCGTCCCACACCGCGATCTCGCCATCGCCGACCTCGGGCACCGGCACAAAGCTACGGCTCAGCACCGCCAACGGCTTGCGATCGGTGTAGACCGTTTCGTTCTGCACCGCCGTCGATAGCAACAATTCGCCGTTGATCCGCGATCCTTCGTCGACCTCCGGCATCGACAGTTCAATCGTCCAATCCGCGAAATAGCCCGGGTCGACCTCGAAAGTTTGTTCATCGCTCGCGACTGTTTCGCCGTCAATCACCAGTTCATATCGCGCGGTGACCGGGTGGTCGTGACGGGTGTCATTGAAAATGCGGAGATCGCGTGTGACTTTCTCGCCGGACCCGAACGACCAGTTCCACTGCCGACACAGCATCGCGTAGTCGTTCCAGGCGTTGTACATCGTCTGCTCGACCGGCTTGCCCCAAGCGCCGACCGTGCTCTTGCTCATCCAGTAATGGTTAGCCGCGATGCCCTGCCAGCGTGCACCTTCGCTGAGGATTTTGCCGAATTTATCCGCTCCATCAAAGGTGCCTGCCCGGCCGAGAAACGCCTGCTCGCCACCGATGGCGGCATGATCCTCCGGCTTATATCCGTCTGCAAAATAGATCTCCGAGTGAAACACCGGCCGATCGTGGCTCATCGGCCAAGGCTGCGCTCGCGAGGTGCCCCAAGTTTTCTTGTATGCGTAGGCCTCGTCCGGGTAGTCCCGGAAGCTGAGCTTCTTCTCCGCATCGCGTTCTTCGTAATGCGTACCGTAGATTGGAAAGAACTTGTTGAGACCGGCACGCCCACCGCCGGTCATGATTTTGCGAGTCGGATCGAGGTCCATCACCATCTGCGCCCCGCGGTGCACTTCAGGCTCGGCCGTTTCGAGCAGGCCGAAGTTTCTCATGTTGATGTAAACGAACTCGTTGTCGGTTTCCCAGACAAAGATGGAGGGGTGATTTCTCTCGAACTTCACGCGGGCCAGCATCTGCTTCCGCCAATTGTCAAACAAGGCCATGTTCGGCTTACGGTCTTCGCCGCGTCCGATGACCGGCGCATACGACGCGACCTGCCCGTCCAGCGGCGAGGCCATCCGTCGGACCGGCAGGCCCAAGCGATCGAACGATTCCAGGAGCTGACGCTGCGTCAGCCCGAATTGCCGACCCGACTGCGCTTGAAAACGCAGGCGGTACATCGAGTGACCGCTTTCGCGATACGCATCGACCAGTTCCTGTGGGTTCGCATATTTCTGCGTCGTGTCGGTGATCAGCTTCCAGGGTTGGCCGTTCAGGTGAAAACGCGTATCGACAATCGTCCACTCGCGGAATCCGAAGGTATCCCGTCGCGTGTCCGCCACTTCGCCATCGACGACGACCTGTGTGATCAAGTCATAAAGCTTTGGCGAGTCCGGCCACCACAACTCGGCATCCTCCCACTTCGCCGCCAAGTCAAACATATTGAGGCCGGCGTCAAGCCGGACGCTTTGCCGCGTCAGTTCTTCAGTCGGCTGCTCCGCCTCATGGTCAGCGATCGAAACGATGATCTCGGCCGACGTCGGGCCGGGTGAATCTACCTCGAGCTCGACACCCAGCGAGCGATCGGAAACACTGGGCTTGACGAAAACATCGTCGACTCGCTGCGGGCCGGTCGCGACCAGTTGCACGATATCGATCAGGCCGACGTTGTAGACGCCGCGGATGGCGTATTCAAAGTTACGCGTGACGCCCTGATTGCCGTGGATAAAGCTATTGGTTTCGAGGTGGAAAAATTCGTGCAATGCTCGCCCATCCGTGGGGTTCAATGCATAGACCGCATCCTTGATGCCGATCACCAGTTCATTCACTTCGCCGAAGCGGACGGCGTCAGTAATATCGCAATGCCAACCGGTCGCGAAGATGTCGGTGTGGTGCATCAGCTGCCCGTTGACATACACCGAGGTGAGGAAACTGGTCTCGGAGAATTGCAGGTGGAGGCGTTGATCCGAGTGGGATTTAGGGACCTCAAATTTCGTACGGTAGACAAACCGATGTCCGTACTCGTCTTCCTTGATCGAGTGGTTGCGGCTGCCGGGGACCTCGATCGCTCGCCAATGCAGGTCCGCTTCGGCTGAACTCGGATGCGGGACCGGTCCGAGGCGGTCGCTGACGGTGGTTTCATCGAAGCGGGCGTACTGCCAAGGGCCGCTGAGTTCAACGATGCTGCGCTTACCATCCGCGGCTGGACTTAGGCGATAGACCTGCTCGGCGGCGAGCAAATCCGCTTCGCTGTCGAACGTTTCGCCGGGCTTCATTGTGCCGTGTGGCCGCCAAGGTTCGGACGTTAAACAAAAAGCGTCTGAAACATAGAGCATTTTCCGCGGCTTACCCTTGGCTTCGGTTTCTCCACTCTTGATGTGGATCTGGAAGGTGTGCTGGCCGGCGGGCAAAGTAAGCTCGCCCATTTCCAGCCAGGCAAGCTCGTTGAATTTGCGGATCAGGCGGATGTCCGTGGTCGGCTGTTCATTGCTCACCTCCGCCCAATCACCTTGACCGATCCGCCACCGCATTGTCGGGCGAAGCGTCTGGAAGCCGACGCGATGCCAGAGGGTGTACATGCCAGGCTCATCGATGTCGATCGTGTACGTGAGGGTGTATCCCTCCTGGGGAACCTGGGCAAGCTCTTTGCCTGTCGCGAAGTACTGCACCGCCTGGCCGGACATCCGCTCGCCCGCCCCCCAGTCGTTGACGGTCGGCTGCTTACTCGCCTCGGTAAAGGCTTCAGCTTCGATCCAGACCGAAGCCGCTTGAAGCGGCGTGCTCGATAGGGCTGTGTGCACAACGAAAGCAGCTGCGAAAATGATGCGGAGATTCATATACATGGTTCCGTTGAATAAATCAGAAACGAGGTAAGGCGATGCGGCGGGATTCTAACATAGATCGTTTGAACTTAATATCTTTCTGCCCTCCATCAGGATTTATCTTGCCAAATATTTAGACGAATCTCGCATTCAAGTTTGGATTCAATGTTGACCCCAAAGGGTCTAAGGGGTACTTTCTTACTGACCCCGCACGGAGGTCGTCGGCCCCGAATCGGGGTGCCTGGAGGGACGTGCGGCAAAGTCGTGGCTGATCGGCCTTCGGCTCTGCACGCAATGAAAGTCTCTCTCTTACCTGTTCCAGCTTGCTCGACCTGCCGAAAAATCGGCAAAGCTGTCGACTGGACTAACCCAAAGGAAACACGATGTCGCTGAATATCCGCTCTGCTGAAGATTGTGCACTGGACCTGGTTTCGCTGGGCGAATGTATGGTGAGGCTGAGCCCGGAAGGCCATGGACGGATCGAGTTCGCCAAGAAGATGGATGTCTACGTCGGCGGCGGTGAATTCAATGTCGCTTATGCGTTGGCCCGACTCGGCCTGCGGACCGGCTGGGTCGGCGGGCTGGTCGACAATGCGGTGGGTGGCATCATTTCTAACCACGCTCGCGGCGTCGGCATGGACATCAGCGATGCGGTGACGCTGCCTTACGACGGCGTCGGCCGTGATTCCCGCATTGGGCTGAATTTCACCGAAGTCGGCGTCGGACCCCGCGCTGCGGTCACCCTTTATGACCGGGGCCACTCAGCGACGTCGAAAATGAAACCCGGCGATGTCGATTGGAAAGCACTATTTCAAACTAAAGGCGTGCGCTGGCTACACAGCGGCGGCATCTTCACCTGCCTGAGCGAATCGACGCGTGAGGTCGCCGCTGAAGCACTCAAGGCCGCCCACGATGCTGGCACGATCGTCAGCTACGACTTGAACTTCCGCGGCAAGCTGTGGTCATCCAAGGAGGCCATCGAAACGACCAAGCCGCTGGTGCAATACATCGATTGCCTGATCGGCAACGAGGAAGACTTCGAGAAAGTGCTCGGCTACGAGGTCGAAGGAGCTGACGTCGAGGGCGGCGGCGAACTGCCCATCGAGAAATACAAAGCCATGGTGCGTCAGGTCGCGAAGGATTACCCCAACTTGAAAGTCATCGGCACGACGCTGCGTGAAGTCGTCTCCGCCAGCGAGAACAACTGGTCCGCGATTCTTTACTGGGCGGAGGACGACACGTTCTACCAAGGCCCGACGTTCGATCGACTCATCCTCGAAGACCGCGTCGGGGGCGGCGATGGTTTCGCCAGCGGGTTCACCTACAGCTTTCTCGAAGGCAAGGGGCCACAGGAAGCGGTCGACATCGGCACGGCCCACGGTGCACTGCTCCAGACCACACGCGGCGACACGAGCGAAATCACGCTCAAAGAGTTGCTGCACGTTGCCGGCGGCGGCGGCGCCCGGATCGTGCGTTGATGGGTTGATTGACTCTCGCTATTCGAGCGATCAGAAGCTGCGTGATACGGAAAAGGCGATCGTGCCGTAGCCGTTGTCGGTCGATTGATTCTCGAATCGATCGGTCAGCAGCGTTTGGGAATAAGTGAAGCCGAACCGCCAGCTGCCGGTTTGCCAAGCGATCGCTGCGCCGTAGGTTGCTTCCGCGACCCATGGCTCACGGTCGACGCTGGGCGAGGGGTTCTCGCTGTAGTTGCCGTCGAGGAAAGTGTTCCATTCGTTATAACTGCCGCGAAGGCCGATGAAGATGTATTGGCTGAGTCCGTTGAGGTCTTCGCCGGTGGATGCGGCCGGTCGGGTCAGTCGCCCGGGGCCGAAGTCGTCCGGCAGGTTCGCTCCGAGTCGCAGCAACGCCCCTCCGCCGACCCGCCGATGCACGGTCCCGACATCGAGCGTGACCTCCGGCAGCAGGTCCAGTTCAATCCCGGAGCGGGCCACGCTTTCCGCTTGGGGATCGAGAAGTTCGATCCGCCAGTGTCGCCTCAGATTGAGTTGCACCGCGAGTTCGTCTTTGAGCTGTGAATCCCAGCCCTCGGGGCGGACCTCGTCGAAAATGTCGTGGATGTATTTCTGCATCCCCTCGGCCCCGGAGGATTCGCCGACGACGCCGACCTGTAATTCGATGTGATCGAGTGTCGAAATGCTGGGCGTATGCGGTTTTTCGATCTGATAGTAGAAGCTCGAATACAGGTAGCCTGCGTAAGGTCGATCCGTCGGGTCGGGCGGGCGGATTGAAATATTTTCGGGTGTGAAGATCTGCTGCACGAGCGTGATGCCAGCCGCTTCTTTAGCCGGATCATCCTCTTCGCTGAACAGTTTGTCGTCCGCGGCGACAGGCCAACCGACGTGGAAGCCTTGACCCGAGGTGTAATGGCGATCGGAGTTATCGTTTGGCTTAACGAATGAGCCGTCGTTCTCGAAAAAGAATGTGCCATCGACGCGACGGTTAAAGGGACGGGCGTTATCTATAAGCGGCTGTTGGTTTACCTGATCCGAATCGTTTGCAGGATCAATCGTGGTCGGGGGCGTTTGGGATGCTTCGCCTTCTGGAGCTGATCCTACTTGAGCAAACACCTGAGACGGCTGCAACACTGCGAAAGCGATTGCCATGGCGAATGCTTGGAAGGCTAATCTTCGGCGGACTTTTGGTCCTGCAGAAATGTTTGGGCGTAGCTGCATAATTGAGGAAAAAACTCGTCGAAATCTTTGCTGATCGATCCGTCGAGTGCATCTAGGTGGTCGACAACACTTGCCAGATCGATCGGCCGACTGAAGCGTCGGCTTAATCTCGCGGACATGCGGTCCAAGGTCAGCCGCAGACCTGCGTGGGAGCGATAACTGGTCAGCCAGCGCTCGGCGGACATGGTAGCGACCACATCCTGCATCCGCGAGGGCATGAGGTGTCGAAACCTATTGATTTCCGAGATGACCGATGCCGTGAATTCTTGAAGCGAGATGTCATGCCAGTTCGACCAGTCTCGCGCCAGGCAGTGGTCATAAAGAATGTCAACCAGTATCGGGGAAAAGACGCCCTGCGTTGTGCGGAGCCTTCCTCGCGTGCATTGAAAAATAGGATGGCGATCCGTGAAGCTGTCGATGCCCCGGTGCATGTCGACACCGAGTTTTACTCTGGGGTGAAGGTCAGCTGTAGACCGGATCCGCACGATGTCCGGCATGAGGCTGCCGATCAGGGCTGGGCCATCTTGCGGCGAGAGATAAAGATGTGCAAGAAAATTCACCGCTGACAGTGTGTGTCGCGGGTGCTGTTATGGCAAACGGACTGAGGGTGTGGTGAGCAGAGAGTAGGGAGTAAGGAGTAAGGAGTAAAGAAAAATTTTATAAGAGCTTGACGCCGATTGACGACTTTAGGCGGCGTTGGCGAACACCTGCGGCTGAACGGAGGCGGCGGCGACGCGCCAGACCGATCGGGTTGAGCGGTCCAGCCGATCTTCGTGCTGTTCGAACCAGCCGAGCGTGCGGTGCAGCGGGACCATCGCGGTGAAGGCGGACTCATGAACGAGCAGGTAAACGAGAAATGCGGTGGCGAGGGCGGCATTGCCGGACCCGTTCACGTCGGTCAGCAACCCATCCGCATCAATGGCAGAATCCAACCAAGCGGACCCTCGGCCGATCGCGGTCAGGATTTGCTGCGATTGCTCGGCATCCAGCCGGTGATCCTCTACCAGCCTGCACAACGCCGCCACCGCAGCGGCGGTGCCTAGCCCAAAATCGTCTGACTTGCCAAATCGTCCGTCCGCCTGCTGGCTCGACAGAAGTTGGTTTGCGAGCTGACGGGATAGATCGGTCGGGCCATATGTCAGCTCGAGCAATCGCCGCAGTGCGAGACCCGCCAAGGCTGCTGGCGAGTCGGCCAAGACCATTCGCAGTGGCAAGGGCAGCACCATGCCATTGTCAGCTAATCCCTTGAGAAGTCGATCCGGGTCCTGTTTGTCGAGCGATCGTGCGATGAGGTTGACGCTGAGCATATCGTGGTCCTTCACTACCTAGAGTAGGATGCTGTTCGGGTTATACGATACCCGAACTTTCCGGCAAGTCAAGCTCAAAGATCGGATTTTGTTCGGACTCTTCGGCCAGTATTCGGACAACGCATAAATCACTGCATATCATAGCTTTGCAGCCAATAAAATACAGCATCTTGGTTTTGATGTTAGGAAAAATTTCAGCCAGATTCGAAATTCTCGTACTTAACCGCGGTGATTATGCCGGTGAAAAGCATTCGAGCCAATGCTTAGCTTTCAAGTCCAGTCCGTCGGCGATCTGGTGTCGGCAGGACAGTCCCGGGGCACAGATGCCCGCCTCGGCATCCCCAGCTTTCCACTCGCGGATGGCGGGAAAGAGGCGGGACTCGGCGATCTGCATCGACAGGTCGTGATGCTGATAACCGAAAGCCCCCGCCATGCCGCAGCAGCCGGCGTCGACCTCCTCGACCCCGACACCCGCCGTTTTCAATAATTCCTTCATCGCCGCGGTGCCGTAGAGGGCTTTCTGGTGGCAGTGGCCGTGCAGAAGCACTAGCGATGTCAATGCCTTGAGCTGCGGCGGCTCGCGGTCCTGCCAAGCCTCCGCAAGAAACTGATCCAGCATCGAAACACGATTTGCGATCGTGCTCGCCATCGCTGCATCTTCGTCGTCCATCAGGTCCGGCAAATCATCGGTCAATGAAGAACAGCAGGACGGCTCGATGCAGACAATCGGCAAGCCCGCCTCGGCGTGAGGAAGTAAGCCTTCTAACAACTTCCGCCCCTCCGATCGGGCATGATGAAGCAAGCCTTGGCTGATCGCCGGTCGTTGACAGCAGCCGGGCCTGGCCAGTGTGACATCGAATCCGGAGGCTTCGAGCAACTTCAACGCGGCATCACCGAGGTGCGGCTCCATGGATTGGGTGTAGGTGTCGATGAATAAGACAACGCGAGATTTGGCCGAAGCTTGGCCGTTCTTCGCGTGGGCAGATTTTACGACCCGCTTGATTTTGAAAGGCTTGGAGGTGAACGCCGGCATGTCGCGACGGGAGTCGATGCCACCAAGCCTGGAGAGCAGCGATTTGCCGAGGCCCGAGCGTTGAAACGCATTGACCGCCGGTGCGAGCATGCCTGCCGCAAGTTTCGCTGAGCGTGGCAGGTTGGCGATCATTTTCGCGCTTAACGGCGTGCCGTGCTTGTCGTACCGCATCTGATACGCATCCGCCTTGAGGCGAGACATATCCACGAGATTCGGGCATTCGCTTTTGCATGCCTTGCAGGACAGGCAGAGGTCCAGCGTCTCCTTCATTTCCGGGCCGGTCATGCCGTCCGGCCCGAGTTGGCCTGTCATCGCCAGACGCAAGGCGTTGGCTCGGCCGCGGGTCGTATGCTGCTCGTCACGTGTGGCCATGTATGACGGACACATGGTCCCGCTGCCGACTTTCCGACAAGCACCCACACCGTTGCACTGCTCGACCGCTGCGGCAAACCCGCCGTGGTCGCGGTAGGCGAACTGGGTTTGTGGCACGACATCAAGGCGATAGCCTTCGCCATACCGCAGGTGTTGGTTCATCGCGGGGCTGTCGACAATTTTGCCGGGGTTCATCAGCCCCTTGGGATCGAACAGGCCCTTGATTTCGCGGAAGGCCTGGTAGATTTTTTCGCCATAAAATTGGGGAATCGACCAGCCGCGGACCAGCCCATCGCCGTGCTCGCTGGACCACGACCCGCCATATTCGACGACGCGCTCGAAGCAGCGGTCGGCGATGCGCTGCATTTTTTCTACATGCTCAGGCAGGTGCAGGTCGAGCATCGGCCGACAGTGGATCACGCCGACCGAGGCGTGGGCATAGACCGAAAGCTGCACGGCCTCATCTGCGCAGATGTCGAAGACCTCGCCGATGTAGGTCGCGAGCTTATCAAGCGGCACGCAGGCATCTTCGATGAAGGCCTGCCCTTTGACCGGGCCGGGCGTGTTGCTGATTAGGCCGAGGCCGAGCTTGCGGACCTCCCAGACCTTGGCTTGTGCATCCGGTTCGGTCAGCATCGGCCAGGCGTAGCCGTTGTCGCCCTGCGAAACCGCATCGATCATCGCCTGAGCCGAGGCGATCGCCTGCTCCTCGCTGTCGCCGCTGAACTCGCAGATGAGTAGCCCCTTGGGTGGCAGGCCGGAGCCGGGCTGCGTGACGATGAAGTCGGCCTTGTCTCGGGTCGCAGGGTTGCGGACCGCCTCGGCACAGACAATGTCATCCAATAACTCGACCGCCGTCGGCTGATGCTCAACGATGTCCGGCACCGCGGCCAGCGAATTCAAAACTTTTTCAAAATGACCGATCACCGTGACCGTCGCAGCGGGCACCGGCTCAAGCTTGATTTTCGCTTCGAGCAACACCCCGAGCGTGCCCTCGCTTCCGACGATGAGGCTGGCCAAGGAGTGTGGGCCATTGCCGAGATAAGCGTCGAGGGCGTAGCCCGACACACGCCGCATGACATCCGGGAATCGCTGTCGGATTTCTTCCTGCTCGCGCTCGACGATGTCGAGCACGCCGCGGTACAGCCGGCCCTCGAGCGAGTCCTGTTTCGCTAAATCTTCCCATCGCTCAGCAGGCTGGGGCTTGAAGGTCAGCACCTGACCATTCGCGACCGCGACGGTCAATTCGAGCACGTGGTCCGAGGTCTTGCCGTAGCGGATTGAGCGGGTGCCCGAGGAATTATTGCCGATCATCCCACCGATCGTGGCCCGGCTGGACGTCGCCGGGTCCGGTGCGAAATGCAGACCCATCGGCTTGAGCTGTGCATTGAGTTGATCCCGCACGACGCCCGGCTGCACGCGGGCCCACCGCCCCGCCTGATCGATCTCCAGCACCCGGTTCATGTGCTTGGACAGGTCCAGCACTAGCCCATCCCATGTGGTTTGGCCCGATAACGAGGTGCCGCCGCCCCGCGCGGTGATCGCCACGCCGTGCTCGTAAGCGACCGCCACAGCTTTGGCGGCGTCATCCGCATCGACCGGCGTCAGTATGCTCGTCGGCGTGATCTGGTAATGGCTGGCATCCGTCGCGTAGATGCCACGCTGCAGATCCCCGACCAGAACTTCGCCGGCAACCCGGTCTTTCAAAGCATCAATGAATAATGCGGCATCACCACTTTGGTTCTTTTTTGTGTTCATACGGATATGTTTCTGATGTACTTACATCATAAGTCATGACCGGACCGCTCAGCCGATGGGCAAGTTCTGAAGTCCGACTGAAACGACTAGTGAATCCTGTCGATGAAAAGGGTATCAGCGATTCGTCGCGTACTCATCAATTTATCTTTCACCTTCCTCCCCCCGAGCCTTGCGATGCTCGCCCCACAACTTGCCGGAAAACCCTCGGCCAAATCAACGTCCTCTCATCCATCGGTCCTGCTGATCACCTCGAATGTCGTGCTACGGCGTCGTGTCACAGATGCACTGCCACAACCGCCCACCCACGCGGCCAACGGCGGGGCGATGAAACGGTTGCTCAAAACTCACGCCTTCGACGCGGTCATCATCGACCAGACGCTCGATGACGGCTCGGCCCACGATTGGCTTGTTCAAGCAGGTCAACGCCTGGCGGAGCTCGCTGTCGTTGTTGTGAGCAAATCCAGAGAGCAGGCGGTGGCGGTGGAAGCCATGCGAGCCGGGGCCAGCGATCTGCTGAACCTCAAGCAGGTCAGTTGCGCTGCGACTTTGAACGCGAGATTGACCGCCGCGCTCAGCCGTAAACGTCACACCGCGAAACGCCCCGAGCAAATTCAGGTCGAGCAATTGCAGGATGAAATCGAGTCGCTACGTCGATCCAATCGCAAGCTGCTGGACCGCAATCAAACGATCGAACGGCTATCCTCCGATTTGATGCAACTGAACATCGACCTGTCACAAATCAGCCGGGTCGATCCGATGACACGGCTGCTGAATCGGGCGGCATTCGAAACTAATCTTGCCGAGACCCACAAGCAGGCTCAGCGCGAGGGTGGGTCGTATGCTGTGATGATGGTCGATGTCGACCACTTCAAGGATTTCAACGACACGATGGGGCATCAGGCCGGCGACGACTGCCTGGTCCGCGTGGCGGAGATCATCCGCGAGACGGTCCGTAAAACCGACTGCGTCGGCCGATACGGCGGCGAGGAAATCATCGTGCTCTGCCCGGGTATAGATGTCGTCTCCGCGGCCGAACTCGCGGAACGCGTCCGCGCCGCGGTGCAGGGTTTGCAGATCGTGCACCCTCGCAGCACCGCATCATCATTCGTAACTGTCACACTCGGCCTCGCGGTCGGCCCGGATATGGGATCGTGGTCCGAGGTGATTGGTCGTGCCGACGAACGGCTGTACACAGCGAAGCGCGAAGGCCGAAATCAGATCGCAGCGTAAGCATTCCCACCAGCGTTTAGCGGAAGCACCGAAGGTGCCCTTCGCTATGCCAGCGAGTCGTCGACCTTACTCATCAGCCGATCAAGCGAAACCTTCTCGGCCTGCCCGCTTTCAAGCTGTTTCAACTCAATCTCGTCCCCGAAGATCAATACGAGCTTGGCACCACTCGCCGAGGCCTCTTTCATCAGTCGGCCGACATTGCGAGTGGTTTTGTAGCTTCGGCGGACATGCCGACCTGCTCGTCGCAGTATGGCCACAGCCGCAGCGATCTGCTCGCTGCCCTGGTTAGTCGTCGCAATCGCAAACACATCCGGCTGGGCTCTTGCATCTTTTGGCACGAGCCCTTTGTCGCGCAGCACATTGGTCAGCACCACGTCCCCCATGCCGAAGCCGACCGCCGGGGTGGATGGGCCGTTGAACAGTTCGATGAGTTTGTCGTAGCGGCCGCCGCCAGCGATGGCGCGTTCGACGCCTGTCGTCTCGTGGACCTCGAAGACGGTCCCGGTGTAATAAGCCAAGCCGCGGACGATACCCAGGTCATACTCGCACCACTCGGCGATGCCGAACGCCGAAAGCTGGTCGTCCAACGCCTTGAGGTCGGCCGGGGGCTCGTCCTGGGCTAAGCTTCGTGCAAGGTGATCGAGATCGCCGGCTGGGTATCGCCGACGGCACATCTGCTCGAACCGCTCGACACTGGCAGCATCCAACCCTAATTCCCCCGCCTGCTGCGTAAATATCTCCGTCGGCAGTTTGTCGCGGGCATCGAGCAGGTCAAACGCATCCGAAAGTTTGTCGTCGGCCACGCCGAGCTTCTCAAGGATTTGGCCGACCACATCGCGATGACTGATCTTCACCTTGACCTGGTCCCCGGTCAGCCCGAGTTCCTGCAGCAAGTCGATCAGAGTGAAGATGACCTCAGCATCCGCGGCCGGGCTGTCAAGCCCGAGCATGTCGACGTTCCACTGCCAGAACTCGCGGAGTCGGCCGCGCTGGGGCCGCTCGGCCCTGCAAAAGTTCGGGGTGCAAAACCACTTGATCGGCTTGGGCAGACTGTTCGCCTGCGCGGCCACCATTCTGGCCAAGGTCGGCGTGAACTCCGGGCGGATCGCGTAGTCCGTTTTGCCGCCGGTCCGACGAAAACTAAATAGCTCACTGACGATGCCTTCACCGGATTTTATTTTGTAGAGGTCCAGCGACTCGAAGATTGGCCCATCGACCTGCTCGAAGCCGTTGCGGATCGACACTCGCCGCCAGGCATCGAGCAGATGCTGCTGCCAGGCCATCTCCTGCGGGTAGAAATCGCGTGTGCCCTTAGGGCCTTGAAGCTTGCTCATGGGGCAAGAAGTTTAACCCGGCCATCGATCCACGTCAGATAGCAATTCATTGCTTGATTCCCACCACATAGCAAACCCAGCTCGGATCGCTCGGTGCAGACTCGACGGCTTCCCAGTCGCCGGTTTCTTCGCCGTCGTCGGTGCAGACTTCCCAGTAGACCTTGCTGCTGGCAAATCCCGCCTCGGCCAACATTTCGCGGACCTCTGCGATCGTCCAGAACCGCCAGTCGTAAGTAAAGCATCGCTTGAGCTTGCTCTTATCCGCGAAATGAAACGAGATGTGAAAGGTCGCGTCATGGTTGACGGGATTAAAGCTGTCCTGCTCCCAGATATAGTTGAAGCCTTTCTTGCCCTCCTTAATCACCCGCTTGTCTTTCAAGCCTTCCTCGTAACATTCGCCGCCGCCCATCATATCCATGACCAGAAGGCCCTCTTGGCCGAGGTTGGCGTAAGCAATTTTGAAATAGTCAATCACTTCCTGCCGGGTCTTGAAAATCCAGAACGAAAAGTTCTGGGCGGCGAGAATATCGACGCCCGAGCCGTCATCGGTGCGGACATCCTGCTGTTTGAGGTGGACACGTTTTTGCTGAGCATCGCTGAGCTTCGAGAGGTTGTTCGCACGTCCCCAGTCCAAAGGCTCGGGGTCGAGATCGACGCCCAAAGCGTGACGGTACTTTTTTGATTTCACAAACTCGCAGCACACCGCGAACGTGCCGCAGAAGTCTTCGCGCAGCGTGCGGGGCTTGCGGTTAAACGCATCGTTGAACGCCTGATCGAAGAAATCGATCTCGTGCTCCGGCTCCTGCACCGATTGTTGATAGCAGTCGTATTTGTCCGCTTGATCAGCGAGGTTGGGCTTATCGGATTTTTTACGTTTGGCCATGATGGCAATATAGCTGGATGCGGGCGACGTTGAGGTTCGTATGCTGTAGCCTGATCCATACCAGAGGTTTTCAGCAACAAGTGACATCTTCATGAGAATCATCGCCGGCCAATTCCGCGGACGCCGCCTGCTCGGGCCTGCCGACGCCACGACCACCCGGCCAATCACCGACCGCGTCAAGGAGTCGCTGTTCAACCGCCTGCAAAGCCTCGGCGTACTGGGCGAAGGCCGGGTGCTCGACCTGTTCTGTGGCACGGGCTCGATGGGGATCGAAGCGCTCTCACGCGGTGCAACCCACTGCACTTTCGTCGATCAGGATCGGCAGGCGATCGAGACCCTGAAGAAAAATCTTGAGCAGCTTCAGCTTGAGAAGACCGCCTACCAGGCCCGGCAGGCCAGCGTGTTCTCCCCGGTTTGGCAGGCCGGCCTTGCCCCCGAATCCATCGCACTCGCGTTCATCGATCCGCCTTATCCAGTGGCCGAGGCCGATCCGCAGCAGGTCCTGACGCTGGTCGAAAACCTGGGGCCGAGTTTTGAGGACGGCGGCGTTGGCGTGGTCCGGACGCCCAAGGGCCTGAATCTGGGCGAGGTGGATAATCTAGACGGCCCCGCGAGCTTTACCTACGGCTCGATGACGCTGAATTTTTACCAAAAACCAATCCGCACTGAATAAATGCGGATTGATGCTGCCTAGCATCTTCTTGAATGGACCGCGGTGTTGCGTCATGGCCGACTGCCTGCCGCGAATTGTTCGAACCACAAGAAAATTGTGGCCTGTTGAACCAGAATCGGCCGATTATCGGGGCATTGCCCTGCCCCGGCCCTTCACGGAGGATTTGCTATGCCCCAGATCGAAGAACGAAGTCTCACCATCACCGCCATCGGCGAACCCGGGTCCGTCTTTTTGACGCCTTGCGAGCCGATCGTCCTGCACCACTCGGTTCGCCCCTCGGCTTTCGAGGCCGATGATGATCAGGACACGCTGGTGCTGATGGATCAGGGAGCCGAAGCCCTGCCCGCGTTCAGTGCCGCGAATGCGCTGGCCGAGCTGCGTCAGGCCTCTTGATTGACGAGATGATATTGCTGATTTTTCAGCCAGCTGTGCCGTAGGGTGCAGCAAGATACGGTGCATCGCTCCGGTTATTACTCCTTGTACCAACTCTGCCACAGCTTCTTGCCGCGGTGGATGATCGCGAACGGTACAGTCGTCCAACGTCCCAGCGTAAGCCCGGGTTGTCCAAGTCGGGTCATCGCGACGCCAAGCGGGCTCGGCCGAATCGCCCGGCCGCCCGGCTTCTGTAAGACCAGCGGGTTCCACATCATCGCCCCATCAATTAGATTCAACCCTGCATCGGTATACGGCTTAAGGCTGCCACTGAAACGTCGGCTATCCCGGACATGCGTCGGGTACGCCCAGTGAATCATATAAAACGGCGCATGTGTAAACAGCACACCGCCCGGAGCCAGGTAGCCGGTGAGCATCTTCACAAACGCCGGCGGATCCGGCACGTGTTCCAGCACATCCAGACAGATCACCACGTCATAATGTTCCGACTTAATCTTTGAAGGGTCGGTGAGAAAGTTGAGATCGTGTGGCTGATTCGCGAAATTCAGCCGGGCAAATTCTGCGGTGTAGCCGGGCACCTCGAAATAGGTCGTGTCGAAACCGTTGCCCGCCATCAGTATCGTATCGAAACCCATGCCATCGCCCAGGCTCAAAACCCGAGGCGGTCGTCCGTGCGGTTGCTGAATGTGTTTCTGAATCCACCGCGTCATGTCGTGAGCCATGCCCCGCTTGAGCCGACTCATGTTCCATACCGCGAGCTCATACAAAAACGCATCGGTCTGCTCATAGAACCGCTCCATCGCCTCGTCGTAAACATGTGGCGTCGCATCGCTTTTGGCGAAGGCCTCCGACACCGCCGAGCCGGGCTTCGCTTTTTCTTTAAGTAGGCGAACCTCGACCTCATCGGTCGGTCGATCCGTCACCTGAGCAATCATCCGTACCATGTCCCCCAGCCGCCGGCGTGGCTGCAGCTTTTCGACGGATTTCGCGGTGTGAATCGATGCGTCCGACATTGCAGCAGCGTACCGCAAACAGATTTGCCGGGTGACTTCCGGGGTTAGTTCTTGAAGTGGTAGGTCAAGCCGCTTCGTCTGCTAGACTAGCGTTGCTCCGGTCAGAGCCCGGCCCGCAATCCTTTATAGCTTGCTGGTCCCATGCTGGAAAATCTCTCCGATAAATTTGAAGGCGCGCTGCGCAAGCTCAGCGGGCGTGGCAAGATCTCCGAAGCCAACGTCCGCGAGGCGATGGATGAGGTCCGCGAAGCGCTGTTGGAGGCGGATGTCCACTACGAGGTGGCTGAGTCGTTCTGCGACCGTGTCGTGGAAAAAGCCGTCGGCACGCAAGTGCTCGACTCGCTCAAGCCAGGCCAGCAGATGATCAAGATCGTCCACGACGAACTGGTCACCCTGCTCGGCGGACAACCGGCGAAGGACGCTTCGCCGTCCGATCCACCTTCAGAAGACTCGGGACCGGCCGGCGGCATCATGTTCGTCGAGCCCGGCCCGACCGTGATTATGATGTCCGGCCTCCAAGGCTCGGGCAAAACCACGACCTGCGGCAAGCTCGCGGCTTTTCTCAAAAAGAAAGGCAAGCGGGTCATGCTCTGCGCTGCCGACCTGCAGCGGCCCGCGGCGGTCACGCAACTGCAGGTGCTCGCCGACCAGGTGCAGAGCACTGTCGACGGCAACGGGCAGGTACTGTTCCACGGCGAGCCCGGCAAGGTCGCGGAATACGGCAAAGCCGTCGGGGCCGCGGTCGATGTCTGCCGCAATGCGTTGAAGCAAGCCAAGGCCCAAAACGTCGATGTACTGATCCTCGACACCGCCGGCCGACTGCATATTAACGACGAACTGATGGGCGAGCTCCGCCGCGTCAACGCCGCAGTGACGCCGCACCAAGTGTTTCTGGTCATAGATGCAATGACCGGCCAGGACGCGGTCAACTCCGCCAAAGCGTTTAACGAACAGCTTGAGCTTGACGGGGTGATCCTCACCAAGTTTGACTCAGACACGCGCGGCGGTGCCGCCCTCTCCGTCAAGCAAATTACCGGTAAACCCATCCGTTTCATCGGCACGGGCGAAAAGCTCGACGCGCTCGAACCGTTTCACGCCGACCGCATGGCCAACCGCATCCTCGGCATGGGCGACATCGTCTCGCTGGTCGAGAAAGCCCAGGAGCAGGTCAGCGAAGAAGAGGCGATGGCCTTGCAAGAGAAGATGGCCAAGGGTCAGCTGACCATGGATGACTTTCTCAAGCAGCTCAAGCAGATGCGTCGCATGGGCTCCATGAAGTCGCTGCTGGGCATGCTGCCTGGCATCGGCAAACAGATCAAGGACCTCGACCTTGATGACAAGCAGATCGACCGGACCGAAGCCATTATCAAATCCATGACTGGCCCGGAACGCAAGGATGTCAAACTCCTGAACAATTCTAGACGCCGCCGCATTTCAAAAGGTTCGGGCACGGATCAGAAAGATGTGAGTCAACTGGTCAAAGGCTTCGACATGGTCAGCTCGATGAGTCAGCAGATGGCGGGGATGGGGGCCATGCAGAAGCTCAGCGCGATGAAGGGTATGGCGTCACCCGACATGGCCGCGGCGATGGCCGGCCGAGGGGGTTTCGGCCGTAACAAAGGTTCAACCAAACCACAGAAGAAAAAATTCGGCAAGCGACGCCGACGGTAAGACTTCGGGTATGAATTCAGGTTGGGTGGCATGGTCTGCTGCTTCGAGCAGGCCATGTCTGGTTTGACTCGTTGTGGCTTGGCGTCAAAGTACGCCAGACCACGCCACCCCAAACTTTTACTGCCGCTGGATTGTGCTGGGCTGCTGCGGCTCGAGTGGCACCGGGCCT
Organism: uncultured Phycisphaeraceae bacterium; assembly: GCA_964523485.1. Classification (GTDB taxonomy): domain Bacteria; phylum Planctomycetota; class Phycisphaerae; order Phycisphaerales; family Phycisphaeraceae; genus Algisphaera. The sequence continues at coordinate 92,605 of CAZFZS010000004.1, read as the reverse complement.
CGCCGCTGATTCTGCTCGGGCTGAATCGGACGCGGCAGCGCGACATCCGGGTCATAGCCCGCGGCAACCGCTTCTTCTCGTACCCGCTCGGCAAATCGGTCGTAAGTCGCAGCCGCCAACGGCATCTGGCCGCCCAACGCATAAGCGTTCTGATAAGCCTTGATACGTGTAAGCAGCGGAATGCTTGCGTTAGTCATGAATTGCGTAAACCCGTTGTAGACCATGTCCGGAAACGGCGGCAGTCCCATCCGCTGTTTGACATCGAGGCCGGTCTCGAAGCCATACTCCTGCTGGTACTGTTCATGGACCGCACGAGCGACCTGAAGATTGCGATCGAAGACCTGGAAACGGCGGAAAGCCAATCCTTTGGAAAACGCCAACTCGATCCGCGAGTTGATCGCCGCCTGCATGCCTACTCGGCCGACGTTGTCGTCCACAATCAGTGACGCGACGAAATCGCCGAGCGACAGGTTGTAGTCCGCGCTGATCGAGGCCTGCCCCTTGTCGCCGCCATAGTCCTCACGCAGCATGTTGAAATACCGCTCAGCGTCGGCTTGATCGCCGTACAACCAACTGAACATCACCGCCTTCTGCAGGAAGTTTTCTTCGCCCTGATTGAATGCATCCGCACGGATTCGGCCGTACTCTTCCGCGTCCGCCCCTTCCTTGGATTCATCGACCGCCAGCAGGTAGCCATCAATAAACTCGGGGTTCGGCAGCAGATCAACACGGGTATAAGGCGGCGCAAACGGATCGAACGCGACGGTTCCGCTGTCGGTAAGTAGCTGCAGCGAATGGATCACCTGCCGCTTGGTGTTGAGCAGGTCGGTCTTGGTCGTATCGCGCAAATCAAAATATTTGTCGACGCCCAGTTGCGACCAATACAGGCTATGGGCGGCGGGGTGACGCCAATCGAGCGGGCCGTAGCGATCCATGTACTCGATCATGACGATCGGGTCCATGTGGTAATGCTCGATCAGCACCCGGGCACGCAGGAAAGCGACGGTTTGAATCAAGCCACGCCTTAGCGATTCATCACCGCTGTTGAGCGTCTCAATAACCATCGGCAGAACCTTCGCCGCCTGTTGCCCAATAAATTCCGGCGGCATCTCTGCAACGACCTGCACCGAGCGCAGCCGAAGGAACATCAAACAACGCCCGATGGCTCGCAGCGTCTCGACATCCAACGCCATATCCATCGACCGCAACCGATCGATGACCGGTGCCGCTTCCGGAAAATCTTCGCGGAATGCAGCCACCGGGTCGCGCTCGGATCGCTGCAGTTGGTCATCGATCATCGCAATCAACTGATCGAGTTGAGCGACGCCGGCGGTGCCGTCTTCCAGTTCTTCACGCAGGTCTTCGAGTCGGTCACGCAGCGGCACGACCGACAATTCAGCCAGACGTTCGTATCGCTCAGCGAGCCCCGGCACGATATCGCGATCAGCTAAATTCTTTAAAGTACCAACCACCTGCACCGCCGGCTTGTCGGCCGTGAAATACGCATTGGCCATCTCGGCAATCGGGGCAAACAATGCCGTCAACTCATCCGGATCGCGTGACTCCGCCGCCGCCCCGAGCACCTCTTCCCACTCTTCCGCGATCTGCGCTTTGTAGTACCAGTTCACATCGTCGGTGAATTGGCCGACCTTATGAAAGAAGATCCAGCCGAGCTCACGGTACAGCCGAACCGCATTGGGGTTGTACGGGATGCCCTGCTGCCGCAGCAATTCGATGCCTTTTTTCACCCAATCCCAGCGCTCTTCGGGGGTGTAGGTTTCGACCGAGATGTTGTAGGCCATGTTCCAGGCCTGGAAGCTCCAGACCTGGGGGTAGCGCGGCTGGAGGATCGTGATCCAGTTAGCGAGGGTGTTGGCCTCGGCAAACTTGCCATCACGCTTCATCATCTCTGCGCGGTACCAGAGCATGTTGGTCGCAATGCCGCGGAAACTGCCGAGTTGTGCAGCAAGTGTGATGGCCGGCGGTACCTGATCGCCGATCTCGACATCAAAGCCCAGCTGCAAATCCCGCCGCTGCTCATTGATCCGCCCGACCAGCAGCGTCGAACCCGCCAACGCCACCATGGCGATGACGACAGCGGCGAATTGGATAAAGCGGTCTTTTTGCATGGTGGAATTAGCCGCAGATAAACACGGATGAACGCGGATTACAATCTATGTGTATAAACGGGTTCGTCATATTTTCTCTAGTACTGTTTTATAAATATTGCTTTAAATCAGCGTTCATTTACGTTCATCTGCGGCTGATTAAACAGTCACCCGTGCGATTTCGCGTTTGCTGAAAATCGCCGCGGCAATAGCGCCGATGATGCCAGTCCAGATGATGCCGATTTTCAGGGTCGCCCAGCCGAGGTCCGACCAAGTCACGACCCGGCCGTAGGCGACGCGCTCGGTCGGGCTGTATTCGCCGAACGACGGAATAATCGCTGTAAACATCTCGCCGACGAGGCGGACGATGAGTTTGAAAGCATCCCAGAATTCGCCCGCCACGAGGTCATCGCGGAACTTGCCCACGACCAGCCAGATGCTGTCCCAGCCCGGCACATGGTTTTTTGGCAGGGAGGCGTAACTCGACAAACTCTCGCCGATGTAGCCGCTACCGACCGCGCTGAAATAGATCAGAAAACTGAGCAGGCAAGCAACCGGGAAGCCCAGGAATGTCGCGGCACCCAATCCGACCATCGCCAGGAAACTCAACCGAACCCAGAGCATCAGCGTGCCTTTGATGAGATTGCCTGCGAAGCCGCCGACGCGGTAGAACAACTCCATACCGTCCGTGGGGTTGAAGCTGACCGTCGGCTGATCCGGGGCATCGCCGCCGCCATTCGTGACCGTGATGTCAAGATGGCCGTCCTCATTGATCGCTTCGGTGGGGATGTATAGCGTGTGAAAAGTATTGTCGCGGATGCGGGGCAGCGGCGGATAGGGCCGGCCGTTGACGCGCAATCCAAGCTGCAGCCGCTCATCGTCCGTGCTGCCGGCCGCCTTGGGTTTCAATCGCAACTGAACGGTCGGGGCAACGTCCTTCGCCGCTTCGAGACCTGCAAAGCGATAGGTCTGGCTGTCGCCTTCGCGGATGGTCAGCCAATCCCGCAGCACTTGGCCGTACACCTGCTGCTGTTGTTCAGCGGCGACCGTATCCAAAGGATCATCCGGTCGGCCGAACGTCTCGGGTTCACGCTGCCGCAGTTCGCGTAGCCGGGCGCGATACATCGACGCCAATCCCTCCGGATCGACGGCGGTCGGCGAAGTTGAAGCGCGGGCGGTGACGACCTGTTCCTGCACCGCCGCGGCATCAAGCCGGTCCATTGCAGGCTGGCGTTCGAGCACCTGCACGAAGGCGTAAATGCCGACTGCCGAGACCCCCAGCAGCACGAGGTTCAGCGACATGATGCCCAGCCATTTGCCGACGAGGTATTGCACACGGCCGATCGGCTTGGTCAGCGTCAGATACGCCTGCCGTTCGGTCATCTCGCTCGACACGGTCCGCACCGCAAGCAGGATGGTCATGAAGCTCAACAGCGTCGACACGACCGTCAGGGCATAGGTCAGGAATGATTCGATGCGGTACTGCAGGCGGGTTTCGCCGCCGAGCATAAACGGCAGCAGCGGAACGAGGAGAATCACCATGACCACAAAGATCAGGGCCAGCCGCATCCGGATGGCTTCATCCAGCACGGTGCGGGCGACGCCGAGTAAGGCCGTACCCGGCGAGAGCAGCAATCGGAGCAATTCCATGCCCACCATGAAGCCGACCGCCATGGCCCAGATGCCAAGAATGATGATCTGAGCAGTGACGAAATCCAAAGCACCGGCAAGAAAGTAGAGCGCCGCAGCAATAAGTGTAGTGATGACCAGGCGGGAAATTTTGACGACCCAGGTCGCCTCTCGCCATCGCCAGAGCGCGAGGGTGATCCAGGCGGAGGCTAACACGACGCCGATCAAGGCAATCCAACGGGCGACATCCATCGAGCCCGAGGCCGATACGAAATAGCTCAGCCCAGCAGCCCCGCCGACCAGCACGATCAGCCCAACAAGCCACGGGATGAAAGGGATCTTGCTCAATGAAAAAATCTCAAACCGTGATTAATTAACCTTTGCCATCGTTATTCAGCAGATCATCCAGTACGCTGCGGTCCGCCTGGGCGGGCTTGGAGGGTGATGGCGGATCGGGTTGCGGGGTTGGTGTTGCCGATGTGGTCGAGGTTTGGCTCGGCTTGGTCGCAGGGGCTTGGCCGGACAGGTCAGCGAGAACATCGCGGTCGGCGTGGGCGGCGGGTTTAACCGGATCTGGGACGGGGGCGGATTGTTCAGCTTGTTCGACGTTGCCTTCGCTCGATTCTTTCATCTTCTGAGTAGGGGTCGGCGAAGACTCAGTTTGAACCAGGCTGTCCAAAACCGAGCCTTCGGAAGCCGCCGCCGAATCAAGCGTGCCCGCGTCCTGATCCCGCTGGGTCAAAAACGCTGCGACGCCACCGGCGTTGCCCGCACCAGCCGTCGCTAGGCCTTCGCTCTGGGCTTGGTGGACGATCTCAAGAAATAGTGATTCGAGCTTCTGCCGGGACCGCTGGACACGCACATCATCGATCCCGCGGGACTCGAGCAGTTGAATCAGTTCCTCGTCGCTTATGCGGCCGACCGCGGAAGTCGTGATGGTTAATTCATCGTGATTGGCCAAAAGTTCCTCGATCGTGCCGGCCCGACGGACCTTGCCGCCGAACATGATGGCTGCGCGGTCGGTGACATCCTCCACATCCGCTAGAAGGTGCGAGCAGAGCAGAACCGTTTTGCCCGCCTCGCGGAGCTTAAGGATCAGGTCCTTGATCTGGCGGGTGCCGATCGGGTCCAGCCCGGTCGTCGGCTCGTCGAGGATGAGCAGTTCCGGGTCGTTGATCAGCAATTTTGGATCGTTAATCAATGCCTGAGCCAGGCCGATCCGTCGCTGCATACCTTTGGAGTATTCGCCGACCGGCCGACGCTGCACCTTGTCCAAACCGACCATCTCCAGCAGCATGTCGATCCGGCTGTTGCGCTTGCGTCGGTCCTGGTGGAACAACTTGCCGTAATACTCCAGCGTCTCGCGGGCATTGAGAAAGCGGTAGAGATACGACTCTTCGGGCAGGTAGCCGATCTCGCGTTTGATCGAGACATCCCGCGGTGGCTTGCCGAATACGGACACGACGCC
>CAZFZS010000004.1:0-87390 GCA_964523485.1 uncultured Phycisphaeraceae bacterium | reverse complement strand
CCGGAGGTCGGATGCAACAGCCCGAGGATCATCTTGATCGTGGTGGACTTGCCCGAGCCGTTCGGGCCGAGCAGGCCGAACACTTCGCCGCGTCGGATATCCAAATCGATCGCGTTCACCGCGGTGACGCGGTCACGCATCCAGAAATCCTTAAACACCTTGCTCAGTTTCGCGCAGCGAATGATCGCGTCCTGACTGACGCGAGAGGGTTCGATGGCTGGAGATGTCTGGGTTTCAATCGCCATATGAAAGGGTAGTCAACGCGAATTGCGAATGTCGGTTTACTGCTGCTCTTCTCGGGCCGCTTCTCGCGCTGCTTCGAGTCGTCGTTCTTCACGCTGCCGGGAGATTTCCGGGTCGCGATTCATTTCCAGGTAGAGTTGGCTGCCGGGCATGAGGTACCAGCGTTCGATATCGCTGTCATCCTGGAAAATATCGCGGGCAGCGGTCTGCCACATCAGGTCACGGAACAAGGCCGGGTCGCGGTTGTACGACTCGGAAAGTTCCTGCACCGTGTTAGCTTCGGACTTAATACGCTCGACAATCTGCGTTTTTTCGATGAGCGCCTGATTGACGATGCGGGCTGCATCACCGCTGATGTCGAAAGTTTCGCCGTCGCGCTGAACTTCTAATTGACGAAACGCCTCGCTGAGCCGTTCATCGAGTTGTTGCAGACGCTCATCGTCATCCGTGGCGGTGGCGAGTTCATACTCCTTAATCAACTCAACCAAAGGACCGACGCGATTGTTGGTCGGCAGCGCCGCTTTGCCAGCCGCCTCGCCGAGCAGGCGGTTGCGTTCTTTCTGGGCTTCGTTGATCGCGGTGCTGCGGGTCGCGTCGGCGGCGGACACTAAGCCATAAGCTTGACGAACGGACAGCGGCATCTGGGGCTGATCGATGCTCAGGTTATTGATCGACAAGCCTGAATCAAGCTGGTCGAGTTCAGCCTGGGCCTTGGCCTGCGCGGTGTCGCCGTTGTATCGGCCGGCGATAAAATCGTCTGCCGTCACCGAAGCAACCGCGTGGACAATCGCCTGCTCCACGACGCCACGCACCAGCGCATCCGCCTGATCCATGTCCTTCACGTTCGTGATAAACGCGGCCGGGTCGGAGACCGCATAGGTCGCGCTGAAGCGGGCGTGCACGATATTAGCGTCGCCGGTGATGAGTGAGCCATCCCGCTCCGGATTCAACGGGCCGCCTTGACGTTCGTCGGCGGTCAGGGCCGCGTCCGCCTCGGTCGTCTCATAGACAAATGCCTTGGACAGCTCGACCGTCCGCTCGTTGATCGGCACATGGATGACGTTGTCGATCGGGAACGGGAAGCCCAGGTACCAGCCGGACTCTTTCACGCGGTCGTCGCCCTCGCCGACGATTTGGCCGAACCGTGTGACGACCGCCGCCTCCTGCTCGGGGACTTGGTACGTGCCCGAGAAGATGTAGACGAATACCATCACGATCATGACGATCTTCAGCAGCGTGAAGCTTACTTGCAGCGCATCGGATAGCGACTGCTCGGCCGGATCGATCGCCAATGCGGGGTCGTCCACGGGCTGCTTCCCGGGTGTCGACTGAGGCAACTCAGCCGGGTCGATCGGCTTGTTGGCATCGTCAGTCAAGGCTGGCTCTCCTGCTGACTTGGAGCGGGCTGCTCGCTATTTTCCGACTGGGCGCGGAGCAGATCGAGGAATTCGAGCTCGGCCGCGTCGAGCACCAGCGTCGAGCCGGGCAGGGTCTGCCGCAGCGTGTCGACCTTCCGCAGGAAGATCGCTAGCTCAGGGTTGGCGTTGAACAGATCGAACTGCTCGGCTTGGGATTTCTTGGCCTCCGCCAAGATGTTGTTCGCCTCGTTCTCCGCAAACGCGAGGATTTGTTCCTTGATCCGCTCGGCATCGGCACGGATCGCGGTGCCGCGGTTTTCGCCTTCCTGCTCAGCGATCGAGGCGAGCAATTCCCGCGTGGTCCGCATCCGCTCGAAAACTTTTTCGGTGGTTGATTCCGGCAATATCAATCGGCGGATACCGACCTGCTCGATCTCGATGCCGTAGTTCAGCCGCTGCATCTCGGACTGCAACCGGCGGGTCCATTCCTCTTCGATCTCATCCAGTGCCAACCGATTCGGGTCGACGTTTACGAGTTGATCAAAGTTGTAGTTGGAGATAATGCCCAGCAGGTCCTGCATCTGTTTCGAAAGCTTGTCCTCGGCCTGATCGGTCGTGGTGTGAGCGACATAAAAGCGGTACGGATCGGAAATCCGCCAGGTCGCGAACGCCCGAACAATCACGGAGAATTGGTCGGCGGTCTGGAACTGGGCGAACTCCTGTTCGAGCAGCTGGATCTTTGTCGAGAAGTGATAGACCTTCTGGATTGGCCAGGGAGCACGCAGGCGGACGCCCGGCTCGGTGATCAGGCTGCCGGGGTCGGTCAGCTCGCCGGCTTCGTTATAGACCGGTGGATCGGCGTTTTCCCAAGTCGTGACGACGGCGTTTTCGTCGTAGCTGACCTGGAAAAAGATCATGTAGCAGACAAGCACCAGCAGAATGATGATGCCGACGATGATGGTGGTAAGATTACGCATAGATAGAAAATAGGATGGCGGATCAGTCGCGGAAGACAGCCCCGGCGGAAGTTTCATCTTCAAGATTCAAACGGATGATGCCCGGCGTGTCGGTCCGCACCGTCGAGATGACACGGCGGCTGGCTTGCGGCCACACCTCGGCAATCATGTCGAGGTAGTAACGGGCCATAAAATACTGCGGGGCTTTATTGAACGCGGCAAGCTCGAAAGCGAAACGGGTGCCCTCGGCTCTTTCGTTGAGTGCGATCCGCCAACGCTGCTCGCGGGCCTGGGCGAGGCGTTGAGCGGCCTGTCCGCCGGCCTCGTCGATCAACCGTTGTATCTCGCGGACCTCTTCGGGGCTGCGGGGGTCGGACGTCGCTTCGATCCGCTCGGCGATCCGCAACGCCTCGGCCTGCGAGCCAGCGGCGGCGGACAGCGTCGCGACCGCATCCTTTCGTGCGTTTTCAACCGCGGTTTTCTGAGTTTGTAATGCATCGACCTGTTGCAGGTAAGCCGTCGCGACTTCGCCTTCGTTGGGCGGGTGGATGTCGTAGAGCAGGACATTGGTGATTTTGAAGCCGATTGGCTCGGCGACTTCCTGCAGCTCTGCGAGCAATTGTTCGCCGACTTCGATCCGACCCGGGCCGAGCAGATCGTCGACCGATCGGCTGGCGACAACGGCGTTGAGCGTTTGCTCGGCCAAGGCTTCAAGCATCACGCGAGGACGCTGGGCACCGCTCTGACTCACAAATGTTTCGAGGTCGCCGATCTGATAGCTGACCACACATTCGAGGGCGATGAGTCCGCCGAGGCTCGATCGGGTGCCGAGCGTGGCGGAGGGTTGGCCGGTCTCTGGATCGTCCTCAGCGGTCTGCTCATCAAGCTGTTGACGAAAGCCTGGGTCGTTGATCTGCACCGGGGCGGTGACGAGGTAGGTCATCTCGCCTGTAACGTGTTCATTAGTCCAGAGCGTGGCCTTACCTTCAATGCGCTGCGATTCGGCATAGGTGCCAATGACCAATTGCTCGGTTCGGCCAACGGTGTACTTCTCAACCTTGCCAATCGGCCAGGGCCACTTGAAGCTCAGCCCCGGTTCGGCGATCCGCGTCAGTTCGCCACTGCGGGTTACGACCGCCTGCTGATAGGGCGAGACGATCACAATGCATGTCATCACGAGCAGCAAGAGAAAACCGATCGCAATCAGCGGCGCGAGCGCTTTGGCCAAGAGTACATAGAACCACGATCGTGTGATCTCAAAGCCGAATTGATAATTCAGTGTTTCGGAGACGATCTTGCCCAGCGACTCGGGGCGGGTCAGCCAGCCCAGCAGCCGGGAGTCAAACGCCGGCCTAACGACCTCATCCGCCTTGCGGGGGCGATATACGCCAAGCAATAGCGCGATCGCGGTTTCGATGCCCAGCAGGACCATGAGTGCTGGGATCAACAGGCTCAGCGTGGCGAACGGCCATAGCGTGTCGCCCGCATCGAAGGCTGCAGCGACCAGCAAAAGGATCACAACGACGACGTTGCCGATGAGATAGGCCGCCCCAGCCCGCAGCATCTGCCAAGCAGGCACGAGCGTCATGCCCGCGATGTACCTCGCCGTCAGGAAACCGATGAACGCCAAAAGCAGACAGAGCCCGATCAGCACCCAGGCATTCGCATCCGGCTGCGGCGCAGCAGCGGCGAAAAGGTTGTCATAGTTGGCTGGCTCATCCTCGACCCGGCTGATGCGGTTGTAAGACTGAAAGAAAAGCACGCTGCCCAGCGCGATGAGATACACCGCGATGCCAATCGACACCAGCGGCAGGCCCCACTTATACAGTCGGTCCAATCCTCGGCGGGCGGTCGCCAGTTGATGGCCGGCTTCTTCAAAGATCGCAGCGGTCTGAGCGTCGGCCTGGGCGAGTTGCTCAGCCTCGAGTGCTTCGACCCGCTCTCGTTTGTGCTGCTGGTAGACGATCCAGAGTGTCGCCCAGATCGGCAGACCGCCGAGCACATACCATGTCGCCGCGGTCAAAGCCGAGGACCGGGTGTAGAGCGCCAGGCCGGCCAGGGCGAGGATGAAGGCGGCCTGTACCGCCAATCCCAGTAGTGCTGTGTTGATACCGCGTTGGTAGGTTTGCTGATCGCTGGTCATGGAGTTGCAAATCTTGGATCGAGAAACCGGGGGGAGTGGAACCGCTTATCTTAACCTGCGAACGAACCGCTTGGTAGCCGGGCCGTATGATAGACAGACTTATGCTTCGACAGCTTCTGACCATCGCCCACAACACGCTCACCGAATCGATCCGCCAACCGATCTTCACGGTGCTGACGCTGATCGCGGCGTTGGCGTTGGTCTTGAATGTTTCGCTCGCAGCGTATTCGATGGAGACAGGTGAGGGCGACCGGAAAATCCTCGTGGACATGGGGCTGTCGACCGTGTTTCTCGCGGGCATCCTGCTGGCGGCCTTCAGCGCGACGGGCGTGCTGTCCAGCGAGATCGAGAAGCGCACGGTGCTGACGGTGGTCAGCAAGCCGGTGGCTCGGCCGCTGTTTGTGATCGGAAAATTTCTCGGCGTCGCGGCGGCGATCGGCCTGGCTTATTGGATCCTGAGTCTTGTGCTGCTCGCGACCTTCAGGCATGGCGTGATGTCGACGGCCTCGGACGATTTCGACATGCCGGTGGTCGTGTTCTTTTTCGGCGGGGCGCTGTTGGCGTTGGGATACGCCGCATTGGCCAACTATCTCGCCGGCAAGGTGTTTACTTCGACCTTCGTCAAAGCCTTGGCCGTCGCTTGCACCATCGCGTTTCTCGGCATCCTCGTGCTGGGAAAAGAATGGACACTGCAAAGCCCGCTGACTGAATTTGTCGACCACCGCGGCGAGATGACGCAGGTCGGCATCGGCTTGGGCCTGATCTTCGAGGGCGTGCTGATTCTGACCGCCGTCGCCATCGCGGTATCGACCCGGCTGGGTCAGGTCATGACGCTGCTGATCTGCGGTGGCGTATTCGTGATCGGACTGATCAGCAACTCGCTGAGCGGCTGGGTCAATCAGCGCCTGACCCTGCCGACCGACCTGGGTGTCTACGGCAGCCTGCCCGCGATCGCCTCGGCAGATGTCAGCCTGCTCGAGCGTCTGAGTTTCTACGCCGCTAAGGCCGTGTACCTCATCTCCCCGAACCTCCAGTTTCTCTGGCCGGCCGATGCCATTACGCAGGGCCACTCGCTGGTGCACAATGCCGATGGCGAATTCACGCTGCAGGTCATCGGGCTGGTCACGCTCTATGCCTCGCTCTACACCGCGGTGGTGCTCTGCATCGCGATCGCGCTGTTTCAGCGGCGCGAAGTCGGCTGAGCTGTTGCGGTTTCGATTGCGAATCAAAGCGGTCGAGTCCTGCTGAAATATCCCAAGACAGTTTTCGGTCTGCGATTCAATACGCATCGCGTCCGTATTGGTTCGCAATTTATGATGTCGGATCGGGCTCGGCTTTCTGGCTGGCCCGGCGGAGGCGGTCGTTGATTGCGATGCCCAAGCCCAGCATCGGAGCGGGCTGGGCGATGATCCGGTCAAGTCCGCAGCGGTCCAGATTGTGCATTGCTTCAAAAAGTTGAGCAGCGGCGGCGGTGAGGTCGCCGTCGGGTCCGAGGTGTTTTATTTGCTTGTACCGCTCGTTGACGCCGGCGGCATTAAACGTCATCAAGCCCCAACTTGCCGAATCCGGGGGTACTGGGATGGGTTCGTCGGCGTCGAGCAATTGCAGCGGTGTGTCGGTGGCGTAATGCCGATCGATCATGCCGGGCGACGCCGGGGCTTTCGTCGCTTGACGATTAGAAGGGTCGCGTTGCCGCAGCGGTTGTCCGGTGAGGGATTCGATGGCCTCTGCGGTCGTGCCCCCGGGGCGAAGCAGCGTGATTTGATTGTCGTTGCCGATGGCGATGACGGTGGATTCGATGCCGGTCGTGCAGGGGCCGCCGTCGAGTAGTAGATCGCAATCTACTTTGACGTGGTTCGCTCGGGTCGGGCTGGTGCTGCCGAAGTGGTTTGCGGAGGGTGCCGCGATCGGCCGATCGGCTAATTGCAACAGTTGCTGCGCGATGGGGTGGTTCGGTACGCGGAGGCCAACGGTGTCCAGCCCGGACGTGACCAGGCTGGGGATCGCGTCGCTTTTTTTCAGCACAATCGTCAGCGGGCCCGGCCAGAACCGCTCCGCGAGTTTGAACGCGAGATCCGGGACCTCTACCGCGTAACGCCACGCCGCCGACGCATCCGACACATGCACGATGAGTGGGTCGAAATGAGGCCGACGCTTGGACTCGAAAATCTTCGCCACCGCCTTCGCGTTGCTCGCATCCGCCCCGAGGCCATAAACCGTCTCGGTCGGAAAAGCGACCAGCCCACCGTCGCGGATCAGCTTCGCAGCGTGTTGAATTTCAGCGATATCGGCCATGAGGTGAAAGTCCAAGTTACAAGTTGCTTCCGGCCTCATTGCCGACAGCTCGCTCAAGCAGCGCGAGATGCTCGAGATTTTTCCCCTTCCCGCCACGGATCGGCGAACGCATCCAGTCCAACACCCGCACCCCCAGCGTCGGCAGTACATGCTCAACAACCTCGGCTGTCACCGCATCTGCCTGCTCATCCGTCAATCGGTGCTGGCCCGATTCATAATGCGGTTTGATCAGCGTGATGATTCGTGCATCCGCGTCCTCGCTCAGCCACCGCATTGCGGTCGGAATCGCTCTGTCCTGCTTGGTCCAGCCCAGATCAATCGTCACCAGATCGCAAGGCTCAAATCCCTGCTCATCATGCGGATCGAAGTGCAACGCATTGGTTCGCTCGAGCACGACGACTCGCTCATCCTGCCGCAGTTTCCAGGCGAGTTCGCCGTAGGCGGTATCGACCGCAAAGACTTTTCGCGACCCTGCCTGGATCATGCAATCGACAAAGCCACCGGTCGAACATCCCAAGTCCGCACAGACTTTATCCTGCACAGATAGATCGAATTTCTCCAAGGCCGCTGCCAGCTTCAGCCCGCCCCGCGATGCGAATTTATTATCAGGTTGATCTGGCAAAAACGTTCTCGATTTCAAAATGATTCAATCCGAATCCAGGTTCGCAGCTGCTCGACAAAATCCAGCTATGCCGCTAGGTTCAACCTATGTCTGACCATATCGCCCATCTCGGAATCTGTGACGATACCTTCCGCCTCGCCCCCCTGCTCGGCCGAGTCCCAGAGCGTCTGACCCGCATCATGGATTCGCACCGCGAGTCGGCGCACATGGGCAGCATCACGCGGTATGCCGACAAGTGGACCGCCCAGCTTGTGCATTGGGCCCGCGAAGAGGACGCAAAAGACCCCGTCGACCGCGACCCGTTGCTGGACGACAAGCTCGCTTTCATGCTCGGGTCGCTGACCCACCGTGCTGCGGATCGCTTGACCAAGCCGATCACCAAATGTTGGCCGGGCAAGGATGCGACGGCAGATCAGATCGCCTCGGCCGACGGTGCGCACGCCAATGAATCCAAGATTATGCAGGACCTCTTCGTCTTCCGCGAAGTCTACAACCATGGCCAAGGCGATCCGCAGGACCTGTTTAGCCCAGCGGTCTTGAAATTGCCCGACACCGACGCCGCCCAAGCCAACGAGATGGTCTACCGCACGCTGCTTCGCCGGGCCTTGATCGCGATGCACACGATCAACCCCGATGCAGACAACGTGCATGATTGGATGCATAGGTTTTTCAAAGGGATGCAGCAGTATCCCAAGTCGCTTGAGCAATACCGGTCTTTGGCCGAGGCCTGGGACCCTGCCAAGGTCAAAATGTATCTGACGGATAAGCATTTCTATGAGTCAGACGATGACCTGATCCGGCTGGCCCGCTCGATCCAGCGCGGGGAATCGGTCGAGTCCGAAGAAGTTCAGAAAGCCTACGACGCGATCGATGCCGACCATTCGACGCAGCAGAGCCGATACGCCCGAGCCTTGGCAAAGGCACTCGATTATCTTGTTGCCGCCGGCGAAGCGTTCGGGGGCGAGATCGACGAGCGGGAAACCGCCCAGCGTTTCGACATCGGTGTGCCGGAACTCTCGCTCCAAGAGTAAATCAGGGATACGGCTTGTAACTAGTCGGCGTCAGTCCGGTCATGAGGTAGTAAACCGCACCGATGATGATCCACATCGCAGCGACTGCCACTTCGCTGACCAGGACGCCCATCACGATCGGCATGCCCGACCGATAGGCCCCCGCCCCACCGACGCTCACGACGACTCGGCGGATCAGCCAACCCACCAAAAATGCCACGCAGATCCGAGCGGAGGGGAATGTACCCCAGATCAGGAACAGCACCGGATGAATCGGCCACCACGAAAGCTTCAGCCGAGCGAACGCAGTGAGCAAAACTAAGCCGAAGCCGATCGCCATCCAACTCCAAACCTGACCGTCAAAACGGATCATCGCAAGCCGCTCGGTGAACGATGCATTCACCGAAGGCTCTAGCGTCCCCAATGCCTCGGCTTCCCCGAGATACCGCGACATCGAGTCGAAAGGCATTGCTGGCAAGGTATCTTTGGCCCAACCTCCGATGGCGTTATTGCTGTAGCCGTATTGAATGCCCAGCACCGCTATCCCTGCAACGAGGAATCCCACCACGATCATGGTCAGCAGCCAGGGCGAGGCTTTGCCGACCGGCGAGCCAGGGCTTTTTTCCACAGCCTGCAACGCACTGGACATGAATGGCAGCAAAAGCGTCCGCGGGTCGCCTAATAAAATGATGGAGAATAAAGCCAAAGCGATGTAAGTCGTCGGGCCAAGCGTTTCGAAGCCGAAGAGCGCGGTCAACACGCCGACAGGCATCCAATAAATCTGCATATAGAACAGGCCGGTCTCGGCGATGATGCGAGACATGACCAGCGACGCCATGAGAAACAGCAGCACCGCCGCGGCCGCCCAGATCGGCGGCAGGCCGAAAACCCAAAGGATTACTACGGCGGCTACCGAAGATATGAGCAGGAGACGTCCAGCCCAGGCCGCCTCGTCTCGAAGTTCGCGTTGAGGGATACCGATCGACGCTAACGCGACCTTGCGGTAGTAATGCCGACCCGCGAAAACGAGGCTGATAAACATGGCCAGATATCCGCCGAACCTCAAGAGATTGGCGTCATCTGCACCGATGTATTCGAAGTCCAGACTCTCACCACGCGATGCCATGATTGCGTAAAGCAAAAGGAACGCCGGACCCGACAAGCCGACGCTCAGTGAAACCTGCGACTGGAGCATGTATGCAATTGCGATGACCGAAAGGTAAAGCGTGGGCGAGAAAATGTGATTGGCTCCGAAGCCGCCGCGTGCTGCGGGAAACAGCTCGAGCAGCGGCATAAACGGCATTGTCAGACTGATTTTCGGCACTGCCGGAAACCATTGATGCAAACCATTGACCAGATGAAGAAGAAACACAAGGATGAACGGCACCCAGAACATCTTCGTCCGCATCACGGTGGGGATGGCAGACCCTTCTTCACGACGGACCAGGTCTGTGAATATCTGAACGATCGGGTAGGGCAGGAGTTCCCTCCGCGACCATTGGGGATGCACGATCAGTGCCAACGCCCAAACCGCGACGCCAAGTGTCAACGCGACAAGACCCCACAAAAGAATCGTCGGCATCCAGGCTTTAAGTGAGATCGAGCGAAGCCCATCCAGATAAGACCCCGCACCGATCGATAAGGCATCGATCGTGTCCTGAGATGCGGAACCGTTTTCCAGCAGCCAGCCCCCTCCGTTGGGCGTCGGCGACACGGTTTCAGGCAGCCTCTGCACGAGCCATTGTCGATTCGTCTTTTGAATTTCCAAATCTGTCGCAGATGGCGGATAGTCGATTCCGGAAATCTCAAACTGCATCGCAAAATTGATGGCATCGAGGGCTACGCGACGCTCGGAGGTTGTACCGCCGTCCTCAGCCAGCGATTGCAAGGTCAATTGATCACGCTCGCCCAGCGACGACCAGAACGCCTGTAGCGAACGGTCCGCTTTGGCTTGCTGTCCTTCGATCAGGCCGGCACCGAGCGCCTGCCAATCCCGGACTTGGCCTATCGCCAGTTCAGGCGAACCGCCGGGCAGGTAGGACATCACCCGAGCGTTCTGCCAATTTGTTTCCAGATTTTTCTGCTGGCTGGGCATCGTGACGATCGATGCGAAGCTGCGGAAGAAGCTCAGCGAAGGCCAACTACACGCCGCCATGCCAATCGCGGCAATGATCAAAATTTCGCCCGGCCCCAGCAGCGAGCTCCGATTCACCCGGCTGAGTAGCGGATTGACGATGGCCGCCAACACCAACGTCGCCGCCACAACCACGATCGGCAGGTGATAGCCGATCAGCAAACCCGTACCGATGATCTGGTTGTTCACCGGCGTGGCAATCGAAACGAATAGCCCAAGGCCAAGACCGATGAGAACCGATCGCCACGTCAACAGCCTCGGTTTCGCGATGCGCGAGTCGACCTCTGTCATTTTTAAATTGTCCTATTTAATGATTCGGCTCGAAGTTGAACGGAAAAATCTTCATGAATCCAAGCGGAACTGAAACCCAAACAAACACTTGATTCAAGTTAGTAACGATTCGATAAATTTTACAAGCAGAATTTAAGATTGATCGGTCTGGCTGACTTCATCGAGCACTTCACTGGACACGAAAATCGGCACATCCTCCGCGACCGCCAACGCGATCGCATCAGACGGGCGTGAATCGATCTCACGGACATCTTCCGGGTGTTTAGACGAATGAAGCATCAGCCGAGCGTAAAACGTGTGGTCTGACAGGTCATTGATGACGACGCGGTTGAGCTGATATCCAAGACTTTCGATCACGGAGGATAGCAATTCATGTGTTTGCGGCCGGGGCGGGACGTGGCCCATCAACCGCCGTTCGATCGCCGACGCTTCGGTAAAACCGATCACGATCGGAAACGTGCGTGGCTCGTCTTCGACCTCCGGCTGCTTCTCGCGGAGCTCGACATAATGCGTATCCTGCGATTCGCTCATCAAAATACGCGAGAGCTCCATCTCGATCTGCATAGCCCTGATCCCAATAGTTCTGGTACTGACAGCCTGGCCTGCGATTCAACCGGCCGATGATTTCAACAGGACATGATATCCCCCGTCGCGTGAGGTCGGGCCAAACCCGCCAGGCAGCGTTAGATTTTCTACAACCTTTTGCAATCGATCGCCGGCCTGTTGCTGAATGTATTTCGCTTGCTCCTGATTTTCAGACGGGTCGATCGAGCAGGTTGAGTACAACAGATAGCCATCTCCAGCGAGATGGATCATCGCTTGGTCGATAATCTGTTGCTGCAACTCAATCAGGCTTCGCAGATTCTTCAGGGTGTATCGGTAACGTGCGGCCGGTCGGCGTGCCAGCACGCCGGTGTTGCTGCAGGGCACATCCAGCACGACAAGGTCGAATCTTTCCCCGGACTCGGGCTGACGCACTTGGATGCCTTTGATCCGCTGCAGGTCCTCTCGGCGAGTATCGTTAGGGTCCCATGCCACGACAGTCGCGTCGGGGTGAAGCAAAGCGAGCTGTTTCGATTTCGTACCCCGGCCGGCACAGGCGTCGTAGATTCGCTGCGGGTTGAGCAACGCGGTCTGCCGCACCGCCTCAGCCGCGGTCGGGTCCTGCACGGTCCAGTCCGGGTGGGCCGCAAGGACATCCTTGAGCAAGCCTTCTTCAGGCGAGTAAAGCCGACTCGTGGCTCCTTCATTGATGAGTACGCCCGGCTGGGTGATGCTGTGCAATGCAATCTCACACGCCTGCTCTCGGCCATACGCTTTGAACCACGCCTGCATCAGCGGCAGCGGGATACTCGTCGCCACCGAGATATATGTCAGCAAATTGTCGATCGAGGGCATGACGGCGGCGTTGAGACGAACCGCCCCGTCCTCGCCGTCCGGCAACAGGTCGCGGCCCGGTGCAAAAGCCGACTCAGCCTTGGCCGTCAACTCTGCAATTTTTCGCAGCACCGCGTTGACCAGTCCCGTCGCATCCGGGTTTCCCGACTTGCGAACGCTGCGGATCGCTTGATCGACTACGGCGTAATCCGGCAGGCGATTCATGAATATCAGTTGGGCCGTGCCGGTCAGCAGACTCGCCTGAACCGCGGGCTGCAAGGCCTTGACCGGCCGTTTGCTGAATCGATTGATGAGAAACTCAAGCGTCAGCCATCGCCGAAGCGTCAGACGGGTGATCGCATCAGCCAATCTTGCATCCGCCTCGCTTAATCCGACAAGGTCCGGCTCGATGGGCGGGATCTCCGGAAAACGAGCGGCGGCCTGGCTGATCGCCTGATTTGCTGCATCGCGGGCGGTACGTGACATCGCGACACGTTAGCACGTCTTAATCCACGCAAAATCTATCGGAGTGAATTCAAACGGTGTCAGAAGCTTGAGGCTCGCCGGGCGACAGGGCGTTGTGCACTTCTTCAATGAATTGATCGACCTTAAAAGGCTTGAACAGCACAGTGGAAAGCCCCGCTTGTGAAGCGCGGACAATCGAGTGGTGCGGGTCGTAGCCGAAGCCGGTCATCAACACGACCGGCATATCGGAAACGCAACGCTGGGCGGCGGCATAAATCTCGTAGCCGTTGCGATACGGCATCTTGATATCGGAGATGACCAGGTCGAATGTCTCCTGCTCCAGCAACGAACAGGCTTCGTAGCCATCTTTTGCGGTCGTGACCTGGCAGCCGTAGCGGACCAGCACATCGCGGACTGTCTTGCGGATGTTCGGCTCGTCATCGGCGACCAGTACACGCTTGTCCACTAGCAGCGGGTCGGTCCGATCGCTGGGCACATCCTTGCAGCCGATCACCGCAGCGGGGCCGGCCTGGACGTTCTGAATCGATTCGCGGATCGACTTCACATTGTCTGCAATACGATCCAGCCGCCGCCGCATCGCGTCGTCGCCGATGTATTCCTCTTTTAGCGACTCGGACTCGTGAATAATTTTTTCGAGCGGCTCCGTGATTTCCTGAACCACGTTGTCCGTGATGGAAGTCGAGGTCGTGTACCGCTCGACGACCAACAGATCGAGGATGTTCAAAGCCAGAGCGACATAACGCCCGAAGATTTCCGCAAACTGTCGATCATCTTCCGTAAACGCGCCGACCTGCTCAGACTCGATGTTGTAAACACCCACGACTTCGTCGTACAGCATCAGCGGGACGGTCAGCGAGCTCTTGGAATGCTGGAGACCCAGGACGTAGCGGGGGTCTTTCTCCGTGTCGTGACAGATGTAGGAGCGGCCGGTCGCGCCGACGTACCCTGAAATGCCGTTGCCCTCGGGTTGGGCGTAAAGGTCGATCTCCAAAGCTTCTGGCGGCAGGCCCTCGGCGATGACGACTTCGAGCTTGTTGCTCCGCTTGTCCAGCAAACGGATCGCGAAATGGTCGAAGTGCATCAAATCTTTGGAGTATTTGATGATTTTGTCTTGCAGCAGCTTCAGCCGTTCGGCGGGCGCGAGCTTGGCGACGGCTTCGCCTTGGATGCGTGCGAGTTCACGACCCGAAGCGTCAATCGCGTCGATCTTGGTCTGCAGCCGTTTGCCGCTGCTGGCGTCCCAAACCACCGCGACGACCTGAACGACACGGCCATCCTCGTCGATGACCGGCGAGCAGATCATTTCGAAGTAAAGCTCTTTGACTTGGAACGTGAACTTTTTGGATCGTCGGTTGGTCGCCTCGGAAACCGAGCCGGTTTGGGAATTAAAAATCTGCAGCGCCTGTCGGCAGATCCGCTTGGTGTGTTCGGTCGCTTCAGGCGAGAACTTGCGCATCCGGCTGTTGGACCAGCTCAGTCGGCCGTCCGCATCAACGATGCAAACGCCCTCGCCAATGGTGTTGAGAATCAACGAACTCTTGTCGCCGACCAAAGCGCGTTCGAGTGGCAAAAAATCTCCGATGTCGGTGAACACGCCATCAAACTCACCGGACCGCAGGTCTTCGAGCGCTTCGGGGATGGAGCTGACTTGAATCACCTCAAAGCGGTCGCCAAGCACCTCACGGATGGGGTGCTCCGAGGCAATTTTGCCATCGAAAATAAGGATTCGGGGTCGGCTGTCTGTCATCGCGGCAGGCACGCGTGAACGGGTGGGAGTAAACCGATGATGATTTCTTATCGTCGACACCTACATGTCAACTGCACAAATGATAGCCGTTGCAACAACCGCTAGAGGGCTTTTCTCAAAATTTCTTAGGAATTTCACTTAGCTGAATCGAGCCAAATTTTTACGCTTGGCGAGTGATGACAGCACCTGCCATTTCGAGCAACATGCCGACGGCCGGGCCTTCAGGAAGCTGCTCGCTCACTCTGTTTTGAGCCTGATCGATCAGGTTTCTCGCCTGCTGGCGGGACCAGTCCAGAGCGTCGCTATCCGCTAGACGGTTACGCAACCAATCGACGGCATCTGGGCCGGTGACTTGGTTCAGCTTGGCTTCCGCCTCGGCCCGGCTGGCGGGTGACAGGTTCGACAGCCAGCGGATCAGCGGCAGGGTCAGCTTGCCCTTTTCAAGATCCCGGCCAAGCGTCTTGCCGACCTGACGCGCATCGCCATCGAGATCAAGCACGTCGTCGATCACTTGGAAGGCGGTACCGAGCAGCTCGCCATATTGATAGAGCACATCGCCGACGCCTTCGCGGACCTCGCTGCGTTGGTCCAGTACAGCAGGAAGATGACAGCAGGTCGCACACAGGCTGGCGGTTTTACGGCGGACGATTTCGTAATAGGTCGTTTCAGTCAGCGACCAGTCGTTGCGGTGATGCAGCTGAAGCAGTTCGCCTTCGCAGACCGTATTGGTCGCGGCGGCGACCGACTTGGAAGCGGCCGGCACCCCTAGCGAGCTGCAAAGGTGATAGGCGTGGCTGATGAGATAGTCGCCGAGCATGACGGCGGCCTCGTTGCCTTGGAGCTGATTGATGGTCCGGCCGCGGCGACGCAGTTCGGCCTCGTCAAGGATGTCGTCGTGCACCAGCGTGGCCATGTGCACCATCTCGCAGACCGTCGCGAGTGTTTCGATGCCCTCGTTGAAAGTCGTGTCGTCTCTCTCGGGGAAGCCCGCCATCGCCGATGCAAAGACCAAGGTCGGTCGAAGCATCTTGCCGCGATATCGCTCAACGTGCTGCGTGAGCTGGTTGACGCAATCCAAGTCGCTGACCAACTCCGCAGTGAACCGCTGTTCGACCGCAACCAGTCGGCGGTCGATTTCAGCCTGGATCGCTCGGTCGTGGTGGGCAAGCTGCAACATAGTGTGGAAGGCAGGGTGCTGTTCAGAGCCGGTGTTTGCCGACAAAGCATAGCGATTCGGACGCGATCATAGGCCGGGTTCGCGCGGAAGTCGCCCCGCCGGGCAAGTCTCGCCATCCCCCGGGTCCGACTTGGGTTATCAAAGACGGCGGCTGAACGATCTCCGGCTGGCGTACCGCGGCGAGGCGGTTACACTTATTTCATTGAACAGCGTTCTCTCTTGCCACTTTCGTGTCCAGGCCGCCTTTGGAAAATTCTTCGATTAATCTCGATTCGACGATCGGTCGCCTTGTCGTAGAGCGTGGCTTAGCTACGCCCGACGATGTGCAACGACTGATGAGCCAGCGGCGCAATTCCTCATCCGGCAGCGGCCACCCGAATCAGAAAAGCCTCGGCCAAATGCTCGTCGAAGAGGGGCTGATTACTAAGAAACAGCTCGACCGACTCGCGCCGGAACTAGACGAACGAAAAGCCGGCCAACAAATCCCCGGCTACCAAATCCTCAAACGGCTCGGTGCCGGTGCGATGGCCACGGTCTACCTTGCCAAACAAGTCTCGCTGGATCGGCTCGTGGCGATCAAGGTCTTGCCACAGAAATTTTCAAACAACAAAGACTTCGTCGCACGGTTCTACGCGGAAGGTAAAGCCGCGGCCAAGCTGAACCACCCCAACATCGTGCAGGCCTACGACGTGGGCAACTCCGGCGAGTATCACTACTTCGTCATGGAGTACGTCGAGGGGCGGACGGTCTACGACGACATCGTCAAAAAGGGCAACTACTCCGAACAGGACGCGACGCGGATCGCGATTGAAACTGCGCGGGCTTTGGACCATGCCCATAAGCAGGGGTTCATCCACCGGGATGTGAAGCCCAAGAACATCATGATTGCCGAGTCCGGCCGAACCAAGCTCGCGGACATGGGTTTGGCCCGGGCGGTGTCGGATCGTGAAGCCGCCGAGGCCGAGGCTGGCAAAGCGTACGGCACGCCTTACTACATCAGCCCCGAGCAGATCCGCGGCGAGATCGATGTTGATGCCCGCACGGATATCTATTCGCTCGGGGCGACGATGTATCACATGGTGACCGGCCAAGTGCCGTTCGAGGGCCAAAACCCCTCGGCCGTAATGCACAAACATCTCAAGTCGAAGCTGACCCCGCCGGATCATGTCAACGACAAGCTCTCCAGCGGGCTTTCCGAAGTCATCGAAGTATGCCTGTCCAAAGACCGCAAGAAGCGATACAGCTCGTCGGCTGACTTGCTCGAAGACCTCGAATCAATCCAGCGCGGCGAGCCGCCGATGCAGGCCCGTAAAGCGTTCGACATCGGTTCGCTGGCGGGGCTGGCGTCCGGGACGGACAGTTACGACGAGGACGAAGCCGGCCCGCGGAAAACCACTCGACCCCTGACCGAACAGCCGATCTTCTGGGTCGCGATCGGCGGCTGGGCGGTGGCGCTGATTCTACTGCTGGCTTTGTTTGCGACGGCGAGTTCGTAAGATTCCTTTTCGCGGTTTGTCTAAGGCGCACCTTCGGTGACTCCGCCAAACGGAAAATAAACGATTGTTTAGATTGGCATACCTGCCGCCCATGAGTTGGCGCGTATGATGAACTATCGCTTGGACTTCCGACCCATCAACGAACAGGTATTCACACATGAGCACAGGCCTGCAATCGCTAATCGAAACCGGCACGACCGTTTGGCTGGACTCCGTCGACCCCGACGAGGTCGCAAAGAACAAAGCCAAGGGCGTCAGCGGGGCAACCTCAAATCCGATCATCATCGCGGGGCTGATCGATTCCGGCCGATTCGATGAGCAGATCGCTGAGCTGATGGACAAGCACGAGGATGATGAAGCGGTCACCTGGGCGATGACCGACGAACTGGTCAGCAAAGCTCAGGAAGCGTTTCACGAGGACTGGAAAAACAGCGGCGGCAATACAGGCTGGGTCAGCTTTGAGCTCGACCCATTGCTCGAAGACCCCGGCAACACGATGAGCGTGGATGAGAAAGCCAAGCGTTATAT
Organism: uncultured Phycisphaeraceae bacterium; assembly: GCA_964523485.1. GTDB lineage: Bacteria > Planctomycetota > Phycisphaerae > Phycisphaerales > Phycisphaeraceae > Algisphaera. The sequence continues at coordinate 69,527 of CAZFZS010000004.1, read as the reverse complement.
CGAGCTTGGCAAAAAATGGTCCGAAGGTCACGACAACCGCATGATTAAAGTCCCCGCGACGCCCGGCGGATTGGCCGCCCTCGAAGAACTCGCCGCCCATGGCGTGACGCTCAACGTCACCTTGATCTTCTCCGAACGCCAATACCTCGAAGCCCGCGACGCGATTTGGAAAGGTCGCCAGCGATATGGCAAGCTCGACCAATTCAAGAGCGTCTACTCCATCTTCGTATCCCGCGTCGATGTTTATACCGATGACGAATTACCGGAATTGAGCGATGACCTGCAGGGCCGGGTCGGCATCATCAATGCGAAGCTGATCGGTATTGAGAACGCGGATTTCTGGGCGAGTAAAAATCTCAAGCTCAATCAGGAAATGATCTTCGCCTCGACCGGCACGAAGAAACCCGAGCAGCCTAAGGACTACTATGTCGCCGCTCTCGCGGGTTCGGATATTCAGACCAACCCCCCCGCCACGAACGATGCTCTAGAGGAGATGGACAAAACCTACACCGCCCAGTCCAGGCAACTGCCCAGCGAGGCGCTGCTCACCGAATTCCGTGAAATGGTCGACATCCAGAAGATGGAAGATCAGCTCATGGAGGAGGGCTTGGCGAAGTTTGCCCAGCCGCACCAGAAGCTGATCGACAAGGTCGCGGAGAAGCGAAAGGCGATGGTTTAGTTAAGCCTTGCCGCTGCCGAGCATGTGCCGCTGCCATCTTGAATTGCGTAAAAAACATGCCGCCGATCGTGATGCTTCGCTTGACCCCGAGCGGTGGTCGGTCGATACTCGCGGTCTCGATTCGCACCGCTCCGGAGTCCATGTCATGAAGTATTACGGATGGTTGGTTCTCGCTCTGGCCGGTCTCATCGGCGTGGGCGGCTGTGCCGGCTCGGATAACGCCCAGCAAACCGCGTGGACCTCTCAACCCTCCGCGGGTCTGCCGGTCGAAACCTCACTCGCTCGAGAACTCGGCTTTTCCACCCAGTGGGTCCGCTCGCTGGTGATGGCCGACGGCCAAGAGATCGTGCGAACCAAACTGTTGGGCGACATCCTCGTAATCCTCGAGCGGCCACGCAATGTCGTGACCGCCCTTTCCGCGGCCAATGGCGAATTGCTCTGGAAGACCGCAGTCGGCGGTGAGATCGAAGAGCTTCGCGGCGTGATCGGCGATGCCGATAACGTTTACGTCAATTCGACTTTGCGGATGTATACGCTCAATCGAGAGAACGGCCGACCGACCTACGCCTCCAAACTCGACAACACCGTCAGCACGGAGCCGGTGCTTTATAAAAATCTTGCCATCTTTGGCGGCATCAACGGCCGGGTATTTGCTCACGATTTGGTCAAAGGCTTTTCGAGCTGGTCGTATGACCTGCCTGCCAAGATTGTCGTGCACCCCATCATCGATGGCTTGAAGGTGTTTGCCGCTGACAGCCGAGGCAACTACGCCATGCTCGACGCTGCGACCGGCGACATGCGTTGGCGTAACGCGGCGTTCGAAGGCATCGTTGCTGCCCCCGCGATCGATCGCAGTTTCATCATCATCAGCAGTAAGGACCAGTCGGTGTATAGCCTGAATTCTGCGACCGGCTCGAGGCGGTGGCGTCCTTACCGTTCCGCTGTACCGCTTACCGATCCGCCGGTGGTGCTGGATCGTGTGATCTACCAGCGCGAGCCGGGCATCGGCCTGACCGCGATCGACAGCAATACTGGCGATGGCCTGTGGACTTACCGCGTCGATGCGAATCCGATTGCGCTGGTGGATGAGCAATACCTGATGGCCTACACCGCGGACATGCTACTTCTTCTCGATGCGGAGACCGGCAAGCCCTTGCAGCAGGTCCCGACCAGTGGGCTGCGAACCATTATCAATGGGCCGGATGAAAGCCTGATTTTGATTTCGAACGATGCGCGGATGATGCGTTTGAATCCGATCCGATCCTGAACTTGAAACCGAGCGGCTGCGACAGCCTTTCGCTATGAGCCAACACATCCCCATCAAAACCGCCCTGCTCTCAGTGAGCGATAAAACCGACCTGATCCCATTCGCTAAGCAGTTGGCCTCCTGCGGTGTCCGACTGATCTCAACCGGCGGGACTCGGACCGCGCTATCCGATGCTGGGCTTGAGGTCACACCGATCGAAGACATCACCGGCTTCCCCGAGATGATGGACGGCCGGGTCAAGACGCTGCACCCTAAAGTGCACGGCGGCCTGCTCGCGTTGCGTGACAAGCCAAGCCATACCGACGCAATGGCGAAGCATGGCATCGATCCTATCGATCTGGTTTGCGTAAATCTCTACCCCTTCGAGCAGACCGTGGCCGACCCCGAGGTCGACTTCGAGCAGGCGATCGAGCAGATCGACATCGGCGGGCCATCGATGGTCCGCTCGGCTGCGAAGAACCACCGATTCGTCACCGTCGCGACAGACCCGAAACAGTACGACCTGATTTCCAACGAGCTGAACGAGCACGACGGCTGCACGACTGCCCCGCTGAGACGAAGCCTGGCGGCCGCGGCCTTTTCCAGAACAGCGGCCTACGACACTGCGATCTCACAATGGCTCGGGGCTCGGCTGAACTGATCACAGCGGGTCACTGCATCCCCTGAATCTCTCGGGCGAGATTGTCCACCGTGATGAGGTAGCGTTCGCCATAGGTCCGCACATGGCGAAGCATCGTGTTGAGCCAGTACACCCGGCAGCGCTGCTCGAAACCATCGCTTAAGTCGTGAAAATCCGCGTAACGTTCGAAGAATGGCTGCCCCGCCGTCTTGAACACCCGCAAGTAAGCCAACTCATACTCGGGGTCGCTATACGACGCCATCGGGTCGATAAACGCCTTGACCTCAGGCTGATACGGCTTCGCATCATCGACCAGAATGTTATTCGCCCAAAGGTCGCCATGAATCAAGGTCGGCTGGCTGACGTTGTGGAACCAACGGTCGAATCGCTCGAGCAGCCGATCGATGATCTGCCGAGTCCGCGTCGAGAGCTGATCGCGGACTGATATGAACTCCTGTTCAAACATCGGCTGAAAGACGTCCAGCCAATTCGGCTTGCCGGCCGGGTGCGTCGCGGGGCCGAAGGTTTCGCGGGTGTGGCGATGCAGTTGGCCGAGGTGTTCCGCCAGCGCGATTTGGAAGTGGACGCGCCCTTTGCTGTCAAGCTTCGCCTGGGTCAGGTTGACCGCTTCGACCTTTTCCATCAGCAGTGCTGCACCTTCGAAACCCGGAAGGTCGCCGGTCACCGCCAACGGCTTGGGCACGGGTAGGCGGGTCTCACTGCGGTAGAACCTCAATGAGTCGAACTCACGCCTGAAGGCGTCGAGATGTTCCGCGCGATTGAGCTTAGCGACAATCAGCCGGGGCGTGCCGTCGGTCCGCCATTCCACGACTCGGCTAATTGAACCGCCCCACAGCTTTCTGGAATTCACAACTCCCAGCGAGGGATCGAGCAGCGACTGCACCACCGCCGAGGCAGCCTCGACCGGCAGTTCGTCAACACGTCTTGCGTTGGACCCACTTCCCGGAAAATCACGGTCGTCGACACTCACGAAAATTCACGATCCGTGTGGACATCGGCCGGGCCGGCCGCTGATTCATCCTGAGCGATGAATGATGAAAAATGGAGCTGAGGAGGCTCGAACTCCTGACCTCTTGTATGCCATACAAGCGCTCTCCCAACTGAGCTACAGCCCCGTGCGGGAGGGGAAGTATAGAAGCTGGCGATGGGCTGGGCAAATCTGTGAGATCAGATGGCGATTTTTACTTGAAACCCGCTGCGTGTCACGCGTCAATGCCTATAATCCTGACCCCTTTGTCCCCACCCCGCAATGAGTGCGAAGTACCGAAAAGTCAAGCAGGCCGATGAATCGTTGCCGGCCCCGCTGCGATGGCTGACCCGAGCCTTCAGCTCGATCACGCTGTCCGTGATCCTGTTGACCGGTGTCTCGATCTACGGCGCACTCGGCTCGCTGCCGGTGTTCTTCTGGGTCGTCGGGCTGGCGTATCTCGCCATGGTCGTCGTCGTCGGCCTGCCAACGTTCTTTGTGCTGCGTGGTTTGCTGCATCACCGCTCGCTGACCGGCTGGGTGCGGGGCCTGATGGTGGCCGGGCTTTTAATATCGAGCATCCTCGCGATCGTGGCCGGGTGCATCCTCAGCTACCGCATGGCGACAGGCTGGGATGCATTGATGCGTCACAAAGCGACCGTGTTGCACCGCCTGCCGGCGCTGGAGATGAGCGCCCCGGAGTTTTATGCGTGGTGGCCGCTGCAACTCATGCTCGCGCTGTTCATCATGAACATGATCTGGGCAACCATCCGCCGGATCGAATTCAAATTCGTCAATCTCGGCGTACTCACGGTCCACACCGGCATCGTTATCATGGCCCTCGGCTCGGTCCTCTACGGCCAACTCAAAATCGAAGGCGACATGTTTCTCATGCGGCAGGACCTGGGCGGCGTACCCGTTGCCCACTTCTATGACCGCAATATGCCGGCGCTGTTTCTCAGCGTCGATAACGCCCCGGAGGCGGGCTTCCCCCTGCCGGAGCTGCCGCGGTATCACGACTACGCGCTGGGGCAACTCGAAATCGATCTGCACGATCGGCCGGAGTTCGAGTCGCTGATGGGCGACATGCTGCGGGTCTCGATCCCGGGCTTTTACGCTTATGCCGAGCTGGCCCAGAAATGGGTCGAGGCGGATGAGCTGGCGGGCAGCACGACACCGCACCTGGGCCCGGCCATCACGCTGCGCAGCGGCGACCGCGACGGGCCACACTCCGGCGATCAGCCGCAAACTCTCGTCGCCGGCTTACCCGCCAAACGCGTCGTGGGCAACACCGGCTTCGCCATCGAATACCTGCACAACCCTTCGGAAGAGCGCCTTGATGTGCTGCGTGACAAGGCGATCGGGGCACACGTCCTGCGAGTTGAGATCCCCGAAGCCGACTTTGCGGAAAGCCTCGTCGTCACTTCCAATACCGGATACGACCTGGGCGAGACCGGCTACACGCTCGAGGTGACGGACATCGGCCCGTACGCCATGCCGTTCATCTCCGAGGGCTACCGCGAGGCCAGCGACACCCAAGCCACCGTCCGCATCCGGGGCAACGGCAAGGATTTCACCCGCATTGCACTGCACCGCTACCCTGAGCGTTCGCAGGACTTCGTAAAAACCGGCGAGCCGGGCGAGGGGCCGATGGGTACCCGCCGCGACCCCGACCCGGCGATCAAGGTCAGCTATCTCGACAACACCGTCCAGCAGTATCGCTTGGTCACTTCAACTGAGTCGCTGGAGAGCCGACAGCCCGGCGGACCAATACAAGCTGGTATCCGGCTGCTCTGCCGCATCCCGGGGATTGAGCCTTTTGAAGTGGAGCTACCGGAGGCGAAATTCCCGGTCGGTACGATGGAGCAGCCGATCTGGCTGCACCTGGTCGAACGCTACAACCAGGCGGTGCCGACCCGCGAGCCGGTCCCGCTGCCCCCGGCCATGCGTGACCCGCAGATCGAGGGGACCTACGAGCAGGCCGTCATCCCGGTACGCATTGAGTATGACCTGCACGACGAGAACCTCAAGCCGACCGGCGAGACGTTCAGCCGCACGGTTTACCTCCGGCAGATGCCTTACGTCGAACAGCCCGAGGGCGAACTGCAACCCGCCCGCCTCGCGATACCGGGCTACGGCACGCTGAAGATCGCCTTCGGCCGCGAGCGGCATGGCTTGCCTTTCGCGGTCGAACTCGCCGGCTTCGAGATGACGCCCTACCCCGGCTCGGATATCCCGCGCGACTTTTCCTCCGACCTGATCATCACCCGGTTAGAAGACGGACGCCTCACCAATCAGATGACCGAGCATAAGCCCCGGCTGAATAACCCCGTGGTCTATCGCAGCCCTGGCGCGCCGCTCGCGACGAAGAAGATCAAGCTCAGTCAAGCCGGCTGGGACCCGGGCGATCCGCAGATGAGCGAGGCCGACCTGCAGCAGCGTGACGCCTCGGGACAGTTCATCAACCAGCAGCGATTTTCCATCCTCGGCGTGGGCAACAACGTCGGCATCCGCATCATCGCGTTTGGCCTGATCCTCGTCGTGCTGGGCATCCCTTGGGCGTTCTACATCAAACCCTGGCTGGTCCGCCGCAAGGCCCGCAAGTTCAATGCTTCATTAGTGAATAACCAAGGCGTTGAACCGCAGAGGCCGCATAGGTTCGCAGAGCGAAAACAACGAGAAATCACCTTGCCCGGTGAATTTGCAAAAGATTCATCTACAGAAAACGCATCTAGTAAAAGTAACGAACTAGAGAAAGCTCAAACCTAACGATGACGAATCTCGCAAGATTTTCCTTGTTTTCCTCTGCGTACCTAGGCGTACCTCTACGGCTCATCCCGCTGCTGGGCTTAGTCATCGTCCTGGCCGGTACAGCCCTCGCCCAAGGCCCGGCGGGCAACAACCTTCCCGATGAGCAGCCGCAGGCTTTGCCGGTTGAGCAGCCGGTCGAGTCTCAGGATAATCACCATCACGCCCCGCTGTTACGGGCCGAGCATCAGAAGTTTGCCGAGGCAATCGATCTCGATGCGTTTCGCAAACTCGCGGTGTTTCATGACGGCCGCGTCAAAATTCTTGACACACTGGCTCGCGAGGCGGTGACGCAGGTTTATGGCAAGCCGCGCTGGAAAGACGTTTCCGCGGCGACGGCCGACCTGCCGCCTGGCCAGCGGGACGATGTGGTTTACGACCCGCTATTCACCTACCTCGACTGGGTTTTTTCGCCCGGCTATTACCACGATAAGCCGACGTTCTATGTTGAAGTCTTGCCCTATCGCGAGAGGCTGATCGCCCATCTGCCGGAAGATGAACGGCAGCGGTGGAAGAAACTCGGCCGAATCTCGGTCGATATGTTCACTTCGCCACAGGTGCGCGAAATCTTGATGGCGACCGAAACCGATCTCAACGAAAGCAAGGCCCGCAACCAACTGCTGGGTGCTGTCAACGTCTTCGCAACGGCGGGCGAACAGCTTCAACTCATCAGCCCCCACCCGGGCAGCGATACCTGGAGCCAAGTCGCGGCTGCTCACGATCACGGCGGGGCGAAGGCTGAAGGCGGCAACGCGGTCGCGCTGCTCTGGGGGCAACTCGGCGAGGCGTGGGCACATGGCGAGGCCGAGTCGGTCAACACCATCCTGGCTGAGCTGATCCGACAAATCCCACAGGTCCACCCCGCGACCTACCCGGAATCGACCCGGCTGAATCTCGAATACATCTACAACCGCACGGGCAAATTCAGCATCGGGTACATCTTCTACGGCATCTCGGCGGTGCTGCTGATCCTTGCTCTGGTGACCGCCCGGCGATGGCTGTTTCGGATCGGCCACGTCTTTCTGATCATCGGCCTCATCGCTCATGCGGCAAGTTTCACTGTGCGTGCCCTGCTGTCCGACCGCTGGGCGATTCACAATCAATACGAATCATTCATTGCGATCTCGCTGTTCGCGGTCGTCATCGGTGTGGTGTTCATGTATTGGCGGCGGCAATGGATTTTCGGTGCGGCGGCGGCGACGCTCGGTGCGGTGTGTCTGCTGACTGCGAATCTCTGGGCGATCCCCAGCCATCAGGTCGGCCAAGTCGCGGGCATCCTCGACACCAGCCGGATTCTTTATGTGCACGTCAATATGGTGCTGGTCAGCTACAGCCTGATCGCTCTGGCGTTTTTCGTGAGCTTGGTTTACCTCCTGGCTCATTACTTACCTGTCAGGGCCGACGGGCTGGCGTCTTCGGCTGCCGGGGTCGGGACCGCAAAATCTGCCGGGTCAGCCGCGGTCAATTCCGGGGGCCGCAAGGCAATGCTGCACGACTTGGACCGGGCACAGCTTGTCCTCATGCAGCTCGCGTTCTGGCTGTTGGGAACCGGCATCATGCTTGGGGCTTACTGGGCGGACCATGCCTGGGGCCGATGGTGGGCGTGGGACCCGAAAGAGACCTGGGCGCTGATCACTTGGATCGTCTACCTGATCGCGATCCACACCCGCCTGGGCGTGAAAAACCGCGGGCTGGTCACCGCCTGGCTCAGCGTCATCGGCTTTGTCGTGATGCTTTGGACCTACTGGGGCGTCAACCTCTTGCTCTCGGGTCTGCACTCGTATGCGTGACGCCGAAGCAAGCTCGACCTACAATTCAAGGATCAGTTCCGTGGCTGTCGTGAGGCTGTTGACTTTCATCAAGCTATCTATGCATCAATACCGATCCTGCAATCCGACCGCTTGGGTGGCCCGCACGCTGTTCATTTTTACATTCGCTGTACTGCTGGTTTCCTGCACCCAGCCGCTGCTGGTGACCAGCACACCGAGCGGGGCGTTGGCGTCGGTGACCGATGAAGACGGCCGTGTGGTCGGTACCGGACCGACGCCGCTGGAGGTTCAAGTGGCCTTCACCGACGACGGCGGGGAGACCTACCTCGTCGATGTCGAGCCGACGGTTGATCAGGCCGAGCTTTATCTGCCCGCCACCAAACAGGTCACCGGCGAAGCTTACGCCGCCCTGCCCCTGGCCGGCGACGGCAAGGCTCGGCAGATCGATTTCGAGCTCGAGGAAAAAGAGTACGTCAACCTGCCGCTGGTCGAGGTCGAGCTGACGCCCGATGGGCAATGGGTCGGCGTCATCACCAAGACCCGCTCATTCAAAGATCTGGCTGAGGAAGGCGGCATCACGCCCCAGCTCATCGTCGACTTCGGCGAGAACCGCGGTCTGCAGAGCCTGTCGCTCTCGCCCGACGGCGAACGAATTGTTTTCTCCGACGCGGTGTTCGAAACCGACAACTTCGACATGGGCGACACGATGAGCGTCCGTCCCGACCGCATCATTGGGCTCAAGGGCGCGAACTTGCGCGGCATCAACATCGCCGGCGGCGGAGTGCAGCACATCACGACCGAAGACTTCCGCGACATGTTCCCCTCGTTCACACCGAGGGGTGAGCAGATCCTGTTCGCGTCCAATCGGAGACGCACCGGGCTACTGGACATCCTGCGCATCCGCGCGGCCGGCCGATCCGGCATCAGCAATATCTATGTCAATCACCGCAACGGCATGACGCTCAAGCCGACCTCCGCCGCGGACGGGACAATCGCCTTCTGCGTGGCGGGCATCGAACCGATTTCCGGTGCCGTCACGGATTATCAAATTTGGACAATCGGCGGTCCCAACGAATTTCCGACCCAGATCACCCGCGGCCAGGACCCGGCGATCTCGCCCAACGGCGAGTTCATCGCCTACATCGGCACGGATGGCAACCTCTGGGTCAGCACGACCGACGGCTCGAACCAGACCCAGCTCACCTCCGGTTCCGATGGCATCATGCAGCAGTACCGCGACAGTCTGTCGAACACCGAGCGGCAGCGGCTGGACGCGAATATTTCGCTTGGTGTGTCCAGTATCCGCCCATTCAGCCAGCCGTCGTGGACGCCCGATGGCGAGAATATTCTGTATACCTCAATGGAAGGCACGGATAAGACCGGGCGGCCTAATCAAGACATCTGGACGATGCGGATCGATGGTAGCGACAAGCTGCAATTGACGACCAACGGCAGCACCGATCGCTACCCGCTCATGTCGCCGGACGGCAACAACATCTACTTCCTTTCCAACCGCGGCGAGAGCTGGGCCATCTGGCGGATCTCCACCGCCCCGGTGGAGTAGCGCATTGCGCGATCCATATCCGGGACAGCTCAGTCATAAAGACGCTGCAAATGTTTTCTTGGCAGTCGGCTTTACTTTGACAGGCCTGATCCTACTTTTAGCTCTTCCGACATATCTATTCGGTTGTTACTGCTTTCCGCTGCCTCTGTTTTTTCTAATTTTGAGCTTCGTTTCCTACCGAAAACACTTTCGCCAGAAAGCAAGAATTCAAACAGGCGAGATAGAAGTCCATTCTATCGAACAGCGATCTGAGAATTACTGAGTGAAACTCACCGCGCCAGCGGGGCCAGTTCCTGGGTCCGGGCGCGTTCCAGCCGGGCGGCGTCCTGTTGGCTCTTGGCTTCGTCCAGCAGGAAGTAGGACGTGTGTTTCGACCACTCGTTTTCTTCCTGGCGGAAGCGTTTGCCCGGGTCGATCATGATGGTAGTGTCGGGGTCGTAGATCGGGCCGGTGTGGCGGATGCGGCAGCGTTCGAGCGGGCGGGTCGTTTTGCTGTCGCCGATGTTCAGGCCGTCGCGGGTGTATTTCGCCCCGCAGGCCGGGCAGCGGTAGATACCCGAAACGTCGTCGAAGCGGACGACGCTCGGGGCGTGGTCGTCATTCGTGCACTCGGCCGCGAGGGCAACCAGCATGCCGTGATTCGACACGAGGTAGACGCCATGCGACACGGCATACTTTTTGTAGACCCGCTTAAGTCGGAATTGGCTGGGCAGGCCGACGTCGAAAATCTTCTCGGTGGTCGTGGGCGAATTGGCGCCGATCCCCGAGGCGGAGTTCGGATCGCAACCCATAAGCAGGCCGCACAGCAGGATAGCGGGAATCAGCAAAACAATCGGGGACTTGGTCATCCCTATCTCTATCGGCTGGACCGCCAAGCCGGGCTTGATTCCGCCCTTGCAAGTCACCCGATAAAGCCCGCGGACGTTGAACGACCCGGCCAATTCACCCAGCTTGACAACCCCCTTAAACCGCCGCCTCCGCGACCTGCCCATAGACCTCCAGGCAACGTTCCGCCGCCCCCTGCCAAGTCAAATTACGCAACTCGATCTCGGCGTGGCTCCGCAGCGTCGCACCGAGCGGCGGGTGACGCAGCACCGCGATGATTTTGTTGGCCATCTCATCCGTGTCCCAGAAATCGACCTTCAGCGCATGTTCGATGACCTCGCTGACACCAGACTGCTTCGAGAGGATGACCGGCACATCATTGCTGATCGCTTCGAGCGGCGCAATGCCGAACGGCTCACTGACACTGGGCATCACGTAAACGTCCGCCATCTCCATCACCTTCTTCACATCCGGCCCCTTGAGAAAGCCGGTGAAGACGGTTTTGTGCCCAATGCCGGTCTTCGCGGCGAGCTCGATCATGTCCTGAATTTTGTCGCCCGTCCCTGCCATGACGAATTTGACATCGTCGATTTTTTCCAGCACTTTTTTGGCGGCGTGGATGAAATACTCTGGGCCTTTCTGCATCGTCACGCGACCCAGGAACAGCACGATCTTGTCGGTCCGCTCGATGGCAGGCGGTGTCTTAAGATTCGGGTTTTTCTCGCCGTTTTCAATGCCGTTGTAGATCACCTCGATCTTGTTTTCGGGGATGCCGTAGCGATCGACCAGCAACCGTTTGGTTCGGCGCGATACGGCGATGACCCGGTCGGCGGCGTGGCAGCCGTCCCGCTCGAGATGGTAAACGCGTAAGTCGATGTGCTCGCCGCTGCGGTCGTATTCGGTCGAGTGGATGTGCACCACCAACGGCTTGCCGGTCGCGGAGGCGACAGCTTGGCCGGCGGGGAACGTGAACCAATCGTGGGCGTGGATGACGTCGAAATTTTCACCGCCGGACATATCGACGCAGAGCCCGGCATAACGCAAGGCATCGCGGTGAATGTCGCTGCCATAGCCCGCATCGAACTGCTGATGCATCGGCGGCGCGGAGGGCGGGCCGACCGAATGCGCGGTGGCCGAGGCCTGGGCCGCGGTGGGCTGATCCGCACTGGCTGCGGGTTCGGCGCGGATGAAGCTGATGCGCTGCGTCACATCGGTGGCCTGAGAGCCGAGCGGGGCCTGCTGGGCACCGGTGGGGTACGGGCTGCTCATCCGCGACGGTACGGCTCGAAAAGAGACATTTTCCAAGCCGCTGCCGTCTTGGCCCGTGCCGGTTTCGATGGCGGGTGTGTCGATCTCAAAGCGGCTGGCGACGGCCGACGGCGAGCGGTCGCCGTTTGCCGCGGCGGGCGACTGCGGCGAGAGCAGTTTGACGTGTGAGCTGTAATCCGAGCCGACGGCCTTGGGCAGGACGAAGGTGACATCCGTATCGAGCTTGGAGAGTGCCTTGGTCAGGCCGTAGCACGCCGTACCCAGCCCACCGCTGATAAAAGGCGGGAATTCCCAGCCGAGCATGAGAACGCGCATCTTCATCCTTTCGGGTCCAAGCCCGGCGACCCGCTTTGGTGGTCCGACCGGGTCTCTCAATTGGGCAGGCAGGCCCGGCCTTCACACCACCGCCAAGCTGCGCGCCAAGATAGCACGATGGCGAAACCATGCAACATCTCTGACCAGATGTTCATGCGCAAATTTTTCAAACTAGCCGAGGATGAGGCTCCGCGAATCCCCGGATCGCCTCACCAGCAATTATGCATCATCAATCGGCTTGGGGCTTCAGATCGCCCAACTCGCGGAAACAGGCGTCGTAAGCCAGCATTACCTTGGCCAGCCGGTCTGCCGCCGCCTCATCATCCTCGCCAATCGGCACCCGCGAGCGAAATACGAATTCTTTCTCCTCGCTACGAAAATGCTCAACGCCCAACTTCAGGTCCAAGCCCTGATCGATCACCTCTTCAAGCAGCAGTTCCTCGAAGCTATCGCCAAGATGCAAAACATCGGCCTCAATCGACCCGCTCAGCCAACGATCGGGCGTATAAAAACCGACCCAGCCGACCGCCTGCCCCTCGATCGTTTCGAACGGCCCGACCTGGTACCACGCGTCCTCCTCGACATCGCCGGTGTGGCAACGCAGCAGGTCATCTGCCGTGGCGATCTCATCGAATCGGCCGGACGCCTCGGCAACAGGTTTGATCCGATCTAGAATTTCTGTTGACGTTGTAGGGTTCATAGCACGCACTTTAGCCCGCGATCGGCTTGAAGCCAATCTCCCGACTTTTTCTTCCATTAAACTGCAGTATTTCCCAAGCGAGGGCATTATCCGACTATGAATTACATTATCTGCCCCCGCCGCCGCAAGCGGAAATCCGGAGGGCCGAACAGGGGCGGTCTGGGTAGCGGTGTGACTCGGGGCCATTGAGCTATGATCGGGGTATGAGCGAGCGACTCGAGAAACTTACGCAGCTGCACGAGGCCGACCCCGCGGATGCGGACCTGATGTACATGATTGCCTTGGAGCACGCCAAGGCCGAGGATTGGCCGACGACCATCAATTGGCTCGACCGCACCCTCGCCACCGACCCCGCCTACCACTACGCCTATTTTCAGAAGGCCAAAGCCTTGGACATGGATGGCGAAAGCGATGAAGCCGTAGCCGTTCTCGACCAAGGCATCGCGAGAGCCGAGCAAGCCAATCACCACAAAGCCGTCGGCGAACTGCAAGAACTCAAAGCGCAAATTGCAGGCTAGAGGTTTGCGATGCATGAGGTATCAAACCGCGGATAAGGCTTTGCGAATCCGCGGAAGCCTTCGTGACCGATCCGAGGATTCGCCGAGCCTCATCCCCGGCTTAAGCGCTATTCGCTCTGACTCAACCGCTTCACCGCTTCCCCTCCGAGGCGATCCACCGCGTCCCGTACCAACCCCGGAATCCGATCCGCATAGGGCGACTCAGCCACCGCTTTGCGGATCTGGTCATCGCTCAAATCTTCCACGATTTCTGGCTTGGCGCCGGGGAACCAATGGCCGCTGTTGCCAAGCATGTTGAACCGCATCTTGCCGTAAGCCTGCATCCCCCAACCCTTCGCGAGATTGCTCAACCAGAGCATGATCGGCAGGTTCAGCCCCTCAGGCGCCTCGGTATATTCCGGCACGCCCTGCCAACTGAACACCTCCGGGTCAGCGTGGCCGATCGCCTCACGCATCGCCGCCTGAAGCTTCTCGACGATCGGCGGAACCAACTCATCTGCACGATCAAATTTCTCCACCGCCTCGATATGCAGGTCGTAATCGCTTGGCCGGGCGGCACCGAGGCTCAGTGTATGAATCCGCTCATCGCGTAGACACCACAGGTCGTTGAACACGATCGGGTGCAGGGGTTTTGTTAATTCCGCGAACTCGGGCGAAGGCTCATACAGCTTGCCGCCCTTGTCGCTGGGGCTGATGATGAATACGCCCATGTCCCGCCGGGTCGCCTCGGCAATCGCGGGCTCGTTTCGCTGAAAAATGTAGTAGTAGTGCAGATTCACATAATCGAAGCCGCCCTCGACATCGGTCTCGATTGCTCGCATCAGTTGGGCCAATGGGGCGTGGGTCGAGAAACCGACATGCCGGACCTTGCCCTGCTTTTGCAGCTTGCGGGCAGCTTCGAGGCAGCCACCGTCACGCACCGACTGGTCGATGGTTTCGGCATTATTAAGGCCATGCAGACCCAACAAATCAACATAATCAAGCTGCAGACGTTCGAGCGATTCGTGGAATTGCTTGGTGAACTCGGCCGGGTCATCGTTCGGGGCAATCTTGGTTTGCACGATAATTTCATCACGCGGCAGCTTCGGCAGCACTATGCCAAGCTGGCGTTCGGAGACGCCGTACCCTCGGGCGGTTTCGATATGGTTGATCCCCAAATCGATTGATCGACGGATCGTCGCTTCGAGGTTCGCGTGTTTATCGGAATCGACCTCGGAAAGCGGCTTGTCCTTCCAGCCATCCTGATAGCGCATCCCCCCCGTCGAAATTACCGGCATCTGCAATTCGGTTCGGCCAAAGCGTCGATAAATCATGGCCCAAGTTTAAGCATGTTTTGCCGACGTGGCGAAGCCGCCGGTGCCACCAACCGTGGACCCCGTCATGCCCTCAAGTGAAAAAGTAAAAAATCATTCCGTCACCGGCTTTTTCTTGAACAAATCTTTCAGTAACCGATCGGTCTGTTCCCGAAGTAATCGAGTTCCGACATCGCCGATCAGATTATTCAGCGCATCGAGTTTCACGGTCGGCTCTTGAATTGTGCCGCCGATGTCGATGCCGATCTTCCCGAATTGTTTGAGTGCAGCATCTTTCTCGAACGCTTCGCCGCCGATGGTCAGGGTCATCGCAACTTGCCGATTCAAGATGTCTATCTTGCCGCCGAAGTCGAGTTGGACATCATCGATGCTGATCGGCAGTTGCTCGTAGGACAACACGCCCTGCCGGATCGCCAGCACGATCGGGGCGACTTCCGCTTCGTACAATTCCGCATCTTTGATCAGGTTGAACTGCACCAGCTTTGGCAAGATCTTGTCGACTGGCGAGACATTCGGCACGATCGTTACCGTATTCATCATCACCTGTGCATCCGCATTAACCAGGCTCCAACTGAAGTCTCGTAGCGGTATGTTGAAGCTGTCATCGTCCAGGGTGATGACGATCGGCACGCGGGCGGAAACGACCGCGGGCAGGATGACGGGATTCACGAAACGCAGGATGCGATTGGAAAGCTGAGGCGTCGCGTTAAGGAAAAAGGTGCTCGGTGCCCGCAGCGTCAGATTCCAGTTCTCATCAAGCTCGCCGGGCAGATTGCCGACCGAGCCGTTCTCGCTGTTGAGATCGAAATCGATTCGGCCGCCCTCTGCGTAACTCAATCGCTGCAGCGAAAGTTTGGAACTGAGTTCTTGGCCGAAGGCCGCGACCGCGTAGCCCTGCTGTCGGGTCAATGCATCGAAGACGACCGTCGGCAGATTTCGGATGTCGATGTCAGCATAAAGCTGTGCCTCGGGCCAATCGATTCGGCCATCGCTTTGCATCAGCGATTCGATCCGGGCGTCGGCGGTCATGCGGCCGGTCTTGGCCGACTCGCCGGGCTCAGCCTGTCGATAGCGATCCGTTTCGAATGACACAGCGATTTCGACCGGCTCGCGCAAATCCTCGGCAGCGATGTCGATCTGCCCATCGGTCAGACGGAACGTGCGGTCGTACCAACGGTCTTTCAACTCGGTTTCAGGCAGGCCGATGCGGATCGTGCCGCCGGTCTGCTCGGGGTCGAACCGCAAGCCCCGGCCATCGAGCATAGCCACCGAGAAATCGCCATCCGCGCTGATCGGCATCGCATCGGTCAGCGACAAGCCCACCGTGCCGTCGGGTGTGTCCGCGGCTCGGCCGAGCGGTCGCTGCCAGAGTTCCGCTGCACGCGGGGTCAATAGAAGCGTCATCGGCTGTTTGGTCCGCATGCTCACGAACCCCTCGGCTGTGAGTTCGCCGACCATTTGGCCGTTCAAACGGGCCGAAGCATTTTCGCCGCGCTCGCCGAAGTCCACGGTCAGGGCATAGTCGCCACCGCTGCTGCGTTTGGCGATGAGGCCCATCATGACTTTCTCGCCGAATGTCGCTTCGAGCCGACCGCCCTGATTGAGCAGTTCGTCGATTGAAACGACGGGCAACTCATTGATTTGTGCGGTAACTTTAAGTCCTTTCCAATCCCGTTCGGTCGGCTGGACCGAGCCGTCAAACACCAGCGAGCCGGGCCGGCCATAGGCATCGATTTCGCCGATCAGCCCTAGCCTGAAGCCCTTGGATAAACCTTCGCTGGACAGCGACGCGACGACATCAGTGATTTGAATGTTCCCCCTGTCTTCAACTTCGATCTGCCAGGGATCGGTACGCAGCTCGGTAAGTAACTGAGCCGACTCAAAATCCGCAGCGTTTTCCGTGAACGGGATGTCGAAAGATTTGACCAGCAGCCGAATCTCAACCGACTGGGTCAAACGACCGGCGTTCTCGCCCGCCCACGCCCGCCAGGCCTCCGGCGTCAGTGTCAGCTCGGCAAGCGAGCTCTCATCGGTGTGCAGCGACCCGCCGTTGGTTTCGAGCTTCTGGCTGACGTTGAGGTGATCGCTTTTCAGCGTCATCAGCCCGCCGAAATCCGGGTACCGCCCGGTGACTTGCAGTTCGCCATCGAGGATCGGCCCGAGGAGTCTGTGCAGCTTGCCCTTCATTGCAAAGAGGCGATCCATCGGCGCGAGGGGCAGTTGGCTCAGCCGGGCATTGATATCCAGGTCTGCAAGGGTGAGGGTCAATTGGCCATCGGCGGCGAACAGATCGTTTGCGGTACCAGCAAATTCGAATCGGCCCGAGGCTTCCTGCTGCTGAACATCCGCGTCGAAGGCGAGATGCATCTTGCTCGGATCGATCACGGTGAGCGTCGCTTCGGGCATCGTCAGCGTGGTGGGCTGAATACCATCACCGCTGATCGAAATCGCGACCTCCTTGAAGGTCGCTTCGACGGACAGGTCATACGGCAGGCTCAACGTTTTCAGTGTCCTGGCAGGAGTCTCCGCGAGCTGCGAGGGAGGGTCATTGACCGGTGTGATGACGAACTCGTTGAAGGATTTATTCGACGAGATTCGTGCAACCTCTGCATTATCCTCGTCCGATTCGAGGCCTAACGCTCTTTGAAGATTGCTTGGTTGGCCGAAGTTTTTCACGAGGTCCAAACGGAATTGCTCGACGCGCATCGCCCCGATGTCCGGCGACCGCCAGAGCAGGGACCACAGCGGCATGTCCGGCAGTTGCAGCGTCCCGATGCTGGCAACAAAGCTGCCATCGTTGTCAGTCAGCCTGGCTTGCTCAAGCTGTTGATTGCCCAGCCAACCAAGCGTCAAATCATCAGCAGTGATCGTTCCGGGGATCGTTGCGTTGACTCGGTCGAGCAGCCAGGCGGTGCCGGGACCGGTGCTGAGCAGTGTCGGCAGTAGCACGACCAGCGTGACGATGCCGAGGCCGGCGATCACCGTCAGCCGAACTACCCAGCGGCGGAGTCGGTTTTTACGGTAGCTTCCGGGGGCGGCGGCTTCGCGGACGGCCTGCCGCTCGGAATCGGTGGGGTGTTCGACGTCTTGCCAGGTCACGAATGAAGTTTAGTCCTGCCGCGGGGTTATAGCTTGGCGGCGGCGAGTGAGGCGAGTTCGCTGCGTTCGCTGCGGGCGAGCGTGACGTGGCCGACCTGATGTGAACCCTTGAGCCGTTCAATGAGATAGCTCATGCCGTTACTGCTCGCATCGAGATACGGATTGTCGATCTGGGCGACATCGCCGGTAAGGATGATCTTCGTGCCTTCGCCAACTCGGCTGACGATGGTTTTCACTTCATGCGGCGTGAGGTTCTGCGCTTCATCGACGATCATGAACTGCATGGGAATCGAGCGGCCGCGAATATAAGTCAGCGGTTCGAGCACGAGCTTGCCACCAGCCATCATCTGCTGCACCCGCTGATCGACGGGCTTGGAGTCAGCCTGCTGGTGCCCGACGCCACGCGTGCTCATCAGGTATTCAAGATTGTCGAAGATCGGCTGCATCCAGGCAGATAGCTTTTCGTCCTTATCGCCAGGCAGGTATCCGATGTCTCGGCCCATCGGCATGATCGGCCGAGCCACCAGCAGCTTGTCGTAACGGTCTTCCGAAAACACCTTAGTCATGCCCGCCGCGAGGGCGAGCAGCGTCTTGCCGGTGCCCGCCGTGCCAAGCAGCGTGACCAGCTTGATGTCGTCATCGAGCAGCAGGTCCAGGGCCATGGTCTGCTGCACATTGCGGGCCATGACGCCGAACACGGGTTTGCGTGGTCCGTGGATCGGGATGAGGTGATCGGTATCCGCCAAGCGGCGGGCGAGGCCGGAGTGCGAATCATCCAGGGCGTTGGTCAGCTTGGCGAACTGGTTGGGCAGCAAATCGATCTCTCGGGGTTCGCCATCGCTACCTTCCTGGATGAGATGAGGCTCGACCGCTTCGTATTCGATCTGCTTTTCTTCGTAGAGCTGATCGATCAATTCGCCGGGGACGCTCAGTTCTTCGTAGCCGCGGTACAACCGATCAGAGTCGACCTTCTGGGCCTCAAAATCTTCGGTCGGGATGCCTAGTGCATCGGACTTGATGCGGACGTTGATGTCTTTGGAGATGAGGATGACGCGCTCGCCGTCTTGCTGCATTTTCCAGGCGACGGAGATGATGCGGTTGTCCGGGGCGTCTTCGCGGAGGGCGGCCGGACGATCGTCGCTGGCGAAGGACACGCAGACCGTGCCGCCGTGGCCGTTCCATTGCACACCCTCAGCAAGCTTGCCTTTTTCGCGCAGGTCGTCGAGCTGGCGGATCACTTCACGGCAGTTGCGGCCGGTGTCATCGTTAACTTTCTTGAACTTGTCGAGTTCTTCCAGGACCGTGAACGGGATGATCACGTGGTTGTCCGCGAACATGTAGAGCGACGCGGGGTTGTGCAGCAGCACATTGGTATCGAGCACGAAGTGCTTGGTCTGGCTGGAGGGTCGGGTGGAGGTTTGAGCCGGTTGCGCGGGGGCCTGGGTCAAAGGGTTTTCTCCATGGGTCGGCGGGTGATGCCGACACGGGTTTCGCAAAACGTCCCGCCGCCACTCACCATACTATCGGGTCAACGATCGTCCGTTGGCCAGTCAGTGCGGATTCTTCATCCGGAATTCATACTCCGCCCGGGGCCTGCAGGTTCGGCCGGCTCACGATTGGCTTCACGCCGCCGAACGATGCAAATCGGTTGCGCTTGAGCAGGACCTCGCAATCCGTGAAGCCGGTGTCGCGCATCTTCTCAAGCTGCCAGACCAGCGGGCGGGGCGAATCCTCTTTATCAACATAGGCGAACACCTTGTCGCGATATGCCTCATCTTCGAGCTCCACCAGATAGTCCGACCAGCGACAAGTCATCATGCGGTCGATCGCGGCATGTTGGTGCGACACCGAGTCAGCGATCCACAATCCGCCGCCGGGTTTTAATGCTTTGAAAAGCTTGCTGAAGACATCGACCCACTCCTGCTCCTCACGCAGATGATGCAGGCATTGGGCGGCCATGATGATGTCGAAGCGATCTTGGCCGAGGTCGGCATCGCGGATGTCACTCTGCAAGGCCGCTTGCACGAGGCCCCCCGCCGCGGCGACCCGCTGCTCGGCCCGATCCAGCATCGGCTGACTCAGGTCCAGCAGCGTGACCCCCAAAAGTTCTTGCCCGGTGGCTTGGAAACGCTCAAGCAGTTTCAGGGTGTAGTTGCCTGCGCCACAGCCGACGTCTAACACCGTCTTGGCGTGGGGCGTGACACCGACCGCGGCCTCGGTCAACAAGTCCATGTGCTCGGGTGAATCCATCGCCGCCGCCTGCCCAGTCTCAAGATTCGAAAACCGCTCGACATCGCTGTCGAAGCGGTCTCGAATTTCAGCGATGGTGGATTTCATTTCGTCGCGACCCGATTATGTCCTGAAATCAACTCAGGTGACTCGTCTTCGCCAAGCCATCGACTCATCACAATCTCATCAACAAACTCATCACCGATACGGATTCCGCCGCGGCGTCGGCCTTCGATCTCAAAACCCAGCGATGCATAGAGGTGACGAGCACGCGGATTGTTCGCATGCACGCTGAGTTGCAACAGCTTCAAATCCGGATGATCTTCAGCCCAAGCGATCAGTTCACGCATCAGTTGCCGACCTAAACCACGGTCACACCAGGCCGCGCGGATCGAAATACCCAAGCCCGCGCGATGTTGAAGCTTGATCAAGCGGTTGCCGTGCAGACCGCATAAGGCAACGATCACACCATCCATTTCAGCCAGGATCTGCACTCCACGCGGGTCATCGATCACGCCTTTGATCCAGTCACGTTCTTTTTCAATCGACAAGAGTTCGTCGCCGACGCTGAAGCCGATGCCATCCGTTTCATGACGGACCGCATCGATGTATTCCAACAAAGCTTGGGCATCATCGACTTCCGGGCTGCGCAGATTCACCACCGCCCCGTCGCGGAGCGAGATTGTTTTTGGTGAGAAGACGCTCATGGCTGATCCACCTTTTCATTCACGCTGTCACCATCGCCATCCATCGTGGTCGCTTTCACCTGCCTCGCCTCGGCGGTTTTGATGCGGTTGATGGCGGCGACGTAGGCCTGTGCGGCGGCTTCGAGCACATCTGTGGAAATCCCCCGGCCGCGGACCTGTCGGCCGTGGTGGTCCAGACGGATCGTCGCCTCGCCCTGCGCATCCTTGCCGCCGGTGATGGCGCGGGATTGGTAGTCCTCGAGTGTGGCTTCAACGTTCGTGATGCGTTGGATGGCGGAGAAGATCGCGTCGAGCGGCCCATCGCCGGTGGCGGCGTCCTGGCTGTGTGTGCCCGACTCGTCACTGAGCACGACGGTGGCCGTCGCGATCGCCGCGGTGCCGCTGGTGACCTGGAAAGTTTCCAGATGCCACATCTCTTTTTGCTGGTCCATCGACTGGTCAAGGATTACCTCGATGTCTTCGTCGTAGACCTCTTTTTTCTTGTCTGCCAACGCTTTAAATGCGTCGTAGACGCGGTTGAGCGTGTCGTCGTCGATGGTGTAACCCAAATCTTTGACACGCTCGCCGAGCGCATGTCGGCCGGAGTGCTTACCCAGCACCAACTTACTCTCGGGCACGCCGATGCTCCGCGGGTCCATGATCTCGTAGGTGTTGCGGTTCTTGAGCATGCCGTCCTGGTGGATGCCCGACTCGTGGGCGAAAGCGTTCTCGCCAATGATGGCTTTGTTTCGCTGCACGCTGACGCCGGTGAGGTTGGCGACCATGCGCGAAGTCGGGAAGATTTTTTTGGCGTTGATGCGGGTGTCGTATTTGGCATAAACATCGTCATCGCCGCCACGGGTCCGCAGGGCCATCACGACCTCTTCGAGCGCCGCGTTGCCCGCCCGCTCGCCGATGCCGTTGATGGTGCATTCGACCTGCCTTGCACCGTTCTGCACCGCCGACAACGAATTAGCGACGGCCAAGCCCAGGTCATCGTGGCAGTGGGATGACAACACGATGCCGTCACGATCAATCTGCGGGAGCTGTTCGCGCACATAGCTGAAGATGTGGCCGTACTCTTGCGGCACGGCGTACCCCACGGTGTCCGGGATATTGATCGTCGTCGCACCCGCTTCGATCACCGCAGCGGTGATGTCCACGAGGTAGTTCAATTCAGTTCGGCTGCCATCCTCCGGGCTAAATTCAACATCATCGACATACTCGCGGGCCTGCTTCACGCTCTTGACGGACAACTCGATGATCTGCTCGAACGCTTTTTTGAGCTTGTGCTCGCGGTGGATCTTTGAAGTCGCGCAGAAGACATGCACCCGTCCCGTCCCGTTGCCCGCCTTCATCGACGCCGCGTCTTTCACCGCTTCGCCGGCCCGCTCGATGTCGCGTGGCACGCAGCGGGCCAAGCCGCAGACCGTGGCGTTTTCGATCTCGTTGGCGATCGTGCGGACCGCCTGAAAATCGCCGTCGCTGGTGATCGGGAAGCCCGCTTCGATGACATCGACGCCCAAGGCTTCGAGCTGCCGGGCGATCTCGAGCTTCTCGTTGAAGTTCAGCGAAGCGCCGGGCGATTGCTCGCCGTCACGCAAGGTGGTGTCGAAGATTTTGATTGTATGTGTGTCGGTCATGGTGTTCGCTTTCGTTGAGCGAGGGTGATGGTTTGGCGGAAGTGAAATTTGTAACAAATAAAAAACCCTGCGGGGCGTGGCCGGGCAGGGTCAGACAGCGTCAAAATTGGACGGGTTCCCTAGCCGGCTCGCACCGATAGATTCAGACCGATCAGGTCAGTCATGATTTCGGTGGATAGCAGGCAGGGGCAATGCGTTTGCATGTTCGGACATGGTAGCCGGGGTTGGCGGGTGGGGTCAACCGGGGATTATTTACCGCAGAGTTCGCAGAGTAAAACCGCAACAGCTGTGAACGCAGATGACGCAGATTTCGAAAAAAAGAAATGTTTAAAAGTAAGGGAGTAGGCAGTGAAGTTTAAAAGCTGTTTGGGACCATAACTCATCGAATTCGAGCATCTGCGTCCCTTCTGCGTCATCTGCGTTAAAGGCTGTTCACCTCTGCTTGCTTTGCGGTTCAGTTTCATCCACTCCCAGCACCACGGGCCGATACCCGCCCTTTGCCTTGAAGTAGAGCAGCAGGCCGACGTAGCACACGAACATGATCAGCGGGAGGATGGCGATCTTGATCAGCGCGTTTTGCTTGGCCTGATCTCGGATGGCGGTGACGGTTTCTCTCTCACTGGTTTCCAGGGCTTCGACCTTGGCGTTGTCGAGGGCCTGGTATTCGCCCAGCACGCTGCTCTGGGTGTCGCCGGCGACGTTGGCATAAAGCGCGGGCTGTTGCTCGCGGAGATCGGCGGCGATATCGCGGTCCTGGATCAGGCCGATTAGCGGGGCGCCGAGAATGCCGACACCGAGCATGCCGACGCCGGCGATGGCGTTGAGCGTCAAAGCCCCGCCCTTGGGGAATCGCTCGGCGATCAGGCCGAGCGTGGTGGGCCAAAAGAACGACTGGCCGATCGCATAAATCGTCGCCGCCAGGATGATAATCAGACCTGCGGAGACCGACAGAAACGCCAAGCCCGCCGCGGCAAACAGCGAGCTGATGGCCAGCATGACCAGCGGGTTCATCCGCTTGGTCAAAGGCCCGGCATTGAGCCGAAGCAGCATCATGACCGTCGCGGAATACACCAACACCCAGCCGCCCGAGATGCCGAAGCGGTTCTGCATCACCGGCTCCATCAGCGACTTGATCCAGCTGTCCGTGCCGAGTTCGGTGATCGCCAGCAGGATCATGACCAGCAGCAGGAAGATGAACAGCGGTTGGCCGAAGCTGCGAGCGACCGCGAAATAGCCGACGGTGATGATGGCGATGCCGATGAGCGAGACGATCGAGGCTGAGCCAATCACGGGCAGGGTTGCGCTGCCCAGCAGGCCGTCCCAGCCGAACACGTTGCCCAGTTCCAGCAGGATCAGCGACGATGCGATAAACGCCCCCGCCGCGCCGAACTCGCGAAGCATGTCTTTATAAGAGACACCCGCCGCGACCCGTTCGTTGACCGGGAATTTCACACCAAGCATCATCACGCCGTAGATCAGCGTGGGAATCAGCAGCAGCGTGACTTTCCACTGCCAACCGGTGAAGCCCTCGGCTGTCGGCGTCGCGGTCGAGCCGATGCTCATGACGATGATGCCCGCGATGACGATCCCGCCGGGCCACCCCGCATGGAGGATGTTCAGCCACTTGGTTTTGGCTTTCGGGTAGACCGACGCGATGACCGGGTTGATGACCGCTTCGACCGTGCCCGCCGCCAAGGCCGCGATGAAGTTTCCGGCGTATAGCACGTTGTAAGCCGTCTCGGCCGAGTAGCTCTCGGTACCGAAACCCGACCAGCGGGGTGCCATCACGGTCACCGCGACCGAGACGACGTGGCAGACAAATGCGAAGACCATCGCCGGCTTGTAGCCGACCCTGTCGATAAACAAGCTGAAGATGATGATGCTGATCGCGAACGGCCACAGCCCGGCCCCGAAAAGCTCGCCCACCTGAGTCTCGCTCAAGCCGAACTGTCGGCCCCAGTCCGCCCCGATCAAAGCCCGAATCATGAACGCGAAACTCGTCGCGACCAGGGCGACGAAACAGGTCGCGAACAGCCAGGCGCGTTTGGGTGTCGGTGAGCCGGCGTCGCCGGTAGGCGGAACAGCAACTGCGTCAGACATGGAATTCCCTTGAGAATTGAAGCGTGATACGTCGCGGAAGCGCGACACAATGTAGCGTCAATCCGCGGCGGGCTGCCAGAAGTCCGGCGGGCTGGTTTTGTAACCACCATCCAAGATGCTGCGGTAAACCTCGATGGTCTTGCGGGCTTTGACATCCCAGGTGTAATAGGTCATCGCGTGGTCGCGGGCTGCCTGCCCGAGGTCGACCGTGGTCTGCGGGTCTGCGACGAGCTTCTGCATCGCGTCGCCGAAGGCCGAGGCGATATCCTGCTTGCTGCCGAGCGGAACCTTGATGCCGCGATCCGCGTCGATCAGCGTGCCCGGCCCGCCATAGTCCACCACGACGCACGCCATCCCACAGGCCATCGCTTCGACCACCACGCCTGCACCCAATTCGCGGATCGAGGGGAAGGCGAAGATGTCTGCTTCACGCATCAGCTGACCCACTTCTGCCTGCGTTTTCCAACCCGGCAGTTCGACTTTGTCCTGCAGCCTGTGTTCTTCGATGACCGCCTTGACTCGGGGCATCTCCGGGCCGTCGCCGACCATGATGAGTTTGTGGTCATGGAGGGCAGGTGTCTGCGCATAGGCCTGCACCACGACATCCGGCAATTTGTAAGGGACGAATCGACCGGCATACAGAATCGTCTTCTGCGGCTTGGCCTCGCGGGCCTGGACCTGCGAGAAGACCTCCGGGTCGATGCCGACTTCGGGGAAGTTGATCGCTTTGGAGCGGGCCGACTTGGGCAGGTCGTCGATGGTGTGTTGGAAGGCGGCAAGCAGCGCAGCACTGTCGCGGTAGGTTGACTTCTGATAGGGCAGATAGCGGTAGGCGTTGCGGAGGTAGGCCAGCCATTCGCGCTCCCGGGCGAGTTCGGAGCGGAAGTCGGCCGGCCATTTCAACCCGCCATTGAGTGGCCCGAGTACGAATGGCACTGGCGACCATCTCGCCATCGGGCTGGGCAGCGTCGGCGACATCGGCGTGATGCGGTGCACCACATCGAACCCGCCGTCTTTCAACGCTGCCTTGTTGGTTTTATAGACCTCGCGTTCGAAGGCGATGTTGCTCGGATATTTCATCGCGATGCCGGTGGTCCAGCCGGTCTTGTTCCCGCCACGCAGCAACATGCCGAGCTTGTACATCGGCTTGGCGATGTACTCCGTGTCGTGATATTGCACAGCCGCTCGGCCGAAGCCCGCCTCGTCGATCGCGGGCTTGTTGCGGACATGGGTCGCGACGGTGACCTCGGCGTGGTCCGCGATGGCGTGCGCCGCCTTGTAACCCACCACCGGCAGCGATGGCCAGAGCGGGTTGCAGTCTTCAGCGAGGATGAGCACGCGCATGACAAAAATCCTTCGAGGCAGGCCCCTTTCATCGGCCAGCCCGGGGCGGGGTCTTGATGTGCTTCGGTCAAGGTTCGAAACGATGCCGCGATTTGTGATCGTGTGATCGTGCCTTTACGATGAGCGATTCGACCCCGATAGACGCCGTGCCGGGTCTGTGTTGCGTGTTGCCTCGCCGACCCCGCCACCCGACTGAGAGTTTACAAATGACCGATCAAGGCCAACCGATTACCCTCACCGACGGCAAGCTGAATGTGCCGGACCAGCCGATCATCCCGTTCATCGAGGGCGATGGCACGGGTCCGGACATCTGGGCCGCGTCGGTCCGCGTGTTCGATGCCGCGGTTGAGAAAGCCTATGGCGGCAGCAAAAAGATCGCCTGGAAAGAGGTCCTCGCCGGGGAAAAAGCCCACAACCAGACCGGCGAATGGCTGCCCGATGCCACACTTGATGCGTTCAAGCAATACCTCGTCGGCATCAAGGGTCCGCTGACCACGCCGACCGGCGGCGGCATCCGCTCGCTTAACGTCGCGCTGCGTCAGATCCTCGATTTGTATACCTGCCTGCGTCCGGTCCGCTGGTTTGAAGGTGTGCCCAGCCCGGTGAAGCGGCCGGACCTGACCGACATGGTCATCTTCCGCGAAAACAGCGAGGACATCTACGCCGGCATCGAATTCGAGCACGGCACCGGCGAATGCGACGCATTCAAGCAAGCCCTGCGTGAAGCGTTCCCCGACAAATTCAAAAAAGTCCGTTTCCCTGACACGACCGGCTTCGGTATCAAGCCCGTCTCTGAGCAGGGCACGCACCGGCTGGTCAAGGCTGCGATCCAGTATGCCATCGATAACGAGCGCGACAGCGTCACGCTGGTGCACAAAGGCAACATCATGAAGTTCACCGAAGGTGCCTTCATGAAGTGGGGCTACGAGATTGCCAAGAGCGAGTTCGGCGCGACCGAACTCGACGGCGGGCCCTGGCTGACCTTCAAGAGCCCGAAGACCGGCAAGGACATCATCATCAAAGACGTCATCGCCGATGCGATGCTGCAGCAGATCCTGACCCGGCCGGCCGAGTACGACGTCATCGCGACGCTGAACCTAAACGGCGACTACATTTCCGACGCTTTGGCGGCCTGCGTCGGCGGCATCGGCATCGCGCCGGGCGGTAACATCAACTACGACACCGGCCACGCCATCTTCGAGGCCACCCACGGCACCGCCCCGAAATACGCCGGCCAAGACAAAGTCAACCCCGGCAGCGTGATCCTCTCTGGCGAAATGATGCTGCGTCACCTCGGCTGGAACGAAGCCGCCGACCTGATTATCCGCGGCGTCGACGGTGCGATCTCCGTCAAGACCGTCACCTACGACTTCGAACGTCTCATGGACGGCGCGACACTGCTCAAGTGCAGCGAATTCGGCGACGCGATTATCAAGCATATGGGTTAGGCGGCATCGGCCGAGATAATGGGTGTATGAGTACGCTCACCACCTCACCTGAAACCACAGAGCAAAAGCGTGTCAATCCCCACCGCCTGCCGCCGTCCCCAGACGGGCGGATGCGGTTCACGTCTGCTGAATACTCCGAGATGATCGAGGCGGGCATCCTCACCGAGAACGACCGGGTCGAACTGCTTGACGGGGAAATTGTTTTCACGTCGCCGATCCATCTGCCGCACAAGAGCACAACCGACAAACTCACGATGTTTTTCGCCCCAAAAGTGGCTGGCCGATTCATCTGCCGCGTCCAGGGCAGCATCGAACTGACCGACTCATCGCAGCCCGAGCCTGACTTCCTAGTGCTGAAACACACGGATGATTTTTACCTCGAACGAGATGCGAAGATCGATGAGATCGCATTGCTGGTCGAGGTCGCCGATTCTTCATTGCAAATGGACCTCAACAGAAAACGCGAAATCTACGCCAAGGCCGGGGTCGCAGAGTATTGGGTGGTCGATCTGAAAAACAAGCGGCTTGTCATCCACCTCGGCCCGCAGGCCGACGGCTCCTATGCACAGGTCACCCACCATCAGCCCGACACCACCTGCACACCGCAGCAATTGCCAGATTGCAATCTGGAACTGGCTTTGTTGTTCGGCGGCTGATCAATCCGACATCCCGGGCTTCAGCACCACTTTAATGCAGCCATCGGCCTTGTCTCGGAAACGCTCGTATGCTTGAGGCGCATTTTCCAGCGGCTCGCGGTGGGTAATGACAAAGCTCGGGTCGATCTCGCCATCCACAACTTTCTGCATCAGCGGTTCGAGATAGCGTTGCATATGGGTCTGGCCCATCTTGAACTGCAAGCCTTTATTCATTGCCGGGCCCCAATTCAGTTCGACGCTGCTGAAGTACACCCCCGGCACGGAAACCTTGCCAGCCTTGCGGCAGCACTTGATGATCTCGTTGAGCACATGCGGGCGATCACTGCCCAAGTGCAACGCGGTCTTGACATCGTCGACCGTTTTACTGATCGCGCCGGCGGCATGATTTTCAGCACCGACCGCATCGATACAGCAGTCTGGCCCACGGCCATCCGTCATCTCCTGCAGCGTTTCGTAGACATCCTTCTCCTCGAAATGGATCGTCTCGGCTCGGCCATGCTTCCGCGCCATCTCCAACCGCTCGGGGACCTTGTCGATTGCGATCACCCGTCCGGCCCCAAGCATCCATGCGCTCTGGATCGCGAACTGAGCGACCGGGCCACATCCCCAGATAGCAACGGTTTCGCCTTCCTGGATATCGCAATGTTCAGCCGCCATATACCCGGTGGGAAAAATATCTGAGAGGAACAACGCCTGTTCATCGCTCAGGCCCTCGGCGACTTTGATATGTGTTGTGTCGGCAAATGGAACCCGCAGATATTCCGCCTGACCGCCGGCATAGCCACCCAGCAGATGCGAGTAGCCGAAGATTCCCGACGGCGTGTGTCCCAATTGCTCGCGGGCCATATCCGCGTTGCGGTTCGTGTTGTCGCAGCAGCTAAAAAACTGGTGGTCGCAGAAAAAACAGCTTCCGCAGGCCATGGTGAACGGGATGACGACCCGATCGCCTTTTTTCAGATTGCCGACCCCGCTGCCGACTTCTTCGACGATACCCATCGGCTCGTGGCCGATGATGTCGCCGGCCTCCATCGCCGGCGCGGCGCCTGCCATCAAGTGCAAATCTGACCCGCAGATTCCCGACGCGGTAATTTTGATGATCGCGTCGCGGTTGTCCTCAATTTTCGGATCGTCCACGTTGTCGACCCGCATGTCGTTTCGTCCATGCCAACAAACTGCTTTCATCGTGATGCTCCCTGATCTGAGTTTCTGAATCGCGAATAACTCACACTAGACCGCTCGCTTATGCATGGCATAGTGTATTGCCGGATTTAAGCGGCGTTTATTTTCTGCTACCGATCAGTCAGCTCGTCAGTACAGCCGCCTGGCTTTGCGGTAATCTGCCCGCATGGATGTCGGGCTTCTTTTCGCGAATCTACTCTCGGCCCCGGTGCTGTTTTTTGTACTGGGGATGGTGGCCTGTCTGGTCAAGTCGGACCTCGACGTGCCGCAGCCGATCCCGAAACTGTTGTCGCTTTATCTGCTGATCAGCATTGGGCTCAAGGGTGGGGTCGAGCTCGCGCAGGCGGAGGCGTCCTGGGGCGTGTTCGCTGGCCTGGGTGCGGGGGTCGCGATGTCGTTCATCGTGCCCATCTGGACGTTTGCACTGCTCAAGAAACGCCTGGGCGTGGCTGACGCGGCGGGTATCGCGGCGACGTATGGCTCGATCTCGGCAGTCACATTCATCATCGCGGCGAGCTTTCTCGACAGCCGGGGGCAGTCCTATGGCGGTCACATGGTGGCGGCGATGGCGCTTATGGAATCGCCGGCCATCATCATGGGCATCCTGCTCGCCAGCCGATTCGCCGACCGCGATGCGACTGGTCAACGCAAGAAGGTTCGCTGGGGTCGGCTGCTGCACGAGTCTGCATTCAACAGCGCCGTTCTGCTGCTGCTCGGATCGATGATCATCGGAACGCTCATCGGCAAAGAGGGATTCGCGGACATTCGGCCGTTCGTCTATGACCCCTTCAAAGGTGTGCTTTGCTTATTCCTCTTGGACATGGGGCTGGTCGCTGCGCGTCGGCTGGGCGATCTGAAACGGGCGGGTCCGCTGACGGTCATCTTCGGCCTCGCCGCCCCGCCGATCCATGCCGGTTTGGGAATTTCCCTCGGCTACATACTGAATCTCAGCCCGGGCGATACGCTGCTGCTTGCGGTGCTGGTGGGTAGTGCGAGTTACATCGCAGTCCCCGCGGCCTTGCGATTGTCACTGCCCAAGGCGAATCCGAGTTTATATGTGCCCATGTCCCTGGGGCTGACATTTCCGTTCAATGTGGTGCTGGGCATCCCGCTGTACTGGGCGGTGATCGCCTGGGCGTGGGGCTTATAGGAAAGGTGAATTGATGCAACCAATCAAGCGGCTGGACATCGTGGTTGAGGCGGGACTGGAAGACCGCATCGAACGGCTCATCATCGAGGCGGGTGTGGATGGCTACACGCTGCTGCGTGAAGTAGCCGGCCGAGGTCAGCGTGGCACACGCGATGCCGATGGCCTGACCAGCGTGTTTCAGAACGTCTGTTTCATCGTCGCCGCCCCGCCGGACCAGGCGGTGAAATTGAGCAATTCAGTCCGCCCCGTACTTGAAGAAGCCGGGGGGATGTGCCTGGTCAGCGATGCGCAGTGGATCAAACATTGAGCTTTGCATTTTTTGCAAGTCTTTAATCTTTTTTTCTTCATCATGAGCTACACCTCCAAACTGCCCTATCAGACCGAGCGGATGCAGGCTGCGGCAATATATTGCAGCGATGGCCGAGTCACCGAGCAGTACGACGATTTTCTCACGAACGGCCTGAAGCTACCCTGCTACGACCGTGTCGCCCTGCCGGGCGGTCCCGCCTGTCTCGCGGGTTATTCCGAGGCCCGCATCACCGAAGCGGGCTTACTGGATGAACTCAAATTCCTGATCAAAGCGCACGGCGTCAAACGCGTCGTGCTCATTCAACACGAAGACTGCGCGTTCTATAAAGTCCGCCTCGAAGCACAGCAGGAGTCGATCGAATCGCTGCAGAAAGCCGACCTGTTGCACGCGGCGTACCTGATCCGTCGAACCGTCGGCGTGCAACACATCGATGGCTACTTCGCCCGCCGTAATGAGGATGGCGTGCACTTCGAGCAGGTGGACATTCTGTAACCGCAGATAGACGCGGATGGACGCTGATGAATACAGAATTGAAATCAGAAAATCAAAAGAGCAGAACGTCCAGAATCTTGAATCTTTAAAAATCTTCCTTTGTTGGCTTTACGTTGCACTTCATCAGCGTTAATCCGCGTTCATCTGCGGTTTCAAATTCCACCCGTAGCACAACACACCCCCGCCCCATTGACTTACACCCCCAGCGCTTCTAGCGTTGCACATGCCTACCACTGGCTCCGCCACCAGCCATCCGACCCCGGCCACGCTCGGCCAACTCCGCGAGTCGCCCTACCGCTACCGCTCGGTCAAGCAGGAACTCCGCGAAAACCTCATCGCCCGCCTCCGCGACGGCAGCGAAATCCTGCCCGGCATCCAAGGCTATCGCGACACCGTGCTGCCACAGATCATCCACGCGGTTTTCTCCCGCCATGACATGCTCTTTCTCGGGCTGCGTGGCCAAGCCAAGACCCGCATCATCCGGATGCTGCCCGCCCTGCTTGACGAGTGGTGCCCGGTGCTGGCTGATCTCGAAATCCCCGACGACCCCCTCGAACCGATGACGGGCCTGGGTCGCGCCGCGATCCGTTCCGGGGGTGACGATGCCCCGATCCGATGGCTGCATCGCGATGAACGGTTTCATGAAAAGCTAGCCACGCCGGACGTGACGATTGCCGACCTGATCGGCGAGATCGACATCGTCAAGCACGCCGAGGGCCGCTACCTCAGCGACGAATCGACGATGCACTTCGGGCTGATCCCAAGGACCAATCGCGGCATTTTCGCCGTCAACGAATTGCCCGACCTCGCCCCCCGCATCCAGGTCGGCCTGTTCAACGTGCTCGAAGAACGCGACATCCAGATCCGAGGCTACCCCATCCGCTTATCGCTGGACCTCGCCCTCGTGTTTTCGGCGAACCCGGAGGACTATACGAACCGTGGCCGAATCGTCACGCCGCTGAAGGACCGCATCGGCTCGGTGATCCGCACGCACTATCCGAAGACCACCGATGAAGCGATGCAGATCACCCGCGATAACGCCTGGCTGTCAAGAAATGGCGTTGCTGACGAAGCCGCGGATGCAAATCCGCGTGCCGAGGCCGATGTTGCCCTCCCTCAAGTCATCATCCCTGACTTCATGCACCGCATCGTCGAGCAGGCGATCGGCGACGCCCGGACCTCAACCCACATCAACCAAGCCTCGGGCGTCAGCGTCCGCACCTCGATCGCCTGTCTCGAAAACATGGTCAGCTCGGCCGAGCGTCGTGGGCTGACCACCGGCGAGAACCGCGTGGTCACCCGCATCTCCGACCTGACGCACGTCTTGACCGCAACACGCGGCAAGATCGAGTTGCTCATGGCCGACGACGGCGACGATGCCGAGGACCGGCTGGTCGAATCGCTGATGGGTGAATCGGTCAAAACCATTTTCGACAGCGTCGCCGACCTCGAAGACTACGAAGCGATCACCGACCAGTTCGAGTCGGGCCTGCGGCTGACCGTGGGCGACGATGTGCCGGCCGAGTCGGTCGTCGCGTCGATGAAGCATGTCGACGGACTTATCGAAGCGTCGCGGAATATTGCGGAGCAGTTGGAGGTTGACCCCGAGGATGAGCAGATGCTTGCCGCCGCCGGCGAGTTTCTGCTGGAAGGGCTTTACGTCCACAACCGCCTATCCAAAGCCGCCGCGGGCAGCGGCAGCCGATACAGCCGTTAAGTTCGGCTAGACTAAATTAAGACTCAAAACCTTTTCTCCGGAGCACATTATGCGTATCGCACTGCTAGGCAGCCTCATCGTCACGGGCCTGTTGGTCACCCTGTGGGTTCAACCCGCCGCGGCGATCCCCGACGGCTGGACCGAGGACTACGCCGCAGCCCGAAAGGCCGCGAAGAAAAATGATAAGGATTTGCTGATTAAGTTCACCGGCTCGGACTGGTGTCCGCCTTGCCAAATGCTCGAGAAAGAGGTCTTCACCCAGAAGGCATTTACTGAATACGCCCCGGATGAATTCGTTCGCGTCTACCTCGATTTCCCGAACCGCAAGAACCAGTCCGCTCAGGTCAAAAAGCAGAACGCGCAACTCGCCGAGGCTTATGCGATCAAGGGTTACCCGACCGTGTTTCTCGCGGACCACACCGGCATTCCCTACGCCAAGACCGGCTACCGCCGCGGTGGTGATGCAAAATATGTCGAGCATCTGAAGTCGTTGCAGGAAGTCAAGACCGAACGCGACCAAGCGATGGCAGAGGCTGAGAAACTGTCCGGCATCGAAAAAGCCAAAAAGCTGGACGATGCTCTTGAAACGGTCGGCATGGAGCTCGCCACCGTGTTCTACGTCGACACGATCAAGGAAATCGCCAAGCTCGACAAGGATGACGAAGCCGGTCTACGCAGCAAGTACAAGGCCCTGATGGGTGGCTAAACATTTCGTAGGTCGGGCTTGGGCCTACCGATCACTGCTCTTGAAATCCCTCGCGGATGTATGCGTTGACCCCCGTGGCACTGAACTCCGGCCACCACTTGCCGCGGGGACGAGAAGCCGCTCTTTCAAGAAACGCATCCAGCGAGGCGTCGAGGCCGAGCGTTTTGGCGTAGCTCGCGACGTCGCGATCCGGGTCGGGCCAGTCGGGATCGTCGACGACGTTATCGCTCTGCGTCACCTTGGCGGCCCCGGTGCCGATGTCGAGCGGGGTGTTCTTGCGATGGTCCCAGTCGTAAATCTTGTTGTCCTTTACCGTGACACGGAACTGCTTGGCGAACTGCATTGAGCCTTCCTCCCAAGACATCTTGATGGGTGATGCGTCGAACAGGTTCCCCGCCTTTTGGGCGACGATGTTATTCTCGATAATCGCTTCCGAGGTCGGCAGGACTTCGATGCCGTAGCCACGCGGTTCGCGGTCGCTGATGTCGTCGGATTTCAGGATGACGTTGTCGATGATTCGGCTGGGCTCGCGGGCGACGAAAAACGCCAGCGCGTTTTTCACGAATAGGTTGTCGATCACATCCGCTCCGGAGCGGAACTGGGCGCCGTGGGAGCCGCCACGGGCGAGGATGTTGCCCGTCGCGGCAACGTCCGAACTGTTGTACTGGACATAGATGTTATGGTTGAACTTGGTGCGGTCCGCCCCGTCGATCTGTGGGTGGTGGCCGTTGTGATCGAACAGGTTTTCAATAAAGCGAAGCCCCTGCACGCTCTCGGCATAAATACCCGAGGAGTGGCCGCCGCCTTTGCTGTTGTCCCAATGCTTCCAGCTATTAATCACAATGTTGCGACGCAGCGTGACATCGCGGATGTCGCCGAGTTGAGACGCCTGCACGACGAAATTGAAGCCGTAGTTTTCGATCTTGCAGTCTTCGAAGGTGATCCCGTTGGCCTTGCCGAGGATGGTCACGCCGGCCTCGCCCATCGGGATGCGGGCCGGGTCAAATTCGGGGTGGTCGAAATCCCGGCGGATGGCGTTGGCGTGCAGGCCCTGAAACACGACGTGCTGGATCGAGAAGTTGGCGGGGACACGGATAAAGCCTTCGCCGGTCGTGCGAATCAGCGGGCGGTCGCCTTCGCCATAGACGCCCAACAGGACCGGCCGTTCGGCGGATCGGCCGGAGCGGTTCCAGTTGAATCCGCCATCGAACGTATCACCGGCCCGGAGCAGGATGTGGTCGCTGCTGATGGGCTTGAGATCGCGGATGGCCCGGCCGATGGTTTGGAACGGGGCATCGGGCGAGTCGCCGGCGTTCCGATCATCGCCCGTGTTGCTGACATAGATCACCCGGCCGGCGGACTCGGGCGAAAAACTCGAAAAGCCGGTCGTCACCACCACAGGCGCACCCGGCTGCGCGACATCTTGGGCGCCGGTTTTGGTCGGCTTCGGGTCGGCGGGGGCGGCCGGTGTGTTGGCGGCGGCGACCCGTTGGACCACTTGGACCGAGTCGGCATCCGTTTCCAGGACCACCGCCCCATCCGTCACGCGGATCGTCACCTCGGCAATCGCAAAAGCAGTGAGCACCAGGATCGGGACAGCGAAAACGAGCGGCTTGAGCAGTGGGAGTTTTGACATAACGGACTCGACAGGCGGTGACGCGGATCGCAGGCTGACGAGACGCCTGCTCAACCAAGGCCGGGCGGCCGATCTGGTGCGCACCGCAGATGCGTCAGATTAGCAAACCTGTTGCTCGGATCGGCATCTATCCGCGTATCGAATCCGATTGCGGCGGTACCGCGTGGCAAAAAAATTTGATCTGTTGGCTGTACTTTATTGCAGGTGTTGGGGCACCTTTGGTGCACCGCAAAGTGTGAAGTCAGGACTGTGTGACGCGGAGGACTTCGTCGACCGTGGTCAGACCTTTTCGGACCTTCAGGAAGCCATCCTGCCGCAGCGAAACCATGCCGGCTTCGAGACACATCCGGCGAAACTCGGTGACGTTCGGGTTGCTCGCAATCCGGTCGCGCATCTGGTCGCTGACGATCAGCAGTTCGTACAGGCCGACACGCCCGGCATACCCCGTGCCGCGGCATTTGTCGCAGCCGTCGCCGACAAACACCTCGTCCAGCGCGATGCCTTGCATGGCCAAATGCTCGGCAACGGTGTCTTCCGGGGGTCGCTGAGTTTTGCAGTTTTCGCAGATTTTGCGGACCAGCCGCTGGGCCATGACCGCGTTGATCGCCGAGCCGATAAGGTAAGGCTCGACGCCGATGTTGACCAGCCGCGTAACGGCCGAGGGCGCATCATTGGTGTGCAGGGTGCTGAGCACGAGGTGACCGGTCAGCGACGCCTGGATCGCAGTTTTGGCGGTTTCCGTGTCGCGGATTTCGCCGACCATGATGACGTCCGGGTCCTGCCGCAGCAGGGCCCGCAGCGCGGCGGCGAAGCTCATGCCGATCTTCTCATGGACCTGCGTCTGATTGATGCCGTTGAGGTGGTATTCGACCGGGTCCTCGGCCGTGGAGATGTTCAGCTTCTGCCGATCCATCTTATTCAGAGAAGAGTAGAGCGTGGTTGTCTTACCCGAGCCTGTCGGCCCGGTGACGAGCACGATGCCGTGCGGATTGCTGATCTGATGCGACCACATCTGCAGCGATTCTTCGCTCAGGCCCAGGTCTTCCAGCTCAACCTGAATTGAGCGGGTATCGAGGATACGCAGCACGGCCTTTTCGCCCTGCACCATCGGGAGGGTCGAGACACGAAGGTCGAGCTTGCGGCCGTGCACCATTGCGCGGATGCGGCCGTCCTGCGGCACTCGCCGCTCGGCGATGTCGAGGTTGGCCATGATTTTCAGTCGGCTGATGATCGCGGCCTGCATGTGCGTCGGCGGGTTGGTCGCCTCGAACATGATGCCATCGATGCGGTAGCGGACCTGGACCTTCTTCTCCTGCGGCTCGATGTGGATGTCCGAGGCGCCCTCTTTCACCGCATTGAAGATCAAGTAGTTGACGTAACGGATAACCGGGGATTCGCCGGCCATCTTTTCGAGGTCGAGGTCTTCCTTGTCGCTTTCGACGACTTCGACATCGTCCTCGTCGATACCGGCGAGGACTTCGTCCATCGCGATGGCGTTTTCATCCGATTCGCCTTCTTTGAGCACGTCGGCAACGGCGGTGATGTCAGCCTGCGTGATGACCACCGGCTTGATTGACATGCCCAGCTTATGACGCACTTCGTCAAGGATGGTCATCTCATCGGGCGTGGTAATGCCGACACAGAGGCGATTGCCGTCCTGTCGTAAGGGCAGGACGCCGTGTTCTTCGCAATAGGCAAGACTCAGCCGCTGTACCCATTTGCCGCCCTCGAAGTTGGCGGGATCGACACGCTCGAAATCGAGCTGTGCGGACTTGGCGACTTGCTTCTGGACTGCGATTTCGTTGACGCCCATCTCGATGAAGATGGCGGGCAACTGCTTGCCGGGCGTGCTGTCGCGGACGGACTTGGCGGAGGTGAGCTGCTCGGCGGTGATTGAGCCGGCGGCTTGCAAGGCATGGCCGAGGTCGTCGATCGTCGCCAGGGCGTGCTCGCCGTCGTCGGGTGACCAGATATCGGTCAGCCCGACCTGGGCGGCGTTGACCGGCAGGAGGTCGATCGAGTCCTGAGTGTCGAGGTTGCGGTCCATGCGGGGATCAGCCGTGAAATAGATTGCGATTCAAAAGTCCGACGATTAACGCACGGGGCCTGCTCAGCCGCGGGTCAGAAAGCTGATGAACGGCTTTTCACCTTCACGCAGCTCGATGCCATCAGCGGTAAAGGCCACACCACGCGGGTCGATCTGCAGCACGGTGAAGTTCCCGAGCTTATCGCCGACGCGGTAGAGCTCGCCGCCGATGATGGCGACCGGGCGGGGTCCGCCGACGATGCTGGTGATCTGAATCGCGGCGACCTCAGCCCGCAGCTCGTTCAAACGGGCTTGACGCTTTGCCTCAGCGAGTGCAGCCTGATCGACTTCGGGCAACACTTCTTCGACACTGGGCAATGCAAAAGGGTTCTTCGCGACCTGGTCGATCGGCACTTGCTTGAGTGTGCGGTCGGCCTTGATCACTTCGATCAGCTTCTGCGAATCGGTGAACAGCTTGTTCATGTTGTCCGGGTGCAGCGGGTCGGCCTTGTCCATGTTGTCGAGGTTCGCGAGGCGGACGTCGAGCGTTTCCATGAAGGCATCGGTGTCGGCCGAGGCGGCGGCGGCGGTCGGGTTGGTCAGCGTGGCCCGCATGGTCAGCAGCGCCCCGAAGGCGACAACGCAGATGATCGCGACGATGAGCGAGGTCTGGGCTGTCATCTTTTTCTGTTCGTTTTCGGCTGGCACGCCGAAGCCCTCGCCGGCATCGCTTCCGCCGGCGATCCCGCCCATCAGCGAGAGCGACTGCGGCTCGTTGTCGAAGCCTTCGTCGACGATGTCGGGGCTGGAGGTGTCATTGAACTGGAACATGCTGCTTGCCTTTCACCGCGGTTGCGGTCCCTTTGGATCTCAAACAAATTCTGGGCGTGGCGGTCGTGGTGCTTTGATCTTTACCGGCTGGCGGTCTGCGTCGGGGTGTTGCCCTCGAAGAAGATGCTCAGGGTCAGGTCGGCCTGAACCATGCCTTCGGCATCTTCGCCGGACTGCTTGACCACACGGATGCGAGGCATACGGGTGATGCGGGGCAGTTTTTCGATGTCCTGGATAAAGCTGTATAGGCCGTCAAAGTCGCCGAGGATGGTCATCTTGATCGGCAGCTCTTCGTACTGGGCGGCCTTGACCGGCTTGTCCGGGCGGACGCTCTTGGCGGTCAGGTCGTGCTCGCCGGCCAATTCCCAGACCTCGCGGAGCAGCGTCTCGACCTCGCGGTCGTTGGGCAGCATGCTCTGGAAGTGAGCGATGGCGTCTTCGAGCTCGGCGATCTTCGCCTCGATGTCGCCGATGTTGGAAGTCTTCTCGGCGAGGGTCGCGAGCTTGGCCTGCTTGGTCGCGATGGCGGACTTGGCTTCGGCGATCTCTTTGTTGTTCGGCTCAAAGATCACGAAGTAGGCGGCGGCGATCAAGCCCACCAGTACCATCAAAAACACAACTTCTCGTAGTCCGAATTTCATCTTGGCTCTCGGGGATCGGGGTTCGGGTCTGGGGTTCCGGGTCTCGGGTTTAATCGAGTGTGGTTTCGACGTTGCCGAGGGTTTCGGTGGGTTTGACCATTCGGCCTTCGGCGTCGATCTGTAGCGTGTCGCCCATCGGGTCGACTTCGAGGTTGCGGTCGGCCCGGGTCGGTTCGAGCATGGCAAGGTCAAAGCCTTCGCTCAGCTGCATCTCGACGCGGAACTTTCTCATCTCGTCCTCTTCCACTTTCATCGCTTCGACGAACTGCAAAGCCACATCATCGAACATCGGGTGGGCGTTGAGGGCGCCGATGTATTCGGAGATTTCGACGTCGGTTGGGGCGACGCCGACCAGAGCGAGCTGGACGACGGTCGGTACGATTTCGACTTCTTCCTGGCCGGTCGCTTCCTGCCGCAGCTTTTCACGCTGCAACGCGGTGCGGGCGGCGGGCTTGGTCTTAAGCGCTTCGGTTTCGAGGTCCAGCTCGGTGAGGCTGAGCGTGGCGGGCATGTTGTTGATCAGCTCGGCAAAGACCGAACTCTTGGGCACGCGGTCCCGCAGCGCTGCGGTAACGTTGGCCTTCTGCTTCATTTTGCCTTCCTGGGCGTGCAGGGCCTCGATCTGTTCGAGTTGAGCACGCTTTTCCTCCAACTCGCGGTTGACCTGCACCAGCTCGTCACGCTTCTCGGCGGCCTGCCGATTGGTGACGAAAAACGCCGTGCCGATCACGCAGAGCACGACGGCAAACAACGCGACGAAGATGATGTTGGTCCGCTGCGCGATCTTGCGGGCGAGGTAATCCTCCGGAAGAAAGCTCATGTTCGATTCACTCACGGTGCTGCTCCTGGTCCCCGCGGATCGTGGCGAGGGGCGTGTCGGTGTTGACGAGGTCCGGTGTTCTCATCGGGTGTTTGTGGACGCCGGATAAGCACGGCCCGGCGGTGATGAGGTCTGTAAGGGTTTTGGGGGTTATCGGCGGGGTGATCCGGGACGAGGGGCGAGAAACGAGGGAATAGGTTTTCGAGCATCGGCGTTTTTTGGTTGCTATCGGCCGCTGAAACGGCCTCCGCCGGCAATTAGCTCGTTCCTGTTTACTCGTCCCCTAAACCCTGCTACAGGTTGGCCGAGCTCAGGCAGAGGCCGAGGGGGACGGCCCAGCCGGGTTGGGGTTGGGAAAGGTCCAGGCCGGCGACGGGCTCGGCGTTTTCGCGCTGGATGCGGGCGAAGGGATCGCCGAGTTGAGCGGGGGTTTTCACACCCATCGCGATCTCGCGGCAGAGCGATCGCCGGGCGGATTCGCCACCCATAAAGATGAGCCGGGTGATCGGCTGCTGCGGGTAACGTGAAGCGTGATGGCGGAAGGCCAAACGCACTTCGTCAAGCAGACAGGCCCGGGTTTCGCAGGTCTCGCTGGCCTTCGCGGTCGCGGTGAGCGTTGCGGTGGCCGAGGAATTCGAGTCGTCGCCGGACGCCTCGGCCACGCGAGCCAGGCGGGCTTCGGCAAACTCCATGTCTTTTTGTTCAGCGAGCGAGCGGACCCATTGGTCGCCGCCGGCGTGGATCAGCTTGGCGAGTTTGATTTTGCTGCCGTGGGCGATCACAAGCTTGCTGGTGGCGGCGCCGATGTCCAGATAGGCGATGGCCGGGGCGGGGCCGTCCGGGTCCAAGGGGCTGACCGATCGGCGAAACGCACGCAATATGCAGGGCGGCTCGCTGTGCATCCCCGCGACCTCGAGCTTGGTCCGCGTTGCCAGGTCCAGATATCGCATAACCATGTCACGGCTGGCGGCGAGAGTCACCACCTCCTGACGGGTCACCCCATCACGGACAACTTCCGCTGCTCGATAATTGCGGACCACCATGCGGGATGGCTCGATGCCTAACCGTTCCTGCATCGCGATCTGGACCAGATTGTCCATATCGCCCGGCTCGGATTTTGGGATTTCCAGCGTATGGATCAGCGTATGAAACGCGGGGATCGACAGCATGACCCGCTTGCCGCGGAAGGTGTGCTGCCGCAGCACAGCCGGTAGCGCGTCTTTCAGAAAGCCGATTCGGCTGGCGAAATCGACGCGGGCCTCTTCGGGCAAGGTGGCCGATCCCAGCGCCACCAGCTCGGGCGGGTCGCCGGGGACGATCTGCAACACTTTGAGTGTGTCTGCCCCGAAATCGATCGCGATCGGCGACGGCCGAGATTTATTGATACCAAATGCCATAATTCTCCCTGGCTATGCCCGGCCGAACCCGGGGCGGTCTCCGAGACTGTCATCGACAAACCATCTTTCTAAATTAAGCGGGTTCTCGTGAGGACCGCAGCGGTCTGAAACGAAATACACATTTCGCGCTCTTCGCATTGCCAGTGAGAAGCCCGCTTACAGACCCAACCCGCTATGATCCGCGACCCATGGATGAGATGACGCCCAGGAAGATTGTGGAAGAGCTCGACCGCTATGTCATCGGCCAGGCCGATGCCAAGCGGGCGGTGGCGGTGGCGATTCGTAACCGATGGCGGCGGCGACGGCTGGAGCCGGAGCAGGCCAAAGAGGTTTACCCCAAGAACATCATCATGGCCGGGCCGACCGGCGTGGGTAAAACCGAAATCGCCCGCCGGCTCGCGTCGCTGAGCAACGCCCCTTTCATCAAGGTCGAAGCCAGTAAATTCACCGAAGTCGGCTACCACGGCCGGGATGTCGAATCCATGGTCCGGGACCTGGTCGACCAGGCCATTTCGATGGTTCGGGGCGAGCAAGCCAAGGAAGTTAAGGAGAAAGCCGAGGCCGCGGTCGAGGATCGCCTGTTGAGTCTGCTCTTGCCGGATAGTCAAAACGACAGCCCCCCCGCCGGCGGGCATATCGAGACGGACGCCTCGGACGAGGGCCGACAACGGCTGAAGGATCGGCTGCGTGAACAACTCCGCGAAGGCAAGCTCGACCAGAAATCCGTCGAGATGACCATCAACCGCAAGCCGCGGGCGAGCGTGATGTTTTCCAACATGGGCATTGAGCAGATGGACCCGGACATGGGCAACATGCTCGAAAAGCTAATTCCCGAGCAGACCCAGCGGCGGAGCCTGACGGTGGCCGAGGCCCGCAAGGTGCTGATGGATCAGGAAACCGAGAAGCTCTTGGATCAGGAGAAAATCAGCGAGCAGGCACTCAGCCGGGTGCAGAACGACGGGATTATTTTCCTGGACGAGATCGACAAGATCGCGACCCCCTCCGGTGGCGGGGCCGGCGGCAAGGGTGGCTCGGGGGGAGGTGGCGGTTCGCCGGATGTGTCGCGTCAGGGGGTGCAGCGGGATTTGCTGCCGATTGTCGAGGGGTCGGCGGTGTCGACGCGGTACGGCGTGGTGCATACCGATCATGTGCTGTTCATTGCAGCTGGGGCGTTTCACACGGCGGCGGTGAGCGACCTGATGCCGGAGTTGCAGGGTCGATTCCCGATTCGGGTCGAGCTGCAAGCTTTGACGCGAGAAGACTTCAAACGGATACTGACCGAGCCGAAGAATGCGTTAACGGTGCAGCAGAAAGCTTTGCTGGGGGTCGAGGGTTTGGAGGTTGTGTTTGAGGACGATGCGATCGACGCGATGGCCGAGTTGGCCGCCACGGCCAACACCAGCTTGGAGAACATCGGCGCCCGCCGCCTGACGACGATCATCGAGAAGGTTTTCGAGGAAGTAAATTTCGACGCCCCGGATCGCGTCGCCGACGGCGAGACCGAGTTCAAGGTCACCGGCCCATTCGTCCGCGAACGCGTCGGCCCGCTGGTCGAAGACACGGACCTGAGCAATTTCGTGCTGTAGCGTCAGCTTCTTGCATTACTTGTAGAAGCATCACAGCCGCCCCTGGCCCGGCGGGCTGGAGGTTCTGCGTGGCTTACTGCGTAAGAATTGATCCAGGCCGGGTCGAATGTAAATAAATTCTTAAACAAGTCAGCCAAATTAAAAATTCGATGCTATTGTCCGGAAATTCTGTTAAGACTGGTCTTAATGCAATTACAGGACGACTTCATTCTCAAGCTCTACATCACCCGTCACACGCCCGCGGTGACGAAATCCATCGCGTTGATCGAATCGGTTTGTGAAGATGAACTCGGCGGCAAATGCCAACTCGAGGTCATCGACATTTCCGGCCGACCCGACATCGCGGTACGTGAGCGCATTCTGGCTACACCGATGTTGATCAAGGAATTGCCCCCGCCCCTGCGGCGTGTCGTCGGCGATATGACGGACAAAACCAAACTGCTGGTCGGTCTCGACTACCACCTGGCCCCACCCCAAAACGGCCAGCAGACCGACGCCTGACCCACGGCCTGCCCCGCATTGTCCAGCAAGACCAGCGATTTTGAACTACAGCCACGGGTCCCAGGAAGGCCCGTCATTACGGAGATTAGGTTTTGATTGAGTATGATCGAGTGGAAGGTGTCGAACGGTTGGAGACCGGTATTCCGGGCGTCGACGCGTTGACGAAAGGCGGGTTCCCCAAACGCCGAACGACGCTGGCCTGCGGCACCTCGGGTTCGGGCAAGACGTTGATCGCGATGCAGTTCCTCGTCGAAGGGATCAAGCATTACGACACGCCCGGCGTATTTGTCGCGCTCGAAGAGTCGCCCGAAGATATCACCCGCAATGTTCAGGGCATGGGCTGGGACATCCAGAAGATGATCGACGACGGCAAATGGGTCTATGTCGACGGCGCAATCCGACACCCGGAAGACGAGAATTATCTGGGCGGCGACTTCGACCTTCAGCCATTGGTCGATCGGATCATCGCAGCGATTAAGCGCGTCGGGGCGGATCGTGTTTCGGTCGACTCGCTTAGCGCTCTACTGTGTCGATTTTCCGATAGCGGGCTGATTCGACGGGAAATGTTTCGTCTGACTCAGGCTTTGCGTGAGGCGGGCGTGACCTCGCTGATCACCGCCGAACGCATCCAAGACGGCAACAACGAAATTACGCGTTACGGCGTCGAAGAATACGTCGTCGACAACGTCGTGATCCTCCGCAACCGCAGCGACGAAACCCGCCGTCGTCGAACCATTGAAATCCTCAAGCTCCGAGGCGGCGCACACGCGACTGGCGAGTTCCCCTTCTCCATTACCGACTCCGGCCTGCAGGCGATCCCCGTCGGCACGATGAGCCTGACCTCGCCTTCCACCGGCACGCGCATCTCCAGCGGCAACGAGCTGCTCGACGAAATGTGCGGCGGCGGTTTCTTTCAGGACTCGGTCAGCATCGTTGCCGGGGCGACCGGCACGGGCAAAACCCTCACCGCCACAACTTTTCTCAAGGGCGGAGCAAACGAAGGCCAGCGCTCGCTGTTTTTCGGTTTCGAGGAAAGTCAGCCTCAGATCTTCCGCAACGCACATAGCTGGGGCATCGACCTTGAGGGCTATCACAAGTCCGGCAATCTCAAGATGCAGTGCGCCTTCCCTGAGTCGGGCAGCCTCGAGGACCACCTCAACGAAATCCGCCACAACCTCGAGCATTTCGAGCCTCAGCGCATTGTTGTGGACAGTATCTCGGCTTTGCAACGCATCGGCTCGGACCACGCCTTCCGCGAATTCGTCATCGGCCTGACGTCCGTCATCAAGCAGCACCAAGTCGCTGGACTTTACACCACGACCAGCGAACAACTCATCGGCGGCAACTCCGTGACCGGCCAGCATATTTCCACGCTGACCGATGCCATCATCATGCTCCGCTATGCCGAAATGAAATCCAGGCTGTCCCGGGGCATCACGGTGCTTAAAATGCGGGGTTCGCCACACGAAAAGATGATCCGTGAATTCGATATTTCCGAGCAGGGCATGAACATCGGCGAGCCGTTCAAGGATTTGAATGTTATCCTGACCGGCGCGTGACGGACCACGCCCACGCCTCAGCGGATCGAGATTCAACGCCCCGGATCGGAGTCCCTCCCCTTGACCGCCAGCACGACCCCGCCGCCCAACAGCGACGCGTGGCAATCGCTCGTCAGCGATTGTCCGGACG
The DNA here is from genome assembly GCA_964523485.1 of uncultured Phycisphaeraceae bacterium. Lineage (GTDB taxonomy): Bacteria > Planctomycetota > Phycisphaerae > Phycisphaerales > Phycisphaeraceae > Algisphaera. The sequence continues at coordinate 25,007 of CAZFZS010000004.1, read as the reverse complement.
GCATGATCGTGACGGACCCGCTTGGCAAAATTCTCTTTGCCAACCAGGCCGCTCAGTCCATGCTGTCACCCCATGGCCCGCAACTGGTGGGCTCGGAATTGGGCATCAGTATTGCCGAGCAGGCACCTTATGAGATCGACCTGCCCGGCCGCGGCGGAAGCAAGGGCGTCGCTGAAGTCAAACAGTCCTCCACCACCTGGCAGGGCCGGGATGCCACATTGTTGGTCATCCGCGACGTCAGCCCCGCCTCCAAATATCGCGATGAACTCATTCATAAACAGCAGCGGCTCAGCCACCTCTATGCCCGGCTGTCAGACGCTCACCAAGACGAGCGCTCTCGCATCGGCCGCCTGATCCACGATGAACTGCAACACCTGGTCGTGGCCGCCCGGTTACGCCTGACCGAAAGCAACGCCGAGGAAGACCGCATCGAGGCGATTGACTTGATTCAACAGGCGGAAGAAGTCGCCCATCGGCTGTCCTCACGGCTGAGCCCGCCCATGCTGGAGAACGGCGACCTCATCGCTGCATTGCAAAGTATCGCTGACGATTTGACTTATCAATTCAAGCTGGAGATTGAGCGTGATCTTCGACCATCGCTGAACGATGTGCCACGCGGGACGCAGATGCTCATCTGTGATTACGTGCGGGAACTGCTGTTCAATGTGGTGAAACATTCGGGAACCCGCTCGGCCAAACTTCGAGCGAACTTGACTGCCGGGCGGGTCATTCGGCTGATGGTTTCCGACGATGGTCAGGGCAACGCCAAGCTGCACGACCCGGGCCACTTCGAAGAATCGGCGAACGGACACGACGTCGGCATTGGCTTGCGGAGCATCCGTCAGCGTGTGCTGGACATGGGCGGCAGCGTCGATATCGACGACAACCGCGGCAACGGGTTCCGTGTCATGCTCGCGTTTCCCGTACCGAGCTTGATCTTCAAGGATACCGATGCCCCAGCTGAGCCCGCTGAAAACCCGACCCCCATCTCGACCAACGGCCAGCACACAAACTACCGAAATGACCACGCCGCTGATGGACGTTCAGAGTCGGCGTCACGACAGACCCGCGTTTTTGTGATCGATGATCACGCTGCGACGCGGAAACTGACCAACCATTTTGTGGATCGCGAATCGGACTTGCAGCTGCTCGGTTGGGCAGAGGACGGCCAGTCGGCGCTGCCTTCGCTTCGCGAGCATCGGCCGGATGTAGTCCTCTTGGATTTTAACCTGCCGGACACCAATGGCGTGCGATTGATCGAGCAGATCCATGCGATCAGCCCGAAGATCCGTGTCATCGGGCTCACCGCCCACTCGTCCCCCGCCATCTTGCAGAGTATGCAGGAAGCCGGTGCAGAGACGGTGTTTACGCTGGGCGAGCCGTTCGAGGAGATTGCCGAAACGATCCGCAACGGCGTGTCGCATCCTTCTTCACCGTGATCGCGTCGCCAATTGGCGGGCCATCTCTCGCAGCGGATCGGCAGGCGACCCTAAATCTACGATGGCCGACAAGGCATCGTTCAGCAGCCGATCCGCCTCGGTCCGCGTCGCCTCGATGCCGATCAGTCCGGGGTAGGTCAGCTTGCCGGCCGCGGCGTCTTTATGCGTGGCCTTGCCCATCGTGGCATCGGTGGATGTGACATCCAGCAGATCATCGACGACCTGATACATCAGCCCGATCGCCTCGGCGTAGCTTTGCAGCGCGGCGGCTTGAACTGTGTCGGCTTTCGCGACGGTCGCACCGATGCCGGCACAAGCCCGAAGCAAGGCGCCGGTCTTTTGCCGATGAATCGCGTTGAGCTGGTCCATCTCGGGGATGGCAGAATCGGTCGCGGGTAAGCCGAGCGTGTCGAGCACCTGGCCGCTGATCATCTCGGTCGTTGCCGTCGCGAGTTGTCGCGTGATCGCCGCTGCGACGGTTGGCTCACCGGCTGTTGCGACCCATTGAAATGCCAGGGCCATCATCGCATCGCCCGCGAGAATGGCAGTGGCTTCATCGGTGGCTTTGTGCAACGTCGGCCGACCCCGCCGCAGGTCGTCATCATCCATCGCCGGCAAATCGTCGTGCACTAAACTGAAGCCGTGGATCAGCTCCATAGCTCCCGCCGCGTCGAGCAACCCGGGCGACTGGGCGTGCCCCCCCACCGCCTCACAGCAGCGCAACATCAACAGCGGCCGAACCCGTTTGCCCGGCCCGAGCGTCGCGTATAACACCGCCTCCGATAGCGTCGGCGGGAGCGGCTGACGGGTCACGAAATCCCGGATCGCCGCCTCGACGCTGTCAATCCAAAGCGTATCGCTCATGGCTTGGGCCATATCGGTCACGGGCTGAGGTGCCTGCATGGCCATCAGCGTAGGTGAATTGATCGTAAATTTCGACAATCAGCGAAGATTGCAAAACTCATTTTCTTCCGCAGGCCGCTTCGTATTGCCGCTGGACCCAGTCCGCGACGATCGCGGCCCCGTCGGCGGGCGGGTCATCCATCAAATGCTGCCGCATGGCCCGTCGCTTCTGCGAGTCCGCCAACAACGGCTGCAAAGCCACCCCCATTGCGTCGGCGTTCAGCCAAGGCTCGATCTGATCGTCCAGGACGACCGCGGCGTCGCGCTGCACCATCGGCTGGGTGTTGTGCTTCTGGTGCTGGTCTTTGTGATACGGATACGGCAGCATCACGCACGGCACGGCGTTCGCCCAGGCTTCAGCCACCGTGCCTGCTCCGGCCCGGGTGATTGCCAAGTCCGCCGCCGCCCAAGCCAGATCCATTCGTTGGCAATACTCGACGACTCGGCCGACGATGCCCGCCGCGTCGTAAGCCTCGCAGATCGCCTCGGCCTGACCCGAGCCGGCGATGTGAAAAATCTGCCAGTCGGCAAATAGTTGACGGGTCAGTTCCCTGCCGACCAGCTCGATCATCGCCCGGTTGATTGTTCTTGCCCCTTGCGAGCCGGCGAAGATCAGCAGCGTCGGTCGGTCTTCACCCAGTTGAAGTTCACGCCGGGCGTCACCCGCGTTGGTCGAAGCGACCGCCTCTCGCCGCAGCGGAAAGCCGATAGTCTGAGCGTCCGGCAAATCGGCGTGGTCGCCGACAGTAAAGACCGCATCGACATGTTTGGCCATCAGCCGATTGGCCCGGCCGGGCACGGCATCGAGGCTGACCAGCGCGGCAGGCAGTCCGACTTTTCGAGCGGCGGCGACGGCCGGGCCGCTGACAAAACCGCCGGTTGCCAACAGTGCGACGGGTCGGCAGCGGCATATCAGCTCGCCGACTTGATGCCTGCCGCGTTGAAACTGCCGCCAAAATGCCCACAGCCCCGAGGGCGTCATCCGCAGCGGTGCAGCGGCGATAGCTTGAACATTCCACCCGCTCGCCTCGGCGACGCGCAAATCCAACGGTCGATGCGAAACCAATAGCTCCGGCTCGAGCGGCAAGCCACGCTCTACCAGCCGTTCCGCCACCGCCAGATTCGGGTAGATATGCCCGCCACTGCCACCGCCCGCCAGCAAAATCGTTCGTGTCGCAGCGCTCATAAAAATGACTGAATTTCAGTTTAGCGGAAGCTACGAAGCTGCCCGGTCAAGCTCCATCAACCCACCGCCATCGTAGCTTCACCCATCCGACTTTCCCGATGATTTATCCTGTCCGCCTGCAAAATCTCCTCTGCCGTCTGCTCCCGGTCCATCGCTGCGAGCAGGCCTACTGCAAACGCGCTGACGATCCAGCCCGTCCCACCCGCCGAAACGAAAGGCAAGGCGATCCCCTTGGTCGGCACGACGACCGTCACCACAGCGATATTGATTGACGCCTGCAACCCCAGCGTCAGCAACACACCCAGCCCGAGCAGTCGGCCGAAGGGATGTTCACATCGTTGGATCACGCCCAACCCCGTCCAGAGGATCGTGAGGAACAACCCGACGACCAAGGCTGCGCCGAAAAAACCCAGCTCTTCTGCGATGATGGGAAACAGAAAGTCGGTCGTGTCTTCGGGGATGTAATACTTCTGGATGGCGTTACCCAAGCCCTCGCCGGCGACGCCGCCCTCGGCGAAGGCGAGCATCGATTGGACCGGGTGATAGCCGGTCCCGGCCAAGTCGGACCAAGGATCGAGAAACGCCGTCAACCGTCGCACCCGATACGGGCTGGTCGCGATCGCCGCGATCGCGGCTCCGACGCCCAGCGGCAGCAGTAGTCCGATTTGCCAGAGCTTCGCCCCGCCGGCGATCAGCACGCCGACCGCTACGGCCCCCATCAGCACCGCCGTGCCCAGATCTTCGATGATGACCAGTCCACACGCAACGCCGATCAGCAACAGCCCAGGCAGCAGCCCAAGCCAGAACTTGCGGATGGCCTGCCCCCGCTGACTGCACCACCATGCAAGCGCGGCGACGAGTGTCCATTTCATCAGCTCACTGGGCTGAAATGTGATCGCCGCCCCGCCGACGCCGACCTTGAGCCAGCGGGCCGCCCCGTTGACCGTATGGGCGATACCCGGCATGAAGGTAAAACCGCAAAGCAACACCGCCAACACCAACGCGAGCAAAACCGGGTTGCACCACCACCGGACCCGCCCGAGTTTGCTGATCGGCAGACGCGAAGCGATGAACATTGCTGCGACAGCCAGGCCGGCATAGATCAAGTTGCGATCGACCATCGAGGTCAGGATCGCCCAAGCTGAGGTCGCGGCCGGGTCCGGCTGGGTGACATCCATCGCGGCGGACCGCACCATGACCACGCCCATCCCGAGCAAGGCCAAGACGCAGCCGATCAAAATATGCGCAGACCGCAGCATGCAGAATTTATCGGCGGGTTTGAGCCGGGCGCTGCAGATTCCAGGCCGCGGTGTTCTGCTGGGTGTCATGGTCTGGCGGGCTATGGCGACAAGGCTTGATGCGTGTATTGCGATCATGGCTTGCCCAAAGCGGCAAACCATGCCACCCGGTTCAATGAAACTCCCCAAGGCTCTGGCCTCTATGTTGATATAATCCTGCGGATGGATGCCGGCCTCGGCGTCCCTTGAGCTTTCTCGGAGAAATTGCAACATGCTTTTTCGAATCGTCGGCCGGCTGGGCACGACCACGCAGTGGGCTTTGTGCAGCGGTGTCTTCCTGTCTCTGTCACAGATTTCGATCGCCCCCAACGCTTCGGCGGAGTTGGTTGACTCGGCCTACGAAATGCTCGTGGATCGGGCCCGCACGCTTTCCCGCACCGACTACCAACCCCTCGAGTCACCGCTTCCTCAACAGTTGGCCGAGCTGGATTACGACGGCCACCGCGACATACGCTGCCCCCCCGGCAGCTTTCTGTGGGCGGACACCGAAGCGCCGTTCCGGGTGCAGTTCAAGCACCGCGGTTGGCTGTTCAAGGAGATCGTCGCGCTCAGCAGCGTAACGCCCGACGGCCGCGAAATCGTTCCAAAGCCCTTCACACCCGAGCATTTCACCTACGGCCCGGTCGCCCGCGAAAACCTCGACCCCGCCTCGCTGCCCAGCGATCTGGGTTACGCCGGCCTGAGCCTGCACCGCGTCGGCCCGAAGGATGAAAAGGGCGAGGAAACCTACAACGAACTGCTGAGCATTCAAGGCGGGTCGTACTTCCGTGCGGTCGGCGATGGTCAACACTGGGGTTCATCCGTGCGCGGGATCGCAATCAACACCGCGACCGCGGGGCCGGAGGAGTTTCCCCGATGGCGCGAACTCTGGGTCCGCCAGCCTCAACCCGGCGATGACCACTCGGTGATCTACGGCCTGCTCGACGGGCCAACTCTGACCGGGGCCTACCGCCTCGATGTCACGCCCGGCCCGACGCTGACCGTTGATGTCGAGGCCCGGCTGTTTCTCCGCAGCGTCCCCGAAAAGCTTGGCATCGCCCCGATCACCAGCATGTTTCTCTTCGGCGAAGACCACCCTGCCCGGTTCAACGACTACCGCCCGGAAGTCCACGATGCGGACGGCCTGCTCATGCAGCATTCGGATGACTCGCTGGAGTGGCGGCCGCTGCGCAACCCGCCCCGCCTCGCGGTCAGCCGATTCGCCATGGAACGCCCCAAAGGCTTCGGCCTGATGCAACGGGACCGCAGCTTCGCATCCTACGAAGACCTCGAAACCGAGATGAACATCCGCCCGAGTGTCTGGGTCCGCCTGCATGGCGACTGGGGCAAAGGCGCGGTCGAGCTTCTTGAGATCGCCTCCGATGATGAGGGCGTCGACAACATCGGGGCCTACTGGGTGCAGACCGATCGCGAGTATCAGCCCGGCGAAGAGATCGCGCTGAGCTATTCGCTCGACTTCACGCAGGACCCCCGACCGGTCGGCCGAGAGAAGATGGCCTTCGTTCAGACCCGCTGGTTGATCAGCGACGGCAGCGAGGGCGGCAGCGTGGTGCGGACTGCGGCGTCGGAAGACGGCCAACCTGTAGCGCGTTTCCTCATCGACACTTCAGATGGCTCGGCGTTGCCGAATGGCACGATCGTCAAGCCGGATGTCACGGTCAACAAGGGCGAACTCATCGGCGAGCCGATCGTGCAGTACAACCGTTTTGCCGACAGCTATCGATTATTTTTCGATGTGCAGCGATTGGGCGAGGAACCGGTCGAGCTGCGTGCTACACTCCGAGAGGATGATGGATCGCCGCACAGCGAGACATGGGTATACCGATGGGAATGACCGGGCCGGTCAACGAATCTGAAACTGCGTCTGCACCCGCGACCGACGCCGGTGTGTCTGGGGTGTCACGACTATCGCTGTATCTGTCCAGCATCGGGATGAACAACCCCGAATCGATCCGCACGCTTGCACAGTGGGTCCGCGATCGCACCGTGCAGCAGCACGCCGACACGCAAGACTATGGGCCCGCAACTCCCGGGGTCGGGCAGCTGATCCGCTGTTTCGACGATTGGCTCAACACCCTGCCCGGACACATCGGCATGTCCGGCGAGGCCGGGCGAGCGGCGATTGCCAGCCGATGCAATCTGGGCGGTTTACTCGATGAACACGCTTCGGCGATCGCGGCGGGCGATGGGCTGACGCTGCCCGAGGCGATGGCCGATCAAATGCGTGAATGTGCTGGCCAATGGCCGCGCGGCGTCCTGCCGATCTGTGCCCCACTCGAAATGCACCGCCAACCGCTGGGTGAATTGCCGGCCGTACTGCGTGGCGAGTTCTGGCAAGGCACTTACAAATGGGTTTTGCCCGGCGATAAGGCCGTTTCCGGTGAATTGGCTGAGGAAACCGCGCGTTGACCGGTGAAGATTACAGGGCTCCGAAACGCTGGTCGCGGACTGTCATCTTTTCCCGCGTCGGCCTGGCACTTGCGACGCTGGCGAGCACCTATCTCGCGACCACTGCATTCAGCCACGTTGTGTTTCAAGCGGGCGTCAATCCGCTGACCGTCCTGCTTTGCGTGCTTTTCGCGATCCTGTTTCTCTGGGTCGCCCAAGGCTTCTGGACCGCGACGATCGGCGTGCTGCAAATGCTGCGTCATTCGCCGCACGCGATCTTCCCCGCCGAGAGCGTCCGACTGCCGCGGATGAAGCCGGCCGACCTGCCGCGCACCGCGGTGCTGATGCCGATCTACAACGAAGACCCCAAGCGGGTATATGCCGGCCTCGAGTCGATGATCCGCTCGGTTAAACGCACGGGCTACAGCGAGGCGTTTGACTACTACATCCTCTCGGACACGACCGACCCGGAGGTCTGGTTGGCGGAGGAAACCCAGCTCGCCGCAATGCTTGAAACGCTCGGGGCAGAGGCTCATATTTTCTACCGGCGACGCCACCGCAACGTCGCCCGCAAGTCCGGCAACATCGAGGATTTCTGCGAACGCTTCGGCAGCGACTACACCTTCATGCTCACGCTCGACGCGGACAGCGTCATGGAAGGCGAGGTTATGGTCGAGATGGTTCACCGTGCTGCCGCCGAACAGGACATCGGCATCCTGCAGGTCCCGCCCCAGCCGGTGAACCGCACGTCGTTCTTCGCCCGCTGCCAGCAGTTTGCCGCCAGCTTATACGGCGAGGTGTTCAACGTCGGCTTCGGTTCGTGGACGCACCTCGATGGGAATTACTACGGACACAACGCGCTGATCCGCGTCCGACCGTTCATCGACCACTGCGGCCTGCCGATCCTGCCGGGCCGGTCGCCGTTGGGCGGCGAGATCCTTAGCCATGACTTCGTCGAGGCGGCACTCATCCGCAAGGCTGGCTACAAGGTCCGCATCGCCTACGACCTGGACGGCAGCTACGAAGAATGCCCGACCACGCTGACCGACTACGCCATCCGCGACCAGCGCTGGTGCCAGGGCAACATGCAGCACATCCGGCTCGTGTTCACCCGCGGCTACCACATCATGAGTCGTCTGCACCTGGCGATGGGCGTGATGAGCTATCTCGCCTCGCCGCTCTGGCTGCTGTTCATGCTGACCGGTTTCATCTCGGTGTTTTTCGCCGGCGAAGCCGAGGCCGACACGATCCTGCCGATCACCCCCGGCGCGATCGGGTTGATCTTGTTCACGGTGGTCATGCTCATGCTGCTGATCCCCAAGCTATATGCGATCTGTCTCGTACTGCAGAGGCATGACGAGATGCAGGCCCACGGCGGAGAATTGCAGGTCGTGATCGGCTCACTGATCGAGCTCGCGGTATCCGTGTTGATCGCCCCGATCATGATGGTGTATCACACGACTTTCGTCATCAACACACTGCTCGGTCGGAGCGTGAAATGGTCCGCCCAGCAGCGCGGCGAAACCGAAGTCGGCTGGGCGGATGCTGCGCGGGACTTCTGGAAGATGACCGTCGGCGGGATCATCGCCGCGGGGCTTGTGCTATGGCTGACACCGAGTTTGTTCGTTTGGGCATTGCCCGTCCTGGCAGGACTGATCCTGGCGATCCCGACGGCGGTCCTGCTCAGCAGCACCCGCGTCGGCGAATGGCTGCGCAAACACCGCCTGCTCATCATCCCGCAGGAAAGCTACATCCCGCCTGCGTTGCAGCGATTTAACACCGCGTTGAAACGCACACAGGCCGCCGCCGACGCGGTGGCCGACATCCACCCGATGCGGCGGGTATTGGCGGACCCAGCCTTCTACCGCTTCCACGTCGCGGTGCTTCAATCCAACCGCGAGCCGTTTGAAACGGATGTCAACATCGCCGCGGCGGTCGAAGAAGCGAAGCAGCAAGGCCTGGAAAACCTCGAACGCAAGGAACAGGTCGCGATCCTGAGCAACCCCCACGCCTTGGCGGACCTGCATCAACATGTGTGGGAGCATTGGGACGAGTCGGAGTTGAGTCGTGGCACGTCTGACGCCGATGATGAAGCGCCGATGCCTCAAACCGCAGGTCTGATGCCGGCGTAATTTTGTTTATCGTCGGCTGAAGGCTGGCGTGGTCTGGCGGGCTTTGACGTCAGGCCACGACGAATGACCGAGACATTCGGGCCATGGCGTGCCTATTGCAGCAGACCATGCCACCCAGGGCTTCAGAGAATTCGCTCACCCCCGCAGGCAGATATCCACCACCTGCAACTCGGCATGGGTCACGCCCCGCCAGGTGTTGAGGTTCGGCTCGAAGACGACATCGACGTTTGCGCCGGCGGGCAGTTCGTTGGCCAGTTCGCCCAGGCCAAATGCGACACCCCGCATTGCCTTCATGTCATTGCGCAATGCGAGGCTGAGGTGTTTGCCGGTTTTGCCCATACGTTGAGCGGGACGCGACAGGGTGAGGTTGCGGGCGAGCAGGCGTGGCCGGGGGTTGCATCGGCCGAAGGGCGCGAGCTTTTTCAAGCGATAAAACAGCTGTTCATCGCAATCATTCAAATCCACCTCGGCATCGACCTCGACCAGCCCGGCAAGCTGCTCGACGGCTAACTCGGCGTTGACCTGCTGCACCAACGCCTCGCGAAACGCATTGATCCGGTCGGCCTGCAGCGTCAAACCTGCCGCCATCTGATGCCCGCCGAACTTGAGCAGATGCTCACGGCAAGCGTGGATGCAGCCGTGCAGGTCCACCGCATCAACGCTGCGGGCCGAGCCCTTGGCTTCGCCGATCGCTTGGTCAATGGCGAGCATGACGACCGGTCGGTGGTACTTCTCGACCAGCCGACTGGCGACGATGCCCACGACGCCGGGGTGCCAATCGGCATCGGCCAGGACGATTGCCCGGCGGTCGTCCGTCGCGTGCCGATCACGCTCGATCATGACCCGGGCCTGCTCAAAAATCTCCCGCTCGGTCGATCGGCGTGTTTCGTTATCCTGATGCAGAAAATCTGCCAAGTCCTTCGCTTGGGCCGGCGAAGGATCGGTCAGGAGCTTGAGGGCTTCGCGGGCATGACCCATTCGGCCACACGCATTCAGCCTCGGCCCAAGCACGAAGCCGACGTGATACGCATCGATCGTGTCCGCCCCCAGGCCGGCTGAGTTAATCAGCGCTTGCAGCCCGATGAAGGGTGTCCGCTTGATCCGCGACAGGCCGAACACGGTCAATACACGATTTTCGCCGATGAGTGGCACGACATCCGCGACCGTGCCCAGGGCCGCGAGCGGCAGCAGGTCGAGCATCAGCTCGGCGAGCTTGCGCGGCAGCTTGGCTTTGCCTGTGCAGCCGTGGAAGACCCGGGCAGTTTGCCACGCCAGTTTGAGCGCGACCCCCGCACCGCAGAGCGGGCTGCCGGGCTGCGCTGCGTTTAACTCGGGATGGACCAGCGCCGCGACTTGCGGCAAAGCTGTGCGGTCGATCGTGTGGTGATCGGTAATGATCAGTTCCAGCCCAAGCTCGGTCGCGAGCTGAGCCTGTTTCGCCGCGGTGATGCCACAGTCGACTGTAACGATCAAAGGCTTTTTGTCAGTATCCGAGGCGTCCGCAAAAGCTTGCAACGCATCGGCATGAAGCCCGTAGCCCTCGTCGATGCGGTGTGGAATGTAGGTCTCAACCTTGGCGTGAAGCGCTCGGAGCGTATGCCAGAGGATAGCCGAGGCGGTGACGCCGTCGACATCGTAATCGCCGTAGATGATGATCGGCCGGTCGTCACGGATCGCTTGCACGATGAGCGATGCCGCCTGCTCGCAGCCGGGCAACGCGGTGGGGTCGTCCAAGTCCAGTAATTTCGGATTCAGAAAGCGATCGATCTCGCTTTCGCTGTGTAAGCCACGACGGCCAAGCAACTGCCGAACCAACGCCTCAACGCCCCCCCCGACAATCACCTCGTTGGCTGACCGCATCTCTCCCGGCGGCCGAGGCGGGTCCTGAATCGCGACGGCATCGGAGCTGTTGTCCGACGCAGCCATATCTTCCGGACCCGCATCGTCCGACGGCAACCGCCACCGCTTGAGCATCCCTGCTTCCTGCATCCGGGCATCATAAACCCTGCGAGGCGACCCGGTAATCCGCCTGACCGTTACAGCCCGCAACGCTTGACCCGGTTTCAATGAAAACCCCGGAAGCAAGTGACCCCGCGGTGTGCATCGGCCGATGGCCACAGAGTTAACGCTCTGCATCGGCCACCCACCATGAACTCGACTCCCTACCGCGCTCAAGCCCGCCCTGTTCAACTTCGAGCAATGACTTGCAGTTGGTCGCAGCGGCGGCAGGCTTTCACGCTGGTCGAAATCCTTATCGTGGTTGTGATCTTGGGCATACTCGCCGCGATCGTCGTGCCACAGTTCGTCAGCGCCGCGGAGTCGTCGCGGGCCTCCGCCCTCGACACCACGCTGCAGCGGGTCCGCACGCAAATCGAAATCTATACCCAGCAGCACGAGGGCACCCCGCCCACGCTCGCGGACTTCGAGGAGCAGATGACCTTGGCCAGCGATGTGACCGGCGACACCGCCACGGTCGGCACGGCCGGTTTCAGCTTTGGACCCTATCTGACCCAACTGCCCACCAATCCGCACACCGACGGCCAAACCATCGGCAGCGGGGCCGTCGGCACCAGCGACTGGTATTATGACGAAATCACCGGCGAATTCCGCGCGAACGATACGGACGCGAATCGTTTGCGATAACCGCTCTGAAGGCGTCCTAACGCTTGCCCAGCCCGCCTAACTCTGATACACCACATCCATGCGTCACGGATGTTTCGCCCCCGCATGGATGCCGGGCTGCCTGTTGCTTTGGCTGTCGCTCACCGCGTGTGGGCCGGCCCCGACCTCGGAGCAGCCGAGCGTCGACACCGACCGCGTCGCCGTATGGAGTAGCGCGGGCAACGCTGCCGCCCACTATTCCGCCGCCCCGCCATCGACCCGTCCCGTCTCGGCCGGCCGCAGCAGCGAATGGAGTTCGTTCTACAGCGGCCCCTACCCCGGCCCGCCAACGAACCAGATCACCGCGGAACCCGCGATCCGCGTCCGCGTCCGTTCTGCGGAACGGCAACTGACACTCGGAGCCAACAAGGTTGGCACGCTGCTCACCGCCCGCTCGCCACGCGGCACGCAGCAGCACCGCTTCCGCGCCCCGGTCACCCTCACCTATCAGAACAACGCCTTCACCATCCGCGACTCGCTCGGCAAAGCTGTCTCTTGGAAACTGCCCGCCCTCTCCTTCCACGACCCCCACGGCCAACCGCTGACGCTCGGCGAGTCGCAATACCCCGGACAAATCATCGCCGTCGCCTCGACCAGCCAACCCGGCAAAATCGATGCGGTCAACTATGTCCCACTCGAAACCTACCTGCCCGGCGTGATTGAAAAGGAGCTTTACGCCAATTGGCCGATCGAATCGTTCCGGACCCAGGCCATTGCCGCGCGATCCTATGCACTCTGGGAAAAAACCATCGCCAACCATCGGCACTACGACCTCGAATCAACCGAGGCCAGCCAGGTCTACGGCGGCAAAGCCACAAATCCCAAAGCGATTCAGGCGGTGCGCGAAACGCGAGGCAAGGTGCTCGCCTATCAGGGCCGGGTAGTCCCCGCTTTTTTCGCGTCGAGTACCGGCGGGCTGGGGGCGAGCGCCAGCGATGCGTTTCCGAACCGTGTGCCGGATATCGCACCGCTACGTGGCCGGGTGCACGGGGCGTGGGACGCAGCCAGCCCGACCTACCGCTGGGGGCCGATCCAGCGGCGGACCGCTTCGCTCGAGCAGCGGCTGCGGGCATGGGGCCAGGCCAACCGCCAACCCATCGCGAACTTGCGGGGACTGTCACGCATCAATATCACCGACCGCAGCCCCGTCGCTCGGCCGACACGCTTCACTGTCTTTGACCAGCGTGGCCAAGCATTTCATCTGCCCTGCGAAGCGATGCGCAACGCCTGCAATTACACCGCCGACGGTAAGCTGCCGCTGGACCGCAAAGCCCGGCTGCTGTCAAGCCATTTCACCGCGACCGTGAGCGGCGGCGTGACCACATTCAGCGACGGGCGGGGCCACGGCCACGGCGTAGGCCTTTCGCAATGGGGGGCCAAGGCCATGGCCGAGGCCGGCCATGCCTACCCCGCGATCCTTAGTTTCTACTACCCTGACGCTCGGATTCAAACGCTCTATTGATTCTTACTTAAAAGTTCATCTATGAAAACGCAAACGAAATGGTTCGCCTGCTTGTCTGTCTGCTTGTCGCTGTTATGGACAGCGGCGATATCCGCGGTTGCCGAACCCACCCTGCCGAAAATTTTCGCTGACCACATGGTGCTGCAACGCGATCAGCCCATCCCCGTCTTCGGCCAGGCTGAGCCGGGCGAAGTCGTCACCGTAACATTTGGAGATCAGGAAAAATCAACCACGACCGATGCCGCCGGCGATTGGATGCTTAAGCTCGACGCGCTGCCCGCCTCGGCCCAAGCCCAAAAAATGACCGTCCGCAGCGATCGGAGCGATAAGGCGACCGTATTTCAAGATGTTCTGATCGGCGAGGTCTGGGTTTGCTCGGGGCAATCGAATATGGCTTGGCCGATCGTGCGATCTGCCAAGCCCAAGCAAGTGGTCGAGGACGCTGACTTTCCCGAAATTCGTTTCATTAGAGTTAAAAAACAAGCGGCGGATTTGCCTGCAGACGATTTTGCACTGGATGCCACTTGGCAGGCTTGTTCACCTGAAACAGCGGGCGACCTGAGCGCTGTGGGATATCACTTCGGCCGTCAATTACATGAAGAACTTAGCGTGCCTGTGGGACTGATCAGCTCCAACTGGGGCGGGACACGCATTGAGCCGTGGACGCCGCCAGTCGGGTTCCGAGGCGTGGAAGAGCTCGCGGAGTTATCCGCGAAAGTCGATGCCACGCTGCCTTGGACCAAAGAAGGAGCCGAAGCATATCGCCGGGCAATTGAAGAAGTTGACGCATGGACGGATTCAGCAAAACAAGCGATCGATGGCAAAACCGAATTGCCGCCGCTCCCCACGTTGCCGAGCACGGGCAACAGCCATCAATCGCCGACCCGACTGTATAACGCGATGATCCACCCGATGGTGCCCTTCGGCATCCGCGGGGCGATCTGGTATCAGGGCGAATCCAACAGCAGCGACGGCGAATCGTACTTTCACAAGATGGACGCCTTGATCTCCGGTTGGCGCGAGGTCTGGGGGCAGAAAGCGTTGCCGTTTTACTTTGTGCAGCTTGCGAATTTTAGGGAGCCGACCGAGGACCCCGCGGGTGGCGATGGATGGGCGAAGATCCGTGAAGGCCAACGCAAATCGCTGACGCTGCCCGACACCGGCATGGCTGTCACCATCGACATCGGCGAGGCCAATGACATCCACCCGAAAAACAAGCAGGACGTCGGCAAGCGGCTGGCGCTCTGGGCACTCGCCAAAACCTACAGCCGGGACATCGTGTTCAGCGGCCCGCTCTATCAAAGTCACGCCGTGGAAGACGACAAGTTGCGTATCCAGTTCGACCACGCCGGGAGCGGGTTAGCTGTTGGTGAAAAGTCAGGTCTAGAGCCGACCAAAATCATAGAAGATGGCGACTTGAAACAGTTCGCGATTGCAGGCGAAGACCGGGTCTGGCATTGGGCGACGGCCACGATCGATGGCGACTGCGTGGTACTGCATAGCGATCAGGTCGAGCAGCCGGTCGCGGCCCGCTATGCCTTCCGCATGAACCCGCAGGGGGCCAACCTCTACAACCGCGAAGGCCTGCCCGCCTCGCCTTTCCGCACCGATGATTGGCCACTCGAAGAATGAACGATGCGGCATCGTGAAATTAAAGTCTGATGCCATACGTTTAGCGTCCCGCGGTCTGCCACAGGAGCACATCCGGCATACCCGCTAAACATAGAGGGCGAAACAAGGTCTGTCGCTCACGGGATGCCCGGCTGGGCGAATCCGGGAGGGTATTCGTTGTCATCGTCGCCGTTAATCGTGTCCAGCCGCGGGCCGGGGATCGCGGGCCTCACCAGGGCTTTCCACTGTTTGCGGTCGAAGCGATCCGTGACATAGTTCACCGCATCCTCGACCGAGTCGGTCAAGTGCAAGAGGTCGAGGTCTTCAGGGCTGATGGTGCAGAACGTCTCGCTCATCTTATCGCGGACCCAATCGATCAAACCGCCCCAGAAATCCGTGCCCACAAGGACTACGGGGAACGGCTGAATCTTTCTGGTCTGGATCAGCGTCAGGCTCTCGAAGAGTTCATCCATCGTCCCGAACCCGCCGGGGAAGATGATGAACCCGCAGGCGTACTTGACGAACATCACCTTACGGATGAAGAAGTAGCGGAAGTTCAGCTCATGGGTCTGATACGGGTTTGGGTCCTGCTCGTGAGGCAGCACGATGTTGAGGCCGACGGATTTACCTCCCGCTTCTTGCGCGCCTTTGTTGGCCGCTTCCATGATGCCCGGCCCGCCGCCGGTGATCGTGGCGATATCTTTCTTCGCGATCAGTCGGCCGCATTCGACGGCCTGCTCGTAATACTTCTCGCCGGGCTTGGTCCGAGCCGAGCCGAACACACTGACCGCCGGCCCGACTTCGGTCATCACCTCGAAGCCATCAACGAATTCCGACAGGATGCGGAACAGCCGCCAACTCTCGCGAGACAGCGCGGCGTCTTGGGTGGTACGGTCAGACATGAGAGGCCTTTTAGAATGACGAAATTCGAATGATGAATGAAGAATTGAAAAAACGACCCGTAACGAAGCCACTTGTTTCGTCATTCGTTATTCGTCAATTCGACATTCCATCACGCGGTCACGCCGCGGCCGCTTGTTGTGTTGCCGGCACATTCGCCTTGGCCTGCTCGACCAGCGCATCGAATGCAGCCGGGTCGTGGATTGCGATCTCGCTGAGCATCTTGCGGTTCAGCGCGATGTTGGCACCCTTGAGCCCGGCGATGAAGCGGCTGTAGTTCATGCCACGCATCTTGCAGGCGGCGCTGATTCGCGTGATCCAGAGGGCACGGTAATCCCGCTTGACCAGTCGGCGGTGCTCGTACTGATAGACGCCGGCCCGGACGACGGCTTCCTGCACGCGTCGCCATTGAGTTCGGCGGGCGCCGCGATTGCCTTTTGCTTCTTTAAACCAGCGGTTCTTCGCCTGACGGCGGGCCGCACCTTTGCGTGCACGTGGCATCGTGCCTCTCCTTTCGCGACGGCGGGGGGTCGGTGAGAAACACTCTCGTTGACCGCTTGCAGCCCGGCTCGCAGAAATAAAATCAAATGTCAGATGACGTCGATTCGAGTCATCCATTTCAACCAGCGACTTGTGTATCAGTCGCTTTCCGCCGGGGTCAGGCGGCGATGCACCATGCCCTCGAGCAGCTTCATATCGCCTTTCTTGGCGACCAGCTTGCGGCGTTTGTTGCGCAGCGTCGTGCCATCCATGTGGCTGTTGATGTGGTTCTTGCCGGGCTTGGCAAATTTCACTTTGCCCTTGCCGGTGATCTTCGCCCGCTTGAGCAGGCCTTTGTGAGGTTTGGGTTTGCTGGGCATGTCTGGCTCCTATCAGTCAATCGGCCCCGGTCCGGGGAGCCGCGTAGTTTAGCTGATGCGGGCGGCAACGCAAACCGGGGGTTTGATTTTTTGCCCCGTTTAGCGGGTGACGCGAAGCGTCCCGCGGTTCATCGAAGGGGCACCTTCGGTGCACCCGCAAAACGAAACATTCGACTACTGTAGATACTTACGCGGTAGACCCGGGTGCAATCGGCAAAGCAGTTCGTAAACGTGACACCCCGCCAACGCCGCCAGCCGATTCGGGTGGTTCGGCTGATCCGGGTCGTTGCCGAGGACTTCGACCTCCGCATCGAAGGCCGCCTGCCGTGCAACGTCCACCTCAGCGACGGCGGCGGTCAGGTCGATCGTGATTTGATCCATGCTGATTCGCCCGAGCACCGGGCATTTATGCCAGCGATCAGCGATCCGGACACGGACCTGGGCTTTATCGGAAAGAGCCAGCGGGTAGCCATCGCCGTAGCCGACCGGGACCAGGCCGAGCGTCGTTTTCTTTTCCGTGCGATGCATCGATTGATAACCGACGCGGGTGTGACGGGGGTAGTCCTGCACATGAATCACCCGGCTGATCCACCGCACAACGCCTCTGAGCTTCGGCATCGGCTCAACCATCGGCGGCTTGCCGGCGAAGTCGGCCGTGCCGAATCCATATAGCGACAAACCCGGCCGCACCATCGACCGGTGCAGCGAAGTATCGCGGAGCACGGCGTGGGTGTTGGCCATATGAATGATGCAGTCACTCGGGATGTCCGAGCGGTGTTGTTCCAGCAGTTCATCGAGACGCTGTTGCTGTTTCTCGAGAAATTTCGGGTCGCTGTCGGCGGTGGCGAAGTGGGTATAGATGCCGGCGATGCGTTGATATCGCCGATCGCTTTGACTCGTGATCGCCTCGCTGAACTGCTGCGGATTCAGACCGCCGCGGGCCATGCCGGTGTCGATGTAGAGATGTACAGGCAGCCGGATGCCGAAGGTACGCCCGATCGCGTCGAGCTCTTTGAGTTGTTGCGGGTCGTGGATGGTCAGGTGCAGCCGTTCCGCGACGGCCGGCCGATAGAGGCTGTCGGTCCGCCCGAGGTGACGCAGGGGATACGTCATCAGGATCGGAGCGGTCACTGCACCCTGCACGAGTTGTTCCGCTTCCTCCGGGCCGTAGACGCAGAGCATCGAGCAGCCGGCCTTGACCAGCCGATGGGCGATCGTCACCGCACCCAGCCCGTAGGCATCTTTTTTCACCACGCCGCAGATCGCCGTGTCTGGGCCGAGGATTTTTTGCAGGGCGGCGACGTTGGCATCGATCGCGTTGAGGTCGATCTCGAGCCGACTCAACGGCGATCGGGGATGGGCATCGGTCCGTTGCACGAGGCCATCATAAGCAAGCCCGCCAAGCCGCGGATGAGGCTTTGCCAATCCGCGGATGACCAACGTGAGAGCGACCCGCGGATTCGCCGAGCCTCATCCACGGCTTTGGTCATTAAGAAGTGTTTTCAATCTTCTCAAGCTTCTCCACCACCTCCCGCAAATGATCCGCCAACTCGACCGACTTGCCAGCAACGCCCGGCCGAAGGTCACGCAGTACAGGCAAAACCTCCTGCCGCAGCCTTGCCCGGGTGCGGTCGCGATCATCATTCGTCGCATCTTCCTGCCAAGGTTGATCAAGCTGTTTTAGAAAAGCGATCGCTTGGGCGTGATCCGCATCGAGCATCGGCCGAATGAGTTGAATGCCATCTGCCAATTCGCGTTGCCTGGCGATACCCCGCAGCCCGCGGACCGTGCTGCCGCGAAGAATCGCCATCAAAAGCGTCTCGAGTTGATCGTCCGCGTGATGCCCGGTCGCGACCCTGGCGGCCTGATGCTGCTTAGCCATTTCGATCAGCGCGGCATAGCGGGACTGCCTTGCTTGATCTTCCAGATTGCCCGCCGCATCAGGATCAAGCGTGATTGTCGTCGCAGCAAAATTGAGCCCGAGCTTTTTCGCGAATTGCTTCACGAATCGCTCCTCTTCATCCGCTTCAGGACGCAGGCCATGGTTCACATGTCCGACGATTAGCCGAAGCCGCCAACGCCGTCGGCCCGCGAGCATCGCCATCGCCCGCAACAGCGCAACCGAGTCCGCCCCGCCGGAGCATGCGACGACGACCGCCTCGCCTTCTGCAATACCTGCGCGGCGGAGATTCTCGGCCACGGTTTTCACCAGCGGATGGTGGGCCGGGTCCGTGGATGGTGAAGCGTCGGAAGGCACTTGACCACTTTAATGCAGAAGGTTTATCTCGGGTTTTTGACGGCCGGGGTCGGTTACACTGATCAGCATGAGTCAGGCCGCTGACCAAGCGCAAATCGATTGCCCCGCCACCAGCGTCTGGGAACTGTCGATCAACCTCGATGATGTCACCGGCGAAGTTATCGGCGACGCGATGCACCGGCTGCTCGATGCGGGCGCACTCGATGCCTGGACCCAGCCGATCACGATGAAGAAACAGCGGCCGGCGGTGATGTTGAGCCTGTTGTCAACCACTCAAAACCGTGATGCCCTGGCCAGATTGACACTACAACTCACCGGCGGATTCGGCCTGCGATACCAAGAAAAACAACGCATAGTGCTGGACCGACACACCGAGCAAGTCGCCACCGCTTTCGGCCAATGTGCGATTAAGGTAGGGACACAGAATGGAGAAGTCGTCACCGCCAAGCCCGAGTTCGATGATGCTCAGCGATTGGCGGATCAGCATGATGTACCGGTACGGAATGTGATAGAGGCGGCGAAGGCGGCATGGCATCAGCAACGCGGGAGTAACGCCTGATGTTACTGGGCTTGGACAGCTCGACGATCCCGCCGACCGCCCTGCTCATCGCAGGAGTAGTGTTCATCACCGCCTTTCTACTGCTGCGCGTTCGCAAGCGAAAGATGCGTGGGCCCGGCCACATCACCGCCCGCGAACAGCTCGAACAACTCAAGCAACGTGATGGCGTCCGCAGCGATCTTGAAAGCCTGATGGTCGAGATTGAACAGATGGCCAAGCGCCTTGGCTCACAACTCGACGCCAAAGCAATGCACCTCGAAAAACTCATCGACGATGCCGACCTGAGATTGGCTCAACTCAAACAGGCCGACGACTTCAAACATCAACTGCCCCCCGCCGCCCCCGGAAGTGAAGTGCCCGCGACCGACAAAAACGATTTCTCCGCTGCATCGAACCTGCCCATCGGGCAAGGCCCCGACCCGGGCGGCAGCCTCGACCCGCTCGCCGCCGAGGTCCACCGCCTCGCCGACGAAGGCCTAGCCCCGCCCGCCATTGCCATGCGGCTGAGCGAACACGTCGGCAAAGTTGAACTCATCCTGGCATTACGAGAAAGCGTGTGAAATGTACTTCATGCAATAGAAGTCACGATCGCAAGGGTTTTCAGCAAACTCGATTTCGGTTTCGAAAATCAAATTTTTGCCATCTTTGGCGTCTCCGGCACTTGGCGTCTTGGCGTTCTGAAAATCTCGCCCCAACCTGAAAACCGATAAAGTGTCTCTCCCAGGAGTTGCACCATGCAGATCAAAGGTACTTACACCGCCGCCATCACCCCGTTCGACAACGGCGAAGTCGATTTCGCACGCCTCGCCGCCAATGTTGATTTCCAGATCGATCACGGCATCACCGGTATTGTCCCGGTCGGCACGACCGGCGAGTCGCCCACGCTCACCCACGCTGAGCACCGCCAAGTGATCGAGAAAACCATCGAGGCCGCCGCCGGCCGCTGCCAGGTCATCGCCGGCACCGGCTCCAATGCGACTGCCGAAGCCCTCGCCCTCACGCGACACGCCGCCCAGGTCGGTGCCGACGCCGCGCTGATGGTCAATCCCTACTACAACAAGCCGACACAGGAAGGCCTGTACCGCCACTTCATGTCGATCGCCGACGCCATCGAACTGCCGATCTGCCTCTACAACATCCCCGGCCGAACCAACGTCACGATGTCGGCGACCACGATCGCCCGCCTCGCCGAGCACCCCAACATCATTGCCGTCAAGGATGCGACCGGCAGCATGGACCTCTCCAGCGAAGTCGCCACGCTGACCGACCGCTCTAGCTTTACCGTGATCTCCGGCGACGATTCGCTCACCCTCCCGCTCATGTCCATCGGCGGGTCGGGCGTCATCAGCGTGCTGTCCAACCTCATGCCCGACAAAGTCAAAGCCATCGTCGATACCGCTGCTGCGGGCCAGTTCACCAAAGCCATGGAGCTGCACTTCGAATTGTTTGAGCTCTGCAAAGGCTGTCTGACACTCGCAACTAATCCCATCCCAATTAAAGCCGCGATGCAAATCGTCGGCCGCGACACCGGCGAACTCCGCCTGCCCATGACCCCCCTCGAAGACGCCGATATGCAGACCCTTCGCGACATGCTCGACCGTGTCATGCCCAAACAAACTGTCTGATTTAATTTAGTTCGCAAACAATTTATTAAGTAATTCAAACTAAGCCGGAGATGAGGCTCTGCGAATCTCCGGATCGCTATCTTTTGATAGCTCCACCCCATGACCACCCCCCTCGCCCAACTCGACAAAGCCCACGTCTGGCACCCCTTCACCCCGATGCGGCAGTGGCAGCAGAGCGATCCACTCATCATTGAGCGGGCCGAGGGTTTCGAGCTCATCGATTCTGGCGGCCGCCGATACATCGATGGCGTCTCCTCCCTGTGGTGCAACGTCCACGGCCACCGCCACCCGAAACTCGACCAGGCCATCCGCGACCAACTTGACCAAGTCGCCCACACCACCCTGCTCGGCCTCGCCAGCCCCCCAAGCATCGAGCTCGCCGCCAGGCTTATCAAACTGACCAATGCTCATATGTCACCCGACACCGACGCGGAGCGAGGCTTTGTGAGCGAAGCGTCTGGTACCGCCAGAAAACTCAACAAAGTTTTCTACTCCGACGCCGGCGCCACCGCCCTCGAAGTCGCTTTTAAGATGGCCGTCGGCTATTGGCATCACCGCGGGCAACCGAAACGTACGCAATTCATCGGCCTCCGCGGGGCCTATCACGGCGATACGAACGCAGCCATGTCCGTCGGCTACAGCGACCTCTTCCACCGCCCCTTCCAGCCCATGACCTTCCCCGTCACTTGGTTCGACAACCCCGATGCCTGTCGCCCCCCGGACGCGGTCCGAGAGAAATTTATAAAGTTTGATAACGCGGAAACCTTTCCCAGCGAAAGTCCTAAAATCGCAGAAACCTTATTAAACCATTGCATCGATCATCTAAAAGACCTGCTCGAACATCAAGGCGAGCAGATCGCCGCGGTTGTGATTGAGCCTGTGATGCAGGGTGCGGCGGGCATGATCTGCCAGCCCGCCGGCTTCGTCAGACGTGTCCGAGAGCTTTGTAACCATTATCGTGTTCTGATGATTGCCGATGAAGTCGCGACCGGCTTCGGCCGCAGCGGTTCGATGTTTGCATATCAGTCCGAGCTAGACGATCAAACCGGCGGGCCGGATTTGCTCTGCCTCGCAAAAGGCCTGACCGCGGGTTACCTGCCCGTCGCCGCCACACTTGCCACGGATGAAATCTTCGAGGCATTCTGCGGCGAGCCGGACGAACGCCGCACGCTCTACCATGGCCACACCTTCACAGGGAACCCGCTCGGCTGCGCGGTCGCCCTCGCCAATCTCGACCTCTTCGAGACCGAGGACACGCTTGGCCAGGCCCGCCGCAACGCCGACCTAATCCGTGCTCGGCTCGCCGAGCTCAACGACCACCCCCACGTGCTTGACGTCCGTCAACGCGGCGTCATGGTCGGCATCGAACTGACGCGGGACCGCCACACCGCCGAGCCATTCGACTTTTCCAAACGTACCGGGGCCGCCATCTGCGAAGCCTGTCGCGAGCAAGGCGTCATCATCCGCCCGCTCGGTGATGTCCTTGTGCTCATGCCCGCCCCTGCCATGGACACCGCCACGCTCAGCCGATTGCTTGATGTGGTGCTGCAAGCGATTCAGCAGCACCGTTTTCACTGATTTTAGACGCGACTGGCCGTGCGCAACCCTCAATCTGCCACTCAAGGCTCTGCCAATTCGACACCATCCGAACCAGATCAGATCAGTCTCGGCAGTGATCCTGCATGGCATCGCCCTGCCATAAATCTGCAAACCACTGACATAAATACCTTTACGCTTTACAGCCACCTCGCTCTCTGGCCCGCGGATTGCATCTTCATATGGCATCCCACGATGGTCAACGCTGTCCCCCCATCCACGCCCCGCGACCCCGAGTTCGGCCAAGCCAAACCGAGCGGCGGGCGTCTGAACGTCCTGCTCACCGAGGACAGAACCCGCGAGGATGAGCACTGGACCCGCCAACTGCCTCGCCTGATGCAGCCGATGGGGGTCCACGCCCACATCGCCTCGACCGCAAAAGACGCCCTCTCCGCCGCCCGCGAAGTCCGCTTCCATGCCGCGGTGGTCGACCTCGCGACGCCTGTCGGATCGCCGACTGAAACTCAGTGTGGCGGGCTTTGGCTGCTCAAGGTGCTTCGCCGCAGCGAGCACCGCACGCCGATCGTTGTAGTCAATTCTCACGCGACGCAGCGACAGGCTGTCCGCTTGCTTAACGATGCCCTGCGCCTCGGCGCGTTCTCCGTGGTCAACCGCCCTGTCCGCATCGACGCCCTGCTCGGCGTCATCGCCAAGCTGCTCGACCGCAACTATCAAGGCCAATGGCCAAGCTCACCGACTATGAGTCAATCTCAAACCCAAGCCGGCGATGAGGCCCGGCGAATCCCCGAATCGCATCCCCAGAAACCCCGCCCCCCGCACACCAACTAGCAAATTACGGCCAACTTTCCCGGCCACCCCGTTTCCCCTGTTTTTCACCCCTTTTTTGGAGTATCGAATCGATGAACGTACGACCCCTCGGTGACAAGATTATCGTCAAGCGCCTTGAAGCCGAAGAAAAGACCGCATCGGGCATCTTCCTACCCGAGTCCGCCAAGGAAAAGCCCCAGCAGGCCAAGGTTGTCCGCGTCGGCACCGGCAAGGTGCTGGACAACGGCAAGACCCAGGAGTTCCAGGTCAAGGAAGGCGACACCATCATCCTCGGCAAATGGGGCGGCACGGAAATCAAAGTCGATGGCGATGACTACATCGTCATGGGCGAAGACGAAGTCCTCGCTGTCGTGAACTAAACATCAAAGCCGAGGGATGGCCATCTCTCGGCGTTCCTTCTTTACGTATTTCTCAAACCGACCACCAATCAACCCTCACATTAGGACCCCTCCCCCATGCCCGCTAAAAGCATTAAATTCGATAACGAAGCTCGCGCCGCCATCCTCCGCGGCGTTCAGCAACTCGCTAAAGCCGTCAAGACCACGCTCGGCCCGTCCGGCCGCGTCGTCATCCTCGAAAAATCCTTCGGCAGCCCGACCGTCACCAAAGACGGCGTGACCGTTGCCAAGGAAATCGAAGTCGAGGACCCGATCGAAAACATCGGCGCCCAGATGGTCAAGGAAGTCTCGTCCAAGTCCTCCAAGGACGCCGGCGACGGCACCACCACCGCGACCATCTACGCCGAAGCCATCTTCGCGGAAGGCCTGAAGAACATCACCGCCGGCGCGAATGCCAACCAGATCAAGCGTGGCATCGACAAGGCCGTCACGAAGATCGTCGATGAACTGCAGAAGGCCTCGACCAAGATCAAGAGCTCCGAGCAGGTCGCCCAGGTCGGCACCTGTGCCGCCAACCATGACAGCGAAGTCGGCGCGATCATCGCCCAGGCGATGGACAAGGTCGGCAACGACGGCGTCATCACCGTTGAAGAAGGCAAATCCCTCGACACCAACGTCGAGCTGGTCGAAGGCATGCAGTTCGACAAGGGCTACCTCAGCCCGCACTTCGTCACCGACGCCGCCCGCATGGAAGCCGTCATCGAAGACGCCTACGTCCTGATCCACGAGAAGAAAATCAGCAGCGCCAAGGACCTGCTTCCGATCCTCGGCAAGATCGCCGAGTCCGGTAAGCCCGTCCTCATTGTCGCCGAAGACATCGATGGCGAAGCACTCTCGACCCTCGTGGTCAACAAGCTCCGTGGCGTCCTGAACGTCGCCGCCGTCAAAGCCCCGGGCTTCGGCGATCGGCGTAAGGCCATGCTCGAAGACATCGCCACCCTCA
>CAZFZS010000003.1:170010-170854 GCA_964523485.1 uncultured Phycisphaeraceae bacterium | reverse complement strand
ATCCACCCGCTGGTCTGCACCGGCTTCAACGCCGACTTTGACGGTGACCAGATGGCGGTCCACCTGCCGCTGTCCGTCGAGGCCCAGGCCGAGGCGTCTGTGCTGATGCTCAGCCCGCACAACATCTTCAGCCCCGCGAACGGCGACCCGATCATCTCGCCTTCGCAAGACATCCTGCTGGGTGTGTACTACACGACCATGCTCCGCAACGCTCCGGAAGAGGCCATCGCCAACGAGTTGGTCACCCGCTCGGGCAATCTCTCCAGCGATCAACTTGCGGAGATGCGTAAGTACCACGAGTTTAAGGACCCGGATGAAGCGATCTTGGCCTACGACCTCAAGAAGATCGGCATCCACGAGCCGATCGTCGTCCGCCCCGACCCCGAGAAGTACCACGGCGTGGTCAACTCCGAGCGAGGCGATGTTGAGCCGCTGCCAGAGACCGGCCGAATCATCACCTCCGTCGGCCGACTGCTGTTCAACGACATCCTCGAAGCCGGCATGCCGTTCTACAACTGTGCATTGGGCAAGAAAGGATGCTCCCGCGTCATCGACGACGCCTACGCCTTCCGCGGCCGACCGGCGACCATCGCGCTCTTGGACAATATGAAAGCCGTCGGCTTCAAGCGGTCCACGACATCCGGCCTGTCGTTCGGCATCACCGACCTGCGTATCCCCGCGGCCAAGCATGACCTGATTGCCGCGACGCAGAAGAAAGTCGACCGCGTCGAGAAAGCCTACGACGCCGGTGCGATCACCGAGCGCGAGCGCTACAACCAGCTGCTCGACCTCTGGACGCACTGCTCCGAAGAGGTCACCAAGGAGCTGCTCAAGGAGCTCAAGG
>CAZFZS010000003.1:93880-170000 GCA_964523485.1 uncultured Phycisphaeraceae bacterium | reverse complement strand
ATGCGGACGGCAACCCCCTCGAAGTCGAGTCGACCGACGGCGAGCTGTACATCAACCCCGTCCACATCATGTCAGCCGACGCCTCGGGTGCCCGTGGTAACGTCAGCCAGATCCAGCAGCTGGCCGGTATGCGTGGCCTGATGCAGAAGCCTTCGGGCGAAATCATCGAGACGCCCATCAAAGCCAATGCCCGCGAAGGCATGCGTGTGCTCGAATACTTCTCCTCGACCCACGGTGCACGTAAGGGCTTGGCCGACACCGCGCTCAAGACCGCCGACTCGGGTTACCTCACCCGTAAGCTCTGCGATGTCGCCCAGAACCAGTTCATCGGCGAGTACGACTGCGGTTCCAAGCGTGGCATCGCCAAGCGTGCGATCTATAAAGGTGAAGAGGTCGACGTGCCGCTGCGTGACCGCATCTACGGCCGGGTGGCCCGCGAGACGATCGCCAACCCGATCACCGATGAGATCATCGTCAAGGAAAACGAGATCATCGACCAGGAAGCCGCTCGCAAGATCGAAGACCTGGGCATCGACACCGTCGTGGTCCGTTCGCCGCTGACGACCGAAAGCCGCACCGGCATCTCCGTGCTGGACTACGGCATGGACCTGTCGACCGGCAAGCTGGTCGAGCCTGGCCTGGCCGTCGGCATCATCGCCGCCCAGTCCATCGGCGAACCCGGCACGCAGCTGACCATGCGGACGTTCCACACCGGCGGCGTCGCCTCGACCTCGCTGGTCGACACCTCGCACCGCGCCGCCTCGGCCGGCACCGTCGAGATGCGCGACTGTAACGAAGTGCCTGTCCAGGATGACGAAGGCAACGACGTGCTGGTCGCGCTGAAACGCAACGGCGAGATCGTCGTGCTCGACGACAAGGGCCGTGAGCTCGAGAAATATAAAGTGCCTTATGGCTCGTACATCCGTGTCGAGCCCGGCCAAAAGGTCAAGCGCGGCACGATCCTCGTGACTTGGGACCCGCACCGCACCGCGATCCTCGCCGAGGTGGCCGGTACCGTGAAGTTTGAAGACATCGTGCCCGGCCAAACCGTCCGGGCCGAGAAAGCCCAAGGTTCGGCTGGCGAACAGCTCGTCGTCATTGAGCACAAGGGTGAGATGCACCCGCGGATCACCATCGTCGATGGCGATGACAAGATCCTCGACTTCCACTACCTGCCAGCCAAGGCTCGCATCGATGTGAAGGAAGGCGACACGATCGAGGCCGGCCACATGCTCGCCCGTCAGCCGCGTGAAGCGACCAGCTCCGCGGACATCGTCGGCGGCCTGCCGCGCGTTACCGAGATTTTCGAAGCCCGTAAACCGAAGGACTCTTCGGTCATGGCTGAAATCTCCGGCACGGTCGAGCTGCGTAGCGATAAGCGTAAGGGCAAGATGACCGTGATCGTCAAGTCCGAGTCCGGCTTGGAAGTCGATCACCACGTCCCGCAGGACCGACACCTGCTGGTCCACACCGGCGATTTCGTCGAGGCCGGCGACGCCCTGATCGAAGGCCCGCAGGTCCCGCAGGACATCCTTCGCATCAAGGGCGAAGAGGCGCTCTACAACTATCTCATCGAGGAAGTGCAGAACGTCTACCGCGCCCAGGGCGTGCCGATCAACGACAAGCACATCGAGGTCATCATCGCCCAGATGCTGCGTAAGGTCCGCGTCGACAACCCCGGCGACACTGATCTGCTGCCTAACGAAGTGGTCGACAAGTTCCGCTTCCGCGAGGCGAACGAAGCGGTCGCCGGCAGCGGCAAGATCAAGGAGCCGGGCGATTCGAACCTGCCGCTGGGCAGCCTGATTACCAAGGCTGAGCTCAAGGAAATCAACGCGAAGCTTGATGCGGACGGCAAGGCCACCGCCTCGGCCAGCAAGGCCAAGCCCGCCACGGGGACCACGCTGCTCCTGGGCATTACCAAGGCTGCGCTGCAGTCCGAGTCGTTCCTCTCCGGAGCGTCGTTCCAAGAAACGACCAAGGTACTGACCGAAGCCGCCTTGGCGGGCAAGACTGACGACTTGGTTGGCCTCAAGGAGAATGTGCTGCTGGGTCACCTCATCCCGGTCGGTACGGGCTACAAGCCGTACCAGGAGATGCAGGTCGCCCACCTCGCCGAGCCGCCTTCGCAG
The DNA here is from genome assembly GCA_964523485.1 of uncultured Phycisphaeraceae bacterium. Classification (GTDB taxonomy): domain Bacteria; phylum Planctomycetota; class Phycisphaerae; order Phycisphaerales; family Phycisphaeraceae; genus Algisphaera. The sequence continues at coordinate 167,868 of CAZFZS010000003.1, read as the reverse complement.
GAAGCCTTGTCGGTCGAGGAAGAGATCGAGCAGGCCGCCGCGATCGCCGAGGCCGCCGGTGCCGAGTCCCCCGAGGAGATCACGGCAACCATCGGCGATTCCCGCCTCGTCGCCGAACTGCTGGGCGAAGACACCGCAGGTAAGAACTGAATCGATCGCAAAATTTGAAATCCTTCAAAGCCCAGGGATGGCCATCCCTGGGCTTTATTTTTGCGCCGCTGCCACTACAGGATTACGCAATTGCCCAACCCCCTCAATCTCCACCACCACCTCATCTCCAGGCCCCAAATACACGGGTGGCTTGCGAACGAAACCGACGCCGGGCGGGGTGCCGGTGAGGATCAGGGTGCCGGGCAACAGCGTGGTATCGCGGCTGAGAAATGCGATCAGTTCAGCGATTGAAAAGATCATGTCGGACGTTCGGCTGTCTTGCATGACTTGGCCGCCGACTGTTCCTTTAATAGCCAAGTCCTGTGGATCGCCGAGCTCGTCCGGCGTGACCAGGCATGGCCCCATCGGGCAGAAGGTGTCGAAGCTCTTGCCGCGGACCCACTGCCCGCCGCCGCCTTGTTTCTGCCACCGCCTGGCCGAGATATCGTTGCAGCAGGTGTAGCCCAACACGTAATCCAAGGCCTCGGTCTCGCTGACATCCTTCGCCGGCTTGCCGATGACCACGCCCAACTCCGCCTCGCTGTCGACCTCCGGACCATCCATTTGGCAGGCAGGCAGCTGGATCGAATCGCCCGGGCCGATCACCGTGGACGTCGGCTTCATGAAGATGACGGGGTGATCGGGAATCGCGGCTCCGGTCTCGGTCGCGTGTTCACGGTAGTTCAACCCGATGCAGAAAATATTGGTCGGCTGGATCGGTGCAAGGCGTTTTTCAATCTCGATGACTTCGCCGCTCGCCGAGCCCGGCTCGGGCAGGGGGGTGTCTGCGAGCAGTTCAGCCCGCCCGTCGCCGCGATCGATCGCGTAGCGGGGTTGGACATTATGGTCGATGCGGATGAGCTTCATGGTTGGGTTTCCTCGGCAGGGGGCTAGCGGTTATCATGGTCCAACTCTTCAAGGCCCGCCACCGGGCTCATACCCTGCAGTCTTACGGATCATTTTTTTGGCTGAAAACCCACCCAGCACAAAGAATAACGGCAACCCGGTTACCACCAACGTTAGCAAGCCCTCTGCAGCCGATCATCAGTCCGGCGCTCCTGCGTTGACCCCGACGACCAACCGGGCCCAGCCGCTGTCCGCTTCGACCTGGGAGGGCCGACGCCCGCCGGTCAGCGACGGCGAGCGCAAGCCCAACATGCCTGAGGGCCTCTGGCTGCGCTGCCCCGCCTGCGAGGCGATGAGCTACTGCAAGCAGGTTGAGACAAACCTCCACGTCTGCCCCGATTGTCAGTACCACTACCGTATCGGTGCGGACGAGCGGATCAAACAACTGGTGGACCCGGGCAGTTTCGAAGTGTTATGGCCGAACATCGAGCCGGTTGACACGCTGAAATTCATCGATCGCGTGCCCTACAAGGACCGCATCGAGAAGGAGCAGAAGAAGACCGGGCACAAGGACGCACTGGTCGCCGGCAAGGCATTCATCAAAGGTCGGGGCGTCGTGTTGGCGGTGATGAACCCGAATTTCATGATGGCGTCGATGGGCAGCGTGGTCGGCGAGAAAATCACGCGGGCGATCGAGTTGGCGACCGACACCGATCGACCGATCATCATCGTCTGTGCCGGCGGCGGGGCGCGAATGCAGGAGGCAACGCTCGCGGTCAGCCAGATGATCAAGACCTCCGCGGCATTGGCACGGCATGACGAGGCGGGCGGGCTCTATATCGCGCTGCTCACCGACCCGACGACCGGCGGTACAGCCGCAAGCTTCGCGATGCTCGGCGACATCATCCTCGCCGAACCCAAAGCCCTCATCGGCTTTACCGGTGCCCGCGTCATCGCCAACACTGTCCGCCAGGAACTGCCCGAGGGTTTCCAGCGGTCGGAATTCCTGCTCCAAAAAGGCTTCGTCGACCGCGTCGTCGCCCGCAAGGATCTGCGCAGTGAGATCAGCCGACTGATTGACTTCGCAGGGAAATAAGCGGAGCGGAGTCTTTTCATATGTGCAGACTCGAAGCGGGAAAGGTTTTCGGCCGATAAACCTGTTGCATGAACCGGCCGGACAAAACCTCTAAACAGCTTTGGCGGGAATGGCTGATCCTAGCGGGATTGGTGGTGACGGCGTTATATGCATGGCTGCCGTTCTACTCCCAGTTTTATATCCCGAACCCGGATTTCATTGAGTTTCGGCAGACTGCGATGTGGCTATTTGTTGGGGATCGGCCGGACCGGTGGAAGCGGATGCCCGCTTGGCCGGCGATCTTCGGTACACCGGCCCTATTTTTATCCGTCGGTAAACCCTACCTGAACGCGGCGCTGGGCCTGAACCTCGGCCTGTCGATCGCCAACCTCATCCTGCTCTACAAATTGTCCCGCACCCTCATCGGCCCGGCGGGGGTCGTTGTGCCGATAGCTTTACTTGCGACGCCGTTTTTCTCGCTGATGGCGGTGCAGCCGCTGCTCGAGCCGTTGATGGTGTTGCTGATCCTCGCAGCCTTCCTCCTGATGATTTGCGGGTCGGGGTGGGCGTGGGTCGTGGTGGCGCTCGGGACGTTGACGCGGCAGGAGGCCTGCCTGATGCTGCCGATTCTCTGGGCGTATCGCGTGTCGGAGTCGCCCAAGCGGTGGTGGTCGCCTACGTGGAAGGCATTTTTGGCGGGGCTGCCATATGTGCTCTGGGCTGTATGGACCAAGCTGGCGACGACCGAGCAGACCGGCGAGGGCTACATCGAAGAGATCTCCGGCGTCGGCGGGGTGCTTTGGCATAAGGTCGCTTTGATGCTTCAGCCTTGGACGGCGGGGAGCGATGCGAGGATGATCGACATGATGCCGATCTACGCGCTGGCCCTACTCGGGCTGCTTTCATTGCTGCGGCGACACGCCCGGCCGACGCTGGCGATCCTGGCGTTTTTCATCGGGCATAATCTCATTCACTTGGTCTTTCCGTTCGACGCGCCGCGGTATGCATACCCGGTGCTATGGGTCTTGCCTTTGTTTGCGGTGGCGGGTGGCAGTGCATTGGCGGCTTGGGTTTGGCCATGGGTCGCCAAGCTGCGGTGGCTGGGCGTCGCGGCGATGCTGGGCGTTTCGCTGGTTTCGGCGGCGTGGATCGCCAACGGCTGGATGGACTTCGGCGTGCTGCATCGGCTTCAGGATTGGCAGGAGCCCTGGTATTTCCTCGCGATCCCATTGGCGGTCAGTGTGCTGCTAATCGCTGTCGGTTTGGGGCTGACGCGAGTGCGGTGGCATGGCAAGTTGGCCTTGACGTTGGTCATGCTCGCCCTGCTGACCGTGCCGATGCTCATGGGGGCTAACCACCGTGGCGTCGAGCAGGGGTATTACCGCTACGCGAATGTCGATTACGCCCTGATTGCTCAATGGGCGGAACAAAATCTTGAGTCCGATGAGGTGTTGCTGGGAACCGATGGCAAGCTGCAATATTTCGATGAGCAGGCGGGCTACCCCGTTCGCCTGCGATCGGCGGATGATCTGCTGTTCGACGAGCCTGAACGGCTTCACGCCGAAATGGTTCGCGAAGGGGTGGATTACATCGGTGTCGGCTGGATGCGTAAACTTGATAAGGCTCCGGATGACCCGCTCTACGAATACAACCGCTACTGGTACTACTTGGTGAACAACCAGCTTTTCGAAGAGTTTGTCGGCGGTGGCGACGTGGAGGGTTTCGAGTTGATCGAGACGATTCCGATGCCGCCGGAAGCGTTGATCGATCTCGAAGCGGTTTATATCTACCGCGTACTGCCGAGCAAGTGATCAACGATTGACGTCAGCCATCGCGATAGACTGTGCGGATGCTCAAGGGCGTCCGCATCAGCCTTGCGAATAAATGCCAACTTCTGTTCGGCCTCGCGGTCGTGCTCGTGATGACCGCCGCGCTGACCGTGGTCGGCTGGCGGATGCAGACGCTGGTGGAGCGCGGCCCGGAACGGCGGGCGCAGGACCTCGCGGAGATGTGGTTGGCCAACCAGATCGCGTTTGGCGAGTCGCTGCGCGTTCTGGATGGCGGGGTCAGCCCGCCGCCGGCCGAGACGGGTGTCGTGCTTTCACTCATCAGCGAGGATGAGTTTGCGATGCGGTCCGCGGTCGATCCATTTTTAGCTGAGGCGGTGGAGCGGTTCGAGAAGGTGCCGGACGCCGAGGAATTGTTCGATGCCGAGCAGGACCCCGACGGTCGGACCTATTTCCGCTACGCAAGGGCGGTGCGGGCGTCGAACGTCGAGCAGCGGACCGGTGCGTTCACTGCGGGCGTCGATGCTCCGCCGATGGCCGACCCCTTGCGGCAGGTCTTGCTGATCCAGCTGCGTGACAACGAGGCAGCGACGCAGCAGATTCTCAACCGGATTTATATCGTTGCCGCGGGGCTGTTTGCGGGGCTGCTCGCAATCGCGGTGTTCTATTACATCACGACGCGGATCATTCTGTCGCCGGTGCGGGTGCTGCGTGGCTATGCCGAGCGGGTCAGCGAAGGCGACATCTCGATCCGCAGCGATATCAATACGGGCGATGAATTCGAGCAGCTTTCGGACATGTTTAACACCATGCTTGAAAGTCTGAAGAAAAATCAGGACAAGCTCGAAGCGGCCAACAGCACGCTGGACCTGAAGCTGGTGAACCTGGCCGAGTCGAACGTCGCGCTCTTTGAAGCGAACAAGATGAAAGGCGAGTTCCTGGCGAATGTCACGCACGAACTGCGGACTCCGCTCAACTCGATCATCGGTTTCGCCGAGATTCTACAGGAGACCCTGGCCGACCGGACCGGCCCGGTGGACGAGAAGCGAAAGCGGTACGCGGCGAACATCATCACCAGCTCACGGCGATTGCTCGAGCTGATTAACGACCTGCTCGACCTCGCGAAGATCGAGGCGGGGCGGATGGAACTGCGGATCAGCAGTGTGTCGATCCCCGATACGTTCGAGGGCTTGATCACGCTGATTCGGCCACAGGCGGAGAAGGCGGGCGTCGAGCTGCGCGTCCGGCTGGAACCCAAGCTGCCGATGATCGAAACCGACCCGGGCAAGCTCCAGCAGGTGCTGTTTAATTTTTTGGCCAATGCGGTGAAGTTTACGCCGGAAGGCGGGAGCGTGACGCTCAGTGCGCAGCGGCCGATGAGCCGACGCCGACGCGAGGAAGGCGGCCGACCCGCGGACTCGGAGATCGAGCGGGTGCGTTTTTTGGTGAGGGATACCGGCCCGGGCATCGCGGAAGAAGATCAGCCGCGGATTTTCGACAAATTCACCCAACTCGACCCGGCGGTGACCAAGTCGCATGGCGGCACCGGACTGGGGCTGACGATATCTCGCGAATTGGCGGAGATGCTCGGCGGCCACATCGAGCTGGACTCCGAGCTTGGCGAGGGGGCGACGTTCAGCCTCGTCCTACCAATAGCCCTGCCCGATCAGGAGCGTAGCAAGCGGCAGGATGCGGCCCAAGCGGAAGCGGTGATTACGATGCAGAATTGAATAAAGCCTAATTAAACTCGGGTAAAATATCTCGATTAATAATTTGACGGGCCATCGTTATTTATCCGCATGCATCTGCGGCTAAAATGCCTTGACGTAAAACCACACTGACCGAAGTTTTGCAGAAAGATTAGACATGGGCATTGAAGCCGCTTTGCCGACGGACACGATTTTGACCACGCAGTTGCAGAAAGTGATCAACTGGTCACGCCGCAGCTCGGTTTGGCCGATACCGTTTGCGACAGCCTGCTGCGGTATCGAACTTATGGCGACCGCGTCGTCGCGATTCGACCTGGCCCGCTTCGGGGCCGAGGTCATGCGATTCAGCCCGCGGCAGGCGGACCTGATGATCGTTGCCGGCCGGGTCAGTGTGAAAATGCTCCCTGTTCTACAACGGATCTATCAGCAGATGACCGAGCCGAAGTGGTGTATCTCGATGGGCGCCTGCGCCAGCACCGGTGGGGTGTTCGATACCTATGCCACCGTGCAGGGTATCGATCAGTTCATCCCGGTGGATGTCTACGTGCCCGGCTGCCCGCCCCGGCCCGAGACACTGATTGAGGGTGTCATGGCGATCCAGCGGATCATTGATGAGGACGGCATCCCCCCGACCGGCCCGGACGGCCACCGCCGACCGCTTAACGTCACCATCGAGCCGACCCACGCCGTCCGCCCCCAGCCGACGCCGTTGACCGTGGGCGGGATTTAACCCCGTTTCAATATTCACCGCTGACGTTCAGATCGGCCCCGCCTAGCATCGGGCATGCCGGACTCCTTTACCTTCAATCAACCGTTGTCCGAGTGCTCGCCACCCGCCGAGAAACGCAAGGTGCTCGTAACCGGTGCGGCGGGCAATATCGGCAGCTACTTTGCGATTCACAGCAGCGATCGTTACGACCTCCGCCTGATGGCCTACGACTTGGACGATCCCGATGTCCAATCGCTCAAAGACCATGGTGAGGTGATCCAAGGCGACATCACCGACCTGCACTCGATCCGCCAAGCCTGCGAAGGCATCGACACGGTCATTCATCTGGCAGGCAACCCCAGCCCGAACGCGAACTGGTCATCGCTGCGCGATGTCAACATCGGCGGGACTTACAACACGATGGTCGCCGCGAAGGCCGCGGGCTGCCGTCGCGTGATCTTCGCATCGTCGATCCATGCCGTGTCCGGCTACCCGCCCGATCGGCAGGTCATGGCCCAGGACCCGGTCAACCCCGGCGACCTCTACGGCGTGAGCAAGGCGTTCGGCGAGGCGATGGGCCGGTACATGGCCGAGCAGCAGGGCTTGTCGGTTATTGCCATTCGCATATGCGCATTCCAACCCCTTGAAAATGCGAAGAAGCAGGACAGCACCTCGATGATGGACGCCTTCGTATCGCAGCGCGACCTGACGCAACTGCTGTGTAAATGTATCGATGACACTCGACTGAGATATGCCATCGTCCATGGCATCAGCGACAATGTCTTCAAACGGCTCGACCTTGCGGAAACGACATCGCTGCTGGGTTTTCAGCCGCAGGATGATTTATCAAAACTCAATCCCTTGCTGCGCGATCTTGACCTCGACAAAACGGTCAACCATCACGACGAAACCGGCGACGATTATCAAGCCGGCATCCGCGACGAGATCGCACAAATTACCGAGTCTTCGTAAGCGAAAACAGGCTAAGCCAAGTTTTATCGACTAGCTCATAAGCTTCTCAAAGCTGTTGGCAATGCCCTCAGGGTCGAGACCTTGATAGCCCATCTGACGCCACAGGCCGCCGGAGCCTTCTTTGTGCGTGCCGAGGTTGTTGTATTTGCCGGTGAAACCACGGCGGACCAACTCGGTGCCGAAGCGTGAGCCGACGCCGGTTTTGACGTTGAACGACTCGGCGAAGAGCACTGCGGGGGCCTTGACCAGCCTTGCCATGACATCTTCGTCATAGGCGTTGAGCGTGGCTTTGCAGACCAGCCCGACGTCTTTGCCCTGCTTTTTCAGGTTGAGCACCGCGGCGTATGCTCGGTACAGCGTTTCGCCGAAGCTGACGATGTAGCCGTCTTTGCCTTCGCGGATGACATCGTCTTTGCCGGGGGTAAACGTGTAACCATCGCCGAAGTACAGCTCGTCGCTATCTTCTTTCAGGATGTCCGGCACGGCCGATCGGGTGCTGAAAATAAACCGCAAACCCTTCTGCGGGTAGATCGTGCGGAGGCATTTCTCGAACTGGTGCTGGTCCGCGGGGAAATACAGCCGGGTGGTGTCGGCGTGTTCATCGGGTGTGCCGTCGGCATCCGCGGGGGCGCCAGGCAGACCGCCGTCGGCAAAGAGATTGTTGATCCCGAAGTGGCAGGTGTTGTCGGCCATGTCGTCGCAGCCGGCGTGGCTGAAGTGGGCCAGCACATTGGACTGGTTCAGCCGGGCCATCGTGATTTCACTGACGCACATCTCCAGAAACGCGCTGAATGTCGCGAAAACGCCCTGCTTGTTTTCGTCATAGCCGAAGCCGGCGGCGGCAGAATAGTTGCCACGCTCCATGATCCCGCCCCGCACAAAAATCTCGGGATATTCCGCCCGTATCACGTCGAGGCCGCACGAGCCTTCGAGGTCATTGTCGAAGACGCGGACGGTTCGCTTGCGTTCATCTTCGGACAGTTCGCCGACGATTGAATTGAAGACTTTGCCGAACAGCGAGCGATTCTTGCCGCTGCCGGTCGAGCCGGGGTAGGCGGGCTGCTTCGCGGGCTTCTCGACGCTCTTGAGATAGTCGGCCGCTTCCTGTCGGCCGCGATTTTCAAGATAGTCGATGGCCATCTGCGTCTTGATCACGTCGTGGCCATGCGGCGAGCCTTCGAGCGGCTCAATGCCCACCGCCATCTTGCGCTTGTTGATCAGCGCGACCGGGCCGTCGCTGGTCAAGGCCTTGCACATCCTGGCGTAGAGCGAATCCAGGTCTTCGCCCTCGCCGGTGTCGACGGAGAGGCCATGGCCTTCGAGCGTCTTGGCGACGTCGTAGCCTTGCATGTATTTGCTCGGGTGGCCGGCGATCGTGACGTCGTTGTCATCGATCAGCAGTTTGACATTGAGGTTTTCTGAAACGCATAGCCGGGCGGCCTCGGCGTCATTGCCTTCCATTTGGCTGCCGTCGCTGCCGAGCATCAGCACGCTCTTGCCCGGGTTCGCCATCGCCACGCCGTTGACGAACGGCCACATGTGCCCCAGCCGACCGGACGAAAACTTCACGCCCGGGGTAAACCCACGCTCGGGGTGCCCCGGCAGGTGGCTGAGGTATTCGCGGTAATGCAGCAGCTTTTCAACCGGCATATCGCCTTCGAGGACGGACATCAGGTACTGCGTCGCGACACGGTGGCCGGCCTCGTCGAAGAAAATCGGCACCAGCTTATCCTTCGCCGGGCCGTTCATCATGGCGTAAGCGATCATCACCTCGGGCACGGTGTCGTAAGGCCCGCCGGTGTGTCCACCCAAACCCTTGGCATCGCCGATGGCGGTGAAAAACACGATCGTGTCCCGGCAGAGATCGATGTTGTGCTTCAAAGCGTCGCGCTGCTCATCGGTCAACGTCGGCGTCGCGGGGTCGAGATCGATCCGCTTGAACTCGCCGAGCAGGTCAATGGGGAAGGTTTCGTTGGCGGTGTCGGTGGTCATATGAATTCTCGTAGAAGGAAGTGGGAGCAGAATAACAGGGTGAAGTAAAGGTTTCATTCAGAGAATGAATCGCGGAGATCACAAAGGCTCAGAGATGTGGAGAAGATGTGATGGCTTCTGAAATAAGGTTTGTTTACCTTCAAGTTTTTGCGTTTTTGCGATCTCCGCGATAAATCCAACGCGGGGCAAACTCAGCCAGCCCGCCAATCTACAATCCACCCATGCCTTCACCCACGCTGTCATCGACCGAGCCGAGCGTCCCGACTTCTCATGACGACCCGATCAACGCGCAGATTCTTGCGGTGTCAGAGGACCGAGTGCAGGGGTTTCACCGCCAACCGTTCGCATTCATCGCAAAAGAGTCTGGCCTGTCGATTGACGTGGTGCTGCAACGCATCGCCGCCATGCTGGAAGCCGGGACCGTCCGCCGAGTGCGCCAAACACTTCTTGCCACAAGCCTGGCACCCGGTGCTTTGATCGCCTGGAAAGTCCCTCCAAAGAAACTCAACGATGCTTTCGAGTTCATGTTCCAGCAGGACCCGTTCAGCGGGCATGTCGTGTTGCGGACGACCGACAGCGACACGCCCGGCAGTCAGTTTCGATTGTGGACCACGCTGAAGGTGCCCCGGCCTTACAGCATGGAAAAACACTGCGAATACCTCATGCAGCAAACCGGGGCAGAGGCTTACAAATTGCTGCCAGCAAAAAAGCTTTTCGCGCTCGGGGTCGGGCATGTGCGACGTAAGGAATTGAAGCCCGGCGAGCGGACCGATGAGCCCGGCCGGGTGCTGGACACGCAACTGGTTGACCTCGATGATCGGCAGTGGCGGGTGCTGGTCGCGCTCAAGCGGGAGCTGGACGTTGATGAGATCACGCCAGACCCGTGGGTCGGCCGAGCCGAGGAAGCGGGCGAGTCGATCGAAGACTTCTGTAAGGCCGCGGAAGGTCTGCACGAGCTCGGCGTCATCGGCCGATTCTCGACATTTCTCGAACACACCAAACGCCACAAAGATGGCAAGCGCGTCACACGGTTCAACGCCCTGTTCCACTGGCGCGTTCCCCCCGGCAAGGAGATCGAAGCGGGACGCGAAGTGGGCCGACATCTATGTATGACCCACGCCTATTGGCGCGAGGGCGGCGAGGCATTCAGCAACGTCAACCTCATGGGCGTCAGCCATGGCACGGACAAGGACAAGGTGCTGGCTCACAAAGCCGCGATCGACCAACACCTCGAAGAAGCGGGGATCGCTGTGGACTACACCAACGTCTTCTGGGGCGGCCGCAGCGAAATCAAACCCAGTGAAGTCAGCCCGATCGCGTACCGGGCGTGGTGCAATGAGCAGGGGTTGGATGAAAAATCCATGTGTTAACGAAGCAGCGGGAAAATCAACCTTTCGATAACCGCGGCAGGGTCAAGGCTCATGGTTTAATGGCTTTCTACTCGGTGCTCTCTATGTTTTTTGTGACTGCGTGGTGAAGCGAAGCGGTGCCTATAAAACCGATGGCCAAGAATCTACAAGCCGATGAATTGCTTACGCCCGAGTTCATGCGGCAGTTGGATCGGTTGGATGTGCGGTCCCGCAAAATGCTGCGTGGGTCGATGCAGGGGGAACGGCGATCCAAACAACGGGGGCAATCGGTCGAGTTTGCGGACTACCGCAACTACGTCGTCGGCGACGACCTGCGACGCATCGACTGGAACCTCTACGCCCGGCTGGACAAGCTCTTCCTTCGGCTGTTTCTCGAAGAGCAGGACCTCACGGTCAACCTGTTGATCGACACGACCGCATCAATGGACTTCGGTGATCCGAACAAATTGCTGTATGCGAAGCAGCTTGCTGCGGCGGTCGGCTACATCGCGTTAACGCATCACAATCGGCTGAACCTTTACCGTTTTACGGACACGATCGACGGGGTGGCGGAAGGATTGCGTGGCCGACGGCCGATCCCGCGGATGATTGAGTTCTTGAATGGGCAAGGCGGGACGGGCCGCGGATTGATATCCGCAGCTTCGGATGGGTCGGGTGAAGCGGTCAGCACTTCCGGGGGCGGCGATCTCACCGCAGCGTGTCGACGGTTTGCCATGGTGCAGCCGAGGGCGGGGATCGTGCTGCTGATCAGCGATTTTTTCGACAAGGGGGATTTGGCTGAGGCGCTTCGGTTTCTCGCGGCCGAGCGGTACGACGCCTATGCCGTGCAACTGCTCAGCCCTCAAGAGGTCGACCCCGCCAAGTCGGGCTTGGCTGGCGACCTGAAGCTGACCGACATGGAAGACCGCCACGCCGCCGAGGTGTCGATCAGCGGTGCGCTCATCAAGAATTACAAAGCCAACCTCGAAGCCTACTGCCACCACGTCCGCGACACCTGTATCCAGCGCGGCATCGCCTACTTGCAGACCGCAACGGACGTGCCGGTGGAAGTGGTGGTGCTGAAGTACCTGCGCGAACGCGGACTGTTGGGATAAGTCGGCACTTCGTTTCAGCAGAAAGCTGCGCTTCGCTTCACCACAGAGGCACGGAGGTCACGGAGGGCACGGAAAAAGTAAAATCAATTGATGGCTGTGGCACCTGAACTCAATGCGTTATCGGAGAAAGTGATCGGTGCAGCCATCGAAGTGCATCGGGCTTTAGGCTCAGGCTTTTTAGAATCGACTTACGAAAAAGCTTTTTCAATCGAGTTGTCTTTACAGAACCTGGATCATCAACTGCAAGTGCCAGTCACGTTGAATTACAAAGGCAGGCCGATTGGTGAAGGTAAAATCGACGTACTGGTTGAACGTCAACTGGTTGTGGAACTCAAGGCGGTATCCCATTTGGCAGATGCTCATACAACACAACTGCTCGCATATTTAAAGGCAACCGACTTAAATCTGGGTCTGCTACTCAACTTCCACGCACCGCTGCTGCGAGACGGCATCCGTCGCGTCGCCAATTGACGTTTTTATTTTGAAACAGCCTCTGTGCTCTCCGTGACCTCCGTGCCTCTGTGGTAAAGCGAAGCGTTGCCTTAAACACAAATGAGTTTTCTTACCCCACTCACTGCACTGTTTGCCGCTGCTGTTGCGGTGCCGGTGTTGGTGGGGCTTTATTTCTTGAAGCTGCGTCGCAGGCCGGTGGCTTGGCCGTCGACGTTGTTGTGGCAGAAGGCGGTGCGGGATTTGCAGGCTAATGCGCCGTTTCAGCGGATTCGCAATTCCTGGCTGCTGTGGCTGCAGCTGCTGCTGCTGCTGTTGTTGCTTCTTGCGTTTGCGCGTCCGACGCTGCGGGGTGATGAGGTGGTGACGGGGCGGGTGGTGGTCGTGGTGGATCGGTCGGCGTCGATGAACACCACCGACGGGCCGGGCGGCGACAGCCGACTTCAGGTCGCCAAAGACGCCGCGGCGGACTGGATCGATACGCTCGACGGCGGATCGGGTGTGATGGTTATCGCCTTTGCCGATCGAGCCGAGGTCGTGCAGGGTTTTACGACGGACCGTAGCCGACTTAGGCGGGCCATCGCGTCGGTTCAGCCAACCGATCAGCCCAGCCGACTGGGCCCGGTCTGGGCGGTGGTTCAGCCGATGGCGGGTGGTGTCGGCGATGAGCTGTTGAATGTGCGGGTCTACAGCGACTTGAAATTGCAGGATGCGGATGAGCCCGCTGCGTTGCCGGATGGAGTCGAGGTCGAAGCGGTCGCGGTCGGCTCGGCCTCGCCGAATAACCTCGGCATCGTTGCCGCCTCGGCCCGGCGGAGCTACGAGGATCCGAATCAGGTCAGCGTCTTCGCTCGGCTGCTTAATGCCAGTCCCGACACGATCACCACCAACCTCGTGCTGAGTGTCGATGGTCAAACGCTGCGTACACGTCAGCTCATTGTGCCTGGCGATGGCGGCGAAGCCTCGGCGACATTTGATCTGCAACTTGCCGGCGCCGCCGACCTCGAGATCGAGCATGACACCACCGATGCCTTGGCGAGCGACGATATCGCCAGACTGCGTCTGCTGCCCAGCCGGGGCAAGCGGGTCTTGGTCGTTTCGGAAGACGGCCAACGGCTGGCCGCTTCGTTAAGGGCCGCGGGTGCTGCGGACGTACTCGTCGAGTCGCTTGAAAATTACGAGGGCCGTGAGCCGGCCGAGTTGTTGGGCGGTGACGAGCAAGAGCGGTGGGACCTGGTCGTGTTTGATGCGGTGCAGCCGACGTCGGTCCCGCCGATTCCGAGCATGAGTTTTCTTGCCGCTCCGCCGATCGAGGGTTTGCGGGTCGTTAAGCCCGAGGAGCAAGCGGGTTTCGAGGGCGTGTTGACCTGGCGGCGGGAGCATCCGTTAATGCGGTATGTTCAACTGGACGATGTGCTGCTGGGTCAGCTTGGCCGGGTGGTCGTCCCGACTGGCGGAACGGTGTTGTCCACCGGCTTGACCGGCCCGGCGATGGCGGTGGTGGAAGCAAACGGTGTGCGGCATGTGGTGATGGGTTTTGATGTGATGGAGGGGCGCTGGCCGTACCACTGGAGTTTTCAGGTGTTCATGGTGAATGTGATGGATGCCTTGGCGGGTGGAACGGTTGGGCTGGCTTCTGCGGCCGCGGAGGGTGCGGGATTGAGTTACATGACAGGCCAGGTCGCGGCGGTCCCGATGTCGGGCGGCCCCGGAAGCGGGGTATTGGGTTATGACGGACCGATCAAGCGGTTGCCCCCGGATGAAATATCAGGTGGCGTTAGTGGTTTAATTTCCGGGGTCGGGGGGGGTGGAGTGAGTGGACGGGTGCGGGATGGGCTGGCGGCTTTGAGCGCGTTTGAAAAAGTGGGCTGGTACAGCGCCCGGCAGGACGCGGTCGAAGAGCGATATCGCCTGCTGCCTGTGAATCTGCTCAATGCGGTGGAAAGCGATGTCCGCGTCGGCGAGGCGTTGACCGTCGGCCAAGGCAGCGGCGGGGCGGTGCAGGCCGTCGGGGCCGGCGAAACCCAACGCGAGGTCTGGTACTGGTTCGTATGGATCGCCTTGGCGTTGCTGCTGCTGGAATGGTGGCTGTGGTCGAGGCGGGTGAAGGTTTGAGGAAGGGGTTAGGGCCTAGTGCCTAGGGCCTAGGAAGAAAATTTTGTCAAGCTTTGCTTTACTAGGCCCTAGGCCCTAAGTCCTAGGCACTACGCACTACACTACCGCCCATGGCCAAGAAGAACGGCAAGTCGAAACCCGCCCCGATGACCTACGCCTCGGCGGGCGTTTCGATCGAGGCGGGCGATGCGATGGTGGGCAAGATCCAGCATCACCTGCGCAATACGCATGGTCCGCGCGTGCTTGGGAAGCACGGCGCTTTTGCCGGCATGTTTCGGCTGGACTACAACGAGAAGCTATTCAAACGCAACTACCGCGACCCGGTGCTGGTCAGCTGCACCGATGGCGTGGGCACGAAGGTGCTGCTTGCGATCCAGATGGGCGTGCATGACACGATCGGCCAAGACTGCGTGGCGATGAACGTCAACGACATGATCGTGCAGGGGGCTGAGCCGCTGTTTTTCTTGGATTACATCGGCACGCACGCGGTAGACCCCGGCCACATGGAGCGGATCGTCAAGGGCGTCAGCGACGGCTGCAAACTTTCGGGTTGTGCGTTGCTGGGCGGCGAGACGGCGGAGATGCCGGATGTTTATAAGCAAGGCGACTACGACTTGGCGGGATTCGCGGTCGGCGTGGTCGAGCTCAAGCGGATCGTTGAGGGGGACGAGCGGGTCGAGCCGGGCGATGTTATTCTCGGTTTAGCATCCTCAGGGATTCACAGCAATGGGTATACGCTGGTCCGGGCGATCCTCAAGCGGGCCAAGCTGAAGCTGGACAAGGTTTACGACGAGGCGGTGAATGAAAATGCAATGCCGACGGATGGCCATCCGTCGGCTTTAGGTCAACTCCTGCTCGAACCGACCCGCATTTACGTCAAGCCGATCGTCTCGCTGCTGCGACAGTACAAAGTCAAGAAACCCATCAGCGGCATGGCTCACATCACTGGCGGCGGCCTGCCAGGCAATGTCAACCGCGCCCTGCCCGATGATGTCAATGCCCGGATCGACCTGAAAAGTTGGACCGTTCCGCCGTTGTTTCGCTTCCTGCAGGAGAAGGGCAATGTTGACGAGCAGGAAATGTTCCGCGTGTTCAACATGGGCATCGGCTACACGCTGATCGTTCGGCCGCACTTCGCCGACGCGGTACAGGCCAAGCTGAAGAAAGCCGGCGAAACCGTCTACCGCCTCGGCGAAATCGTGCCCGGCCGTGGTGAGGTCCAGCTTCGCAAGTGAATTGCTGACAGTAGATCTGTAGAACAGTGACGCAATAGATAAGAAGCGTCGCGGCTTCGCCGCGCTTGCCGTTCGTGACATCCCGAACCAAGCCTGTGTGGCGTTTGCACTACATCCTGCACATTCCCCACTTGCTCCTCGGAACTGGCCACCTCCGGGCTGATCCTTGAGCCCGATAATCAGCTGTCTGATGACACTGAAATCGGCAATCGCACCCGATAACGCAAAGCGATGCGGATTGGATTCGCCCGGCATCATTGCCGTGCTATAAATTCGTTAACTCACCTGCGTCATCTGACTTTTATACCTGACTACGAAGAGGCGGAGCCTTAATACGATGAACGAGAGCGACTTCCAGAAAAAACTCGGCGAACTGATGGGCGAGATCTCCACGCTTCCAAAAGCCGAACGCGACAAGCTTGCCGCCTTGGCCGAGCAGACCAAAGACCGCCACAACAAGCTGAAAAAAACGGTTGGCGAGTTGCAGGAATCACTCGATTACCTTCGGCTGTCGATCAAATACCTGGTTTTTGACCTCGAAGCGACCCGCCGAGAGAACACCTACCTGCGGCAGATGCTTGAGGAAAGCACCGGCAAAGACTCGCCGGATGGCTCTGATTCCGACGATGAGCTACCCGGTGCCTTCTAAACATAGCACGATACAGCTACCCCTGAACGCACATACTTAATTGAGTGCAAAAATTGGAGGCGTCTGCCTTTAAAACAGGCAGTCGATTTTTGATCTTGACTTCGTCAGGGCATCGCTCTGCGGAAAATGGCGAAAAATTAGCCGGTGCTGATCGGTAGTAAGCAAAGAAAAATTTCATATTTAGCGAAAATTATCGTGATTTTTGGCTTGCGGTTCGGGCTTGTCCTGATATGATAATCGCAATGCTGAGGCGTTGAGCACCCGCCCACGAATTCAGCAGCAAAACTCGATCGCCCCCCACCCAGCACGGCCTTTCTTGGCTGTGCGACCCTCTCTAGCGGTCAGGTCCCCCCGCCTGGCCGCTTTTTTTATGCGCTATGTCGGCGTAGGGCGGTTAAAACCTCGATATACTGGCCGCCCGGCATTGCCTTTTGCTTGTCATCAGAAATCGCAACTTCAACACCGGGAGCAAACCCCTTGGCTTCGCGCAAACCCACGATCGGCGGCAACTGGAAGATGAACCTGCACGCCCAGCCCGCCAAAGAACTGGCCGAGCAGTTGGCTGAGCGGGTTCAGACCGACCAGGCCGATGTCACCGTCTTCCCCGCGTTTCCCTACCTCGCCATGGTGGGAGAGGTGCTGCAATCCAAAAACAGCGCGATCCAACTTGGTGCCCAGGATGCCTACCCTCAGCCGGACGGGGCGTACACCGGCGAAGTCTCGATGGCGATGCTCAAAGACCTGGGCGTTTCGGTGCTACTGGTCGGCCACTCCGAACGGCGACACGTCATCGGCGAGAGCGACACGCTGGTAAATGAAAAACTGCTGGCGGGTCTCGAGGCGGGGCTGGATGTCGTCTTGGCGATCGGCGAGACGCTCGAACAGCGTGAGGCCGGCCAGACCGATGCGATCAATGCGGGCCAACTCGGCTACGGCTTGGCAGGTGTGAGCAAGGCCGACATGGCCCGCGTCACCATCGCCTACGAGCCGGTCTGGGCCATCGGCACCGGCAAGACCGCCACGCCCGAAGACGCTCAAAAAGCCCACGCCGCAGTTCGCTCCGCCATCGCCTTCGCTTATGATCAGGACACCGCCGACGCGGTCCGCATCCAGTACGGCGGATCGATGAAGCCCGGCAACGCGGCCGACCTGCTCAGCCAACCCGACATCGACGGCGGCCTCATTGGCGGAGCCAGCCTCATAGCCGATGACTTCGCCGCCATCGTCGCCGCGGCGGGGTAAATCCTTTCGCCGCCAAGGGCGTGAAGAGGGCCAAGCAAGGCAATCGGAATTTTTGATTCTCCCGACTTTTCGTTTTTATATTTTCAATTCAGTAGTTGACAACTGGCACACGAACTCTAAAGCGTTCCGAAATATCGAACTCAATCCCCTTATGCCTTCCTCGGCGCTCTTGGCGACCTTGGCGGCAAAAAAGCCACCATGCAAATCCCACCCCTCCTCCTCAGCAGCCTCTTCGTCACGTTCCTCGCGGCGGCGTTTGTCATCGTCAGCCTTTTCATGATGCTCGTCATCCTCATCCAGAAACCCAAGGGCGGCGGGCTCAGCGGGGCGATCGGCGGCGGGGGCGGCGGCGAAACCTCGTTCGTCGGTGCGAAAATCGGCGACTTTCTCACTTGGCTGACCGTCGGCTGCTTCATCGCCTTCCTAGGACTGGCGATGGCCCTGACCTGGACGATCAACCCCACTGAAAACACTGCCAAAGCCCAACAAGCCGCCAGCACCCCCGCCCCAACCACCACCGCACCCCCGGAAGCCGCCATCCCGGAATCCCCGGAATCCCCGGAATCCCCGGAAACTCCTGAAGCCCCGGAACCAAAGCCGGAAACCTCGGAACCCGCAGCGGACACCGACACCGCACCCGAAGATACCGCCGCCCCCGAACCCGCCGAGTGATCGCCCAGATTCGTGTTTAGCCGGGTCGCAACGCGGCCCGCGCCGCCCGCTCGCGGCCTGACTCCACCGCCCACCCGAGACTGCCGACCCATGATCCGATCCATGACCGGCTACGGCAGCGCAACGCAGGAAGCCGCCGGCCTGCAATTCACCGTCGAGCTGCGCAGCCTCAACAACCGCTACTTCAAAGCCCTCGTCCGCCTGCCCGAGGAAATCGCCGGCCTCGAACCCATCCTCGAAAGCCGACTCCGCAAGCGCGTCAGCCGTGGCAGCTTCACGCTCACTGCCAAGTTCCGCGTTGCTGAACAGGTCACCTCGCTCATCAACGACCAGGCCCTGATGGGCTACCTCGACCACCTCGAAACGCTGCGCGAAAAAGTCCAAGACGAGTCGGTGCGGATCGACCTGACCCAGCTGCTCACCCTGCCCGGCGTCATGCAGACCGCCCACAACGGCGATGCGATGGCCGCCCAAGCCAAGGAAGTTTTGCCGAACCTGCTCGATACTGCGATCGATCGCCTGATCGACATGCGATGC
The DNA here is from genome assembly GCA_964523485.1 of uncultured Phycisphaeraceae bacterium. Classification (GTDB taxonomy): domain Bacteria; phylum Planctomycetota; class Phycisphaerae; order Phycisphaerales; family Phycisphaeraceae; genus Algisphaera. The sequence goes on along the minus strand of CAZFZS010000003.1, from coordinate 149,264 downwards.
ACCGAAGGCGAAGCTTTGACCGCTGACTTGGTCAAGCAACTCGATGCCATTGATGAGCAGATGCAGATCATTACCCGCCGGGCCCCCGGCGTTGTAAATGAGTACCACCAGAAACTCACCCATCGCGTCGGCGAACTCATGGCCAAGGCCAAGCTGAAAGTCGATGAAAACGAGTTGATCCGCGAAGTCGCGATCTATGCAGACCGCTCGGACATCAGCGAAGAGCTGAATCGCATGGCCGGCCATCTCGAGCAATTCCGAGAAGTCCTGATCGCTCAGCCCAGTGAAGAACCCGCTGGCCGAACGTTGGACTTCATCGCGCAGGAGATGCTCCGCGAAGCAAACACGATGGGCTCAAAGAGCAACGATGTCGAGATCAGCCGAGCGGTGGTCGAAGTCAAAAGCCGCATTGACCGCATTAAAGAGCAAGTCCAAAACGCCGAGTAGAACGCCTTTAGATATTCTCCAAGCCGGGAATGAGGCTTAGCGGATCCCCGGGCGGTGTAGGCAAACGATCCGCGGATTCGCAAAGCCTCATCCCCGGCTTAAGCTACTGTCACACGGTTAATTTTTATTCTCAATCCTCAGCCAAAATTATTCCCCATGCTCCACCGCACCATCTCCGGCACCGACCTGTCGCTTTCCATCCTCGGCTTCGGCAACTTCACGTTCGGCGTCAATTGGTGGGGCGACTTTACCGACAAACAGGCCGTCTCCATCCAGAACCACGCCGTCGATCAGGGTGTGACTTTCTTCGATACCGCCCCGGCCTACGGCAATTGGCGGGCGGAGAAACTTATGAAGCCGACGCTGCAATACGCCGGCCGAGACAACATCGTCCTCTCCACCAAATTCGGCTACGACCTCACCGCCGACCCCGGCGAAGAGGGCAGCCACCGCGAACGCAAGCAAAACTTCACCCCCGGAAATCTACGTAAAGAATTGGAAAAGTCACTCGACAATATGGGCGTCGACCACATCGACCTCTATCAAGCCCACAACATCAAGCTGCCGCATTACACCCCGGAGCTTTTTGAGGAACTGGAAAAATTCAAAACCGAGGGGAAAATTAAAGAGTGGGGAATCGCACTGGGACCGGCGATCGGTTGGCGAGAAGAAGGGCATACCGCGTTTCTCGAACACGACGCCGCGGTGGTGCAGACGGTTTACAACCTGTACGAGCAGGACCTGGGCCGAGAGTTTGGCGAGATTGCCGAGCACCGCGGACGGGGCGGTATCATCGCCCGGGTCCCGACCAACTCGGGCATGCTCGACGAGGAATTCAAGGATGAGCACCACCAGTTCCCGCCCCGCGACCACCGCAAGTTCCGTGACAAGGCATGGCTGGTCTACGGCCTGAAGAAAAACGCCATCGTCAACGAGATGGCCGGCGACCTGGGCCTCACCGTCCAGCAATTCGCACTGCGTTGGTTGGCTCATCAGCCGGCCATGGTCAGCATCGAGCCGAATATCCTCAGCAAGCAGGATGTGGACACTTACATCGACGCCTGCAACGGCGACCCGCTGCCCCCGGAGGTGACGCAGAAAGTTGCGGAGCTTTACGAGGATGACTGGGGCCTGGGCGAGGCTGCGCACCCCTGCGACTTCAAATCCAGCACCGCCGAGGGCGGCAGCCTCCGCGCGAGCTATAAGCCAGCCGACCTCGCCGGCGTCGGCTCCTGATCTTTCACCCTGCAGCGATTCACCATGGTCCCTAGACTCATAAAATCGGTTCTTTTTTTAGTTTTGATCACACACAGTTCAGCTACGACTCAGGTTTACGCAACCCAGAATGAGCAGTCGTTGCAGCGGCTCGATGCGTTGTTTGACGATTTTTTATGCCTGGTTCGGGAGCATGATTGACCCGCAGACCGGCGGCGTATTCTATTCCGCCGGGGCTCAGGCCTCGCCCTCAAAACCCGCGACAACCTCTACGCTCTGGTCACCGGCGATGTCCAGCCGCTCAATTCAGCCAAAGACCCTCGCCTGTTCGGCCCATTCGCTGCTACGGCTGAGACGAAATCCGACTGACGTTTCTTTTCTATAGATCGATTCTTCAGCTCACTGACTATGCCGAGGTGGTCTTATGCGATTGTGGATCGGCGGACTGCTTGGCGTAGGGCTGGGGCTGCTGGTCGCGGGGCTGACGCATTTCAACGACCACATCATTCAGAACACCTTCCTGACCGGCAATCTTTTCCCGCCGGGCGTGTTTGGGGTGCTCGTGTTGCTGGTGCTTGGATTGAACCCGTTACTTGGCCGATGCCGGGCGGGTTGGCAACTAAGCTCTTCCCAATTGGCGGTGATGACCGCGGTGGCTCTGGCGGCTGCGAGTTTCCCCGGTTCCAGCGGGATGCGGTTTTTCTTCGGCAGCGTGGCGATGCCCGGCCACCTGCTGCAAAGCGAGACTTCCTGGAACCGCTGGGAGGTCATGTCCTATGTGCCCGGCGGCTCGGCCCGGTTGGGTGCAGGACATATCCAAAACTGGGAAGCGCTCGCGACCGGGCTGCATCAGGCCAGTCAATCCAATCGTGCTGATCTTGAGAGGGACGGTCAACACCGCGTGATTCACTTGCAGCGGCAGTGGGCGGCGGCGTTGGAATCCGAAGCTCTTGAAATGATCGAACGCTGGGCGGTAGAAGGATCGGACCGGCTCGACGATACTCAACGGGCCGATTTACTTCAGGCGATCAACAGTGTCATTTCCGATGACGCCATCGAGCTTGACCATCTCGACAGCAATATTGAATCCGTCGCGTTTATTCAATCAAGATTAAATGAGCTCCGGGCGGTCATTGACCAGCGTCGGCAGGACGTATCGGAAGATGCTTCAGCTGTTGTTCGGGTAGATGACCTGCGCGAGCAGCTACAGGAATTGCGAGCGGCAGGCCACACGCAATCCGATGCTGTCTACGAGATCAGCCAATCACTCGCGCTCGCAGAAGCGAGGCTGGATTGGATGCATTCGGAATTTTACAAGTCGCAGGAGCGATACAAACGTTTGACATTGGTTGCAGCGTTTCCCGGATGGGTGCTGGATCGTCCTGCGGGGGACGGTGTGCTGCTGGGCGGGGGGCGGCCGGCTGGTGGTTTGCTCAATCCGCTGGTGATGGGCTGGTCGGGTCCGCGAAGCGTTGGGTATACAGATATTCAGTGGCAGGCATGGTGGCCGGTGTTTCGGCTGTGGGGTGGGCTGATGGTTTGCGTGGGCTTGATCTCGATCTGCTTGGGGGTGCTGCTGCACCCGCAATGGCATGACCGCGAACGGCTTGCGTATCCGCTGGTGAGTGTGGTGCAGGAGATCCTACGGCCCGGCCGATCTGCAACACACTTCGACATTGAGAGAGAAGGGGGAAAGGCGAACCGTAGCCGAGCGTTCTGGATCGCGTTCAGTTTGGTGATGTTGCTGCACACGATCAATGGTTGGTCGGCTTGGACCGAGGGTCTGATCCCTGCGATTGATCTCCGGCTGGACTTCAGCGCACTTAAGCAGCTCACGCCAAGTATTGCACAAGTGCCTGAAACCCGCTTTATTTATGACCCGACGATTTACCTGGGCATCATCGCATTAGCATATTTTCTTCGCAGCGATGTCTCGCTGAGCGTCGGCCTCGCCCCTTATCTTTGGGTTGCATTCGGCGGCTTGGCCATCAGCAACGGCATACTGATCGGCAACGATTGGCGGATGCCCGCGGAAGGCTCGATGCTGCGCACAGGCAGCTACTTGGCGATGCTGCTGACGATCCTGTATTTCGGCAGGCGGTACTACCTTCAACTGTTGGCGGCTGCGATCGGACTGACTTCAAGCCAATCCCGGCTGCCCAGCAGCGCGGTCTGGGTGGCGCGGCTGTTAGCGCTGCCGCTGGTTTCCGCGATGGTGCTGCTTCACGTCTACGCTGGCATGAGCCTGCTCGTTTCCGTATCAGCCATGCTCATTCTGCTGGGCATCCTGATTGTGCTCGCACGTGTCCATGTCGAGACAGGTGTGATTTTTTTGATCCCTGGTTGGAGTGTGTTGTCGGTGCTGGTGGCGGTGATGGGATTGGAGGGTCTGGGAATCGAGGCGGCATTTGGCTTGGCAATTCTGAGCGGGGTCTTGATGCCCGACCCGCGTGAGCCGTTGTTGCCGTTGATCGCGAACGGTTTGGCGATCAATCAGCGGCTGAGTGGTGTCAAAATTGGCCGGCTCGGTGGGGCGATGGCGGCCATGATGCTCATCGGTCTGGTGGTGGCGGTCGTGGTCACGCTGACGATTCAGATGAACTTCGGCAGTACACCCCACGATGCTTGGCCACGCATCAGCCAACCCCGGCTGCCGTTTGCCAAGATGCTGCCGAGGATGGCTGAACTCGAGGCGGAGGGGACTTTGGCGGCGGCCACGGCGGTGCGGAGCAGCTTCGAGCAGTTAAGCAATATGCAGCCCGATCTCGGCCATCTGTCTTGGCTGGCGGCGGGCTTTGTGTTGGTCTTTGGCTGTGCAGCAGCGCGATTGCGGTGGGCGTGGTGGCCGCTGCACCCGGTGATCTTCATCCTCTGGGGAACCTATGCCGGGGCGATGTTTGCATTCTCTTTTTTACTGGGATCAGTGCTGAAAAAAATCACGATCACCGTCGGCGGGGCGTCGGGTTACCACCGGCTTAAACCGGCGATGGCGGGTGTCATTGCCGGCGAGCTTTTGGCCATGCTGCTGTGGATCGTCCTGGGTGTGCTGAACTATGCCATCACCTCGACACCGCCCGCGACGTTTCGGATTTGGCCCGGCTGAACCCGCCGAGCTCGTGCTCCTGCCGCTAGGATGGTCCGATGGCTTTCGAGGTGCATCCCGAGGCAGAATTGATCCACGAGGGCGTGCGCGTCACGCTGAAACGCGCGACGTTTCAGAAAGCGGATGGTGGCGAGGCGGAGCGGGAGGTCGTGGAGGCGGCGGATGCGGTGGTGGTGTTGCCGCTGCTTGAAGGCGGCCGGGTGATCCTGATCCGCAATCGGCGGTTTGCGGTAAAACAACGGCTATGGGAGCTGCCGGCAGGTACGGTGGAGGCCGGCGAAGATCTCGCAGCATGTGCGAAACGAGAGTTGCAGGAAGAGACGGGTTACGCCGCGGCCCGGATTGAGCCGATGACATCCTTTTGGCCCACGCCGGGCTTCTGCACGGAAAAGCTGCACGCTTTTACGGCGACAGGCCTTGAAACCGGCGAGCAGGACCTTGACGAGACCGAAGACATCGAGGTGGCGGTTAAGCCGATGCGGGAAGTGCTGGACATGGTGCGTGACGGTGCGATTGAGGACGCGAAGACCATCGCCGCATTACTTTATTTCGAGGTATTCCTGAGGCAGACGGCCCCCCGATTCGAAGGCGTGGAACCTGAGGGGAGCGGTGACTAATGTCGTGGGAAACGCGAGACTACAATCAGACGCCAAACTGCGGCGGTGGCTTCCGGGGTGGGGGGGCGTTCCGGGGTGGGATCTCAGCGAACCTGCCCCAGGTCACACTGCGACTTTTGGTCATCAACGTCGCGGTATTTCTTGTCGATGCGATCTTGTCACATGGCACGCGCGGCGCGATGCTCGCCCCAAGCAACTGGGGTGAATTCGGCGTCGAAAAAGGCTTGGCGGGCTTTCAGGTCTGGCGGCTGGTGACGTACCAATTCGTGCACGCCGGATTCCTGCACTTGCTGTTCAACATGATCGGCCTGTGGATCTTCGGCGGGATGATCGAACGCTGGTGGGGCAGCAAACGTTACCTCGCGTTCTATCTCATCTGCGGCGTCGGCGGGGCGTTGGCATTTGCAGCGAGCGCTGCCGTCCCAAATTTGGCGATGGTGACGACGCAAAGCACGCTCGTCGGCGCATCGGGATGCATCATGGGCTGCGTCGCGGCATGCATGGCACAGTATGGCAAACAGCAGATCGGGCTGTTTCTCATCCCGATCACCTTCACGATCTTCACCTTCGGCGCGATCTACATCGGCTTGGATATCCTGCAACTCTTGGCCGGCGGACGCGGTGCGGGCTCAGCGGTCGCCCACCTCGGCGGGGCGGGGATCGGTTGGCTGCTGGTGAGTCGGCCGAGTTGGCTGAACTGGGCGGACCGGTTTTCGCCCGAAGCGATTCAAGAGGGCTACAACCGCGGGCGATTCGAAAGGCAACAGAAAAAACAGGCCGCCCACGCCGCCGAGGTCGACCGCATCCTCGACAAAGTCCGCGACAAGGGGATGCAGAGCTTGTCAAATCGCGAAAAGAAAACACTCAGCGAAGAGACCGACCGCAAGCGGGCGGGGTGAGGGGGATCAGGGATGAAGGATGAGGGATAAAGGATGAAGTAAAACGTCCGGGCATGCTTGCGTTTTTCGTTTCAAGAAGCTTCATCCCTCATCCTTTATCCTTCATCCTTATCGATGTCTCTGCAATTCACCATCTCACAAGCCGATTCGACCACCGCCGCCCGCGTTGGTCGCGTCACCACACCGCATGGCGATTTCGATACGCCAGCCTTCATGCCGGTCGGCACACAGGGTACGGTCAAGGGGCTGCTGCCCTCGCTGGTCGCGGCGACCGACTCGCAGATCATCCTCGGCAACACCTACCACCTCATGCTTCGGCCTGGCAGTGAACTGGTCCAGAGATTGGGCGGGCTCCAACAATGGACCGGGTGGAACGGCCCGATGCTTACCGACTCGGGTGGGTTCCAAGTCTTCAGTCTCAGCGATCTCAACAAAATTGACGACGACGGCGTCACCTTCAAAAGCCATCTCAACGGAGACATGATCCACCTTACGCCTGAACGCTCAATGCAGGTTCAGCGTGAGCTCGGTGCGGACATCATCATGGCCTTCGACGACTGCCCGCCCCCCCCGGAAGCCTCGCAGGGCGATGACGATGCTTCGTATGTGAACAGAGTCAAAATCGCTAATGAGCGGACGTTGCGTTGGCTGGACCGCTGCATTGAAGCTCACCGCGAAGGCGGTACTTCAGATACCCAAGCTTTGTTCGGCATTGTGCAGGGCGGGACCGATCTCGACTTACGATCGTACTGTGCGGAGCGGGTGACGCAGCACGATTTGCCGGGCTTCGCGATCGGCGGGGTGGCGGTCGGCGAGGGGACCGAAGCGATCCGCAGCGTAGTCAAACACACGGCTCCTTTACTTCCGGGCGACAAGCCGCGGTATCTCATGGGTGTCGGCTATGAGCGGGACATCGTGGCGGCGGTCCGGGCGGGGGTGGATATGTTCGATTGCGTATTGCCGACACGCAACGGCCGAAACGCGGTGGCGTTCACCCCCACCGGGCCGATCCGCCTGAAGAATGCACAGTTTGCGGAAGACCTCAGGCCGATCGTCGAGGGCTGCGATTGTGCGGCCTGCGGAGAAGGCAGGGGCCAAGGGGCCGAGGGGCCGAGGGGCCAAGTCAACAACTCTGCACCTTGGCCCCCTGGAACCTCGGAACCTTTCTTTTCCCGCTCCTACCTCCGCCACCTTTTCCAAGCTGGCGAGATGCTCGGCGGGATTCTCGTCAGCCTGCACAACATCCGGCATTTTCAGCGGCTGCTATTGGACATTCGGCGGGCGATCCGTGACAATGCTTGGTCCGAGTTGGCCCGGGATTGGCCGATCGCGTTTGAGTCTGCCGATGCTTGATCGCGGGCAGCGATTCCCCGGCCACGGCTCGGCCGTGACCAGCACCCTGAATTTTGACGGACCCTTCCATGTTTGACGTTTTTGCTGCCTGGCCCGTGACGCTGGCTCAGGAAAATCAGGACACCTCCCCGCCGCCGACCGCGGATGCCCCCGCTAACCCGGGTACCACCGAGCCGGCCGACGGCACGACGCCCGGCAACGAGAGCGTGCCCCCGCCCGGCGGCGGCCTTGGCGGGCTGTTTCTGCCGCTGATCCTCGTCTTCGCGGTCCTGCTGATCTTCAGCATGGGCGGCGGCCGAAAAGAGAAAAAACGCCGGGCCGAGATGCTCTCCAAGCTCTCGAAAGGCTCAAAAGTCCAGACCGTCGGCGGCGTGCTGGGCACCGTCGTCGATGTCCGTGACGACGAAGTCGTGGTCAAGGTCGACGAAAACTCCAACACCCGCATGCGCTTCGCAAAAACAGCGATCAACTCGGTAACTTCTGACGAATAGTCTCATACCGGGACTTGGGGACCTAGGGACTTAGGGACTTAGGCAAGCGCTTCCGCTGTTCTTCCAAGTCCTTAAGTCTCCAATTTCCAAGTCCCCAACATGAAATACCCCATTTGGAAACCCCTGTTGATCGTTGCGGTCCTCGCGGGATGCGCTGCGATTCTTTCGGTCAAGGGTCTGAAGCCCGGCATCGACCTGGCGGGCGGCACGACGCTGGTCTACGACGTACTCGTGCCCGAAGGCAAAGACGCCAAGGCGGTCATCAACGACACGATCGCGATTCAGCGGAACCGCGTCGACCCGACCGGCACGAAAAACCTGATCTGGCGGCCCGAGGCCGGCGACCGTCTGGCGGTCACCATGGCTCAGGCGCCCCCGATCGTCGGTGAACGCCGAGAGGCCGCTGAGCAAGCCGAGGAGGCGCTGCTTAAAGCCTCGATCGACCCGGTCGCGGTGGACTCGGCGCTGCGGATCAAGGATGAACAAGCCCGTCAGGAAGCGTTCGCCAAGTTGGCGGGTAGCCGGGATGAGCTCAAGCAACAGTTGACCGAGCTTTACGAACTCAAGCAGCAGCGCGACCAGAAACAGCAGACTTATGAGCAGGCGGAGCAGGCTTTCGAAGATGCTCAACCTGAGGACGCCGATGCCGAGCTTTCCGATGCGCAGCAAACTGAAGTAGACAAATTGCAGACTGCGTTGGAAGACGCTGCGGATGCCTTTCTTTCCGCTCGTGATGCGTTCGACCAGAAGCGGCAGGCGATTCTGGCCGACACGATTCAGCCGGCTGAGATCGCCCGCATCCGTGCCCTCACTGACCAGGTGCAGTCACCCCTGCCCGACGCGATCAGCCCGCGGGAAGAAGCATTCGTCAAGCTGGCTGAGCAGCACTCGAACCAGAAAGCCGAGATCGAGCAGCTTGCCGCGGCGCTCAAGGCTTACGAAGAGGTTAAAGGCCCGCTCGACGACCCGAAGGACCTGATCGCCATTCTGAAGGGTGCGGGTGTGCTGGAATTCCGAATCGCTGCGACACCTCAGGGTGATGCAGGCGGGCAGTCGGCTCGGCCGATCTCGGCACAGCCTTACCTCGATCGCTTGGCCGAGAAAGGCCCGCGAGCCGGGCTGGATGAGGACTTCCGCTGGTTCCCCGTGCAGTCGCTCGAGGAATTCGTCGATGAGGAAGTGATCCGCAACCAGTTGATTCAGGAACCCGAGATGGCGGGCGAACTGTTCCGCCGTCGCGGCCTGGTCGGGCAGGAATATGGCGGGCAGTTCTACGTGCTGCTGGGCAACAGCGAAGACCTCGCGATGACCAGCGATGAGGGCTGGAAGCTGACGAGCGTGACCCGTTCGCAGGACGATCTGGGTAAGCCCGCGGTGAGCTTCTCGCTGGACGGCATCGGTGCAGGCTTACTGGGCAACCTGACCGGGCCGAACGTCGGCCGTCAGATGGCGATCGTGCTCGATGGCGAGTTGATGTCCGCACCCCGGCTAAACGACCGCCTGTCCTCGGGCGGCATCATCACCGGCGACTTTAATGTCGAAGAGTTGAACTACCTCATCCGTACCTTGCGGGCCGGCTCGCTGGAAGGCCAACTCAGCCCCGAGCCGATCTCGATTCAGACGACCGGCCCAGCACTGGGTAAAGACAACCTGCAGAAAGGCCTGCGGGCCTGTGTGCTTGCGTTGATTATCGTCGCGATCTTTATGGCGGGGTATTACCTCTTCGCCGGCTTGGTCGCGGACTTCGCATTGCTGGCGAACATGGTCATCATCCTCGGCGTCATGTCGCTGCTCGAAGCGACCTTTACCCTGCCGGGCATCGCTGGCCTCGTGCTGACCATCGGTATGGCGGTCGACGCCAATGTGCTGATCTTTGAGCGGATCCGCGAAGAGATCGACGCCAAGGCCGACCTGACCACCGCCGTGCGGCTGGGCTTCGGCAAGGCGTTGTCGACCATTCTCGATGCGAACCTCACGACGCTGATCACCTGCGTCGTGCTGGGCTACACCGCAACGGCCGAGGTCAAGGGCTTCGCCGTCGTGCTGGGCATCGGCATCCTCGCGACGCTGTTCACCGCGCTGTTCTCGACCCGTGTGATCGTCGAAGCCTATCTCAAGCTTTTCAAAGCCAAGCGGCTGCCGATGCTGCCGACGCTGATCCCCGCACTCAAGCGATTGCTCGAGCCGAACATCAACTGGATCGGCCTGCGGAAGCTGTTCATGCCCATCAGTGCCGTGCTCATTATCGCCGGCCTATCCATGGTGTTCATCCGCGGCAGCGATCTGCTGGATATCGAGTTCCGCTCGGGTACCGAGGTCACCTTCGAATTGGCTCAAGGCGAAGCGATGCCGATCCAAGAGGTCCGCGACCGACTGAAGACGCTGCCGGGCAGCGAGATCGTGGATGGCATCGACACCGACGGCCCGGTCGATTGGCAGAATCTCGCCGACGCCCAGGTCGTGACCGTTGGCGACGAAGTCGAAGGCGGCGGGACATCGTTCAGCGTCGCGACTTTGGTCGAAGATGCGGATGCGGTCAGTGAAGCGATCAAGGCGTTGTTCCGTGACAAGCTCGATACCACCGAGTCGATCGACTTTGCGGGCGAAGGGCTGACCGTCGGCGAAGCGAAGGGCATCGTCGAGCCGATCACGGCTGGTTCGCTTAGCGATGTGTACGGCGGCAAACTATTCAACGAAGGCGATACCGACTTGGGCGAGTTCGTCGGCGGGGTGGCCGTGCTGCTTGAAAATGTCGAGCCGGCCCTGTCGGTCGCGGATGTGCAGGAGCGGATCACGCGGATGAGCCGACAGCCTGCCTATGAAGGGCTCGGCTATCGCCAACGCGAGGTCATCGGGCTCAACCGCGTCGGCAGCAACGATCAGGGTCAGCCGACTTATAGCACGCTGGCAGTCGTCTCGCGGGATCAAGACACGAACTATGCCGAGGACCGCACGGACTTCACAGAGTCGGCCGGCCTCGCCGCGACAGAATGGGACATCGTCCGCGATGCCCTGCAGCGGGACACCAGCCTGGCGAGCGTGAGCAACTTCTCCAGCCAGGTTTCTGGCACGATGAAGCAGAAAGCGATCGTTGCGTTGGCCCTGTCGCTGTTGGCGGTGGTTGGCTACATCTGGCTGCGGTTCGGCAGCATCCGCTACGGCATGGCGGCCATCGTCGCGCTGGTCCACGACGTCAGCATCACGCTGGGTATCCTTGCCATTTGCGGTTGGCTCTCCGGCCTGCCGGGCTTCGAGGCCTTGCTGCTGGACGACTTCAAGATCAACCTGACGCTGGTCGCCGCGGTGCTGACGATCGTTGGTTATTCACTCAACGACACGATCGTCGTGTTCGACCGCATCCGTGAAAACCGCGGCCGCTTGGCTCGGGCGACGCCGGCCATCATCAATCAATCGATCAACCAGACAATCAGCCGAACGGTCCTGACTTCAGGAACGACGCTGATCGCCGTGCTGATCCTCTACATCTTTGGCGGACCGGGCGTGCATGGCTTCGCCTTTGCGATGCTCATCGGTATCCTCGTCGGTACCTACTCGTCTGTCGCCGTCGCAGCACCGGCCCTGCTCATCGGCGATAAAGCCGCCAAGTCCACGCAAGTGACCGACAGAGACGTCACCCCCATCGACCCGTCGCAGTCCGTCACGGCTTCGACTTGACCCCAACCCCACCAACGTTATGGATCGAACGGGGTCACGCCAGGTCTGCATGCTTGCCGCCCCGCGATTTGCCGGTCGGCTTCTCATCGCCGTCATCCTGACTGGCCTGCTCTCGACCGCCATCATCCAGTTGGCCGGTGCAGACGAGTTGACCAATATGTAGTGTCCGGTGCTGCCCGATGAGCCGGCCACGGAGTTGTATGTCGTCGAGCACGAGGGCCGGCAAATCTACCTCTGTTGCGATGAATGCATGGCGATGTTTCGGGATTCGCCTGAAGCGTACCTCGACAACCTGCCGCCATCGATCCCTTCGAACAAGTCAGATTCCACGCTGTTTTCAGGTGATCCTCAAGACCGCCCCTGGTGGTTCGGCGTCTGGTTGAAGCTCGAGCCCTGGCTGGGCTGGGCGGCGTTGCCTCATCTCGGGCCTTGGCAGTGGATCGGGTTGACGTTCCTGCTCTCGCTGATACTGATGATCGGTGCCCGAGTTGAGCTGAATCGCTCCAAATCCTCGCCGATCAATCTAGCCTTGGCCAAGCCGCTGTCACATGTCTATTTCCCGTCGGTGACGGCTTTGGGCGTGGGTGTCGTGATGCTGGGCATGCGTTATGAAGAGCAAGCTGATGAGTTGAAGGCCGCGACCGCGCAGCTGGACGACCAGCGGCTGATGGATCGCCTGCACAGCACCTCGCTTAACGTCTTTGGCGACCCACCCCTGCCGCGTCGGCGATCGGACCTCACCGAATCGTTTGGCGGGACGTACTTTCGCGGCAACGATTCGCGCGGATCGCAAATGTTCAACGGCGGCAATCACCTGACGGCTAAGTTTCATCTCGCCTTGGTCGATGCGGCTGGTGAAACAGTCGAACTCAACGACGACATCCAGTCATCTAAATTGCTGATCCAGATCGACTTGGAGCGTGGCCCACACACGCCGGTGCAGTACTACACGAGTGAGCATATGTCACGGATGTTTCTGACCGACTCGCCGGATACCGGGCTGCGTGTGGACAGCCGGTCGCCCGGCCGCCATCGTTTGGATTGGTAGACGCTCGTGCCCGAGCAGCGATGGCAAATCCGCTACCCGATTGAAGCGTTGAACACTTCGCAATCTGCAACTGGAACACTTTATTTGGGTGAGGATCGTTTCGCTTCGGAAGATGAACCGCTCGGGATGCGATTGCATTATGCGATCACTTATGACCAGCGTGTCGATGCGAGTGGCCGATTGGCATCCGACTCGACTTTATGGATGGGTGCAACCTATCTTGGCCGGGCATTCCCGAGGTTGCAGATCCCAGGGCGTGAATGGCTGAGTCGCGAGCCGATCCCCGAATTGCCGCATCCGGAGCTGGAAGAAGATTTCGGCGATCAGGCTTTAGATTGATGCAATTGTAAAATATCAGGCCGCTGCGGCTTGGTGTTGCTTGTCGTCGTCCTGTTTGACAATATCCAGCATCGGTTCGGCCCGCAGAGTTTCGATCTGTTCGCGGGTGTAATGCGAGGGTGGATCGAGCAGGCCTTGCTGGACGTACCAGTCAACGGTTTTCTTGAGGCCTTCTTCGAGCGGGACTTGCGGCTCGTAGCCGAGGATATTGCGGGCTTTACTGCCGTCGAAGTTGCGGTCGTTGGTAAAGAATTTCACGCGTCGGCGGTACAGCGGCGGCTCAATGCCCAGCGGCCCGCAGATCAACTCGCAGGCCCGGGCGGCCAGCAGCATCGGAACCAGCGGCAACTTGCGGGTCGGTGTTTTGACGCCGACGGCTTTGGCAACCGCGGCCGTTAATTCGTTGAGGCTGATCGCCTTGTGGCCGGGGAAAATGAAGGTTTCGCCCACCGCATCCGGATGCTCACCGCTGAGGCGGAAGGCCTGCACGAGATCCTCGACATAGGTCGGATGGAACCACGCTTCGCCGTTGCCGACGGTGAACCACTTGCCCTGCTGAATCAGTTTGAACATCTTGAGCATGCGGGTGTCGCCGACGCCGTACATCGGCCCGGGCCGCATGAGCACGCCCGGCAGCCCCTGCTCGACCGCTTCAAGAAACACCTGCTCGCCCTCAAGCTTGGTTTCCTGATAGTCGTCGCCGGGGTTGAGTGGCGATTTTTCGTTGCAGGGGATTTCTTTTACCGAGCCATGCACGCCCACGGTCGAGCATTGCACAAAGCGTGAGACGCCGTGTTCGCGAACCGCGTCGATGACGTTGCTGACGCCTTGGACGTTTACCTGCCAGAACTGCTCGCGGGTCGGCTTGGCGATGCGGAACGGGGAGGCGAAGTTGTACACCAGATCGACGCCCTGCATCGCCGAGGAGATGGAGGCGGGGTCGAGAATATCGCCCTTGACACATTCCACGCCGATCCCGATCAACTCGGAAGGATCGGCGGTGGGGCGGACCATCGCACGGACAGCCCGGCCATGTTTTCGCAAGTCTTTCGCCAAGGCGCCGCCAGCGAAACCGGTCGCGCCGATGATGAGGGTGAGGTCCGTCCGTGGTGCTGATGATGACATCTGACTGCCTGTTGAAGTTCAAAAAAACCGTTGCGTAACAATCCGTTTATCGGCAACCTGAACTATTCGATCGAGCGAAGTGAGGTACGGACTTATCCGAACCTTAGGTGGCTCAACTGCGAAACGCAGCATCGATTTGAGATTGATTTTAGCGTTATCGAACTTGATACGACAGTGAGGATTTGTCGAATTAATACAGCGATGCTGCCGCCTGCCCGGCGACAAATTCGTTCCAGGTCGACAGACTCCAATCGACCGTCGGCATGGCGGGCATCGGGAAATTATGCGGGACCGGCGGGGTCGGTGGGAAGTCCAATGCGGGCGGAATCGGGGCGTCTTCGCAGACTGGCTTGACCGGGCCGTTGTCATCGCTGGCCAAGATAAACGCCACCCCGTCGCCCCGCGGATCACGGAACCAACCGTCGGCGAAATCGCCAAGGAGTTGACCGCGGAAGCTGTATACGCCGCCGTCGTCGAGGAAAGCGACCCAGCGGCCGCACATGTCGTGGATCACGTTGTCGTGAATCCAGGCAATGACTTCGCCGCCCCGGCCGTAGATGGGAAGGATGTCGTGGAGATCCATGGATCAGACTTTCTTTGAAGACTCTTAGCCGGTCGGGTAGACGTCCAGCCGTAATCCGCGGCCGGCGTGGCTGACCGCGGGGGGCGGACCGGCCAAAGGCTCGGCAAGTCGCGGCCGCTTGACCACAACCCGACGCTGAGCCACTGTCAAAGCCTCGCTCAGCAAGGCCGCCGCATCGACATCGTCGCCGACCAGCATCCGCAGGACCCGCATCGGTTTCCGCTGCGTAGCCTTACGCTCTAAGGGAAACATCGGATCAATCAGCACCACGTCATAGCTCGATGAGCAACTTTTCTGATGCAAACCCTGCTCAACCGAGCATTCCGATAACCATTCAATCGCATCGGCATGATGCAAAACGATCCGCTGGGCAGTTTCGGAGTGCGACACGGCCACGGCTGCTAGCCCATCTTCGAGCAGGGCATGGATCACCGGGTGGCGTTCGAGTGCGGTCACCTTGCATCCCGCTGATGCCAAGAGCCAAGTGTCTTCACCAAAGCCTGCCGTGGCATCCAGCACGCTTGGCCGATAGGCATCACCCTTGCGGATTCCCACGGCTTTGTGCAACGGCCCCTGCAGCGACCGACCTGCCCCGGACCGGACATCAAGCTTGTTCCAATCCACCCGCACCCCATGCCCACCCGACAACGGGTGGCCCGATTCGACCACTCGTAATTCCAAGCGGTAATCGGTATTCCCGACAACATCTTCCGCCAAGGCCAGATGCAGGCCGTGCGGATCGCGAAATTTTTTCGCGACGGGCAGGCCCAGCCGTTCCGCAAGCGCGTGGGCCGAGTCGCGATGTTCTGAACGATCAAAAGCGACAGCGATTGAATGAGAAGAGTTGGGGTTCACGCAAAGGTCGCTAAGGATCGCAAAGAAGAAACGAGAGGTGGTATTTCAAGCCGGGGATGAGGCTCTGCGAATCCCCGGATCAGCTTTGCATGACGATCCGCGGATTCGTCAAGCCTCATCCGCGGCTTGCAGCAGATGCTGCATTGCTAGTTTTGCTCCCCCGCCTCGGCGACCTGCTGTTCGTAGCGTTCGCGATTGCCGCGGTTGTCCATCAGGACCAGCAGCCGGTGTTTCTGGTCGTCCGGAACGTACTGGTCCAACGTCCGCTTGACGATGCCCATGTGAGTCCGCCTCGAGAGATGCGTCAGGATGATCGCCTCGGCGGTTGAGCGTTCCAGCAGATCGAGGATGTGGTCCAGATGCAGGTGCTTGCCGATGTTGGCCCGCTTGCGGTGCCCCGGTTCGAGGAAGGTGCATTCGGTGATCAGGACCTTGGCGTTGAGCACATCTTCGCGGTCGAAGTGTTTGCCCCAGGCGGTATCGCCTGTGTAGCAGACCAGCGGGATCTGGAATTGCTCGGCGATCTCCGTGCCGGCCTGCTTGAGCTCGACAAGCTTGGGCTGGGGCAGGCCGACGTACTCTTCTTTGAGTTTGCTACGTTTTTCCAGCAGCGTGAAACCCAGCGAGGGGACGGTGTGGACCGTTTCAAACGCCCGAAGGATGTGGTTGTTTTTCACCTCGATCTCGTCTTCGGGGTCCATGCCCGTGAGGTGATAAGGCGTCCGCTGATTTTCGATATCGACCCAAGCTTCCATGAGCCGGTGGATCGGCATCGCCAGCGGTTTCGGGCAAAGCACGTGGCCGGTGCCCATGCCTTGGAAATGCCGCTGCGAGAAGTAGTAAGACAAACCCGCGGCGTGATCCATATGGCCATGGGTCAGCGCGACGTAGTTGGAAGGCAGCGCTGCCCGAGGCATCAGCCCGACGTCAAAAGCGATGTCGAACTCCGGCAGGTGGACGCAGGACTGTTCACCCGCGATCGACAAGCCCTGGATGCGGAAGGGCGGGACGAAAAGGAAACCGAGTTGCGGACGGCGGGCGGGTTCTTTGGGCAGCATGGCGGGTCCGGGCGGTCGGTGTCAGGAACCTGCAGGGCGACCGCCGAGACGCCTGAGCAGAGTAGGAAATCGACGCGGAGCGGTAAGCAGCATCGCCGAACAATTGGCTGAAATAATGCTGTCAGCCGGGGCAGGTGAGTTTACACTAGCAAGAAGGCGTTCCCAAGGGGGTTTCATGTCGGAAGTCAACACCACCGAGTCACAACGCGAAATCGACCGCCTCCGGGCAGAGTGTGAAACGCTGCGGCAGTGCATCCGCGAGCATGGTATCGAGCCGCCGATTCGCAATCGCCGTTCGGACGAATCGACCTGGCCGGCCTTGATTTCCGATCTGTCGCATCGACTGACCAGCGCGGAAGGCGCTCAACTCGATGCCGAGATCGATAATGCCATGCGAATGGTCGGCCAGCATCTCAAGTTGCACGGCGTCTATCTGCTCAGAGAAAACGGACAGGCGGATACCGCCCATGTCACGCATAAATTCTGGCGTGACAGCCATGCCGAATCAGGCTTGGCCTTTTCAATGGTCAGCAAAGAGCAAATCCCAAAGCAGTACGAGCAGATTGCGCAGGGCAGAGAATTTGTCATCGACGATGTAGCAGCGCTCGGCCCGGAGTTCTGGATGGAACGGACCTGGCTGACCGGTCGCGGGGTGACGCGGCTGCTCTGGCTGCCGATGCGGATCGAGTCGCAGGGGATCGGCTGGCTGGGGCTGGAGGACACGGAATCGCCCGAGCCTTGGGCTGGCACAGTGGTTGAACAGCTACGCGTCGTTGCGGATCTGATCACCCAGGCTTTAGACCGGCAGCGGGCCTATGGTCGACTGGATTTTCACCTGCGAAACAGCCCGCTGGGCGTGGTGGAATGGGATGGTGAATTCCGCTTGATCCGCTGGTCGGGCAAAGCGCCGGAGCTTTTTGGATGGGACGAGCAGGAGGTGGTCGGCAAGCTGTGGGCCGATTTCGACTTCGTGCATCCCGACGACGAGGCCCATGTGGCCGCCGTGATCGATCGACTGGTCAAAGGGGTCGAGCATGCCAACACCTCGATTAATCGCAACTTCACCAGCGACGGCGAGGTGTTGACCTGTGAGTGGTTCAACTCGGCCATGCTCGATGCACGGGGTCGGCCGGTGTCGTTTCTTTCCTTTGTCAGCGATGTCACCAAACGCGAGCGCGACCGGGAAGAACTCGCTCAGCTCAACGCCAGTCTCGAAGCCCGCGTACACCAACGTACGGCGGAACTTCAACAGCTCACCGGCAAATTCGAGCAACAAGCCAAAACGCTGCAAGCCACACTCGATACAAGTCCGGCCCATATTTATCTTTTCGATGGTGAGGGCCGCTGCTTGTTCGTCAGCCAGGCGGTTCGAGACGAATTAGGCGAGATGGCAGAAACAATCATCGGCACAACGCCGCAGGAATCCGACTATCCCGAAGAAACGGTCAATGATTTTCTGCGGGTTCAACAGCTCATGATCGAGACCGGCAAGCCGCAGCAGAGCGAGGCGACCGTCCCGACCGTCCGCGGGCCAAGGCTGTTCGAATACATCCTCACGCCGATTTTCGATGATGCACAGCAGCCGACCGGTTGTGTCTGCACCGCTTATGACATTACCGATCGCGACCGCGCTCAGGCGGCCCTGCGTGAAAGCGAGGTCCGCTATCGGCAGTTGGCCGAGTTTGCCACGGACATGATCTCCAGCCATGACCACGAGGGCCGATTCACCTTCGTATCGCCAGCTTGCTGTAATCTGCTGGGTTACGAACCTCAAGAACTGATCGGCAAGCTGCCGCGCGTCATTGCCCACCCTGACGATCGCGAGCGGGTGATCTCCAGCCTGTCAGAAATCAAAACGACCGACGCGGTGGTCAGCCGTACCTACAAAGCCTTGCGGAAAGACGGCGGCGAAGTCTGGTTGGAGTCGGTCAGCCGAAACACCGGCCGGGAGATCGTCGTAGTCACACGCGATATCAGCAGCCGGCAGGCCGCGGAACAACGCTTGCGACTGATCCAGGCCGCGGTGGACCAGGTCGCCGATGCTGTGGTCATCACCGAGCCGGACCTCGAGCCGCCCGGCCCGCGGATTATCTACATCAATCCGGCCTTCACGAGAATGAGCGGCTACCGACCCGAAGAGGTGATCGGCAAGTCGCCACGCATTCTGCAGGGCGAGCAGACCGACCGCCGCTTACTGGAGAAACTCAAACGCGACCTGCAGAGCCGGCAATACTTCCGCGGCATGACAACCAACTACCGCAAGGACGGCTCGAAGTACGAAGTGGAATGGCATGTCGCGCCGCTTCGCGATGAACAGGGCCAGCTGGTGAATTGGGTATCGATTCAGCGTGATGTTTCCGAACAAGTCAAAGCCGATGCGCTCGCTCGCCAACACCGCGAGGAGATGGCCCATGTCACCCGGCTGTCCACGATGGGCGAGATGGCCTCGGGTATCGCTCACGAATTGAACCAGCCTTTGGCGGCGATCAGCAACTATGTGCGTGGATGCCAGCGGTTTCTCAGCAGAGGCGAAGAACCTCATGATCTGGAGAAGACGCTGGGCATCATCGGGGCGCAGGCCGACCGGGCAGGCGAAATCATCAAGCACATGCGGGCGTTCGTCACCAAGCGCCCCACCCGTCGCGATCGGCTGGATATCAATCAGGTCGTGCAGCACGCATGCTCGCTACTGGAGGCCGACGCGAGAGAAAAGCATGTTCAGCTTGATCTGCAATTAGAAGAAAGTCTGCCTGCCTTTGTTGGCGACGCGATCCAGATCGAGCAAGTGCTGATCAATCTTTGTCGCAACGCGATGGAGGCGATGGACCAGGTGAAGGGCAATAAAAGGGTTCAACTGACCACCACTCGCGCGGCTCATGACCGAATGATCGTGACGATTCGCGACTTCGGTCGGGGTATTTCAGAATACGAACGCAGCAAGATTTTCGACCCGTTTTTCAGCTCAAGCGAGAGCGGGATGGGCATGGGCCTGACCATCAGCCAGTCGATTATCGAGGCCCACCGCGGCGAACTCTGGGTCGAGCCGGTCATCGGCCGAGGCTGCCTGTTTAAGTTCTCATTGCCGGTTGCGAAGGGCGAGATCGAGTCATAAAGCCCAAAATTGCGGAAAATACTTAGTTGAATTTCGCAGATTTGCAGTTTTTCAGGCATTTTTTTTCCGAATATTCACTAGGATAGAAATGTTGGTTTCTGGGGCCTTCTTTCAAAAGTGGGGTGTGCCGTCATGGCTGAATATGCGAAGCAATCCGACACCCGCTATAGCGTCTATGTGTTGGATGACGATCAGGCGGTTTGCGACTCGCTGCGATTCCTGCTCGAGTCGGCCGGCCACCCGGTCATCGCCTATACCCGTGCGGACCAACTGATCCGGGAAGTCTTGCCAGACTCGCGCGGCTGTCTGGTCATCGACCTGCGGCTGCCCGGCACCACTGGGATTGCGGTGTTTCAGCAACTCAAGGACATGGGCGTCACGCTGCCGACGATCATGATCACCGGCCACGGCGATGTGCCTATCGCGGTCCGCGCCATCAAAGATGGTTTCCTCGATTTTCTCGAAAAGCCTTTCTCTGACCAGCGTCTGCTTGATCTCGTCTCTGAAGCCCTGACCGTTGACGCCCAGCAGCGGGGCTATCACGAACAGGTCGATGAAGTCAGGCGAAAATACGACTCGCTGACGCCCCGCGAACGCCAAGTCATGGAAGCCGTAGTCAACGGCAAGCTGAATAAGCAGATCGCTGTGGACCTTGGCCTTTCGCCCAAAACGATCGAGGTCCACCGCGCTCACGTGATGGAAAAGATGGGCACCAAGTCCTTGGCGGGGGTCGTCCGGATGTCGGTGCTGCTCGAGCCTGAAACGGTCGGCTGATCTCAAAATTCTTGTCGATTGATGTTAAGCGGGCCTCGCGCAGCGAAGCGCTGACTTTGCTTCGTATGGGGCGGATCGGGTTTAAATGCGCCTGTCGTTTCAACTTTCTTGAGAATGTGGCCGATAAAACCTCAAGACCTCGGAGCGATCTCATGTCGGACGCGAATACAGCCTCTCCCGGTGCGGTCATAGATGCTGCGCTTGCACCCTTTACCGAAGACGAGACGCGGCTGATCGGCAGCATTGCTGACGCCCGCGCAAAGATTCAGAAGCTCGAAGACGAGATGGCCGAGGCCGAACGCGATCTCGCGGTCGTGCGTTCCGCCAAGATCGATGCGCTCAAGCAGGCGGTCGCCGACAACGATCTGTTGGCTGCAGCATTCCTACCTGCTGCCGATGGCGAACCCGCCACCGACAGCGACGGCCACCCGCTGCTCAAGCCCAAGTCTTAAGCCTCCGCCTGCAACCCAACACAGCGTGCTCAAGTTTAGCGGGCGCGGCGAAGCCGCCCGTTTCGCTATTCTGAAACTTCACCCTCCGCAGCATCCTCCGCCGCCTCTACCGCTTCGCGATCGCTAAACGCGAGGGCTGCGCTGTTGATGCAGTAGCGCTGGCCGGTCGGCTGAGGTCCATCCGGGAACACATGCCCCAAGTGCCCATCGCATCGGGCGCATCGCACCTCGGTCCGGATCATGCCCAGGGACTTGTCGGTCACTTCTTTGACATATTCACCTTCGACCGGCTCGTAGTAACTCGGCCAGCCCGTGCCCGAATTGAATTTGGTCTGCGCATCAAACAGCGCGAGTCCACAGCCTGCACAGCGATAAATGCCGTCCGCTTTGTGGTCGTTGTATTGGCCGGTGAAAGCTCGCTCCGTGCCATGCTCGCGGAGGATGCGGTATTGCTCGCTGGAGAGTTCCTGCTTCCACTGTTCGTCTGTTTTTTCGATCGGTTTCAATGTGCCGTCCTCTTCGCGTTCGGGTTCGAGTACCAGGTCCGGGGCTGAAGGCGTCGATTCATCCGCCGCCTGACAGGCGACCGCCGAAAATGCCAGCAGCAGCCCGACAGCCCAAGGGGTTAACGAGTTCATGGAGGATAATAGGCTCATGACTGGTAAACCTACAGACTGCGACAATTGTTCCATCTTGACGGATCATCGGCGGGTCCGATTTTGATGCACGCCGCGGTGGACGGTCCGCTTGCCGAACTTCTCGGTGATGCGGTCCAGCGCCTGATCGAGTTGGCTCTGCTTCTCGCGTTCGGGTTCAGGAAACAGGCCCGCCGGGGCGGGGCCTTGCTGCAGCGGTGAAGCACTCAATCCGATGAGGCGGACCGGGCTGAACTGCGTCGATGCCCACTTGTCGAACAGCCCCCGGCCGGCCCGGTACAGCTCCCGACTCAAATCCGTCGGCGGGTCCAGCACCGTCGACCGGGTGATGGTCTGAAAATCACCGTAACGGATTTTGACCGACAACCCGCGTGCGGTGAATCCGTGAGCACGAAGCCGTCGGCCGACCTGCTCGGCCTGGTCCAGCAGGATGGTCCGCACCAGCTCGGGGCTGTCGAGATTCTCGCCGAAAGTCTGCTCGTGACCAATCGATTTCGCTCGGCGGTCGGGCGTGACCGGGCGGTTGTCGATGCCTCGGCAGAGCCGATAGAACCGCTCGCCGTATTCGCCGAAGAGGCGGTTCAGTCGGTCCTGGCTGAGCTTGCGCAGGTCGCCGACAGTTTGGATGTGGTGGCGTTCGAGCTTGCGCTGGGTAGCAGGTCCGATGCCCCAGACCTTGCCGACCGGCAGCGGCAGCAAGACAGCATCGAGGTTCTTGCGGGTGATGACCGTCAGCCCGTCGGGTTTCTCGAGGTCGGATGCGAGCTTGGCGAGAAACTTGTTGAAGGCCACGCCGACCGAAGCGGTCAGCCCGGTCTGCTGCTTGATGTCGCGCTTGAGTTTCGCCGCGACTTCTTCCGGGGGGCCGAGCAGTCGTTCGCTGCCGGTCATGTCGAGGAAGGCCTCGTCCACGCTCAACGGCTGAACACTTGGCGAATACTGCTTGAAGACTTCTAACACTTCCTGCGACTTCTGGCGGATACGATCGCCCGGCACTTTGACGCAGATCGCATGCGGACACAGCCGAAGGGCCTGGCTGGTGGGCATGGCCGACCGGCAGCCGAACTTACGCGCCTCATAGGACGCGGTGGTGACCACGCCACGCCGCCCGTTCCCGCCGGTCAGGACCGCCTTGCCTTTAAGTGAGGGATCATCCAACACCGCGATGGCGGCGAAAAACGCATCCATGTCGACATGAAATATCGTGCGATCCGCCTCGGGCATGACGCTTATTTTAGGTCCATCATCTGACAAAGATTCCCAAGCCGCGGATGAGGCTCTGCGAATCCGCGGATCGACCGATGAATAATTCACGATCACTCCTCGATCCGCGGCGGGATCGGTCGGCCGTGGGGGTCCATCGTGATCGTGGCCTCAGGCTCGACGCCCAGGTGTTCGAGCTGCTCGGCGGTGTCGTGCACGTGATCCGGGCTGACGCCGGCCTGCGTGACCAAATAATCCTCCCACAGCCGGTGGCGACGCAGCACACGCTCGGCCCGGCGTCGTCCACGCGGGGTCAGTGCCAGCCCACCCATAGAACGCTCAACCAATCCCCGACGCGTCGCCAACCGCACCGACTGGCGGGTCGGTTCGATCGGCTGATCGACCAGTGGCACTGCCTCCTCGCGTCGAAACAAGACTCCGAGCAGATCGTCCACCGCCGTCTGTCGGGCTAGTTTTTGCCGTCGAATCGCGCGAGCCAACAGGCCATGCGAAGGTGAAAAAAAGGCGGCGAGGGCGATGAGCAGCCCGGCGACCATCGTCATCGACCCGGCGGCGTTGACGCTGTCCGCATCGAATAGCGCCGGCACCGCGGTGGCGGCCATGTAGCCGCCAACTCCGCTGATCAATGCCATGATGAGACTCAGCCCGATCTGCATGCCGAGTCGATCCGTCAGCAGCCGGGCCGTCGCTGCCGGTGCGATCAGCACCGCGATGACCAGGATCGAGCCGACCGCCTCGAAGGAGGCCACCGTCGCTGCCGCTACCAACATCATCAGGGCGTAGTGCATCACCCCGGCCGGGATGCCCTGCGATGTGGCCAACTCCGGGTCGAACGAGGTGATCCGCAGCTCTTTGTAGAACAGCAATACGAAGCCGCCGGTTACCAGAAGAACGATCGCGAGCGTCGTGACCTGCCTCGGCAGGGCGGCGAGCGTGTCCCATGACCATAGCCCGGCAGGTGTTGCCGGGGCTCCGTACCAGGACAACGTTTCGAGTTGGCCATGCAGCACGCAATCTGCATCGATATCAATAGAACGGGCATCGGCTTGCTCGATAAGCAGGACACCCAGCGCAAACATGACGCTGAACACCACGCCCATCGCGGCTCCTGCCTCGACCCGGCCAAGCTTTTTAATCAGCTCGATCAGCACGACGGTGACCATCCCCGCCACCGCCGCACCGCCGAACATGAGCAGCGGGTTGACCGAAGCGGAAATAAGAAACGCGATGACCAGCCCGGGCAGCACCGCATGGCTGAGCGCATCGCCCATCAGGCTGTCACCACGCAGCACCAGAAAGTTGCCCAGCAGCCCGCAGGTCAAGGCTGCAAGCACCGCGGCGAGCAACGGGAACAGGTCTAAGCCGATGCTGAAGATCACGGCGTCACCCCCCCCGGAAGTTGTCGGCCCGTGGGATTTGGCCGATGTGTATTGATGCCACGCTCATCCAGCAGCGATTCGAGCTCAGCGATCATCTTCCGGTCCAGCACATGCTCGACACGGTCGACAGTCCAGTCGATATGCGTCGGGGCGATGTCGGCGTAGGTGATCAGATACTGCTCCCACAGCCGATGGTTGCGTGCCACACGTCGGCCCCGCTCCAAACCGTCACTGCTGGGCACGAAAGCTCCGCCTGCAAATTTGCCTTTGCCTTGGCGACGCAGATGTAGCGGCAACATCACCTTGAGCAGCCAAGACCAGGCCCGCCGGGCTGCGAGTTGCTGGACTTCCGCAGGATTCAGCGTCGGGCGTTCGGGGCTAATGGCTGCGAGGTAAGCGGTTTCAAGCAGGTGGTCCGAGGCGATGCTCAGCCGCAGACGCAGCCGGCGAAGCCCCGCCGCAAGGATGCCACGCGTCGGGGCGAACAGCATGCTGATCAGAAACAGCCCACCGCTGGTCAGCACGATGACCGCGCCGGCCGGCTTGCGGGGCAGAAGCGCTGACGTGCATGAACCCAGATACCCCGACAGCCCGCCGACGACCGCGGCGAGCAGCACGAGCAGCCAAAGTTTTTCGGTCCAGAAGCGGGCCGCCACCGCGGGGATGATCAGCATCGCCACGACGAGAATCAGCCCCACCGCCTGCAGGCCGGCGACGGTGACGACCACCACCAGCGACATCATCAATAGGTCGATCGCCGTAATTGGCCAACCATCCACTTTTGCAAATGCATCGTTGAAGCAGACCAGCGCAAACTCCTTGAGCAGCAGCGACGCGGCCAGCACCGCGGCCAAGGCGATGCCCGCCATGAGGTAGGCGTCGCTGACATTCATCGCCGCGGTTTGGCCGAAGATGAAATGCTGCAGCCCCGCGGCGTTGCCGGTGTCCATTTTCTGGATGAACGACAGGATGACCGCGCCCGTCCCGAAGAACACACTGAGTACCAAGCCGATCGCAGCGTCTTCTTTGAGACGGGTGTGCCGCACCAGCCATTGGATCACGAGGATGCCCAGCACGCCGGTGAGGGTCGCGCCCAGTAACAGAACGGGCAGGCTTCGACCGTTCATGCCCAGCACCGTCGCCGTGATGAACGCCAGGCCGATACCCGGCAGTGTGGCATGGCTCAACGCGTCGGCGACAAGCGATCTTTTACGCAGCAATGCAAACAGCCCGACGATCCCCGCGGCGATGCCCAGCAACGTGGTGCTGACAATGACGACATTCGTGTTGTACCCGCCCTGAAACGTGAGCACCTCAACGATCTCGGCGAAGGTCGGCTGGGCGTCATCGACTTGCTTGATCGATGCGGTATGGCGGTGGTCTGCGTGGTCGTCGCCCGCCCGGGCCAGCGTCATCGGCAGGGCGGAGAAGTTGCTCACAGCCGACGCCCCCGGGCCTCGGCATTCGACATCGCATCCGCGGCCTCGGACAGCAGCGTCAGCTTACCGCCATAGGTTTTGCGGAGGTTGTTCTGCGTAAAAGTCTGCTGCACCGGCCCGGCCGCGACGACGCGCATGTTCAGCAGAATGACCTCATCGAAATATTCTTCGACGGTCTGCAGATCGTGATGCACTACGATCACGGTTTTGTTCTGCTCGCGCAGGGATCGCAGGACCCCGACGATCGCTTTCTCCGTCGCCGCATCAACGCCAGCGAACGGTTCATCCATGAAATACAGCTCGGCCTCCTGCGCCAGCGCACGCGCAAGAAATACGCGTTGCTGCTGGCCGCCCGAAAGCTGACTGATCTGCCGGTCGGCATACTCCGCCATACCCACCTGATCCATGCAGTCCAGCGCGAACTTTTTGTGCTTGCGCGTCACCGGCAGGCACCAGCCGATCTTTCGATATCGGCCCATGCATACGACATCGAGCGCCGAAACCGGGAAGTCCCAGTCGACCGACTCGCGCTGGGGCACATAGCCGACGCGGGCCCGCTGCTTGGCGTAAGGCTCGCCCCAGAACTCGACCTCACCTGTCGCGCGGGAGACCAGGCCGAGGCAGGCTTTGATGAGCGTGGACTTGCCCGCCCCGTTGGGCCCAACAATGGCGATGAGTTTGTTGGCCGGTGCGTCGTAATCGATGTCCCAGAGCACGGGCTTGCGGTGGTAGGCGACGGTCATCGCGTGGACCGACAACGGGCTGGCGGCGGAGTGTTCCGGCCGAGCGTCCAGCGGCGAGCTTTTCGGATGCGGCAGGGTCGTCATGGTCAATGCTGCCCGAGCTTGCCCTGCATCCCGCCGGTCGGCACGTCGCCACCCAGGGCTTTGGCGACCGTTGTGGCGTTGTGATCGATCATGCCGAGATAAGTGCCCTCGTAGGTGCCGGCCGGGCCCATCGCGTCGCTGAACAGTTCCCCGCCGATGCGGACCGTGTGGCCGCGGGCGTTGGCCCCTTGGATCAGTGCATTGATGTTGCGATCCGAAACGGTCGACTCGACGAAGACCGCGGCGATGTTGCGGTCGACCAGCAGGTCCACGAGTTTCTCGATGTCTTTCACACCCGCTTCGGATTCGGTGGACAGGCCCTGGATGCCGACGACTTCGTAGCCGAAGCGGTCGCCGAAGTAGTTGAACGCATCGTGTGCGGTGACCAGCACGCGTTGATTTTCGGGCACGCTGGCCAGGGCCCGCTCGGCATAAGCATCGAGTTGGGCGAGCTTTTCGAGGTAGGCGTCGGCGTTGGCCTGATAGGTCGATTCACCGGCGGGGTCGAACGCGATGAGTTGATCGCGGACCGCCTCGACCGCGAGCATCCACGCGGCGGGGTCCATCCAGACATGCGGGTCGTACAGCCCTTCGAACGCTTCGGGTTCGAGCAGTTTGGATTCATCGATGAGTTCGGTCACCGCGTGGACGGGTTTGCCCGAGGTGGCGGCCCGGATCAAAGCGTCGGTCATCTTGCCTTCGAGCAGCAGGCCGTTGTAGAAGATCAGGTCGGCGGACATGACCCGCTCGATGTCGCTGCGGGTGGGTTTGTAGAGGTGCGGGTCGATCCCGGTCCCCATGAGGCCTTTCACCTCGGCCCGATCGCCGGCCACGGCCCGAACGATGTCGGTCACCATGCCGATCGTCGCTACGACGCGGTAAGGTTCGCCCTCGGCTCGCGCTTCGCTCGATTCGCCCGTGGCTTGGCCGCAGCCTGCAAGCGAAGTGCTGACAGTCAGCGAAAAACCCAATGTCAGGGCAAAGGCGACGACGGCTTTCGTGATTTTCAGTGAAGGCATCGGTCAATCCTCACAAGTGAAAAAGCAAATGTAGCTCATGCTACAATTAGGCGTTCTTATGCTATCGGCCAAATCATGGCGGGTCAAATCAGCGTATTCAATGATTTGGTAGACAGCGGAACCAAACGTTCAGGATGAGTCTTTGAGAAAAGCGCGGAACCGGCTGAGCGTTTCAGGGCTCAGGTGGTGCTCGATGCCCTCCGCATCCACATTGGCGACTTTTTTGGAGACGCCGAGCTTGCGGAGAAATCGGTAGACCGTTTCGTGCCGTTTCTGACAGGTTTTGGCGAGCTTGGACCCTGCCTCGGTGAGCTCGATGGGCTGATAGGGCTGGGTATACAGCAGGCCCTCGGCTTCGAGGCGTTTGACCACGCGGATGACTGTGACATGACTGACACCAAACCGCTCGGCCAGATTGACAATCCGGCAGGTGCCATCGCGATCGATCAACTCGGCGACCGCCTCGACATAGTCCTCGGCCGTCTCCTGCGCGTGATCCCGGCGGGTCCGCTGATGGGCGGCGGTTTTGTGCTGCGATTTCGACATGCCGGCCGCTAGGGTGATACGCGGGGCGGTGGGTGTCAACCAGAAATCTCGGCGTGAGGCCGGATCGGCTGCGGTTGGTCTATCGGCTGGAGGCTTGATTCGCGGTTGGCCGGGCGTCGATCTGGGCGGTGCCGGTGTAGACCCAGACTGTGTTGGCCCCGCGGTCGATTCGGCCGCGATGGCTGTAGGCCCAGTCCTGCAAGGCGCCGAGCTTGATCGGGGCTTCCGGCTCGACGGTTTTTTCATCGCCCGGCGGCAGGCCCCAGACAATGGTCGGGCCGTTGGTATACAGCACCAGCCAGAGCTGGCCCATGAGATTGCGATGCGACACGTCGTAGGCCACGATCTGGTCCGCGTAGGGCTGTCGGCTGAGCAAGGCTTCGAGTTTGAGCGCGGCGTCGAAGTCTTGGCCACGCCAGACCTGCCCGTAGCTGGCTGGCGGGTCGGCGCTTACGCCAGTGATTAGCGGCAGGCGACGCCAAGGCGAGGCCGCCCGGTTGATCGGCCCGTCCAGCCAAACGCCCGCCCGGTCGATGATGTGATACCCATCGCTCTTCGCCAACCACGCCGCGGGTTGTCGATAGTCCGCCTCGACGCGGACGATCCCGTGCGGCGATCGGCGGACCTGATGCACCGCTGCCACCCAGGGGTCGGCATCGAGCTGATCGACCGCCTGAGCTAGCCCGGTGCGATCCAAGGGGTCCGGCCCAACCTCGGCCGCCACCAGACCCCGCAGACGATCATGCAGCCCGGGGTCCATCCACTGCGGCGCGTCAACCAAAGTGACCGATGCACGCTCGACAGCAGCAGACCGGGCGAGGCTGGTATATCGACCCAGCACTTGTTCCGAACGGACCCAGCCGATCACGACGACGACGGCCAAAGCAACCACGCCAACGATCTTCAGCGCGAGCAGTGTCCGCTGCGGGTCCCAGGGCTTGGATGCCCGCTTGCGTTTGCTGCTTGAGCGGCTGGACTTCTTCTTAGTTGAACTTCGTGAAAACCAACGGATCAAGGCGACCTCCTCTGTCTCCTCTCTATCGACCGACTGGGGTCTGGCCTGCCATTAAATAAGCTCCACGGCGATAACCTCAAGCGGACCTTGATTGTTTCAGTGGAGATGGCTTTCTGTTGGTCTTTTATGTTGAGTGCCGATAACACAAAAAGGCCTCCGCAACACTTTGTTGAAACGAGGCGGAGCTTTAAGATGCAGATTGCTGCGCGTGATCATTGAATAACGACCGACCCCCGCGGCATGGATATAGAGGACAGCTCATGAAATACTTTGCCCCCGCCCTGGTTGTTGCGACATCGTTTTGTCTCATGGCATCACAGGCCCAGGCCGATCGATTGATCTATCAGGTGGCCGGCCAATTCGCAGATGATGTGCAGGGTTTTCTCGACCCGGTGCCTGCTGAATTCGCCGCAGCGACTGGCCTGAACTTCATGCTCGAAATGCAGTTCGACAACGGCCAACAGCCCGCCAGTTTTTCACGGGGCATCGTGTTCGACAGCGAGACGTATTTCCCCAGCGACTGGATGTTTTCGCTGCAGGACAGTTCGGGTCAGACCGTCCCCCAGGCGGATGCGGCGAGTCAGCCGACGGTTTTGCCGAGCATGATCCGCGAGAGCGGCATCCTCAGCGTTGAAGACACGATCGGCCTCACGACGCTGGCGCTCGATGTTGATCTCGACAACGGCTACGCGGCGGGCCTGGGTGTGACTTTTCAACAGGACAGCGGCTTCGTGTTCTCCGCGCTCAGCCCTTTCGATCTCGAACAGGTCTTCGTCGGCGGTCAGGCATTCATCGAAAACAGCGAGGCGGCAGCGTTCATCGACGTGAATCAGGCGACGCTGACCTCCGTGCTCAGCCGAGGCGACTCGGTCGTTGAAAAGCCCAACGCAATCCCCACGCCCACCGCGATCGGGGCCGGCCTGGTGTTGCTGCTGGGCCTGACCACCCGCCGATCCGCCCGGGCGTGAATAACGTAATTTGGCCGTATCTCAAGATGCGTAGCGTGGTCTGCCGCTTTGAGCAGGCCACGAACTCGTGGCTTGGCGTCAAAGCCCGCCTAACCACGCCACCCGGCACCCGCTTCACGATTCATCCGACACCGCCGCGTGGACCAGCCGATCGGCCAGCACCGGCAGCGGCATCCCCGCCCGGGCTGCCGCCATTGGCAGCAGCGAATGGCTGGTGAAGCCCGGCAGCGTGTTGACCTCGATCAGCCACGGCCGATCCCGCTCGTCCAGAAAACCATCGACCCGGCAGAGGTGACGCACCCCAAGCAATTCGGCAGTGTCCACGCTGAGTTTTTGCAGCGCATCGAGCAATTCGTTGTCAGCAAAATCGAAGTGATACCGCGTGTCGTCTCGCTCATATTTCGCTTGATAGTCGTAGACCTCGCAGGCCGGCCGAATATGGATCGGCGGCAGGGCCTTAAAGCCCCGGCCAAAATCGACGACGCCAACGGTGAACTCACGGCCAAAGATCTGCTTTTCGACCAGCAACCGGTCGTTGCGCTGTGTGAGATCAGCCCAAGCTCCATTTAGCGTTGCCTGATCCGGGCAGATCGCCAGGTCGATACTTGAGCCGTCATCGTTGGGCTTAACCACCACGGGTGGCTGCAACGTCGGCTGACTTGCTGTCTCCACCAGTTCCCAATCGGGCGTGGGTAGACCCGCCGCCCGCAGTTTTTGTTTTGTTTCGTGTTTATCGAAACACAGCCGGGCCGATGCTTCACGACAGCCGACGTAGGTCAAACCGACTTCATCCAGCAAAGCCTGAGCACCGCCGCCTTCGCCCCATCGGCCGTGGAAAATCGGGAAAATCACATCGCCTGACCAATCGCGAAATTCATCGAGACAGGCGGTATCGCTCGGCGACATATCCCGCTGAATGACCTCATGCCCCGCATCCCGCAAGGCTTGAAAGACGTTCGCCCCGGAGTTCAGCGACACCTCACGCTCGCGGTCCGGCCCGCCGGCCAACACCATGACCCGCAATGATGACTTCATGCAGCGTCCCCGTGTGGCGATCGCGCCGGCTTACGGCGTACTGGTGATCGCCCGGGCAATCGGGTTCAGCAGGTCCGGCACAAGCTTCTCCGTAGCCAGTTCCTCGCAATGCGCATTCAGCTCGCCGACCAGACGGGTCAGATGCTTCAGGTCGTCGACCGGGCCATACTTGCGAACGGACAGGAACAGGCTGATCGGCTCGCCGGCGTAGCGTTTGCTCGATCCGCGCCGGGACTTGGGCCGACTCTTGACTTCGAAATAAGCCTGGACATCGCCCTCGTCGGTCAGCGAGCTGCCGAAGACCGGCTGGACGTCCAGCACTCGCTTGTCATCTTCGGGCATCAGTCGGCCAAGCGGCGAGTCGGCGAAGAGGGCGTTGAAGATCACCGCGTCATGATTTTGTTTGCACTCCAGGTCGAAGCCGTACATCACTTCGAGATAGTCCACATCCAGCGGGCTGATGGTCAGGTGATACGGCGCGACTTCGAGGATCAGCCGGTGGTAATCGATCGCGGAATCAATCGAGCTGGGGTTAACGTGGCCGGTGCGGATCGAGTTTCGGCGGAGGGCCAACCAGTGGTAGGTCGAGTCCTTGCGGGCGGATTCGAGCGCGAGTTCACCGTCGTACCGCTTGAAACGGTCCATCGTCGGCAGGCTTTTCCGCATGCGGTCGAAAAAGTGCAGAATCGTCTCGCGCTCGGATGGCAGGTCCATCTTCAGGGCGAGTTTCTGATTGATATAAAAGTCGCTGCAAAGAGCGCCGAAGCTGGTGGGCATGGTTCTCGTCCTCGGCCGATCGGACAGGGGAGGCCGACCGTATCACGCGGTCGGCAAAGATTATAGCAATGTGAGGGTTACACCGAGACCTTCCCGCTTGCAATGACTTGAGGTGTCGTGGTTTGTTACAGCCTTGACGCCACGCGTCGCGGAGCTACGTTGCATAGCATCGCAGCTGTAGGCATCAATTTGCCAACGTCGCGAAAGCTTCATCACAGATATGAGCATCAAAATCATCTCCGACCATCGCTTCCATGCCCGCCTGCCAGAAATCCCGGAAGGCGTTTGCATCGGCGATCGGTTGCACATCACGTCGCAGGCCCGGCCAGGGCTGGAGGTGGGCGGAATATTTGCTGATGCGGGTCTTGATGGTCCGCACCGCGACGGCCTCGCCGCGGTAGCGGACCAGATTCTCAAAGTGGTCCAGTACGAGCTGCGCCTTCCGGCGGCGGGGCATCGGCGGCGGGGCGTGGCCTTTGGCGAGGTGGTAAGCGATATCACGGAATAGCCAGGGCTGTCCCATCGCGCCGCGGGCGACCATGACGCCGTCGCAGCCGGTGACATCGATCATGTGCTTCGCGTCGGCGGAGGTCGTGATGTCACCGTTGCCGATCACCGGGACCC
Source organism: uncultured Phycisphaeraceae bacterium (assembly GCA_964523485.1). Lineage (GTDB taxonomy): Bacteria > Planctomycetota > Phycisphaerae > Phycisphaerales > Phycisphaeraceae > Algisphaera. The sequence goes on along the minus strand of CAZFZS010000003.1, from coordinate 116,609 downwards.
CCGGGAATTTATTTTTGACGCAGTCGACCGTCATTTTGATGCCGTCGAGTCGGGCGGAGGGCTTGAATTTCTGTTGCGTGGTTCGACCGTGCACGGTGATCATCTGAACGCCGACGTCGCAGAGCTTTGCGGGCAGCGAGTCGGCGACGATGCAGGTGTCATCCCAGCCGAGCCTGATCTTCGCGGTGACGGGCAGGTCGACCGCGTCGACGACGGCTTTGGCTAAAGCGACGGCGTGGCCGGGGTCGCAGAGCAGCTTGGACCCGCCATGTTTTTTCGTGACCTTGTCGACCGGGCAGCCCATGTTGATATCGATGACCGTCGCGCCGCGGTCGGCGGCCCAGCGTGCCGCCTCGGCGAGGATTTCGGGGTCCGAGCCATACAACTGCATCCCCACCGGCGAGTCTTCCGGCGAAGTCGCCGCCCGCCACATCGCTTTGTCGGTCTCCCGCAGGATGCTGTGCGGGCAGAGCAATTCGGTAAACGCCAGGCCGAGCGCACCGTAAGTCCCGTCACCCACATCGAGCGGCCCGCCAAGATCGCCAGGCTCACAGACCACACCCGGCACGGATCGTGCGACCAACCGATAGGCCAAGTCGAAATAGCCCGCCACGGGGGCGAGTAGGCCGTTGGTTCGGAGACGGACAGGGCCGATGCGGAGCATGGGGGGAAGTGCTTAGTGCGTAGTAAGTAGTGTGTAGGAAGCAAATCGAGGAAATTGGGCGGTCATTGTAAGTGTGTAAATCAACGCTTGCGTTTGATCTATGCACTACGCTCTAGGTACTACGCACTCCACTACGACCCGCTGTACGGCTCCATTAACAACTCAAATCGCCCGGCTTCGGGCAGGTCCAGGCCGCCGCGCCAGCCACCGTTGCCGTCGGGCTTCAGGTCGAGCGGGCCCTGGGCTTGTTCGATCGGCAGGGCTTTCAATTCATCGGGCATGTCGAGATTTTTCAGCTGCACCGGCTCTTCAATGCGGATGGCGAGGTATTCGTTAGGCACGGTCAGGGCGGGGACACCATTGGCGAAACGGATCGTGTCGCCGTCGCCGACGAGTTCGACGATGCCCAGCACATGGCGTTCGCGGATAGAGCCGGCTGCGGGATCGCCCGCAGCGTCGGAAGTGTTTTCTGATGTGATTAACGCCAAGCGATACTCGCCCGCGGCCTCGGCGAGCTCCAATGCGTAAATACTCCGCTTGGTTTGCGACCAGGCATCGGTCACCGCGGCGAGGTCGGCACCGATCATCGGCTGGGCGCTGTCGATCATCGCCCACTGCGTTGGCACATCGCCACCCGCTGCCGCGACCAGCGCAGCCACTGCGCCTGCAGCCGCCTGCGGGTTGGACGCACTGATGAGCTGAAGCAGCGCTCGCTCATCGGGGTAGGCATCGGCCCACTGGTCGGGGTCCGGCACGCCGACGTCGACAATCTCGCCGGTGAACCATTTAGCGGCCACATCCGCGGGGTCCTGCATCAGACCGCTCACCGGCTGTTTGCCGAGGCCCGCCGCCAGGAGCACCTGATCCGCAAATTTCTGTCGGTCCTCCAGGCTCAAGGCAACGACGGGGGTTTCGATACTCCGCTCTGAGCCGATTAGCGACCGGGCCGCCCGCAGCGAGGCTGCCGCATCGCCCTCGATCACGACGCGGATCAAAGCCTCGGTCGCGGGGGCTTTGTCGGGTTGACGGTCGAGAAACAGGACGAGTGAGGCGGGCGTCGGCGATTGGCCCAGCCCGGCATCGACGATCATCGCCAGCGGGTCTTCATCTTCCGGAGTCGGGGTTGATCCACGCGAGGTCGAGGCGGCAGGCAACTCAAAATGTCGCAGGACCTGCCAACCGAGCGAACGGATTTCCGGGTCGCCGGAGTTGAGCACGAGGAACATCGAATGGTTTGCGGAATCGAGCGGGATGCCCTGGCCCAGCGTCAGGTCGGTGGTGGGCTGATCGGCGGGGGGTCGGCCGAGCGTAAGGTCCTGCAGCAGATGGGCGATCGGCTTGACGATATGACTCGGCGCATCTGCGAGGGCGAGGCTTTCGAGCGTGGCCCGGACCGTAGCAGCGTCGTTCGACCCGAGAAGCTGATCGTCGATCCATCCCGAAGCCACCAGCGGGTCGGTGTCGACCGCAGCAATCACCGCGGCGATGGCGGCACTCAGCCGATCCTGCGGCAGGTCTTTGAATTCGACGCCGCGGATCAGCGGGTCCGGCTCATTTCGAGCTGAGCGGGTCTGCTCGAGCAGTTCCGAGAGGATCGAGACCGGCGAGGGACTCAACTCTGCCGGCTGATGCAGCAAGTCGTTGGCGGCACGGGCTGCGGCGGTGAGCTGATTGCTGTCGGCTGTGCTGCGTGAGGATGTCGAAGATGCATTGGTCGCATCCCGCAGGCTGGCACGCAGGGCTGCGAGTTGCATGGCTGGGTCACCGCTTGCGCTGGCGGCGGATCGAAGGACGCGGCTGGCGGCAGGATTGGGGGGACTCAGGCGGGTGATCGCCATGGCCATGCGGTTGCGCGATGCCAGATGATCGGATTGCAGCACCGCCTGCACAGCGCTAGCCAAGGGGCTGTTAGCGGTCAGGTTTTGCAGCGTGCCGCCTTCGATGATGGCTCGGGTCAGGAGTTCCCGGCTCCAGGGATGATTCTGTGCGGAGAGGTTTCGCAATGTCGAGCCATAGACATCGGCAGACTCGCCCGAAGCGATGGCTCGCAGCGCCTCAAAGTCGCGCAGATCGATCTCCCATCGGCCGAGCGTAGGGTCAGCCACGGCGATTCGGCCGGTCGAAGCGGGGATCTCAAACACGGCCCAGACGATCGGCGGGATCGGCGCATGAAAGGTTTCGGGCAACTGACGCAGCGATTCCTGCAGATCGCGGTATTCAGCCGATGCTTCGCGATAGGTGGCGGCTGACTCCCGCCGTCGCTGATCGAATTCGCGCGTCGATTCATTGCTGCTTCGGGTCAACCGCTCCGGCCGCTCGGGTTCGAGCTCCCGCAGCCGATCGCGACGCAGCTTGAGCATATAGGGCTCGCTGCCGGTGTTGACCTCGCCCGGAACCGCCCGGTCCATCTCCCAAGACACACGGCCGTTCGACTTCACGACGATATCACGAGCAATCCGCGGTGCGTTTTCAGGGATGGACTGTTCCGCTTCTTCGATCGAGGCGTCCTGGGTCAGGCCAGAGCTACCCTCGATATCCCCTGCGACATCGTGATCTAATAAAGCCTGCAGGTCGGAGAAATCCGTGTCGGGCGGTAGAGCATCGTCGTTTGGCTGAGCGCCGCGTCGATTGTCAGTTGCATCGCTGGAATCCGGAACCTCCCAAACCATCATGCGACTGCTCAGCAGCTCGATCGGTGGTCGGCTTAGTGTGTAGTCCGCATCCGCAGCGTGGAGTTGCAGCGGCAGTTGCAGGAACCGCCGACCCGAGCCGGCTTCGACCGTCCAGACCGCGTCGCTCAGTTCGTTTTCGAGAACCCGGTCGCTGGTCAGCAGTCGATCGAGATCGAGTTGCACCGCACCATCCGGGATGCCTGCCGCTTCCGGTATAGCGGGTTGCAGCAGGTCCGTCGCTTGGGCCAAGGCTTGCTGCGAAAACAGCAGGCTCGAAATCAACATGCATAAATATGCACGGACAGGCTTTGACTTCAGTTTGTCTAGGAGTCCCGATATGCATTGCAAGCGATGTTTGACCAGACCGTCTGAGATCGTTTTAGGTGGATAAGCCATCGAGGTGATTTCCTGAAAGTCGCTTGCTGGTTTTTAGATAGATGGTTTGAGCATTCTATCGCAGCTTCTTTTCAGCATGGCATGAGGAACGCAGCGAAATGATTCGACGCATTTACCGAAGGCTGGGATGCTTTGCCTAAACCTTGCACGCAGCCTAAAAAAATGTTGAAAACTTAGGCAGCTTAAGAATCACTTAGTCCAATCGTTGAGAGATCTAAAATCTTTTTCGTCAGCCGATCGATTGACGAAGGTCTAGCTAATTCTATTCTGAGTGGGTACTTAGATCATCAGCAAGAAACTTTCGCAAGGCGTAAGTCAGTAAACATCCTGATATGCATCGGGTTCGGCATCCCGCTTGCATAAAACAAGGCGTACGACACGCATGGCAGGCCACGGCACGACGCCAGAGTCCGCCACCACAACCCGAAGCAGGCCACCCCTACGACGGTCGTAGGGGGCGATAAGCGGGCACCCGTGAGGGTGTCCGCTTTTTTATCTCAAATTTAGAATCGCCCCATCGGACCTACTTCCTCGTCCGATAATTGAGCAGTACAAAGCCGGGCCGATTAAATTTCGTGCATTATTTTCAAACACTGATTGCAACTTGAGCATTATCTGTCTATATTGCGTTTTAACCTGACGGAAAAGCCCGCGGTGTAGTGGGTTTGTTACTGAACTTTGTTCGCTCGACGTCGAGCGAGTCCTAACAGGAGTCACATGATGGAACGATTGAGAGGTCGATGGGTATTGATGCTGGCCCTACTGCTGGGCGGCACCCTTGCTGCGCCGGGGGTCTGGGCGCAGGAGGAGGAGCCGGAGGCTCCCGTCATGACAGAAGAGGAGGCCGCCGCGGAGGTTGAAAAGCTCAACGCGGAGATCCCGGATTATCTGGGCGGCACCTTCTATTACGAAGTCGCTGAGGCGGAGGAAGGCTATGAGCCGGTCCTGCAGAACCTCAACGACTTCAAGACCAACAACCTCTGGATCATGCTGGCCGGTTGCCTGGTTTTCATCATGCACCTGGGTTTTGCCTGTCTTGAAGCGGGTCTGACCCGGGCCAAGAACACGGTCAACATCTTGTTCAAGAACGTCATGATCGTGATGATCGGGATCGTCGTTTACGGCGTGTGCGGCTGGATCATCATGTATCCGGGTGACTTCAACGGCTACTTCGCCTTCGGCTGGGGTATCCAGGGTGGTCCGGGCTATGGCTCGGGTGATCCTGGTTCGGTCAGCCCGACCTACAACGCCGGCTACACCGTCTGGACCGACTTCTTCTTCCAGGCGATGTTCGCGGCGACCTGCTGCACCATCGTCTCGGGTGCGGTCGCCGGCCGAATCAAGCTGTTCCCCTTCATGCTGTTCTGCATCCCGTTCGTCGCCTTCGCGTACTGCGTGGTCGGCTCGTGGAAATGGGGCGGCGGCTGGCTGGATCAGATGGGCTTCGCGGACTTCGCGGGTTCGACCCTGGTCCACGGCGTCGGCGGTGCGGGTGCATTGGCGGGTGCCATCCTGCTCGGCCCCCGTCTTGGCAAATACGCAGCTGACGGCACGGTCCAACCGATCCCCGGTCACTCGATGCCCCTCGCGGCCATCGGCGTGTTCCTCCTGTGGTTCGGCTGGTTTGGCTTCAACGGCGGTTCTGAACTGTCGGCCGATCCGGAAGGCGTCTCGTTCGTCTTGGTCACCACCACCTTCGCAGCTTGCGGCGGCGGTCTGGCGGCAGCGATCACCTCGTGGGTCTTCGGCGGCAAGCCGGACCTCTCGATGGCCCTCAACGGCATCCTCGCCGGCCTGGTCGGTGTGACCGCAGGCCCCGACGTGCCTTCGTGGGTCGGTGCACTGATCATCTGTGGTGCCATCCCCGGCGTCATCGTCTACTTCTCCGTGCTGTTCTTCGACAAGATCAAGATCGACGACCCGGTCGGTGCGATCTCGGTCCACGGCATCTGCGGTATCTACGGCACCCTCGCCGTGGCATTCTCCGGAGCGTTCGAAGGCAACTTCGGCAACTTCGGCGTGCAGCTGATCGGTGCTGTGTCCGGCTTTGTCTACGCGTTCGTCCTCGCGTTCATCTTCTTCATGATCCTGAAGGTGACCTTGGGCATCCGCGTGTCGGAAGAAGAGGAAATCGAAGGCCTGGACCTGGGCGAGCACGACATGTCGGCTTACCCGGACTTCCAGCGCACTTACATCAAGAGCTATCACGCTCGCGAGATCTAAAATCCACGGGGAAAGCCCGTGGAATCGACCATGGGCTTTCCCCTTACTTTTTCTGACTTAAACTTAAGACTGAACCCCACCAGGAGACATCCACGATGCACATGATTGAGGCCATCATCAAGCCCTCTTCCATCGAGGCCGTCAAAAGCAAGCTCGCCCAGATCGGCGTGCTGGGCATGACCGCCATCGAATGCAAGGGCTACGGCAAACAGAAGGGTCACACCGAACGCTACCGCGGCGGACGCATGGACGTGGGCTTCGTGCCCAAAGCCATGCTCAAGATCGCCGTCAAGAGCGAAGACCTCGACAAAGCGGTCGAGTCGATTACCTCGGCCGCCCGCACCGGCAACGTCGGCGACGGCAAACTGTTCGTCTACCCCGTTGAGAAGGTCATCCGCGTCCGTACCGGCGAAGCCGACAACGACGCACTGTAAAATCAAAGCCGAGGGATGGCTATCCCTCGGCTTTTCAAATCAAAAATCAAAACCTCTACCGGCATCCCGCTTCTGCGGGGTGTCGGTTTTTTTTTTGGCCCGATATAGTGGCCACCATGTCCAAACCCAACCTGCTGCTGATTACCATCGATGACCTCGGCTGGGCCGACCTGGGTTGTTACGACAGTTCGTTTTATGAAACGCCGAACCTCGATCGCCTGGCTCAGCAAGGCCTGCGGTTCACCGATGCCTATGCGTCCTGTCCGGTCTGCTCGCCGACCCGGGCGAGTCTGCTCAGTGGTAAGTACCCAGCGCGGGTCGGGGTAACGCAGTACATCGGCGGGCACGCGGTCGGCAAGCTTCAAGATGTGCCTTACTTCCATGCGTTGCCAGCCAGTGAGCGGGCACTTCCCAAGGCGCTACGCCAAGGCGGCTACCAGACCTGGCACGTCGGCAAATGGCATCTCGGCGAAGGCCAAACCAAGCCGGAAAACCACGGCTTCGATCTCAATATCGGCGGCTGCGGCTGGGGCCACCCCAAGCATGGCTACTTCAGCCCCTACCGCTGCCCCGCCCTTGAAGACGGGCCCGAAGGCGAGTACCTCACCGATCGGTTGACCGACGAGGTGATTCAGCTGATTGAAAGTCGCGACGCCGATCGGCCGTTCTTTCTCAACCTCTGCCACTATGCGGTCCATACCCCGATTCAGGCCCCCGAGCCGCTGATTGAAAAATACCGCGAGAAAGCCAAACGGCTGGGCTTGGATCAGAAAGACCCGATGGTGCAGGGCGAGTACTACCCCTGCCAACACAAGCGGCATATGCGGGTCGAGCGGCGGCAGTTTCAGAGCGATCCGGTCTACGCGGCGATGATCGAGAATCTGGACACGAATCTCGGCCGACTCTTCGATGCCTTGGACAACGCGGGCATCGCTGACGACACTCTGGTGCTGTTTACCTCGGATAATGGCGGGCTATCGACGGCTGAGGGTTCACCGACCTGCAACGCCCCGATGGCTCAGGGCAAGGGGTGGATGCACGAGGGCGGTCATCGCGTGTGTCAGATCGCACGTTGGCCCAGCCGAATCAAGCCCGGCCGCGTTTGCAGTGAACCCGTCACCAGTCCGGATGTCTACCCGACGTTTCTGGAAGCCGCCGGTTTGCCGCTCGACTTTGAGCAGCACGCGGATGGCCTGTCCATGATGCCCTTGCTGGAAGGTTCAGCCGAACAACTCGACCGCGAGGCGATCTATTGGCATTACCCGCATTACAGCAACCAGGGCGGCACGCCCAGCTGTGCGATCCGCTCGCGACGCTACAAACTGATCGAACATTTCGAGGACGACATCCCTGCGATGATGTTCGATCTGGAGGCCGATGTTTCGGAATCTCACGACATCGCCGACCAGGAGCCGGATCGATTTGAGACTTTGGCCGGCATGCTCAAACAATGGCGGGATCAACTCGAAGTGCTGATCCCCAAGCCGAACCCGAACTATCTGCCGCCCGGCCCGGGTGACGACCCGCCGGAGGTTTGAGAGTAACTAAAATAAAGCCGGGGGATGGCCATCCCCCGGCTTTGCTGTTTAATCCGGTGGGTCCCAGCGGGTGAGCAGGTCGACGATGGGTTCTTGGCCGGGCTGGACTCGTAGGCTCTGACGCCAGAGCCGTAAAGCTTCCATCAGCTTGTAGCGGTCGCGGTTGCGTTCGCCCTTGCGGACGTATTCTGCGAGCAGGCAGGCCCCCAGGCCGTTGAGAGCGCCGACCTGATCCGGGTTGTATTTCAGCGATTCTCGGTAATGTCGCTCAGCCAGATCGAAGCTGCGCGAGCGGAAGAAGCCGTAGCCCAGCCGTTCATGGCTGACCGCGGAGGGGTAGCGGCGTACCAGCACCTGCAAGGTGTTGATGGCCCGCTCGATGTTGCCGAGCCTCAGGTGCGTATCGCCCAGCCCGAGCAGCACCGGCTCATCCAAATCGCCTAACTCGGTGGCGACACGGTAGACATCCAGCGCCTCCTCGTATTGCTGCAGCAGCGAGAGGACCGCCCCGAGATTGAGCAGGGCCGCCTGATCGGTGGGGTCCAGCCGGGCGGCCTCGCGGGCATGGGGCAAGGCCAATCGCGGGTGGCCGACTTGCAGGTAGGCGGTCGCGAGATCGCGGTGGGCCTGCGTATTATCCGGGTCCAGTCGTAGGGCTTGGCGGTAGTTTTCGATGGCCTGGCCGGTCTCGCCCAGCACCTGATGCATCAGCCCGAGGTAGTAGCGGGCCTCGACGCTCACACTGTCGAGCAGCGTCGCCTGTCGATAACTCGCTTTCGCCTCTTCGTACTGCGCCCGGCGGTGCTGGATCGACCCGATGCCGAGATACGCCTCAGCCGCAGCCGGATTGATCTCCAAAGCACGGTTGAACTGATTGAGGGCTTCATCGAGCTGGCCCGCGTCCCGCAGGACATTGCCAGCTCGGATCCGCTGGCTTGATGAAAGCGAGACCGCGTCCTGCGTTGGCTGTGCGGAGGCATTGTTGCCGCCTGCCGAGACACAACCTTGCAGCGAAGCGATCGCAAATGCTGCCAGCAGGCTGGTGATGATAAGGTTGGAAGGTAAAAACGGAATTCTCACGCCAATTCTATCGCTCATCGTCGGTTAGAACGATGACATTTAACGTCGGTTCGTCAACCTCGACCGATTAGGGCGGAATTTCTTTGGTATGGGCTGATTGTGGGCTTAAGTCCGGTAAGCGATCCAGCCGATGGGTCGGGAGGAGACCTGCGGCAGGGGGCCGGCCGAGGAACGGTCGGGCTGCGCAGCACACGTCTGAGGACGCACGATTGAGCACGCAACGTATCGCAACCGACGCCCCAAGCCGGCGTCCCGGCAGCACTGTGGCCCAGCGACGGGCCGCGGTCCAGCTCGCCTGGGGCTACGTCGGCCAGCGCCGATGGGCGGACGTGCAGCGCTGCCTGCACGGTCTGGATGAAAGCCATATCCAAGTCGGCACGCTTGCCCGGCTGGCCCGCAACCTGCAGGCGATGCGGTTGGCCCGGATGCCGTTGTATCGCCAACTGGTCCAGGCCGGCCCGATTGCCGCCACACACGCCTACCGCTTTCTGGCCAGCCCATCCGGGTCGATCGTCATCGCCCGGCGTGGCGAGGGCGACCAGTTCCATGCGTTATCGAAAACCAGCGACCCCTCCGAGGCCGCCCGCAAGCTGTTGAGCAAAGCCACCGCCAGCAAGCCCCCGCAAGACCCGATCGTGGTCAGCGGATTCGGCGACGGCTATCTCATCTCGGCATTGACCGAAGCGCCACCGCCGCCGATCGGCTGCGGGGTTCGGCCGGTCTATCTGATCGAGGCCGACCCGCTGCTCGCCCTGGCTCAATTGATGGCCCACGACTGGTCCGGACGCGACCAGGCGATCCACGACCCGCGCTTTCACTGGTTTATCGGAGAGGACGCACCGGCCAAGTACGAAGCGTTGCTGGCCCGCGACTTGATGCTCAAGCCGCCGAGCACCAGCATCGCTGCGGAAACCGAATCAAAGGGCAAGGTTGGCCAAGCCTTGAAGCAGACCCGCCAGCGTGTCGATCGCATCTCCCGCGAAGCCCGCCGACAGGTCGAGGCGTATTACCAGACCTTTACCTGCGAAGCGTTGACTGTCGGCGTGGGGCGTCGGCCACGCGTGCTCTTGTTGGGCAGCCGATTCGATGGCCCCGACCCTGCGGATGCCACCACCGCAGCACCTGCGGATCACCCGATCGCTGAGGCCCAGCAGGCATTTCAGCGGCTGGGTTGGCGGACCATGACCGCGATCGAGCCTTCGCCCGCCCACCGGTTGACCCCGGCCTCGCTGCGGGCAAGTTTGGCCCATTACAAGCCGGACCTGGTTTTTTCCGCCGGCCAATTGCGGTCGCATTACCCCGAGGTCTTCCCGGAGAATCTGCCGTTCTGTTGCTGGGTGCCCAAGGGCCTGCACATGCGGTTTACCGAGGCGGAACCCTGGGGGCCGAGGGATCTGTTGTTGGCCGAGCCGGGTTCGCCAATCCCCGCGGCTTTAGGCATTTCGGACGTGCAGGTGGTTCAGCTCCCGCCGTTTAGTCGGGTGCCGACGCTGCCTGAGGCCTGGTTGGCGGAGGGGCACGATCTGGTGTTTTTCGCCGACGCACCGAATCCTGATGTTCAGCAGACGGACGATCCGCTGGTGCAGCGATGTGTCAGCCAGTTGCAACAGCGGTTCGAGCGTAACGCCTCGCTGCCGAGCCTTGGGCATCTGGGTCGACTGATTTACGATGCGGCGTTGGCTGAGGGTCGCGCGCTCAGCCATCGCGACCTGTGCGGGTTCGTGGCTCGATTGATGCCGCTGCATCGGAGCTTGTATCAACAACAGACCGCGGCGTGGGCGGTGGAGGCGGCCGAATCGCTCGAACTGAACTTCGCGATCTTCGGCAAGGGTTGGGAGCAGCACGCCGAGTTCTCACGATTTGCCCGCGAGCCCGAGCCGACCGGGCCGGAGCGCGATCAGGTGCTGCGTAATGCCAACTTGACGCTGCTTTCCGAGCCGGGCCTTTGCCTGAGCGTGCCGCTGTTGCGGACGCTGTTTGCCGGCGGTTTCACTTTAATCCGTCATCACCCCGCCGACTTCGCGTTGCCGAGCTTGTGGCAAGCCCAGCAAACTGACGATCAGCCCGGTGTGAGGAGTGGAAAAGATTTTGATCAGCATCTCGCTTCGGCTAAAGCGTTGCTGCCCGCCGGCCTCGGGCATGATGTCGATGCGAAGCAGTGGGTGAACGGCTGCCGGGATTGCGAGTGGATTGACGGCCGGTCCGAGCCGTTGGAGGGCTATGACCAGCTGCAATTCAGCAGCAGCGAAGAGCTGAAAGCTAGGGTTCAACGCTGGCTACCCGACCCGACCGGCCGGCAGGCGATGATTGCCCCGGTACGCGAGACGGCCTTACGTCGGCTCGGTGGGGCGGCGGTGATGCGTCGGACGCTCCGCATCATCGGCCAACGGCTAAGCCAAGCCAGCCAGTCCGCCAAGGCCGCCTGAACCCCTGGCCGATCTGCGGCAAAAATTTATTAGTTTTCTGTGAGGCAAAACCTGCCGACCTCAATCGGCGGGCCTAGGAATTGGTGATTCACCACCGGCATTCATCCCCGCGCCCGCGGGGAGCCGGCGATTCACCCGCGATCGGGCCTCCGTATCACTCCCTCCGGTTCAGCCCTTTCGCAAAATAGGAAGGCAGGCTCATAATGAAACGTAGATTCTGGATCACTACCCCCGCGCTGGCATTGCTCCTCGCTCCGCTCGGCACCGCGCAAGATGTCGCAGGCGTCAACAGCGATGTCGACACCGTTGATTACAACGACGTCGACAACGACATCGACTACCGAGCCGTCCCCCGCGAGGGCGAATGGTTCGGCCCGACCGAGGGCGACTGGGAAATGACCCTCGCCGGCTCAGGCAGCAGCGATAAAGACTTCGAGACCGGCGGATTCAACATCTCCGTCGACGCCTCGACCTACCTGACCGACCTCTGGAACGTCGGCGTGCGGCAGGACGTGGGCTATTCCGACACGACCACCACCAACGACTGGACCGGCTCGACCTCGGTCTTCACGCAACTGCACTTCGGCGAAGAGCGGCTGCGACCGTTCGTCGGTGTCGGTGTCGGCTACCTCTACGGCGACAATGTGGATGACACGTTCTTTGCCGGCCCGGAAGCCGGTGTGAAGTACTACGTCAAACCCGAAGCCTTCATCTTCGCCCGGGCTACCTACCAGTTCCTGTTCGACGACACCGACGAGATCGACAGCTCGATCGACGACGGCCGATTCCTCTACACCCTGGGTCTGGGCTTTACGTTCTAAGCCCGATCCCAATCTGTCCGTAACCAACACCCCGTCGAATCTTTCGGCGGGGTGTTTTTTTTAACGCTTCGGAACGCTTCGCTTCACCACAGAGGCATGTAGGGCACGAAGACCAAGGAGTAGAAGCAATTTCTCTGAAGGGGATCAACGGATCCAGAATGTATTGCGACAAAGCATACGAATGCCTTTCATTGAATCGCATCTCCGTGCCCTCAGTGAACTCTGTGTCTTAGTAGTGAAGCGAAGCGTTGCTTCAATCCAGCGATGCCGACTGTGCTGCGTCCGCTTGTTCGCTACGGAATTCATGCAACGCCTCACGCAGTTCGGGCTGGCCATTTGCCAAAATCGATACCGCCAGCAGTCCCGCATTTTTAGCGCCGGATTCGCCGATGGCGAGTGTGCCGACCGGGACGCCGCCGGGCATCTGCACGATGCTCAAAAGCGAATCCAGCCCGCTGAGCGCCCGGCTCTGGATCGGCACGCCCAGTACGGGAAGCACCGTTCGACTCGCAATCATCCCCGGCAGATGCGCCGCGCCGCCCGCCCCGGCGATGATCACCTGCAGCCCACGCGACTCGGCCGACGCCGCATACTCAAACATCAGCTCCGGCGTGCGATGCGCGGAGGTGACCTTTTTCTCGTAGACCACTCCGAAGCGCTCGAGCATCTCGGCCGCCAACTTCATCGTCGGCCAATCCGAGCCGCTACCCATCACAATGCCGACTGCCGGTTGATTCGATTCGCTGGACATGATTGAACTTTACTCGAACTTGATTCAATCAGCGAAGCGTTCGATATGGTATTCAGTCCAGGGTTTGGCTATGCTCAGTTATGACCGCATGGTTTGCCACGACGTTTTCTTCCCTCGCTGCCGCAGCGATTTCTGCATTTGCGATTTACGGCTGTGTGATTCTGTTCACCCGATTGGCGGGGGTCCGCAGCTTCGCGAAGATGTCGGGTTTCGACTTTGCCATGACCATCGCGGTCGGCTCGGTCATCGCCAGCACGGCTTTAAGTAAGTCCACGCCGCTGCCGGTCGGTGTTCTTGTGCTAGGCATATTGTTTTTTCTGCAGTGGCTCATCGCGAAGGCTCGGAAGAATTGGAAAACGGTTTCTCGCATCATCGATAACGAGCCGATTCTGGTGATGCGGGAGGGTGAAATTCTTGAAGGCAATCTCAAAACCGCTGCGATGGCCACCGATGATCTGTGGTCGAAACTGCGCGAGGCGAATGTGCTCGAATTAGAAAAAGTCCGAGCGGTCATCGTCGAGACGACCGGCGACGTCACCGTGCTGCACGGCGACCCGGCGGTAGAGCTGTCGCCCGAGCTTTTCAGCGGTGTGCGGGGGACTGGTGATTCGTAAGGCCGAGGGATGGCCATCCCTCGGCTTTGATCACGACTCGTCGTCTTTGACATGCCAGGTCAGGCGGCAGACGTCGCCGACGTAGTGGATGCGGATCATGTTCGTGACGCCCGGGATGCCCAGCGGTTCGCCTTTGACGATCACGACCGGGTCGCCGGGCTCGACCCAGTTTCGGCTGAGCAGCAGGTCATCCAGCCGCGCGAGGAAATCCGCGGTATCGGTGGGGCGGTCCATGTGAAATGGATGCACGCCGAACAGCAAGGCCATTTGCCTGAGCGCATTTTCTTTTGAGCTGATCGCGATGATCGGCGAGCCCAGGCGGTTTTGCGAGAGGTAGCGTGCGCCGCCGCCAAGCTCGGACCAGGTCACGACGAACTTGGGCTTGAGGTCGTTCACGATGGTGGACACGCCGTGGGCCAGGGCTGCGGTTCGGTATTTAGATTCGCGGAGCCGAGCGGGGGGGCGGGTCGTGTTCTCGCGATTGTCGGCGACGTAGTCCTCGGCGATGCCTCCCGTGCGGGCCATCATGTGCACCGCCTGCACCGGGTAGCTGCCGACCGCGGTCTCGCCGGAGAGCATCGTTGCATCCGCACCATCGATAATCGCATTCGCGACATCAGACACCTCGGCCCGGGTCGGCATGGCGTGGTCGATCATGCTTTCGAGCATCTGCGTCGCGACGATGACCGGCTTGCCGTGGTCGTGAGCCTTCTTGATGATCTGTTTCTGCACGACCGGCACACGGGCCACGTCCATCTCGACGCCCAGATCGCCACGGGCGACCATCACGCCGTCACATTCCTTCAGAATCTCATCGAGTTGATCGATGGCTTGGGGCTTTTCAATCTTTGCCACGATGGGCAGTCGGCTGTGGCTGCGGATGCTGCGGTTGTCCCGGCCGAACCGCATCAGCAGGTCTTTGAGTTGGCGGATGTCATCGCCTTTGCGGACGAAGCTGAGCGCGAGAAAGTCGATGCCGTTCTCGATGGCCCATGCGGCACATTCCTCGTCCCAATCGGTCAGGGCCGGGGCGGTCACATCGGTGTCCGGCAGGTTGACGCCTTTTTTCGGCGTGAGCTTGCCGCCCTCGGTGACGTTGCAAATCAAACGCGGGTCGTCCGGACGACGATTGTTGTCCGGCGAATCGCCCGGCCGAACTTTGTCGGTGATGAGGGTGCGGATGGCGCCGTCGTTGATGAGCAGGCGTTGGCCGGGCTCGGCATCGTCGACCATCTCGGGGTAGGTCGTGCCGAGCGTGATCACGCCGGTGTCGGGATCGCGTTTGGCCGGGACATCGCGCTGGGTGATTTCGAGGTGATCGCCGACCTTGAGCATGAGCGATTCGCCATTGACGTCGGTCACGCGGATTTTCGGGCCGGACAGATCGCCGAGGATGCCGACGGGTCGGCCGGCCTGACTGGAGGCTTCACGGATCAGCTTGATGGATCGGCCGAAGTCCTCGAAATCGCCATGCGAAAAGTTGACTCGAAACGCGGTCACACCCTCTTCGATCATGCGTAGGAGGATGCTCGTGTCTGAACATGCCGGGCCGACCGTTGCGAGAATCTTGGTCAGCAGCAGGTCGTGGCTGGTCGAGGGCATCGGTACGAAGTGTAGCGAATCTTCCGTGTTATATATCTGCAATGGATCGCATCAGCGGGCGGCTTTGCCGCTCCCGCTGAACGTGACAAGTGTGTCATCGGTTTTGGAGTCTGCTTCATCGTGCAGCCTGCATCGCTTCTTCTTCGAGCAAGCCGAGGATTTCATCTTGTAAGTTTTTGATCTTCGTGTTAGTGGTCGTAAAGCCGTTGAAGATCATGCTGAAGGCGTAGACGCGGGGTCGTTCGCCTTCCTGCAGGACGAGGTAGCCGGATAGGGCGGAGGCGTAGCCCGCGGATTTGCCGAGGTAGCCGGACTTGGCATAGACCTGGGCATCGAGGTCCTTCAACCTTTTCTGCAGCGTACCGTTATGGCCGGCATGGCTCAGCGATGCGGTAAACGTCGCGCCGCGCTCTTCGTCGCGGTACATCATCTCCAACAAATCGACCAGCAAGCGGGCGGTCAGCAGGTTGTTGCGACTCATGCCCGAACCGTCGGCGACCTGCACCGCGGCCAGGCGTCCGCCTAAGGTATCCCGCAAAAACATCCGCACAGCCGCGGTGCCGTTTTGATAGGAACCCGGGGCACTAGTCAACTGATGACCCATCCGTTTGAGCAGCGACTCGGCAAAGAGGTTCTGCGAATCCTGATTGGTGCGGTCGAGCACGCCAGGCAGCGTGGTGTGAACCGCGTGAAGCGTTTGGGCTTGGCTGAAGCGGGCATCGGAAGCGCATCGCTCGACGCGGTCGACCTGAATGCCTGCCTTCTTCAGGCGATGTTTGAAATAGTCGGCGAAGAACATCGGCGGGTCGTGCACGGTGACTTGGAACGGGCTGGACCGTCGATACCGCACGGAGCCTCGGAAGATGAATTGATTCGTGCCGGGCTTGCGGTCGAGTTGGAAGTCGTCGATTTTTTTGGTTGTCGCCCGGTTGAGTGTGCGGAGATTGGGCTGATAGGGGTAGAGCTCAATTGTCGGGGCCGAGCCGATTTGTGCGGCCGGGATGGGGTGGACATCCATGACATTGTTGTAGAACGTCAGGCCGGCGACTTGGGCGCACCACCGCCGGGGCAGGTCGTAATCCGGCCAATCCGGGTGGACGAACTGCTGATCGAAGATGCGGTCATCAATGAGCAGGGCGTCGAAATGCTCGATGCCGGTGTCTTCGATCGCTTGAATCCAGAGATCGAGAAAGTCGTCGACATTGTCGTAGCCGGCTTGGGCGAGCAGGATCGGGTCACCGAAGGCGGGGTCGCCGTCGCCACGGATGACCAGGCTCGGCCGATCGCGTGCGGGCTCGGCGGCGGCGGGGTCATCCGGCCCGCCCTGCGCGACTTGGGGTGAGCCGGGCATCAGCTGCAAGCGGGTGGTGAACGTAAATTCCGCGCCGAGCTGATAGAGCGCCGCGGCGGTGGTGATCAGCTTCATGTTTGAAGCGGGGATCATCGGCTGATCGGGATTGAGATCGACCAGCGTTCGACCGGTGTTTAAATCACGGATCAACACCGAAATCTCAGCTTTGCCAAGGTCTGCGCCGCCCAGCAAATGCGTGACTTGAGATTCCAAGCCCGCCTCGGCGACGACGGCCGAGAGGCAGACGAATAAGGCAGCGATGCAGGTCGCCAGGCAGGCGACGGGGCGATTCGAGAGTCGGTTCATGAGACGTCCTGGCTGGCGTGGCGCACAAATGCGCCACCCCCGGCGACGCTGCCATTCTATCGGCAGGCGGCCCGCCAAATAAACAATGTTGCTTGGTTCGCTAACAAGCCCGGCCGGCCGACCGCCGCAGAAAACACGCAACCGTCAGGATCGGCAAACTCGTTATAGGAAAATCCCGCGGTCTCAGCGCTGGAAATCTGCAACGACATAAGCTAGACTGATCGGCCGCCACCACCTGTATCAATTTTACTTATAATGATCGAAGCGTTGCGATTATTTGTCGATGTGGTCCGCTGCAAGAGCTTTTCGCAAGCCGCAGTGTCGCATGGCATTACTCAATCGGCCGCGAGCCAGCGGGTCGGGCAGCTTGAAAAGCGGTTGGGCGTGACCCTGCTGGACCGCTCGGTTCGGCCGTTGGAAGCCACCGAGGCCGGGCGGGTCTTTCTGGAAGGAGCGCGTGATGTGCTCGAGCGGTTCGATCGCCTGGAGCGGCGGGTGTCCGCCGTCGGCGTCGAGCTTTCGGGGACCGTTTATATCCAGGCGATCTACAGCAGCGGCATCGATCTGCTCGACCGGGTGCAGCATGATTTCGAGAACCGCTACCCCAAGGCGAGCGTCGATATCGAATATGCCAAGCCGGACGAGGTTTACGAAGCGGTCGTCGAGGGCGACGCGGACATCGGCATTTTGTCCTATCCAGAGCGTTTCAAGCGGGTGACCACGATTGCGCTGCGTGAGGAAGAGATGTCGGTCGTATGTACGCCGGACCATCCGTTGGCCGGGGCGGATGCGATCCATGCAGGTGATCTGCAAGGCTACGACATGATCGGTTTCGATCAGGATTTGCCGGTCGGCCGACGGGTCGTGGCGTATCTGCGCGAGCATGGCGTGACGCCGAGCTTCATTAATACGTTTGATAATCTCGACACGCTCAAGACGGCGGTGATGGACACCCAGCGGGCGACCATCCTGCCGCGGCGGACGGTGCGGCGTGAGGCGGAGGCCGGCTCATTGCATGTGCTGACGCTGACCCCGACGCTGCGTCGGCCGATCGGGCTGATCCACCGCAGCGGCGTGAAAATGCGCGGCCGCAGCCGACCGGGCGACACCGGCCTGTCGCCGATCGCCACTCAATTCATCGACGACCTGCTTGCCTTCGCCCGTGCGGAAGATCAACGATCTGCCGCGAGCAACGGCCGCCGCTCCACGACGTCCCCCACCCCCGACCGCTTCGCCGCGATCCTCGCCGGAGCTGATTCATGATGTACCACCCCGCCCACGACCCTCAGCTCTCGCCCGCCGGCCCGAGCCACAGCGAGCTGCCCGCCCGCACCGGCCTGTACGACCCCGCGCAGGAAAAAGACGCCTGCGGCATCGGCTTTATCGCACACCTCAAAGGCAAAGCCTCGCATAGCATCGTCAAAGATGCGCTGGAAATGCTGCACCGTATGGACCACCGCGGCGCCTGTGGCTGCGAGACCAACACCGGCGACGGTGCAGGCATCCTTACCGTACTGCCTCACGCATTTTTGAAGAAGGTCGCTCAACGCGATGCGCAGTTGCAACTTCCAGGTGCTGGGCAGTACGCAGCGGGCAATATCTTCCTGCCGGTGGAGGGCGAGCCGCATGGACGTTGCAAGAAGCTTTACGAAACCGAGCTTAAGAAAGCGGGGCTGCCGCTGATCGGCTGGCGCGACCTGCCGACCCGACCTAAAGAGGCAGACATCGGCCCGTCGGCGCTCCGCACGATGCCACGCATCGAACAGCTTTTCGTTGCCCGGCCGGACCATCTGGACGAAGACGCTTTCGAGCGCGAGCTCTACCTCGTCCGCAACCGCGTAATCAATGTCACGCTCGAAGACGGCTCGATCCCGAACAACACGTTCTATATCTGTTCGCTGAGTTGCCGAACAATTATTTACAAAGGCCAACTGATTTCGAGTCAGGTGCCGTTGTTCTACCCCGATTTGCAGGACACGGATTTCGTCAGCCATCTCGCGATGGTTCACAGCCGATTCAGTACGAACACCTTTCCGAGTTGGGATCGCGCTCAGCCTTGCCGGATGATGAGCCATAACGGCGAAATCAACACGGTGCAGGGCAACAAGAACTGGGTCCGCGCCCGCCAGGGTCTGATGCAAGCCGAGGCGTTCGGCGATGACATCGATGACCTGTTCCCGGTAATCAACCCCGAGGCGTCGGACTCGGGCAGCTTCGATAATTTTCTCGAGATGCTTTACATGGCCGGGCGTTCGCTGCCCGAGGCCATGATGATGATGATCCCCGAGGCGTGGGAGAACCATGAATCCATGCCCCTGGCCAAGCGGGCGTTTTACGAATATCACGCCAACCTGATCGAGCCTTGGGACGGCCCGGCCAGCGTCGGGTTCACCGATGGCAAGGTCATCGGCGCGACGCTGGACCGCAACGGCCTGCGCCCCTCGCGTTACTACGTGACGGATGACGACCGGGTCATCATGGCCAGCGAAGTGGGCGTCGTCGATGTGGCTCCGGAACACGTCGTGAGCAAGGGTCGGCTGCAGCCGGGCAAGATGTTCCTGGTCGATTTCGACAAGGGTCGGATCGTTTCGGACGAGGAACTCAAGGCCGAAATCGCGGGCAAGCGTCCCTATGGCCAATGGCTGCAACAGAACCGTATCGAGATGGCCGACCTGCCCGCCCCTTCGGGTGACGAGTTACCCGGTGCACATCTCGAGCAGGCAGATCGGCTACGCAAGCTCCGCGCATTTGGTTACACGCATGAACATTTGAACATGCTCCTGCTGCCGATGGTGAACGCCGGGGCAAAGTCCAAGGAAGCGCTCGGCTCGATGGGTAACGACGCGGCGCTGGCCGTGCTTTCCGACAAGCCGCGGCTGCTTTACGACTATTTCCAACAGCTTTTTGCTCAGGTAACCAACCCGCCGATCGACCCGCTGCGCGAGACGATCATCATGTCGCTCGAAACCTTCATCGGCCCCGAGGGCAACATCCTCGAGACGACCGAGAGGCAGTGCGCCCGATTGCATTTGCCCCAGCCGATCCTGACTGATGCGGAGTTGGCAACGCTCAAGCAACTCGACGGCAGCGAAAAGAGCAAGGGCTGGAGCAGCCGGGTCATTGATGCGACGTTTGACTCTGCAATTTTCTCGAGCAATAACGGCACCGGCGAAGAACGATCCGGTGACGCCCTTCAAAAAGCGCTTGATCGTCTCTGTCTTGAAGCCGACAAAGCTATCGATGCTGGCAACCAGCTCATCGTGTTGAGCGATAAAAACCTCGGGTCGGACCGGGCGGCGATCCCCGCGCTGCTCGCGGTCGGCACGGTGCACCACCATCTGGTCCGCCACGCCAACCGCACGAAGATCAGCCTCGTACTCGAAACCGGCGAAGCCCGCGAAGTCCACCACTTCTGCACGCTGTTCGGCTTCGGCCTCGATGCTGTGAACCCGTACCTCGCCTACCAAGCCCTCTTCGCACTGCGCGAAGACCAGAGCCTGGATGACGAATTGACGGACGAGCAGATTGTTAAGACTTACCTTAAATCCCTGCGGGCTGGAATCGAAAAGGTCATGTCCAAGATGGGCATCTCGACGCTGGCGTCTTACAAGGGTGCGCAGATTTTCGAGTGCTTGGGCTTGCGTGAGGAAGTCATCGAGCGGAGCTTCACCGGCACCGCGTCTCGGCTTCAGGGCGTCGGCTGGGATGTGATTGCTGAAGAAGCGCTGCGTCGGCATCGCCTGGGCTTCCCCGCCCGCCCCCGGAATCTACCCAGCGATACAGCTGCGGCGGCCAAACCCACCGCCGGGGCCGGCCTGCCCAACCCCGGCGAATATCACTGGCGGCCCGAGGGCGAGGCCCATGCCTTCAGCCCGAACTCCATCGCCAATCTGCAGATCGCCGCCCGCACGAACTCGGCTGCCGCCTACGACAACTACGCCAAGCTCTGCAACGACGATGCCCGCCAGCGATGCACCCTGCGTGGCCTGCTTGACTTTATCCCCGAGGGCGATCAGTCCATCCCGCTCGATGAAGTCGAGCCGGCCAAGGAAATCGTCAAGCGATTCCGCACCGGCGCGATGTCGCTGGGTGCGCTGTCCAAGGAAGCGCATGAAACGCTTGCCTTGGCGATGAACCGCATCGGCGGCCGATCCAACTCCGGCGAGGGTGGTGAGGACCCCGCGCGGTTCAGCCTGACGCAGTACGACGACGGCACACCGAAAACCAAGCGGTCCGCGATCAAGCAGATCGCCTCGGGCCGATTCGGCGTGACCAGCTATTACCTGGCCAATGCCGACCAGCTGCAGATCAAGATCGCCCAAGGTGCCAAGCCCGGCGAAGGCGGCCAACTGCCCGGCTTCAAGGTCAATCAATACATCGCCAAGATCCGCCATTCCACGCCCGGTGTCGGCCTGATCTCGCCGCCGCCGCACCACGACATCTACTCCATCGAAGACCTCAGCCAACTCATCTTCGACCTCAAGCGAAGCAACCCGATGGCGACGGTCTCGGTGAAACTCGTCGCGGAAGTCGGCGTCGGCACGGTGGCGGCGGGCGTGTCCAAAGCCAAGGCTGACCATATTTTGATTTCCGGCCACGACGGCGGGACCGGCGCTTCGCCGCTGACCAGCATCAAGCACGCCGGCCTGCCGTGGGAACTCGGCCTCGCTGAAACGCATCAAACGCTGGTGCTCAACGACCTGCGCTCCCGCGTCCGCCTCGAAACCGATGGCGGGTTCAAGACCGGCCGGGACGTCGTCATCGCCGCCTGCCTCGGTGCGGAAGAGTACGGCTTCTCCACCGCGCCGCTCATCACCGTCGGCTGCATCATGATGCGTAAATGCCACCTCAACACCTGCCCCGTCGGCGTCTGCACGCAAGATGAAGAATTGCGGGCGAAGTTCACCGGCACGCCCGAGCATGTCATCAATTACCTGTTCCTCGTCGCCGAGGAAGCGCGGAGATACATGGCCCGCATCGGCGTCCGCAATATCGATGAATTGATCGGCCGAGTCGATCTACTCAAGACCCGCGATGCGATCAACCACTGGAAGGCCGACGGCCTGGACCTCACGCCGATCCTCAAGCCGGCCGAGAAACTCTACGCCAACATCGGCATCCGCAAGTCGCTCGAGCAGGACCATGGCCTGGACGACTACATCGACAACGATCTGGTCGAAGCCTGTCAGCCCGCTTTGACCCGACGCGAATTCGTCGAGGTCAACACGCGTCTGAAAAACACCGACCGCTCGGTCGGCACGATGCTGTCCTACCACATCAGCAAGCTGCACGGCATGGACGGCCTGCCTGAAGACACGATCCACCTGAACTTCACCGGCTCGGCGGGCCAAAGCCTTGGGGCCTGGTTGGCTTCGGGCGTGACCATCCGGCTCGAGGGCGATGCGAACGACTACGTCGGCAAAGGCTTGTCCGGCGGCAAAATCATCATCAAGCCTCCGGCCACCTCGACCTTCGCACCGGAAGAAAACATCCTGCTCGGCAATGTCGCGCTCTACGGCGCGACAGGCGGCGAGGCGTACTTCCGGGGTGTCGCGGCCGAGCGGTTCGCGGTGCGCAACTCGGGAGCGAAGGCTGTCGTCGAGGGCCTGGGCGACCACGGCTGCGAGTACATGACCGGCGGCCGGGTCGTCGTGCTCGGCCCGACCGGCCGCAACTTCGCCGCGGGCATGTCCGGCGGGATCGCCTACATCTGGGACCGTGACAACACGTTCCTGCAGCACTGCAACCTCGGTATGGTCGACCTCGAAAAACTCGATCAGCCTGAGGACATCGCCGAATGTCGCCAATTGATCAGCAACCACCTCGAACACACCGGCAGCAGCGTCGCCCA
>CAZFZS010000003.1:61673-93847 GCA_964523485.1 uncultured Phycisphaeraceae bacterium | reverse complement strand
GAAGTGGCCAGCCAATTCGTCAAGGTCATGCCGATCGACTACCGCCGTGTGCTGCTGCAGGAAAAAGCCCGCCTCCAACCCCAACACGAACCCGAGGTGGGCCATGGTTGAGCGAAGCAATTCTGACAGGATGACAGGATGGATTGGATGGACACGATGAGATCAGAAAAGAAGTGTAGTGATTGGCCGTTTATTTGTTTGTTTTTCTGATCCTGTAAATTCCAACCGATCCTGTCATCCTGTCAAAAGATTCGAAGATTTATCATGGGTAAACCAACCGGCTTTCAGGAATACGAACGGCAGGCGATGCCCGCCCGCGATCCACTCGTACGTCTCAACGATTTCCATGAAATTTATGAGCGTCACGACGACCACATCCTCCAGGAGCAGGGTGCTCGCTGTATGGATTGTGGCGTGCCGTTCTGCCATGCGGACACCGGCTGCCCGATTGATAACCTCATCCCTGAGTGGAATGATCTGGTCTATCACGACCGGTGGAAAGAGGCGTATGAACGGCTGAGCCGAACCAACAACTTCCCGGAGTGGACCGGGCGGATCTGCCCGGCGCCGTGTGAGTCGGCCTGCGTTTTAGGCATCAACGCCCCGCCCGTGACCATCAAGAGCATCGAGTGCGCGATCATCGACCGGGCGTTTGATGAGGGCTGGGTCGTGCCGAATCCGCCCGCGAGTCGCAGCGGCAAGACGGTCGCGATCGTCGGCAGTGGGCCCGCGGGTTTGGCGGCGGCGGATCAGCTCAACAAGGCCGGGCACACCGTCACCGTGTTCGAGCGCGACGACCGCATCGGCGGGCTGCTGATGTACGGCGTGCCGAATATGAAACTCGAAAAGAAGATCGTGCAGCGACGCGTCGACCTGCTTGAAGCAGAGGGCGTGATTTTCAAGGCCAATCACAACGTCGGCGGCGATACCAACGACCAGTTCATCGGCTACGCCGACGCTGAGCGCAGCGAAGCGTCTGGTATCACCACCATCGACCCCCAAACCCTGGTTGACGATTTTGATGCGGTCCTGCTCGCCTGTGGCGCGCTGCGTGCCCGGACGCTGGATATCCCGGGGGCCGAGCTCAACGGTGTGCATCGTGCGATGACCTTCCTGCACCAGACCACCAAGAGCCTGCTCGATTCGCAGCTCAAGGACGGCCGATACCTCAGCGCGACCGACAAGCATGTCATCGTCATCGGCGGCGGCGATACAGGTACGGACTGCATCGGCACCGCGCTGCGTCAGAACTGCAAGAGCGTGACCAATATCACCCGTCGTGAGCGCGAGCCGGACGAGCGGGACGAGGACCACCCGTGGCCCGGCCCGACTGGTACGTTCTATGTCGACTACGGCCACGCCGAGGGCGCCGCGAAGTTTGACAGAGACCCTCGCGAATATGGCATTTTGCCCAAACAGTTCCTGCCTCACGAAGACGATCCATCGCGTGTTGGAGCCGTCGAGATCGAACGGCTGGACTGGGAAAAGAAGAATGGCAAATGGGTCAGCACACCCACCGGCAAGGTGGAGCAACTGCCCGCCGACCTCGTGCTGCTGTCGATCGGTTTTACGGGGCTGGACACGCCGACGGTCGTTGAAAAACTTGGCCTCGACTCGAACCGCGGCACCGTCACCGCCGAGTACGGCGCGTTCTCGACCAATGTCGAGGGGGTCTTCGCGGCGGGCGATATCCGCCGGGGCGCATCGTTGATTGTCTGGGCCATCGCCGAGGGCCGGGGCGCTGCCCGGTGCATTGATGAATATCTGACCGGCTCGTCCGACCTCCCCGCCCCCGGGATGGCAGCGCCGCTCGCGGAGGGTGTGGGGTGAGATTGCCAAGCAGACGAAAGGGCGGCTTCGCCGCTGCCGCTAAACGTCAAGCGTAGATCGGGCAGGTATGCCTGACCTACGCCTATTCCTCATCGAACTTGCCATCGACCAGCGCCTTGAGCGCGGCGATGGCTTCGTCCGCGTCGTTGCCCTCGGCCTCGATTTTCAATTCCGTGCCTTGAGTCGCGGCGAGCATCATGATCTGCATGATGCTCTTAGCGTCGACTTTTTGACTGCCTTTGCAGATGGTGATGTCGCTGCTGAATCGGCCGGCCGCATCGACCAACGCCATCGCCGGCCGGGCGTGCAGGCCCAGACGGTTGAGGATTTTGACGTCGGCGGTGGCGGTCGGCATGGTCAGGTCAGTTGCTGGGTATCCGCCTCTTCGAGCAGTTCCATGACCTCCTCGGTCGTGCTGGCCTGCCTCAGAAATTTGCGGAAGTTGTCGTTCTGCAGGTTGGCGAAGATGCTCTCCATCGCGTGCAGATGCTGGTCGGGTTTGTCGGCCGGCGAGAGCAGCAAGAAAACGCTGTAGACCGGCTGCTTGTCCAAGGCATTGAAGTCGATGCCCGGTTGGCTGACCGCGACGGCGGCGACCATTTTCGGGATGTCTTCGTGCTTGACGTGGGGGACCGCCACGCCTTTGCCGAAGCCGGTCGAGCCGTTCTTCTCGCGTTCGAGAATCTTCTTGAGCACCGGCTCACGCAGCGAACTGTCGAGGGCTTTCGCTTCGATCAGGGCGTCGAGCATCTCGCCGATCGCCTCGTCGCGGGTGGTGGATTCGAGTTGCGGGCAAACGGCCTTGGGTTCTACAAAATCTCGGAGCTTCATCGCGGTTCAGGTTCCTGGGGTCACAAAATCCAGCAAAGCGATATGGTAACGCAAGCGTCACGCCGCGTCCTTGATAGCGAAAAGAAAGCCGGGGGTTGGCCATCCCCCCGGGCTTTGCGTAGGGATTGGAAATAACCGCTATGCCACGGATAAGCTGTCGCGCTTATGGCTCTTGAGCTTTTCCTTGTGGTCGCGGACCTGGCGCTCGATCTTGTCGCAGGCGAGGTCGATGCAGGCGTAGAGATCGTCGTGCTTCACCTCAGCCACGAACGGGGCGTGGTGATCGACGTGGGCGATCAGTTCGACGTCGTAGGTGTGATTGCCCCTTTTGCTGAGGATCGATTCGATGGACCGGAGTTGGTCGAGCAGTCGGCCGACGCGGGTCGTCTTTTCACGGACGTAAGACGCGATGGGTTCGGTGACGGGCAGGTGGCGGCCGATGATGGATACTTGCATAGCAACTCCAGTAAAAGGGGGGTGGTCATAAAAAATGAATCAGTGGTTTCAATCAGCGCGATGATTCGGCGTCAAGGTGTTCCGGGTCTTCGATAGAAGACTTCCGGGGAATCCGCGGATTCGCAAAGCCTCATCCACGGCTAGGGAGCCGGTATGCATCACGCGTCGGTCAGGGCGGGAGTCTCCTTATGTTTAGGATCGGGTTCAGTGTTGGACGGTTCAACGGCGGGTTCCATGCCCGGCAGGACGGGGGTTTGACCTGTGCGGTCGATGACCTGGCCTTGCGGGATCACGACCCCGCCCGAGACCGCAAACTTCAGCGCGTCTTCGATATTGATCGGCAGATCGATCGTGTCGGTTTTGGGCACGGTGATGACATAGCCGGTGAAAGGCGTGGGTGAACTGGGCACGAAGACGGTCAGGCAGATCTCGCCGGCCTCATCTTCGATCATGCTCATCGTGTCCCCGGTGACCAGCCCGACGGACCACAGCCCCTTGCGTGGATACTGCACCGCCACAACGCGGTTGAAACTGATCTTGTCCGCATCATTACCGAAGAAGAAGTCGGTGATCTGTTTCATCGCCGGGTACACGCTGCGGATCAGCGGGACACGGCTGACGATGTCTTCGCCCAGGCGATAGAACCGCCGACCCAGGAAGCTGGTGACCAAGAGGCCGGCGATATAGATCAGGATGATCGCGATAATCAGACCCAGCACATCGAGCACGACCCACGCCCCGATGCGATAGCCCTCCCAGTGCTGGCGGAAGGCGACGCGGCGGGCTTCGCGGACCAGCTGTGGCTGACCCTTCATCCACTCTAAACGGGCGGTCCGCATCGCGAGAGATGGCGCACTGGTGATGCCGATGACGTCCGTGATCCTGCGGTCTTCGAGGTGGATCTGCAGGGCTTCTTCCTCGGCGGGGCTCAGCGACTCGCTGTAAACGAGCATGTAGTCCTCATCGCGCGGTTCGGGCCAATCCGTGAAGCGGATCACGACCTCGCGCAGCCCGGCATTGATCGGCTGGGCGATTTTTTCAC
The DNA here is from genome assembly GCA_964523485.1 of uncultured Phycisphaeraceae bacterium. GTDB lineage: Bacteria > Planctomycetota > Phycisphaerae > Phycisphaerales > Phycisphaeraceae > Algisphaera. The sequence goes on along the minus strand of CAZFZS010000003.1, from coordinate 89,688 downwards.
TCACGAAGGCGTAGGCGATGGCGATCAGCCAGATCGTCAACGCGGTGGGTAGCACGATCGCCAGGCCCCGCACGAAGAATGTCTTGAAATCAGCGCCGAAGCGGCGCGGGTGATCGTGCTCGGGCATGTCCCATCCGTGGCGGGTTCGCTGTTCACAGGGCCATCGCTCACCTTACGTCACGCAAGCGGATCGGTCAATGCTTTGAAGCATTTTTGACAGGATGACAGGATTTTTTGACAGGATTACAGGATGTTCAGGATTAGCAGGATCAGAAAGAAAGCTGCATATTAAATTCAATCAAAAATCCTCATTTAAAAATCAAAAATGCTTAAATCTTGTTCATCCTGCAAATCCTGTCATCCTGTCAAAAGTCTTCATTCCACATCAAACCGAAACAGCCGTTTCTTACCCGCCCGCAAAAGGATGTAGCCATCGTTCACATCGTCCGGGCCCAAGGCGTGGGCAATGTCGGTCACCTTTTCTTCGCCGACGCGCACGCCGCCGCCTTGGATCAGTCGGCGGGCCTCGCCGTTGCTTTTGGCAAAGCCGGCCCGGGTGAGGGCTTCGATGACCGGCAGGCCCGCGTCGAGCTCGGCCGGGCTGAGCGTGTCGCTGGGGATCGAATCGGACGTGGCATCGCCCCCCCCGGAAGTGCCCCCTATAAAGGCCTTGGCGGCGGCATCGCGGGCGGCGGCGGCCTCGTCTTCGCCGTGGATCAGCTTGGTCACTTCATACGCCAACCGCACCTTCGCATCGTTGATCGCCGCACCCTCCGCCGCGGCGAGTTGGTTCACCTCATCCATCGGCAGAAATGTGAAATAACCGAGGTATCGCCCGACATCGGCGTCCGCGACGTTCCGCCAGAATTGGAAAAACTCGAAAGGTGAAGTGCGTTTCGCATCCAGCCAAACGTTGCCGGATTCACTCTTGCCGAACTTGCCGCCATCGGATTTGGTGACCAAGGGGAAGGTCAATCCCATCAATCCTTCTTCCGCCAACTCCCGGGGTTGCAGGCGCCGGCCGAGGTCGATGCCCATGACGATGTTGCCCCACTGGTCCTGCCCGCCGATCTGCAGTGTCACGCCATGAGCGTCATACAGATGGGCAAAGTCATAAGCCTGCAGCAGCATGTAGCTGAATTCGAGGTAAGAAATCCCTTCGCCTTCGCCCGACATACGCTGTTTCACCGATTCCATCGACATCATGCGGTTGACGCTGACCTTGCTGCCGATATCGCGCAGGACTTCCAACCAGGACAATGGCTGAATCCAATCGATGTTGTTGACGAGCAATGCCTCCGTGGCCCCGCCGCCGAAGGTAAGCACCCGGCCGATCTGCTTCGCAATCGCCTGGGCATTGCTGCGTATCACTTCCGGAGTCAGCATCTGACGGGCTTCGGTTTTGCCGGATGGGTCGCCGACGAGCCCGGTCGCCCCGCCGACCAGGACGATCGGCTTATGCCCGCAGCGTTGCAGATGGGCCAAGCCCATGATCGGCACGAGCGAGCCGACGTGCAGCGAGTCGGCTGTGGGATCAAACCCGCAGTAGGCCGACACCGGCGAACTCAGCCGTTTCCGCGCCGCCTCGGGCGAGTCGGTGCACTGGGCGAGCAGCCCCCGTTGGGCCATGACGTCATAGAAATTGGCAGACTTGTGACTCATCCGGTCAGTGTATCGGCCAATGCGTTTGGACAGGTTTTTTGACAGGATTACAGGATGAGTAGGATGAACAGGATCAGAAAAAGCAACTGCCGCTGAGATTCAATCCAGAACCGAAATCTAAAAATGCACGATTTTTTGAATTGAAAATGCCTTCATCCTGTCAATCCAAATCATCCTGTCAAAAAACTAAAACCGAAAGCGCTCCCGCTGCTCGGGCGGCATCATCGGACAGGACTCGGTCGGCTTGGCGAAAAAGCGATGTCTCACCGCCGCCACGCGGTCGTACCCCCAGTCCCGCAGGCCACGCGGCAGGACCGCCATCAATCCCGCCAGCAATGCCCAGACCCCGCCCAGCCGACGCAGAATGCCGATGACCGCCGACGACCGGGTCAGCAGTTGCCCATTCGCCGTCAGCAGCACGATCGAATCCGGCAGCGTTTCGCGCTGCATCTCATCCACCCGCCCCCGGAAGTATTCGCTGCCTAGCGGTGAGAACAAAAACCGCGGTACACGATTCGAGTCGCTTCCGGGGGAATCGCGCGGCAGGACGAACTTCACCCAGCGGTGGCATAGCCCGCAGTCGCCGTCGTAGAAAATCACGTCACACACCTCGCTCATCGGCCGAATTCTAGCACCGCGTGCAGGGGGCAACCCGTTAGCCCATCATCAGACGTCCCGGGGGCCTCGACACAATGCCACCCTCAAACGGTTAACGCACATCTGCTGCCAGCCGCCCCGCAGAAAGAATGCTTGCCGTGGTCGCCTAGATGACGACCAACCCTGCCGGCGCCCAGCATGCCAGCCACATTTATAAATCTTTTATTTGTTTGCGCACTCTAAGCAATGTGATCGATCCGACAATTCTCGCCTATTTATAAGTCATTTACGTGACTCACGGCTCCGGCTGCATAAAGATTCAGCAAGCAGAATATGTGGTTTCGGTAAAGTTGGTTAATTAAGTGAAAACCCCGGAAAAAGGGCTGGACAACGAATCCGACGTCCCTATATTCATGGCGTTGAGATGACCCGACCAGGGTGATCAACAGACGAGCGATCGGCCAAAGCCGACCCGACTCGCCTGGGCTTCCAGGAGTGAGGCCCGACCGACGGCAGCGGTCGCGAAATGCTGCGAGAACAGCACCCTTGACCGTCAAGGCACGAACGTTTCGTGTCGTCAAGCTGTTCTACGCCAGTAGTCTGATTGAGGAGAAGTCTTATGAAATTCGGATCAAAACCAATTTACGCAACCCTGCTAGCTTGCTCTTTTATCGCGGCGGGAGTTCAGGCGGAAACATTTGTTTTCCATACCGGCAGCGCCAGTGGTGCAGCCGGCGATGCCTTCGATGATGACACGACCGACAGCTACACGCAAAACAACATCACACTCACAGCCTCGGCATCGGGGCCTGGAAGCGATTCTGTCTTCAACGTAACTTCTTCCTCGTTTGGGATCAACGCCGAGGCTAGTGGCGACGATACCGATCAATTTGACACCGGCGCAGGCGGAGCCGAAATCATGACCTTCTCTTTCAATGAGGCAGGGACCTTCGATTCGATCGATTTCGCATCGCTAACTGAGGATACGGAAACCGAAGCAGTGCTGAGTTTCACTGGCGGCAATACATTCAACATCAACAATGCCAATACAGATGGTGGCGATGTGTTTACTCTCAGCACACCGGAAGCGTTTACCGCGAATCAACAGATCACGCTCAGCACCTCCTCGGATAATCATAACTTTGCTCTGCAGTCGTTCACCGTCACCATCCCCGAGCCCGCCAGCCTCGCGTTGGTCGGGCTGGGGGGCCTGCTGATCGCGGGTCGGCGTCGGCGATCGGCTTGATATTTTGAAAGACTTTCGCATCCCGGGTCCTCCCGGTCCGGGCTGCTTTCGGCCACGCTCGGGCCACGGTTATACTGAGCACTCGCCTGCCGCCAGCAAAGCCCTTGCGACGGACCCAAGCAACCATGTTTCCCCGGCGAACATCACCCCGTGCATTCACCCTGATCGAACTGTTGGTGGTGATTGCCATCATCGCCCTGCTCATCGGCATCCTCCTGCCCGTGCTTGGAATCGCCCGGGATACTGCAAAGCAGTCGGTTTGTCTCAGCAACCAACGGCAACTTGGTATCTGCACCGAGATGTACAAAAACGACTTCAATTTTTACTTTCCTCGACCTCAGCTTTCGGACGCTTCTCACCCCACATCGACTCTTACAGATCAACAAAAGGCAGACGCGCTGTGGTTCAATGCGATGGATTATTATTTGGGCTTAACCGTCGTCACTACGACTGCCGCAGCGGATCGAAACTACGTCACCTATAAAAACGATCCTGTCTGGTCGAGTTTTCCAGCAAGCGCTCAACAAAATAATCGAACATTCAAGGTCAACGAGCACTTCGATGACAGTTTGTTCACTAAAGAAACAGAACTCGATTCGCCATCCGAGATTGTTTATCTCGTCGATGGCAGGGGATACGATCAGACTCAGAACCCCAACCCGGGTGCAACCTCGGTGGAAGCGTCATTTCTCGCATCCGAGGGCCGTGTCGGGCTGCGTCATCAGGATGGTGCAAATGTATTGTTTGCAGACTTCCATGCGAGCCATGTCAAGCAGGCCATCAACGATGGCTTGGCGGTTCCCGGCTGGTTCACCGAGGCCACCGGCAATCAGGAATTACAGTGGGATTTTTGATCGGTCGCTTCTCAATTCTCCTGTGACAACTTGAAACCTACTTCGCATTCAGCCAAACCTTGAGTTTTGACGTGAAACTAGGGCTAGACTGAGTCTATGCAGGAACCGCACACGATTCGGCTTTATGAGGACCCTGATCGCGTTTCGACGATGGACGTCGGGCGGTATCGGCCGACGGACCTGAAAGGGTGGGATCACGAGGTCGGCTACACGCTCGGCCTCGAAGACCAGTTCAAGCAGTACGTCATGGGCACGATCACCGACATCGGCCAAGACATCAAAGAAGATGGCGAGGGGTTCAGGTACAAACTCGCGACGGTGACGGTCGAAGACTGAGTACCGTTTGAAAATGCAAGGCGGCGCTTCGCTTCACCACAGAGGCACGAAGTGCACGAAGTAAATCTGAAAGCGGTTTTGACAGGATGACAGGATGGAATGGATTGACAGAATGGTGCTAATTTGGATTTTTGATTGAGAATGTTCGATTGAGTTTCAAATCAGATCAATTGCTGATCTTGTTAATCCGAATCATCCTGTCATCCTGTCAAAAATGCTTCTCCGTGGCCTTGGTGTTCTCCGTGCCTTTGTGGTGAAGCGAAGCGTTGCCATGGCGGCTGACATTTAAGTTTTGGTTCGTCGCTTGCCCAGCAACCGCATCACCGGGGCGCTTAATGCGTAAGCCACGAACGCCCCGGCCAAGGCGGGTTGCGGCCAGACCAGCAGCAGCAGCAGCACGACGACGCTGACCGCGACGGTGCCGAAGGGGGCGCGTCCGCGGACATAGCGATTCATCAAATGGCTGTAGCGTAGTCGGCTGACCATGGCCAGGGCACAGAGCAGCGTGACGGCCAGCAGGACATAGGCGGCGGCTTCGGAGCCGACGCCTTGAGGGGCGTGGGCGTACCAGTGCTGATGCAGTAGAGCGAGGCCGGCCACGGTCCCGGCGGCGCCCGGTGAGGGCAGGCCGACGAAGTAGAGGTGCCGCCCGGTTCCGCTGCCGGTGTTTTCCAAGTTGAATCGCGCGAGTCGAAGACCCGCACAGGCGACGTAGATACAGGCGATGGCGAGTCCGAGCCGGTCGTAGAACGTGTCGCCGGTCATCGAGAGGTAGGGGGCCTGGACCTGGATGATCTGGATCAGGATGAACGCCGGGGCCACGCCGAAGCTGACCATATCGGCCATCGAGTCGAGTTGCGCGCCCAGGTCGCTGGTGCTGCGGGTCAGGCGGGCGACTCGGCCGTCCAAGGCATCGAAGATTTGGCCGAGGAAAACCAGTGCCGCGGCGTAGGTCAGCGGCGTCCAGCCCAGCGGCAGGGTCGTATCGGTCGGCCGAGACGCGAGGAAGATCGCGAGGAATCCGCAGAGCAGATTGCCCAGCGTGAACAGGGTCGGCAGCACGGAGATCGTCCGCTGCTGTACGCGTCGGCGGACCGACCGGCCCGGCCTGGCCGACCGCGATGAGGTCCCGCTTTTCTGACCGGTCGTGAATCCCATCGGCGTATTTTAGTGAAGTTCCGCGAAGAAGCAGTCTCAAGCCGGGGATGAGGCTTTGCGAATCGCCGGATCGAATGATCAAACGCGCGGCGATGACGCCGCGGCTGCGACATCAGGGTTTGTGAATCCCCGGAAATTGACGATTTGATCATCCGCGGATTCGCAAAGCCTCCATCCCCGGCTTATCTCGAAAAAAATTGAGGGTCGCGCAGATTTTGGAATAATTGAGCGAATCGATGCGTGAAAATCCGGTTTAGCTGGTGTTAAGCATTAGGCATCGCCGGTCTTTGCGGTTACAACATGAATACTTCTTTAGAGCACGACTTTTTCACTCGAACCCAGGAACATCATGCAAGCTCTCTCAGTACTGAAACCTTCAGCTTTGGCGATCGCTGCTTTGTTGGCCCCGGCCACGACGCTGGCCCAGTCCGTCACGCTTACCGAAAAATCGATCCCGCAAGGCACGGTATTCAACGTCAAGAGCGAGATGAATTTCGACAAGAGCACGATCAACATGAGCCAGGGCGGGCAGAACATGCAGATGGAGATGTCGATGCGTCAGTTTGAGGACGCGACGATCACGATCACCGGCAATGACGGGCAGAAAGTCACCAGCTACGACCACAAAGTGAACGATGCAGGTCAGGTGCAGGAGATGGTCATGATGGGTCAGCCGCAGACGCAGAAGATGGGTGACGACTTGGTCGGGATCACTGTGCCTTTCGAACGGCAGGGCGACAAGTTCGAGCCGGGCCCAATGCCGCAGGCCACACCGATGCAGCAGGAGGCCGCCAAGTCCCTGAGCACGATGCTATTCAACCAGGACATCCTGCCCGACAAGCCGGTGCAGGTCGGCGAAAGCTGGGAACCGAATCTCGACAACATGTTCGATGCCGCCAGCGGTATGACCGACGCCAAGGCGACGGCGACGCTCAAGGATTTGAAGATGGTCAATGGACAACAGGTCGCAGTCATCGGCCTGGAGATGGACTTCTCCGGCAGCGACCCATCGATGGGCGGGGCCAAGGTCGAGATGTCACTCAAAGGCGATATGCAGCACCTGGTCGACTTGGGCGTGACCCAAGCCATGGAAGCGACAGGCACGATGAAGATGAGCGGCGGCGGGCAGGGCATGACGCTAAATGCCGAGTTCCCGGTCACGATGACGATGAACATGACCCAGGGTGATGCGGCCCCGGCCAACCGGGGCGGTTCCGGCGGCAATTCCAGCGGCGGCGGCAACCCGCTGGGCGGCGGCGGCAATTCCGGGGGCGGTGGCGGCGGTGAACGCAGCGGCGGTTTATTCAATCGCTGATTCGACCTGCTGAATCCTGCGGTCCAATTCGGCGTTGATGCCGGCGGTCGGGCCCAGCAGCAGCCGGAGATTGTCAAGGATACGTCTTGCCCGCTGGTCCCGGCCGAGCTCCGTCTCGCGCCGGGCAGCGGCGACGATCTCGTCCATCATCGGGTCGTTGGCGACATCGGGACGCAGGCTGCCCGGACGATCCGGGTCAGCGAAGAACCGCCGGGCCACGGCGAATGCCTCGCTGACCTGGTTCGTTTCGAGGTAGCACTGAACCATGCCCCGCGATATCAGTTCGCGGGTCGCGGGGTCTAATGCCTCACGGCGCTGATCCAGGCGTTGATAGTCGGCCAGGGCCAGTTCAGTTTGGCCCATGCTGCGGCGGACCTGAGCGCGACGCAGCAGGAGAGCGGGGTACGGGTCGGGGTTCGGCCGCTCGGCCAGGGGTGGGGCGGCTTCGAGCGAGGCACTGAGCATGCGCTCCCGCAGCGTCGGACGGGGCGTGTCAGCCGCGAACATTTCGATGGCTTGCAGTGTGGTCGCCGGCGGGACTCGGCCGGCCATTGCGACCAGGGCGTCGGCCCAGGCCGAGAGCACGCCCGGCCGGGTCGGCGGGTTGCCCGCGAGCTTCAACAGCGTGTCGGGATCCTGCCCCCGCTGACGGGCGGCAACAATCACGATCGGCTGCACCACCGGGTCATCCGCGCGGTCGGCTAACAGCGCTAGGGATCGGTCCGAGTCCGACCAGGCCTGGGCGGCGGCCTGCTTCACGACCGGGTCGGCATCCGCGACCCACAGCTCAATCCGCGACCAGTCGTCGTTGTCGCCGATCCGGCCGAGCAGCGTGACGATCTGCGGCGAGGGAAACTCTCCGGCTTCGAGGATCGCCCGCACCCGCTTGGCTGAGGCATCCGCCTGCTTGGGCGGCAGCAACCCGGCCCGGGCAATGGCGGCGAGGGTCCCCGCCGCCTCGGAACGCAGTGTCGGCTCGTTCAGCAATTGGTAGGCCGGGTCGACAGCGCCCTTGCGCGGCATCCGGGCCATGACCTGAAGGTAAGCACCGAGCACCGTCAGCACGCTCTCTTGCCCCTCAATCAAACGCATCTCGATCGCGTCGGCCGCCGCTTCATCCGCCAAGTCACGAAGCAGCAATGCGACACGTCGGCGGATCTCGGGCGAGGTATCGTCCAATCGATCGCGTAATGCTTCGCGTACGGCGGGGTCAAATGATTCGTCCGCGACCAGCCGGGTCTGGGCCAGGTCCAGCGCGAGCATGCGGGTCGCGGTCAACTCGCTACCGAGCATCGTGGTGAGCACACGCGGCCGGTCGTTCGGCGACGAGGCGAGGTACAGCGCTTTCTCCGCCTCGGCCAGCTTGTCGGTGGTTTGCGACTCGATCGCTTGGTCGTTCGCCCGCTGCCGGATGAAGTTGCCCAGTAGATGCCGCTGCCAGGCTGTAGTGTCCAATGGCTGGACCCGCTGCGACCAGGTGGTCCACGCCTGCCGATCCTCGTGAAACGAGTCGATGCCGCTGAGCGTTTTGAGGGCTGCAAAAGCAGACGCCTGCACGGCCGTCGGCTGCTCGACGGCGATCAAGCGGGCCAGTGATCGGACGACTTTTCGCGATCGCTGCTCACCGAGCGCACGGATCGCCCGTTGACGCATCTCAATGCGCTCAGCATCGGACTCCGCCTGCTGGATCAGTCGCGCGATGAGCTCGGGCTCGCCGAACCTTCCCAAAGCGCGGGCGACCTCGTCGACCTGCTGCGGGTCGACCTGATTCAGCAGCGGCAGGATCGCCCGCCAAAGATCGCCCGGCGGGGCGGTCAGATTTGACGCAATGACCTGCAACACCGCCGCTCGCACTTCCGGTTGATCGCGTTGGCTGATCGCCTCCGCCAACGCCTGTTCGGCTGCTTCGCCATCCATCCGCAACAGTTGGGCCGCCGCCGAGCGCCGCTGTGTCCCGGTCGCCCCCATCTCACGCAACGCCTCGACGACCGGCCCCGCCCGGCCGACAGTCTGCTCCGCCTCCACAGTCGGGGCTTCCAAATCCGTCGGGGCCGATTCACAACCCGGAAGGAGATTTACAGAAACGATCGTCAACACCAGGCCGCAGCCCATCCGCCCGATGTCCGAGCACCACCGCCCAACGCTGCATTGACCGACACTTTGCAACATGATGAATCCGATCTTAGCCCGAATCGTTCTACAGCCCGCTAAATTCAAATAATTAAAGCATTTAAATCACTATTATTTTGCTCTTAAGTTCATCGTATTTCGTAGGTTTTTCTCATGACTTATACCACTTCAGTCTGTATTAATTAGGAATCTTAAAAACTGCCAAACTGGCAGAAAGTTAGGATGCAAAACCTGCTTGAATCGCGTTAGAACCGGATGGATTCGGCACGCGAATTGCCACGAAGTTAGATATGAATCCAGATAAATTTACCCAAAAAACGCAGCTCGGACTGCAGGAAGCGCAAAACCTTGCGGTCGAGTTGGGTCATCAGGCGGTGGATGTCGAACACCTCGCCCTTGCTCTGGTCGAGCAGGCGGACGGGCTGATCCCGCGGCTTTTGGAGAAGCTCAATCGGCCGGGCGATGTCGTGGCGGGTGAGCTGCGGCGGGAGTTGCAGTCCCGCCCGAGTGTGTCCGGCGGCTCCGCTTCGCAGGGCCAGGTGGCTGTGACGCAGGCGTTGCAACAGCTGCTCGTCGCCGCGGAGAAATCGGCCGGGTCGCTGAAGGATGAATACGTCAGCGTCGAGCACGTCATCCTCGCACTGCTGGAGCAGGGTACGAGCAAAGCCGCTGGCATCTTCAAGAATCTTGGTATCACCGCGGACGGGTTCCGGGGGGCCATGACCGAGGTGCGTGGCAATCAGCGGGTGCAGTCCGCCAACCCGGAGGCGACTTACGAGTCGCTCTCGAAGTATGGCCGAGACCTCGTCGAGGCCGCCCGGACCGGCAAGATGGACCCGGTCATCGGTCGGGACGAGGAAATCCGCCGAACCATTCGCATCCTGTCAAGAAAGACCAAGAACAACCCTGTGCTCATCGGCGAGCCGGGCGTCGGCAAAACCGCGATCGCCGAGGGCTTGGCCCAACGCATCGTCCGTGGCGATGTACCCGAAGGCCTGAAAGACAAAAAAGTGTTTTCGCTGGATATGGGCGCGTTGATTGCGGGTGCCAAGTTCCGCGGTGAATTTGAAGAGCGGTTGAAGGCCGTGCTCAATGAAGTGAAACAGGCCGAGGGTCAAATTATTTTGTTCATTGATGAATTGCACACGATCGTCGGTGCGGGCAAAGCCGACGGTGCGATGGACGCGGGCAACCTGCTCAAGCCCATGCTCGCCCGCGGCGAACTGCACTGCATCGGCGCGACGACACTGAACGAGTACCGCCAGCACATCGAGAAGGATGCGGCACTGGAGCGTCGTTTCCAGCCGGTACTGGTCGATCAGCCGACAGTGGAGGACACGATCTCGATCCTGCGTGGCTTGCGCGAGCGATTCGAGGTTTTCCATGGCGTGAAGATCACCGACGGGGCGCTGGTCAACGCCGCGACGCTGTCGCACCGCTACATCACCGACCGTTTCCTGCCGGACAAGGCGATCGACCTGGTCGACGAGGCCTGCGCGATGATCCGCACGGAGATGGACTCGATGCCTGCCGAGTTGGATGACCTGACCCGCCGGGTGATGCAGTTGGAGATCGAAGAAGCGGCACTCAAGAAGGAAAAGGACGACGCGTCGAAAGCTCGCTTGGAGACGCTTCAGAAAGAGCTGGCTGATTTGCGTGAGCAGGCGGACACGATGCGCGCGCAGTGGGAAAACGAGAAGGGTGATCTGGACAAGGTCCGGCATCTGCGTGAGCAGATCGAGCAGACCAAGCTGCAGATCGAGCAGGCCGAGCAGGGCTACGACCTGAATAAAGCGGCTGAACTTAAATACGGGAAGCTACCTGAGCTTGAGAAACAACTCGCGGCAGCGGAACAAAACGAGCCGCGACGGTCAGGAAGCGGTGTCTCCCCTTCCACCTCTGCATCCGATCAGACCACAGCCGACCAGGGCGGCGAGCAACCGCTCCCTCACGGTCGCGGCTCGTCAGAAAACCGCCTCTTCCGCGACCAGGTCACCGACGACGAGATCGCCCAGATCGTCGCCCGCTGGACCGGCATTCCCGTGGCCCGACTCGTCGAGGGCGAGCGCGAAAAGCTGCTCAAGCTCGACAGCGTGCTGCACGAGCGCGTGATCGGCCAAGACGAGGCGGTCCAATCCGTCGCCGATGCGATCCTCCGCGCCCGGGCCGGCATCAAGGACCCGCGTCGACCCATCGGTTCGTTCATCTTCCTCGGCCCGACCGGCGTGGGCAAAACCGAATTGTCCAAAGCCCTCGCCGAGGCCCTCTTCGACAGCGAGGACAACCTCGTCCGCATCGACATGTCCGAGTACATGGAGAAGCATTCGGTGAGCCGGCTCATCGGCGCACCGCCCGGGTACATCGGCTATGACGAAGGCGGCCAACTCACCGAGGCGGTCCGCCGCAAGCCTTATAGCGTGCTGCTATTTGATGAGATCGAGAAGGCCCACGCGGACGTGTTCAACGTGTTGCTGCAGGTGCTGGACGACGGCCGAGTCACCGACAGCCAGGGCCGAACGGTGGACTTTAAGAACACGGTCATCATCATGACCAGCAACATCGGCAGCCAATACATGCTCGACGATACGCTCACCGCAGAGTCCGCTTCAAAAGACGGCGGCCTCTCTGAACAAACCAAAAACCAGGTCATGGCCGCCCTGCGTCAACACTTCCGCCCGGAGTTTTTGAACCGCGTGGACGACACCGTGCTATTTAAGCCGTTGACGCTGGACGAGATCGAGTCGATCGTCGACTTGCTCATCGATGACCTGCGTCAGCGTCTCGCGGATCGGCGGATCACGATCGAGCTGGATGATGACGCCCGCCGGTTCATCGCCGAGCGCGGCTACGACCCGGTCTACGGCGCCCGCCCGCTGCGGCGACTGCTGCAGAGGGAAGTTGAAACGAAGGTCGGCCGAGCGCTCATCGCCGGCGACGCCCCCGATGGCTCGGTACTCACCCTCGCCGCCGGCGACGACGACCTGCTCGTCAAAATCCAACAACCGGCGGAGGCGACGGCCTAAAACGCTTGTCCTCTGATACGAAGCGCCGCGGCTCTGCCACGCAAGGCAGCGCTGCGCACACCACGAAGGCACGCAGAGCACGGAGGTCATAAAGTTATTTTCTGATAGGAATACGGGATTGGCAGGAATTTCAGAATGAAAGATCGATCATTTGAATGAAGTCTCGTTGTTTTCTGCTTAGCGGGTGCACCGAAGGTGCCCGTCGACAACCCGCGGGACGCTTCGCGTCGCCCGCTACGCATCATGACATCGACGGATTGCAACAAACATTTTCCCGTCTTACTTTTCTCATCTCGTCAAATTATCCGAATATCGCGGCAGATCGGTGCGTCGGCGTTATTCGGGGTGTGTGGGGTTAGTTTTTAGCCCTCAGCTATTGGCTATTAAATCTGACAGGTATTCCCCGCTAATTAGAAAACGAACGGCCAACTCCCAATAGCCGGTTGCCAGTAGCCAAATGCCAATCACCAACCGTGATTAGCGGGATGGGGAAGGCTGCGAGGTGAGTGGGTCCAATAACGGTCTCGGGTGGGGGTTCCGATAAATCGCGGTGGACTGGGGATTGTGGAGTGGTGGAGTCGACCGCCGAAAGTGAACCCGCGGCAGGACAGGCCGGACAATCGTTACGACCGGCAAATCTTGACGCAACATCATCGCTGACCGGATGACAGGTCCGCATTACACCCCCCGGGCAGGACGCCAGCCACAGCTTGACACGCTTGAGTGTCTACGGAAGGACCATCGTTATGAGTCGGATCAACACCAACGTCAGTTCCATGCTCGGTCAGCGGATTCTGGGTCAACAGAACCGCGGGCTGAACACCAGCCTCGAACGGCTGTCGACAGGTCTGCGGATCAACCGCGGGGCGGACGACCCGGCGGGCCTGATCGCCAGCGAATCGCTGCGATCGGAAGAGGTGGCTATTACCGCAGCCATCGGCAACGCTGAGCGGGCCGAGCAGGTGGTCAACATCGCTGAGGGCGGCCTGCAGGAAATCAACAACCTGCTGCTCGAAGTCCAGTCGCTGGTCGGCCAGTCCGCCAACGACGCCGGCCTGTCACTGGAAGAAAAAGAAGCGAACCAGCTTCAGATCGACTCGATCCTGCAGACCATCGACCGGATCAGCGAAACGACCAGCTTCCAGGGCACGAAGCTGCTCAACGGCACCTACGACTTCAATATTGAAGATCAGGCCACCACGGTCAGCGAAGTAAAGGTCAATGCCGCGAAGATTGCCGACGGTGATACGCGGGATGTCCAGGTGCTGGTGACCCAGTCGGCTCAGTACGGCGGCTTCCTGCTGTCGGCGGGCGGTGCGTTGGACCTGTCGGCTTCGGACGCGACGTTCGTGTTCGACCTGGCTGGTGCGATCGGTAGCCGTGAGTTCAGCTTCGCTTCGGGCACCAGCCTGGCGGACATCGCCTCGACGGTGAATACCTTTACGGACATCACCGGCGTCTCGGCGGTCGCTTCGGGTACGGGCGTGGTCTTCAAGGCGACTGAACTCGGCTCCTCGGACTTCGTATCCATCGATATCCGCGACGATGCGGGTCAGGCCGGCACGGTCAACGCCCTGAGCAGCAATGCCAATAACACGGCCTCGACGATCGGTGCCAACGTCACTGCCTTCTCCGCGGCCAGCAACCCGCTGCGATTCGAGGGTCAGGACATCGGCGCGACCATCAACGGTGTGGCCGCGACAACCAACGGCACGAGTGCCCGCGTCGCCAGCGACTTCCTCGATGTTGAGATCGACTTGACGACCGCCGGGGCGCAGGCACTCGGCTCGATCGACGCGGTGACCATCACCGGCGGCGGGGCGAACTTCAACCTCGGCCCGAACGTCGACATCGGTAACCTTGTGAGCATCGGCATCAGCAACGTCGCCAGCCGTAACCTCGGCTCGGCCGACAACGGCTACCTCAGCTCGCTAGCCTCGGGTAAGGACCAGAACGTCGTTGACGGCGACTTAACCGAAGCCCAGAAAATCGTGAACGACGCGATCAGCGAAGTCTCGACACTGCGTGGCCGACTCGGTGCCTTCCAGAAGAACACCGTCGGCGCGACAATTCGTAGCCTGGGCGTGGCTCTTGAGAACACCAGTGCGGCTGAATCGGCGATCCGCGATACCGATTTCGCTGCGGAAACCGCGGAACTCAGCCGTTCGCAGATCCTCGTCTCGGCGGCGACCAACGTGCTGGGTATCGCCAACAGCCAGCCGCAGTCGGTCCTTGGTCTGCTAGGCTAAGACTGAAACGCAGGAAAATCCCGCTTCTCTATCAAGGGAGGACAGCCCCAAAAGGCTGCCTCCCTTTTATTTTTTAGTTGGTCATGCATAAGCCGTGGATGAGGCTTTGCGAATCCGCGGATGACGGACCCCACTACAATCGCGGCTCATGCAGTTTGACAACGACGAATCGCGAGCTTTGTTGACGCTGATGCTCACGCCCGGATTGGGGCCGACGCTGATTGGTCGATGCATCGAGCATTTCGGCTCGGCCGAGGCTACGCTGCAGGTTGGTGCCAGTCGACTTGCGGAGATCAAGGGCATCTCGGCTTCGAGGGCTGCGCCGCTTGCCGAGGCGATCCATCTCACGCGATCGACCAAGGCGGTGGAGCATGAGCTGCAGCGGACCGGGGATGCCGGGGTGCGGGTTTTGCATCGCGATGAGTCGGCCTACCCCTCATTGTTGAAACTGATCCCTGATGCGCCGCTGCTGCTCTGGGTCCGCGGAGAATTTTGCAAAGAGGATGGGCTTTCGCTTGGCGTCGTTGGGTCGCGGCGGTGTTCTTCATATGGCCGAGAGCAGGCGGGCAAGCTTTCTGCGCAGTGTGCACAGGCGGGACTTTGCATCGTGTCCGGCGGGGCGTATGGCGTCGATGCCGCGGCACACCGTGGGGCTTTACGGGTCGGCGGGCGGACCATTGCGGTGCTTGGCTCGGGGTTGGGTAAGCCTTATCCCTCTGACCACATTGAGCTGTTCGATGACATCGTGGAGCAGAATTGCGGGGCGATCGTCAGTGAGTTTCCGATGTTGACCAGCCCTCGACCGGAGCATTTCCCGCGTCGCAACCGCATCATTTCCGGCCTATCGCTGGGCGTGCTGGTCATCGAGGCGGCCCGTCGGTCGGGGGCGTTGATTACCGCGAGGTTATGCGTCGAGGAGCATGGCCGAGAGTGCATGGCCTTGCCGGGCGCGGTGGATTCGCCGGCCTCGGCGGGCACGAACGAACTCATCCAGAAGGGCGGGGCCAGCCTGGTCACGTCGGCCCAGGCGATCCTCGAACAGCTCGGCGAAGCGGGGCGGCTGCTGCAAGCCGCGGCACAAGAGCGTGAGTCGGACCAGGAAATGTCGGAAGCCGCCGCACAAGCGCAACCGCCGAACCTTTTCGAACTGAATCTCTCGGATTCGCAAACAAAATTAATTCAAGCCTTGGACCACCCGCGAACCCTCGATGAGCTGGTCGAGATCACACGACTCACGGCCTCGGCGATCCAGGCGGACATCACCATGCTCGAAATTCGCGGGGCGGTGCAACGGCAGGGCGGCAGGTTCAGCCGACGAGCGAACACCGGCTAATATGCAGCCACCATGTTGCCGTTGATCGATGCCCATTCTGAAGAAGGTTCACAAGCCGCCGAGGCGATGCTCGATCGGTTGCGTGGCACCGCCGCGGCGGACAGCGAGGCGGCGGCAACGGTCGCTGCATTGATGGCCGACGTCTGCTCGCGTGGAGATGCGGCGGTTGTCGAAGCAATGCAGAAATTTACGGACCCGGAATTTTCCGAAGATACCATCCGTGTCTCGGCCGACGATATCGAAGCGGCACAGGCGGGGTTGCCTGAAGATCTGCGGAAAGCCATCGAGGCGTCGATCCGCAATGTGCAGGCGTACCAGTCGCATGTCATGCCTCAGCCTGTCGAGGGTGTCGAGCTGGATGGTGCGACGCTGGGCATGCGATGGACGCCGGTGGACAGCGTGGGGTTGTGCGTGCCGGGCGGGACGGCCGAGCTGGTGTCGACGCTGATCATGCTGGCGGTGCCCGCGATCGTGGCGGGGGTGAAGCCCGAATCGATCAGTGTGATGAGCCCACCGCCGACACGACGTGAAGGTCAGCCGGCCGGGGATATCTCGAAGCTGGTCCTCGCGGCTTGCGGCATCCTTGGCATCGAAAAGGCCTACCGCATCGGTGGGGCACAGGGCGTCGCGGCGATGGGCTTCGGCACGCATACCGTCGAGCCGGTCGATCTCATTGCCGGGCCTGGCAATGTCTATGTGCAACTCGCCAAAGCGCAGCTTGGTGCAGCCTGCGGCACGGACAACGGGTTCTATGGGCCGAGCGAAATCACCGTTGTTGCCGACGCCACCGCTCACGCCGACCGGATCGCGGCGGACTTGATTGCGCAGGCCGAGCACGACCCGGGCAAGTGCTTTTTCATCGCCTGGGAACAGGACATCATCGATCGCGTCCTGCGTGAGATAGAAACGCAGATGCCCGAGCGCAACCGCCAACCCGCGATCCGCAACGCTTTCGCAAATGACTCCTGCATCTTGAAAGTCGCCGGTCGGGCCGAGGCGATTCAGTGGGCCAACCGCTTGGCCTGCGAGCACCTCACGCTGGCGGTCTCCGAGCCGCGAGAGATGCTGGGCCACATCCGCCACGCCGGCGAGGTCTTTCTCGGCGACCCGACGCCCGTCGCCGCGGGCGATTACATCGCCGGGCCGTCTCATTGTCTGCCGACCGGCACCACCGCCCGCTTTACCTCCGGCGTCAGCGTCTACACCTTCCTCAAACGCACCGGGACCGTCGCGTATCCGCATGGCATGTCTGCCCAGACGATCGAGCATATCTCCAACCTCTCGACCGCGGAATCGTTGGATGGCCACGCCGCCTCCGCGCGGATTCGTTCCTGAATAGCACTTGATTCAGGATCGAAACGATGCCGTTGGTGCGGTTTGAAAGGCATCTGCCGAGTTATCGGATCAGAAATATTTCTGGATCAGCCGTTTCAACTTACCGCCGACTGTACAACTGCCGATACCAATGAAGGCTCAGGTATCAATGGATTGAGGTCACATGGTCGCACCACCGCTCGCAGACAACGAACCCATTCGGCTGCAGGCTTTGCAGGATATGCACCTGCTGGATTCGCCGGTCGAAGATCGCTTCGAGCGCATCACACGGATGGCCTGTCGATTCCTGAACGTCCCCATCTCGGCGGTCTCGCTGGTCGATACGGATCGGCAGTGGTTCAAATCGATCCAAGGCCTCGATGTGAAGCAGACACCCCGATCGGTATCGTTCTGTGGCCACACCATTTTGAGCGATGAAATGCTGGTGGTCGCGGATGCCCGGCAGGATCAGCGATTTCGCGAGAACCCGCTGGTCCAACATGACCCGAATATCGTTTTTTACGCCGGCTGCCCGCTCAAAGCGAAAGATGGCTCGCGGGTCGGCTCACTCTGTGTGATCGACCACGATGTGCATCCCTGGACGGCTGAGGATGCTCAGACGCTAAGAGACTTAGCGGGGCTGGCCGAGACGGAAATTCGAGCTGAGCTTCAGGAAAGCCTGCAAACCGATCTGCTTCAGCAAATCGCTCAGGAGCAGCTTCGATCCAGCGTCGATCCGTTGACTCGGCTGTGGAATCGCGAGGCCATCTTCGAGCAGATCTCCGCGGCGCTCGAAAAAGCCAAGCGTGATTGGCAGGTCATCACCGTCATGCTCGGCGATCTGGATCATTTCAAACAGCTCAACGATCAGCACGGCCATCGAGCAGGCGATGAAGCTTTGCAGGAAACCTCCAAGCGGATGCTCAGCGCGATCCGCAGTCAGGACGTGGTCGGCCGGTACGGGGGCGAAGAGTTCGCTTTCTGCCTGACCCGGATCGATTCGCCCGAGAGTGCCGGCGCGGTTGCGGAGCGGGTCCGAACCATGATCGCCGATCAGCCGGTCAAGACGCACGTCGGGCCGATTGACTTGACGATGAGCCTGGGTCTGGTTTCGGTCTTTCCATCCAGCACATTGACGGTCGAGCAGCTGCTGGATCGCGCGGACCAGGCTTTATACAAAGCCAAATCCAACGGTCGGAACCGCGTCGAAACCGACTACGTCGGGCTTCAGGAATCGAAAGAACGATCACGCCTGGCCGGCTGATTTTTGAACTCGATGATGCGCATTCACCGGTCGTGGCGGAAGCAGGGCTGGTTTGCCGAATCGCTTGCGCAGCGCGTTGATCGGCCGCATGAATCGTGGCGATGTCAGCAGCTTCCGCTCGAATTTCTGTTTGCCCGGCACATCCAACAGGATGAACGCCGCGATCAGGGCCAGCACGCCTTGGCCGGGTAATACGAGCATCAACACACCCGCGGCAGCAAGGATGAGACCGGCGAGATTCTTCGCGATCTTGAGTGTCCAGCGGATGACCGGGTGTTGGCTGCGCCAGTCGCCGCCGTGGTCTGCGGGGCGGTCAAAGTGTCGCTGGATCGCGTCGGCGGGCAGGAGGATGGCCAGCAGCGGCAGGCCGACCATGCCAATGAGCATGATGAGAAAGGAGATGCCGCCCACCCATGCGAACAGCGTGCCGTGCTCACGGACGAAGTCGGCTATCGGTGGGGGGAACAGGTCGATCACGCAAGGGCTGGCGAGTTTGCCTCGCTACTGCTCTTCGGGCTGGGCTTTGTACAGCGGTGTGCCGCGGACGGAGCGACGGACGTAGAACGTCTGCTTGCTGCCATCGGGCATCCGCCACTCCTGCACCTGCGTAAAGCCCTGCTGCAGCAGGACCGGGTCGCGTAGTTTTTCGCTGTCGAGCACTTCGCCCAGCGGGATGTCGATGACCAGCGACGGGTTCGATTCGAGGTGGACCACGAGCGTCAGTGGCTTGACCTGCAGCGGCGCATCCAGCCAGCGGGCAAACAACGGCCCGGGGACGACGCGGCCGCCGACTTGTTTGGATGCCCCGACCCCCACGCCGACGTTACCCCCGCCCACGGCTGTGCCGGTCCCGACCCCCAGCCGAATGCCGCCACG
This sequence comes from uncultured Phycisphaeraceae bacterium, assembly GCA_964523485.1. Classification (GTDB taxonomy): domain Bacteria; phylum Planctomycetota; class Phycisphaerae; order Phycisphaerales; family Phycisphaeraceae; genus Algisphaera. The sequence continues at coordinate 70,331 of CAZFZS010000003.1, read as the reverse complement.
CTTTTCGGCTGGCCCGTATCGGCTGAATGAAGCAGGGATCGTCTGTCCATCACCCGTCCGCAGCGAAACCGCGCGGACCGGCGTCTGCCCCGCTTCGATCGTGGCTTCGAGCGCCTCCTGCTCTTCATCGATCTGAACCGTCGCGGTGACCGGCTCATCGTCGAGCTTCGGGTCCGTAGCGGTGTAGGTCCGTGCGGTCGAGCATGCGCTCAGGGCGAAGCATAAAGCACATAAACCAGCCGGTGTGGTCAGGCGTTTCATCAGCATGGGCGTATTTTAGTGGGTTCAGCCGGACGGTTTCAGCGTAACGAAAGCTTAACTTTCGGTCGTGCCTTCGAGCGTGAAACCGATCCGCACGGTCACTTGAAAATGCGCAACCTGGCCATCATCGATGTGGCCGCGTGTGTCGGTGACCTCGAACCATCGCATGTTGCGGACGGTCTGTCGGGCCCGGTTCAACGCATTGCGGATCGCGTCGTCGCTGGAGGTGGTGGAGGAACCGACCAGTTCGATGATTTTGTAGACATGGTCCGACATAGCAAGCCTTTCGGTGGGGTGGGGTGCGGCAGTCGCGGGAATACTTAGGCGAGAGGGGGCTGCGTGTTAGACGAAGTCAATTCGCTAAGTTTAGGATGTTAGGCAGGAGGGTTGGATAGGACTGATCGATACTCTGCAATTGACTATTCGAGCGGAGCTAACTCAATCGTAGCGTTTGATCGTCTCGTTCCCCCCTCGGAGGGAGAGGAGCACAAACGCCAGAAGTGGATTGTTTAAGTTTTAATCTCCAACAGCCAACAGCCAACAGCCAACAGCCAACAGCGACCTACCCCATGTCGCTTTCCTCCGGGTCAACCGGCACATCGCGTGCTTCGTTTTGCTTACGAGAAGCCTCATTTTCGAGTCGGATGGACTCGGGCGACAGCACTTTGAGCACCCGCTGGAAGAACATGTTGTTGGGCACTTTCATAACGATGCCGTTCTCGCCATGCAGGACGGTGTAGACGAGGGTGACCTCGACCACCACGCCGCGGATGTTGTCCGGCGGCAGTTCGATGGTGTCACCGATCTGGAACGGCCGGGCCGCGAGCAGGATGATCGAGCACAGCACGTTCGACAGCACGGACCACACCGCGACGAAACCGATCGCGATGAGAGCGACCATCGCGGAAGCTGCCGCCCAGAATTGATCGAGCACGCCCCAGACCTGAAGCACGGCCGCGATGGTCAGGGCCATGAACAGCCAGCGGGTGACGATCCGCAGCGACGAGATCATGGCGTGGGTCAGATGCGTTTCCTGCTCGGCCACCCGTAGCATTCGCGAGACGATCAGGTAGAGCAGAAAAGCAAACAGCAGCACCGCCACGGTGGCGACGACATCGAAGCTCAGCCGTTCGACGTTCATCGGGTCCAGCAGTTGGTCGAGCAGTTGTTGCAGATCGGCGAGTGACAAAGCGGTAGTCTCCGGGGGCAGTGTTCGCTTAGATGTAAGTTCGCAAATTACGGCCGATAGGTCGCGGTACAACCCGGGGCTTCGCCGACCGCAACACTGATGAGTTGAGGTTTGGCGGCGTCAGTGTGCTTAGGCCAATGTTGCAAAACCGCCTCCGCAATCACTTGGGCAACCCGTTCCGCGGACGGATTGATTTTCAATTCATCGTCCACGCAAAACGGCCCAACGATATTGAGGTTGCCATGCCGCCAGGGGGCCACCGTCGCCTTGACAATCCGCTCGACCTCATGGAAGTCGGCCACGCAATCCATCGCATCGAGCTGTCCGGAGGCGAGGCTGACGCGGACTCGCCAGTCGTGGCCGTGCAGGGGTTCGAGCGTGCCGTCGGGCAGGCGTAGCGCGTGAGCTGCGCTGAAAGTCGTCTCGATGGAAATTTCGTAGTTGGCCATGCGGGCTACACTTTCGCCCCATGGCACGCGAAGATCAAACCCAGCCCAACCCCGCACCCGCCGCCCCCACGAGCGACCCGATCATCGGCATCGATCTGGGCACGACGCACAGCCTCGTGGCCTACTGCGACGAGGCCGGCCCACGCATCCTCGAAGGCCCGGCCGGCGAGCGGACTTTGCCGTCGGTCGTCCGCTTGGCCACCACGGACCAGCCGCCGGGCTACGCGGTGCAGGCCATCGGCAAAGCCGCGCGTGAGCAAGCGATTGAGCACCCACGAACCACGATCCACTCGGTCAAACGGCTGATGGGCCGATCGCTGGACGACCTCGGCGAAGCCGCGGAAGCGTTGCCTTATGCCGTGGTCGAGGGCGAGCATGCTACCGCCCGCGTCCGTCTGGATCGCGAAGCAGGTGAGCCCGTCGACATCGCCCCGCAGCAGATCAGCGCGCTTTTTTTAGCCGAACTCAAGCGTTGGGCTGAGCAGCGGATGGGGACACCCATCAAGCGGGCGGTCGTCACCGTGCCGGCCTATTTCGACGACGCCCAGCGGCAGGCCACCCGCGACGCCGGCCGAATCGCCGGCCTGCAAATCCTCCGCATCGTCAACGAACCCACCGCCGCCGCACTCGCCTACGGACTGGATCGCACCAAGCCATCGTCAAAAACGAAAGCCGATTCCGCAGCGGGCCAGCCGGCAAAAACCGTCTCGCTCAACACCAAGCTCAACCCCAAAGCCTGCAACGATTCCAGTACACCCCAAACCCTAAACTCCAATCCTCAGACCCCAACCCAAACCATCGCCGTCTACGACCTCGGCGGCGGGACCTTCGACATCTCCATTCTCCGCCTCCAGCAGACCGAGCAAGGCAGCATCGATCAGGTCCTCGCGACTGATGGCGACACGCACCTGGGCGGCGATGATTTCGATCAACTCATCATCGCCCTGATCCAGCAGGAAATCCGCGAACAGCTCGGCCAGCCCGAGCTCACCTTCGCCCCCGCCAGCCGGCAGGCGTTCCGTAATCTCGCGGAGCAGACCAAGATCAGGCTGAGTACGGAAAACGAAGCGGTTATCGAAATCGATCTCGAAGGGCTGGGCGGTTACGAAGATACCGAGGCGGTTTATCGTCGAACGCTGAGCCGAGATGAATTCGAGACATTGATCGATGGCCTGATTGATCGCACGCTTTCTGCGAGCCGATCGGCGGTGAGCAAGGCCGGGCTATCCATCAACGACATCGACCGCGTTGTATTGGTCGGCGGCAGCACCCGCGTCCCGCGTGTCCGTCAACGGGTGGCTGAATTGTTTGAACAGGAGGGATACACCGCGCTGAATCCCGACGAGGTCGTCGCGCTGGGTGCCTCGGTACAGGCGGCCATCATCGCGGGCATCCGCAGCGATGCGCTGCTGCTGGATGTCATCCCGCTGAGCCTGGGAATCGAAACGATGGGTGGGGCGGTGGCAAAGCTGATCGTCGCGAACTCGACGATCCCCGCCCGAGCATCGGAGCGGTTCTCGACCTATGCGGATGGCCAGACGAAAGTGAAAATCCACGTGCTGCAGGGCGAGCGTGAATTGGTCAAGGACTGCCGTTCGCTGGCGACGTTTGACCTGACCGGCATCCCGCCGATGCCCGCGGGGTTACCGAAACTCGAAGTCACGTTTCTAGTTGATGCCAACGGCGTATTGTCGGTACAGGCGGTCGAAGAGCGGTCCGGCCGACGGGCCCGCGTGCAGGTCGTGCCGAACCACGGCTTGACCCGCGGCGAGGTCGCCCGCATGGAGGCCGACTCACTCAACCACGCAAGACAAGACATGACGACCCACCGCCTGATCGACCTTCGGCTGAATGCCAACCTTGATCTACGCAACATCCGCCGGCAGCTCGAACGCCTCGAGGACGACCCCGCCCTCGACGCGGATTACCAAAGCGAAGTCGAGTCGCACATGGCCAAGGTTCAACAATTCATCGACACCCCCGATGACCAGAACGATGCCGATGCATTCCAGCAGGCCCTCGAAGCGATGGACCACGCGACTTTGCGATTGGCGGAACTCAACATCGCCCGGACCTTGCGTGAAGAAAACAAGTCTTGATGTCGCGTAGCTCGTCACGCTTTATTGTTTCACGCCGACGAACATTGTCCAAGCGGTTTCGCTGTCGCTTTCATCCAGCCGGGCCTCGAAGCCGGCCTGCTCGATCAAACTAAGCCATTGGTGAGTTGCGAACAATCCGCAGGTATGGCGATCTTCGACGACCTCGACCTGCCGTGTCGCCCGGTCGCGGATGAGATAAAGCAGAATCATTTCGAAGACATCGTCCGTCGGGTCCGGGTCGTGGACATAGGTGAAATAGGTCAGGTCCGCCGCGTCTGTGGTCGTGCCATCGTCCGCGACTTCGTTGTCGCTGAAGGTCTCGCGGGTGTAGGTCGGTGCGATCAGCAGCAGCCCACCCAGGTCAAGATGTCCAGCAGCGGATCGGCAGGTTCGAACGATATCGTCCGGGGTGAGCAGATAGTCGATCGCGTCGTGGATCAGCACCGCGTCAAACTTCTGATCCAAATCGAACTGCCGCATGTCAGCGACATGCGTTTCGACCCCCGGAATTAAACGTCTGCATTGGTCGAGCATCGGCTCGCTGAGATCGGCCGCGACGCAGCGGTGTCGACCGCCCTGATCGCCCTGATCCGAAAGATGCACGAGCGTGTGTCCGCCGCCGGCCCCGAGTTCGAGCAGCCGTAGCGGCCGATCGCCGAAATACTCGATGAGCAAAGCCTCGATGTTGGCTGCATCCGCCGCGTAATCCTCCGGCGGCGACAGCACCGGCCAAAGCCAGGCTAGGTCGCTGTATAAGCGTGGCGTTTGAGAAGCGTCGCTACTCACGCGTCGGCCAGGTGTTCGCCGAGCGCCAAGCCGCTCAGCCAGGCCCGCTCGATGTTGGCTTGGCTGCCATCGGTCAGGGCATCGCCACACACCGCGAGATTCATCGATGCATCGTGCAGCCAACGCTGCGCGATCGGCTCGTTGACGTGGGCGTACCGCCAGCGGTGCACCGCCGTGTAGCGCGGGTCGGGCAACGGTTTACCGATCGCCTGTTGAAACGCTGTCGCCAAGCTGGCGGACACCTGCTCGGGTGCGTCTTCCAGATGGGCCTGTGACCACGGGCCGCCGGCGTGGATGACCCAGCACTCGCCGGTCTCGGCCATGTCGGGTCGGCCGGGCTTGCTCGAGTTATTCGCGATCCATGACAGCGGCGAGTCGTCTTCGACAAATGCTCCTTCGAAATCGACGCCGAGCGGTTTCGGGAAGCTGAGCATCAAGGTCCAGCAGGGCGCAACCCTGGCCTCGCTTAGATCGTCCTGTATGTCTGCAGAATGCTGGCCGATAAGTTTCGACGCCTGCGGGATCGGGATCGCAAGGATGACGCGATCAAACGAGCCGATCTTCTTCTGATTGATGTCATGCACGACCCAGGTTTCGCCGTCGCGTTCCAAAGCCGCCGCTTCGGTCTCGAATGTGGGCCCGCCCCCGGAAATGCCGTCCATGGCCGCGACCGCTTCGACCTCGGCGGCGACGACCGACTCCATCATCGGCGTGCCGACATAACGCACCGCCTCACGCGCGGTGGGTTGGTAGGCGTTGCCATCCAGATCGACAAACCGTCCGTCCCATTCTGCAGCATGACCCGCCGAAACCCATTGATCGACCGCCCGGTTGAATGTCGCACTCTTCGCGGTGAAGTATTGAGCCCCATGGTCAAACACCGGCCCGGACCGCGATTGCCGGGTCGATAGCCGACCGCCCGGCCGCCGCCCCTTGTCGATCAGCGTCACCCGCTGCCCGGCTCGTGCCAACTCGCGAGCACAAGTCAACCCCGAAAGCCCGGACCCGATGATGAGCGTATTCATAATGCGATTTTATCCATTCCCGGAAGGCAGGTTCACGCCCTGCTCTGATACTCGTTCGTCGATGTATTGATCCGCACCTTTTCGCCCTCGGAAATAAATGGCGGGACGCGGACTTTCAGGCCTGTCTCGCAGATCGCTTCCTTCATGACGTTCGTCGCCGTCGCGTTCTTGATGCCAGGCTCGGTTTCCTTAATCTCCAACTCGACCGATGGCGGCAACTCGACCGACAGACACGTCCCGTCGAGAAACAAACCCTTGATCGTCTCGTTGGGCTTGGTGTAGAGCAGCGTGTCGCCAAGCACTTCCTCGGGGATTGTGAACTGGTCGTAGGTTTCGTTGTCCATGAATACTGCGCCGCTGCCGTCGCTGTAGAGAAATTCGACATCGCGGCGGTCGAGGTTGGTCGATTCGACTTCGTCGACGCTGCGGAAGCGTTTCTCGGTAACGTTGCCGTGCTTGATGGATTTGAGCTTCGCCTGGACGAAGGCCCCGCCCTTGCCGGGCTTGACGTGTTCGGTCTTGGTCACGAGGTAGAGCGTGCCGTCGAGGTTGACGACTTGTCCGGGCTTGAGGTCGTTGGCTTTCATGATTGGGTGTTGGGTGTTGGGTGTTGGGGGCTGAGGGACCAAGATCATAGGTTGATCGGGTGGATCATCTTATCGGCATTGTCGCGTGGGAGAAGGGCCGCCAAGCCGGGGATGAGGTTTTGCGAATCCCCGGAACGATCATCTTGTGTGCCCGGTTGTGTTAGGTTTCATGTCGATGATCGAACTGGACCAGATCACCAAGCGATATGTGGGGGGTGGCCGACCCGCGGTGGACGGGGTTTCGCTGCGCGTCGAGGCGGGCGAATTTGTCGCGGTTGTCGGTGAGTCGGGCTGTGGCAAGACCACGATGCTCAAGCTGATCAATCGGCTGATCGAGCCGACCGCCGGCCGGGTTCGGGTCGACGGTCAGGATGTGCAATCGCTCGATCCGGTTCAACTGCGTCGCGGCATCGGGTACATCTTCCAAGGGATTGGCCTGCTGCCGCACCGCACGGTCGCGGAGAACCTTGTGCTGGTGCCCAGCCTGCTGGGCTGGGATCGCAAGAGGCAAGCGGACCGGGTGGATGAGCTTTTGTCGACCGTGAATCTCGCTGGTTCGCTGGCGGGCAAATTTCCGCACCAGCTTTCAGGTGGACAGCAGCAGCGGGTCGGTGTCGGCCGAGCGTTGGCCGCCCAGCCGAAGCTGGTCTTGATGGATGAGCCGTTCGGCGCACTCGACCCGATCAACCGCGATGCATTGCAGGATGAATATGGTCGGCTCCACCAGACCCTCGGCCTGACGAGTGTGATGGTGACCCATGACATGGCCGAGGCGTTGCTGTTAGCCGACCGCATCGCAGTGATGCGTGATGGTCGGCTGTTGCAATATGCGAGCCCGTCGGAACTGATGCACACGCCCAATGACCCTTACGTTAGCCAGCTGATCGAAACTCCGAAGCGGCAGGCGGATCGGCTGGAGAAGCTCGCGGGGCAAGGCGGTGGCGGATGATGCTGTTGGGCTGGAGCAATTTGTTCGAGGTACTGCCGACCCGGCTGGGTTGGCACATTGTGTTGACCATGTTGGCGGTGTCGGCGGGTTTGGCGATCAGCTTGCCGCTGGGGATCGCGGCCTCGCGTCGGGCGTGGCTGCGCGGGCCGGTGCTGCTGGTCGTGTCGGTAATTCAGACGGTGCCGAGCCTGGCACTGCTGGCGTTGATCTTCGCGGGTCTGGTGGTGCTGCGGGATGTGCTGCCTGAAGGTTGGCGATTCTCGGCTTTGGGGTTTTGGCCGACGATCGTGGCGTTGACGCTGTATTCATTGCTGCCGATGCTGCGAAACACGGTGGCGGGGTTGCGGGGGGTCGACTCGGCGGTGATCGAGGCGGGGCGGGCGATGGGGATGACCGCGCGGCAACGGCTGTGGCAGATCGAGCTGCCGTTGGCATTGCCGATGATGGCGGCGGGGCTGCGGACGGCGACGGTGTGGACCGTGGGCATCGCGACGCTGTCCACGCCGATCGGGCAGACCTCGCTGGGCGACTACATCTTCGGCGGGCTGCAGACGTTTAATCTGCAGGCGATTTTGCTGGGCTGCGTGGCGGCGGCGGTGTTGGCGATCACGCTGGACCTGCTGCTCGGAGGCATCGAGTCGGCATTGAAAACGCGACGGACACGGATCGCGACCGGTTTGGCTGGCCTGATGCTGGGGGTCGGCGTGTTAGGCGTGATCTTGCTGTTCACGTCGGGACAGTGGGCACGCGGTGGCGATCGCCCCTACATCGTCGGTGCGAAAAACTTCACCGAGCAATTCATCCTCGCGGATTTGATCGAACAGCGATTGGCCGGTGCGGGTTTGGATGCCACGCAGAAACCGTCGCTCGGGTCGATGACGATCTTTGATGCGTTGGCGGCGGGCGAGGTCGATGTCTATGTCGATTACACCGGCACGCTCTGGGCCAACGCGATGGGCCGTCAGCCCGGGCCGGCCCCGGAAGTGGTCGTCGAGCAGACGCGGGATTGGCTCAAGCAAACGCACGGCATCACATTGCTGGGCACGCTCGGTTTCGAGAACGCCTACGCCATCGCGGTGCGACAGGATTTTGCGGATGCTTCCGGGTTGAAAAGTATTGATGACCTTGCGGCCAATCTCGACGGCACCGGCGATCCGTTGCGGCTGGGCAGCGACATCGAATTCTTTCAACGCCCCGAATGGCAACGCGTCCGCGATGCCTACGGCTTGCAAAACATCGAGGAAGTCTCGATGAGTCCGGATTTGATGTACGGGGCGCTCAAGCAGGGCGAGGTCGATGCGATCACCGCGTTT
>CAZFZS010000003.1:0-61663 GCA_964523485.1 uncultured Phycisphaeraceae bacterium | reverse complement strand
ACCAGCGACGGGCGGATCGTGTCTTATGGCCTGCAACTTCTGGATGATCCGCGCGATGCGTTCCCGCCTTACGACGCGGTGCTGCTGCTGTCGCGTCGTGCGGCTGCGGATGAGGCTTTGGTCGATGCGTTGTTGCCGATGGTTGATGCGATCGATCTTCAGGCGATGCAGGAGGCGAACCTCAGTGTGGATGAAGGCCGGGCAACGCACGCCGAGGCGGCGGCAAAGTTATTCACAAAGTAAGACGGGCTGGTGTTTCAGTCTGACGCCTCGGCCTTCGTGATCTCACGGATGAGCATCGTGGCATAGCTGCCGCGGGGCAGGTCGAAGCTCAGGCGGATGTAGGCGCCGTGCTCATCGACTCCGCCGGAGAGATCTGCATTTCGGACTGGGACCCGCAGCGGTCGCCGTTTGCCTTCGAGGCGGATACCGTGCGGTAGATTATTCAGATCGTCAGAAATAAAGCCCGCTTCGTGCAGAAATTTGTTTTCAGTGTCCAACACTTCGCCATCGGGGCGGGTCATGTCGGGACCCCACAGCGGGCCGGACGGTGAGATTTCGAGTTTGGCAACGCGGCCGTCGGACTGATTCTCCGAGTCGGTGGTTGTTTCATCAACAGAGAAACAAGCGCGGTTGTCGTGCTTCCACGCGAGGTCGCCGGGGATCAGGGTCTGTAACAAGCCGTCTTTGATGCGTCGGCCGCACACCCGATTGAAGACCGCCGACTGCCAAGCCGAGAGCAGCAGGTCGCGCTGGCTGCGATCGATCGACATGACCGCTTGCTCGGCGTCTTTGCCTTGCCGCAGCGCATCGAGCGCTTGCCTGTCGTGGCGCAGCGACTTGGGCATCAGTGACAGCGCGGCTTCGATATCGCCGGCGTCGTAGGCTTCGCGAGCCTGCCGGACCGGCTCGCTTTCATGTGGCAGCGGTCGGCCGAGCATCGCATCGAGCAGTTGCTGATACTCACCACGCAACAAAAGCCCGCCAAGTATGTGCGAATTTTGGCGGTAGCCGAAGCGTTGCTCGCCGAGATAATTCGGCAAGCCGACCTTGCACAGCCGATCGAGAATCGGCTTGGCCCGGATGACCGACGTCGGCTCGACCTCGCGGATGCGGATCGAAAAGCGGTTCCCGCCGTGATGGCCCCGCTTGAGCTTGTTGGTGTGGCGGTCGGCCCAAAGCACGTTGGCATACGGGTAATCTTTGAATCGCTCGAGGGCTTCGTTGGTCCGGGCGTTGTCCCAGCCGGGGGTATGCACGGACAGGTGCTGGCGGGTGACCGCGTGCTTGTCTTTGAGGCCCGCATGCCCGATGTCCGATCGCCCCAACCGAAACGCCTTGGCCAATCGGCGGATCAACTCGTGGGTCGTCGCGTTTTTCTTCTCGATGAAAAGGTAAAGATGCTCGCCCTCGCCGGAGGGCTCGTACAACGGCAACTCCTCAACCAGAAAATCCTGCGGCCGCTGCTTGATCACCCCACCGACCCCGGGCAGGTCTGCGGTGAGATAGGTGAGTTGGTCTGAAGAAGAAGACATTTGACAGGATTACAGGATGTTCTGGATCAACAGGATCGGAATTGTTTTATTGAGAGGGCTTTGAAAAAATTTTGCTTGAACGTTCGATCAATTCATTCTCCTGGATTGATCCTGTTCATCCAAAGCATCCTGTGATCCTGTCAAAAACCGCTTAATCCTCCGGCGGGTTCTTGACCATTTTGCGGAAGGCTTCGATGAGTTGCTGCGTCGCTGGGCCGGGCCTGCCTTCGTGGTCGCTGCCGGTGGGCCCGATCTTGCGTTGGTCCAGTTCGATGACGGGGATGACTTCCGCGCCCGTGCCGGTCAGGAACATTTCATCGGCAGCGTAAAGGTCATGACGCGTCAGGTTGTCTTGAGCTGTGTCGAAGCCCGCTTCGTGCGCGAGGTCGAGCACGAGGTTGCGGGTCACGCCTTCCAGACAGCCAGCCGAGAGCGGGGGGGTGGTGACCTTGGTCCCCTTACCCGTGTGATTCACCACAAACAAATTATCCGCGGTGGCCTCGGCGACGTAGCCCTGGTCGTTGTACATCACGGCCTCGAAGACGCCGGCGTCGAGCGCCTCGGTCTTGGCCAGGATGTTGTTGAGATAGTTCAGGCTCTTGATCCGCGGCGGGCAGGCCTGCGGATGGTTACGCAGGTAAGACGAGCTGATCAGCTTCAGTCCGTTGTCGTAAAACTCCTGCGGGTAGAGCTTGAGCGGAGCGACGATGATAAACGTACAGGGTCGGGGACAGGGCACGGGGTCGATGCCCAGCGTGCCCGGGCCACGGGTCATGACCAGCCGGATGTAGCCGTTGTCCATGCCATTGGTCTGAACGGTTTCGCGGACCGCGGCTTCGAGTTCATCGAGGCTGTAGGTCATCCGCAGCCGGATCGACTTGGCCGACTCGGCGAGTCGCTGCAGATGCGTCCGCAGCTTGAGGATTTTGCCGCTGTAGATGCGGATCCCCTCGAACACCCCGTCACCGTAAAGCAGGCCGTGGTCGAACACCGACACGCAGGCGTCCTGAGCGGGGACCAGCTCGCCATCGACCCAGACCTTGCGGTCGGCGTAGGCGGCGATGGGGTTGTCCGATTCCGAGATGAATGTGCTGGTGGGCAAGGTCGGCTCCTGGGTCGCGGCGGCGGGCGGGTCGCTCCACCGGGCCGAGAAGTATACCCGCTGCCGGTCTCACCACTGAACCGGTTCGCGTCGGCCGGACTCAGCCGACTTCACCGCGGCGAGCACCATCGCCAGGCTCTTGATGTTGTCCTCGCAGGGACATTCCAACGGCGTCTTACCGTCGCTGAGCAGATGGTCGGCGAACTGCCGGATGAGATAGGTGTGGCCGGTATGTTCCATCTTAGGCAAGTCGATCGGCTCGATCATGGAGGGCTTGACCAATCCATCGCTACTCTTGTCGACGATTTGCGTTTCCGGCGGCGTCTTTTCGTTCCAGAGCATCGAGCCATGCTCGCCGATGATCCGCCACGAGCCTGCCCAGTCGGTGTTGCCCCCGTCCGCACACCACGAGCCGCGATAGGTAAACATCAACCCGTCAGCCATTTCGAAAATCGCCGTCGCCGACGCATCGCCCTTGTACCAAGAGTGCGGGGGGTTGTAGCTTTCGCAATAGACACTGACCGGGTCGGCGTTGCAAAGCGCCCGGCCGTTGTCGAGCGTGTGGATGGCCATGTCCACCAGCAGCGGGTGTTCCATCTCCGCACGAAAACCGTCGAAGTGGGCACCTATGAAAAAGTCGCAGTGCACCTCGGCCACACGGCCAAGTGTGCCTTTTTCAAGCGCCGATTCCATGGCTTTAAACGCCGGCAGCGGCCGGCGGGTCTGCGTCACCGCGTAAACCTTGCCCGCCTTCTGAGCGGCGGCGACCATCCGCTTCGCAGCCTCCAGCGACTCGGCCATCGGCTTCTCGCCCAGCACATGACAGCCCAAGCCAAGCGCCTCGACCGTGACCGCTTCGTGGGCCTTGGGCACGGTCACATCGAATACCGCGTCGGCACCGGTCGTCTCGATCGCCTGCGACAACGAATCGAACACGATGGACGCGTCAAGCTCGAAATGCTCAGCCATCGCCTCGGCGGCCTGCCGATTGAGATCGACCAGCCCGACAAGGTTGATCGTTGGCGCATCGATCGCGTTGGCGACCCAGGCCTTGGCCATGCCGCCGCAGCCCACGACGACCACATCAATCGACTGTTTCATTTCAGACATGCTCTTTTTTCCCTGAAGCTACTCGCGAAGCTCGGCATCCAGCTTTTCATTCAATGACCGGACGACCGCCTGCACTTGCGGATCGACCTGCTCATGCCGAAGCGTCTGCAATAAATCTCTGAATAACAGCCGCAGCGAAACGCTCTTTCGGCCCGGCGGGATCGGCTTGCCGCGATACACATCGAGATACTCGATCCGCTCGAGCAAGGCGGGGTCGGCTGACCGGATCGTGGATTCGATCTGCTGCCAACCGACCGTTTCTTCGACGATGACCGACAGGTCGCGTTCGATGCCGGGGTACTTCGGCAGACTCGACACACTGGGGCGCGGCGGGTACTGCGACAGCAAATCGTCTGCGACGAGTTCAACGGCGAGCTGTGGTGTCGTGATGCCGTGGAGCTTGAGTTGGCTGGGGCTGATCAGGCCGAAGCGACCGATCTCACGCGATTGAAGACGGACTTTCGCCAACGTCGAAAACGAATCACTCGGGGCAACTGGTTCGATCGATAGCCAATCCGCCGCATCCGGGCCGGCCAAGGCTTCGACCATCTCCTGCAACACCGAGCGGAGTTCGCGGACCGCACGTTCGCCGTCTTGTGCATCACGCAGCAGACACAAGCGACGGGTTTCGAGGGTTTGACCATCGCGGACCGCCCAGGTCGATGCGGTCTCGAACAGCTTGATATCGCTGTTGCCCGCGTCCTGATTCAGCTTACGGCAGGCGAGCAGACTCGGAATGATCGACGGTCGCAGCACGGGCGTCGCCTTTTTACGTTCGTCATTGAGCAGGAGTGCCTCGGCATCCGGCGGGATGAATGCGGCGGCGTGGTCTTCCGACATGAAGCTGAAGGTCACGGTTTCGTGGTAGCCGTGGCCGACCAGAACGCGGTCGATCGCCCGCCGAGCTTCGACGCTTGGCTGAGGCGGCCGAGCGACGATCTCGATCTTCGGCTGCGTCGGGATATCATCCAACCCGTGCAGCCGGGCGATCTCCTCGATCAGGTCCACCTCACGCTCCAGGTCCAGGCGGAAGCTTGGGGGATCAAATCGCAACACCCCGGAAGCGTCTGCTTCGCCCGACCGTTGGATGCCGATCGAGCCGAGCAGTTGGGTGATCTTTTCAGGCGCGATCGAGATGCCTAGCAGTTGCTCGACCCGCTCGGGCCGCAGCGTGATCGTCGGCGTCTCGCCCGGAATTTCGCCGACGGTGATGACGCCGGGGGTAAGCGTCCCACCGGCCATTTCAAGAATCAGCTTCGCCGCTGCACGGCTTGCCCGCTCGACACCCGCCGGGTCGACGCCCCGCTCGAACCGAAAACTCGAATCACTCGCGAGCTTCAATGCCCGGCTGGTACTGCGGACCGTTAATGGCTCAAAGATCGCCGACTCCAAGAGAATGTCGGTCGTGGTATCCGTGACCATCGACTCGGCCCCGCCCATGACGCCCGCCACGGCTTGCGGCCGATCGCTGTCCGCGATGACCAGCATGTCCGACGAGAGCTTGTGTTGACTGCCATCGATCGCGCGGAACGCCTCGCCGGGCTGGGCGTAGCGGACGATGATGTTATGCCCGGCCAGCTTGTTGAAATCAAATGCGTGCAGCGGTTGGCCGTGCTCCATCAGCACGATGTTGGTGATGTCCACGATGTTGTTGACCGGCCGCAGGCCGATCGCGGTGAGTCTTCGCTTGAGCCAATCCGGACTCGGGCCGACCTTGACGCCACGGATGACCCGGGCGGTGTAGAGCGGGCAGGCTCCGGGCTGCTCGACCGTGACCGAGGTCAGCGTGTGCACCGACTCGCCGCCCGCGGCAGGTTCATCCACAGTGGGCATCGAGAGCGATTCGCCCATGCCCGCCGCGACTTCTCGGGCCACGCCGATGTGGCTCAGGCAATCGCCGCGGTTCGAGGTGACCTCGACATCGAGTTGAGTATCGCCTGCTGCCGGGCCTTCCACAAAATCGATCGTGCCCTCGATCGGAAAACCTTGGGACATGAGCAACTCGTCCGCCTGCTGGGCAGAGCAGTCGGCGGGCAGGTATGTATTGAGCCATTCGAGGCTGATCTTCATGGGCCGTGGATGTTAACCGGCTGACCGCAACCGGCAACTGCGGGGGCATGGTTGGCTTTGCATCTGACAAAAAACGAGCCGCGACCGTGAGGGAGCGGTCCGTCGCGAAGACTTGAAAGGTCAGTACCTGGAAAAAAATCGGTGCTGCCATGTGAAGGAAAGCGACCGGTCGCTGACGCTCGTGGCTCGTCTAGGAATTCTGTACAGACTCATCGATGTTCAGCCGTAAATTTTCTTGATTCCGACGGCAAACCGTGTCGATTCCTACAATGCTGCGGGATGAAAGACACTGAGTCAGCGCTTGATGCGAAACACCGCTACACGGCTTTTTTTGCCGTGACGATGGGGGTCATGCTTTGCTTATCAGGTTGCCAACATACGGTAGAGACCGCGAGCAGCTATCCGCCGGACTTCGCGCTGCGGGTGAGTGTCGAAGGCCCGGTCGAGCCGAGCCGGCCGGCGTTCCGCTCGGCTCAGCACATCATCGAGCCGTCCCGCAAGCTCCGCGTCATGCTCGGAGCCGGCGTCGACGCCTCGCTCTACCCGCCGCCGACCGCGACGCTGACCCACGAGCAGATGCAAAAGCTCTATCAGGCCGCGTCTCAAGCGATCGATGCTGAATACGGAGGCTCAGGTCCTTCCCGGGTCGATCCCGAGTCGAGCCGGGTCGCGATCCGCCTGATCGCCAACGGCCGGGAAGTGCAAACCGTCCGGATCGCCCAACGGAACCCGGACGTAATCGAATTGCTCGATTTGCTGGTGCGGCTGAGAGGGGGCCGCTGAGCAGTTGGTTCAGGTGGCCGAGGCTGACGCGCTGGGAAGCCCCGGAACCCTACAGTGAACGCTTCCGGGGCATCGCAAAGCCTCTGCCCCGGCCACCTATGAGAAAATGTGATACCCCTGTCCAAACCGAAAACCGGATTTGCAAAATATTGAAATTCACCTAAAATACTCGGCTCGACCCGCATTCCTGCCCCAGTGAACACCATGATTGAAGCACTTAAAGACGACTCGATCATCCACCAAGTGGGTGGACGTTTCAAATTCACCGCGCTGGTGCAACACCGCGTCCGTGAGTTGATGGATGGTGCTCGGCCGCTCGTGGAGCGAAACGGCCGGACCGACTTCGAGGTCGCGGTCGAGGAAGTGGTCGAAGGCAAGATCGCGCTGGTCGAGGCTGGCAGCGAAGAAGAGGACTGACCCCGCCTCCCGCCCGGGTGTCCCGTGAATCAAGATGGCTGATGCTCCCGTCCAGCCCGCCACCGACGCCGGCTCATTGCTGAGCGGTCGAAATATCCTTGTCGCTATCACCGGCGGCATTTCCGCTTACAAATCGGCAACCCTTGTCAGTCGACTGACCCAAACCGGTGCTCAGGTCCGCGTCATCATGACGGATGCGGCGACGCGGTTTGTTACGCCGCTGACGTTTCAATCGCTTTCAGGTCAGCCGGTCATCACCAGCATTTGGCAGCACGACGATCGGCCGGACTCGCAGCACGTGGGCTTGGCCCGCTGGTGTGAGGTGATGGTCATATCGCCTTGCAGCGCCGACATGTTGGCGAAATTGGCTGCGGGCTTAACGCCGGATGTCGTGAGCCTGACCGCCTGTGCTTTGCCAAGCCAGACGCCGCTGCTGATCGCCCCCGCGATGAATGCGGACATGTGGGCCAACCCGATCGTGCAGCGGAACCTTGAAACGCTGCGTGACGCACGACCGAACCTGACGGAGGTCGGCCCGGACGCGGGTTGGCAGGCCTGCCGGACAAGCGGGGCGGGTCGGATGGCGGAACCTGAGGTGATTTTTGACGCGGTTGAGCGGGTTTTGACAAGATGACAAACCTGTCATCCTGCTGAAAAATCCACCTCATGCTTCCAGCCGAAGCCGCGGCGGTTGTCGATCCAGCGGAGCCAGCTCGGTTTGAACTGGTAGAACGCCTGCGACCGTACCGCCTCAGCGAATTGCGGGTGTGACGCGACGAACGCGAATTTCCGGGTGTACTGCTCCCAAGCCCGGTTCCACTCCGGCGTGTCGCCTGCGATGGCTTGGACCGAGCCGTGCATCTGCAGGCCGTGGATATTGGCTGCGTCGTCCTGGTGGGCGTAGATGGTAATCGCCGCGTCGGGCCGGGCCAGCAGGTGTTGGCTGTGGGCCGAGCTCGGCGATGACACCCAGAGCAGATCGATGCCGTCCCGCAAGGCGTACTGGACATTCGCGGCGTGAGGCCGACCCGCGTCATCCACCGTCGCCAGCGCAGCGGTTCGGCAGGTGGCGAGAAACAGCTGGATATCCCGGTCGAGTTCGCTGCCTTTCATGCCCTGATTTTACAGTCTGAGGCGTCATCGGCATTTCAAGAGGCAACACCGCAAGCTCGAGGCGTTAAGCAATCGAGCCCTACTCGGCCGGGACCTGAGTGGAGGGCTGGGCCTGTCGCCAGAACTCGGCCGCACGGATGACGAGGTTGCAGAATTCCCCGTAGTCGTCGGTTTTATTCAGAAACGCATTCGCGCCCGCAGTCATCGCCGCGGTGACGTCGCGGCCACTAGCGGCGCCGGACAGCATGACCACGGGCAGCAAGGCGTAATGCTCTTCGGCGCGGATCTGCTGCAGCAATTCGACGCCGTCAAGGTTGCCCAGGCCCAGGTCGAGGTCGAGTGTGATCAGGTTCGGCTCACGGTCAGTACCCGCCGCGTCGCGGAGGTAGTCCATCGCTTCCTCAGCACTGCCGACCCATTGGCTGGAGATCGAGCCCGCCATCTTGAATCCCTTTTGGATCAGGTGGGCGTGGGCGGCGTCGTCTTCAACGATCAGGACATTGAGTTGTTTTTTCGGCGCAGCGGCGGGCTTGGCGTTATTGGGTTGGCCGAGTTCTTCTCGCCAGATCAGTGTGCCGCCGGGCACTTCCAAGCCCAGTCGGACGCGACGCGAGCCGGGGATGGCGTGCACTTTAATGCGGATGTCGCTACCGATTCTGATGACGCTTCCGAGCGTCCTTTCGATGATGAGCATTTCGTGTAACTCCGTTTAACGCTGGAGACTAGGCAGTCTCGACAGGGAAATTCAATACAAATAAGCAGCCTTCGCCCGGCTTGGACGTCAGATGCACCGTGCCACCCACGCGGGAAATCAGCCGACGGACGATGGCCAGACCGATGCCGTCGCCGGGTCGATCCGGATCGGCGGTTGCCCGGCTGAACAGGCCGAAGATGCGATCCTGCATCGCTTCGGGGACGCCCGGGCCGTTGTCGATGACCTCGATCCGGATCGAGCCCGGCGGGGTCTGGCAGCGGATATGCACTTCCGGGTTCTCGCATGCGCTGCCGTGGATGATCGCGTTTTTAATCAGATTCGTGATCGCTTCTGAAACCTGGAATCGACTCACGAACACGCTCTGATCGCAAGTTTCATCGATCATGATCCGCGTTCCGTACTGCTTGCTCAATGGCTGCAGGTAAGACACGATGGAGTCGATAAGTTGGCTCGGATTGATCCGTTCGGGCAGCAGCGGTGTTTCTTCGACGGTGAGCATTTCGCCCAGCCGATCGATCAGCCGACGCATCCGATCCGATTCCTTAAAAGCCAAGTCAAGTGATTCATGCTGATCCGCGTTCATCGCATCGCCAGCGTCGGCCTTAATGAGCTTAAGAAGACCCGACAAACTGAGGCTCGGCCGCCGCAATTCATGGGTCAGGGTCGCAAGCAAATCACGCAATTCGGACTGCTGCTGATTTGCGAGCTCTTCCACGCCCGAAAGCTGCGTCGACAGCGGGAACTGGCTGATCGCGGTGTCGTAATAACCTTCTTCGTCCGGCTCAATCATCGCGAGTTGCTGATGCTGCTCGGCCTGCCGAAGGGCGGTGACATCCATCGAAACCGCCGCGAAATATCGCAATCGCCCATCGCTGTCCCAAACCGGGTTGATCGCCAGGCGGTTCCAGAACGGCACCTGATTTTTTTTGTAGTTCAGCAGCGTCACCACGACCGGCCGTTCCGACTCCAGGCCGCGGCGGATGAAGTCGACCGATCGCTGATCGGTGGCTGGGCCTTGCAGGAACCTGCAATTGAAGCCAATGACCTCGTTTCGTTTGTAGCCGGTCAGTCTTAAAAATCCCTCACTGACCTGTGTCAGCGGCAGGTCAGGCTCGGTCGCATCAGCAACCGCGATGCCCTCCGGCCCGGTATGGCTGTCAACGCCGCCGGCAGCGATCAATTGAATCAGCGCATCGTGATCGACGTTCAGCCCAGCCGAGGTGTGGCTGACCAATCCTCCCTTGAACGCTAGGGATAGCGATTTCGATTGGGTGTCAACAGTCATTGTTGCCGCTGCAATCTTTGCATGATTTGACCGATTTGAACGACCAATTGTTGCCCATTCTAGGCTAAATCACCTAAAACTGGTATTAATACTTAGAAAATACGGAAAATTTTCGGTAAAGCAAAACAACGCCGCCCATTAGGACGGCGTTGTCTAAGTATTTATTTTTCAGGGTTTTGAAATTACTTTGAAGCTCAGTCGTACAGCGGGCTGATCGTGGTCGGCGGCACTTCGACGAGTGTCAGGCTGGTCTCGACGCGGAAGTTGGACTGCGTGGTGTGTCGTTCCGCGAAGAACAAGACGAGGCTGTAGGTCTCGCCCACTTCCAGGCCCAGGGCTTCTACCTCGTCGTCGAGATTGACTTCATCGCTGGCCTGGCCGTGCACTCCGCCGATGTCACAGGCAAGCTTGTTGTTGATGAAGACCCACACATCGTCGTCGCCGGTGAACTTGAACGTCATCGGGTAGTCGCGTTCAGCCGGGTCGGTGTAGGTGAACTCGGTTTCGAGCTCATAAGTGAAGTAAAAGTTATGACGACCTGAACCATCGGCCCAATCGGCAAAGCCTTTGCCATCGATCGGGAAGAAATAGTTGTAAGGGGCGGGCTGCTGCTTCTCACGGGCGAAGATGAAGACCTCCGGCCGACTCGGGTCGGAGTTTTCCAGCGTGATGGTCAGCGGCAGCGCGATGTTGACGCCCGGTACGTCGCGGAACCATTGGCGGTGCGACTCGACGCTGGTCACCATGCCGCGGGTGCCGTTGGAGCTTTTGAGTACGGGTTTGCCGTCGGCATCGAGCGTGTCTTCGACCATGCCGGTCTTGACCCCGAAGTTCTTGTTGGGGTTCTGGAAGTCCGGGTGGTCCGTCGTGAAGTCGCGGATCGTGCCGGTCAGTTCCATGGTCGTGGTGTCGGCGATCGCGGGCAGCGTCATCAGACCGGCGAGTGCCATGGTGCAGGTGAGTTTCTTGTACATGATGGTTTCCTTCTTTCTCTCTCGCTAGGAGCGGTCATCGTGGCCGCCACTCGCGACCGTTCATCCCACGAACCAACCGGGGACGATTTAAAACTACGATTCGTTTGAGAGGAAAGCCAACAACAGGTGTTCGATAACTCACAAAGAACGATTGGCAATCGTCACAGATGTTACAAAACGATAATTCTGCGATTAAAGAACTTCGCACTGACGGATAAGAACGCTTAACCGCTTAGCCGAGCGACTAAATCACCGGTCCGATTTGCGACATCGGACGTCGGTTCGTCGCTGCTCAATCCAACTTACGCGGCCGGGTCGATGCGACCACCCGCACCGGTGGGATGTTGCCCGCCTCGATCTCCAGGCTCGCGTCATCGTCCGGCTGGACCGTGAAGTCCACGCTGCCCCGCTCCAAAACCCAGACCCCGTCATCATCGCGACGCCGCTTGAGCGTGAACTCCGCTTCGGTTACCCCGCCAATGATCGGCTGAGTCGTAATCGTGCCGGTCCCCGGGTCGCGGGTATACATCAACTGTTGTAGCACGGAGTCATACTCGATCGTAATCAGATCGCCGTTGCGGTCGATAATCTGCATGTACGGGCTTGTCACCGTGTCGCCATCGAGTACCACTCCGTTGAGCGTGTCGGGGTAGATTGGCCCGTGGGCGTAATTCGTGCGGATCATCGTCATCAACCGGTTCGTCACCAGCCGAGTCGAAGTCTGCGTCGAGGCCGACTCCGCTGCGACCGCATAGGCCTTAAAGGATGCATCGATGGCCACCATCGTCGCAGTCAACAGCAGGGCGGTAATGGCGAGTGATACGAGCATCTCGACCAGCGACAGGCCGCGACAGCGACGCTGGCCCGATTTCCCAATTATGAATGAGGATTTTTGATTTTTTAGCATAACTGGTTCAATAAGAGGATCGGAGATTCAATCGAAAATCCTAAATCCAAAAATCAAAAATCACTTGCCGCCTTCTTCATAGGTCGAGGCGATCGGTACGATCTCGATCGGGCCGTTGATCCCGTCGGGCAAGGCAAGGGTCGGGTCGTAGGTGATGCTGATCTTGCCCATACCGGTCGTCGGTAGCTCGGCCTCGAAGTCGCCGGCGTCAGACGAGAAGTAACCCAGAGTCGTATTGAATTGCGGGCTCGAATTACCGATGACTGGCGCCACGCCGCTGATCGGCTCGAAGGTCGTGATGACCGAGCCGTTGATATCGACCTGGCCACGCATATCGATCAGTCCTGCAACAATCGTGCCGGAGAGCTCCACCGTTTCGCCGCCGCTGTAGGGATCGACGAACGTACCCATTTCCACCGAGACATGCGGCAGCAGGATCGCGCTTCGGCTGTATTTTTCCTTAAGCTCGTCGCTGAGCGTCGGTGCGTTCTCGATATTGAAAATCGTGTTGCCCGTGAACGTCACCTTGTTGCGCACGTGGGCGAATTGCGTTGGCTGATAGCCGTCTGCATCGCCGCTGACCACGGCACCTTCAAACGTGCAGCTATCAAAGCGGATGTTGTTGGCAATTGTCTTGGTGTCCCAGACTTCCGAACCGTCGATCGTCACAAATTTGTCAGGGTGCTTCTCCGTGCCCATGGAGTCGTCCCACATGCCGGCGTAGTTATAATTCTCGCCACCATTGGACGTCTCGGTTTCGATAAAAGTCACACCCACAAATCGACAGTTCTCGAACAATGCGTTGGTTCCTTGTGGGATTTTCACGTTCTCGAAAACCATGTTCGTGTAGACCGGACGCTCGTAATAGTCGTAAGGGTACTTCGCACCAAACGGCACTTCTTCCACGCGATTCGCCTGTCCATCCGGCCCGACCATCGCTTGGGAAGGGTCATTCGCTGCCGTGCCGGCTTGGCTGTCGATCGTGCCCACTGTCAGATCGTGGAATGACTTCGTATTAAAGTTTCCTGCTTCGTAACTATGGGTATCCAAAGCTGGGTCACCCAAAGTCAAAGGCGATTTGTTGTAAGACGAGTCGATTGAACCTTGCAAAAATTCGCGGTAGTTTCCGCCAGCTGCGCCGTCTTCCCAATCGGATGCGGTTGCAAGAATGGAAATCTCGCCTTTGATCTTGGTGTACAAATCGTTGGCATCGATGAAGCCGTCGTTGTAGCCATCGCGATTGCTGTTACCGAAGCTGTCCATCAACTCGAAAAGCTGCTCGCCGGTGATCGGGTCGTCAGCGTTGTCGGTCATCTCGATCATCGTGACTTGGCCGTCGCCGTTGTCATCGAATTCGCTGAGAAAAAGATCGAAATCATTGATGTAGCCGTCGCCGTCGATGTCGTCGGCTTCCGGATCACTCAGGCCGTTAGTCTCGCTGCTGCTGGCGACCGCGATGCGGTTGTCGCCGTCCAAGTCATTGGTGGAGAGGAAATCGACCAGGTCGTCGAGCAGGACGTTCAGGTCGCTGCTGAGGTTGCGGAAGTCGGATTCCATCTGAACGGGGTGGCCGTTGTCGAGATCGACTTCCATGAACCGCGAACCGATGTTGCCTTTGATCATGACGTTGCGGCCGATCATAACCCGGCTGCGTGACAGGATCGCGTAAGGAATCGTCTTGCCGAGCTTGTAGTCCGTCGAAATCGATCGGTAGATGCGGTTGCCGGGTGGGCCATCAAAGCCTGTGACTTTCACGCGTACGAATCGGCTGTCCAACGGCTCAGCCGCGGAAACATCCCAATCAATCCCCGATTCCGGGTCCGAGCCGTCGTAGGGCGGGCGGTCGTATTTCGGGTCGTCGTAGTCTTCACCCAGCAGCGGATGGGGGACGAGTTCTGCCTGGAACTGTGCAGCTTCGCTACCAAGTTGAATCGGCTCGATGCGCAGGATTTTCACGGATCGACCGTGAGCGTCGGTCGCGTAGTCTTCGGTATAAGGTGTCGACAGCAACGGGTCAGCGTAGTGGATGTCGGAAGAGAACAAATCGATCATGTAATCAACGATGCCTTTGTCCGTCGCCGTGCCGAACCAGAGGTCGTAAGCGTTGCCGTCCGCATCGTCGCTGTTGCCAGAATGAATCAACCCGTCGCGGGTGATTACGCCGGGGAAGTTCGCGGGGTCGGTCGGATCGCCCTGGGCGGCGAGTTCGAGGCGATAGGCCATCAGCCCCATGCCGGTCTCGGCGGCGGCCAAGGCCCGGTTGATCTTGATCTGTGTATCCGCGGTACGGAGGTTGCCTTGCGAAACGATGGCCATCGCAGCGGCGAGGCTGCCGAAAATCACCATGAACATCATGGCGAGGACCGCGGCCGCACCGCGACGACGCGGTGCAGATTTTTGATTTTTGATTGAGGATTTTTGAAGTAAAATTTCCATGGCAAGCTCTTGATGCCTCACAGTTTCATTACCCCACCGCAATCCAAAATCAACAATACAATCACTCCGGCACGACCCAGGTCAGGCTTGTCACCGGTTCGGCGTTCTCGCCGGGGTGGGCCTGATACATCACATCGACCGTGACCCGCATCATGTTGGTCGTGCCTAATGCCTGGGTTTCGTCCGAAGCGGCATCAAGGTTTTCAGGCAGCACGTTTTCGACACGGATGACCTGCGACCACTGGTCCAGATCGGCCAGGTTTTCTCGTAAGGCATTGATCGGCGGGATGAAAGTCGTACCCGTGCCGAAGCCCGCAGTAACCGTGCCAGCAAAGTCATCCAAGTCGTCCCAGTCCGTGACGCCCGCCGACTCATTGCTTTCAGGCCCGAGGTTGGTGGCCCCGGTGATCGGATCGTGATGCGGCAGCGACAGCGTGAGTTCACGTAGTTCGTTCGCAAGCAATTGAGCGGTACCCGTGCGGGCGGCCCAGTCGTTTTTGATGTGATACGCCTGCTGAGCCGCGACGATGGCCAGGACGCCTGTACCGATGATGACGGTCGTAAGGGCGGCCTCGATCAGGGTGAAGCCGGCCCGGCGGCGTTGTCGACATTTTCGATTTTCGATCGAGGATTTTTGATTGCAAAACATGCTGACTGATCCGTGGCAATACTCAAGAATTAAGTAAACAATTCAAAATCCTTATTCGAAAATCAAAAATCATTTCACCAGCGTCGAAAGCTTGAAGATAGGCAGGATGATGGCCATCGCGATGAAGCCGACGATTGAACCCATGAGCACGATCATGATCGGCTCGATCATGCTGGTAACGGTTTTGATGGTTTCGCGCAGCCGTTTGGAGTAATAGACGCTGACCTCGTCGAGGACCTCGCCGAGCTTGCCGGACTCCTCGCCGGCGGCGACCATCTGGATCACAGCCTTGGGAAGTAGCGACGCTTTGTAGAGCGGCTGGGCGATTTTCTTACCTTGTTTCACCGAGTTGTAGACGCTCCGCCACATCCCGCGGAACATGCGGTTGCCGGAGATCTCGCCGGTGATAGCCAGGGTGTCGAGCATCGGCACGCCGGCATTGACCAGCTCGCCCATCGTGTGCAGCGATCGACTGATGTAAAGCGCGTTGAACATCTTCTCGAAGATGGGCACGCGGAGCTTCATCTGGTCGAACCACCACCCGCCGGATTCGGTCTTGCTGAGGAACCAGCACAGCAGCACCAGGCCGAGGATGGCCAGAACCACGGCCCACCACCACACGACCATGAAGGCTGACAGGTTCATGAGCACGATGGTCGGCATGGGCATCGCCGACTCCTTGCCTTCGAACACCGCAGCGAAGCGGGGCAGCACGAAGGTCAAGAGGAAGATCGTGACGCTGATCGCCATGCCGGCAATTACGCCGGGGTAGATCATCGCACCGACGACCATCGAGCGGGTTTCGATCTGCTGCGCGAGATAGGCTGCAATCCGGTCGAGCATCTGGCTGAACGAGCCGGACATCTCCGAGGCGCGGACCATGTTGATGTACAGCGGGCCAAAAAGCTTGGGGTGTTTCGCAAGCGATTCGGAGAACGGCTTGCCGGACTCGACGTCCTGTTTCACCTGAAAAATGATCTGTTTGAACTTTGCGTTTTCGGTCTGTTCGCCGATGCCTTCAAGCGCAGCTCGTAGGCTGATGCCGGCCCGGATCATGACCGCGAGTTGGCTTGTGAAGTTCAGCACGTCTTTCTGCGATGGGCCGGACGAGTAGTTGAGGTCTTTAAGTCGTTCGCTGAACGATTTGCCGGAACCGCTGCCGGCCACGGGGGTGAGTTGAAGAACGGTGTTGCCTTGGGCGCGAAGCATCTGCGCCGCGGCCATGGCGTTGTCGGCCGCAAGCGTGCCAACGGTATTCTCACCGCCGGAGGTTCGCATTTGGTATCGATAGTTGGGCATGTCTTTAGCCTCTGGCTGCTGGCAACTGGCCGCTGGCCAATCCTTTTCCCTGGTCTTGCTGGTTCATTTGACGCGTCACAAAATCGAATCGGCTGCCGGCCAGTTACCGGTTGCCGGTTTACGCCACCAATGCACGTTCGAGTTTCTCGGGATAGGCGGCCTGGGCGATCGCGTCTTCGCGGCTGATCATGCCGTTGAAGTAAAGCTCGGCGATCGCGTTGTCGAGGCTGTTCATCCCGAGGTTACGATTGGTTTCAATGACGTTCGGAATCTCGAACGCCCGGTTCTCGCGGATGAGGTTGCGGACGGCGGGGGTACACAGCATCGTCTCGACGGCAGGGACCATGCCCTTGCGGTCGATGCGGCGGAACAGGGTTTGGCTGACCACGGCCTGCAGCGTGTTGGCGAGCATCGAGCGGATCTGGTTCTGCTGATCCGCGGGGTACATGTCGATGATCCGCTCGACGGTGTGCGAGGCGTTGACGGTGTGCAGCGTGGAGAACACGAGGTGGCCGGTCTCGGCCGCGGTGATGGCGGCGGCGGTGGTTTCGAGGTCACGCATCTCGCCGACGAGGATGATGTCCGGGTCCTGACGAAGGACGTGACGCAGGCCCGAGGCGAAGCTCGGCGTGTCCATGCCCAGCTCGCGCTGCTCGATGACGCATTTGTCACTGAGCATGCGGTATTCGACGGGGTCTTCGAGTGTGATGATGTGCTTGTGATAGCGCTTGTTCATCGCGTCGATCATCGCGGCGAGCGTGGTCGACTTACCCGAGCCGGTGTCGCCGGTGACAAGCACCAGGCCGCGCGGCAGGTAGGTCAGTCGGCCGATGACTTCGGGCAGGTTCAGGTCGGCCAGCGGGGGGATTTCGGTTTTGATCGCACGCAGCGCGATGCCGACCGTGCCGCGCTGGGAGTGTGCGTTGACACGGAAGCGGCCGAGGCCTGGGATTTCATAGGAGAAGTCCGAGTCCTTGATCTTGTCAAAGACTTTCATCTGCTCGGGGGTGCACATGCTTTTAAGCATCCGCATCGCGCCCTCGGCGGTGATGACCGGGAAGTCGAGCGCGGTCATCGTGGTGTGCACGCGGGCCATCGGCGGGTGGCCCGAGATCAGGTGGATGTCGGACGAGCCCATGTCGAGGGCGGCTTTGAGCAGTTGGTCGAGTTCCATGCGTTTGCCTTGCGGGTGATGGTTCGGGGGTTCGGACGCGGCCGGGGCGAGGCCGACACGAGCTTTATCGTCGTGATCCGGATGCTGAATAAGCGCGAATCGGCAGATCGGGCCAGATCGTGCAACCGGAAGCTCTGAACGGTAGAAAACGGCTTTTTAAACGGCCGAGACAGTGATTATCGGCCGAGAAATTGCGTTGCATTGATCGGACGATCAAACTGCAGACCCATCTCCCAGGCTTCGGGAAGACCCGCCGGATTGCCTTCGATTTTGCGGGACCAGACCACCTTCGCACGTTGAATCAGCCCACGGCCGGCAGCCGCTTCCAACGCGACAACGCAAGGCGTATTCGGGTCGATCGGCCCGCCGTGCAGCACGGAAAGTCCGCCATCGCTGATGTTACGTGTGCGGACCAGAAAGATTGTGGCTTCTTCATCGCCTTGGTCGATCCGAAGCAGGCAGCTCAGGTGCTGCTCAATTCGATCGAGATCGACGCGGCGGTCGGTCGTGAGTAAAGCGGTGGGCGTCTGATTGATCCGCGCGATCGCGGCCCGCCAATGTTCTTCGGTGAGGTAGGTGCTCAGCGTCTGCTCGGCGGCGTCGAGCGAACGGTTTGCGGGCTGGGGCAGATCGGCAGGGGCCATCGGGAGCTTTCGCAGGGATCAGGCGGCGGTCAGGAATGGCCCGACCTCGATCGGTCGATCGAAGGTCACGCCGATGTGGTGGACGGGTGTGTTGCTGGTCTCATCTTCACGCGACCAGGCGACTCGGCCGGCAACCACGATGCCGGGCCCGATTTTCGGCTGAAGGGCAATGGTGCATCTCGTGCCTGGCGATATCGGCAGGTGGTGTGCGAAACCGACGCCGCCGGGGCTGATGTTTCGGCTGCAGACAACGTAGGTGCCGTGGTCCGTTGCGGATTCCGTATCGCTGTCGGTCGCCTCGGACTCGGTCGGCGGTGAAAGGCGGATGATGCAGCGAAACCGGGCGGCATGTCGCGGATGAGCGCGGTGGCCGGTCGCATCTCCCGCGCCGCCGGGCAGGCTCAACGTGAAGCTTTCATCGGCCTGCGGCGGTGCATCGCCGCGCTCAATCATCGTGAGGATCGACATCCACTGACGATCCGACAGCCAGAGCCGAGTCGTATCCGTCGCGGCGGGCGACAGGTCTTCGTCGTGATGGCAGTCCGATTCCACTTGCATAAACACCGCTCCTGCCTTCACTATCGGGTGAATGGGGGGGCGTGTTGATGAGCAATCGCAATTTATACTCAGGCGAAGTCATCAGGTCGATCGAGCTTAAACTTGCGAAGTTTTTTGTAAAGCGTCGTGCGATCGATCTTCAATTCCCGGGCCGCGGCATTGCGGTTCCAGTCGTTGCGATCCATCGCGGCCCGGATGATCTGTTTCTCGGGTCCGAGCAACGCTTGTTGCAGCGAGTGAGGTTGTTCGTCGACCTGGAGCGGTGTTTCTGTTGAGTCCTGATTTTCAGCGACGTTTGAATGCGACTTCTGACGCGAGGTTTTTTCGGCTTCGCTGCCTTGATCTGGACTCAGGTCGTGCAGGCCTTCGACAAGTTTTTGCCGAGCCAATGCGCGATGGACCGAAGCGATCATTTTCGCTTCGGTGATGGGCTTAACCAGATAGTCCTCGGCTCCGGACTGCATCGCGTGGACAGCCGCTTCCACCCGGCCGAAGCTGGTGGTCACAATCGCCGCGACATCCGGGTGTTGCTGCCGCAGATCGCTCAGCAATTCATCGCAGGATCGGCCGGTCAGGTCGGCCTCGAGAATGAGCAGTCGCACTTTGTTTTCAAGCTGATCCAACTCACTTAAAACCCGGGCGACATCGCTTCGAGCATCCGCGCTTAAACCCGCTTTCTGGAGCGTGGCGGCCATGGCCCGAGCCACACGGCTGTCTGCATCGACGATCAGAATCTCAGTTGATTCGGACATGTCAGGCCGCCTCTTGTGCAGCCTCGACCGGATAGCTGAGTGTCAGGGTCGCGCCTCGGCTTGGGTGGTCC
This sequence comes from uncultured Phycisphaeraceae bacterium, assembly GCA_964523485.1. Taxonomy (GTDB): domain Bacteria; phylum Planctomycetota; class Phycisphaerae; order Phycisphaerales; family Phycisphaeraceae; genus Algisphaera. The sequence goes on along the minus strand of CAZFZS010000003.1, from coordinate 42,069 downwards.
GGGTCAGCGTGGCTGAGTGAGAGTTGACCATCCAGTTCGCGGGCGATCTGTCGGCAGACGCCCAGGCCGATGCCATGCCCGCCGGTCCACGCGCGGTGGCCGGGCAGCATTTGGCCATGCCGATCGGTGTGTTGCGGCGATAAACCGCAGCCGGTGTCGGTGAGTTTGATGAAGACACGCGATCGATCCGCGAAGATCTTCAGCTCGATGCGTCGGTCTGAAGCGGTGTCTTCCATCGCGTCCATGGCTCGGATTGCATTTGCGAAGCCGTTGGCCAAAACGGTATAGATTGGCCCAGCGGGCAGGTCGACCAGGCCGGGGTCGAGGTGACTGACCAGATCGATATGCCGTTGGCGAATCGGCGGGCCGTAGACGCTCATCGCGTGGTTCACCGCATCCAAAAGCGTTGCGGTGCTTAGCGTATCGGGCCGCTGGATTGAGAGGTGTGGCGAGCGGTTGCGTGTCTCATGAACGAGGTGCGACAGCGACCGGCTGGCCTCGGTCAATTTTCGGGTCGTCTGCGGATGGTTCTCTGACAGCTGATCGGCGTCTAGGTGTTGTAAGACATCGATCGCTTCGATGAGTTGAGCGATGGCTTCATCGGCGTTCAAGTTGTGGCAAGCCTCGATACCACGGATCGAGCCGGAACGCGAGGGCGTCCTAGACAGATTTGCGGGGACGGGGTCGGGCGTCAGTCGTAGCGGGTGGGCTTGCGTCATCACCGGTTTTATCGTCATAACCGTTACGCCGATGAAGCGGCTCGGCAGGGTTTTCGAGGTAAAAATCAGGCTGCTTCTTCCAGCCGACTCAACCAGTCGGCCGACTCCCAGACGGTCGGCCCCTTGCCGACATCCGGCAGGGTTACCGCGAGGATCGACATGCCCTGCGCCGCGGCCTTGCCTAAAGCACGACCGACCAGATCGCGGGCGAGGTCAGGCTTTGAGCCTTTGCGCAGTTCAATATGGATGCGGTGATGGTCCGCAGCGTTGCGGGTGACCACGGCTGTGCCCAACGCTTTCTTCGGATCGTTCGCGATGACGCAAAGCTGTCGGCAGATATCGCCTTGGCTCAAGGTGTCAGCTTCATCGCCCAGTTGCTCGACCGCGTCGTCGATCTCACTCGGCCGAGCTTCTCGAAAAGTGATGGACATGGCATTTCTGCGCAGCGGCAGCCTCCACTTTCTTCATCGGCCGGTTGTGGGGTGCAGTTGATGCGCTGCCGATTGTTTCAGATTGACTGAATCAGGCGATTCCAACCGCAGCCGCGCATCGGCTGCAGAGGTGGCCGCCGTCGCTGCGGGGTGAGACATCAGCCGGGCGCTTCCAGCAGCGGTCGCAACGTGGGGTTTCGCGCAGATCCTCGATAGCCGCATCGTTCGCTTCATTGTCATGGCCGAATCGCGAGACACCGCAGAGGTCGGCCAGGTCGTCCGTTTCAAAGCCGTCGAGGCTCAAGTCGGACGCCCCGGCTTTGATCGCGGTATCGAGCGGGTTGTCGAGGTCCGAATCCTGTCGGGCGGATTCGAGAGCTTTCAGCCAAGTGTCACGCTGTTGCATCAGCGCTGGCCAACAATCATCGGCTGTTGCGGATTCGTTCGCCGATTGATCGACGGTCTGCAAGTGCACGCAGTAGTCCGAATCTTTGCCGCGGCCGGGCAGGGATCTTGCGGCTTCATCCGCGGTGTGCGGCAGCATCGGCGCGAGCAGACGGGTCAGCCCATCAGCGACTTCGTAGAGCGCCGCCTGTGCTCGGCGGCGGCGGGGGGCATCGGGCGTGTCGCAGTACAGCCGATCTTTGACGGCAGCGAGGTACACCGCGGAAAGCGTATCGTTGCAGAAGTCGAACAACGCGAGATGGGCCTCGCGGAAAGCGTAGTTTTCGTAGGCCTTGGTAACTTGCGCACTGAGGTTATTGAATTGGTCGAGCAGCCAGGCTTCGAGATGCGTCGGCTCGATACTCTTCAGCCTGTCCCGATGCTGTTGCCCATCTTCCGGGGGGGCGTAGTCGCCGAGGTTGCTGAGGATGAAGCGGAGGGTGTTGCGGATTTTGCGGTAGCTTTCGCCGGCGAGTTTGAAAAAGCTCGCATCGGCCTTGATGTCGTTGTCTGGGTTCAGCGAGCTGACCCACCATCGGCAGACATCTGCCCCGTAATTTTTCAGGAGGTCATCAACGTTCAGCGCGTTGCCGCCGGACTTGGACATCTTCCGGCCGTCCTTGTCGACCATGAAGCCATGCGTCAGGATCGCGCGGAAGGGGGCCTGACCCGTCACGGCCAAGGCTGGCAGCAGCGAGTGCTGGAACCACCCGCGGTGCTGGTCGGACCCTTCGAGGTAGAGGTCCGCCGGATAAGCTGCACCGTCTGCGGTGCGAGCCTGCTTGTCACTCCATGCTTCGCGCAGCACGGCGTTCCATGAGCTGCCGGACTCAAACCAGACATCGAAGGTGTCGGAGCCTTTGTTGAGCTTGGTGTCCGCGGCAACGCCGAGGGATGGCCATCCCTCGGCTTTCGCGAGATCCTGCACCCATTGGGGTTCGTCGGACCAGTCGTAATGGGCGAGCAACTGATGCGGTTCCATGTAGAACCAGCTGTCGCTGCCTTTTTCGGCAAACACTTTTGCAACAGTGGCAACGCTGGCAGCGGTCAGTAGCGGCTGGTTTTCTGTATTGAAAAACGCCGGGATGGGCAGGCCCCAGGCGCGTTGTCGGCTGACGCACCAGTCCGGGCGGGATTCGAGCATGCCCCGCATCCGGTTTCGACCCCAGGCCGGGAAGAAATCGACATTGGATTCGGTTGCAGCAAGGGCGGCGTCGCGGAGTGAGCGATCCGCGGATTCACTCGCCCCCTCGGAAGGGCCTCGCTCATCCACGGCTTGGATTTCCTTGTCCACCGCCACAAACCACTGCTCGGTCGCGCGGAAGATGACGGGTTTCTTGCCTCGCCAATCGTGCGGGTAGCTGTGGGTGAACCGCTCGCTGTGAAATAGATGCCCCGACTCGCGGAGACGCTCGACGATCTTCTCGTTCGCCTTCCAGATCGACTGGCCCTGCAGCCAATCGGGGACGGTGTCGTCATAGGTCCCATCGCCACGCACCGGGCAATAGACATCCAGACCTTCGCGCAGCCCGGTCTGATAGTCCTCGGCCCCGTGGCCGGGTGCGGTGTGGACCAGGCCGGTGCCGTCTTCGGCAGTGACATACTCGGCAGCGACGACTTTGCCTTGTCGGTCGATGAAGGGGTGTTCATAGGTCAGGCCGACGAGCGCTTCACCCTTGACGATTTCGTGCGGTTCGCCGATGTCGAGACCTTGTTTTTTCGCAACCTGTTCAGCGAGGCTGATCGCCATCCAGACCTTGGCATCAGCGAGGCTGTAAAGGCCGTATTCCATTCGCGGATGCACCGCGACCGCGAGGTTGGCGGGCAGAGTCCACGGCGTGGTGGTCCAGATCATGAGCGAGGTGTTGTCGTCATCTGGTTTGGAGCCGACCGCTCCCTGACGGTCGCGGCTCGTTAGATTAAAACGGACATAGACACTCGTATCCTCCTTGTCGTAATACTCCAATTCCGCCTCGGCCAATGCGGTCTGGTTATCGATCGACCAGTGCACCGGCTTGAGGTCGCGGTAAACCAAGCCTTTATCGATCATGCCGGCAAAAACCTCGAGTACCCCGGCCTCGTATTTGGGCAGCATCGTCAGATACGGGTCTTCGTAATCCGCGAGCGTGAGTAACCGCTGCATCTGCTTGGACTGGGTCTTGACGTATTTGTTGGCGTATTTCGCGCATTTCTTGCGGATGGTGAGTGGGTCGTCATCGCTGCGCGTCGCCCCTTGCATCTCCTGCATGACCTTGTGTTCGATGGGCAGGCCGTGGCAGTCCCAGCCGGGCGTGTAGGGGCAGTCGTAGCCGAGCATGGATCGGCTGCGGACGACTAGGTCTTTGAGCACTTTGTTGAGCAGGTGGCCGAGGTGGATGTCACCGTTGGCGTAGGGCGGGCCGTCGTGGGCGACGAACGGGCCCTTGGGATGGTCGCGTTCACGCAGCTTCTGGTACAGCCCGAGCTTGTCCCACCGCTTCATCGAGGCGGGCTCGTTCTGCACGAGGTTCGCCTTCATCGGAAAGTCGGTCGCGGGCAGGTTGAGCGTCTTTTTATAGTTCGGGGCGTCGGTCATGGTTTTTATGGTTTGCGCTAACCCGCAAGCGATTGGGTTGAGTTCTTGAAGGAGCAACGTCTTATTGATCTACTGCCTACTGCATACTGCTTACTAAAAAAATAACCCCGCCTTGCGGCAGGGTCGTTCGTTTCAAAGTTGAAGCGTTCGGCCTACCGCGTGGACGGCCGAATAATCACGGGTCGAGTTGGCGTCAGATGCCGCGTCATGTCGAGCAGTATACCGTAGGACGGCCGCGGGTTTGCACCTGCGGCTGCGGGATGCGGTCAGCGGCCTTGATAGACCATCACGCCGGCCGAGGACGGGCGGAGGACGGACTGGGCAGACACCGGCGGGTCGGCATCGAAGATCGTCGCGATCCCCAGCGACTGCCCCAGCGATTGGCCGTAGTCCTTGAGGCGTCGCAGTTCGAGCAGTTCCGCGACGACATCGACGTTCGAGCCTTCGAGGTGGTGCTGGAGCAGCTTGCCGAAGGCGTCGGTGTTGGGGTGGCCATAGATCGCGATGCCGGATTCCGGGCCGGTGTGGAAGATGCCCTCTCGGCTGGACTTGAGTCCCTGATCATTCGCAAAGCGGGCGATCTGGAGTTGGCCGATTTTGGCAGCTCGGGTTTGGCCGGGCATGACGACTTCGACCGCGCCGTCGGGGCAGAGGTAGATGCTGCGGTATTCATCCGGGAAGACGATGCGTGGCCGAACGCGGGGGCCGTCCGGCGAGCCGACGACCAGGTCGTTGGTGTCGCTGATGTAGAAGTGGCCCATGCGGGTGTAGGCCTCGTCGGCGGGGACGCCGGCGGGGGCGTCGATCACGAAATAGCCATCGCCGGTGATCGCGGCGTCCAGCCAGCGGCCGGTCTCGATCGGCAGAGCCCGGCGGGTGTCGCGGTGCAACTCGGGCATCGGGTCGCCGTCCTTGAAGCGGGGGCGGATCGCCTGGTAGCCGGGCTGCTCGGCGTTGGCCATGTTCAGGATGACCGCTTCGTAAGCGAGCGTCACGCCGGACAAGGCGCGGCGTTGGGCATCCCGCTTGAGATGCTCTTCTTCGGCTTGGAAGTCGGCCGCGGTCGGTTGAATCGCGGGCTCGACCGTAGCATCGGGTTCGCAACCGAGCAGGACAAATGTAGAAACGGCCAACAGCAGCAGGGGGGTTCGGGTGGCAGGCATGGTCATATTGTCGCTCCGCAAAGGGCCGTCGCGGCGCGGAATGCGACGGTAACCGCTTATCGGACAAACAGCCGTTTTGCCTATAGTGAGCGTACGGCGGGCCAAAATCTTCAAAATTTCCGGGGGCTACAGCATCGACCCGAGCGTGCGCGTCATGTCGGTAAACGCCTTGGCGGGGACGCTGACGGTGTCCCACTTGGCCGAGCGGTCGCGCATGTGCTGGACGTAGTCGCTCAGCCGAACCGCCTGCACCGCGTACCATCGCTTGCCATGCTCGAACACCTCGAGGAACAGCGCATCGGGCGGCTGGGCGTCGCACCAGAACATAAAGATGAACACCGGCTCAAACCCCTCCCCGAACACCTCAGCCCATTTCGTCAGACTCTTCACATCGTCCCGCGTGACCCAGTTCTGCAGCGATCGGCCGGTCATCGCAGCATGCTTCCGACCCTTCACATCCGCCAGCAGGTTCGGCCCCTTGTCCGAATACACCACGAAGTCAAAACTCTTGAGCTTCACCGGTAACTCGGCCAGCGGGTCCGACCTATCCTGCCGACTGAGCGCCCGCTTCGCCTCGTCTACCGCGACATAAGGAATCGCATGGGCCCGCAGGTAATGCTCAAACGCCTGCTCGTAATGGAAACGCCGCTGAGCCATGAGGTGATTTTAGGGCTTAGCCGCGAAAGAGCTTTCAGTCGATCAGAAACGGCAGCCCTGTAATCGGAATTCGGAAGCCGGAATTCGGAATTCGGAAGTCGGAATCTTGATACCAAGGGCCGAGAGCCGGAAGATGCCCAACCCCTAACCCCTAACCCCTAACCCCTAACCCCTAACTCCTAACTCCCAACCCCACCGTTACAATCCCCCGCCATGGCCGCGACTTACCTGCTGCGATTCACCGGCGAAGACCGCCCGGGCCTGACCGCCGAGTTGTCCGATGCCTTGGCCACGCACGACGCTGCGGTGCTCGACCTCAACCAGGCGGTCATTCACGAGTCGCTGCTGCTGGGCATCATGGCCCGCCTGTCGGCCCCGGAAGATCAACACCCCGACCAACTCCGCATCATCGGATCGACCGCCGACCGGCTCGGCCTACGCATGAAATCCGCCCGCGTCGGCGACGACGCCTACGACCACTGGGTCAATCGCCAAGGTCGGCCGCGGTTCATCCTCAGCCTGCTCAGCCGATCGATCAGCGCGAAACAGCTTGCCGCGGTGACGCATGTCATTGCGAACCAGGGGCTGAATATCGATGTGATCCACCGCCTGTCCGGCCGCCCGCCCCGCATCGACGACGGCCAACCCAAGCGTGCCTGTATTGAATTCTGGCTGCGCGGCGAGCCGGCCGACAAACCGGCGATGCACAAGGCTTTTATGCACCTCAGCCAGGACCTGGACATCGATGTCGCCTGGCAGCGGGACGATGCCTATCGGCGGTCGCGACGGATGGTCGTGTTCGACATGGATTCGACGTTGATTCAGGCGGAGGTGATTGTCGAGTTGGCGAAAGAGGCTGGAGCCGGCGAAAAGGTCGAGGCGATTACTGAAGCAGCGATGCGGGGTGAGCTGGACTTCGATGAATCTCTGCGTCAGCGGGTCGCAACGCTCGAGGGCTTGGACGCCGCGGTACTGCCGAGGGTGGCCGAGCGGCTGACGCTGACCGAAGGGGCCGACACCTTGCTCAGAAACCTCAAAGCCTTCGGCTATAAGACCGCGGTCCTCTCGGGCGGGTTCAACTACTTCGGAAAGTACCTCCAACAAAAGCTCGGCCTCGACCATGTCCACGCAAACGAACTCGAGATCGTCGATGGCAAACTGACCGGCCGAGTCGTCGGCGAGATCGTGAACGGGCAGCGAAAGGCGGCATTGCTAGAAGAACTTGCCGCCATCGAGGGCATCCATCGTCGGCAGGTGATCGCGGTGGGCGATGGGGCGAACGATCTGCCGATGCTGGCGCGGGCGGGATTAGGGATTGCGTTCCACGCCAAGCCATTGGTTCGGCGGCAGGCGGATCAGGCGGTGTCAAACCTCGGGCTGGATGCGGTGCTTTATCTGCTGGGCGTGCGTGACCGCGAACGCCTCGACCCGTTACAATCCCCGCCATGACCCGCTATCACGTCCGACAATACAGCGTGTCCGTTCCCTGAGGGGCCGACCCCCAACCCACCCCCCACTCGAGCCGTGGATGAGGCTTTGCGAATCCGCGGACAGCCTCTGTATCCCTGCAGTTTTCACTAGAGACACCCATGCCGACCGCCCCTGGCGGCGAGCTTCCATCATGAGCCAGACCACCCCCGAATTCACTCCGGAATCCACTGCCGCCACTCCGACCCTGCCCCCGCAATACACCCCCGCCGACGTCGAGGCGGGCGTGGCCGAGCGGTGGGAACAGGCCAACGCCTTCCACGCCGAGCCGACCGACCCGGGTCAACCCTACAGCATCGTTATCCCCCCGCCCAATGTCACGGCTGCGTTGCATCTGGGCCACGCCCTGAACAACACGATCCAGGACATCCTCACCCGTGCCCACCGCATGAAGGGTTTTAATACCGTCTGGCTTCCAGGCACGGACCACGCGGGCATTGCCACGCAGTCCGTCGTTGACAAACGCCTGCAGGCCGCCGGCGAAAAATCGGTAAAGGACTACAAGATTGACGAAGCAGAAGGCCGGGGCGGGCGCGAACAGTTCATTGAAAAAGTCCAGAGTTGGAAAGATGAATACGAGCAGCGGATCACCGAGCAGCTTCAGCAAATGGGCTGTTCCTGCGATTGGCAGCGGCAGGCGTTTACGATGGACGACACGCGGGCCAAGGCCGTCCGCGAGGCGTTCTTTCAGTTGTTCAAGGATGGGCTGATCTATCGAGGCAAACGCCTGGTTAACTGGGACCCGGTCACCCAGACCGCCCTTGCCAACGACGAAGTCGAGATGCAGGACGTGGATGGCCAGTTCTATTACATGCGCTATCCGATCTGCGACGCAGAGGGCCAAACCACCGGCGAATACGCCACCGTCGCCACCACCCGGCCCGAGACCATGCTCGGTGACACCGCCGTCGCGGTGAACCCTAAGGATGATCCCCGCGCGAAATACATCGGCCAATTTGTCAAGCTCCCCATCGTCGGCCGAGTGATCCCCATCATTGGGGACGACTATGTCGTCATCCCTGATGCGGAAAGCGACGACAGCAAGGCCCGCATGGCCTCTGGCTTCCTCAAAGTCACCCCCGCCCACGATCCCAACGACTACGACATCGGCAAGCGCCACGACTTACCGATCATCAACATCATGGCCCCCGACGCCAGCATCTCTCACGAACACGGCTGGCTGGACTGGGACGACTGCGATCAGGATGCCATACAGCCGTTGCTGGGCTTATCCCGCGAGGACGCTCGGCGCTCCATCGTCCGCTGGTTCAAGGAAAACGACCTGCTCGCGGACCAGAAACCCTACCGCCACGCCGTCGGCCACAGCTACCGCAGCCATGCCCCCATCGAGCCGTATCTGTCGGACCAGTGGTACGTCAAAGTCACCGACGACCGACTCGCCGGCGCGGCGCTGCGGGCCCTCGAAAAGCCGGGGGATGGCCATCCCCCGGCTTTAGATTGCCTGGCTTTCACCCCATCCCGCTATGAAAAGACCTTCCGCAACTGGCATGAAAACATCCGCGACTGGTGTATCTCCCGACAGCTGTGGTGGGGGCATCGCATCCCGGTGTGGAGTGGGGAAAAGCAGGAAATCAGAAAAGCGGAAAATGCTGAAGATTGCTGTCGTGTAGAAGATGACGAGCGGGTCTATATTTGTCTACGAGAGGATGACCCTGCACTCATCGCAGAACTAGAAGCCGCGGGCTTCATCCAGGACCCCGATGTCCTCGACACGTGGTTCTCCTCTGCCCTTTGGCCGATGTCGACGATGGGGTGGCCGCAGGAAACTGCGGAACTGGAAACGTGGAACCCGACGTCGGTGCTCTGCACGGCCCGCGAAATCATCACGCTGTGGGTTTCGCGGATGGTGATGTTCAACCTGTATTTCCTCGGGCGGTTGCCGTTCAGGGATGTGTTCATCCACGCGATGATTCAGGATGGGCATGGGCAAAAGATGAGTAAGTCCTTGGGCAACGGGGTGGACCCGGCGGACATCATCCACAGCCACGGGGCGGACGCGATGCGGTTCACGCTCGCGTCGATGACCACGCACACGCAGGACGTGCGGATGCCGGTGGACATGGTCGACCCGCGTTCGGGCGACACGTTTACGCCGACGTTCACCACCGGCTCGGGCGGCGTGAAAGTCGCTGCGCCGATCCAGGAATACCCCCCCGGAAGTGGGAAGAAGATGGTGTCGTCATATGGGTTGGCCTCGGGTCAGGCCGCGCCGAATGACGAGATGCCGCTGGCCCGTAACACGAGTGAGAAGTTTGATCTGGGGCAGCGCTTTGCCAACAAGCTCTGGAACGCAACGCGGTTTGCTTTGCAGTATTTAGATGGGAACCAGGGGCGGGACGCCCGTGCCACTGAAAGAACAGCCGACCAAGCAATGAGTCTGCCGTCACGTTGGGTCTTGCACCGGCTGCATGAAACTATTCAGGCGTCGGACAAGGCTTTGGCGGAGTACCGCTTTGCCGACTTGGCCAATGGACTTTATGACTTCTTTTGGCGGGATGTGTGTGACTGGTACATCGAAGCGATTAAGCCGACGGTGAACGACAACCCACAGCAGCGGGCGGTGCTGGCGGCCTGTATCGATGCGACGCTGCGGCTGTTGCACCCGGTCATGCCTTTCATTACGGAACGGCTGTGGACCGCGGTCAACGCGGCTCGGCCGGGCAGCCGATCGCTGGGCGGGCTGCGTCTGGAACCGAGTGAATTATTGGTCCATGCCACGTGGCCGATCTCGGTCGATGCGTTGCGAGATGACAAGGCGGTCGAGGATTTCGACTTTGTTCGCAGCATTGTTTCGGCGGTGCGGGAAGTGCGTGCCCAGCATAAAGTCCCGCCACAGCAACAGCTCACCGTCAGCAGCCGGGTGCCCGCCCAGATCGCCAACCGGATGATCGGGTATCGCCCGATCGCTCAGGCGATGGCGAACTACCGCGGCACGGAAGTCGGACCGCAGGTTGAGCAGCCCGCCAATGCCGCCGCAGTGCCGGTCAGCGGCATCACGCTGTTTATCCACGATGTGGTCGACAGCGATGCGGAGCGGCAGCGGCTCGAGAAGCGGCAGGCTGAGCTCAATCAGTCGCTCAAGACCCTCGACGGCCGTTTGAGTAACACGAAATACACCGAGAAAGCCCCGGCTCACCTCGTGCAGCAGACCCGCGACCAACGCGAGGCGGCCGACCGGGAATTGCAGCAGGTAAAGGAGCAGTTGGAAAAATTATGATGGCGAAAGCCGAGGGATGGCTATCTCTCGGCTTTGTGACATAATCGCATTCACGGCACGAGGAAGCTGTCGCGGCCCGCGTCGGCGGGGTGTTCATTGCCGACGTAGCCCGACTTCTTGTTGGCGATGATCCAGATGACATCCTCATCGAAACGGGGGGCGGCGGTCCATCGGGCGTTGCCATCGAGGCTGAGCACGTTCTGCCCCTCGCCGTTGTGGAGTTGCGAGGGGCTGTTGTGCTGACGATGCGGGTCGAACACGATACGGCCGTTGACCGCGACGAACAGCGGGTTCTTATCCGCAAGAATCGCCAGGCTGGGCAGGGCGCGGTCCAGCCGCAGCGGCCGAGGTGTGTACTGGTTCTGATAGCTGTAGGAAACGGCGCTGGGTTTGGACCAGTCGAATTGTCCCAAAGCGATCGGCTGGGTGACCGCGTCACTATTGGCGGTGCAGGCGAGTTGGTCGGGCGGCAGGTAGCCCTCGCGAATAAGAAGGAACAGGTGGGCGGAGTTGGACTGGAAGTTGCCGGCGGGGGAGAGCGCGTCGGGTTGGCCGACGTTCAGCCAGGGGTCACCGACACTGATCGGCCCGCGCGGCAGCACGCCCCGCGAGTCGGCGGCATAGCCCGCCATCGCCATCCCCGCCGCGGCAAGGTTCGAAGCGCAGGCGACCCGCTGGGCCTCGGCCTTGTTGCGATCCAATACGGGCATCAGCACCGAAAGCCCCAGCAGCAGCACCGCCGCGACCGTGCCGAACTGCCGCCAATCCAGCCCGAGGCTGCGGGGCGGGTCGGCAAACATCTGTACCTGCTGGGCAAACCGCTCACGCTGCCGGGCATCCGCAACGGCGGTCATCGTCCGGCCGACCAGGTCATCCTGCTCCGCGTCACCGATCCGCCCTGCGATGTCTGCATTTGTAGCAGCAGGCAATTGATCCAATAGGCCGAAAGCAGACCGCGCGCTTTCCAACCGATCGGCGTCGACCGACGTCTCAACGGCTGAAGGATCGCTTGCTAAAACAGCATCCACCGCTGCGGCATCGGCCTCGCTCAGGGCGAAAACGCGAGGCTCCCCGGCCCGGTCCATCTCCGCCAATCGTGACAAGGTCGAATCGACCGCCGACTGATCCGCCGATTTCGATTCACCTTGATCCGCCGCGATGGCCTGCCGTTCGATCTCGAGCAGGGCCAGCACCCGGGCGATCCCGCTGTCTGAATCATCGTTGACCGACGCTGCATGTTCGAGCCGGCGATCCAGCGCGGCGGCATCCGCCGGCGAGAGCCGGCAGCCCCCCGACTCTACGGGGTCGTTTGAATTTGGAAATCCAAGCGGGTTATCGCGACGGTCGGTCATAAAGCGGGGTTCAAAAGCAGTCGATAGGTCGATTCAATCCGGTTTCACATCGCCCTCTCGGGCTTTCCAGAGCTGGGCGAATGTCGCCACCGCGGCGTGCAATCGGCTCTTGACCGTGCCGAGCGGGATGCTGAGCATCTCGGCGACCTCTTTGTAGGGAAACTGGTTAAAGTACGCGAGTAAAAGCACTTCCTTCAAATGGGTCGGCAATTCATCCACCGCTTGCCGAACCCGCTGCCGGGTCTCGTCATCCGCGACGATCTCGCTGGGTTTGGGTAGACCCGCATCCATCAGGTCCACGAAGGCCGGCCCATCGGGCTGCGACCGGTCCACCCCCGCAGACAGGCTCATCGCCCGCTGCCGCTTGTTCTTACGTAAGTAGTCCCTGGCTTTGTTCGCGCCAATCGTGAAAAGCCAAGGTTTAAATCGTTTTTCAACGTCAAATTTATCTGCTGAAATGTGAACTTGGAGAAAAGTCTCTTGAAACAGGTCTTCGCCCGCCGCCCGGCCACCGGCAAACCGGGTGAGAAAGTTCAGCAGTTCCGCCCGATAGCGGCGGATCAGGACCTCGAAAGCCTCGGTTCGGCCGGTCCGATAAGCCAGCAGTAATTGCTCATCGCGGAGCTTGTTCAGCGGGGTGGGGTTGGGATCGGGGGGTTGAGCCATAAGCCAGAAGCAGGGGCGGTGGAAGGGCTGCCCGGGGTGCTGAGCAATCTTAGCAAGTGTGCTTTCGTCAACGGTTCGTTGACGATCCGTGGGTATTGTGTTGCGATAATGTGAAGGTACGCACAGAAACCTGCAAAGTTGCGTTAATTTTCAAGTCGTGCTTCCAATTGCCCCGACGAACACCATAATGAGGGGCAAAGGCCTGTATGGGTTCGACTCGGCAGGATGCCATGCCTGATATAGGAAGTGAGAGGCAGTGATGCAACGAATGACCCCCCCGAAACCACGACACGAACGGCGTCATCTGCTGATGACCCGACTGCGCAGCCGACAGCTCGATCTTGCCCTGCGTGGCCGTGTTCGAGACTCGGCCCGGTACGCCTCGCGCGTCCATCGCGTGACCAGGGCTGCTGCGGCTTAAGTTCAAGCCTTAACCATCCAAGAGTTGTGTAACCGCGGCCGGGCGGGCAGTCGCGTGGTTGCTGCGTTAGGCTGTCGGCGATGACGTTGATCGCTGTGCCTATTTTTGTGCAGGAGCTGGCCTCGGCCCACGCCCGCGCTGCGATTGCCGCCGAGCGTGGGGCCGATCTCGTTGAATATCGCATCGACCTGTTCAATGAGCCCGAGCAGGTTGGCCGACTGGTCGCCGACTCGCCGTTGCCTTGTATCATCACTTGCCGACCGACGTGGGAGGGCGGCGAGTTCGACGGCGATGAGCAGTCGCGGATCAGCCTGCTCGAACATGCCGGGCTGGGCGAAGGCAACCCCGGCCCGGCCTACCTCGATGTCGAACTCAAGGCTTACCAGAGCTCAGCCAACCTGCGGCAGAAGGTCGGGCTGGTCGTTGACCACCCGGATCAGCAGCGGCCGGCGGTGAACACGGGATTGGTGCTGTCGTCTCATGATTTCGAGACCCGCCCAAGCGACTTGGATCGGCGAGTGATGGCGATGGCTGAGGCGGAAGCCTGCCGGGTCATCAAAGTCGCTTGGCGAGCCCGCTCGCTGCGCGACAATCTGGAGGCGTTTGAAATATTGCGGCGGAAACTTAAGCCCACCATCGCGTTGTGCATGGGCGAGTTCGGCCTGGCCTCGCGCGTGCTTGCCAAAAAGTTCGGGGCGTTGTTGACGTTTGCAGCACTTGATGATCAGCCAGAGAGCGTCTCCGCACCGGGTCAGCCGACGTTGGCCGAGCTCAAGCAACTCTACCGCTGGGACCACATCGACGCGGCAACGCAAGTGTTCGGCGTGATCGGTGACCCGGTCGGCCACTCCATCTCTCCCGCCTTCCACAATGCGGGCTTCGATGCGACGGGCTACAACGGCGTGTACCTGCCCATGCGGATCCCGCCGGAGTACGAGCATTTCAAGGCGACGGTGCTGTCCTGGCTGGAGGATGCATCGCTGCAATTTACCGGGGCCTCCGTCACGATTCCGCACAAGTCGAACCTCCTGCGGTTAGTCGAAGAGCAGGGCGGTGAGATCGAGCCTTTGGCTAAGACGATCGGTGCCGCCAACACGCTCGCCAAGCGGCCGGATGGGACGCTATACGCCTGCAATACGGACTACGCAGCCCTGCTCGACGCGGTCTGCGATGCCTGGTCGATCGAGCGTGAGGGATTGAAGGGGCGACGGGTCGGCGTGCTGGGCGCGGGCGGGGCGGCAAGGGCGGCGGTCGCGGGGTTTGCGGAGGCCGACTGCGAAGTCACGGTTTTTAACCGCACGGTCGATAAAGCCCAGGCTTTGGCGGAACAGTTTGAAGCGCAGGCCCATCCACTGAACGCCTGCGACCCGGCCGAGTTCGACCTGATCATCAACTGCACCTCGGTGGGCATGCACCCCAACGTCGATGCTTCGCCGATCCCGCAGCAGCAGTTTGCGGCATTAACAGGCGACGATCGGCCGTTGGTGTTCGACACGATTTACAACCCCGTCGAAACGCTGATGATGTCGCATGCCGCAGCGGCGGGTTGCCGGACGATCCCCGGCCGGGAGATGTTTATTCGACAGGGTGCAGCCCAATTCGAACTTTGGACCGGACAGGATGGGCCGATGCAAGCGTTTATCGCTGCGCTGGATCGGCTGGGGTGATTTCCCGGAATTGAGAGGGTTTGCAAGGCGAGCGTGAATTCCTGGCGTGAGATGCCTAGTGTCAACTGGCGGTGTCAACGGCATTTGCGGGCTTGCCAGATGCTGTCGGCGGCAGGCTTGGCCATCGGTTCTCAATCAAATCATGCCGACGGAGCTTCGAGATTGCGCAAGATGATGTCAGGTCGTCGATTCACGGGGCGTTGGGGCCTGACCGATGCGCTGCTGTTGCTGCTGGTCATCATCGTGCTATGGGTGTTCTGGAAGACCTACACGGTTTGGCTGGCGCTGGTCTTGGCCATCGCGTTTACCTGTCTGCTGGTCTGGGTCGCAGAGATCATTGCAGATAAATTGCATATCCGTTACGGCTGGGCGTTGGCGTTGCTGCTGATCCTGATCGGGGCGGTGTGCACGATCGTTGGGACCTTGGTCGGCCCGCCGGTGTATCACCAGTCGGTTGCCTTGAGTAATCAGGTGCCGCAACTGATCGAATCGACCGAGCAATGGCTGGAGCGCCGCCCCGTTGGGCGTTGGATCATGGGTTCCGAAAACGGTGGCGAAGGCGAGATGCCCGTCCGCCGATCGTGGATGGTGTCCAAGGCTTTGGGTTTGTTGAAGGTAGGGCTGGCCGCTTTGGCGGGTTGCGTGGCGGTGGTCGCGATCACGCTCTTTCTGTGTGCGACACCGAAGATCTACCGGCATGCCATGCTCGCCATGGTTCCGCCCAAGCACGAGCCGCGGGCGAGAGAGCTGATCAAACATATCGCCAAGGCGTTGCGGTGGTGGTTGCTGGGTCGGCTGACTTCGATGCTGATCGTCTTCGTCTTCACCGGCCTGGGCTTGTGGATACTGGGACTGGACATGCCCTGGGCGTTGGGCTTGATTGCGGGCTTGCTCTCATTCGTGCCGAACATCGGCCCGATCGTGTCTGCGATCCCCGGTGTGCTCTTGGCATCGCAGCAGGGCGGGTCGATGGTGGTCTGGACGCTGGGTGTCTATGGCGGGGTGCAGCTGATTGAGAGCAATGTGATCACGCCGATGGTTCAGCGGTACGCGGTGGCGATCCCGCCAGCACTGTTGCTATTGGTTCAACTGGTCTTGGGTGTGTTGTTCGGGATCATGGGCGTGCTGGTGGCGACGCCGACGATGGTCATCATCGTGGTGACCATCCAGTTGTTCTGGGTCCGCGATGAGCTTGGCCGAAGGGTTGAGGTGATGGGCGATCACGAGAACGAGGCGGTGCAGACGACCAAGCAGGAGGTGGGTGATACGTCGTAGCGGGAAAGTGGAGGCGTTGGATTGTCAGTTGTCGATCCGCGGATTAGCAAAGCCTCATCCACGGCTTGGGTGGGAATGAGGGCAAGCGTTAAACTGTCGCGATGAGCGCAATTAAGGCTGTCATCAGCGTCGTCGGTGCGGACCAGAAGGGTGTGGTCGCCCGCTTCGCGACCACGCTGGCTGAGCGGGGCATCAACATCCTGGACCTCGAGCAGCAGGTCGCGGCGGGCCAGTTCCTGATGGACATGCTCGTCGACCTGTCGGACATGAATGTCAGCCTCGACGAGCTCATCACCGGCCTGCTCGAAGAGGGCCAGGCCATCGGCATGGCGGTCAAGGTCACGCTGCACGACGCAGGCAAGAGCCGGCGGGTCGTCGTGCTCGTCAGCAAGGAAGCGCACTGCCTGGAACACCTGATCGATGCGGCCGACCAACCGGAGTTCCGAGGGACACTGGTGGGTGTCCTGAGCAATCACCCGGACCTCGAGCCGATCGCGAAGGAGGCGGCCCTGAGCTTCGATCATCGGCCGACCAGCGAGGGCAAGCAGCAACACTTCGATTGGCTGACGGGTGAACTCAAACGCCTCAAGCCCGACCTGATCGTGTTGGCCCGCTATATGCAGATCGTCCCGCCGAATTTGGTCGAGGCCTATCCGCACCGGATCATCAATATTCACCCCTCGCTGTTGCCGCATTTCCCGGGCGCCAAGCCTTACCACCAGGCGTGGGAGAGCGGCATGCGGGTCGCGGGCTGCACGGCTCACTATGTAACGCAGGATCTGGACGAAGGGCCGATCATCCTGCAGGATGTGTTCAACATCGATGTGGGTCGCGATTCCGCGGAGGATGTGCGATCTAAAGGCCAGAAACTCGAAGGCCGCATTTTGACTGAGGCGGTGCGGATGCACTTGGATGAGAAGTTGGTCGTGGTCGGCGACAAGGTCGTGTTCCGCCCGGGCCTGAGCACGTTTCTCGACCCCGCCGAGCGGTAAGCGGTTTGTCGTCAGCTCTCGCCATTCAATCCAAGGCAGCCGTCGTTTTCATGAAGCTCGCCTTTCTCGATCATCACTTGAAGCTGTTGCTCCAACACCTCTTTGAGTGCTGATCGGGTGCTGGTAAAACCGAGCAGCCGGGCGACTTCCTGGATGACTTCGTCGCGGCTGGCACCGACGTAAGTCCGCACAACCTGGCGGATCGAAAACTGGATTTCGCTTGGGGGCAAGGCTTCGGGCCGACGCAGGCCTTCCGACGCGACCTCGCTGCGGTCGCGGATGACGCTCACCGCTCGGCCTGGCAAATCGGCAAATTCACTTGCCAGTTCAATTTTCTCGCTGCTGACCGCCGAGTCGATCGCCTGATCGAGCAGGTCCTGCAGCTTGCGCGTCAGCCTTTGGTCATACGTATCCGCCGCTCGGCGGGCGACCTCTTCGACATGCACCGGCCCCTCGGCCTCGACGATCTGTCGAATCAGATCGATCCGCTCGAAGACCGTCAGGTCATCCAACGCATGCCGTGGCAGTTTTCCAGGTTGAGCTTGTTCGTAGGCACATGTCGGTAAGCCGTCGGTGCGGTCCAGCGTGTCCAGCGCGACAGCGGCTTCTCTTTGCACCTCGACAATTGGCTGGGTTTCGACGCGCGGCGGGGCGGTCGTGGCCTTGGCTGACTCGATCGCCTGCACCAGCCGATCGAATTGTTCGGTCGGCCGATTGAACCAGTCCAGCGACCAGAGTCGGTAGGTCTGCCACCCCATCATCTCCAGCACCGCCGATCGGCTCAGCTCGCGCTCCCGCGCCGAGGCTGCCGCGGCGTAGGCCGGCCCATCGCAGAGGATCGCCAAGATGTATGCATCTTCATCCTCCGGATCGACCACCGCCAGGTCAACATACAACCCCGCCTCACCGACGCGGGGCTGGACGCGGTAACCCGCTTCCTCCAGCTTCGCTGCGACATGTTGTTCGAACGTCGAGAGCGTCGGCAAGACCTGCTGCTCCGCGGTATCGAGCTGGCCGGTGCGGGCGAATTGCAGGAAGGTGCGGAACACCCGTGGCCCTCGGCGGGACACGCGCGACAGGTCGATGTCCTCGGCCTTGATAGGGCTGAAAACTTCCAGACGACGCTTGGCACGGGTGATCAACACATTCAGCCGACGCTCGCCGCCTTCGTTGCTCAGCGGACCGAAGTTCATCGTCAGCCCGCCCTCGACATCTCGGCCATAACCCACGCTGATGAAAATCACATCACGCTCATCGCCCTGAATGTTCTCCAGGTTCTTGACAAAAAACGGCTCGTCGTGGTCCTCTGCGAAGAACGGCTCGAGGTCCGGCCGATCCCTACGCATCAGTTCCAATTCGTCCAGCACCGCATCACGCTGGCCGACGCTGAACGTGCCGACGCCCAGCGTGGTCTTCGGGTCATGCTCCGCATGATGCATCACCGCCTCGGCGATCTTGCGTGCTTCGGCGGGGTGGGTCGCGGATCGGCCGCGGTCGAAATGGCCTTCGGTCGTATGGTGGAAACGCAGACCCAGATCGCCCGCTCCGCTACTCGGGCTGGGGATGATATGCAGTTGTCCATCGTAAAACGCATGGTTGCTGACGGTGATCAGCGAAGGGTGTCGGCTGCGGTAATGCCAGCTCAGCATTCGGCTGGGCACGTTTTGAGCAGTACACAACCCGAGGATCGATTCGAGATCGGTCGTGTCGAGCTCCGCCTCATCGGTGTCCTCAGCATCACCGGCAAAGATCGTGTCGAAGAACCGCGTCGGCGGGAGCTGCTTGTCATCACCCACCACAACCAGTTGCGAGCAACGCGACACCGCACCGAGCGCATCGACCGGCCGGACCTGCGAGGCTTCATCCATCACCAGCAGGTCAAAGCCCAATGCATTCGGGCTGGCGGGTTCGAGATATTGGGCGACCGACATCGGGCTCATCATGAAGACGGGCTTGATGGACTGAATCGCCTGCCCCGCCTCCTGAAGCAATCGGCGGAGCGGCAGGTTACGGCGTTTCTTCTGAAACTCGCGACGCAGCAGGCCGACCTGTCCGACCTCGCCGCCGGCACGAGGCATGTGTTCACTGTGTGCTGCCGCGACAAGGTATCTCGACCAGGCACGATGGCCCCGGTCCAACTCGGCGAACTGATTCAGCGTTTTCTCGTAGCTTTGACCATGAAATTGCGCGAGGTCGGGGTGGTCGGTGAAGGTCGCCCGAAGCACCGCTTCATAAAGCGACATCGCATAAGCATCGCTGGCCGTCTCCGGCGAGCGGTCGCCAGAGTCGATCTGCTTTATCAACTCGCTCATCCCCGCGTCCCGGGCGGCATCCCGGCTGCGTCGATAAGCGATCCACCGCGAAAGCGATTCGGGCTGGCGATGCCAGCGGTCGAATCGCTCTGCCGCTTGCGCCATCGGCACATCGAGCAGATCGTCGACGCCGAAGGCTTCTGCGGTGTCGAGTTCGACTGTGTCCGCCGTCTTCTGCATCGCGTCGACCGCAGGCGGCAGCGAGCGTTCGCAGGCTTGCGCAAGCTCATCGAGCCGATCAAAAGTCGCGTCGTCGATGGAGGCGATCAGCCGTCGGCAATCATCGTCATCGCCTGCCGTAGCGTTGCGTTCATCCCACCGCCAGGTTTGGCCAAGTGCTTTGAAATCGCTGTCGAGGCCGACCCACAAACTGCCGAAGGCGTATCGGCCGACCGCGTCGGTCTGCTCGATGACCCGGGCGTTTTTCTGGGCGGCAATAATTTGGTCCAGCAATGCGAGTCGGGCTTCGAGGCCTTTGGGCATCGGGCCGATGAGCACGCTTTGCAGGGTCCGCTTGGCTCGACGATAAGCCCCGTTCATCCACCGAAGCCAGGATCGGCCATAAGCGGCCATGTCCAGCCGTGTCTGGCTGAGGTCCGCCTGCCAGGCTGCATCGACCACGCGACCGTCGAGTTGATGCTTGGTGGCCTGCAGGCTCAGGCCGGCTTCGACCAGATTATTCAATGCATCGCGCTGCTGCCGCCAGACATCGTTTGTGATGGCTTGCCGATCCAGCGGTGGGGCCTGGGCGACCCGCTTGGCACGATGGATCAATCGCTGGACCAGTTCTGCCGTGGCGGGTGGCAACATCTCGGCTGCTGGGTTCATCGCTTCGATGAGTTGGTCCGCATCTCCCGTGGCTTGCTTAAGCTTGGCGATGATCTTGGGCAACGACTCACTGAGCCGCTGCTGATCCATCGGCAGGATGCTGTCGAGCATAGTCCCACGCCAGGGGTGGTCTTGTGGCG
Source organism: uncultured Phycisphaeraceae bacterium (assembly GCA_964523485.1). Taxonomy (GTDB): domain Bacteria; phylum Planctomycetota; class Phycisphaerae; order Phycisphaerales; family Phycisphaeraceae; genus Algisphaera. Next base: position 21,701 of record CAZFZS010000003.1, on the reverse strand, counting down.
GGCCGATCTCGCCGACCTGTTGCAGCATCGCCGCGAGCGCCTGTTCCGCTTGTGACAAGGATTCGGCATCGCGTGACAGCGGCTGGTCGAGCGTGAAGTCGGCGGGCGGCACGCCTTGTGCACGCAATCGAATCAGCTCTCCAATGGCATGAAACGGCGTGATGCCGGTCTGTGCCACCGGGCGGTGAAGCGTGAGGGCGTGTTGATTGACCTGCTTCTGTGTCGCGTCGAGTTGGCCCAGTACATCCGCGTCGGTCGGCTTCGCGGGCTGACCGAGCGAGAGCGTATGTTCAAGGTCATCCAGCACAATTCGCTTGCGAGCCTTGTGGCTGTGCAGCTCCAGGCACATCTCGCCCAAGCCAATATTGTCCAGCCGACGCTTGACGACTTCAAGGGCCGCCATCTTTTCGGCTACGAACAAAACCCGCTTGCCCTCTTTCACCGCAGTCGCGATGAGGTTGGCAATCGTCTGGCTTTTGCCCGTGCCGGGCGGGCCTTGGATGACCAGATGGCCGCCACATCGGACTTGCTCGATGGCCAACGCCTGGCTGGTGTCCGCCTGCACCACATGCACCATGTCCCGCGTTTCAATTCGCTCCTCCAATGGCAGGTCATCCTGCGAACCATCCTGCTGATCGGCGAACCCATCATCGCTGAGCAGTTGATGCAACAGCTTGGTCGAAGCGTTGCCGGTTTCTTTGAGGACCACCGCCGGGTCGAGGTCGCGGTACATCAGGAAACGCGAGAAGCTGAAGAACGACAGCACCATGTCATCAGGCAGGACTTCCCAGCGATCCACGCCCTCGATCATCTGTTGCACGGATGACAGATAGGCGGATGGCGACCAGCCCTCCTCAATGGCCAGCTCCGGCAGGTCCAGATTGAATTCCGCCTTGAGCTTCGCCTGCAGCGAGAGATTGGTCGTCAGATCTTCCTCGCTGGCCCGGAGGATGAAGCGTGTCCGGGCGTTTTTCCTTTCGAGCTGGACCGGCAAGAGGATCAGCGGTGCAAATCGCTCGCGCTTATCGCGATCATCTTCAAACCACTTCAGAAATCCGACCGCAAGAAACAGTGTATTGACGCCTTGTTCCTGCTCGCTGCTGCGGGCGTCGTAAAACATTCTTAGCAGTCGGCGGTGCAGGTCGTCGTCCGCGACGAACGTGCCCAGCTTGGGGTCGATCTTCTTAGGTTCGTTCTCTTCCTGTTCTGCCTCGACTGCTTCATCGGGGTCGGGTTGAAAGATCGCCCCGGCCGATCCTGCTTCGATCCGTTTGACATGCTCAGCCGCCTTCAGCTCTTCCGCCGAGGCGGGCGCGAAGCTCATGGTTTTCTGCTGCTCAAAAAGCAGCTGAAAGACGCCATCGATATCTTCGTGCTTGAGTTCAAGCGATCGGCCACGACTGCGGTGCCGGGGCGTGTGCAGCAGCCGATTGCGTGTTGACAGTTCGAGCAGGTCTTGCCTTGCGTTTTCAAGACGCTCAGCAAGCGTCCGACCACTTGGCATAGTCGCGGCCGGGGATGGCATCTCGGGATTCACTTCGCCCATCGGTAAAGCATATCGACCCCAGACCCGCACGGGGTTCGCGTAGACTGATCAGCATGTCTCAAGCGGCTGCCATTCTGTTCACGGTCTTCGAGCCCAGCGGCGATGCGTTGGCCGCCCGGCTGATCGAGGAGCTCAAAGCCCGCCAGCCAGATCGGCGGATCGTGGCGTTGGGTGGGCCGAAGATGGAAGCGGCGGGGGCCGAGCTTATTGAAGAAACGACTGAGCACGCCAAGATGGGGCTGAGCGCAGTCAGCGAGGCCCGCGAGTTGCTGCGGCGGGTCGGCGTGGTCAAAGCTTGGCTGAAAGAGAACCCGATCGCGGCACTTGTGCCAACCGACAGCCCGGCCGCGAACTGGTCGATGTGCAAAGCGGTCCGCAAGCTCCAGCCCGAAGCGCGGATCGTGCATCTGGTTGGCCCACAGCTCTGGGCCTGGGCGTCCTGGCGGATCGCCCGGATGCGTCGGCTGAGCGATCATGTTATGTGTCTGCTGCCGTTTGAAGTGCAGTGGTTCAGCAGCCGGGGTGTCGAGGCGACATTCGTCGGTCATCCGTTATTTCAGGAAGCCGATCGTGAGGCGTCGGCGGATGATTCTGCACATGATGGCGAGCCGAAGCTGGCGTTATTGCCCGGCTCGCGAAGTAAAGAGATCGAGCGCAATTGGCCAACAATGCTCGCACTCTATGAGAAACTAAGGCACCGCTATCCGGGATTGGCAGTAGGGGTCGCCGCGGCGGGGCGGGAGCGGGAGAAGCAGATTCTTCGGCTAAGCCCCGGCGGACGCTTGCCGCGGGGGATGCACATGGTCGTTGGCGATGCGGGCGCGGTGCTGGACTGGGCGGATTGCGGCGTGGTCGTGTCGGGCACCGCGACATTGCAGGCGGCGTCGCGCAGCACGCCGAGCGTGGTGATCTACCGCGTCAGTCGTAAAGCCTGGCAACTCGGCGGTCGCTGGTTGATCAACTCGCGGACCTTTGCTTTGCCGAACATCATCGCCGAGTCGATTGAGCAGCCTCACGCGATGCCCGAGCTCGTGCCGTTCTTCGGCGATGTGGATCAACTGCACCGCGCACTCGAACCGCTGCTGACCGAAGGCCCGGACCGCCAGGCCCAGCGCGAGGTTTTTACTGCGATTCGCGAGATTTACGATGGCAAAGTGTTTCGCACACTCGCTGCGGACACGCTGCTGGAACAGATCGGCGAGCGCTAGAAAACTGACGCTGCAACACACAAGAAGGCGACCCGCTGGGTCGCCTTCGTTGCGAAGCTCCGAGACAAATTGTTTGGTACTGGCTCGCCCGGTCGCCTGTTTCGGAGCGGCGTTCCGGGCCGGGCCGTGGCACACACCACGGCCGATCCTTCGGTCCAATTATTTTTTCTTTTTGGTGACTTTTTTAGTCGCCGGCTTTTTCTTAGCAGCTTTCTTCGTGGTCGCTTTCTTAGCGGCCTTCTTCTTGGTTACCTTCTTTGCAACAGGCTTCTTCTTGGCAGCCTTTTTCGTTGCTTTTTTCTTCGTGGCCTTTTTAGTGGCCTTCTTTTTCGTAGCCTTCTTCTTCGCCATGGCGTTGTGTCCTTTCAAGACGTCTGTCGGAGCTTGTGTTCACTTTAACGATGCATATGAAATGAAGTCAACAACTAATACGCATCGTTGCGCGACTTTTATCGACAGGATGCAAAGGCTTCATCATTTTTTTGATGAGGGTTTGACTTGAACCGGACCGCGAAACCAGATGATCAGCCCCGCAAACATGATCAGGTAGGCGACGACCAGGAGCACGCCTGCCATCATCGACTGCAACAGGAATACGCCGTACAGCGCACAAATCCCCGGTAGAAAAAGCGTAATCCGCTGCGCGAGGTTCGGCTTGAGCGGCGGCGCGTCTGGCGATTGGCTCTGTGCTTCAAAGCGGTCGGCGATATAGCGGGCCCGCGGAATCATCGCGGCCATGCCGATGAACAGCAAGTAATAGAAAGGCGGTTGCGACAGGAAGTCCCAGTTCATGTGTTGATCTCATTCAGCCAAGGCCGTACCTCAAACCACTGCAACACGATGTCGAGCGATGAGGTGTCGTCATATACTAAACCAACGCTGTTCGATTGAGGACCCGCATCCCACCCGCTCACACCATGAGACCAAGATGAAACACACCCCTTTTACATTTGCGTTATTCGCCGCCGCCACGTTTGCGATCGCTGGTTGTTCGGACGATTCAGAATCGCCAATGTCTGAGTCGGCAGGCCACCACGACCATGATCATGCAGGCCACGATCATGAACATGACCACGACCATGCCGATAAGCCCGGTGCGGGTTTGGCCGACACCATCAATCAAGCCGCGGGTGACGCCGAAGCCGAGATGGAAAAGGTCGCGGGTGATGTCGAGAAACAAGCCGAAGGTTTAGGCGAGCAAGCGGATTCCATCGTCGAGCAGGCGAAGGAAGACATTGACGAAGCCAAAACTGCTGCCAAGCCCAGCGAAGTCGATGTCGAGTCGCTTGACCTTTCCGAAGGCTCGAGCCTGAACGCGACCCAGGCCACCGCGGTGATCGACAAGATCCGTTCGCTGATCAACGAGCAGAATCTTGACACCGCCGAACAATGGCTGAGCAAGCTCGACGGGTTCACCTTGCCCGAGGGCTTCGATAAATACGTCGCCGACCTGAAAGGCCTGCTCGATAAAGCACGGCAAGGCTCGGGACAACTCGAGGGCCTGATGAGTAAGTGATCGCTGCCAGCCGCGGCGGTCACCGGTTCCAAGGCATTTTCAGCAGCACCGAGCCCATGCCGCAGGTGTTGCTGATGCCGCTGAAGACCAGCCCGCAGCCGATGAACAGCGGCAGCAGCAAAAACCAAGGCGACGCCCACCAGCCCAGCGCGACGCCGAGGGCAACGAGGCTGCCTGCTGCGATCCTTACCTGCCTTTCGATTGACATGACCGATTGGCCACGCTCAACGTCATAGCCCGCGTCAACCCAGGCGTCGGTACCGCCCTCGACGGTGGCTGTATGTTCAATCCCCGCTGCAGCGAGTTTCTTCTGCGCCTGCCGCGAGCGTGAACCGGACTTGCAGATGAGGTACAGCGGCCGCTGTTCGGTGGGTGCGTAGTGTTCTCGAATCGTATCCGGGTCGAGTTGATCCAGCGGACGAGACTCCGCAAATCTGACGTGAACCGCTCGGTACTCCGCGGGACTCCGCACGTCGATCAGCTTGGGCTTATCCGGATTCGACGATGACGTTTCCTGCAATTGCTGAACAGAAAGACTTTGCATGGTGGTCGGCTCCAAAGTTTTTTAGAACGTCTGTGGGACCAATGTGTCGTGTTGCGGATCGCTGAGCTGCATTTCGATCATGCCACGATAGACTCCGGCCGCCTGCATGAGTTCGTCATGGCTGCCACGCTCGACGATTCGGCCGTGGCTGAGCACAAGGATCTGGTCCGCGTGGGTGATGGTGCTCAAACGGTGGGCGATGACGAAACAGGTTCGGCCCTTCATCAAGTTGCGCAGCGAGCTCTGAATCAGCCGTTCGCTTTCGGTGTCGAGGTTGCTGGTCGCTTCGTCGAGGATGAGGATACGGGGGTCGGCGAGAATAGCCCGGGCGATGGCCAAGCGTTGGCGTTGGCCGCCCGAGAGGCGGACGCCGCGCTCGCCGATGAGCGTGTCATAGCCCTCGGGCATCTCGGCGATGAACTCGTGGGCGTTGGCAAGCTTGGCTGCTTCAACGACGGCAGACATCGTGCTGTGGCGGCGGGCGTAGCCGATATTCTCAGCAACCGAGCCATCGAAGAGAAACACATCCTGCTCGACGACGCCCAGCAGTGTGCGGTAGCTGGCGACGTCGATCTTGCGCAGGTCTATGCCGTCGAGCTTGACGCTGCCGGCCGTCGGGTCGTAAAAACGGGCGACAAGGTTGCACAGCGTGGTCTTGCCCGCACCGCTCGGCCCGACTAGAGCTACGGTTTGGCCGGGCTTCGCATCGATGTCGATGTTCTGGAGCACCGGCGTGTCGGCCTTGGGATAAGTAAAGGCAACGCCGTCCATCGTCAGGTGACCATCCACGCTGGCGGGGTAGACCTGGATCGCATCGGGCGGCGAGGGCATCTCCTGATCTTCCTCGAGCAGGTCGATCGTGCGGTCGAGCGCAGCCAGATCGTTCTGCAGGCTGGTCGCTGTCGCGGCAAGTGTGGCAATAGGTCCGAGCAGGGCGGCAAGGTAGCTCAAAAACACAACCAGATCGCCGACGGTCAGCGCCGCCTCCGCTGCGAGCAGGCCTGCTTCGACCGCGGCCTGATCGTTGAGAATCCGCCAGCCGCCGTAGAGCAGCAGCCCCGCCGAGGCGACGGGAATCAGCACGGCCCAAGCCGTATCCACCCCACGCATCCACCACCAGGCGTGCAGTTCCTGGCGGATCATCAAGTGCGTGCGGGTCACGAAATGCCGAGCTTCGGTGCGCGGTCGGCCGAACGCGCGCACCACGCGCATCCCGCCGAAGGTTTCCGTGGCCATCGATCACCCGACGGGTCCGCCTCACATCACGGAACATCGGCCGTATCCGCGCGATCCACGTCCGATGGGTCAGCCAAACAATCGGCAGCACGCAGAGCCCGCCCAGCAGCAGCTTGAAATCGACAAACATGAGCACCAGCAGCGTGCCAAGAAACTGCACGATTGCCCGCCAGGGGTTGTAGATCATGCCGAACACGAGGTTGCCGACGGCGCCTGCATCATCGCGGAGCAGCCCGGCAATCCCGCCGATCTTCAGGTCGTAGACACGGTGCAACGGCAGTCCCGCGGCGTGCTCGAAAGCGTTTCGCCGCACCTCGGACTGCATCCGCTTGCTCACCCGCGTCGCATGCCACCGCCCCCACAGACCGATGGCGACCGCAGTAAACGTGATCAATAGCGACGCGACCACCAGCACGACCAGCAGCGTCTTGGGCTGATCAGCAGAAGGCAACCATCCGTCGAGCCACCCCGGCAAGGCTTCGTCACCCAGCACATTGTCGATGACGATCTTCGGAGCATAAAGCGGGGCCAGACCCAGCAGCGTCGAGATCGTGAGCGCGGCGAGGCAGGCGATGAGCATCAGGCCGTGCGGGCCGAGCATATCGATGAAGGCGTGCAACAGCGTGCCGAAGCCGCGTTGGCGCGGCTTGTCCCGGCGGCTGTCCCGGCCGCCGGGCCTGGGCTTGCCGGTTCTGTGCTTTTCTTTGTATTGGTCAAAAGAGTGACGGCTGGATTCTCTGGCAGGCATACGGGCCTATCGTAGGTCAATGACCAGCCCAAATCAGCTATCGGATCAGAAACAGACCGCTGAGCACCGCCGACTCCGCGAGGAACAGGCCCGCGATCAGAACTGGAAGCGGTGGGGGCCGTACCTCGCCGAGCGGCAATGGGGCACGGTCCGCGAGGACTATTCCGCCGATGGCAGCGTCTGGCAGAGCTTTACACACGACCACGCCCGCTCCCGTGCCTACCGCTGGGGTGAAGACGGCCTGCTGGGCTTCACCGATCGCCAATGTCGACTCTGTTTCGCTGTGGCTTTGTGGAACGAGAAAGACCCGATTCTCAAAGAACGGCTGTTCGGCCTGACCGGCCACGAGGGCAACCATGCCGAGGATGTCAAGGAGGTCTACCACTACCTCGATTCGACACCCACCCACAGCTACGCCAAGGCCAGCTATCGCTATCCGCAGGCGGCCTATCCCTATGAAGACCTGGTCCGCGAAAATGCCCGGCGGAACAAACATGACGCGGAATACGAGATCGAAGACACCGGCATCTTTCAAGACAACCGCTACTTCGACGTCGTCGCTGAATACGCCAAGGCCGGGCCGAATGATTTATTGATTCGCATCACCGCGACCAACGCCGGTCCCGATGCCGCGACGCTGCATCTGCTGCCGACGCTGTGGTTCCGCAACACCTGGGTGTGGGGCTGCGAGCACGAGGGCTGCACGCTCAAGCCGGATATGCGGGCGATGGATGACCAGTCGGTGAAGCTGGATCACGAAACGCTTGGCAAATGGCAATGGCATATCGACGATGACAGCGATCAGCAGGGCGTCGAATTCAAGGGGCTGCTGTTTACCGAGAACCAGACCAATTTCAAGCGGCTATACGGCTCGGACAATGCCGGACCATTCGCCAAGGACGCCTTTCACCGGTACATCGTCGATGGCGAACAGGACGCGGTGAACTCGAAGCGGCATGGCACAAAAGCTGCTGCCCATTTTGTTCTGCAACTCGAAGCGGGTGAGAGCAAGACGATCGAGCTGCGGCTGTTCGATGTCGATGAAGCCTCGCCAGCCAAACCATTGGGCGATGACTTCGCCAAGCAATTCGAAAAGCGGCAGAATGAGGCCGATACGTTTTATGAGGCTGTGTTGCCCGATCAGGTGCAGGGCGATGGCCGAACGGTGATGCGGCAAGCTTATGCCGGGCTGCTGTGGACCAAGCAGTTTTACCACTACATCATCGACGTCTGGCTGGACGGCGACCCGGACATGCCCCAGCCGCCGCAGCAGCGGTACGACGGCCGCAACCATGACTGGTCGCATATGTTCGCCCGTGACATCCTGTCGATGCCCGACAAGTGGGAGTACCCGTGGTTTGCGGCCTGGGACACCGCGTTTCACATGATCCCGTTCTGCCGAATCGATCCGGACTTTACCAAGCGACAGCTCGGCAAATTTTTGCGCGAATGGTATATGCACCCCAACGGGCAAATCCCCGCTTATGAGTTTGCCTTCGGCGATGTGAACCCGCCGGTCCATGCCTGGGCCTGTTGGCGGGTTTACAAAATGACCGCACCCAAGGGCGAGCGCGACCGCAGTTTCCTGGCGAGTTGTTTCCAGAAGCTGCTTTTGAATTTCACCTGGTGGGTCAATCGCAAGGACCCACAGGGCAACCACCTGTTTGCGGGCGGTTTTCTGGGTTTGGACAACATCGGTGTGTTCGACCGCAGCCGGGACTTGCCGGGCGGGCATAATCTTGTGCAGGCGGATGCGACGGCGTGGATGGCGTTCTATTGCAACACAATGCTCGCGATGGCGATCGAGTTGGCCGACTGCGACCTGCCCGAAGCCCGGGCGTATGGCGATATGGCAAGCAAGTTCTTCGAGCACTTCGTCGCCATCGCCGACTCGATCAACCAGCTCGGCGGCGAGGGGCTGTGGAACGAGGAGGACGGCATCTACTACGACCAGCTTCAGGAGCCAGGCTGCTCGGATGGCCGACCGATCCGCCTGCGGTCGCTGGTTGGCCTGCTGCCGCTCATCGCGGTCGAGGTGTTCGACCGCGAAAAAATCGATCGCGTTCCGGGCTTCAAGAAACGCATGGACTGGTTCCTCGAAAACCGCAAGGACCTGGCCCACCGCATCAGCTTCATGGCCCACGAAAGCGAAGATGATGAAAAAGCCTGCCGATCGGACATGTTCATGCTCGCCCTGCCCAGCCGGGACCGATTGCGCCGCGTGCTCGGCTACCTGCTGGACGAAAACGAATTCCTCAGCCCGCACGGCATCCGCTCGGTGTCGAAATACCACGAAGCGAACCCCTACACGCTGAACCTCAACGGCAACGATCTGACCGTCCGCTACACCCCCGGCACGTCCGACACCCACATGTTCGGCGGCAACAGCAACTGGCGCGGGCCGGTCTGGTTCCCGACTAACTTTTTGCTCGTTGAAGCCTTGCAACGCTATCACCATTTCTATGGCGACGGCTTCACCATCGAGTGCCCCGTCGGCTCGGGCAACGAGATGACGCTGTACCAGGCCGCACGCGAGATCGAACGGCGATTGACCACGCTGTGTCAACCCGACGCCGAGGGACGGGTGTTGTTTTATGAATACTTCCACGGCGACACCGGCCAGGGCTTGGGCGCCTCGCACCAAACCGGCTGGACCGCGCTGGTCGCCCGCTGCATCGAAGACCTCGCGATCCACGACAGCACGATGCAATCCGGCTGATTCGCTAGAGGCGAAGCTATCGCCGCAGCCGAAGGTCTGTTTATACTGTTTACTCAACGGACCTTTTCTCTAACATCCAAGGGGCTTTTCCATGAACACGCATCTCGCGACCGCACTGATCACCGCCGCCGTCCTCGCTTTGGGCATCGTCATCGGGGCCAACCTGAAATCACCGCAGCCGGCTTACGGCCAATTCGGCTCGTCGCCGGGCGTGTTCATCGAAGAACTCGAGGATGACAGCGAAGAAACCAAAACAAAAAAATACTTCGGCGAGACATACGCCCTGATCACGCCCGAGGGCAACACCCGCATCGTGCGGATTTCGTGGGAGCGTGACCGGGTCAAGGACGATGAGGCAGGCTGGGCCAAGCGCTGGGATAAGTCGATCACGACGTTTCAAGCCAAGGTGCTCGACCTGAATCGGTGACGTTCAGCGGCTGTCTGTACTGCCGGGATGTCGAATTTTTAGCCTCGGCCGAACCGACATTTTCATCGCACCTCGGCTAGTCTGGTGTCGCCTGTGCGGCCCGGCTGAGATGTAAATGCATGACTGTGTTCGGTTCCACCGACAATGATTCACTGACGGGACCGTTCGATGCAGCCGGTCCGCTGTCGGGGTCGGGTTACGCTTACGACGAAGCGCGGCTGCATGATGGCGATCCGCGACCGCATTGGCGGATGCTGCTGGATCGCTTCGGGAAGCTGGACCCGGCCGTGCTGACCAAGCGATGGCAGGCGGCCCAACGGGTCATCCAAGACAACGGCATCACGTACAACGTCTACGGCGACCCGCGTGGCACCGAGCGGACCTGGGCGCTCGACCCCGTGCCGATGATGGTCGACGCGGCTCAGTGGTCGCGGATCGAGCAGGGCCTGATCCAGCGGGCCGAGGTGTACAACCTCGTCTTGGCCGACCTATACGGCCCACAACGGTTGCTGCGTGAGGGGGTGCTGCCTGCCGAGTTGATCTTCGCCAACCCGAATTTCCTGCGGCCCTGTGCTGGCATCCAGCCGCCTCAAAATCGACACCTGGTGATGCACGGCGTCGACATCGCCCGCAACCCCCAGGGCGAATGGTGGGTCATCGGTGACCGCACACAAGCCCCGTCCGGGGCGGGTTACGCATTGGAAAATCGACTCGTGCTGACCCGCACCTTTCCGGAAATCTTCCGCGACTGTGGTGTGCAGCGGTTGGCTCGTTTCTTCGGCAAATTCAACGACACGCTGCAACGGCTGGCACCTGCGGGCGACCGCGAGCCGTTCGTCGTGCTGCTCACCCCCGGGCCTTACAACGAAACATATTTCGAGCACGCATACCTTGCCCGTTACCTGGGGATTACGCTGGTCGAATCCGGCGACCTGACTGTCCGCGACCACCGGGTGTTTCTCAAAAACCTCGGCGGGCTGCGGCAGGTCGATGTCATCCTCCGGCGGACCGACGATGCATTTTGTGACCCTCTGGAACTGCGCAACGAATCGGCGCTCGGCGTCAGTGGCTTGGTGCAGGCGGCGGTGTCGGGGCATGTCACGATTGCCAATGCGTTAGGCAGTGGGGTTGTGGAGACGCCGGCACTGATGCCGTTCTTCGATTCGCTGTGTCGTACGCTGCTGGATCAATCGCCGAAGCTGCCTTCGGTCGCGACCTGGTGGTGCGGCCAACCCAGCGAGCGGGCGTATGTGCTCGAGCATCTGGAGGAGCTGGTCATCAAAGCGGCATTTGCCGGCGACCGGATGGAGCCCATCTTCGGCGCAGCGTTATCGTCGAGTGACCGCGAACAACTATCCCAGCGGATTCAGGAACAGCCACACCGATTCATCGCCCAGGAAAGTGTTTCACTCTCGACCGCGCCGGTCTGGAGCGACGGTGGGTACCACCCGAGACATGTCATGCTGCGGGCATTCGCTGCTGCGGATCGCGACAGCTATCAGGTGATGCCCGGCGGGTTGGTGCGTGTGTCTTCCGCCGACGAGTCGATGATCGTCTCGATGCAGCGGGGCGGCGGCAGCAAAGATGCCTGGGTCTTGGCCGACGGGCCGATCAGCCGATTCAGCCTGCTGCAGCCGGAGACCGGCATCGTCGAGCTTTCCCGAGCTGGAATGAATCCGACCAGCCGGGTCGCGGACAATCTGTATTGGCTGGGCCGATACGTCGAGCGGGCCGAGGGCAAGACCCGCATATTACGTGCGCTGATCAAACGGCTGACCGAGGAGACTTCCCCCGATGGCTGCCCGGAGTTGCCGCGACTCTTCGAGGCGGCCCACCGCGTCCATCAGCACGCCCCGCGCGGCGGGCCGATCCGCGACCCGCTTGATGAGTACACGCGATCCTCCAGATACCTGCACGACTTGCTGTTTAATTCCAAAGGCGGCTACAGCCTGTCGTCCGCGATCCTCAGCGCCCGCAAGCTCGGCTCGATCGTCCGCGACCGCATCAGCGTCGACACCTGGCGGGTGCTGCGACAAATCGAAACCGAACTGCTGGACGACCCGCAATCGGCCGACGATCTGACGACGACTTTGGGCACGCTCGACCAGCTCATGGTCCCGCTCTCCGCGTTCGCCGGCCTGAGCCATGAGAGCATGACCCATGGCCTGGGTTGGCGTTTCCTGCTCATGGGCCGAAACGTCGAGCGGGCCGGGATGACCACCGCATTACTGCGGGCGCTCATGGTCCAGTCGCGCGGTGATGAATTGCCCACGCTCGACGCCCTGCTCGAAGTAACCGCCAGCTCGATTACTTACCGTTCGCGATACCGCACGACGCTTTCCGCCTTGCCGGTCCTCGACCTGCTGCTGATCGACTCAACCAACCCGCGGAGCATCGCGTTTCAGTTAATGCGTTTGGCTGGCCACGCCGCTGAACTGCCCGACCAGAACGAGGGCGAAACAGAAAACGACGCGAAGCGGATTGCGAGTGAGCTGTTCGATATCGTCAGGCGGATTGAACTGGACCATCTGGTGATCTGTAACCGGGCCGGACTCCGCGAGTCGTTGGAGCAGGCGTTGTCGAAAATCGCCAGGCTTTTGCCGAGTTTCAATCTGCATCTGACTCAGCAGTACCTCAGTCACGCCCAGCCGGCCGCTTCGCTGCCCAACATCACGATCCCCGTTTCGGGCCGATCCATCGATCGATAAAACACAATGCTTTACGAACTGCGACACGACACCCGTTACACCTATAGCCAGCCGGTCGCGCTGGGTCACAACTTTCTTCATATGCAGTTACGCGACTGCCCGGGTCAACAAATTAAGGAAATGTCGCTGACGATTACGCCTGAACCCGCGGTGCGGACCGAGCGGTCGGACTACTTCGGCAACCCGGTGACGCATTTCACGCTGCAGCAGCGGCATCGGGAGATGACCGTCTCCTCACGCGCGACCGTCGAGGTCGAGTCGAAACAGCCGGTCGCCTTGGCTGCCAGCACGCCGTGGGAAGACATTCAGCGGTTACTTTCCGACGACCTGACTCAGCAGGGGTTGGATGCGTATCAGTACACGTTTGACTCGCCTTTGGCGTCGGGGTCGCGGTCTTTACGTGATTATGCCGAGCCTGGCTTTAAGCCGGGCCGTCCGATCTTCGAGGCGGTGATGGAACTGACGACGCGTATTTTCAAAGACTTCAAGTATGATCCAACGACAACCACGGTCTCGACGCCAACCGCGCAGGTCTTCGAGCAGCGAAGCGGCGTGTGTCAGGACTTCGCCCACCTGATGATCGCCTGCCTACGGGCGTGGGGGTTGCCTGCTCGATATGTCAGCGGGTACCTGCGGACGCTTCCGCCGCCGGGCAAGCAGCGGCTGGTCGGCGCGGATGCCTCGCACGCCTGGGTCGGGGTCTACTGCCCGAAACTCGGTTGGCTGGACTTCGACCCGACCAACAACAAGGTCGTGGGCGATCACCACATCACCCTCGCTTGGGGCAGGGACTACGGCGACGTCAGCCCGGTGCGTGGCCTGATCCTCGGCGGAGGCAAGCACAAAATCAAAGTCGAAGTGGATGTCGCCGCGGTAAGCTGAATCAATCACAAAGAAAAAATGCCGCGGATGAGGCTTTGCGAATCCGCGGATCCGCCGGGCCTCATCCGCGGCTTGCTAAACAAGCAGCGTAGTTACATCAAGATCAGTCGTTCAGAATCAGCTCGACCGCGTTGCGGGTCGGCAGGGTCAGGGCACCGTGAGCCTGGGCGGCGGCGACCGCGAGATCGCCCCGCGTGGTTTTGACCAACTGCAGGATTGCGTCGCTCTGCTGAGCGCTGATGAGATTGCCGAACGCCGTGGCGGACTCGGCCAGGTCGATCAGATAAGCAGCCTGCACATCGCCAACGGACGTCACCGCAGCCTCGGCCAAACCGGACTGGGCTCGGGCGTTGTCGAGCTTCGAAAGCACATCGCCCGCGGCGATCGCGACTTCCGATCGTTCATCGTTCGTGAGCTCGAGCAGGGCGGGAAGGGCATTGCTCGCCTCGAACAACCCGCCTTCAATCGCCAGATCACGCAGCAGGGCCAGCGAAGTCAACGCCAACTCGGTCGCGACTTCCTGCGTGATCGCGGTCCCGCTGAAGCGCGACTGTGCGACCTCGACCGCCTTGGACAGGGCATCGGTGCCCGGGTCGACCGCGACGACGGTGACCCGCAGGTTGTTTTCATATTCCGAGGCCAAGCGGGTCTGGTTCTCTGTGCCACTAAGCGCGAGAATCGGGGCGGCCGAGAGCTTCGCGTCGAGTGCCGAGCTATCGATCGCTCGGCGGACATCGAATGGCTCACCTTCCACCAGCATCAGATCGATGCCCGGGATCGACTCAAGGTCTTCCTTGATCGCCGGCACCGAAGCTGCAGCAACCGGCTCGTAACCGAGTTGAGAAGCGGCATTGCTCAATGCGTTCCGGCTCTGCTCATTGGTCGAAAAGATCGCGGCATAGGGCACGCCGTCCTGGCGGACCGAGGCGGCCAGCGTCGGCACAACCCGGTAGGCCGCGTCAAACGACTCCTGCGGCCGGGCGGCGGCCAGGGCTTGGGCCGCTCGGAAGCGGACCATCCGATTGCTGTAGTTCAAACCACGCACCAGCGGTTGCAGCGTCTCGCGGCCGGCGGTCTTGGAAATGCCATCGATCGCATCCAAGGCGAGTTGCACATCGCCGTCGCTTAAGGCCCGGTCCAGCACATCGCTCAAACGCTGCGGGCCAGCCACCATCGCGTAGTAGCTCGGGGCCTGCCGCGAGTCCGGATACGTCGGATCGGTTTCGCCCTCGGGCAGCCGGTTTTCACGCCGCAGGTTCGCCATGAGATACAGGCTCAACGCCTGATCCAATGCGGGGTCGAGTTCCAAAGCCCGCTGGGCGGACTGCATCGCGAGGGCATCGCCGAGGATTTCGCCCGGCACGACCAGGCCGGTCAGGCCAGGGCTGCCGGTGACGGTGAGGTTTTCGTCGTAGAACCAGACGACGCCGGTGCGGTTCGAACTGTCATAAGACGCCAACCGCCGCGGATCGACCGAGGCTTTGCTGTACTGCTCCAAGCCCAGCCGAAGGTACATCTCCGCGGGCGATAGGCCGGAGGGCGCACGATTGCGATTCATTAGATCATTCAGCGCGTTTTCGATACGTCGCTTGGCGGCGGCATCGGTCGAGTCGTCGGCCAGCGCTTCGGCAAGGGCGGGGATCGCCTGCGGGTAGCCGATCTCGCCGAGCACGAGGGCAACCTGCCCCTGAACGTCCGGCTGAAGACCCGGCAGGGCGGTGGAGAGCGGCAGCACCATCGGCCGACCGATTTCGACCATCGCCCGTCGGATCGGGCCATGCAGCGATTCCATCTCTGGATTGTTCAATGCCGCCAACAACTGCGGGGCAGCGAACTGGCCAGCCGCAGTCAGCCGCTGCGTCGCGTTGAGATAAGCACGCTGACCCTCACCGAGCTTCTGGATGTCGTCGGCGATCCGCTGCTCTTCACGGCTGCGCTCGATCCGCGCTTCCTGTATTTTGTTTTCCAGCCGACCCGCAATGTCGCCTAAACCTTCCATGCCTTTCGCTCGGCGGAAGAGTTGGCCGAGCTGGTCGAATCGGCTGGTCTCGACGGCATCGAGCAACTCGGCGGGCGAGGTCTGCTCAACCAACGCGGTCGCGGCCTGGCTGGCAAGCTCGGGCTGGGCGATGCGGACGTAATGGCCGAAGTCGGCCCAGAGGTCGTCCGGCTCGGCGGATTGAGCCGATATCGGCAGAGTTACACTGCACAAAGCAGCAAGCAACAGCACGCTCAACGGCATCGAAAGCGGTCGCGACATGGAACACTCCAACAGGGCGAGGGGGCGAGGCGGGCGGGAGAACGCGGCGTGAGACACCGGATTCGAGCCTTTGAATCTAAACCCTTGCCGCCTCAACGTCAAGAAACTTCAAGATGTATAACTCGTTCGGTCCTGTTGTCGCTCGTCCCGATGGCTGGCCGATCAACGCGCGGGGGTTTGCCATTGCTCCCTCGGCGGCTCATAATCGGTCTGCGGCCGATGGAAACGACCGACATCGCGAGCTCTTCCAACTATGCTCAAGTTTCAAGTCTTCGATGATGGTCAGCCCGCCTCAAGTTGGCCGCTGCGCAACACCTATATCACCGGTGCTGACGGCAACGCGATGCGTTGCGACATCGCTTTCGAAGACGGCTTGATCATCTGTGACAAACGCGAAGCGGGGTCCGCAGCATTATCGATTCAATATGCCGTCGGCGAGTTGGGTGAACTCACGCTGCAGACCTGCCTGCTGCCGGAACGTGAAGAGCCGTATCTGCTGGCTCTGGAATTGGCTCGGCATCGGCTGATGGTGGTCTACTCCAAGCTCGAAGACTGGGCGATGTTCGAACTGGACGAGACCCATCCGGTTTCGCGTCGCAGCGAAAAGGCGCGACGCCTGTTTATCGAGGCGATGTGCTATCAGGCCGAGGAGCCCAGCCGAGCATACAAGCTCGCAGACGAAAGCCTGGCCGCGGCGTTGGATGGCAGCGAAGAACTCGCGTTGGCCCACTCCGAGTTGCTGCTGAATCGTCGCAAGCAGGCGGGGGCGTTGCCGCGCTCGCCGGTGGGCTGTGGTGTATCGCTTCAAGCCCAGGACGAACGACTGCGGGCGGGGTTGGCGGCGGCTTTTGATTACGTCCAGCTTCCCACGCCCTGGAAAACGCTTGCCCCGGAGGAGAATGCCTACCACTGGGAGCAGATGGACGCCTGGGCGGACTGGGCCCAGAAGTCGCGGAAGGCGGTGATCGCCGGGCCGATTGTGAGTTTCGAGCCGAGCTGCCTGCCGGACTGGCTCTATATTTGGGAGCACGACTACGAGACGGTTCGCGACCTGATTTACGAGCACATCGAGAAAGTGGTCGAGCGGTACAAAGGCGTCGTCTCGGCTTGGAACATCGTGTCCGGCCTGCATGTCAACAGCCATTTCTCGTTCAACTTTGAGCAGCTCATGGACCTGACGCGGATGTCCACAATGCTTGTGAAGAAGCTGCACCCGCAGGGGACGACGCTGGTCGAGATCCGCCAACCCTTCGGCGAGTATTACGCGAACAACCCCCGCTCGATACCGCCGATGATGTATGTCGATCTGCTGATCCAGTCGGCGATCCAGTTCGATGCGTTTTCGGTGCGTGTGCCGCTGGGCCAGGCGGTCGATGGGCAGTACACCCGCGACCTGATGCAGGTCAGCTCGATGCTGGATCAATTTGCCGGGCTGGGCAAGCCGTTGTTTGTCACGCTCGCGGCGCCGAGCGAGCCGGTGACCAGCGTGATGATTGCAAGAACCGATTCGGAAGAGCCCGCTGACGACAACTGCGGATATTGGCGTCGGCCGTGGTCAACCATTGTGCAGGGCCATTGGCTGGAGGCTGCCTTCCAGATCGCGATGAGCAAGCCCTATGTCGAAGCGGTCGCTTGGCAGGACCTGATCGACCACCAGGAAGCGGAGCTGCCCCTGTCCGGCCTGGTCAGCGCGATGCATCAACCTAAAGGCTCATTCAAACGCCTGTCCCACTTCCGACGCAATCTTCAAACCGCGGCAGCAGCCACGACGCAGCCGGATACCAAGACCGACCCGGAGACGGAATTCGACCTTGAGCCACCCAAACGTCAACCCGATCCGAACACCTGAAATCACACCGACGCGATGCCGACTGGCTGCGGTCGTGCTCACGATGGCGGTACTGATCGTGGGCGTGCAGTGGTTGCGAAATCCAGCGATTCAACTGCCGCCGACCGATCCCGGCTACCGCGTGGCGATCAACACCGCCGACGCTGACACACTCCGCTTGTTTCACGGCGTAGGCCCGGCGCTCGCGAACAATATCGTGACCTTTCGCGAGCAGCACGGGCCGTTTCAAACCATCGAAGAGTTAGACTACGTCCCAGGCATCGGCCCCCGAACGCTCCAGCGGATCAGGCCTTGGATCGATCTGCGATAGGGTGCCGGTGAGTCTTCGAACCGCACCACACGTCACTTGAAGTAAACCAAAATTATCGCCGACGTCGCTGTCGGCAGACGATCAGCGATGAACCTAGCAACAGTAGGGCAGCGGTGCCGGGCTCGGGGATGAGGTTGAACTCGAGATTGTCGAAGCCCGCCGAGGGCCCCGACCCGACGTAGTCAATGAAGAGGAACCGCACATCCTCTTCATCGAACAGCGGGTCCTGCGTCGCGGTGGCGGGGGTCGTGCCCGAAGCCCCAGCCTCGGGGGTCTGCGGGAGCAGCGTCGTCAGGTCTAGAACCTTAAACCCATCGGTGCCCGGCGAGTTGTTGCGGTCGGTGGTCCACCCCTCGGGCACGTCGTAAGTCCGGGCGAAGGCGTTTGAGTCCAGCAGCGTGACCTGCAGGGCGACCGTATCGATATCGATCACCGTGATGCTCAGCAACTCGACCGGCTGAAGGAAATCAAAGCGGATGCGGAAGCTGTCCTCGTTGATATAAGTTCCTGCATCGTTGGGCGTATCGAACACCGCACCGGAACTCCCGGTGGTCCGCCCTGAGACGTCCGGGTCCTGCACGATCAGGATGTTGCCGGCGTTGATGGCAAGGTCCGCGTCGAACCCACTGGGCTGATCGCTGTCGAAGATGGTCAAGCCGAGGTGCGAATCCGAATTTTCGGAAGTCAGTGTGAAGTACTTACCGAATTCCTTGTTGCCCGGGTCAACCCGGTCGTCAACAATTTGGCCGGTGATGAGCGGTGTAACGCCGTCGTCTTCGGTTTCAAAGCCAATGGTGATGCCTGAAGCCGGCAATGCGAGCGAGCCAACGAAAAATAATCCTAAAACCCCCAGAGACCCTGTGATCCTGAACATCGGTTGAACCTTTCTCCAGCGCTCGAACGAATGGTTAAATAGAACGCTGTAGTTGAGCTTACAACCGTTGCTAGGGGAATTCCACAGAATTCTTAAAATGAAGCAATTATCAGGTCAGATTATTCATTTCTCGCATCAAACTAGGCAGGGGTGCGAAGCCGGAGCGATTTGGCCACCGTAATCGCATTGCATTTGAGGCCAGCCCAATTCTCGCTCGTCCTATACTGCCTGCCATGGATTCCTCCGCCCCCGTTCGACATTTCGTACCCGCCGACCTCGACCCCGCCGACTGGTCACAGGCCGAGCCGCTCTATCAAAACCTCGCCGATCGCGATCTGCCGGATGCGGAAGCGATCGAAAGTTGGCTGAAGGATTACTCCGAGCTCTCGGCTGTCATCGGCGAATTCGGTGCCCGCCGCAACATCGATTACGCCTGCCACAATGACGATCCAGCCATTGAAAAGGCCTACCTGCATTGGGTCGAAAACATCGTGCCCAAGCTCAAGCCCTGGCAGAACAAGCTGCAGAAAAAATACCTCGACAGCCCGGGCCTGCCCAACCTCGATGCCAACCGATACGACATCCTGACCCGCTCGTGGAAAGCCGAGGCCGAGCTGTTCCGCGAAGCGAACATCCCGCTGCAGACCCGGGTCACCAAGCTCAACGCCGACTACGACAAGACCATCGGCCAGATGCTCGTCGACTACGAAGGCGAAACGTACACCCTCCAACAACTCGCTCGCTTTCAGGAAGAGTCCGACCGCTCCGTCCGCCAGACCACTTGGGAACTCACCGCGAACCGTCGGCTGGAAGACGCCGAGAAGATCGATGGCCTGTTCCAGCAGATGTTCGAGCTCCGCGAGCAGATCGCCTCCAATGCGGACTGCGAAAACTACGTCGACTACGCCTGGAAATCCTGGGAGCGATTCGACTACACCCCGCAGCATTGCCACGATTTCGCCGATGCGATCGAAGCCGAGGTCATGCCCGTGATGAATCGGCTGTACGAGCAGCGGCGCGATGCGATAGGCGTCGAAAAGCTCAGGCCATGGGACTTGGCGGTCGACCCGCAAAGCCGTGAGCCGCTTCGGCCGTTCCCCGCGGACGATGTGAAACGCCTGGTGTCAGGCAGCCTGGAGATTTTCGAGAAAGTCGATCCCGCGTTGGCGGACGATTTCGCCACGCTCGAATTCGGCCGCAACCTCGACTTGGACAGCCGCAAGGGCAAGCGGGCGGGGGGGTTTCAAAGTTCGCTGCTCGAAAGCAAGCAGCCGTTCATCTTCATGAACGCCGCGGGCCTGCACCGCGATGTCGACACGATGCTGCACGAAGCCGGCCACGCCTTCCACTACCAATGGGCCAGCCGATCCGAGCCGCTCGTCTTCCTGCAGCACGCCCCGCTCGAATTCTGCGAGGTCGCCTCCATGGCGATGGAGCTGATGGGCTGCGACCACTACACCGTGTTCTACAGCGACGAACAAGCCGCCGGCCGGGCCAAACGCAAACAACTCGAAGGCGTGCTCAGCGTCCTGCCTTGGATCGCCACCATCGACCAGTTCCAGCACTGGATCTACACCCACCCCGGCCACGACGTCGCCGACCGCACCGCCGCCTGGCTGGACATCTCCAGCAGATTCTCCAGCCCGCTCATCGACTGGGCCGGCTACGAATCCGCACGCGAAAAACGCTGGCACGCCCAGCTCCACCTGTTCCACATCCCGTTCTACTACATCGAATACGGCATCGCCCAGCTCGGCGCCCTCCAACTCTGGCGACACTACAAACAAAACCCCCGCACCGCCCTCATGAACTACCGCACCGGCCTCACCCTCGGCGGCACCCGCCCCCTGCCCGAACTCTTCAACGCAGCTGGCATCCAGTTCGACTTCACCCGCCAAACCCTCGCCCCCCTCGTCCAAGCCGTCCAACAAGAACTCGACACCCTCCCCACCTGAATCTTCAGTCCTGCTCCCAACCCCGACCCGGAATTGCTGGAAATCGCCCGCGCACCAGACTGACTCAGTTTAAATTGAAGTAAAGTCAAAATCAGTCGATTTTCAGAAGCCGAACTTGGACTTAGATCGCTTAAAGATATAAATGCCTGACTTAGCGAGAGATAAAAATCGCTTAGGTCGGACTTTTTCCGCGATCACCCTCAACCCTTGTTATTCGCTCAATATTGCGGTTTCAGAGTGGCTCAAGTCGGCTCAGGTCGAGCCTCCATCGACCGATCTTGACTCAACTCGACGCCTATTCGTCACGCCGTGGCCATCGATCGACACCCTACGACCCCCGATTTCCCAGGTTTTGACCCGCCGTGCGCACCCGAATGGCCTAACGGCTATATATAAAGCGACGTCCCGTAGATGCAAATTTAAAAAGGTCGTCGCGAGCAAATGTGCATATAAAAGTTTCTGGCACCTTTTCTTGTCCGGCAATTTTCACCCCACACGCTTCGGCCGCCCCTCACGCCGGACGGTGGCTTCCAAGCCATACTGGCTCACGATACGGTTCAGCCAATCGGCAGACCCATACGGCCGGCCACGCTGGGCACAGACACGCAAAACCTCTAACTCCTCCGGGTTCATGGGCGTGTTCACCTGCCGCAGCCACAAACGCGGCCGATTCGAGCCGTCAGAAACCGACACCATCCCCGGCGGCAGCGGCCACGGCGAAAGCGTGAGCGGCTCAACCGGCTTGAGCTTCGAAGAAGGTTTTCGGCCTGCTTTGTCCGAACGTGAACGCGCTGTCGTCTTTGATCGCGATAACTTGCGATCTGCGTTTTCAGTTGGGTCGTCGAGCGTACGCTTCGCGTCCCGCCCCCTCGATTCCACCGGGTGACGCCATCGCCACAGGCTCGACCAAGGCCAATCC
>CAZFZS010000002.1:155350-246193 GCA_964523485.1 uncultured Phycisphaeraceae bacterium | reverse complement strand
CGCTGGAAATACGTCCACCGCGAGACCGGCGACCACGAGTTCTACGCCCTCGAAGCCGACCGCTGGGAACTGAACAATCTTTTTCCGCATGCAGATGCACAGCACAAACAGGCCATCAGCGATCTGCGTGCCAAGCTACTGGATTGGACTTTGCAAACCGACCCCGACCGTCCTTATGTTGAAAACGTAGGTGCCTGAATTAAGGGTCAGTTTCTTGTTTATATCAGTTCTAAACTGACGCTAGCCATCATGATTTTTGGCCACGGCCAGATCGATTTTTGCGACTTCGTAAACGATCGCAGCGAAATTAACGGCCTAGCTGCCAAGCTGCCAAGCTGCCAAGCTGCCCGATTAGGCGCTTGATATTAAACTTATGCTTAACTGCTGAAGCTAATCAATTCAAGGCCGCTTAATTTAAATTTGCAGACAAAACATCTTTTTCGTTCGCGACACCACGGCTTGGCTTCAGACCCGATTTCTTGCTTTACCCGAATCGCCCTGCGAGCAGCCGGTCCCAGGGCCCTTTCACTGCAAACGGCTCGAGAGCAACGGCCATAGCTGCATCCTAGTGCTCGCTTAGCATGATCGGTCAACGATAAGGTGGTCTAGGCCTTGAACGTTGATTCAATTGCTAATGTAAAAGTTGAACGAGCAATCAAGATGTTATCGCGATGCGAAAGATTGTTAACGGTGTAAGTCATCGTGATTTGCCAGCCACTGGACGTCTAATCCGCATGTCAACTCGCAGAAACGACCCCAATTCACGCTGCGAGACTTTGGTTGCGCTAAGTACATAGGCGGAACGATTTTAATACACCTTCCGTTAACCACGGCCCGGTTGGCGTCGAGAACATCGCCGGGCCAACATCGAAATCTCTTTCCGCAGAGATCCTCACATGGTTGGAGACGAGATTTGGGTGGAGGAAGCAGGTGGCCGAGTTTGCCCCGTCAAGTTTAAGCATAAATTGGTCAAACAAAAGCCTGTGAATATCGTAAACGCTAGCCAATTTTGTGCCGCCGCCGCTTTAAGCGTTCTAGCTGTGGCGAAAGTTTATTGGTTGGCAATCGCCCGTTTCGCAGAGTCCGCAAAGCTTGAACGTTTTGAAAACAATTCAGACGGTAAAACCGTCGAGATGTGGTTTCTCCGTCAGCGTTTGTATGTTCCACAACAAGAGCATCTCTAAGAGTTCAGTTCGTACGTTTAACAGCGACGGATCATGCCAACGGTTGTGCATGTGATGAGGGTCAGTTGAGAGTTCATATAATTCATGCTGATTCGACTCGCGAATAACGAGTCGATACTGGCGGGTTCGTACGGTTTGACTTCGTGCCATCGAATCCGGGCAGGCCCAGTAGGTTTCACTTTTTCCCAGCCGCTGCCCTTCTGAACCTACAGGTTTAGCCTCCGCTGCTTTGCGCTGTCTCATACTCGGATCATGCCCCCCGTCGGCAAAGGCAGGCCGATCGCCTTCTCGGCCTTCAACTTGTGGCAGCAGCGATTTGCCATGCATGCCTGGCAAGGGGTCGATCTGCAGCAAATCACACAGCGTCGAAGCGAGTGATGACGTGTCGTTAACCGCTTCGACACGATGCGCCTGAGGCAGCGACTGATCCACCAGAATACACGGCACATGCAGCAGGCAATCCGCGAGATGGGTATCCCACTTTTCAACCAACGAATGCTGACCGGCGTAATCACCGTGGTCAGACCAAAATAAAATCGTGGTCTGATCTGCTGTGCCGCTCGCGTCAAGCGTATCAATCACCTGTCCAAGCAGATAATCCACTTTTGAGATCATGCCGTAGTAGGTCGCTTGTATCTCTCGGGCCGCAGCCGAGTTTGGCGATTCTCCTGTCCGATACTTGCGTTGAGCACTTACTGGCAGTGGAGCAGGGGACGGCATGTTGTGAGGAAATGCTTGAATCGCCTCGCGGTCATACATAGAGTACCAAGGCTCTTCAACGGCATAGGTTGGATGCGGTGACTCAAAATTGACCTGTAAAAAATAAGGCTTGTCATCAGGTCGCCAATCTTTAAGAAATGCTGACGCTTGTGCAGCGTAACCTTCATCAGCCGCATGCCTCGTCTGCCGACCCGCATAGGACCAGCCATCTTCAAGCATCGGCACATCGACCTTACCCGGCGATGTTTGCGTTTCGATATCTTTGACGTTGAGCGGAACCGCTGGCCCGCGATCAGAGCAGAAATCCAATCGCTCCCAATCATCAGCTGACCAGCAATGATTCTTGCCGAAGACCGCTGTGACAAAATTGCGCTCTTGCAAATGTCTCAACAAGTTCGGCTGATCAGGGTTGAGAACCTGCTGGACTGTCCGCCAACCATCGGTGTGGCAGTATCTGCCGGTCGCCAAACTGCAACGGGCGGGAACACACTTGGGGAATGTGGTCATATGTCGCTCGAATACGACCCCACGCGATGCCAAGCGATCCATGTTGGGCGTTTGCACGTCAGGGTTGCCCATAAACCCGGTACAGTCTGCTCTCAGTTCATCGCAGCAGAGGATGATCAAATTTTTGTTCTGTTTCATTGGAAAACCTTTGACAGCTGATTTTCGAAAGCGTTGATTACTCAAGTGCTTGAGTCGCGATTGGACTGAAGATTATGCACAACTTTTCTGGTCGCATTAACTTTGATCGCCAACGCATTTACCGATTTGCAGATCTAACTAATTGTTCAACCTACTTCACTTTATGATTGCTTTGAATTGATCTTTTGCCGAAGCACCTACACGGCCAACTGATATTCAGGCTGGCATTCTTAGATTCTCAAATCTAAAAATTTTTCTCAATTTCTGGAATTCACCACTTTCATGCGTGTAACCCACCCTATCCAAAACGGCTTACCCGAAGTTTTAGTCGATGGCAAAATGATCTCAAGGGTCTGGGGTCGACTGGACAATCCGGGCCGCAATGCATGCGAAAAACTCGATGAACTTTCGCCCACAGGTATCGATCATTATCTGACGATCGCAGACGATTACTACACCATCGGTTGGGACGGGGAACAAGATGACTACGGCATTTATGAGCATCATCTGAAGCGCTTGGTTGATCGCAAACCCGATATAAAACTGATTCTATTTGTCGGTATTGCTTCGGGCGTACCCTATCGATGGGCGAAATCAAATCAAGGCGAATTGGCTCGGACTTATGAAGGCGATGCGATCAATATGCCTTCGCTCGCTTCAAAAAAGTGGCGAGAGGATTTTGATGCTGCGCTTAGGCGCTTTGTAAAGCATTTCGAGACTGGGCCTTACTCAGAAAACATCTTCGGATACAACCCGCATCGCAATGCGAATGAGTGGTTCGCTTATGACATGACTCGCAGAGGATCGGTTGAAGGTCAATATCTGGATTACAACCCGCTGATGGTGAATCATTTCCGGAATTATCTGCGAGAAATCTACAGTGACAACGAAGATGCTTTGAGAAAGGCTTGGAAGGACGCCGAGCTCAGCTTCGAATCCGCCCATATACCGACTCCAGCTCAGCGTCGAGACGCTAGCAATCCCAGCATGTTTTTTGCGGATGGAGCATCCGGGCGTCAATGTGCTGACTGGTATCACTGCTATAATCAGGCTAATACGGATGACGCGATTGCCAGCTGTGCAGCGATCAAGTCCGTATTGAAATCGCTCGGCAAGGAGAAGCTCGTAGGCTTGATGCATGGCTATGCCGACGTCGGATCGATGAGCAGTCTGCCTGCGGAATTCGGCCACCTTGCCACGGATCGAGTCGCGAAGTCTTCAGCCATTGATTTTGTTCACGCCCCTCACGCGTATTACAACCGACAGCCTATCGATGGCACACATCTTTCTCGATTTGCGACGGCCGGGCTCCAGCGTCGCGGCAAAATTGTGCTCGATCAATTTGACTTCGGCACTCACCATGTTCCGGAAAATGACGGCGCTCCGACTCGAGCCTATGCGGAAGAAATGATGTGGCGGGGCGTCGCTCACAACCTGCAGTCCAACGCATATCTCTATTGGTACGAGGGCGGACCGGGAACCTATGGCAAACCCCACGGTTGCGCACTCTGGGGTCTGATGCATTACGACGACCCCGAATACCAAAAGCTGCTTACCGACAGCAAAAGCCTTCTTGATGAGAACCAGAGAAAAAAACATCGCCAGGTCGCTGAAGTCGCTCTAATCCTCAGCCCGCCAAGTGTCTGCGAGCTAACGCTCACTCAATCCAAAGCCGCAGCTGCACTCTACAGCGGATATTTTCGCGTGATGTCCATGGCGGGCTTGGGTGCTCCATTTGATGAGTACTTGCTTGAAGATTTCGAAGTCATCGATAAATCCTACAAGCTTTATATTTTTGCTGGATGTTTCAGGGTCGATCGAGATACACGCAAGCGTATTCACGAAAAACTGGCAGCCGAGAATGCGACTGCGTTATGGATCGGACCCGGCGGGCTCATCGACGGTGCAGGTAATGTTTCGGCAGAAGCCGCTGCGGAAACGATGGGCATTCGCATCAAGCGCGAATCGTCCGATGGCTGGATTCAAGTTGACCTGACCGACGACCAACATGAACTAACTCAAGGCTTAAGTCCCGGAGAGCGAAGCTTCGGCAATCGCGTTGACGTTGCTGAATACGACCAGCGTGGGGGATTTCTAGGCTGCGCTCAAGACTATCGGTTTGGACCTGCTTTTTCTATTGATGATCCCGATGCAGATATCTTTGGGATACTTCGTGATGCGATGTCTCCTGGTCTTGCTGTGAAATCTCGAAATGATTGGACCAGTATCTATTCCGCTGCGCCCATGCCACCCGCGAGCCTCTTGCGTAACGCGTTAGCAAGTGCGGGAGGGCATATCTACAGCCCGCATGGTGATCTAATTTATGCTAATACCGGCTTTCTAGGCCTCGTTGCCCGATCAAGCGGTGCTCGCCGGGTGAACTTACCCAAGCCAATGGATGTGATTGATGCGAATACAGGCGAAAGTGTCGGTGAAAGCTGTCAGACTTTTACCGTCAAGATGCATGCCCACGGGGTTCGCCTGTTTAAGCTTTCTGCCGTCTAGGAAAATCGCTTCTATTTAAAGCGTCGGAAATGATATAAAAGCTTTGAACGAAGCCATCAATCACAATCGACGCGAATCGACTCACCACCAGATGGCGACTTCCTGGTTCATGCTCGCGGCGTGCGGTTGCATGTACTCGGCCCGCGTGAACCGCCCGCTTCCATCCAGCCGAGCAGAGTTGCCGCCCTCGAGATCGAGGTAGTCGCGATAGTCATTGCTGCCGATGATGCCGGCGTTCCAGCCGGAGTTGCTGTGGGCGGCTTTGGAGTCGAAAGTAGCGGCGGGCCGCAAGTGCTCGTTGCGATCCGACAGTAAAACCAGCGAAGGATCATCATCGATCGTGGTCGGTGATTCCCAAGCTTCCGCGGAAACGAAGCTCGGGTTCCTGAAATTCGCGAGGTCCGCTGGCAGAACCCCGCCAGTGTAAGTCATACCGAACATCACCCGCTCCTGACCCGCCCCACCCACGGTTTCTCCTTCCGCAAAACTGGGGTAATCATCCGGATAGTTCGGGCACATCGTCACCTCCCGGCTGTCCAGCGGAATCGCTTCAGCAACCTCCGGGCGAATCTGTTGAATGTCATAGTTAGGCAATCCGTTATCGGGATACCATCGCGAATCCGGCAACTGATCGTCGTAGTTGTACCCATACACATTCAAGGCAATGGCAAACTGCCGCATATGCGACAGACAAACGCTCCGCCGGGCAGACTCACGCGATTTGGATAACGCCGGCAGCAGCACCGCGATCAGCAAAGCGATGATGCTGATGACCACCAGCAATTCAATCAGCGTGAAACCGGAGGCTTTATTCGATTTCATATGAGATATCCTTTAAGACCCGATGTCTTGCCTGACGTTCCCTCCGGTAGATATGAATGACTCAAGTCTCACACTGGAGATTCAGAGACCTTGATCATTTTTTCCTGCAGCTGCTTTGAAGATTACGACAAAAACGATAGACAAGCGCAGCTTATTAAATGTATTTTCGACAGAATGCTAATAAGCTAGATATCAATTTGGTTCAACCTGTTGACAAATAGGTTTTTTTTTGAATCTGATTTATTTTAACGAACCAAACCTCATCAACGCCGACGTCCCATGAGAGCCATCGCTGCTGCTATCAAACTTAATGCCGAGGCGGGTTCTGGTATGGCGACAGCCGTAAAATCAAGTCCTACATTGTCCAGACGAATGACGCGGTCTTGGCCATCGGTATCTGCGAACTGCCAGCGGAACTCCCAGGATTCAGAGTCGCCAAGATTTTCCGCGATCAGATCGAGCGCGAATTCGAAGTCGGTGTTGTTCACGCCCGACAGGTCCTGGCCGTCGAAAGCGATCAGGTCGTCCATGATCTCAATGGCGGTCTGATTACCTTCATCGTCGATGATCAGCAGGCGGGCGTCACGGTGCGAATTGGCGATGTTGCCTCGGCTGATCACGAATTCCAAGCCGTTGAGTTCCAGCGTATAACCGTCGTCTGCTGTAACACTGAATCCCACGTAGGTGTCCGCAATCCACTGCTCGTTGCCCGTGCCCCAGCCTTCTTTCATGCCCAGCCGGTCGAGGTTGCCCGCGCCCGAATCCGAGGAACTGGCCGAAACAACAAACTCAGTCACATTGCTGAGCGTGAAGTCGCTGAAGGTTGCATTGGCGGGCTGCTGATCGACAGTCTTGTCGGCCTGCGTATCCTTTTCACCCTGAGGCACTGTCTTATCGAAATTGAACGAACCCACCGGCAAGATCGGATTAATTAAGCCCGCGAACGCCCCGGTCGCGCCGAGGAAGCGGGTTCGGCCATCGACCGTGCTGATCGTGACTTGTCCTACATCCTGAAAACCATTGGGATCGAGGATGATATTTTCACGCAGCTTCGTGCCGGGGTTGCCCGGCTGGAAGAGGTTGCCGCCATTAGCATCGACGCCCAGTTCCTTAAGCGTAAGCTCCATGCGATCGCTGTAGACCTGGCCGACGAGATAGGTTTGCGAATCGATGATGCTGTCGTCAAAACCCATGAACCCGCCGTGGACGATCTGGATCAGCGACTCATCGCTGTTTTGATTCACCGTGATGTCGTGAACCTCGCCGGAGAGATACATATCGACGTTGTGGGTTTTAAGCGTCTGCCAGAGCGCAGAGTTCTCAGCATCCTCGACTTTCAATTGACCCGAATTGCGGGCGTTGACCGGCATCAGCACAGGCGTATGACCCTGCACAATGATGTGGTCGATGCTCGAATCGAGATTCGCCGCGGCGAGCGTCTGGTCGAGCCAGGTCAACTGATCGCCATCGACAGTGATGATCGGCCGATGCTGCGCGGTCGGCTGCTTGAACACATCGATCGAGACCATCAGCGTGTTGTTGTGCTTGATGGCATAGGCCGACGAGGCGTGCTGCCCCGAGGACGGCCCTTGGATAAATGTCGAGCCTTGAGCGAGTCGGCCGGTGTCGCCGTTGCGGATCGGGTCGACAAAATACTCGGCATAGGTATCGCGGTAAGTCGAGATCGTTTCCCGCCCGAGATTGCCCCACTGCACCGTGTTGCCGTTAAAGGTCGAGGATTGCGTATTCCATGTGGGCGAATCGTCGCCGAGCTCATGGTCGCCGATGGCGGTGTAGGCGACCATGCCGCGGTCGGTGAATCGCTTGTTCCAGGCGTTGTAATAAAGTTCCGAGGCGTTGCGGACGCGCTGATTTTCGGTAGCGAGATCGAGCTGGTTGTAGCCGTTGCTGCCCAGCGTCGGGCCGAAGAGGCCTTGTCCGCCGATGGTAGGCAGACCGTCCTGGATCCACCGGGCCATGGTCATATCACCGGCGACCATCACGAAGTCGGGGTTCTCCGCCTGGATCGAACCCATCACGGAATCGATGGCGGTTTCCCAACTCGGCGTCGTGCTGTTGTCGCCCTGGTAGTTCGGCAGGCTGGAGAGATCGCCGAGGTCGGCATTAAGCCAGTCGGGCATCGACACGAAAGTCCAAGGCGTTTCCGCAGCGGCCGATAGGCTCAGCGGGAGAGCAACGGCGGCGGCCAAGCCGGCGGCGATCAGGGGCTTGAAATACGACATGAACAGACTCCGATCCTGGCCTCGGCGGGCTGGCCGGAGGCGTTGGGTACAAATGAAACGCTTGGAAAGCTCGGCCCACCCGGTTAAGGGCGGGCCGAGGCTGGAGGTGGCAAAATTTAAGAAGCGTCTGACCGACGACGACCACCGGCCATCATCAACCCACCGGCCGCGAGCAGAATCAGCGAGGCGGGCTCGGGGATCGGGTTGGTGAGATTGGCGCCAACCGTGTCGATATAGATGTCGTCGTAGAAGACCGGGTCGCCGAAGCGGCCTCCACGTACTAATTCGATCGAATCGATGTTGCTTACATTTTGGCGAAAGTCTGCATCGAGATAACTCGACCCCGAAGCGGCATCAGTCGCGCTGATATAGACATCCACGTTCTCATTCGGGGCGTTGTCGAGGTCCGCGACAACCCAAACGTTGTACCAAGTCAGATTGCTTAAACCAGATGCAAAGGTCGTTTCGCCGTTATCGTAGGTCGTAAAGTCGATGCCATCTTTGATCGTGGCCACGGTTGCAGCATTACTGAAACCGTCACCATTTGTCGCGGATGTGACAAAAGTGCTTGCTGCGGTGTTCGCCTCGGTGTTCGTGTCGTTTACCGCGACACGATAGAAAAACGTAACCGTTCCCGACGTCAACGTGCTGCCGATTGCTTTTTTCGCGAATTCACCAGCTGCATCACCATCTATACGCCCCACCGAATTCGATCCACCATCTATTGGATCGGTCACGACGCTCAGAATGCTTTCCGCATCGGTCCAATCTGCATCGCTGTCAAAATCCTCGAAGAGCGTGAACGCGGCGTTCGCCTGAACGGTCATCAGTCCTGCGGCGAGTAATGGGGTGAGGTACTTCTTCATGCTGAATCTCCTGAGATGAATACGGCTTGATCGGAACGCTGTACGATTGACCCTTACCGGTGACGCTCCTGATACATCCAGATTAAACACCACGAATTCAAGACAGGCTTGGCGGACTACGCCAAAGTGTGTACAATTTGCGTCAAGTTTGCAGATTCATTCGGCTTTTTTGTCTCACGTTCGTAAAACGCTTGTATGAAACACGTTGCGATTGCTTTGGCCCCTTGGCGGCGTTCGCATCTGAAATGGGTGATGCTGGGGTTCAAGCAAGTCGCGGTGGACCGGGATTGGCGGTTGACACCGCTCTACATGAGCCAATGGATGGGCGAGGACCCTTGGGAGGCGATACACGACCCGATCGAGGGTCTAATTGCGGGGGACATGGTCGATTCGATGCAGAAAGTGCTCGATCGGCCGTGCCCGAAAGTCATCGTGGGTCCGCTGGGTCGGGGGCATGGCGTGCCGTGCATTGCCCATGACTATGTCGCCGTTGCGCGGATGGGGGTGGAGCATTTCTCGGCCCGCGGTTATGGGCAAGTCGCATTTTTCAGCCACGGGGACCCGAATCGTTGGGACACGCAGGGCTTGCAGCAAGGCATTGAAGAGGCGGCAATCGAGCATGGGATGGATGCCCGTATCTTCTCGAATGGGCCACGCACCGCACGCCGCGGCCATTGGGTCTTGACCGACCAGATCGCCGACCTGGCAGATGCATTGAAAAGTTGGTCGCTACCGCTTGGCCTGCTCTGCTTCGATGATGAGCACGCTTTTCGAGCCCTGCAAGCTTGCCGATTGGCCGAGTTGAATGTGCCAGAGCAAGTCGCGGTGTTGGGCATCGGCGACGATGAATTTGTCTGCGAATTTGCCAATCCGACGCTTAGCTCGATTAGTCTAAATTACGAACAGGCCGGCCGCGTTGCAGCCCAGCGACTCGGGGCCATCATGGATGAAAAATACGCCCCGGCAGAAAGCGTCGTGCAACCCATCGGTGTGACGCAGCGCGAGTCGACCGGCTACGTCGCCTTGAATGACCCGGATGTCCGCGATGCGCTACGGCTGATCCGCGAAAGCCTTGAAGATAAGCTGACTGTCGACGATTTAGCGGCGGCGGTGCACGTGTCACCCCGAACACTACTTCGTAAGTTCAAGCAAACCCTCGGCCGATCGCCCGGGGAGTTGGTCCGCCAGATGCGACTGGACGAAGCGCGGCGGTTGATTATCTCTACCGATCTGACCTTTCAACAAATCGCCACGCGCACCGGACTCGGAGCGGCTTCGCAGTTCGGCCATGCAATCAAAAATGCGACCGGCCAATCGCCAGGCGAATTGCGAAAAGATTACCGGATGCGGTAAATCCTGTTATCGCAACTCGATTCGAGATTTTAATCATCAATTAAGCAAACCCGAACTCCATGCCACTAAGCAAAGACAGCCATCTATTCAGCCTGCCTGAAGCTTCGATCAGCTTGCCGCAGGCGGAGCGTGTAGGTCAGAGGATCCGCCTCCGCTGGGCAACGCCTAAAGATCGATACCGTCGGCTGTCGGAACAGGCTGGAAAAGATCAGCCGATCCCGTTCAACCCGGTCACGATCTACCGCATACCTGCGGCTGAACGATTCGAAACCGATGTCTATCTGCCGACGGTCGAGACTGCTACGCCACCTGTCGGGTCCATCGTCTATGAGGACTCGGATTTCATCACGGATGGCCGATGGCATCACTGGATTGATACTTCTGCGGAGGTCGGAAAAACATATGCGTATTTTGTAGCGACTGACGGTTTGCCCCCAGCCGGCCCGGTACTTATTAAATTGCGCGATACAGAGATTTGGTGGCCTGTCGAAGAAATCGAGCCCCGCTTCAATGCCATGCTTGAGCCATTCGGGTTAGCTTCCCCGCCCGAAGAGATTGGCCGGAGCCGAATGGGTCGGCCGCTGCTCGGCTGGTCGCTGGGTGAGGGTAAGAAAAATGTGCATCTACTTGCTGGGCTGCATCCTTCCGAGAGTGGGCCGGAATTGATTGCCGGGATGCTCGAACGATTTTTGGAAGCGTCGCCAGAGTTGCTTGCGATGTACCGTTTACACGTACTGCCCTGCGTAAACCCGGACAGCCGATCGAAGATGGCTGCGGGTCATCCGAGTTGCATCCGGTCCAACGCGGCAGGCGTGGACCTGAACCGCAACTTCCCAGACCAGTGGGACTTCGTTAGCAAGGCTTATGGCGAATCCAGTGACGATCCACACGGCTTTACCTGGCGCGGCCCCGCACCTGCGAGTGAGCCAGAAACCCAGGCCATCATGCAGCGGATCCGCAAATTTCCGCCCAATCTGGTCATCACCTATCACTGGCTGGGCGGCGTGTCCGCACCACCGATGAATCACCCCATAGGCATCAACCGCTGGAGCGATTGGGATGACCGCGACTGCGATTACGAATCCCGCTGCCAAGCCGTCGCCAATCGATATGGCTGCGGTTATTTCGCGACCCAGGAACCCGAAACCTGGTATCCGCACCCCTCTATTCAGCCCGGCTCATTGGAGGGCTGGGTCCGATCAACTTTCGACGTGCCAGCCTTCGCGATGGAGGGTGGACGCGACCCGATCACCCAAGCTGGTCGATCGGATTCTGTCAGCCGAGACCAGATGCATCACTGCTGCTTTAATCATGCTTCGGGTTTGGCTGCAGCACTTCGAGCTTGACGACTCCTCAGCCGAAACCCTGCCGCGATCGCTGAAGGCTTAAACTCGTATATTCAGCGATGAGCAGGACGTTAGTCTCCGAAAACTTTAATGTCCGTCGGGCCCAACCGATCCTCATCGTTCAGTTCAAAAATTGCGAAAAAACCCTCTTGGCCTTGAGGCTGGTCTCGAACAGCATTCTTGATGAAGAGCGGTTTTTCAGCAGGCTTGAAGGGTCCGCCGCCGTAGACAATGCGTTGATAGCCCGGCTTAATAGTTTCAACTGCTACAGCTCGCGCTTCACCGCCTTCGGTCATCCGTGTGACGAAGACCCGGCCGTTCATCCGCTCGTTAAAAACCGCGAGAAACGGTCCGCCGGTGTAGTCGCCTGTGCCTTCCGGCATATAAGTCATCGGCATCCCAAAAAAGCCTCGTCCGACCAGATAGACTCGCCCCGATTCATCGGCAGTGATCTCACCATTTTTTATTCTGATCGAATTACCATCTCCACTATTTTTGCGGGCCGTAAATTCCAAAATTTTAATCGGCATACCTGTTTCTGGATTAAACCGGCCGATCACCGTTTTGTGTTCAGAGCGTGTGTTGTGGAATTTGTGATAGTCATCACCATCTGCAACGAGCGCGTCGGCCTTTTGCATCACGTCATCAGGCATATAACGGAAAAGATGATTGCCACCGGCGGACTCGAACGCGATATAAAGCAAACCATCAGCACCGATAGCGCAGCGGTAGCCGCGGGTATCCGCCATATTATTTTCGGGTCTATTTAAGAAATTGTCGGCTTCGCGATCAGTGGACCAATCGTAATGATTCCATTTGACCTTGCCATCAAAATCCACGGAGCGGATGTAGCATATCTGGACCGGCTGGTTTTTCTTACCATCATGGGCATAAGCATTTCGATAGCCGGTAAAGATGATCGATTGACTGGCGTCATCGATGCAAACGTCTTCGGTAGCATTTTTGCCGGGAATGATCTGCAAGAGCTTGCCGCTTGGATCAAGCCAGTGAATCGAATGTTTTTTGCCACCGACCAGCGCAGCGATTCGGCCATCCTCGCTGACATCAATACGTTTGACCCAATCGCTGGTTTTATAAAGTTCTTCAGTCGTTGAAAGATTCGGAGCAACCCGCGCGACACCCATATCGGTCGCGATAATAATTCGTTTCTGACCATCAAAGGCCATGTCACTCACGCGCGTTTTCAGCTTTACATTGCCCAGAACCTCCTGCCCATCAGAATCCATGTGAACGAGTTCAGCCGAGCTGTCACCGGTATTCGCAAGAAGGAGAACCGAGCCATCCTCGCGAAACGCAGCACTGACGACCTCATCTCGATCGCCAGCAGTGCCAAAATACGATGATGTCACCACCTCATCATCACCACTGAACGGTCCTGCCCATCCGGGTAATGCGACGATGAAGGCAGTGTATGAAACCAGAGTTAACGCGATATACTTTTTATTGAACATGCCGCTTTTCCTATTTCGCTAAGTGCAGGTTTAATTTAGCCATTCAAAGCATCTATTTAGACAGCATGCATAGTTTGCAAATTGACATACTGGCCTAATCTTTTAATTTAAGTTCACAGGGCGCTTGGCCATAGCGCTTACCTTCACTCTATTAACGCATCCGGTCATACATCACTTCAAAGGTCTAGAGGGTGGCCGAGCTATGTTTTTCGTCATCATTAAATCGGTATGACTTGATACGTTTCGATCTCCAAACCAGTATTTAAGCGATAGACCAAGTTAACCAAGCCCCAGAATACAACCATGCCCAATTCACCCACGATCAGGCCGACCATCCAGGGTTTGACCGCTTCGTAGGCACGCTGTCCACCCAAGGCGATCACTCGTGATTTGATGAGCCAAGCTAATAGGAAGCTGGCTGCAAGGAACACTGAAAAATAGGTGCCGAGGATGAGAAGAAAAACCGGATGTAGCGGCCACCACGTCAGCCGAAGCCTTGCGACCAGACAGAGGCCCACCAGGACCGCACCGGTGGTCACCCAACCCAATACATTGAGATTTGGCTCAAGGAAATTCAACTGCTGAAAAAAGCCCGGCCGTGTCGTTTCAGCAAGCATCCCGACCGCGGCCTGCTCAGTCAGCACCCGCGTAAAGCTTCCAAGACTCACACCCGGCATCACACGGTAATGCGAGGATGAGGTATCCAGCCCGATGCTGTACTGGACCGCGAGCGTCACAACTAAGGCAACCAGGAAGCTCGCAATCACCATAAAGCCAAGCCATCCGGATAAGCGAGACAGACGGATGCCGCCGACGCGATGCCCGATATGCAGCGCATTAATCAGTAATGGTGCGAGGGCAGCTCTCGGCCGGGCCGCCAGAACCAGCCCACCGAAGGCCAGAATAATCAGCGACTCCATCCCGATCGCGGCTGGGCCAATCAAGCTCGCGAGCATCACCCAGGGGATCCATTCCGGGCTGATTGCAAACAGCCCGGTTTCCGCATTGATTCGAGCAAGGACGAGCCACATCATCAGAACCATCAGCACAAGAGCTGACGCGACCAGCGGATTTGCGGGCGTCCACCACACCAGCCAAATAATGGACGCCATCGTGCAAACGACAGCCAGCCAAAGCCCAGCAACACAACTCATCGGTACGGGTCTCGCGTCGTTAGCGCGACCCCCTAAGCCAATTGCAAGCTTTCCAACCCGCAGGAGATGACTGCGAGCCAAATATAAAATGGTAAGCGTCATGCCGATGTACGCGCCGTATCGCAATGCCGGGCCGATTGGACCGACGTCGAAACGGTTCGTACTGAGCGCGATGCCTTGACCTGTAAGAAGCGTACCTAGTATCAACCAGAAAACCACGCTCAACCCAACGCTCAGCGAAACCCTAGCCTCGATGAAGTAGGCGAAGGCGATTACGGTTGGTATCAATGTTGGTGCGAAAAAATGCTTGAAGCCGTACTGCTGAGCAGTGACGGGCATGAGATTACCGAGTGCGGTGAAATCAAATTTCAGAGGTATAGCTGGCAACAGGTTGTACCACACCGCCAGGCCGTTCCAAAAATGCAAAGCAGCGATGCCCCCAGCCGCCAACCAAAAGCCCTTCTGCCACGCGAGGGCAGGAAGGAGACTCTGTTTGTCAATACCCTCAGTGACCTCGGCGACCAGCCGCGCTATCGGGAAGGTCAGCAGTTCGTTCTTTGCCCACTGCGGATAGATGAGCAACATGAGTCCGAAGGATGCCCCAGCCATCATCAGAAGCAGCCCGCCCCAAAGCCTCAGGACCGGCCACCACGCCGACCAAGGCACTGCGGTAGGATCGATTGAAAGCTTCGCATCGGTCTCCGGGATCAAGCGATCGGCTGCAGGGGTCATCCGCCCACCATCGAGCAACACACCCGAGCCTTCGGGCATCGTCCGGATCACATGAGGCAGTGCTTGCTGCAGCCAACGCCGGTTGTACCGTTGCACTTCCGCCGCACTTGAATCGGCTAAAACTTTGGCTCCGACCAATGCAGGATCGAGCATCGCCTGATTGATTGCATCGATTACCTCCCGCTGGTCGTAGCTGATCGTTGTCGAGCGCTCAGACACCAGCCGATCCAAGGCTTGGCTAGCACCGGGATCGAACTTCGCAGTCCAGTCAGCCAACTCGCCGTCAGGGCGTTCCAAGGCGTCGAGCAATGCAGGCCAGTCCGTAACATACCCCGCCGCCAATTCGGGAGAGCCATCGGGCAGGTATGAAAAAACCTGCGTCGACTTCCAATACGACTGAGTAGGGGCCTGTATCGCTGGCGCCGCGACCAGATGTGTGAAGTAAGCAAAAAAACCCGCACCCGGCCAAGCACAAGCGGCCATCCCAATCGCGGTCATGCACGCCAAGTCAACCCGCTTAAGTCTAAGGGCGGGCAGCAATCGGCCGAGCAGCGGGTTGATCAGCAGCACCGCAATGAGCAGAACGCCGAACACGCCGATCGGCAAAGCGTGGCCGTTGAGCTTCGATAAACCCATCACCTCGTCGTTGATGAAGGTCACCGCCGAGACGAGCAAGCCAAGCGTCAATCCAAACAGGATGCCAGTGAGATAGCGCATGCGTGGCCGAGATTACACTTTACGAATTGATTCACGCATTAACTGTAGTATCAAGAAATTTAACAATATGAGTCAAAATTGATTCGATAGACCCGGGTTTCTGCCTGATTTTTGCGCACCAGCACGGCCTTCAAGGCATATATGAAAACGGATAGAAATGAATTAAAAATGCTGCTCGCGATATGTCGAGGGCGGGATACCGACTGCCTGTTTGAAATCTCGAGACATCTGCGAGATGTGACCAAATCCACAGCGGACGGCAACATCGGCAAGTGGCAAACGGGTTTCACTCAACAATCGGCGGACCGCATCAATCCTGGTCCGACGGATTGCTTCGCCCGGGCAGTAACCGAGGCTTTTCTGGAAACGACGCTGCAAATTAGATCGCGAGATGCCGACCTGTTCGACCAAATCCTCAACGCGGATGGATTCCTCGATGTGTTCCTGAATGTATTGAATCGCCACCACGACCGCCTCATCCGTGGTTCCCAACACGTCAGAACTCTGTCGCCGAATGACGTTGCCCGGCGCGATCGGCAACTCGTGATCTAGCGATTCACCTTTGATCAGCCAGCGATCAAGGCTGGCGGCAGCCTCGTAACCCAACGCCTCGGGACGCAAGTCCAGACTTGAAATCGAAGGTGAAGCAAATTGGCAGAAGTCTTCATCATTGCCCACCCCAACGATCGCAACATCTTCTGGAACCTTGAGTTGCGCCCGCTTGGCAGCTTCGATCGCCCTCTGGGCATGGGTGTCGTCCGCAGCAATCAGACCCAGCGGCGTTTCACGAAATGCGAGCCACTCTGCGAGATCGTTGAGCTGATCTTCCAGCCGCCAACCTTCAGCGGGACGCCCACGCGGCCCATGCACAAACCGCAGGGGTTCGATGTCATGACTGGCCACTTCTGCTTCTACGCCCTCCCAGAGCAGAAAGTTGTAGGGCATGTCGCGGGCATCAAAATAGGCGATCTGCCGAAAGCCGCGACGCAGCAGATGCCCCGCCAGTTTCCGCCCGGCCTGCACGTAGTCAGGCCATACCGTTGCCACCCCTTTCTTCGGCGCCCACCCGGTCCAGATCGTCGGAAGGTCGGGCCGACCTAAGTTGAAAGGAACGTCCGCACGGCGGTCTGGACCATCATTTTCACCGCAAACGATGACCCCAAGGCCGGCGAAATTATCAAGACAGTCTGCGAACAGGTTGACATCATGCCGAACAATGAAAAACGGCCATTTCGGCCCTTTGTCGCTGTAATCGCGGATGCCCGCCAACATGCGGTCTGCCCAAGGACTGCGACGGGTGGACAAAACTGCGACCGTTTGAAGTGATGCCTGCTTAAAATCTTTTATCACGAGCAGATTGTTAACTCATTAACCCATCGAGTCAAGCCTAATTTTCATCTGGCACTAATTTACTCTACGACTCAGATACAAAGTTGTTTCATTCCTTATGGAAGTGCATGTATGTCTATTACTCGCTTGATCTACCTCGGGGCTACGCTGTTTTTTTTGCTTGGGCTTACTTTCACAGCGAACACTGCACCTGCGAACGCAGAAACTTTGATGGATGAGCAAGCGGTCGCAAGCGATCTGCCCGCTTTTGTCGAAGGTGTGCAAGATTACAGCGACGAAAAGGGATTCGCGGAGCGGCGGCAAGCGGTTCTTGAAGCGTTGACCCTGCAGGATTTGGGAGCGTACCGCCGGGGTTATTTCAGCGGCGGCGATCCTGGCAAATATTTGCCGGGGCATGCGATGGCTCGAATGATCGTGCTGCCCGAAGCGGATGAAGCAATCCAATTGATGAATGACGATCGCTCTTATCGCGAGCATTATCATTTCGCCGCCACGAATTGGGCACGCTTTCTCCCGTTGTTTGGTGAAAAATCGCTTACGCCAGGGACCAAACAGAATCTGGCCGAGCAGGCCTTTCGCTATTCAGCGTATCTAAACGGCGGCGGAACCGAGAATCACAAAACGATGTGGATCACCTCGGCCAACGTGCTGCCAACTTATTTGCAGGGTGATCGCGGCCTGGCCCATCAAAGCAAAGAGCAATCGCTCGAGCAATCCAAGCAGCAACTCCGGCACTTCGTGAAGGGTCTTTATGCCGCAGGTGCGGGCGAATGGGATTCGCCGACCTACAGCATGTTCACCGGTCACGGCCTGATGAATATCATCGACTTCTCGGAAGACCCCGAGGCACGGCTACTTGCTCAGGCCGGGTTGGATTGGATTGTCTCTTATTACGCCCTGAAGCACGTGGACGGACTGTTTGTGCCGCCGAATCAACGGGGACATTATCGCGAGGCTTACGATTCGATCGTCGATCAAACCGGCTACCTGTGGTGGGGTGGCGATCGCCGCTTGGATCAGGAGCGGATGAAAACCTGGCGATACGCGATCCACCCCGCGACTTCGAACTATCGACCTAATGAAGTCATCACCGATATCGCCAATCGCCGCCTGCCGGGACTGCCTGTCGAGCTTCGCAATAGCAAGCCGAACTACTGGTTCGGCCAAAATCAAAAACCCCAGGCTGGCGTCTATCCAGAAACGCTTTATATCGATCAACATTTCACGATGGGAAGTCTCTGGTCCGGACACAGCTCTCAAATCACCCGGTTCGGAATCGGCGTCGATACCGATCAGGGCGGCGTACTGATTACCGGCGGACATCCTCGCAAGAGCGACCACACCGGTAAGAAAATCGATCATGGCTACGGAGACGGCATCAGCCGATACCTGCAATCCGCTCAGGCTGGGCAAACCTATCTTGCATTGGCTCAGATACCTGAAGACGAGCCGATCGATTACATGTTCGTATCGATTCCGCCAGATACCCGAGTCATATCAAACAATGAGTGGATGACTTACCCCATCGGTAAGGTCACTATTGCGGTCCGCGGAATTGGTGGCCAAGCTGAGATCGGTAAAGCACAACTGACCACTAAGCAGGAAAAACAAAACGATCGAGCCGAGAAAAAAGGCAATCCGCTTCCGCATCAGCCAGCCGACATCGTCATGGTTCGAGGCCGGCAAGTCGGCTTTGTCGTTGAAGTGCTCAATACACTGGACGAGAAGGAGATTCAGGCCGCTTTGAATGTAACCCAACTCGATGAAGGCTCGCTTGCTTCCGATGCCGCGGTGAAATATCTCAATTCGAACGGCCGATCAATCTCACTACGATTCAATCCAGATCCGAATGGCGATCGCCACGGTGATCGACGAGCCGAGGCCAGCATTGACGGCAACCCGGTCGATTATGAAACGTGGCCGATCGCCAGTGGCCCTTTCATCGAGCAAGAGCCCGGTCGTCTCTCGGTTTATAACGGCAAGGACGGTTTTGTGATTGATTTCACCGGCGAAGAGCCTGTCTATTCATCTTGGAAAAAGCATGATTGATAAAGGCCATGTTTTACCGACCATCCATAATCCAAAATGGTCAATTCTGAATCTGGGGACTTTATTGATGAGTATCGCTGCGACCATTTCAATACAGGCACAGACGCCAACAGCCCAAGTTCAGCTGACCGGCCACCTGCTGGAGATTAATGGCGTCGATATCGTGCCAAAAGGGCTTTTCGGTGTTCATGCCATGAACGGCCTGACTGATGAAATCGCTCAGGAGTGGGGCATCGAATCGATCCGCACGATCGAAAAATATCCGGATGGTCAACCTCGCCGTCCCGGTACCGGCCAAGGTCACGGCTATATCCCCCGCCACATCGATCATATTGTCGAATGTTGGTTCGACCGATATCAGCCCGCATTCACGCTTACCGAACCCAAGCATTGGGAAAAGAGTTTGACCAAACTCGCCAAGCGATGGGCAAAGCAAGTGAGTCATAGCGACATCGATCACACGCTCGAATTTTGGAACGAGCCTTATTTGAACTGGGCGAATAAACCCGGCGTGAATTACGACGGGCAATTTTTCTCGCGCCGTGGCGATCAAGTTTTGCTGCACGGCAAGCCTCAGCCCGATCTCGCCTGGACTCGCCGCAAAATCGCGATCGATCCCAAATCCGGCCGAGTCGATTATGTCGCCAGTCGATACATGCCAAGTAATGCCGAAGTCGGAAGCAGTTTTAAATGGCGAAATATGCCTTGGACGGTTCGCGAAGACGACTGGGTTTACGACCGCAGTCAGCCATCTTGGTGGAGCGGATACTTCAACCGCGAGCAATATCACACGATGCTCAGCGCGTTTGGGCCGGCGATGCACAAAGCCAATCCCGAAGCGAAACTAGTCGTCGGCTGGGGCTTTCATATCTACCAAGACGGCTGGCAGGCATGGGATTTACTGCATCGGCCGCTCATCGATTTGGCTGCACCTTGGATGACGGGCTACAACGAACATCACTACGGCGGCGATGTCCGTGCGGTCGCCGGCAGCTACGAAGTTGCTTACGCATACGCATTGGCGACTCACGGAAAAAAGATCAAGCTTTATAACACCGAGGCCGGGGGTTTTCTCGATCCCGAGCGGCCCGGCCCAAGTGCACGCTCCGGCCCGGATGGGATGGACATGCTCAATCGTCAAATCCAAGGCACGGCGTACATGCTTCGCGATGTCATCCATATGATCGATGTCTGCCCGGATAAGGCGGTAGCCCGTGCCGCTCATATGCCTGACCAATACGGCGGCGAGGCTGCGTTCAAATTGCTCAAACCGCTCCGCGGACGTCTTCTTGAAGTGCAAGCTAATCAGGCTGATCTCTGGGCGGTGGCAAGCTTTAATGATGGACAGATTTGCCTGGTGGTTTTCAATGATTCAAATCAAACAAAATCATTCGCACTGAATTTAGGCAATCTGCAGCCCGGCAGAGATACCGAGCTAACGCGACATGAAACGCAAATCGTCGATGGGCAATTGCGGGTCGTAGATAACGCACAGACGATCGATAATTCACTACAGCATGATTTAGAATCGCGGTCGGCCGCGGCTTGGACTTGGGCAGTCGAAGAAGATGCTACAGATCTGCCCCTGGTTTCACTTGAGGCCTTTGTGGCGGACCAGGCTCGTCAGGATATTCAGCCTGGCGAAACGCTCGAGACCACTGTGAAAATCTCGAAAGGCCGCATCGCAGCGGCAGAGCAAGCCCGTATTAAACTCGTGCGTGCACCCTGGCTCAAGCCCGATGGGAACTGGCAGATTCAACTCAACGGCCAGCCCCTTGAGCTTGTGGAGCCGACGGGCGGTGCCTGGATCAGTTGGACGCCGATCGACATCAGTCGTCTCGATTCGATCAATCGTTTCACGTTTACCAACCCGCAGGATGCTTCCAAAACGATCGGCATGGATGCGTTGAGCATCGAACTGATCGATCGGCCATGAACTGCTATTGGGTTCTAGCTATTCGTTTTGATTACCGGCCGAATGATGTGACTCTTAGTGAAAATACAGTAATGAAATTATTGATAAATTCGGCGTTATTTTTGGCAATCGGCTTTTGGCTGCTGCTCTCCAGTCCGTCTATTGCGAATGAGCGGTTTGAGATCACA
This sequence comes from uncultured Phycisphaeraceae bacterium, assembly GCA_964523485.1. Taxonomy (GTDB): domain Bacteria; phylum Planctomycetota; class Phycisphaerae; order Phycisphaerales; family Phycisphaeraceae; genus Algisphaera. The sequence goes on along the minus strand of CAZFZS010000002.1, from coordinate 224,932 downwards.
AATCCGCTGAAGCTCGATTGGCCTTGGGAATTGACCTACCGGGATTTTGAGCCCGGCCAACTCCGTGGCGAGCAGCGGGTTCGCATTGCTGGCGAAATCCGGCCGATTCAGGTTCAGCAGATTGATACGGCCGAGGGCCGAAAAGATCGCGCATGGTTTATTGCCACACTGCCTGGGAAAACCGATGAGCCCGTGCCTGTCACGATCGAGCGGGGCAATGCAGAACCCGGCATCAGTCATCAACAAAGCGGCGACTACCACATTATCGACAACGGACGATACGAATTTCGCGTCCGTGCCCTTGACGGCAAGCTATCTGAACCCACACCCTTGAGTGAGGCAGCTCACTGGATTGGCGGCATGCGTGTCAAGGGGCAGTCTGCTTGGGACGGCAGGGCGTGGTTTGAGGGCAATAGAAAAGTCACCGCGATCCGCACGCAGGTGATCGAAGCCGGGCCGGTTTTCGTCGATATGCACATCGTGTACGAATTCGCCGACAGCGAATCAGGCGAGCAAACCAAAGCCATGCCGTTGGCCAATAGCAAGCAGACGCACACCTTTGAGCCGAACCAGCTTCCGAGCGAAACGGTAGCTAAGCGTAGCAGTCACTACGAGGTCAAGGTGCGTTTCGTTGCTGGTGATCCGTGGATCGATATTAACGAGCGGTACCATCTGCCGCGCGATAGCTCGATTGAGCCTTGGGGCATTCATCAATATTGGTTGGCGTGGGGTCGTCCCACCGACATGCCAGAAGTTGCTCAACAGGGCTTCGATGCCGACGATCATCAGGCGATTGATACCGTTGCATGGGTGCGCTGGTTCGAGTACGACAAGTTCGGCGGCAATACGGACCAGAACTTCGTCGCGGCCGAACCGAGGCCCGCGCAGAAAGGCCGACCGTTCGCGCTGCTTCGGCCCCGTTGGAGCCAGGGCGGCGGCGGTGCGCAGGACTTCGTGCTGACCGCCGGCGGCAAACCGCCCTACTACCGCAAGGGCAAGCTGATGGAAGAAGGCGACCCGCGCTACGACGCGGAAGCCCCTGCTGTCGGTCTGGTCGCCGCGTTTGCCAGCAAGTGGGTCGGCCCCTACTCGGCTACCATCTCGGCCTATGCCCTCGACGGCGACCGCGGCCGGGCACGCTTCCCGCTGGTCGACGGCGAACGCTCGGGTAGCCATTACGGCCAACGGGCCTACGCCATCCTGCTCGGCCCACGCAAGGCTTTCGACGGCACTTGGAAAATCAACAGCATGGTGCGGCGACATACTGATTGGACGCTCGCCGCTCAGATGAACAAGTACATCCTGGAATGGAAACGCGACCCGTCGCTGGCCGGCCCGAGCATCCTGGTCACCCGCGATCAGATGGCCGACCTGCGCAAAGCGATCCGCAGCGGAAACAACGAAGCCGCCCGCCAGGTCCGCGAAGCCAACAACCGGCTCGACCGCATCGCGAAAGAAAACGAAAAGCTCACCCAACAGATGGACGAATTGCGGGCGAAAAGCCGCGACAGCTCGCTGCCCGAGGCTCAGCGTGAACAGGCGAAGGCCGAGTTCGAAAAAATCAAGGATAAACGCCGACCGCTTCGGCGGGAGCTCGACTCTGATGACACGCGTATGATCCGCCTGCTAGCCGCGGAAGAGCGCAGCGGCGTCGACCTCGGCCCCGCACAGCTCTGGATCGAACGCCGATACCAGGATGACTTTCTCAATCCGACCAGCCATCCGACACGCACCCTCGCGAAAGGCTTGACCCTCCAAGACCTTTTTGCCGACGGCAAGCCCATCGGTGGGCCGTTGCACGCAGCGATCGGTTACATCTTCAGCGACCTGGACCATTGGCCGGGCTGGAAGAACGGCTGGTCGCCGGGCAATCCGAACTTCCACACCGACAAGTATCAGGTCGCCCTGTTCGCCGGTGCCGCGATGCGGGACCACCCGCACGCGAAGGAGTGGGTCGCCTACGGCTTGGATAACTTTGATGAGGACATCGCCAAGGTGATTGCCGCGCCCGACGGCGTCGGCTACGAATGCCCGGGCTATGCCGGCTACTCGATCAACCTGCAGCTCAATAACGCCCGGGTCATCAAAAATGCCGGCTACCAGGACCCCGTGGTCTCCAACCCGCTGTTTGCCAAAACCGCGAATTGGCACCGCCATCTCCTGACGCCCGTGGACCCGCGACTCGAGTTCCGGCATGCAGCGCCGATCGGCGACACCCACCGCTGGAAGGCCGGGCTGGGCAGCGGCTTCGGCAAGCTCGCTACGTTCTACCGCGATGCCGACCCGACACTTGCCAGCGAGCTCATGGGCGTTTGGCGATACCTCGAAAAGCAGGGATACGGCGAAAAAACCAAGATGAGCGAATCGCTGATCGAGATCGATTCTTCAATCGAACCCGCACCCATGGATCAGATGGACTGGTCCAGTCAGCCGTTCGAGAACTTCGGCGTCATCATGCGGCATGGCTTTGGTACGAAGGAAGAATCATTCCTCTCGATGAAGGCCGGCGCCGCCCGCGGCCACTACCACAACGACGATTTGTCCTACCACTTCTACGCCAACGGCACCCCCGCCTCACTGGACTACAACTGCTCGTACACCCCACGCGGGGACCACGCGGCGCTTCACAACTCGATGACCTTCGGCAAGCTCGGAAGCGTCCGCCACAACGGCCGCAGCACCGATGTCGAGGCGCATGAGCAGATTTTTGCGTCCGGCCGAGTCCTTGCTTTCAATGCGACACCTCAGGCGGATATTGTGGTCGCTGAGCGTCGCGATAGACATCTGACGCTTTCACCGATCGAGCCGAATGATGCCGAGTTCAACCGCAACTACCCGACCCGCACGGTCGATCCGATCGCGCACCGCCGGTCGCTGGTGATGATCAAACAGGACGACCGGAGCAAGCTGACGGATTACATCACTGTGTTCGATCAGACCGTGACTGACGAACCGCAGCAGCTGAACATACACCTGCTGGCTCGCGATGCGACCGTCAGTGGGAACACCGTGCACCTGACCGGCCAACACGACAAGGATTTCGTGGTCTATTTCGCCGATGCCGACAACCTTGATATCGAGCCGCGGCAGTGGCATTACTACGACGCGTGGAAGCCCGGGCCCGGCGAGCCCTATGCGATCCGGGCCGGCGAGTCGCTGGAACAATGGGATCAGCGGATGGCTGAGCTGATGAAGAAAAACAACGCCGACTCGCTGCCGCTGCCGGGCTGGGAAGAAAAGGTTCAGGACCCGAAACTGTCCGGCGACTGGTTCAAGCAAGTCAGCGAGACGGATGGCATGGCACTGATGCCGCCACGAAACTGGGACACGATCTGGCAATACGGGGAGCGTCAGGTTTGGCTCCGCTGCGAATCGCCCGGCGGGCAGCCGATGCGATGGGTGTTGTACGCCTATCCCCGTGGCTCGCAGCCGCCATCATTCGAAACCCTTGAAGACGGCCAATCGATCCGGGTTTCGCTGAACGGCGAATCGCAGGTGATCCATCTCAAGGATGAAATCAGCCTCGAAACTAATGGGAAGACCACTCAGCTACTGGCAGCCGACGCTGTTGAACCGCTCCAATAGTCGCGAGATGTTTCCGTCGGCCACAGGCCATTCAAAACCCAGAGGACCGCAGCTTTGTCATCACACCCCGGCCCGCCGCTGATCCAGCGACGCGACTCGACCATTCAACAAAAGTTCCGACGCATCCGACCCTGGCCGGTCGGATGTGTTTTTATCCAACGGCCCGGCATGTCCGACGATGACATCCGCGGGCACTTCAGGCTGATGCGCGAGCTCGGCTTCACCGCACTCAAGCAATGCCAAACCTGCCGGGGCACCGATGTCCGCCGCGTCATGCACATGGCGATGGATGAAGGCATCATCCCGTTCTGGTTCGGCGAAGCCGGTTGGGAAGACCCCACGCCCGAGCACCTCGAATCGCTGGGTATCGATCGTGACATGCCGATCGAAAAGCTCCGAGAAAACGAAACATGGCTCGAGCGACAGGAGCGGCTGATGCGCGAACGAATTGACCGCGTCGGCACGCCTGTGAAAGATCAGCCCCTGCCGCCGGGTGTCACCGTCCCGCCGATGCCCGGCGTCGCGCTGAGCTTCGACAACCAACTCGGCGACGAACACGTGCCGCTGTTCATCGATTGGCTCAAAAATCAATACGTCGATATCGAGTCGTTGAATCAGGCTTGGAATCTGCATCATTGCATGATCGACGGACCGGGCGGGACCGAAGGCACGATGCCCGGTCAACCGGCCGGCTGGTCGTCCTGGGATGCGTTGGCAGATGATGTGCAGCGGGCCTGCAACGAAGACCTCAAAGAATTTCGACGCAACCGGGATGTGCTGCGGTTCAAGGCGGACCTCTACCTCGACCATGTCCGGGCTCGGGTATCACGCGCACGTGCCATCGATCCGGATGCCCCGCAGCGGGCCGGTGGCGAGATGGGGTTGTTCCTGCCTTTTGCTTCACGCGGCACGGATATGGCGGGCATCGCCGAGGTGATGACCGAACACGGCAGTTTCTATCCCAGCATTCATCTTGCCTGGCATTTTGAAGAGACCGGCTTTGAATATCTCCGGCCGATGTACATGCAGGCTTCTATCGCGGCCGATTGGTTCAAGGGCGGCTGGTCCGCGACATGGGAATCGACCGGCGGGCCGCAGCAGCTCACCGGGTTCGATGCGCCGTTTGTCCCGGCCATGAAAGACCAGGTGCCGGGCTTTACCGTCGATGAAAACGTGATGACCCAGCTCATGTTCAGTTGGATCGCAGGCGGCTTCCGCGGGTTCGGCCTGTGGTCATGGAACGTGCGGACCGCCGGCTGGGAAGCGGGAGAGTACGGGCTGCTCGATCGTAACGACCGCCCCACCGGCCGAGCAAGAGCCGCCGGCCGCATCGGCCAGGCCTGCCGCCGTTATCGCGATGAGCTCTGGCAGGCAGATAAACAACCCACCGTCGGCATCTTCGTCGATTGGGACAACGAAGCGATCTGGGCAAGCGTTTCTCGGTGCAGCCGATCCATGTTGGCCGGCCAGGCTGTTCGCGCCCGCATCGGTACTGCCCGGGCTTTGATCGACGCAAACATCCCCTTCGAGCATGTCACCGCGGATGATCTTCGATCCGGTCTCGCGAAACGATATCCCGTCCTCCACCTGCCTGCCGTTCTTGCCATCGCGTCGGACCTCTGGCCGATTTTCAATGAATATGTGCAAGATGGCGGGCGATTGGTCCTCGAAGCACCAGGCGGCTGGTTCGATACGTTCGGCCGACTGCTCGACACAGACGACGGCTCGGATTTTGAGCAGCTCTTTGGCTGCCGCATCGCCGACTTCCAGTACAGCCGCGATTCCAATCGACAGTGGTCGATTGACAGCCGCCCTATCAATGGAAGCATCGCTGAACTTCAACCGACATCCTGCTCGACCTTGGCCACCTTTGATTCAGGCGAACCCGCTGTGACCGTCAACCACCACGGCCAAGGCGCTGCGGTCATGCTCGCCTACGAAGCCTCGGCCCATTGCCTGAAACCCAACCCCACGGCTCAAACCGATTTGGTCGCCCAGCTGCTCGGCGGCCTCACCACCCCCTTCACCTGCACGAACGCCATCGCCTATCGTCTGGTCACCCCGGCTGCGGAGCACTATTTTCTGTTAAACGATTCCGCCGAGCCGATCACCGCATCGATGGACTGTCGGGACTCGCGTTGCGCTGATTGGTGCGATGCGATCACTGACGAGCCGCTCCGGCAGCAATCGATCTCGATCCTCCCCCACACCGGCCGCTGGGTCCGACGAGGGTTTTGACCTTCAAATTTAACCGACGCACCGCAGATACACGATATTGATCGTGCCTAGGGACTTTAAGGCATCTTTTCAAATTTCAGGACTCAGCGCCGAGCCGTTGGGGTCCGGATCACCTTGTCATCGGTCACTGCCTGGTCGTATGTCTCTGCACGGAACGACTCGACATGGCCATCAGCAAATGTGAGATTCGCTGAACCGTCACCGCGATCCCCGCCGGTCGTATCGAACTCGTTGACCTCACCAGCACCGTGACGATACATCGGTGGCGAATACTCGCTGGGGATGACCGACGTGTCTTGGATCCCGAAGGTATTGCCGTCGCCATGCATCTGGATCTGAGAGGCGACGACATCTTCACGCAGTGGACGCGCTTCGCCGCTGTTGGGCCAAGAAGTCGAAGTCGAGCCGATCGTCCGCCAGTTCAGCAGCGAAGACGGTGCGATGGTCATGTGCTGACCGCTGTACGCTTGAACCTCCGGACAAACCATCACACCGGTTTGAATCGTCGATGCAATCACACTACCCGCTGTCGCCGGGTCTTTGGTCATGTTCCACGAGTTGTACGCCGTCTCATCAAGCATTGAACCGAGAATCTGTTTTGCCATCAGGAAAGACCAGGAATCGACCCCGTATTGGTGGTTGATCCGGAACGGATTGCCCTGGTTCGTTCGCGTTTTTTGCAAGACATAACCCGTTTCGGTCTCATGGACGGCCTGCGCAATTCCAAGTTGCCGCTGGTTCGACTTGCAAAGCGTATCTCTCGCAGATGCACGCGCGGCACCGAGGGCGGGCAGAAGAATTGCGATCAGTAACGCAATAATGCTGATGACCACCAGCAGTTCGATGAGCGTAAATGCCTCAATCGATCGGCGTTTCTCTCTACGGGTCGAGCTTGGTTGCCTGGTGCGATTCGTATGAGAAAGGAAGATTCGGTGATTGGATTGCATCGCAAGTCTTTCAAAAAATGGCCAACGTTGTATGAAGCGGGCCGATACCAGAATGGTCGATAGCCGAGAAAGGCTTTACATCGCTTGTTTTCGATGATCAGCCATCATCACGCGATGAGACGCGTCGCGTTTATCGATCTGAATCAAAACAGTGGCAATCTGAATCAAAACTAGTTCGGCGATGAAACTATTGAATTCTCTCAGACCGAGCCTGCTACATCGTGCGATGACTGCGGCGGCGACGCCCCGCCACCAGAACCAGCGACACCGTCAGAACCAGTGATACGCCCGGCTCGGGAATCAGCGTTCCGCCGCTGACAAAGAGGCTGAAGTCCTGGCTGCCATTGAGCAGGGAGCCGTAGTGGCTGACATGAAGCGTCATCACGCTCGAGGCGGCGACGCTGTCGATCATCGCCTGCGTGAAGTTGTCGACGCGATTGTGCTTATCGCGGACCGCGGCGTTCTTAGGATTTTCCGGGTCGAGTGTCCAGGGAAAAAAGATGTCGCCGTCGGCGTTGGTCCACCACACGTCCAGGTCGTTGACCAGGTCCGGCGTGCGGTTGTCGTAGTCGTCGGTGTCGGCCCAGTTCTCGCTGGCCGGGTCCAGCCAGCTGAGCGAGGCTTTCAACTCGCCGCCGATGGCCAAAAAGTCAAAGCTTATCGACTCGCCCTGGTTCAGCGTGTCGGTGAAGATGTGATCCTGGCGGGTCGCGGTGGGCTGGGTGATGGCTTCGTCGATATGCAGCACCGCAGCCTTGGCATCGAGCAGGCCGTAGCCCGTGCGGTAGTCCGGCCCGACCTGCTTATCGCGCGTCGAGTCGGCGGCGGTGTGCATGAGCAGGCCCTTCTGTGTCGCGGAATCGGGCGTGCCGCCGGTGCGGTTGCGCCAATGCTCGAGGATCAATGCGGCGCTGCCCGCTGCATTGGGCGATGACATCGACGTGCCATTCTTGTTGCCGTAGGCGGTATCCGAACTGTCGCGGGCGGAGTAGACCTGTTCGCCGTTGGCCACGAGGTCGACGCCCAGCCGCCCGTCGTCGGTCGGGCCGTAGCTGGTGAATCCGGTCGTCAGGATCGAGCCGCCGGCCTGCGGGTCCTGGGTGTGGTCGTTGACGGCCCCGACGATGACGGCGTTTTTCGCCATCGTCAGCGGGATCATCGAGTCGTAGCCTCCGCCGTTGACCCCGTCGTAGCCCGGCAGGCCGTAGTCGTCTTTGTGGACAAGGTAATGGCCGGTATAGAAGCTGTGACTGAGCGCCTCGCCGATGACACCGACGTTGTCGATGTAGTCCTGACTGAATCGCGCAACGTACTTGCCGTCTTTCTGATAGTCGGAATATTTGTTGTAGGAGCGGTGGTTGCCGGCGGAGATGAAGGTCAGGAGCTTGGGCCGATCGTTGAGCACGCGGTCGATGTCACGGTCGATATCGGTGTATTTGCCGAACGTCGGGTTTTCGTCGTATTGATCGCGGAAGTAGGTGTTCGTGCCGTAGAACCAGGTGCGGTATTCTTTGCGGACCGTGCCGCCGTTGCCGTCGGAGACGTCCCAGGTGATGTCCAGCCAGGAGGTGGAATTGAACGAGGCGTAGGAGTGGTTGGTGATGTCGGTCGTGGGCGATTCGTTGCGCATCTCGCTGTCGTCGCTGAAGCTGTCCCAGCTGACGAGGTTGACGCCCGGTGCCATGCCCCAAGAGGCACGTTGGCCGGGGATGTGGGCGCCGCCGATGATGCCTGCGACGTGGGTGGCGTGGTCGGAGTAGCCCGAGCCCTTGGTGTCGCCGAAGCTCACGCGTGATTGGCCGGCGGGCAGGCCGTAGGTAAACGCTTCGTGGGTGTCGCGGATCTCCCAGTTCCCGCTGTCGCGGGCTTCCCAGACGCCTACGGTCACGCCGGCCCCTGTGAGGTTGTAGCCCAGCGAGCCGCCGGCCCAGAGGTCTTCGGCATTCGTCGTGTCGGCCGCATTGGAGTTCGCCAGCGAAGGCAACGCCGGCAGCAGTCCCCATGCAACGAGAAGCACCCCGCTCCAGATGAACCGCCGAGAAACACAAAGATCGGACATACAGCCTCGCAGATGAAGTAAAAGAATCGACCCTCAAGCGTAAATTCGATGGGCGAAACCGCATAACAATTTCGTTCAATCAGTTGACAAATCGAGACTGACTTGGAAGCAGGCAGTCTGAGAGAATATGAATAGTTGTTTTACGTATCGATCAGTCTTGGAGACGACCAATAGATCTCGCTTCTATACCACAGCAGGTATTGTGCTGCTTTTAAGATGAGGTATCGATTCAGAACTGATCTCTTTACCCGCTATAAAAACGCGTTCAAAATTGATCGCTTCAGCATTGTGAAGATTCGGTAATGCTTCATTAGCCTGCGCAATGTGAATATCGCTTAACTGAACCGAACTAATTTTCGCGTCCGGCCAGCCATGGATTACAACAGCATCCTGGGTGCGATTTATATGAATTTGGACGAGCTCGATATCCTTTATCGTTGGGGGAAAATTTGCATTCATGTCGGCATCGTAATTCGTATTGATGCATATCCCACCTCGCCGAGCGTGATCGATCTGCATTGCCTCACAGATGATCCGGTGCACGTTGCCCCCACGTAAACGACTGCTCTTGATGAAGAAACCAAGCTTTACGTCACCGATGCTTCGATTATCAACGGCGAAGATATCGTGAGCGCCACCAGAGACCTCGCTTCCCACACAAATCGCGTGGTGGCCACGGAGTCCACACCGACGAATCACGACTTCCGAGGTCGGGCCTGTCCATCGCCCGTTGCGATTGAAAGGCGAGCTGATACCTTCGAGTTCTGTACCTGTTGCATCGAAACCTTCACGGGCTTCGCGATCACGGCCAGACTTTATTGCGATGTTGTCGTCGCCATTGCCGAAAGCAATGCCTTCGATTAATACTCGGCAGCACGAGTCCGGATCAATTCCGTCATTATTGAGATTGAAGCTATCAAATTCGATATCGCGGAAAATCAAGTCCGTACTAAAGACCGGATGCACCACCCAGAAAGGCGCATCCATTAGCCGAACACCTTCGATCCGCACACGCTGGCAAGCCAACAAATTAATTAAAGTTGGGCGAAGATATGAATCGCTTTCTCCTGCAAATACCCGATCACGCAAGGGGGCTGATTCGTTGTTTAAGTCCTTGACACGTTGATAAGTTGCCTGGCCAACCGTATCAATTTGTTCGTTCTGTCCAGCCATTGCCCATGCTTGCCACCGCTCACCTTCCCCACAAATTGTGGGGCGGGCGCCGGTTCCACCAGATGCAGCAAGAATGACATCGTGACATCCTAACGCTCGAATAAGCGGACAAAAAGCTTTGACAAACGTACCTTCGTAACGCAGTAATGTGCCTTGGCGACTTGGACCGGCATAGGCAGAAGGATCGAAGCAAAACTTCAGTATTAGATTACGCCCCAGCCGTAATTCAATCCGCGAACGCAGGTGAATTGGACCTTTGAGCTCTAATGTAAGAATCTCAATACCAGATTCCGACCCCGCCGGATTGAACAACTCAATGCGTCCACCGCCCTTTTCCGCGAGTTCATCAATCGCTTTTTGGAGCGATTTTTGAGCATCACTTCCCAGCAGTTCACTGGCATCGATAACAAGTTGCCGATCCGGAATCGTCGGCTGCTCGATACGTTTTACGATATCGTCAATCGCCTGATTGGTTGTAGCTCTGATTGGTAGGCCGGTAGTGTATTCTGGCATATTGAGGGTCTACGGGCAGGGTTTCAATACAAATATAAAATTGCCAATTTACGATTCCAACGTGAGGCGGTAGTACGGCGTCTTTTAAACCGCTCTGTCGATAAGACGGGCGATGGTCTGCCCGACGCGAAGTTGACAAACACTAGGCTCGGGGCCAGAAACAGCAAGCGTAAAGCAAATATGGAAATACTCTAGAAGAACGGTGAATTGGTTCAGTCCAATTCGATAAGGAAGTAAGGCGTCTGATCGATCGCGGTGTCGAGCTTCACCGTGTCGCCATCCAGGGTGCGGCCGCGGCGGGTCGGCAGCCCGTCGTGGTCCAGTAGAACCACCCGACGGGGCGTTCGGTTGATGAAGTGGAGTTCGGCCGCTATAGGCTCGAGCCGGACCGGAGCTTCGCCTTTGGCTTCCAGCCGATCGCCGGCCTCGTTCACTTGTTGCCCGGTATTGCGGGCACGGCCGACCAGCGTCACCAATACCCGTGAGGCGTCAGCAATCGTGCCGTCTTCTTCGAGAGCAGAGACGTAAACGGCCGTGAAGTGACCCGACGGGGTGATCGCCACGTCCGTCAATGGGTGACGTGTGCCGTCGGCAAAACCGACCACCGCCTGGGTGCCGGGGGTATCAATGCTGATCATCCCGCCGACTTTTTTCCCGTCGGGGGCAGGCGTCCAGCGGAGTTGACCCGTGTCGGAGACCAGGGTGCGACCGTCGGTGTGTGCCGCAGGGTCGAACGTGGCCGTCGTGGCCGACTCTTCGGTGAAGTCGATCGTGGCCTGCGACACAGCCAAAGCCGCGGCCGGCACCTTGTCACCGTCAAACGTTTTGATGTCGTGCTGCTGCGTGACGAACTCTTCGAAGTCGGGGGGGTTGTTCCGAATGTTTTCGATATCCACATGCCGAACCAGCGTCTTGGTCGCCGGCTCGACGTCGCCGCGGCGTACCTGTCGGGCGATAGCGGGGTAGAGCAACGCCAACTGCGGAGCGGTAACGTCCCAGTTTTCATCGCCGATCATGTCGCTAAAGCCGCCGTCGTCGCGGTTCTGGAACAGGTATGACACGTCCCAGCCCTGCAGGCCCATGCCGTAGGCTCCGATCAGCGCGATGCCCTCGCCGCCCCATTCGTTGGGCCAGACGTGGATCCACTCGCTGAGCATGAACGGCTTGCCCTCGACCTGCTGCAGGCCGACCGATAGCGTGCCGCTGCCGGGCTGGGCGAGCATGCTGGCGTTCTGGATGTTGCCGTCACGGCCGCCGCCGAAGTAGTTGTGCCGATCCACCACATCCTGCCGCGCATCACTGTGCAAGTTGTAAAAATGGCTGGTCATCCGGCCAGCCTGCCAGTTGGAGCCGATCACCAGCCCGCCGTAGCCGGTGGCCCTCATCGCCTCGGCGAAGGTGTCGTAGAACAGGTTTTGCCGATCGTAGAGAAACCGCATCGTGTCGAACATGCGAGCCTTGAGGTGCGGGTGGTTATCGCGGATCGAGTTGGGATCGAACCACCAGGAGTGGCCGTAGGGGATGAAGGTCTGCTTTTCCAGCGATTCCTCGGGCACACCGATCTTGTTCAGCTCGTCGAACGGCGTAATCGCGTCTTCGCCCCAAGCTTCAACCAATGCTTCCTGGCTGCCGTACTTCTCTTCGAGCCAAGTACTGAATAATTCTCCGGACCGCTTGCGGATGAAGGGGCTGCGTTCCAGCACGCGGGTGTTGCCGTACCACAACGCGCTGTCTTCGTTGATGGCTTCGACGAAGGCGATGGCCGGGTCATCTTTATACTTCTTGCCGGTGTACGGGTTTGTGTGCTCGAGGATGTTGACCAGTTGATCGATGGTCGCCTGCTGCATCTCGGGCAGGTAGTAGACGGCCCCGTAGGGCACGCGGGGCCAATCCTTCGTGCCGCCCTCGCTGATCTCATCGTAATAATCGGGCAGATAATGCCGGTCGGCCTTGCCTAGCCGGACACCGAATGAAGGCGATAGTTTGATATACAAGCCATGCTTGATGAGTTGAGCGTTGAAGTAATCGAAACGGTCGAGCTTCTCGGGGTCGAATTGGACCCAGGAATCTTCTTTGCAGATGCCACGCCAGCCGGCTCCGTTTGCGTATTTGTGCTGACGAAGGCTGTTGAAACCCATCTTGGCGTACCAAGCCGCTCGCTGGTCCGCAAGCTCCTTGCTGGGAGCGCAATACATATACGTTAGGTTTAAGCCCCACAGCTTGATCGGCTCACCATCGAGCACCATGTTTTTGCCATCAACATCGATATAGCCTTTGCTACCTGCACGCTCAGGTTGCCAATCGGCCATGCCGATCGCACCGGGCTCGACTGTGTCGTTCGCCTTGAATTCATACCATTGCTCGGAGTCCGCATGACTGTTCATCGTGGGCAAACCTAGCGTGAAGCTGATCACTGCAACTAAATAAGAAATCAAAAAATGTACGAGTCGATTCGAATGCATGATTTTCCTTCCATGTGAAACGCTAATCTGAATCCTTGTAAACGTCTTTACCAGTGAATTCATATCCCTCGGGATAAGTATGCTTCGGCTGAAACCCGATGATCTCCCGAGCGGGGCCGAGATCAACCCGCGGTTTGCCCGGGGCTTTACTCACGGCGTAGAAAATATGAAACGCGTTTGCAGCCAGCGGCGAGGTCGCCGCGCGAAGAAAAAACTCACCGCAGTCATGATCGCTGAGGTAAATATCCTCGGACCCGGTTTTTTTGATCTTTAAGGCGCTTTCGATCGCTCGGGGCAGCCAACCGATCCGGGCCATCACCACCTGGATGCCATATTTTCGAGCATACATCTCACCAGCGATCTCGGCCCAGCGTTTGGTCAACGCATAGCGATTGCAAGGATTCGCGTGGTCCGGCCCCAGCGGTGCTTGATCTTTCAGACCCGAGACAACCTGAATGGAACTGGCCATCACCAACCTTGGCACACCGGTTTCACGTACTGATTCGAGCACACGGTATAGACCAATAACATTCGCTTCGAGCAAATCATCAACGAGGTCGGCATCGTCAGGTTGTGCAGCCAAATGTATGACCGCGTCTGTCCCTTCGACCGCCCTGCGAATCAGGCCCGCATCGGCCACACTACCGACAAATGCAGCGTCAACGGTGTCGGATGACTCGACATCCAGCCCACGCACGGTGTGTCCTGCATCCTGAAGCGCTTTGATGACAGGACGGGCCACGACGCCGTTCGCCCCGGTCACGAGTATCAGTTTTGGTTCGCTCTCGCACATCGTGGTCTTTTATCGCTTTAGCGATCCGAAGTTGAGGCGTCGGGTATCGAACGACCTGTAGAGATCGCGAATACCCCGGTTGTGCCTAACTTGCTATCCGCTAGCCGCGCAATATCGATTGAATCTATATGTTTTTCGGGGAAGGGGTTGTCCCACTCGAGCAAGTAGAGCTGGACATAAAACTGTCTGCCTTGCTTGGTCGCAGATCGTAAAGCCCACGCCAGTCTACCTTCGCTGATGGGCTGAAGGTCATCAGATTTCCAGTGGTCGATCTGCTTGCCGCGCTGGACCGGGATGTCCTGCGTAGACCCGTCGCTGTAATTCACCACGTATTTGAACAACGGTTTATCCGTCAGCACCCTGCCCCCACGTGGGTCGACGAAGTGACCAGTGTGCAGGAAGGCAAGGCGATCAGCTATGCGATTGACGGGCAGTGCTTCGACCCGCTCGGGACCGCCTTCGAGTGGTAGGCCAGCCAGGGCAATGACGGTGGGTTTGATGCTCTGCTTATCGTCTTCAACGTAAAAATGTACGCCGGCAAAACTTTGATCGCCGTGCGGTAGATGGCGAAAGTCCGGGCCGTAACGTCCCCACTGAAACCAGCTGGGTCGTTGCAGATTGTTGCGATGAAGATTGAACCGGTCACGAGGTAGATGCAGGGGCGACCAAGCCATGTCTGCTTCGTAGAAATAAGTGACGTTGCCTGCGAAGTCCAGACCGGGCCTCCAAGCCGCATCATGGGTCAGCGCTCCAAGATCACCGCCATCGCTGGCGGCTCCGCGGGCAGGACCATTAGCGTCCGGGCGGAAATCGCCTCGCTTTTCATCGCGATAGCCCGGCATCCCGACGATGACATGTTCCCCAAGCATCGCTGACTGATTGCGGTAATCTTCGGCTCTTTCGCGCAGGGCGATGGGCGTGTGGTCTTGATCAGTGGGCCCGAATAGGTGATGGGTAACTTTGATGTTGTGAGCACCTGCATGCGGTGCATAGACGTTATCGATGAGACGCCCTGACGTTTCGGTCACGATATTGTCACGAACGACGATATCGCGAAATTCTGGATTGTCTTCGAATCCTGCCAGACTAATGCCGGCGCTCTTCCATTCGATAGCGGAAGCGTGACCGCCGGGGCGATGGACCGTGTTGTTCCAAACCTCGTGATTGCTGACGCCCGCAGGGTTTGCTTTATACGTTGCTTCGGTGATGGCGATGCCGGTCGATTTACTATCTACAACGATATTGTGATGAATTCGGATGTCGGTCAGATCGCTGCTGCCTTCTGTAGCGAGTGGAATCCCGTGGAAAGCGTTACGCAAAAAATTGCGATCAATTTCGATATCGCGGATCGGCGTTGACCATGAGTCAATATAAATACCATTCAGACAACTATCGATCATGTTGTGATGGATTCGGCCCGTCCTGACGCTGATAGCGTCAATAGCTTCTTTGGACGACCCGATGACCGAATTAAACGCAACCTCAAAACCTTGATTGCGGGTGAGATCGATGCTTTCCTGTGGCAGTTCACCCTTGCTCATCTCGACGTCGTAAAATGGATCGAAAGCCATTTCCAACGAGTGTGTGCGTGCGAGACGGTTGCCGATGATGGTCAGATCGTTGGTTCGGTGGGAGATAATGCCCATGCTGTAGGCTTGGTACACCGTATTGAAACGGATATCGACACGCTGGGTATCGCCCCAGGCTCGGCCGGGCTTTTCACCAGGCGCTGGGCTGCCGTAGACACTGATTCCCGCCCGCTTGGACCGCTGGATATGTAATCCCTGAATGCGTGTGTAGTGAGGTGTGCCCCAGAGGTGGAGCAGACCTGTATCGTGCTGATAGCTGCCCAGAGCATTGATTCCCTCGCCATGTGGTTTTTCTCGGACATCATCACGCACGGCGAAGCCATCGATCACTGGTGACTCGCCCGGCATCGCTGAGATGGTCAACCATTGGTCGATTTCGCCGATAAATTTCTTCGTCAGCGGCCGATTAGGTGCGTAGTAGCCTTCGCGCAAAAGTATTGTGTCGCCTGGACTGACCAGATCCAAGGCCTGCTGAATACTTGACATCGGTGAGTCAAAACTTCCCGCTGCATCATCGCTGCCAATTGGATCGGGCGCTACCACGATGAGCTTTGAGTTTTCAGTTTGGCTATCGACTGTACCCACTGCCATGACTTGTATCGTTCCCGGATCATGATCCGGGCGATGAGCCGATACGGCCTGAACGCTGACAATCGGCTGATCCGCGCGTGGATTTGGAATCGCCATCCTGTATACAACTTCATGCGAGTCTGCAGAATCAGGGTTCGTTAGCTTGACATGCTTCTCTGCCCAGAGCATCGGCCCCACCGTCTGCACGCGATGCAACTCACGGATCGATTCGCCAAACCGGATCGGAACATCATGCGAAACACCATCCGACCAGACTAAACGGTAGTACGCTACGACCGGCCAGTCGGGGTACTTCTGCAGCTTGCGGATCGCAATTGCGGTGGCGTGCTGCCAATCCGCGATCGCCCGGCCGGGTTCGAGCGTGTGCCAGATCACCAGTTCATTCGCTGACCGACCTTCTTTCCAATCGACCAACTCCGCAGGTTCGCTGTTATCAGCAGATACTGCCACAGGCTGTTCGAACGCCTTGACGTTTTCATCGTTGGCGGCCTGGCGAACTTTTTCGATCAGCGCTTCCTGCACATCTGCATCAGACTGTGTCGCAAGTACATTCATATAGACAATTGACAGGACAACGAAGAACCATCGCCTATCGATCTTCATGGTGATTGCTCTTTCTGATAAGCCCCGTACCGCCCAGCAAGAGCTTCATCGGTGAGGCGGAAATTGCCTGCTTCAGGATCGACGAAATACACCTTTGTAATTGTTGGATCTTCGCCGCTGACATTAAAAACCTTCTTGTTCTCTCCAAGCCAGCCGCGAGGTTTATCGGGATGGATCAGGTTTTCAGAAACCACGACATTTTTGCTGGCATAATCCGGCCCAAAAAGACCGATGTTGTAATCTCGGCTTTCTGAAATGACGTTGCGCCGAATCGTGATATCCTCAACGTTCTTTGAAGAAATCCGAATGGCACCGGTTTGGCCGTGCTTCCAGCCCTGGTTTCCATTGTTATGGAAGGTATTGAATTCGACATCAATTTGTTTTCTGAAATTATCGTCACCCGCCCCGCCTGATTCGAAGCCAGCCAAACCATTGTTGAAAGACAAATTGTGATGGATACGGATATTTTCAACCAGCGGGCCGTGCTCGACATTGACCGCAAGGCCGATGCCGAAGTTGTTGCAAGAAACGTTGTGGCTTAGTTCCACATCGCGTAGAGGTTTCGTCCACCCGTCAACATAGATTGAGACCCAGAACTGATTGTGGTGAGCATAGTTGTGGTGAATACGAACCTTTTCGGGACCGCCTTTGACGTCGATCGCTTCTTTTTCGCCCCAACATATTTCGTTGTAAGCGCCTTCGAGACCGACTGAGCCTGTACCACCGACGTCAATGCACTCATCACCAAAGCCGCCGCGGATTCGGCGGTTGTTTAGATACTCGGCTTGAGCTGAGAGGTTCGGATCATCGGCTCGGGCGGGATCGTGTTCCATATGATGCCAGAACGCTTTGAGCGAACAGGCACGGATGGATGTGTTGTGATTGGCTCGGCTGTCCTGACCTGTGAGATAAATCGCACTTGCGGGAGCGAGGTAAACGGTGTTGTGCAGGATTGACACGTGGTCGCTGCCGATTGCTGCAAACCCGACACCGATGAGATGCTCCAAGTGTAAATTGCGAACGGTGAGATGGCTTGAGCCGTTCACATGGATAAAGCCGAGCCGCTGGCTGAACGGCGCCCGTCCCTCGAGATTCAGCGTCGGGTCTTTGCTGAAGGTGTAATTGACCGCATCGAGGATTACGGTTTCGCCAGGATAGCCGCTGATGGTGATTGGTTTGTCGCTGGTTCCTTTGAAAGCCTTTACAAGGCGTTTGCTAGGTTGGTAACGACCGCCACGAATGTAGAGCGTGTCACCCGCTTCAAGCTGCTGCATCGCGGCGATGGGGTCTCGCCAGGGTTTGTCGAAACTGCCCGCCGCGTCGTCATCACCGTCCTGAGATACGTGATACACGCTGCCGGATTCGAGCTTTTCGGCGGTCCCGGCCGCGAACAAATATGCGGTACCCGCATTGGCGTCCTGCATTTTCGGCTGGATGTTTTTGATCGTCACTTGAGGCCTGGGATTCGGCCATCGCATGAGATAAAGCGTCGCAACCTGCCCCGGCATCTTTCCTGTTGCTCCAGACCATGCGATAGTCGCCCAGTCCAGATCAGAGAACATGCCATACTTGAAATCCCAAAAACTGTCGCGCATCAGATCGTGAATCGACTCATCCCACCGCACCGGGACGTCAAGCACTTCGCCATCCGAGTAGTGAACTTCGTAAGTCAACACTGTTGGCAGATCACTCGGCTTGTCTCCACGATCTTTCGCTTCAACAGCAGACTTTTGATAAGACTGAATCGATTTACCCGGATCCAGAGTATGAAGGAAATATAGCGATCCCGCCGCCCTGCCGACTTTGATAGCAGTTGCGTCAGTTTGACTGTCGATCAAGAACGCTTTTTGCGGATCGATCTTTAAGTGCAGTCCATCAGATTGGATGGCTTCACCCAGTTTGCCCGCTAGAACATCGGGAAGCGGCTGCCCCCCTGCGGGCAACTCAATCGGCTCGGCCGCCAAAGCGGCGTTGTTATGGATCATGCTGAAACTCAAAGCGGAAAGACAGACCGTCAGTAAGGTTTTTAAGTAAATCGTAAACTCCTTTGTCGAAGACCGAGAAATAAGGGCTTTAAACACAAAATGCACACTTGCAACTACTCAATTCGGATACCTAGCAGGTCGAATTCGCCGCCGATGTTCTCGACACGGATCGAGTGGATACCTTTGAACAGTGGGACGGAAGCCTTCAGCGGCTTACCGCTCGGACCGTCCATAACATGCTGGGCGTCGTTGATGTACACCCGGACTTTGCCGCCGCCTGTGGTGGCCACGGTGACGGTGTAGTCGCGGGTTTCCGGAGCGCGGAACACCGTGCCCTTCCACATGCCTCGTTTGTTCAGCGATTCGGTGACGTCTTTGTAGTTGTTGTCACTTTGATACGGGTGATACCAGCCGGCCCAGGTCGAACCGGGTTCTGACTGGTAGTGCCGCATTTCGGGCTTGAACACGAGCGGTGCCGGGTCAACTGCGCTGGGCTCGAGTTCCCAGCCATGAGCACGATCGATCGCGGCTGACCAAGGCATATATTCTTCGGCCCGGTGGATCTGTCGATACTCGAAGCCGGGGTAGTAATAGAAAGCATTCACCCCGCCATAGTCGTGCCAGAACCTCGCCCACTGGTTGTCTGCCGCTTTGCTGACCGGATGGTCCCACTTGAACTGCGTGGCATAGAACAGATTGCCGCCGCCCCAGTCGCCGCCGGCCTGTGTGCCGCCTTCATAGGCATAGGGCACCACGCCCCAGAGCTGGGCCATCGCGGTCGTAAACTTCGCGACCAATGCGAATCGGCCATCGGTCTGCCCTGTAGCTGCACCGGAGCCCAAGAAGTTAGAAGCGTCTTCACCGCCGGCGTAATCCAGCATATTGCCAAGATGCATCGCGTAGATGTAAGCAATATGGTTCGGGTCTTCGCTATGTGTTTCGATCTCGAGCGTGTGCTTACCCGCATCGAGGTGGGTGTAATGCGTTCCCCATTGGAAAAGCCCACCCTTGGGTTTGCGGTCCAAGCCCATCACCTGATTGTCCCAAACAACCTTACCCCCTAGCCGAATCGTCATCGGATTTTCACCGTTGCGACTATCGGTATTCATCGAGGTATTGCCAGTAAATACGAGCGCGTATTCACCTGGCTCATCTACGGTGAATTCCTGAGCGATTCCGGCACGGCCGGCAAGAAAGGCGAGTTGGTGGCCTTCACGATGGTAGCTGGGTACAAATGATTTACCCTTGCCGCCGGAGGGCCAGGTCGGGTCGACCAAAGGATCGGTCGGTGCCAGAACCAGACCGTCACCCGCATCGACTGCGAACCCGTAGCGGAAGGTCGCTTGAGGGAAACCCATGCCCGAACCAGCGACTTGCTGAGGCGAACCTTTCAAACTCCGCCCCCCGACCGTTTCATTCTCCAGCAGCAAAGCGGCATCAACCGCTATACCGGGGCCGGCATCCAGCCGCATCGCGTCGGTAATCTGCCCGGCACTCACGCTCGACATCACCAGATACGTTTCACCAGCATTCAGCTTCCAAACGCCTACGCGGGATGAATCGCTGGTCGCCCACGCGTTGTATTCAGCCGGCAGGAACAGCGTGTCGCCGGGCGATGCGTTCTTGAGCTCGAAGTTGCCATGCTTGGTTCGGGTGAATTCTTCTCTGTCTGCGGTGTAAATATGTGTAAAACTGCTTCCGGTCTCACCTGGATACACATTACGCCCTAACTCGAAGACGTAAATGTCTCGATCTCCCACGGTAAATTGGAAACCAACGGAACCGTTTTTGGCCAGATCACGCGTTGACTCGGGGTTCTGTGGTTCGTGAGCGAGATGTCGTTCGACCTGATTGTCTACGATGCCGGCATTGCCCTTAAAACGCCAGGCTTCCGACTTGGGCCGCAGTTCAGCCTCACCACTATCCACATCAGCTTTCTCGAAGTTGCCATCCGCGAGTAATTTTTCGTCGCCTTCGGCAAAGTTGTTCGTCGTTCCGTAGTAAACCGCCGGACCGGCCGCCCAGAAGATCATGCTCACGGGCATCGGGTTGTCGACGTGTTGCGAATTATTGAAATAATCATGAACGAATTGCATCAGTCCATTCTGGAACCAACGTTCATACTGTCCAAAAATCATGTTGCGGATGGTTTCACCCATCGCTGCATCGCCGAAGACTTCGCGAGCGATCTGACCCATGCGAGCAGAGCGATAGGCATGCAAACGCATGAGACCCCAGTGATAGTTGTTGTCGACAGCACCGTCGAAGTTAATCGCCTCCCAGATCGGACCTGTCTTCTGCTTACGAATCTCGTCGTAGTCTTTGTACCAACCGCGGGGTTGAATCGCGGACCAGCCCATTTCATTGCCATGCTCGAGGTAAAATCGAAGGTGCGGTGCGAGCGGCGGCCAGACCGGGTTCTCGGTGGGTTCGGTGTAAGGATTGACGCCATCACTACCGTATTTGGCGATCAGCAGGATGTTGCGCATGAATTCTTCATTGATCGACCCGCCGTAATTCAAATGGAAGTCGCGGCCGATTTCGTTCGCCATGACGATCAGCTTTTCATATGCCATGTCCGATCGCCAGACCTGCCCGTTGATTTTTGAGTAACTAGGCAGCGTCCGCTCTTCCCAGAGGATGATGTCGTTCAGGCCGCTGCGTTGATTACGCCAGGCAAATACAGGAAGCAAGGTCTCGCGGGTTTCAGCCGACGAAATTTCGCCGATTTCCATCGGTTTATTGCCACCCTGAGTTTTCGATAGCACGACCGCGATATCACTGACGCCGCTGTTGTTCGGGGCATCTGGCGACCGCTGCGTGTTGGTCATCTTCAATTCGGTCGTGTTGGTTCCGTCGCCACGATCGCTGAACTCGACCAAAGCCTGCGTGCGGTTGGTCTTGCGGTCGTACCCCATACCTTTGGACAGCGTCTTGACTCGCTTGCCATCGACGATAAATTCCGCGCTTCGAAGCTCGACATCAGCCAACCCGGTGAATGCGATCTGCCCAACACCGCTGTAGAAATTGAAGCCATTGAGCATGACGTAGTTGAAATCGCTGGTCGGATCGCCATTTTCGTCAACGGTCGTTCCTTGCGTTGCAGCAACGTTAGCTGGATTCTGCGAGCTTCCCCGACCCGCATATTCATCAATGTCGCCCAACATCTGAGGAAACATCGCGTGGACTGTATTAGCCGATACGTAGTCGACCACCTCTTCCGGGGTGCTGGCGCTGGACCATCGCAGGACACAGACCGCGTCTCCAGTGTCCTCTACATAGTCGATCTGCACGTCGTAAATCTTCTTGGAATCGAGTGCGATTTCCGCAGTGTCGATCCGCCGCTCGTGCGTTTGCCAAGCGTCGATAAGGGTCTCCCACCGGCCCGCTCCTTCCTCTTTAATTTTCAGGCGAGCTTTGGCATCGGATTCAAGACTGAAGGTATACGTCTCATCAAACCGGCTGACAAGTTTGCCCGTCCAGCGTGCACTGAACATGTCGGTCGGAAAATTAGCGACCGATTCGGCACGCACTCCGAGGATTGGCTTCCAGTCTTCCCAATCAAAACGGATGCGGATATCTGACCGCGTCCAGTCAGGTTTACCTTTCATGTCCGGGTTTGCCCAATACTCACCGGTCCATGCGGGATAAATCACCCCCCCGCCCTGCGGCAGTCGATTGCTGTGGTAAGAAGTCTCTGCCGAAGCCGGGGCAGGCAGCAATGGCGCAGCAATACAAGCGATTAGTATTGCCGCCAGCAATAGTGCAGTGACTTTGATCAATGATGAGCGTAGTGTGGGGTGTGCCATGGGATTCATTGTGCTGGGAAATAAAGTGGTTCGTTCAAATGAAAGTTTGGTCGCCGGTATCGATGGAAGCGGGATTGATCGGTTGACCGGTCTGTGCAGAAACCACCGCGGCGATCGACATACGCAGGCTTGCCAAACCTTGATCGAGGCTGTGTGACGGAACACGGCCGGTGGCATGAGCATCCATCAGTTCGCTCATCGTTCCAGCCATACCTGCTATCGGCGCGGCCAGGTCCAACCACGGGCCCTCGTGTGGCATGTATGGATTGATCTGCGACCAGACCGGCTCGTAAATGTGGATCGGTAGCGGCACTTCGACCGGGCGACGCTGAGTGTCTGCCCAGACCTTGACTGAATCATGAGGCTCGGCCGAGGGTCGATGCCAAACCCAATTGTGCGAGCCTTCAATCACACCACGCTCAGCCAGAATGCGAAATCGCACCTTGTGACGATCGTCGCCATTGTGATGTTCGACGTGATGAACCACCGTGTCATTTGCGAAGCTGTAAGTCGCCAGCGTCACGCCGTCCCTAGCTTTGGCATAAACCTCAACGCAAGGCGCACCGACCCACCACCGCAGGAGATCGGCGTGATGGACCGTATGGGAAATGGTGGCGTAGCGTTGTTTTTCGATCGGCCGAAGATTGCTTCGCCAAGAGCTGGTGAGTTCAATGACGCGAGGCTGGCCAAGCCGTTTCTCATCTAGCAGGCCTTTAACAACATAATTAGCAGGATTGAAGCGACAGTTCTGATTGACCGCCGCCGTCACGTCAAGCCGTTTCGCCTCAGCGACAAGCTCTTCGGCAACGCGTAGCGAGCTGGCAAGCGGCTTATGAAAGAGAACCGCCTGCTTCCGCTTTGCTGCAGTACGGAGCACCTCGAGGCGGGCTTCCTGCCGAGCAGGCCGATGACCAAACGCGCAGTCAATCACATCGACCTGCTCATGCTCGGCGACTTGCATCCAGTCGTCTGCGATCGAAATTTGGCCGAGGTGTCCGACTTCTTTGATTTTAGTTCGACGCTCGGGATCAGACTCCGCTGCCGCCAGCACCCGAAGCCGCAAAGCCCGGTAGGCCGGCAACTGCATAATCAGAGTAACCCAGTGCAACCCGCAAAGACCAATTCCCCCATCAAGCCTCATACGCTCGTACGCTGGCCGATACCTCGGTAAATCGAAGGGCAGGTCTTGCGTAGGGAAAGGTAAGAGCATCGCGTCGTTTTGCTTAGAATTGATATAGTTTTAGGAGCATCGCTGGCATGCGGTAGAAGCAGGGCTAATCCAAATCCACGAAGGTTCACACGTCAGCAGGGAATCCGTTCTTATAACTTTCGAGCCATATGTACGGAACGAGTGAGACCCTGTTCGCAATATTGCTGCTTAACGTTTACCGCCTGATACAGACCTGATCATACTCACAAAAATCCTAGATTGGATAGGGTGAAAAACAGCTTGCCTGTGCCGTAAAAATATTGGCACAAATACATCATAGATTTGCATTGCTGTGAGGCATTGCACATAAACACTGAAATCACATCGTATCGCAAACGAGTACGGGTAAACCCATTGGCTATAGATGAAAGTAAAAGCCTTGTCGTACTCAGAAATATTGTGAAAATACTGGTAGGGAATAGTTAGCTCTCAAACCATTCATGGCGAATCATTAAAATGTCACAAAAACAACTTGTTGCACCGGAATTTGGAGAAGTCGCCTTAACGGAATATGAGCTTCCCGATAAGCTGGAAGTCAATCAAATCCGCGTTCGAAATACAAACGGCGCTGAGAAGCATGGCACGATGATCAGCTTCTACAGGGGTCATGGCAATAGCCGGGGTGATTGGGATAAAGATCGCCAGATCCATACCGGTGAAGGCATCCAGTGGGGCTTTCCCATCGGCCTGGGCAACATGCAGGTCGGGGCAGTCGAAGCGGTTGGCGAGGAGGTGCAGGGCTATAGCGAAGGTGATCGGGTGGTCCATTTTGGCAATTTCAAGCCGGTCACTGACACCAGCCCATTAGTTGCCTGGAAGATTGATGCAGACACCTCGTGGAAAGCCGCGGTTTGCCTTGACCCCGCGACCTTTGCCTTCTGTGCGATTCGTGATGGAAACTTACGTATCGGTGACACTGTGGCGGTATTTAGCCTCGGAGCGATTGGCCTCATGGCGGTTCAATTGGCTAAGCTCTCCGGTGCATCTCAGATCATTGCGGTCGATTTATTTGAAAATCGCCGACAGGCAGCTCTTGAATTAGGTGCTGACCATGTGTTGGACCCTAGCGAAGTCGATGACGCGGGTCTGGCCATCCGCGAGCTCACCGGGTGGCGAGGTGTGGATGTCGCGATCGAATACAGCGGGTCGGCCCCGGCTATGCAGTCGGCGATAAAAGCGGTGGCATTCGGTGGAAATATTGTTGCAGGAGCCTTCCCGGCTCCATACCCCGCAGGCCTCGACTTCGGTGGTGAAGCACATATGAATCGGCCGAACATCATATTCAGCCGCACTGAATCTGATCCAAATCGTGATCATCCGCGATGGGATAACACGCGTGTTCGCGAGACGCTGATGGACATGATCCGCAAAGGCACACTTACCGGCGAACCGATTGTCAAACCTGTCGTGCCATTCAACGATGATTTAGTCGAGCAGTACACCAAAATCGCGACCGAGCCGGCCAGCAATATCAAGTTTGCCGTTGAATACGCCCACTAAGACTTTCTACCTAAAGTTTTTGAGGTCCATCCATGTCTGTTAGGCAATCAGTTGTTTATCCCATGATCAAGCCTGGCGATATGTCGCTGGCATCGATGTGCGAGCAGGCCAAGTCGATCGGCTTCGAGGCGATCGAACTTTGGGATTATGACGATTCACTCGGGGATGTCGTCGAAACCGCAAGATCGGCAGGCCTGCGTGTTTGCAGTATGGTGGGTCATGATCACGTCTCGCCCACCGATGGCACGCATGCTGAGGGTTTCTCGCGTGAGAAAAACCACGACCGTATCGAAGCCGAGCTGAAAAAATCCATCGATCTGGCCGCGGAATTCGATATTCCCGGCCTGATTACGCTGTCGGGTCATCGGAATCACGATGAAACCGACTACGAAACCCTCGAAGTTTGTGCGAAAGGCTTAGAGCGTATCTGCCCATACGCGGAGGAAAAGAAAATCAATCTCAACATGGAATTGCTTAACTCCAAGATCGATCACCCGCATTATATCTGCGACCGAACCGCGTGGGCGGTCGCCCTATGTGAGCGCGTCGGATCGCCGCGATGCAAGATTCTCTACGACATCTATCACATGTCGATCATGGAAGGTGACTTGATCCGCACGATCCAAAAAGCGATGCCTCATATCGGACACTTCCATACCGCTGGTAATCCCGGGAGGAACAACCTTGACGATACCCAGGAAATTCATTACCCCGGGGTCGCCCGGGCAATTTCTAATTCAGATTACGATCTATATGTCGGCCATGAGTTTGTTCCAAGTGGTGATGCAATCGAAGCTCTTAGACAAGCCTTTGCGGCATGTCGCGTTTGACCAGATATGACAGCAAGTATCGTTCCTTGCTGCCGAGTATAACCCTACAAACGATATACGATTCTGCGATATTCGATAATAGCTTTTCGCCATGATAATTAAACCCACCCACTTATTGGTTCTGTCTTTATCACTGAATACCGCTGGGCTAAGTCTTGCGGAAACCGATCAAACTGAAATGCATTTAGGCACAAATTTCTGGGCAATAGATTGGCACCGGGCAAACGATATTTTTCAAGACGGCCACGATCATGTAAGTGGTGACAACCCATGGAACCCCTCCTTTATTGAGCAGATTAAGCCCTACAGCACCTTGCGATTCATGGACTGGGGCAAGGTCAACAATGCAACGCGGACCAGCTTCGATCAACGCAAAACCAAAGCTGATCCTGACCAATCGCCAATCGTCGCTTACGAATGGATGATCGATTTGTGTAACCGGACGGGTAAAGACATGTGGGTCTGCATCCCTCATGCAGCTGACACGCAATACTCACTACAACTCGCTGAACTGATCGACAATACGCTCGATCCCTCGTTGACGGTTTATATCGAGTATTCAAATGAGACTTGGAACGGGATGTTCAAGCAGTTTCAGTACTGCATTGATCAGGGACAGGCATTAAATCTTCCGGGACAGAGTATGGAGCCCGGAAATAACAAGTGGTATCAGGGCTGGGCGTATCACGTTTACGCCGCGGTCCGTCATTTCGCTGAGTTTGATACTGTTTTCGCTGATGCCCCGGAAGGTCGCCTGATTAAAGTTCTTGGTGGATTCATTGGCAACCCCGCCTGTACCGAGCATCACCTGCGTGTACTCGAAGATCCGAGAGTTAATCCTGACAAGGTAGAGGTCGATGCGTATGCGCTGGCACCTTACTTTGGGCACAGTGTAGACGGCTCCGCAGAAAATGTCTTTGAATTACTTCGAGAAGACCTCCATGAAAAAGTAGTGCCGAAATTAGAGAAACATCGCAAGCTCGTCGATGCGGCAGGCTTGAAGATGGTCGCCTATGAGGGCGGACAGCATCTCTTAGAAAACGCAGATCAGGCAAACGCGAAACCTGAAATGTACGAAATGTATCGTGAATATCTCAATACGATGTCAATTTATTTCGATGGGGTTTTTGCTCACTATGTGCATGTCGGTGCGAATCCGCCGAAACATATGTGGGGAGCGCTGCGCTATACCGGGCAGAATGCCAGCGAAGCCCCGAAGTATCGAGCGCTTGTTGACTTTGCCAAAGCGAGTGATGACTCAAACGAGTGAATACTCAGCTTTTGCCGCACGCTTGTACTTCAGTCCATTTGCAGCGTTGAAAAGACTCCAAGCATAATCCAAATCATCGCCTACCTCATAGGCATGGCTGTTTTGCAGCTAAAACCCCTGAACTGCAACATCGTCTGCATTGCCCAGGCTGAGGATTAAACCACTGCTCGAACCCAAGCCGACGATCTGACCTGCTCGCTGTCATAGCATCTAATCGTGAGTCGTAATAATTGGTAGCAGTGATTATTGCGGAGCACAGACAGGTTTGCCACCGCGACTGCTTAACACGCTGCGCGAAGACCGGCTTTACGGAATCGCCGTGAACGTATAGCAAACAAACCTAGACCGCTTAGTAATACTCCCGAAGTTGGCTCAGGAATTGCAGTACCACGCAACACGAATTCATCTAAATGGAAAAATTCAGTTTCTCGATTTGAATAGACTTCGATTTCGATGCCTAGCGACGCGATGTCCCAAGCCGACTCTGGCAATAACAGGCGTCCGGTTGATGTAGGTGAGCCATTGCCAGCCTCAGCAAAGTATTTTTCGGCCGCCTGGGTGTTGTGCTCACCGGACCACGCCCCGTCGTCGAGCAGCAGCGTCTGCCATCCCTTGCCGTCACCGACATCGATTCGGATTCTCAAATAATCGCTCCAGTTTGGACCCAGCTGCTCCAAATCCTCAAGAACTTCAAAATCAATATCTGGATTTTGAAATGCAATGAGTTCGAGCGAGAGCTCTCGAAAGCCGCGAGTATCGATCGTCCGACTAATCGTGCCTCGAAGCGAGGTCGCGACTTGATGCATTTCGCCGCCGACCGATTTTGACTCCGAAGTAAAAACACCATTGACCGACCAGCCCGACTGTGAATTCGCCAGACCTTCTCGGCCGCCCCCCCCGACATCCTGAACTTGTTGATCGAAGCCGTCACGCATCAAAATAACATTGCCGGATGGATCAACAGGCATGGGCGTCACCGGCTGTGTGAGATGCTCAATCACCGCGTCCCACTTAGGGCTTCCATCCTGATTCATGTCTTTGAGCAGCCCCCATTCGCTACCGGTCAGGGTGTAATGCATGAATAAGCCGCCGGGATTGTGCTGCTCCCAAAGCGCCATGTACTTTTTGTAGGCCTCGCCCATCCGCGGGTCCTGCTGAGCTTGTTTGACCAGATCGTTGTCGCCGACGTTGTTGAACCAGACGTGTTGTCCGCCTTCGTAGGCGTAATACTTCATGTCATATTCATCAGCCAAGACCTTATGCTTGACGATCGCTTCTTCGGGGAACCGATAGCCCTCGTTGACCATGTCGTTCATCATTTCATCGAGGTCCGTGTAATCGTTGCGGATTTTCGCAGTGGAAAAGTACGGTGCGCCGCTGATTGCATCGATGTAATGACGCGGGTCAAGCCCTTGATCTTCGAACCATTCCAATGCTTTTTCGACATGCCAGATATTTTCGCTTTGGCCGGCCAGGACGATTTCCAGACGATCTGAAGCGGGGCCGCCGAGTTCCTGGTGGAAGATGTCGGACATCTGCTTGACCTTCGGAGCAACAGCCCCGTAGTACAGCGTTTGGCCCTTCGTATCTTGCCATGACCAGTCAGGATGGATGACCGCTTGGCCGAGTTCAGGACCCTGACGGAAGTTCCACAGCTCGTTGCTGAACTCCATGATGACTTTGCGGTCGGGGTCGAGTCGATCACGGATCGTTCTTGCCATCTGCCGCATGTAGTTTTCGTCGACGCGGTGTGGGACGTTGAACCAAGCGTCTTTGCCCAGCTCGTTGGCCACATCGATCATGTGTTCGTAGGCCATGCCCCCCATCGGCAGCGGGTCACGGAAACCCACGGTCTGAACGAGATAGTCAGCCGGCCGGCGTGCGTCCCAGCTTTCCGCCACGCTGCTGTTCGTGCGGTTCCAGTCCATAAAGCGGACGGTGCTGAATGGCGAGACCCGCTGCTTGAATTCATCCCGCACCAGTTGATTCGTATTGACGTCATATCCCGGGCTTATCAGGCGGATGTTTCGAATCGGGTTAGTGTTATCGATGTTGTCAACATCCATTCGCAGGAAGCCATCGATATTGGCGATGTCGATATCCGCGTAGCTCACGCCGTTAACGACTCGACGGTTTTTGACCTGCGAACCCATGCCCGAGATCGAGAGATCGCCCGAGCCTTCGTAACGCAGCTGATACGTGCCGGCTTGGTAGCCCTTGAGCATCGTGAACAATTGCCCGCCTATCGGCACGCCCTGGTCGGTCCGTGGCAGCGATTCTGACCCGTCCTGAGTGTTGTAGTAGAACGTCTTACTGGCATCGACGAAAACGGCGTCGCCGGTGAAATAGTCATGGGTCCAGAAGTTGAAACCCCAATTTGGGCTGACGTCTTCAGCGGGGGCGGTCGATCCCCATAGGATTGTCAGTCCAACGAGACACGCGGTCACGAGACGGGGTTTTTGATGGCGCATCGGTTTTCTCCAGAGGTCGGCGTCAGGCAACACCGCAAAGGCAGCGGGACGGGGGGCATCCCATGTGGGTCGGACTCCGTGCGGGGGGAGTCGTCGGATTGGCCGCGGTGTGGGTGATGCTCGCGGCTTGATTTGAGTCAGCGTCGTGCTATTCGATCAGCGATCAGCGGATTGACCTCGACCTCGCCGCATCACCAGCGGCAAGAGGGCTGCACCCGTCAGCGAAAGCATGCCGGGCTCGGGGACCGGCGTCAGGGCCACAGCCCAGTCGCTGGTGCTGCCAAGATTCAAGGTTTGCTCGCCGGAAACAACGCCCAGGTCGATTTCCTGATAGGCACCCAGAGCATCGACCGCGATAGCGTCATAGTCACCGCTCAAGCTTGTCAGATCGATATCGATCGAATCTGTGTTTTCCGCGTAAAAAATGATGAGATCATCGCCGTCGCGAAAAACGACTGTTCCGACTTCATTCAGGCCATCGACCTGCCCCTTTGAGGTTGCGGTGGGCGACAAGCTGTTGTCGGCAACCATACCCAAGCGGAATCGCTCCTGACCAAACCAGAACGTATTCCAAGTCTGCAGTTCAGTCTTTGTCTCAGAGCTGTAGGAACCCGTGCCCTGATCATCATCGCTATTGAATGGCAGCAGATTGCCCCAGATATTTGAAACTCCGCCCGCCATCATGGAATGCCACATCCCTCGGCGGGTTTGATCCTCATCGTAATCCTTAGAGCGGCCTTGATTTCGAATTCGGAATCGGTCCTCGCTCATGACCGGCTTGCTGATTGGTTGCCCGTTGATCGAGGCTTCGACCGCAGCAAGATAATCTTCGTAGGAAGGCTTATGGTGTTCGTAGCCTGCGTAGCCGAAGTTTGAGTTCCATTCCACATCGCGACTGAAAGGTTGCGAACTGTTCGGACCATCGCTTCGGCCGCCCAGGAGAATCTCGTAACCTGAATTGGCCAGGATTCGCTCTTCCCAGTCATTGACAAACGAAGGGTCGTGGCTTGCACCTGCCCACTCATTCAGATCGAAGCCATAGCCCATGGACCATCCCGGCAGCGGGCCGAGCCTGGAAGCGATGTATTTTTGCAGCCGCTGATCGACTGCACCGTTTTTACCTCCACTTAGTGTATCCGGGGTCTGCTTGCGATCGGTATCCCCCCATGCCCAGATATGCGTGTGCCCCCCGGCAGCATGCGTTTTCGTGATGAGTCTTTCGAGGGCCTCGAAAGTTCTCGGGTCCGGGTCCGTCATCGTGGTATCGACGACGATGTCGTTGCTCTTGTCGTAATCAAACCATTGGCCGCCGACGCTCGGCACGTGGAAACCCGTGAAGCCGTGGCCGTCTAGAAAAGTATTGATATCCGTATCGATTTTCGTATCGGTGAAGGTACTCGCATAGCGGGCATACATCGCCAACTGCGGCGCGACGGGCACAAGTGCCCCGCTGCCGCGTTGCTGGGCCCACTGGTTGCCGACCCCGACGGTGAACCCCCGGGCGTCCGGAGCGGCCGCCACATTGATCGTGCCGGTTCGGCCATTCAGGTCGCTGTCCGCACTGTTCGTCTGGAATGTCCACTCGCCAGCTTTCGTACCCGTAAAACGCAAAGTCCACTGATTTGTATTCGGCCCGGCATAGAACATCCGATGCGTCAACGTCTGCCCGGTCGGCATATGCGTAAACGTCGCGGTCGCTTCGACATCAAAAGGATTACCGGACCAAGATGAGTTGTTTAGATCAAAATCAACCCAAGGGCCATACAAGCTGGTTTGTTGCGAACCCAGGTTTTGAGCTTGAACTTCCACAGCCATTGAAGCCGCTCCTGTAGCCATGGAAAAGAAACCGCAAACTCGAATAATTTCTAGAAACTTCATAAATAACAGGAGTAGGAGCTAGTTTTGAATAGATGCAAGGGGGGCGTAATTGGTTATTTGCAACCAATGAATCAACCGTTCGATTCATCGATCAACCCACGCTGATTTCAGGGAACCACAGCCTAGTTGCCGCTGGCAGAAAGACGCAGGCGTGCTTCAAGAACACGCCTGCGCTAAAGCTTGCTTTACCAGCCGGAAGGCGCGTTTACGCTCTGCAGGTCGCCGAAGATCCATGAATCAAATTGGCTCGGGTCGTTGACAAAATCCATCACCGTCGCACTGGCAACGTGACCATCGAAGAAGTTGTAATTCGCAAAGCCACCGCCGTTGGCCGCGGTCAAGACCGGCGTGTTTCGATCCATCGCGACGTCGGAATTGTGCCGGAAATCACCAAAGACGGTGACATCATTCGTACGCAATGCATTCGAGCCGTACGCTTGGATGCGTAAAAAGTCTTTATCACCGTAGGATACCGTGGAGGAAGCTTGAATGTTCGCCTTATCAACGTCGACCATCCCGTGATTAGTTAGCGTGTAATCTGTCCCGCCGACGTTTTTTACAGTTTCGACTGGATTGTTGTTGTACACGGCTTCAGCAATTTCGATGTTACTTCCATAACTCGAATCGTCGTATGAAAAGTCGTTATCGACTGGACACCACCAATAATTATTTGCCCCCTCGATTGTGTCACCGAAACTGGAGTCACTTCCATTTGTGTTTTGCGAGTAAGGAGCTAAGCTGGTCATGAACGTTTCAGCTGCATCTATATTCCACGGAGATGGTTGGCCAAAAGCTGCAGGCCGCCATTGCTTATGATCTGCTCGGTAAGCCGCATCAGCGATCGCGATCTGACGCAGGCTGGATTTACAAACGCTGGATTTTGCAGTTTCCCGAGCCGCACTCAGAGCCGGCAGCAGGATGCCGATGAGCAGTGCGATGATACTGATGACGACGAGTAGTTCGATGAGAGTAAAGGCTTGCTTGCGTTTCATTTGTTGCAGTCCTTGGGCGAGAGGTTCAGCCGAATGGCTTGGAAATAGACGGCCGCAGTCATTGCGGGGAATGCGGTCGGCCGCGGAATGCAGCCGACCGCGAAGAAGATAGGCGAGATCAGGCCTTGCGACGACGGCCGATCATGGTCAACGCACCCAGGCCGAGCAACGCCAGCGAAGCGGGCTCGGGAATAGCGGCAAAATTGACACCAGTGGCGGATGCGGGAGCTGTGCTTGTACTGTTAAAGGTTGCTGCGAGATCACCATCTCCTACAGCAGAAAGATATGAATAAGACCCGAATCCACTGCCAGCAAAAACCGTGTTGTTAGGCGAGGTCACCGTTATGCTTGAAGACGAATCGTTTGCTTGAGCACCGTATACGTTTGTACCGGTTGTGAGGCCCGTTAAAGCGACAGTCCGATCTGTATCGGCGGTGTCGTCACCTAGGGTTGTGGGAGCCAATGCAGTATTGATGTTGCTCAGCATGAATGCTGAGGCCGCAAACTGGTGGCCATTTACACTGGTGGACAACCCAGTTGGCGTAGTGCTACCAAAAGTCAGCACGATATCGCCGGTAGCTGCAGGATTATAGGTGTAGTAAATAGCGGTATCCCGAGCATCCTCGGAAACAATCTCCGCCAGATTCATTGGTGCGCCACCAAAAGTGACGCTTTCCGTAGTTCCTAATTCTCGTGTCAATACGACGACCAGAGCGTTACCACCTGCCGTGTCGAAACCACTTATTGTGTAACTTTCATTTGACGAGCTATTTACATAGCCATTACCGGTCGTTTCTACTGAGCTTGTAACTAAAGCTGCAAAAGACGGGCTTCCAAGAAAGATGACGGCAACGGCGGGAACTAAAAAAGCTAACTTCTTCATCGAGTGCCTCCTGGCGAGGTGAATGGGAGATGCCGGGTTCGGGCCGGCGGGCTGCCGCAACGTGCGGCTAGGCATAAAGCCTTGACTCGGTTCTAAGTATCGCCGCCAATCCGTAAGTTGCAATGCGTGAATTCCGCAAACTTGTTTACTTTTTGCGATCTAAGCGATACGCTTAAATCATGAAATCTACTCAGATTTATGATTTCTTCCTATGGCAAAGCGTAAACCCCCCTACCGACGAGTTTTAATACCCGAAGGCGAATCTACGAAAGTCGCTTATCCGTGGGCCCGCGAACTGCTTCATGGAGTAGCGATGTACGTTGCATCGGGGGCAAGATGGGAGGTTCGGCTGGTCGCGGGAATTAAAGGCCACGTCGAAAGAATCAACGAATGGAAACCTGACGGGGTGCTCGCAGTCATCGATCGGACGGAAAATATTGAGGATTGGACCGCTTTGCGGTGCCCTGTCGTCAATATTGCCAGCACACAGGCAGCCGGCAAAATTCCATGCGTTTCCATGGATGAACACGCGATCGGCAGAATGGCTGCGGAGCATCTGCTTGAACGCAAATTCCGCAACTTCGGCTTTATTGGATATCAGGACAATCCCGCTTCGGAGGGCCGGCGGGAAGGCTTTGCTTCGATCGTTGAAGATCAGGGGACTTATCAATGCCTCAATCCCGGACACGCCGCGATGGTGCTGCCGTTAGGCGAGGTGCAGCCGTTTGACGAAGCTCTAATGCGTTGGCTCACAGGCCTGGATCTACCCGCTGCGGTCATGGCCTGGAACGATATTACGGCGGCGGTGGTGGTTCAAGCCTGTGCGCGACTCGGGCTGTCTGTCCCCGAGCAGGTGGCGGTTATTGGTGTAGATAATGATGAGACCTGGTGCGGGCTATGCGTACCACCGCTCTCGAGCGTTCGCCCGCCCTCCAACCGGATCGGCTATGAAGCCGCCAGCCTGCTTGATCGACTGATGAATGGCAAGAAAGCCGAGCAGGCAGTCCTGCGGTTCCCGCCAGAAGGTGTCGAGGTACGGCGGTCGACCGATATCCTTGCAGTCGATGATCCGCTTGTAGCTCAGGCTTTGGCTTTTATCCGCGAAAAGCTTGGTGAAAGGATCAATGTCGAAGACGTGGTGCAACATGTCCCGGCTTCACGCCGGGTGCTCGAGGAACGATTCAAGAAGCATCTCGGCCGAACGCCGCTGCAGGAAATTCATCGCGAGCAACTGGCCTTGGCGGAGCATTTGCTCAGGAGCACGGACCTGCCGACGAAGGTGATTGCCGAGCGTGCGGGGTATCGAGACATCAACCACTTCACCCGAGTTTTCAGTAAAGAACGCGGGACACCGCCAGCCGCCTATCGCAAAACCTATCGGATTACTTGAGATCCCAGACGATTGTCGATGCCTATTTCTGTAACGCAAAACCAGCAGCGGCCGCACCCAAGACAGCGAGATCCAAAGCGGGATACACCTTTTTTTGAGGCAAACTAATAATTCTCAAAGCAAACTTGGAGGACCAACCCGCTCTTTCAACGTATTGCAGCAGCCTCTCGTAAACCCAAGGATTCTCAGCGATGCTGCCTGTCAGATAGACATCACGATGGGAAGCTGGAAGCTTAGCGGCGTGTTGATGAGTGGTATGGATGCAGTGTGCCAGTGTGCTAACCCCACGATCGACAACTTGCCTGGCGATCTTTCGCAAAATCTGTAGTTCGCTCTGCGTCGCATCGATCCAAAGGGGTGGCGGGTCCGAGTCTGCCAGTACCGCGAGTTCGAACACGCGGCGTGAATCTTGCGGCCCAGAAAAACAGGAATGCGCAGAAGGAACTTCTGACAACCCAATCGCACGCCGCATCACACCCCAGATCCCTTTGCCAGCAATGCGGTACTGGATTTGACCTCGCTCAGTGCAATCCAATGGATGCAATATTGGGTCGTCGACATCAAGATTTTCAGCCATTCCGCAGAGAACAAATTGACCGTGGATCGATGTCGCCATGCCTGTACCACAAACCAGCAACATGCTGTCATTTGGCTTTTCGGGCTGATCGACCGATACCGCGCCGAGATGAGCGAGCACCGCATCACCCTCACCGCGGACGATTGGCTCAGGCAGACCCCTTAATGCAAACCATCGAACAGTACGCTGTTGTAGATGATGGGTTTGGCGATCCCGTGGTAGGCTGCGTGCCACCAGGCCGTCGAGCGTTTCGATCTTCGTTTCGTGGAAGGGAACGCCAAGATCGAAAAGAACCGCTATTGCAAAACTTACGACTGGCTTTTTTGACGTATAGAGAAATTCGCGAATAACTGGGTCGCCTAAGAGCAGTTCATCCCAATATTCTTCGACCATCGTTAAACGCTTCGGGTTGGGGCGACCAACTAAATGACGACATTGGATGTCGGAGCATTTTCGATCGAACAGTCCAGCAACTGTGTTCGAACCCCCTACAGATATTGCGAGGACGGATTTGGCGTGATCAGGAAGAAGGCGAGGATCTGCGATTAATGGACCCAGATCGGTATCTACAATTCGAACTTTTTGTTTGATGAAACTCTTATCGAGCGTCTTCAGGTGCAAAGAATCGTTTAAGGCCAGCCGCTCATCAAGCGATCGATTCATGACGAGGCCTCAGTAATTTCAGCCAGTACCTGAAGCGTAATAAGGCCGGAAAAGCTTGCCGGAGTGGAACCACGTGCCTGGGCACGAACATCGATTTCGCCTAGATGGTTCACTACCAAGTCGGCAGCATCGAGTTGCTCGCTCTCCGTATAAGGATTCGTCGTGACAATAACCTTCAGACCGGCTGATTTTGCGGCGCTCATTCCGATATGTGAATCTTCTATCACGATTGCTTCACTGGGGTCGAGACTTGTTTGCTCGAGTGCTAGTTCATAAATAGCGGGATCGGGTTTCTTTCGCGGCACCACGTCTCCAGCAAGAATAAAATCGATATCGATATCCCTCAGTGCGGTGTTACGAACTGCCCTAGCCGAGCGTTCGTGACTGGTTGTGCAAATACCCAGAAATAGTCCAGCCTTTTTGATCTCGCGCATTAAGCGATTCACCCCAGGACGCAGAGGCAGATCACCTTTCTCGATCATTTCGATAAAAAGCTCGGTTTTTCGTGCGTGAATTTTCGTTACCAGAAGATTGAGTTCTTGCTCTGATTTAACTTGTGGCAAATTTCGCTGTCGTAAATCATGCTTCAAGCGTTCTTTGCCGCCGCCGATTTGGAGCAGTTTGTGATAAGCTTGCTCGTCCCAACTTACATCGAGTCCGGCTTCAGCCATTGCACGATTGAAAGCAACGCGATGCCCATCACGCTCGGTGTCAATGATGACCCCATCCTGATCGAAAAACACAGCTTTTAGCTTATTCATTGGGCTTCCCCTGCATTTCATGCAACGAGCTATTGGCTTTGCCTTCAGAACCAAGCAGTTTGATCCAGTAGCAGATTCTTTCACATGTGCTTTGGTAGATAGCTTGGTCTAGCTTGCCGGGGTTATATTGATCTTTATGTTGATTAAGAAAGTTAGCTGAAGTATCAATCAGAGAGTATTTGAGGTCGGTGGAGACGTTGTACTTCGCCCCCCCCGCTGCGATGAGTTTGGAGACGACACTCTCCTGTAGCCCAGTTCCTCCATGTACGACTAGCGGTGCAATGACTTCTTCACTATTGAGTCGATGGTGAATTTCCGCGAATCGATCGATATCGATTACCGGATTAGCAGTCTGATAGATCCCGTGAGCCGTACCGATAGCGGGAGCAAAAATCGGCACGCCAGTCCTCTCAACGAATTCAATAGCTTGCAAAGGGTCAGCAAGTTGTGCCTCATCTTCAGCGACGACGACTTGATCTTCGACACCACCGACAGTACCGAGCTCACCTTCCACGCTCACCCCACCGAGCCCATTACAATAATCCACCACGCGCTTGACCGTGGCAATATTTTCTTCGTAAGGCAATGCAGAAGCATCGATCATTATATTGGTATAGCCAGCATCTGCCGCATCCCGACATAAAGTCTCGTCGTCACAATGATCGAGATGCAAAACGACAGGAATTTGTAGCGGCTCAGCCAGAGCTTGCGTTACCGCTACCCAAAAGGCTGGGCCGTAAAAAAGCGCCGGTGTTACGGAGGTTTGAACGATCACCGGTGCATTGAGTCGGTTGGCGGTATCGACTACCGCTTTGACCTGCAGCGTGCTGGTGCAATTGAAGGCACCTACAGCATAGCCCCCCTTCGCTGCAGCTCGAAGCAGGGCATCTGCTGGCTGTAATTTCATTTGTGTCACCCGTGATGAGACGTATTCGCTTTTGTACAGGAAGAAGTGTCTTATTTTTTAAAAAGCCGTCAACCAATATTTTTACCTGCAGAGCCATTACATTATCAATTGGTTCACACGGCTATATGAGCTTAAACTTTACTCTGCTACAATTCGATGCGTGCAGCTAGCACTTTCTGATTGATTGGATTTACTGTTGACTCGCTCTCATCTTTCACGATCCGAACCCAAGCAATCGCGTGGTCGACTGCCACGACGTCGCGTTGCTCTTGTGG
This sequence comes from uncultured Phycisphaeraceae bacterium, assembly GCA_964523485.1. Classification (GTDB taxonomy): domain Bacteria; phylum Planctomycetota; class Phycisphaerae; order Phycisphaerales; family Phycisphaeraceae; genus Algisphaera. The sequence goes on along the minus strand of CAZFZS010000002.1, from coordinate 186,978 downwards.
TGTCCTCTGCTACGGCCTACGCACGTGGTACTTTGATGGGAATCCGAGCTTACCTGCGTGAGATTAGCCCGTGGTCCATTATTCTGACCGAGCAGGGAGTAACTCATACCGATCGATCTTTATTAAAAGCTTGGAAGCCAGACGGCATAATCGCTCGCATCGAGACGCCTGAACTCCGTGATATGTTCAGGAACGTTGGTGGATTGCCTATCGTCGAGATCAGCGGTCATCACGGAGACTCGCCTTTTCCACAGGTCAAGAGCTGTGATCGCGAAGCCGGCCGATTAGGCGCCGAGCATCTACTCGAATTGGGCTATCGCGATTTGGCTTTTTTAACCGACTCACAGTATGTCTGGGCCAACGAGCGGCAAGCCGGTTTCGTTCATGAGGCTGAAAAGGCCAACGCGAGAATACATCTTCTTGATCGAACGACATGGGTTAAGTCCAAGGCCGGTGTGGCCGGCCAGCGTAACACAATCAATAAATGGGTCGAGGGATTGCCAGATGTCGTAGGTGCTATGGCATGCAACGACATTTTGGCACAACAGGTGATCGAATCTGCAAATGACTGTGGCCGGCCGGTTCCTGACCGTATGGCCGTTCTTGGTGTGGATGATGATGATTTGCTCTGCGACCTGACCGATCCCCCACTATCCAGTGTTGCTTTAGATACATACCGCATCGGCTATACCGCAGCTCAAATGCTAGAGACTTTGATGAGAGGCGAGACGCTTGACCGTCAGGTTTATGAAGTGGATCCAGTGGGCGTTACCCGCCGCCGCTCGACAGATGCCGTTTTTGTAGACGACACTGAATTAGTCGAAGCCATGCGGTATATCCGCGATCACGCTTGCGACGGAATACGTGTCCACGACGTTTTAAAGCATGTATCACTCACCCGCCGCGTTCTTGATTCAAGGATGGCTAAACACATCGGCCATACTGCGTATGAAGAAATACTCCGAATCAAAATAAATCGTGCAACGCTGTTACTCAGTGATACAACGCTGCCTATTTCTACGATTTCTCGGTACTGCGGATTCAAAGAGGCGGAATGTTTGAATGTCGCATTTAAAAGATCGATGGGCGTAACGCCTGGCCAGTACCGTACTAAACGAAACACCGGTCTTGTTACTTCAAAACCAGAGCTAAAACGCCAAAATTCTCGCAGGAAGCACTCAGCATGAGTGTGTCCAAACTGTTGGGAAATTGGCGTCTGACGGATCGTGTAGATCATGGGCCGCTGTCGGAGCAAGAATTGTCCGAACTCGGTTCGCTCACCTCGAACGGCTCAATTCTATGGCGACAATTAGATGGCCCTGAGTCGGTTCATGAATATTTAGTTCGTGTTCGCGATCTTCCCGATCCGGTTCACGCTGGGTTCGGCCAGCAAGCGAAGTGGGTAGCCGAACGAGACTGGATTTATGCGGTAGATTTTGCTTGCCCTGAAGATTCGGACCATTGGGAGCTGTATTGCGATGGTGTAGACACACTCGCGGACGTATATCTAAACGGAGTCAAAATAGCATCACATTGCAGCATGTATTTACCGCTGCAGGTGCCGATAGAGCTCATCACTAATTCACAAAATCAATTGCTGATTCATTTTCACAGCGTCTGGCAACATCTTAGGCACTACAACTCGACTTCAACTATAGAAGGCGTACATGCTTGGCGCATTCTGCGAAAAGCAAACGAAGATTTCAACAATTTCAATGGTTGCCAGCCCTATATGACTTCCGTGGGGTTTTTCGCTCCAGTCGAAATCATCGCCCGCCAAACTAGCTGGGTCAATAATCTAGACCTTGAGATTGATTGTGATGCTGAACATCAATCAGGCACTGTCAAGGCTATCGTAGAACTTGGCGGAGAATCTGAAGAAGACGTTAGCGTCGATTTCAATCTATACGGCCCTGACGGAACCAAGATCGATTCGCTTGAGGCTAGGTGCCCAAAGAAGAATTGCTATTTAGCTGAGTTTGCTCAGCGAAAGGTTGAACTTTGGTGGCCGCGTTTCCTCGGTGATCAGCCGCTCTATAAAATAGAAGCCGAAGTCAATTTGAAAGACCGGACACTTGATCGGACTTCCAAGAGCTTTGGGTACCGCGAGTTACGCATAGATGGCACACTTAAATGTGTTGTCAATGGTCGACAAGTTCATTATTGGGGTGCGAATCTCACTCCATTGCACGGCCTTTCCCACCGATGGGATTCGGAACGATGGACTGAAATGCGTGACCACATTATGCAAGGCAATTTCAACGCCTTGCGTTTGTGGGGCCCAGGCGCGCCATATGGAGACGATGTATACGAGGATGCAGACAGATTAGGCCTATTGATTTGGGACGAATTTTACCACACCTGGGGCGGATATCCGAATCACAAATCCTATCGTGATTTATGCAAAGAAGAAGCAGTAAAGCATGTGCGTAGGCGAAAACATCATCCTAGTGTCATGCTCTGGTGCGGTGGTAATGAACATGCAATGGGCAGTTTGATCGACTCACCAGATGCTCCAATCCCAGGCCGCGAACTATATGAAGTGGATTACCGAGCAGTATGCGGTGAGTTTGATCCTCAACGATACTACCACGCGAATTCTCCCATCGATGGCCCTTTCCCCAACGATGCCCGCACTGGAGATTCCCATTCATATAACCATCAATACTTCCTACCTGGCGATCAGTATCCTATATGCTTTACTGAGAATACTCGCATCGGCATAGCTGAAGAAACAACGATGCAGCGAATACTCGGCGATGCTTTTTGGCCCGCCGAGGGCTTTGATGGCCGGATTACAGAACCGGGGTCTCTTCCACTACCGCCATCTTGGGCAGAACTTACTCTTGGTGATGACTTTGTCTTTCCCCGTATTGGACCCGTCGAAGCTTTTTTCGATGGCGATGGTACTGCTGCTTCACTGATCGACCGTCTAGGTGCATCGCACGCTTTGTGGATTCGGCGAGAAATTGAACGTTATCGACGAGGTCGGCCGGCCGAAGATGCTTTAGGGCCCCGCCGTGTGCAGGGCCATTTTCTTTGGAAGCTGAATAACACATGGCCAATGATTTACAGCAATGTAATCGATTGCCTTGGTCGGCCTACGCAGGCTTTTTACGCCCTAGCACGCGCCTATCGACCGATCATGCTCAGTTTTGAATCGCCAGATGAAGGTTACCTCTGGCTTACAAACGATTCTGCACATCGTGTCATAGGGCAGGTCAATGTCTCACTACACCGACTTGCCGATGGCTCAGTAATCAAACAGTTTGATCGCCACATTGATGTAGCAGCGGGTGCCTCAAAGGTCTTAAGCGATCTCGAACCGTTTGGCATGTTTTCCCGCGCATTCGCATTACATGCCGTTCTGTTAAACCATGAAAAAAAGGAACTTGATCGAACACTTGATTTCTTCACCACTGAGCGTCGCGTACATTGGCCGTCAGCAAAGCTTTCACTCAAGATCGATCATTCAACGATAGAAGTCAGTACTGATGCCTACGCTCGCCGTGTTCGTCTTTCGGCGACCGATAGAAATGGTAAAGATGTACCGGCAAACTGGTCCGACAACTATTTCGACGTGCTGCCCGGACGTCCGCATTACATCAAGTTTAATCGCGCGGACAAACTTCGAACGAATGAAACCTTTCTTCGTGCTAAGCCGCTCATAGGTCCGGAGATCGTCACACCTTTGGTTCAATCTGTCTCGCAAATCACAAACTCTATTCCTACATCAACTACCTCAGTCTAAAGGATAAAACATGCTTCCCACTAAACCTCTGGGCAATACCGGCCTGAACGTCACACGCATTGGTTTCGGTGCATGGGGAATCGGTTCTAAACACTATGGCAAGGTCGATGAATCTCAGGCCATTGAAGCGTTAGCTGCTTATTTAGAAGGGGGAGGCAATTTTATTGACACCGCTCGAGGCTACAACCAAAGCGAAGCCTTCATAGGACGTTTTATTAAGCAGAGAAAATTACGGGACCAGGTCGTCATCTCCAGCAAAATTTGGGGTAATGATGAATCCACTATCCGTACAGACCTCGAAACAACGCTTAGCGAATTGCAGATCGATTGTTTGGACCTCTATCACTTACATGACCCGCCAAGCGATATTGATGAAATGAATGCAGCACTTGATGTGATGGAAAAATTGAAAGGCGAGGGCAAAATTCGCGGTATTGCTGCTTCGATCAAAGGCGGTAATGTTACGCCTGACACTCAAGTTCTATGTCGTCAGTACATCAACACCCGAAGAATTGATGCGATCCAACTTATTTTCAGTGCCTTGCGTCAAGATAATCGTGAAATTTTCGAAGAAGCTGAGAAAGCCAATGTCGCCATTATTGCGCGGACCTGCTTGGAAAACGGCTTTCTTACTGGCAAGTATGAATCCGGGTATCGCTTTCCCGAAGGATTCCCCGAAGGCGATCATCGATCGCGATGGAATGGAGAGAAACTTGATGGCATCATCGAACAAGTTAACCAGCTTAAGTCAAATACTGTAGCGAATCCTTATACATCGATGGCTGAAGTTGCACTGCGATATGTCTTTGAAGAATCCGGCGTAACCACAATGATCCCTGGCGCAAAGAACCGCCAACAATCCGAATCTAATATCGCAATTGCAGATATGCCCCCGCTCTCGAATGAGATTCGGCAGAAGATCAATCAAATGGGTCAGACGACAACGTCTCTGGTCAATTTGGACTAAGACTCAATGAATAGTAATGCAAGTTCTGACAATTTAAACCTGCCCCACAGTGCTGAGTTTATTTGGATCGATGCCGAGGGATCGGGACGAAATCAGTATGTGATGTTTCGTCGACTTTTTGAACTCGACTGTAGGGTAGAGTCGGCAGAGTTGTGGATCTATGCACACACCCGTTACCGAATCTGGCTGGATGGCGAGCTAATCGGCCATGGCCCGGCACGCGGATTTCCTGAGTCGCCCGTCGTTGATGCCCTAAAGGTCGGGCCGCTCAATCCAGGTAAGCATGTCATCGCTGTTTTAGTCTGCAGTGCTGGTAGCCTGACCTTTCATAACCATGACACCACCGGCGGATTGATTGCTTGGCTGATTGACAACGCTGAACCTGATCAAGCCATTCTGACCACCGATACACGATGGCAGGCCGTTCTAAGTCCTGCACATAATGGGCTGACGCCAAACCTTAGCTTCGCTTTGAATGCCGCAGAATGTTGTAATCTCGACAACTGGCCAAAGGGTTGGCTGGAAGTGCAATTTGATGCAAATGATTGGCAGAACGCCGTGGTTCGTCAGAAAGATGGTCTTGGCAAATTTCGATCGCGTCCCATCCCGCTACTAGATGAATCTCGTATCGGAAAGCCAAAGCTTGCTGGTCAATGGACGATACATGACAGCGGGTGGCGAGCACACCGTTTGACTATTGAACATCAGGCAGATCGTGGCGAAGATGCCCCACGCCGATTGTTTGTGAAGTGTTATTTGCATGTCCCTGGCGACCGCAATGTCGCACTGAGTTTAGACCCACCCGGAGATGTTTGGATTGATCGCGAGTATTTTGAAGCATTCACGAATTCAGGTGAGGTAGAGATTGCACTCACATCGGGTTGGCATGAAATGCAGATCAGTCACGAAGCCGAGCGGGTCGTCGCTTCACTCGGATTATGTTTTCGAGAAGATCGAGAACTTACGATTCGCAGCGAAAAGAATCTTACCAGTCGTAATGTATTTTTACATAGCGAAGTTCTTGGCAGCGAACTTGCGGATCAAGCCAAACACATCGAGATGCCGTTTCATAATGGTGAACTCCCGGACTGGGCCGGTCCATGGAAGACTTGGTCGCTGGACGACGCCTGCCCGACACCGGCAGGAGATCATCGCCTGAGAGAACTGCATCCAGACAACGCTTTTACAGATCCGCGAGCAAATCCGATCGGCAGCGCGTATTTATACGATTTTGGACAAGAAGTGCTTGGGCGTGCATTGATCGAAATCGAAGCTCCCGCCGGTATTTGTGTGGATTTAGCTTATGCCGAAACTCAACTCGCCGACGGTCGCGCACAGGTTCACGGGCGTAACAATGTGCAAATGGTTGAACGGTTTACTACCTCTAATGGCGTGCAAACATTCCATGCTTTTCATCCACGCGGTTGGCGATACCTCGAAATGCAACTTACGGGGGAAGGATACGAAAACCTAAAGATTCGAAAGTTAGATGCAACGCAGGCGATTTACCCGGTAAAACACATTGGCGAATTCGCATGCAGCGACCCAATATTGAGCCGGCTGTGGGATATAGGGCGTAACGCACTGCAAGCTTGCATGGAAGACGCTTACCTAGATTGTCCGTGGCGAGAGCGTGGGGTCTACGTCGGCGATTTGCTGGTCGAATACCGTGCAAACCTTGCGACCTTTGGCGATCATAAATTGATGCGTCGAACTATCGAATTATTCCTGCAAAGCCAAGGTAGTGACGGCTTGATTCGCGGCGGTGCTTATGTACTTGACCCCGGCCGTTACCCTGATTACACGATGCTGCTGCCTTTGTGTGCGATTGATTATGTCAGAGCGACAGGTGATAAAGTATTTATTCAGGCATACGCCAAATCCTGGACTCGTTTGGCTAACGGGATTTTGCAGTGGATCGAGTCAGACACTGACCTGATTGACGCATCCGATTTAGGTCCATACATCGACCTCGCTCAACATCGAAACACCGAGCCGGTCAGCCTCGCTATGAACGCGTTGTTTGTCGCATCTATAGAGGCTCTAGCTCATTTATGTGAATCAGCCGATATTTATGCCGATTGTGCAGCTTGGCGCGGCCAAGCTAAACGAACCGCTGAAAAAATAAAAACTGATTTTTGGGACGCCGATTGCGAGCGTTTTACAGATCTTCGACTTGCAGACGATCAAGAACGGACGCCATCGATTCACGGCAACACACTCGCCTGCCTTTTTAATATTGCTGATGAAAATCAAAGAGCTGGTGCTTTGCGTTATCTCCGAGGTGTTATGCATGACAATTTGTTTAGCAACAATCATCCCACGGATCGAACGCACTGCCGAGTAAATGCATATTTCGCTCATTATCTAATTGATTTGCTTGCGATTGAAAACTTGGATTGCGATGCAATACAATTCATCTCAGAGAACTACGGCCGAATGATCGATGGAGGAGCGGTCACCAGTTGGGAGTATTTCTTCTGCGGTGTAGGTGCAAGCCGATGTCACGCTTGGTCCGCTGCACCTACTTGGTATATGACCGAAAACGTCTTAGGTGTTTCTATCGGACCAGCTGACATGGGCTACCCTGTGACTGTAAATCCGAAACCTGGCCATCTCGAATGGGCCAAGGGTGTCGTTCCTCACCCCGCCGGCCCAATTAAGGTTCGGTGGAAGATGGGGCAGAATGAAAAGGCATCGGTTTGGATTGATGCCCCATCCGGTGTGAATTTTGAGATACACGAAGCCGAACTAATGCAAAATGATCTGTGTGCTGAGAGCTAGTTGAACACTGGCATATCAGCAACCGGACTCAACTGGAGGCTGCCCTTCCAACGCATAAACAAATTCTATGCTTGACGGTTTATCTGCCGAGCAAAAAGTAATTTAATTTTTCGCAGATAAATATAGTTTCATATTTGAATAACTTATGCCTCTTTTAAAGCAATAGATTCAAATAACCTCAGAGTCACACATCTAGACTTAATTCATAATTACTTTAAGATAGTGCATGTTTAGACAAAGCGCACGCATTATCGTATCCAGAAAATATGAATTCGCAAAGAATCGGGGCGACAGGATGTCAGTTGAACACTTTATCATTGGCCTCGGTGGGTGTGTCGGTGGCTACACAAGTTCGATGGCCGACGCGTGGCAGATGCCGCGAAGGTAGGCGGCGGCGTGGGTTCGGCCGAGGTTGCCGTAGCCGGGCATCCAGGGGGTGGGCTCGCCGTGCGTAAGGGGCGCGTGGTCGAGGCGGATCGGGCCGGTGAAGCCGAGTTCGTGGTAGAGGCGGACCGTCGCGGCCATGTCGTGGGGGCCGTCGTCGTGGAAGGTTTCGTGGAAGTCGGTTGCGGTGCCGGCCACGTCGCGCCAATGGACGAACGCGATACGGTTGGCGAGCTGGCGAGCGTGGTCCGCCACGTTGCCGGGCATCAGGGCGAAGTTGGCCTGGCAGAAGGTGACGCCATTCGATTGGCTGGGGACCAGGTCGTACGCACGCTCGAATGATTTGATGTGGTGGAAGATGCGGCTGACGCCCAGAAGCTCCGGGATGGGGGGGTCATCGGGGTGCAACGCCAGGCGGACGCCGGCCTGCTCGGCGACGGGCATCATGGCGCGGACGAATGCGGCATAGTTTTCCCAGACCCGGTCGGCGGCGATGGGCGTGCCCGATGCGGCGTGGATGGGCAAGGCGTCGAGCGAAAACGCTGTCGTCAACGCCCCGCCGCGCACCGGCATGCCTACCCGCGTCCTGCTCCAGTCGTGTGTCTGGCCGGGTGGCCTCACCATAAAGTTGTAGTACAGCAGGTCGATCCCCAGCTCACCGAGGTTCGCCAGCATCGCTCGGTATCGGTCGAGGTCCTCGTCGCGGCGGTCGAGTCCGAGCTTGATGCGCGACATGTCGAACTGATCGCCCTCCAAGCCCACGAACGTCAGTCCGTGCTTGGCGAACCGCTTCTGTAGCTCGGCCAACGCGTCACGATCATCCGGTGCCGGCAGGCCGCTGAGTTGAGGGGCTGCGTTAGTGACTGCGTACCTGACGCCCGCCTGCAGCGCCAAGCGCCAGGAGTCGTCCGGCTTCGGGGGCAGGAGCATGGTGAGCTTCATCGTCCGCCACGGCCGCTCCAAGCGTCGCGGAGGTCTTGTTCAAGGTTCGCAACCGCGTCGAGCAGCCGGGCGATGAGATGCCCGTCTCGATTAGCATCTAGGTCTTGCGTCAGGCCCGTCAGCGTGATCGCGGCATCGATCTGCTCGTAGGCGACGGACGCCGAGATGCCGGCGATTCCCGGGCGGTACGAGCCGACGTCGCGGCAGAATCCTTTCTCCCGGCAGTCGGCGAGGTGTTGTTCGAGGTCGTCGACTCGCTGGTAATCCCAAGCCGAGGGCGGGCTCTGCTCGCAAATGCGTCGAAGGTCGGACCCGTCTACCGAAGCAAGAAGCGCCGCACCGGACGAACCGACGACGACAGGGAATCGAGCTCCAATCGGACTGGTGACCGCGACCCCTTGGGGCGGCTCGGCTCGCTCGACCGTGACCGCTTCCAGCCCGTTGCGGATCGAAAGCTTCGCACACAACCCGATGTCTTCCGCCAGCCGACGCAGCCGCGGTTCGGCCCGGGCGAACAGCTTCTGGTAGTCGGCGAACGGCGCGAGCAGAGGCAACAACCCGTAACTCAGCCGATAGCCCCGCCGCGCCTCGTCCGGCTTACCGATCCACCCTTCCTGCTCGAAGCTGTTCACGATTCGGAAGCAGGTGGTGGTCGGCACTTCCGCAGCCGACGTCAGTTGCTGGATTGAGGGTCGAGTCCGGGCTCTTCCCTCAGAAGCCGCCGTACGGCTACACCGCCCGCCGTATCGACGGCCGCAGCATCGTCGAGGTGGACGCCGAGAAGGCCGACCGCGTTCGAAAGGTCTTTGACCTGTACGCCTACCACGGCCACACGCTCGACTCGCTGGTCGATGCCCTCGACGACGCCGGCGTCGTCTACACAGACTCGACCCGCCGCTTCCCTCGCAGCAAGCTCCACGCCATCCTCCGCGACCGCTCGTACATCGGCGACATCAGGTTCCGCGGGCAGTGGCACCCCGGGACCCACACGCCGCTCGTTGACCGTCGCACCTTCGACCGGATCCAAACCCTATTGGGCGGATCGACCTACAAGGCCCACGAACTGACCTACGCCAGCGACCTCATCACCTGCGGCCACTGTGGCCACCCAATCACCGGAGAGGCCAAGACCAAGCAGACCAAATCCGGAGAGAAGCGCTTCGTCTACTACCGTTGCACCCAACACAACACCAAGGGCCACCCACGCGTCCGGCTCCGCGAAGAAGACCTCGACCGTCAGGTCCTCGAACTTTTCGACCGCATCCGCATCGACAAGCCCGACGTCCGAGACTGGTTCACCCGTCTGCTCCAAGCCCGCATCCGCTCCGCCCAGAAACACAACGAAAAGCAGGCTGCCGAAATCAACCGCCAACTCAGATCACTCCGCAACCAGCAGGACCGGCTACTCAACCTCCGGCTGATGGACGAGATCGACAAAACGACCTTCGCCGCGAAGAACACCGAACTCCGTGACCGCATCGCCAAGCTGTCGCTGCAGATCGACGTCGACGACCGCAACCGGGCCGAGCGGGGCGAGGAAGTGCTCAAGACGTTTGAACTTTCGCAAACCCTGAATGACAATTGGCTTACCGCCGATTACCGCGCAAAACGCCGATTGCTCGAAACCGTCTGTTTGAACTTTTTGCTGGACGACGTAAGTCTCGTTCCCACAATAAGAAAGCCCTTCGACGTGTTGGCCGAAGGGCTCGAATCTGCGATCAATCGGGGTGACAGGATTTGAACCTGCGACCTCTTCGTCCCGAACGAAGCGCGCTACCAAGCTGCGCTACACCCCGAGGTGTGAATGTCTATTTTACAAGCCATACGAGCGGGTTTCGGTGTCCATTTTCGTATCCCTGAGCCATATCCCATTCTGTATCCCCCTGGGTGCGGGAATACGGTCTGCGACGGGGCAGCAGGACAGTGTACCGCACGCCGCGCGGCGACGCTAACGGTGAATGGGGGATAAGGGCGGGCGCCCGCTCGGCTAGCACGCGAGAACCCGACTGCACCCGGAAGCGTTGCCCTCGGCCTGACGCTGGGTATAACGATTTTTTTGCAACTCGCCGCTACCGCTACCGACCCCACGCCTTCGCCAACACGGCGTCCGGTTCGTCCAGATGGGTCAACACGTCGCCGGCCCCGACCACATCTTCGAGCACAATCACCATGACCCAAGCGCCGACGTGTTTCACGTTGCAGTCGTAGCTTTTGTGGAATAAGCGGAGCGGGTAGCCGATCGCGGCCTGTTGGCGGCAGTGGCCTGCAGTGTCGAGCACCGAAGACCCATGGTCCGAGAGTGTGTTCCGCAGCCGGCCTGGGCTACGCGAATTGAAGAATAGATCGGGTTCGCGAGTACTCCGCGCCGTGGGCGGGGTGGGTCGATCAACCCTCCAGCGACCAAGAAGCTCATCCCCAAAGAAAATAATTGACTTGACATTGTAAATTTTGTCTATATATTGTCTACATGTGTCTGTATTTTTATCCGGGCCTGTGAACTTTTAATGTCTTTGCTTTCAACAACAGTCGAACTTCCCAGAGATCGGGCTGCGTCGGTTATGCGACAGCAGATCCGGCGAGGGGTTTGGCGTTCGGGTGACCGGCTGCCATCGGAGCGTCAGCTTCAAGAGGCGATCGGGGTGTCGCGGGAGACCATCCGATCAGCAATTTCTCGGCTAGAGGACGAAGGTCTGATCGATCGGATCAAGCATCGCGGCTGCGTTATTAAGGAAGGCAAGCTATCGGATCAGCCGAATTCCCAGGAAGGTTTGATTTCGAAATCGGTGCTGATGGCGGTGCTGGATGAGGGCCAAGAAGAGCTTGCCCCCGAGTCCAGTTCCGGCCAGACCTCGCGTGGGTGTCTTCGGGCGATCCGGAAGTTGGGTTTGCACGCGGTCCTGCTCTCGACGGATCGAATATCCGGGGGCGCATTGGAGTCGCTGGCGGCCTCCCAGCCCTACGGGCTGGTGGTGGCTGAATCGCAAGCGAAAAAACTGGCGTTATCGCAGGTGTCTGGCCAATTCAGCAAAGTCGGTGTACGGATGGTGCAGGTCGGCGGTAACCCGGATGAGCCGGCAATGTCGCTCGTCACATCTAATCACGCACGAGGCGGAACCTTGGCGGCTCAGGCGTTGGTTGACCGCGGATGTAGGCGTTTGATTTGGGTAGGGTCGGTCGATCCGACGAGCTATTGGGCTGCGGCGCGGCGGCGGAGTGCAGCGGAGGTTTGTGCCGCTTCGGGGCTTTCCGGTCTCCGGACGGTTCGGGTTCTTGGCTTTTCAGGCCGTGCGGGAGATGCCGAGACATTCGACAGCATCGCCCGTGCATTCGCAGGGCATCTGGTCGATTGCCTGGGCGTGAATTCTCAGGTGGGCGAGTCGGCGGGTCTGCCGGGTCTTCTGGCGGCCAATGACATCGAGGCCGCATTGACTATACGTGCCTGCCGCCACTTGGGCTGGACGCCGGGCGTGGACGTGCTGGTGGCGGGGTATGACAACCAGCATGAGCACTTGCCTGAGAAAAACTGGGAGCCGCAACCACCTTGCGTCACCATCGACAAGCGCAACGTCGAGTTAGGCACTGCCGCCGTCGAGTTGCTGGGCGATGCCGCCCTTTCTCGCTCGCCGTGTACTCGAACCCTAGATCCACATTTGGTTTCTTTGGACTGACGGGCTCGCCGGGGTGTTCTCGGCAGCTCCCAAGATTTTATCGAACATTCAAGTTTTCCACTCACATCTGGAGGTTTAAAATGATGCGTACGCTCTCTTGTCTCACCGCCGGTACGACGCTCGCCTTAGCCGGAATCGGTCAGGCCGCCGTCGTGGACCTGGACGTGAGCAGTCCGACTTTCGCAACGACCACGAACGCATCGACGAATGCGTTGCGTGTCTCTGCCGACACCGCCGCTACCCCGGCTGGCAATAAGTTCCCCGAGCTGCAGTTCGCGGTTCAAGACGCTGGCCTCGCGGCAGGCAGCTACACCGTGACTTTCGACGTGTTGTTCATCGATAAGCCCGATACGCAGCGAGCCGCGATGCGACGCGATAACAGTAATGACAACAGCGACTTCAATCAAGTCATGATCACCAGCAGCAACCTGAGTAGCGCGGCCTTGAACCAGTGGTATCGTGTCACCGCACCGGTCGAGGTCACCAGCACCGACCCGACCAACCTGGTCTGGACCGGCACCTTCGAATTGAGGCCCACGAGCTTCGCCAGCGGCGGTGGCGACACGTTCGACATCTGGTACGACAACGTCGACTTGTTCGACGCCACGAACAGCTCGGTGCTCGAAGACGGTCCGTATACGTTCGAGTCTGACACGGTCGGAGCGGCCCCCGCGGACGTTTCGCTGATCGACGCAGACGCCGCAACCGCTTTCAAGGTCGTCGCGATCCCCGAACCAAGCTCAATGTTGCTGGCCGGCCTCGGCGTGGGACTCATTGTGTTGCGTCGTCGTAAGTAAAAAGACCTTCTACTTGTCGGGCCCCACAAGGCCCGACAGGCTTTTGGACACTCGGAACAATCTGGCCGATTCTAGCCTATGGAACCTCGCCATGACCTCTGCAACTCGCCACCGCAAGACCGGCTTCACGTTGATCGAGTTACTCGTGGTCATCTCGATCATCGCGCTGTTGATCGGCCTGCTGCTGCCAGCCTTAGTGGGTGCCCGAGAAAGTGCCCGCATGATCGCCTGTGCGAGCAACCTACGGCAGATCGGGGTCGCGTTGGAGGTCTACGCGACCGAAAACGACGGCGTCCAGCCGCCGGTCGTGCAGCCGACCGCGGCGTATCCCAACCCGGACCTTAACGAACGCTTGGGCCTGGCCTGGAACGAAGCGATCTGGACCAACCTGACCGGAACACCTCGCGGCAACGTCAATACGCATCCGCCCGGCAATATTGTCTTAGACGTATATCAATGCCCCACGGACATCAGCGCCGACCAATTTAACCGTACGGGCCTGCAGGATCCGGGGACAGCGTTGTCTTACGCGCTGAACTTTGGCTTGGGTGCGGCGGACCAACCCACATCTCCTGCTAACCGTATCGGACGCTTCTATTCGAGAGATATCGAAAAGATGGTTGACAACAACGGTCGCCAAGCGGCGGCCTCGGAGCTGATCAACGTCGTAGACCAGCACTGGTTCCGCCGTCAGGGTGAATCGGCCATCCTTTTCAGCACCCAGTTCAATCTGGGGAACCTTAACTACAACACCTACCACCACGATCAAACTAAAGCGAATGCGATGTTCTTCGACAGCCATGTGACCGTCGTAGATCGTACCGATGAGCTTGCGTCGACCAGCGACAACGTCCGGTTCCGGCTCTTTCCCTGAGCGAGCCTGGACCATCGATCCTGCATTTCCGACATGCCCAGGGTGGAGTATCTGCTATTTCAACTTTGCTCTATTTCTTTCTTGCCCGGAGCCTCCGAGAGATGCTATTTTTCTGCCGATCTGAACGATCTAAATCGGTCTGCGTCCGTCGCATTCCGCAGCAAGGTGCGTTGGGTCTTCTGGTGTTCGCGAGTTTGCTGGCCGCCCTGGTATCGGGCGGTGCCACGCAAGCGCAGGACGATGTGTTGTGGCAACAGACTTTTGCCGAGGATGGACCGAACCGTAATCTCGCCGGGGCGTCGGCGGACCCGCGAGAGTTCTTCGGCAAGGTGTCAGCCCCGTCGCAGATGACTTGGGCGGTGACCGACCGCGAAGCGGACTCTTCCAAAGATGCGGAAACAGCGGCGACCGTAGGCGAACGCTTCGCGCTGTTCGATGCCGACCCGCAAGGCGAAGTTGCGATCGAGGCCGACAACTACGGCGGGCTGGTGACGCTGCTCAACACGTTGCCACCGGGTGAATATGAATTGTCGATGGAGACTACGCTGCGGGATCGCGGCCGACACGTACGACGGCTCCAGTTCGTCTCGAATGATCGGCCCGGCGGCAAGCCGCGTCGTGAGACGCGGTGGATCAATCCCAAAGTCGGCGAGGAATTTGAAGTTGATCGCGTGGCCATCCATCTCATCGTGTTGGAGCCGGGGGTGGAGCCGACGGCCAAAGCTTTGCAGACGGCGCAGTCCGGTGATGACAAGGCCATCGCATTTCTTGCCGGCTCGTTGCAGAAGGTGATTACATCGCATTGGATCGGCAGCGCGGGTAAGACGGCCTCGATGGCAATCGCCCGCATCACGTTCCGCAGCCCGTCGATCGCGGCAGTGGCCGGGGCCGACCCGCGGGAACTGATCGATGTCACTTCGATCAGCACGCCCGGCACGGTGTTTATGTTCCACCGGTCGAAGCCGGGTCAGATGTCAGTCACGCTGAGCAACCTTTCAGCGCGGGATTACGAGCTTGACGCCTTCGTCCGCATGACCCCATGGGCTGGCGGTGCCCCGGTTGATGAGGCGAGCCAGAAGGTAACGGTACCCGCCGGCGGAACGGCCGAGATGACTTATACGCCTGACCCTACAGCGGTGGCCGAGCTTCCCTACGGGGTTTACATCGCCACTTACAGCTTCACCGATCCGTCGTCGGGTGAACCCGTGGCGGAGCGAGCGATCCAGTTCGGTATCGGCAGCGACACTGTGCTGGGCAAAGCGCGTGACGGCGAATTCTTGTTCGGCCTGGACACCAGCCTGTTCCCGGCCCACACGATTTGGCCCAAAGGGCTGGCCGAGCCGCCGCTATTGGTCTGGACGCGGTGGATGGGGGCCGACATCGTCCGCGGCGGTTTCTTTGGATGGTCGCAGAACTTCCGGGACAGCACGGTGGAGGAGCGTCTGGCCGAGGTCCGCGAAGGCAGGTCGCTGTACGAGCAGTACGACCTGCAGGTGGTGAAAATGCTCGACCCGCCGGACGACAAGTTCGCCAAGCACATGGAGAAGATCGAGTCGCGGATGACCGAGTTTGCGGAAGCCGTGGCGCGTGAACATGCCGACTGGCTGACGTATTACGAGATCGGCAACGAGCCGGACCTGCCCGGGTTTTACGAAGGGCCGATGTCGAGGTACGTGCGGCAGTACCTGGACCTGCACGCGGCGATCCACCGCGGGAATCCTGACGCGGTCGTGATGAATGGCGGCTTTGCGTATCGGGAAGACCGGATTGCGGAGTTTCTGGCGAGCGTCGGGCCGGATCAGATCGAAGCCATCGCCTACCACGCCCACGGCAAAGGGTCGGCGGCGGAACGCGAAGGCTTCCGCCGGGTCCGCGGCATTGCGACCGAGCAAGGTTTGGGCGACAAGCCGCTGATCCAGACCGAGTCCGGGCTCTCAGCGGGCAACCGTCGTCAAGAGATCACCAAAGCACAGACGTGCATTCAGAAGATGACCTACGCCCAGAGCCAAGACGTGCCGCTGTTCCTGTGGTTCCGCCTGTACATGTTCAACCGATCACTGGGCAACACCCGTGACATCGTACAGCCGCGGCCGGTGGTGATGGCCTACCGAGCCATGGTCGAAACCATGCGGCATCACCGCTTTGAGCGGATCGTGGAAACAGAAGATTCACGTCTCGAGCTGTACCTGTTTCGTGAGATCGACGGGCCAGGCCGGGTCATCGTGGGCTGGACGAACGAGGCGGGGCTTGAGCGTTCACTGCGGTTTGACCTCGCCGCCAAATCTGAAGCCCTGAGCCAGACCAGGGTTCTCGATCTGTTCGGCAACCCCACGCCCTTGGTGCCCGGTCGCGGTGGCACGGTGACGGCGAGCTTCAGTGAATCGCCCCAGTTCCTCGTTTGGCGGACCGACGATGTAGACCACCGGGTTGCACTCGATCCCGGTTTCCTTTTGCAGCCCCAGCAGGTCGAACTAGTGCCCGGTGAATCGGCCGAGGTCACGTTAATCCTTCGTAATCCGTGGGATGAGCCACTGGAGGGCCGATTGTCATTGCTGGGATCCTCAGCGACGCCGCTGAGCTTCGCGCCTGCAACGCACAGCGTGTCGCTGCGGCCGAGGGAGGAGCGACCTTTTACGTTCAGCGTCACCAGCGGGCCGCGGACTGAAGCCGTTCGGTGGCCCGGGTCGTGGCAGGTCTTTCCGCGTGTTGCTACCCGCGAAGTGGACCTGGCCGAGATCGAACGGGTCCCCGAAACGCTGCCGGGTGCCAATGGGCAGCCGGTCGCTGCAGTAACCGCCCACCCGCGCGATCACTTCATCGATCTGGCGGCGATCGGTCAATACGTCCGCAAGCGAGACGCCCGCGCCGACGCGGTGGCGTTTGCTGAAGTCGTGTCGGACCGCGAACGGGTGGTGACGATCGGTGCGGCGGGCGACTACTGGATGGAGTGGTTCGTCAACGGAGAGCCGGTGTTTGACACGATGGCCGACGGCAACGGCGCGACTTATTCGATCGTGGCCCACACGTTCGAGTTGCCGCTGCGTGCGGGCCGGAACCTCGTCGCGGTGCGGGTGCTGGCGGGCAGTCACAACTGGCGGCTGATGATCGGCCCGCCCGAACCGGTGCGTCAGGCACTCGGCCAACCGCCTAGCGATGCACTGCGTGTGGTGCTTAATGTCGATGACCAGGCGGCTTTAGATACGCGTCTTGCCGTGCGGTTTCTCGAACCGGTGCCGTGGGTGGCGGAGGGCTTCGATCAGGCCAACCCGGTGGAGGCTTCTGACATCTTGGCCGACGTGACGCCGACCGGCGTGTTGACGGACCGCCACATCGAGAACTACTACGAACGGATCCCCGGCGACGCCCGTTGGTGGAACGGTGACGCCGACTTGTCCGCGACGCTCTGGGCGTTCCGTGACGATGACACGCTGCATCTGGTCGCGTCCGTCAGCGATCAGGATCGCCGTGCCGACGACACGGCGGTGGATCGGCAGGATCGCGTTGCGGTCGCGTTGGCCGACGCTTCGGGGGCCAACCCGCTGCAGTTTACGATCGTGGGGACCGATCGCCCCATCATTGTCGGCGGGCCTCCAGGCGTCTCGTCCAAAGTTGAACGTGACACCGACCGCGGCACGACTCGCTATCGCATCGCGCTTCCTCTCTCGGCGCTGCCGGGCGGCGGGGCGAACGCGGTGCGCATGAACCTACGCGTGTACGACCGTGACGCAGACACCCTCAAGCAACACGCCCAGTGGGCGCCAGGATTCGACGGTCCCGCGACCCCGCAGGTGTGGCGACTTCTGCGGCTTGGCCACTGACCGAGCGGCTGTCGCTATGAGTTGACCCGCACCGCTCGAACGCCATGGCTGTGCCCCTGTCGAAACCGCCCGATATCCAGATCCCTGGCTGGTATGCCTAACCGGTGAAGCGTCAAGCCGGCGCTTGACCACTCGGCCTTGGCCTCGCGGTACGCCTCCCGGTCGGACTTGGTGACGGCGGAGGGCCCGACGTTGTGGACCTTGCCCCGGTACTTGTTCTTCCAGCGGCGGCGGGCGGCGAAATAAGTCAGGTCACATTTGGCGGGCATGAGAGCATACCCCGTCGGTAACGAAGTGCTCTCACGTCGTATCCCAAACTGTGTCCCCCATCAAGCTAAATTTGGTGCAATTCGGCGACAGGAACCTGTCTTTATAGACCAAAAAAACGTTTTGCAGTTTTCGAACGAAACGCGATACCAAGCTGCTCAACACCTGGGTGGTAATCAGGGATGAGATATCAGCCGAGCGAGCGACTCAGCGATGGTGATTATGGGCTGGGCAGATTCAAGCCAGTGAGCAGTCGATACGCCTGTTGATATTTTTCTGCGGTGTTCTGCACAACGTCTTTCGGCAATACCGGGCCGGGCGGCTGCTTTTTCCACTTGTGATCCGCGACCAGGGTTTCGAGGTAGTTGCGAACGTACTGCTTATCAAAGCTGGACTGGTCACGGCCGACGGCGTACTCGTCTGCCGGCCAAAAACGAGAACTGTCAGGGGTGAGCACTTCATCGATGAGGATCGGCTCATCATTTTCGCTGTCGAGCGGTCGGCCGAACTCGAGTTTAGTGTCGGCAAGAATGATGCCTTGCTTCTCAGCGTGGGCGTGCCCCATCTGGTAGACCGCAAGGGTGTGATCACGCAGGGTTTGCATCAGCTCGCCGCCGACGATGTCGCAGGCCCGTTCGAAAGTAATGTTTTCGTCGTGGCCGACCTCGGCTTTAGTCGCTGGGGTGAAGATCGGCTCGGGCAATCGCTGACACTGCTGCAGACCCGGCGGGAGCTCGACGCCGCACACCTTGCCCGTCGCCTGATACTCCTTCCAACCGCTGCCAGCGAGGTAGCCGCGAGCGACGCATTCGATGGGCACGACTTCTGCGGGACGGCCGAGCATGACCCGGCCATGAAGCGATTGCCTCTGAGCATTATCGAGTCCTGCGATATCAGCGGGGTCGGTTGAAATGAGATGATGCTCAAGCCTATCGGAGAACTGCTTTTTGACTTGCTCAAACCAGAACTTCGCCATCTGGGCGAGGACGACTCCTTTACCTGGCACGCCGGTAGGCATCACGACATCGAAAGCCGAGAGTCGATCGGTTGCGACGAGCAGGGTGGCCACCCGGCCGTTGGTCATGCACGCTTGATACACGTCGCGGACTTTTCCTCGGCGAATGATTGGCAGCGGCAGATCGGTTGCCAGTAGCGCTTCGTTCATGGCAAGCAAGCTAACAGATCGGGCCAGACTCGGCCTCGCCTCGCGGCGATGCTAGACTTGCATGATGGCCAAACTAAAGGACGAAGTCAGCAAACGCGATGCGTTCGCCAGCCCGATGCAAGAGGCCTACCTCAATTTGCTGCGGACGGCGAGTCAGCTCGAAGGCGAGTTCGGCCGACTTTTTAAAACACATGGCCTGTCCCACGCGACCTACAATGTGCTGCGGATTCTTCGCGGAGCAATCAGCCAAGGCGACACCGGTGGCCTGCCCTGCCTGGTCATCGCCGAGCGGCTGGTCACGCAACTGCCGGACATCACCCGCCTGATCAATCGTCTGGAAAAAGCGGATCTGGTCGCACGGCAACGTGATAGCGAAGACCGTCGAGTCATCCGCATCGGCATTACGAGAAACGGCCTGAAATTGCTTGATAAACTCGATCAGCCCGTGCTCGATCTGCATGCTCAGCAGCTTGGACACCTCAGCCAGGCTCAACTCAGCAACCTGAACAATCTGCTCGAAACCGCTCGTCACCGCCCCGCGGGGTAAAAAATTTTGCGATGATAGTTGTTTTAACAATCATTCGAGATTAGAATTTTTCGTCCTGTCCTGGCCGCCGGCCGGGCGATTCCCACCCAGACCCTTTCGGAGTCATTATGTCCACCTCGAACGTCAGACTTCACGAACTGCTCGATTACATCAGCAACGGCAAAATCATGGATGCCATGACAGAGTTTTATGCCGACGATGTCGTCATGGAAGAACCTCGCTACGGCAAAACCGAAGGCCTTCAAGCCAATCTCCATCGCGAGCAGCAATTTGTCGATTCAGTTGCAGAGTTCAAAAACTTTGAGACGCCAACGATCGCCATCGGTGAAAACGCCGCGATCTATGAAAACATTATGGACTGGAAATCTACAGACGGCCAGGACATGCACGTCGAGCAGGTCGTCGTCCAGCAATGGAACAGCGATGGCAAGATAACGCACGAGCGGTTCTATTACGACAACAGCGGCAGCTGATCGATCAAGCGAGCCTTACCAAAATAAATCGTTTCCTGGAAACACGCCGCCCCGATGTAATGAATCGGGGTGGTTTTGTTTTCACTTGGCGGGTGAGATGCAGAACGCTAAAAACCGCCGCCTGAGGCACTGGCGCGTTGAGCGTGGGTAGCGGGGTTGTTGAAGCGTGTGGTTGGGCCATGGAAGTTGAGTTTGACCACGCCGGTCGGGCCGTTACGCTGCTTGTTGATGATGACCTCGGCCTCGTTGGTGTCGGTGTATTCCTCATCGCCGCGGTGGTAGTAATCCTCGCGGTGCAGCATCATAATGACGTCGGCATCCTGCTCGATACTGCCGGACTCGCGCAGATCAGACATGCGTGGGCGGTGGCCTTCGCGTTGCTCCGCCTGACGATTCAGCTGGCTCAAGCAAATGACCGGCACATTAATCTCACGGGCCAGGGCTTTGATGCCACGCGAGATGCTCGACACTTCATTCTGCCGACCATCTCGGCCGGCTGAGGGTGCGGACATGAGCTGCAAGTAATCGATGACAACGCATTTGATGCCATGCCGCTGCTTCATTCGCCGGGCTTTGGCCCGGAGCGACATGAGCGTGAGTCCGGCCGTATCGTCGATATACATCGGAGCCTCGCTGAGCTCGCCGACGGTCAGCGAGAGCGTCTTGAAATCATCCGCCCCGAGCATGTTACGCCGCAGCTTGTGGGAGTCGACCCCGGATCGCGAGCAGAGCAAGCGCTGGGCGAGTTGCTGCTTGGACATTTCCAGGCTAAACACCGCGACCGGCTCATGCTTCACCGTCGCGATATTTTCCGCGATGTTTAATGCAAAGGCGGTTTTACCCATGGAGGGACGAGCGGCGATGATAATCATCTCGCCGGGCTGGAGGCCGTTAGTCATCTCGTCGAGCTCGTAGAAGCCGGTCTCCATCCCGGTGACCGCCTGGCCGTCCTGTGACTCGAGGCGGTCATAAGTTTCGTGCAGCAGTGTCGCGAGGTCGGCACTGTCGCCATCGCCTTTCTTCTCGGCGATCTCGAAGATCTCGGTCTCGGCCCGGTCGAGCAGGTCGGCCACCGGGTCGTCGGAGTTGTAGGCGTCGTGCAGCACCTGGCCGGCCGTCTCGATCAGCCGACGCAGCACCGCCTTGTCGCGGACGATCTTGGCGAAGTGCGGTGCACCCGCAGCAGAGGGCACCGCCTCGGCGATCTCGATCAGGTACTCCAGCCCACCCACCTGCTCGAGCATTTTCTTGTCGACCAGCTTCTGGTTCAGTTGAACCATGTCGATAGCCTGCGTCTGGTCGTACAGCTCGACCAGCGTCGCATAAACCGCGGCATGAGCGGGCTTGTAAAAGTCCTCCGGCCCCTTGAGCAGCTGCAACACTTCGCCCACCACCTGCGCGTCAAGAATCATCGCGCCGAGCAGGGCCATCTCCGCTTCGAGCGCGTGCGGAGGCAACTTGTCGAAAAGTTCACCGACCTCGACCCGCCGATTGCGGTCGCGTCCGCGGCGGTCGTTCGGGTCGAAGCTGAATTGGGAAGCTGAAGACATAGGAGCTTGCGTTTTGCGGAAAGTCGATGCAGTTTAGCCGCGACCCGACAGGTCGCGTGGCGGTGGAATCGTCGGTGTGCAAAACCTGAAGAAGATGTCGGCACCAATGCGGACCAACTCGCTCAGCCCGCGGGCGGCGGCAACTCATCGCAGAACTCGATCAATTCCCCAAGCTTGGGGCTGCGGGCATTGCGAACATAAAAACCGCTGGTGCCGACACCGGTGCAAAGACATTGCTCGACAGGCAGACCCGCCAGCAGGCCAAGGCAGAAGCCCGCATTGAAGTTATCGCCTGCACCTGTGCTCAGCTTCGGTTTCTCAACAAATGGCCCGTCAAAACTCGCACAACTTAACTCACCGTCTAGCTTCAGCGCCGCCGCGGCTCCCTTGCGGGGATGCACGACGCAGCCGGCGATGCCGAGCTTCTCGCGGATCGTTGCAGCGGTCGACTCGATCTCCGCTTCGGGGTCGTCCGGCACGGCGAGGCTGAGTACCTCCAAAGCCTGCGTCGATTCGCTGAGGTTCAGGCCGAGCACCATATCGGCGTTCTTCTGCATCTTGCTGAACAACTCGAAAACGCCTCGGATACTGGCTGGCGTCCGCTTGGCGGGGTCGGCAAGATCAGCAAAAATAATCTTGCGTACCCCCGAATCGTCCTCGGCCAACATTGCATCAATCGCACTATAAACCGACTCGATCTGTGGCAGCATCGTCCAATTCGTCATGCCGATTAGGTGCGATCGTTTAACGACCTGCGCAAACACTTCGTCGCCGATGCTGTTGCGGAATTGTTCCCAATCCAGACTACCCAGCGATTCATACTTGCCGAGCATCAGCTTGCCGTCGCTGAACTCCAAAGCATCGGTGTAGCCCGGGTCGGCCACGCTGAACACCTCTGCCGTGTCGGCAAATTCCTGAAAGACCGGGTGCAATTGCGGGTAGCCCAATGCGCCGGTGTAACTGATTTCGATGCTGGCGGCGGCCATCGCGTTGGCCATGATCGGGCCATTGCCGCCGAGCTTTTCGAGTTCCGTGACCAGTTCGTAGTTACTTGATTGGCCGGCCTTGGCGGAAATGCGTCGGCCGAACTCATCGATCGTCGCGATCGGGTCATACTCGGTCGGGCTATGACGTTTGTCGACAACGGAGATAATCGAATCGACAAAGCCGTCGAAGCCGATCATGGCCCGGGCGGGTTCCTCACGCTGCTGAAAATCACGGAGACTCTGGGCGGCGTTTTTTGCAATCGTGGTGCGGTCGGGTGGGCTCATCCCGACAAGATTAGCAAAAGTCGCAGCGATGCTGTGGATCGCTTGAACCTGCGGTACGCTGTTGGTCATGCACCGTGAGAATTCTCTTATCAGGTCTCATGAAAAACGCGGCAACCGATCAATCATTGGTTTGCTTTGCACTGGCTTAGCGGTTTGCTTTTCAGCCGTTGCATCCGCTCAGCTCAGCGATGACCAAATCACTTCGGTGGAACTGGTCGAGCCGGCTGTCGAGCCTTGGCGTACCGAAAAATTTATGTCGTTCGCTTATGGAGACGAGGGTGAGTTGTACACGGCTCACTTCGGTTGGGAGAAGCGGTTCGGCAGCAGTGAGCAGTACGCGATCGCACCGCAATTCGCGTTGGCTTTGGCAGAGAACACCGACGACGAGATCGTGCTGGTCAATGCGTTTGACCTGGTGCTTCGGCAGTATGTGTACCAGGCCGAAGACTTAGGCATGTTTCTGGAAATCGCGGGCGGCTTGCAGTACACCGGGCCGGAGAGCTATCCGCGGAGTGGAACACACGCGAATTTCCGATTGCGGGGCGGGGCCGGCATGAATTACCGCTTGGACGAAAACCTGGACCTCCTGGCGGGGGTTAACTGGTTTCATATTTCCAATGCCAACGTGCTGGACCCGAACGTTGGGCACGATGGCCCGATGCTTTATCTGGGATTACGCTGCAGTTATTAAATTTAAGCGTTGGTTCACAACTAGCGGAAGGTCTCGCATCACTCGCTGAAACTAAAACCGGCGGGCAATTTCTGCCGGTTCGACGATAAGCAGGCGGCGAAGCTCGGCGGCGGCCCAGAGTCGGCTGTCATCGTTCAGCAGGCTGCCGAATTTGATCTTTTTGCCACCGGCGGACTCCAGCTCGACCACAGGCTTGCGTTCGCCGTTGCTCTCCCACGAGGTTTTTCCGACGCGGACGTTCTTGACTTTCCGCGGGTCGAATTTACGTCGCCAACCGATCGGCCCGACGCCGGTGAAGACCGAGCCGTCCGTCCCGCTGAATCGGATGCGGGTGTGTCCGACGATCGCGACCAGCAAAGAGCCAAGCAGAATCAGACCGACCGTGATGAAAGGCGTAAGAAACACCCACAAAAACAGCGTCATCCCCAAGCCCATGTCGTCGCCGTCCATATCGGGGGCGGGGAACCAATTGGGCATCAGCACGCCGAGATGGCGTAGCGTCGATGACAACGCGATGAGTACAAACACCGAAACGATGCCGTTCCAGAACAAGCAGAAAAACAACAACCCCGCAATCGTGCCGCAACCCGCCGAGCCGCTAAGCGAAATGGTCTGTTCCAGCCCATCGTTTCGGCTGCTGCAGCCGCGCGGGATGTCCGATGTATTAACCTCATCCAGCGGGCTGGGCTTCACCGCCCTGCCCGATTCGCCGACCGCACCGACCAACTCGCTGAGCTTGGTCAGGCTGCCACAGTCCCGGCAGTAAGCGGTATCCGCCGTGACATTCACATCCTCCGGCGGAACCTCCCGATCACATTGTTTGCAAAGGACTTCCATCCGGAAACCTCGATCTGAGCACCTGTTTAGCCAGATCAAACTTTATAGATGTCCGAGCGTTGCGCCTAGCCTCGGTTCGCGAGGAACTGCTTGGCGGGGACCGGGAACAGCAGGACCAGCAGCAGGTCGCGGTGGGACTTGATGACGTCGCCGTAGTCTTTGTAAATCTTGGCCATATTGACATCCGGGACACGGTCGGCGGGTCGGCCCTCAAAGGGCATTTCGCCATTGTCGACCATCGCCATCACGTCCTCATCGATCGGGCCGGGCAGGTGGCCGTATTTACCCATGATGACATCGCGAAACTGCTGGCTGACGATGCCGTAGGGCTTGCCCTGGATCACATTAAATGCCGCCTGCGTGCCGATGATCTGACTGGTCGGCGTGACCAGCGGAACGTAACCCGCGGCCTTCCGCACACGCACGACCTCATCCAAAATCTCCTGCATACGATCAAGCTGGCCCTGCTCCTTGAGTTGGTGGTGCAGGTTCGAGACCATGCCGCCCGGTATCTGCGCCTCGAGCGCGGTCTTGTCGATCGCCGGGTAGCCGCGGTGGACCATGATGCGGTCTTCGATGATGTCGCAGGCCTCGGTGCAGGCCTTGCGGGTCCGCTTCTTGATGAGCTTAATCGCTTCGCGGATGTTCTTGAGCATCGCCGAGGTCGGCTGGTCCGGCCAGGGCTTGCCGAAGTGTTTCGGGTCCTTGTCCACCTCTTTC
The DNA here is from genome assembly GCA_964523485.1 of uncultured Phycisphaeraceae bacterium. Lineage (GTDB taxonomy): Bacteria > Planctomycetota > Phycisphaerae > Phycisphaerales > Phycisphaeraceae > Algisphaera. The sequence continues at coordinate 161,472 of CAZFZS010000002.1, read as the reverse complement.
AATTCCTCACGGATGCCACGCAGTCGGGCATCGATCTCGTGGACCGGGCCGAAATCGAGTTGCAGATCGATGTCGAGTTCCTCGGCGAAGAATCGGATCAATTCTGCGGGCGGCTGAGCGGTGCCGTGTGAGAGCGGGCCGTAACAGGTATCGAGGTGATCGACGCCGGCCAACAGCCCGACGACGTAGGTCGCCGTGGCTAAACCATTGGTGCAGTGGCTATGTAGCGAGAGTTCGACGCCCGGGAATTCCTGCTTGACCGCCTCGATGAGTTTCCAGGCGTCGTAAGGATGGAGCAGCCCGGCCATGTCCTTGATGGCCAGAGAATCCGCACCCAGGTCTAAGGCAGCGCGGGCAAACTTGAGGAAATGGTTTGTGTCATGCACCGGGCTGACGGTGTAGGACATGGCGGCCTCGGCGTGGCCGTTGTGCGTTTTGGTCGCCATGATCGCGGTGATGAGGTTCCGCGGATCATTGAGCGCATCGAAAATGCGCATGCGGTGGGCCGAGGCCATCGCTTCGGGCTGCGGGTGGTTGCGGTAGCTGCCGGGGATACTCCCGGGGGTGCTGCCGGTGCGGATGGCTTCCTTGATGAATTCACTGACGACGTTGTCGGGGTACGGGTTGTATCCAAACAGGTTTTGGCCGCGGCAGAGCGAGCGGATCTGGATGGGTTGCGAGGACTCATCGAGACAGCCGCGGAACTTTTCGAGTCGCTCGAAGGGGTCGTCGTGGGTGAAACGCAGGCCGGCGTCGAGCGTGGCCCCGCCCCAGAGTTCGAGGATTTTATGGCCGGCGTCGCGGATCAGCGGCAGTACCTGCATCGCCTGCTCGGTGCTCATACGGGTGGCCAACAGTGACTGGTGGCCGTCGCGGAGCGTGCAATCGATCAAGGAACAGGTTTGAGCCATGTCGGGGATGATAGTGAGTTTGGGGGTTGGGGTCTGGGGTGTAGGACGGGCTACTGGCAACTGGCATCACCACTTTCTTTGCCAGATGCTGGATGCCATTTGCTAAAGGCCAATCGCCACTCACCATCTGCGTTAAACTTTTAGACATGCGTGAACTCTCCCTGCCCGGCCGCCTGCTGCTCCTGCCCGGCCTCGCGATGACGCCCGAGGGCTTTACCAACTTCCGCCGGGCCTTCGGCGACGAGGACATCATCACCCCCGACTGGATCCCGCCGGAAAAAAAAGAAAGCCTTTCGCATTACGCTAAACGCTGGGCCCACACGCTCAATGCAACGCTCGGCGACGACGGCCGACCGCTTTTTCTTGCCGGCGTCTCTATGGGCGGATTTATTGCCCAAGAGATGGCCCCCCTGCTCGATCCCCAGCCCGCCGCGATCTTCCTCATCGGCTCGTCCACGCACGGCGATGGCATCTCCAAAATTTTCCAAAGCCTTGGCACCTTCATCGGCAAGTTCAACGCGAAAAACACCAAGCTCATCACAAAATACGGCGCAACGCCACAAGCTTTCATGAACGGCCTGGATGATCCGGGCATCCGCCTCACGCAGAAGATGGCTAGCGAAAGCGATCCGGATGTGCTGAACTGGGCATACGGAGCCTCGACCGAATGGGTCTACGCAGGCCCGCCCGATGGGTACACCATGCCCCCCATGTTCCAAGTGCATGGTCAAAAAGACCCGCTCATGCCGATTGAAAAACAGAATCCTGACCTGGTCATCGAAGACGGCTACCACATGATCAATCTCAGCCACGACGAAACCATCCAACGCTGGTTGTTCGACCATGCCTTGGAGGTGGCTGGCATCGACCTGAGCCATACGCCTCGCGTTGAAGACCCCCGTGTGACGGTGACGCGACGAGTGGCGTAGTTTAATTATTTACAGCATCCGACTCGGCCGCCGAACCCAGCACAGGCGGAACCTGAGCATCGATCACGGCTTCGCCGATCGCGACATGCTTTGCCGCTTTCTCGTGCATTTCACGCACCCGATCGCGTAATGCTTTCGGCTCGATGATGCGGACCTGATCGCCGTAACCACAGATCCACCAGGCGATTTCGCTGATGCCATTCACGGTAAATCGCAAACGCACCCGGCCGTCCGCCAAAGGCTCGACCCGCTGCGTCGGATGCCATTTCACTTCTGCTACGTTTGTCGCCACCATCGGCTCGAAATCCAGCACGACCTCATAGTCACGCCCTTCCGGATTGAGTTGCCAAGCGTTGCCAAGTTTGTCCGAAACCTTGAAATGGTTGGGCGGATCAAACTTTTGTTCGGTGACCTTCACCTGCTCGAACCGCATCAGCTTCATCACTCGGACCTCGCCGTGTTCGTGTGTGAATCCAAATACATACCAGGCGTTATTGACCAGGTGAAACAGGTAAGGCTCAATGTTCAGTCGCACGGCTTCGCCCTGCAGCGGTGATTTGTACATCGCTTCGCAAATGCGATGCTCATCAATCGCTTGCTGAAAGACCGGGTAAAATCTTGAGGCGTCATCGGTGGTGGGTCGCCTTTCGGCTGCGATGTCGACGGTCTGCAGCAGTTCCTGACACGCACCGCGGACGGATTCGGGAGCGTTTGCGGTGAGTTTTCGGATCGCTGACAGGATTGAGCCTGTCAGAGGTTGGCCGGTCCGGGTACTCACCGACTGGGCCATGACCATCAGCCCGAAGACTTCGCTGAGGTTCAGGTTGATCGGCGGCAAAAAATAATCGCGCCTGATCCGATAGCCCTTGCCACGCTCGTGATAAATCGGCACGCCCGCGGCATCCAGCGACTTCAGATCGCGGAACAGCGTGCTACGGCTGACGCTCAATTCGTCCATCAGGTCCGTTAACAGCCACGGCCCGGGACTTTGCAGGACATTGATCAGCCGAAGCAAACGCTCGACACGCAGTTGGGTGTGTTGACTCAAATCGATCCCGCCGGGTGTGGGAAAGTTTCAGAGTAGCAGGGTTTCAAGTCGGGGATGAGGTTTTGCGAATCCCCGGATCGAGTCACCACAGTATCCGGGGATTCGCAAAACCTCATCCCCGGCTTAGAAAACCAAGATGGACTTCAAAAATCCGCGTCGTAGCCCGAGCGGATCAGCAGGTCCTTGAAGTTCTGGCTGAACACGAAGTTATGCTCGGGAAACGGCAGGCCCTGGCGGTTGTTGTCGATGTGGCTGAACATCAGTTCGATGTCGGCGTAATGCTCGGCCTCGCCCGTATTCGAATCGATGCGTTCGACCTTGCCGATGGTGGCAGCACCGGTGTCGTCGATGCGGTCGAGTTCCGCGGTATGCCGCAGCGTGTGGCCGGGCATCGCGGGCAGGCCGGTGAAAACCGCCTTGCCGATTTTGGCGAGTATGACTTTATGTTTGAATTCGCGTGTGCGACCGACCAGGATGCCGGCACACTGGGCCATGCCTTCGATGACCAGCGTATTAGGCATCAAAGGCAACGCCTGCCGCCCCGCCTCGGAGTCGTGGTCGAAATGATCCGACAATACATCTTCCGCCCAGGAGATGTTGCGGATACCCACGCACCGCTCGCCGGGCGTGAGTTCGGTAATCAGATCGAGCCAGGTCCAACGCATGGGAGATGGGTACGGGGTCTGGGGTCTGGGGTCTGGGGTCTGGGGTCTGGCAACTGGCAACTGGCAACTGGCAACTGGCAACTGGCAACTGGCAACTGGCTAAATGCTAATGGCCTTCGGGCAGATGCCAGCCGCCAGATGCCGCTCAAATCCTCGCCTGCACGAATTTCACGACGGCATCGACGGTGAAGACATTCGGAAAATCATCGACATCGCGGCTGCCGTCGAACTCGTCGAGATTGGCGTGCGGCAGGCGTTCGCGGAGGGTGGCCATGCCCTCGTCGGTGACCTTGTTGTCCTGAACATAGGTCGGGTCGTTCAGGACGTTATCGGGGAAAAGTTCGGACTGATCGATCTTGATACCGAACTCTTTCTCAAGGCGGAAGACGATGTCAAGAAAGTCGATGGACTCGGCTCCGAGGTCGCCGACCAATGTCGCGTCCTTCGTGACCTCGTCTTCGTCGACGCCTAGCGCATCTTCGAGAACGCCCTGCACTTTTTCGTAGACTTCTTCGTAGCTCATAACCATCCTTGGGTTGGTGTGTAAGTTCAAATTGACTGGTCAAGTCGTATCGCCGTGGATGCGACAGCTTAAGGAATCTTATAGCTGGATGGAAACGGCATCGGGCTGAGGCTGAATCGACCCTGAACCGCGATCTGGCCCTCGACTGTGCCGACGCCCTGAAAATCCAGCGTGTCGTCCTTTCGGCCACGCAGCGTGACATCTAGTTTCAGGCTCTGCCCGGGTCGAACCATCGCGGCATAGCGCACGTTGCGGACCTGACTGACGACCAATGGCCCGGGGGACTGTGGGCCATCTACCAGCCGTACCAGCTTCCGGCCGGCCTGCACCAACGCCTCGAGCATCATCACGCCCGGCAGGACGTGAAACCCCGGGAAGTGATCCCAGAGATACTCCTCGGCATCCGTCACCGACTTGACGGCGACGATGCGGTCGTCTTGGTGTTCGAGCACCTGATCGATCAGATAAAAACGCATAAGCGGGGCCTCGGGGCGAGTGGCGAGTGTAATGCTCGTCGAAACATGTGGCAAGATCGCGGCGGGCTTGACCGATGATGTTTCCCGATCGTTATCATGTTCGCCCATGCACGAGCAACTCCAACGCACGCGGCAGGCTTTCGTCGAGGCATACGGCGTCGAGCCAACCTTCGCCGCCGCCGCTCCCGGGCGGGTCAACCTCATCGGCGAACATATCGATTACAACGATGGGTTCTCCCTGCCGTTGGCGATCGAACGCCAGGCCATTGCGGTGGGCCGGCCTCGCGACGACACCGCCGCACGCCTGCGCTCGACCGCCCTGCCCGGCGAGGCGTCATTCGACATCGACTCGGCTCCGATCAGCCTGGGCGAGCCAGACTGGTCGCGTTATCTGCGTGGGGTTTGCGCATTCAGTTACACGCCGACCGGTTTCGATCTCATGCTGGATTCGGACGTACCGGCCGGCGGGGGTTTGAGTTCGTCTGCCGCGATTGAAGTGGCGACAGCGACGCTGCTGGAAGCTATGGCTGGGCGGGCATTCGAGCCGGTGAACAAAGCCTTGCTTTGCCAGATGGCTGAGCATCGTTTCGGTGGGGCGAAGTGCGGGATTATGGACCAATTCATCAGCGTCATGGGTGAGGCCGGCCACGCGCTGCTGATCGATTGTATGAGCTACGAAACACAATTCGTACCTCTCAACACCGACGAGACGGTGGTGCTTATCATCAACACGAACCGCCCGCATCAGCTCGGCGATGAATACAACCAGCGCCGAGCGGCCTGTGCCAAGGTTAAGGCGACGATCGGCAAATCGAGTTGGCGACAGATCACAATGGCCGACCTCGAATGGGCGAAAGCTGACATCGGTGAACAGGCGTTTCGACGCGGCCGACACGTTGTCGGTGAGATCGCCCGGACGCTGGACTGCGTAAACGCGATGCGACAGTCGGACTGGTCCGCGGTCGGCCGACTGATGGGCGAGAGCCATGCCTCCCTGCGAGACGACTACGAGGTGTCGACGCCCGAACTCGACAAGCTCGTCGAGCTGGCAGATGCGATCGGCCAGGATGGCGGGGTCATCGGCTCACGCATGACCGGCGGCGGCTTTGGCGGTTGCACCGTCACGCTCGTCAAGCCCGACGCCGCGGCAGACGTCGAGGCCCGCATCGTCGAGCAATACAAAAAAGCCACCGGCATCGACCCCACCGCCTTCGTGACGCGGGCCGCTCAGGGGGCGAGGGTGATTGAAATTTGAAGCAGATTTCCCGCGGAGGTCGCCGAGGCGCGGAGACGCGAAGAAGAAAATTCTCGAACTTTTAGCGTTGACTTTCTAGATTTTGAAGACTGAACAAAAGGCCAGTTGGAACAACACGTCGACATCCTTTTCGCATCTTCGCGACTCTGCGACATTCGCGATGAATTCTCGTACTTACGAGTAATTATCCCCTCGCCTTCGTCACGGCCTTAACGAATTGCTCGGCCAGCTTCGTCAAACCGTCCCAGTCGCCGGCCTTGATCAGGTCTTTGCGGACCAGCGACGAGCCGACGCCGACGCAGCGAGCGCCGGCGG
>CAZFZS010000002.1:51984-155340 GCA_964523485.1 uncultured Phycisphaeraceae bacterium | reverse complement strand
CGATGCCGAAATAGACGACGGCCGCCGCGCCGACCAGCGCCAGCAGGGCGGCAAGGCGGGCGAAGACGCCGGCGGCGAACCAGTCGGGAATCGTGTCGAGATCGACCCCGCCGGTCGGTGTGATTTTGAGATGCGGCATCGGGGCAAGGATGTCTTTGAAGAACTTCGGGCCGTTGTGATTCGCAGGGAAGACCTTGACGACATCCGAGCCAGCCTCGAAGGCCGCCAGCACCTCAGTCGGGGTAAATGCCCCAGCGAAGCAAGGCTTGCCACGCTCATGTGAAGCGTCAATTACCTCGGGTTTGAACACCGGACTGATGACAAACTGAGCCCCGGCATCGATCGCTTGGCCGGCCGTGTCACGATCGAGCACTGAGCCGACGCCCATCAGGATCGCCTCGCCTAACTCTGCCGTCGCCTGCTTGATCGCCGCGAGCGCCCCGGGGGTGGTCATCGTGACTTCCATGACCTCGACGCCGCCAGCCAACAATGCACGGCAGGTCTCGATCAGCCCTTCGGCCGAGTCCGCGCGGATAATTGCAATCAACCCGGACCGCTCGATCCGCTCGATAATCGCTGAACGCTCCGAAGCCATCGCTCGCCTTTCCGTCTGATTGAATGTCCTGATACGGTCGCGCCTATTCCGCTGCCGCCGGGTCCTCGGCCTTGTCGGTCAGCACCGTGAGCTGATTGTCTTTCATCTGGGCAAATCCCCCCGCAACCGCGAGTTGTCGGCTTCCGCCGTTTTCCGGGGTGATCTTCAGACGCCCCTCGCCGACTTGCACGAGAATCGGCGCTCGGTTGACCAGAAAGCCCATCTCCCCGTCGTGAGCCGGAACGACGACCTGAGTCACCGCGCCCTCAAAAACTTCTTTTTCGGGGGTCACGACGCTGCATTGAAACGTTCCGGGCATGGGCGGGTCTCCTGGGGGTTTCACATCCTAGAGCGATGGATAGGCCTGTCAATCCGGGCAATCCCTTCGAGTCGTGCCAACCATCAATCCCGCCGTAAGAGTTGGCCGATAACGATTTGGTGGACGTGGAACAATGCCGTCAAATAAATTTTGGCGACTTGATAAAAATTCGTGGTTAAAACGCCCGAACATCCCGCAAATACGACGTATCGAGCCAGGGCGAACAATTTTTAACGCCCGGATCGGTCAAAGCAGTTACCTCGTAGGCCTCGGTTTTCGATAAACATGGCAGCGGCACCCTGCCGCATTGGGGGATCACACTCTGGGGTTCAGGATGAAACCTTCCATGGTCATCATAATCATCGACGACGACGATGCTCACCTTCATCTGCTCGAAAGGCTGCTGAAGGACGACAAGTCTTTCGTGGCAACCGGTGTCGGACCGCGCATTATCCGCAAGTATACGGACCCGGCCGACGCGATCGCCGAGTTTCCCAGTAAAGGGCCTGTGGTCACGCTTTGCGACTTCCGACTCAACGGCTGCGATGGGCTGGATTGGCTGCCGGATTTGGCCCGATTTGACCTCGGGCCGATCATCGTGCTCAGCTCGCAGGGCGACGAGAAAGTCGCTGCCCGAGCATTTCGGGCTGGCGCTTCCGACTATCTAAGCAAGACCTCGGTTTTTACGAATCCGCAGCTTCTGCTTCACGCGATCCGCGACGGTATCCGCCGACACAAGCTTGATCAGCGAAACCGCCAATTGGCCCGCGAGCTCAAGCAGTCCAATCTCGAGCTGCAGTCGAAAAATCAACGGCTGACCGAACTGACCGACACCGCCCACCGCTTCGTTGACAACGTCGCCCACGAGTTCCGAACCCCGCTGACCGTCATCAAAGAATTCGCATCGATCATCCGCGACGAGATCGGCGGCCCGGTCACGCAAGACCAAAAAGGATTTCTCGATTACATCGACGCTGCAACCCGCGACCTCTCGCAGATGGTCGACGACTTTCTGGACACCAGCAAGCTCCGAGCGAATCGGCTGTGCGTCGATCGGCAGGTCCATACTGTTCAACAGCTGTTCGAACAGATCCGCCAGACCATCGAAAGCCGGGCTCAGACCAAAGCGATTGAGATCGATGTGTATATTGATGAAGGCCTGCCGCAGATGTACTGCGACCTCGAGAAGGCCGGCCGGGCACTAATCAATCTCGTGACCAATGCCGTGAAGTTCTCGCCTGAAGGTGCAACTGTTGAACTTAAAGCCGAACTGACTCACGAAGACGACATCCGGGTCAGCGTGACCGACACCGGCCCGGGCTTGAGCGAGGAAGATATTGCGGTCATCGGCGAGCGTTTCGAGCAGGGCCGACCCACACGCCACCATAAAGCCGGCAAAGGCTTCGGCCTGGGTCTGCACATCGCGAAAGACTTGGCCCAACTCAACCTCGGCCAACTCGATATCGACTCCACCATCGGCGAAGGCAGCACATTTAGCTTTACGATTCCCCGCTGGGACCCTCAACATGTGGTCCGCCGTCTTATTCAGACCGTTAGCAGCCCAGGCGAGCACGAATCTGTCCGCCTGACCGTCTTCGAAATCAGTTGCGATGATCCGGGCATCGATATACGCCAGATGAGCCATTTCGTCGCCACCGCAGGCCATTCTATGGACCTGACGCTGCCCGTCGCTGCCACGGGCCAAATCCTGATGATGGGCGTTTGCGACGAGCCGATTCAGTGGAAAAAGAACCTGCTCTCCGCTTGGGCCAATGTGGGCTCGGACGAACTAGGTGCTCAAACAGCTTTGAGCTGTCATTTAGTCAACACTTTTTCACTGCCGCAAGAGGAAGAGGCTGTGCTCAGCCTAACCTCCGGCAAGCTTCAGGGAGTGCGAAACTGTGCCTGACAAAGTCCTCATTATTGACGATGACTTTGCGATCACCAAAGCACTGGTGGTGCGTCTGTCCGCACTGGGTTTTCAGGTTCGGGTAGCCAACGATGGCTTAACCGGCCAATCCGCCGCGGCTGAATTCATGCCGGATGTCATCCTTTTGGACATCCGCATGCCGGACCTGACCGGCTTCGAGGTCTGCCGATGGCTGAAAAGCCAACCGGCGCTCGCCTTGACACCCGTCATTTTTCTGTCGGCCAACATCACGGACGACAACCGCCGCGAGGCGATCGATGCCGGAGCCGCGGCCTTTCTAACCAAGCCTTATGAAGCGAGCAAGGTCGTCGCGGAGATCAAAACTCAGATTGCCAATCTCGGCAACACTAAGGAGAGGAATTTAGCGGATGCAGCCACCTGAAAGAGACGAAGCGTATAAAGCAACCGTGTTGGTGATCGACAACGACGAAGGGGTGCTGGCCGCGGTGTCCCGCCGGCTCGAACATGCCGGCTATCAATGCATCACCGCAGTGACCGGCGCCCAAGGCGTCGAAGCATTCGACCCCGATCGGATCGATGCGGTCCTGACGGACCTGAACATGCCGGTTCTCGATGGGCTGGGAGTAATCCGCCAACTGCGACGGCAGTCGGATGTGCCGATCATCGTGATGACCGGCTTCCGCCGCGACTACGCCCCCCTGCTGCGACGTACGCCGGGCATTCTGCTTTGCGAGAAGCCATTCAGCGTCCAGAACCTGCTCGATCTGCTGGAAACCGAGCTGTATATCGGACGTTGCAACAAAGCCGCGTAATCTCAATTGTCGGCCGGTTTTAGCCGATGTTATGGGCGAACCTTCCAGGAGACGCCGATGCCCCGCCGCCCGAAAATTCTGCTCGCCGACGATGACGCGAGCCTGCTGATGGCCCTGAAAATCCGCTTGGAAAAAGCCGGAGCCGAGGTCGTTACCGCGACCGACGGCTACAACAGCCTCGCCAAAGCCCGTAGCGAGCAGCCGGACCTGCTCATCCTCGACGTGAACATGCCCGCCGGTGACGGCTTCAGCGTGTTGGAACGCCTCGAAAAAATGCCCTCCGGCGAGTCCGTCCCTGTGATTTACCTCACCGGCGACCACAGCGAGCGGCTCGATGAGCTGGCCGAGAACCTTGGCGCCTACGCCATTTTCCATAAGCCGATCAATACCAAGCAACTGATCGAATCGGTCTACAGCGCTCTGCTGCCCAAGGCCGCCTGAACCCACACCTACCGCCATCATGTTCCTGAGGCCCACGCTGTCATAGCGTGGGCTTCTTTTTGAGAGTTATTTAGAACACAGGCCGAACGGTCGGGTCGTCCGGGCTGTCCACGTATCGACTCGATAGCTCGACGTAATGCTTCGCCAGCCAGCCGAGATATTCCCGTTCTTTCTCGCGAGTTTTGCGGATCACGCGGCCAGGCGTACCCATCACAACATAGTCGTCCGGCACCTCCAGCCCCGGCGGGACCAGCGCACCCGCGGCGATCAAACAACGCTTGCCGATGACCGTGTCGCCCATCACCGTGGCGTGCATCCCGATCAGCGTGCCGTCGCCGACGGATCGGCCGTGGACCACGGCATTGTGACCGATGCTGACATATTTACCGATGGTGTTCGGCAGACCCGAGTCGCAGTGCACCGTAGCGTTGTCTTGGACATTACTGCCTCGGCCGATGGTGACTTTCGCCACATCGCCGCGGATCGCCGCGCCGTACCAGAGATTCACATCCTCGCCGAGTTCGACCTGCCCGGTCACCCGGGCGGTGTCGGCCACGGTTACCCGCCCCGCCGCTGTCTGCTTTGACTGCATCGTCATAAACACCATGCTAAACCAACCGTCGGATCGCCGAACCCCATCGGCTAAACTGATGTAACAAACCACTCACACCTGTTCCCTGCTCCCTCGTCCTTTCTATTCATGCGTTATTACGGCCCCAGCCTGATCCTGCTCCTTGCCGTTGTCTTGTCGATGCTGCTGGGTCCGCGGATCGCCCGGCAACTGATCTGGTCCGGCACCGATGCCCGCATCCAGCAGGTCCGGGCCGAGTTGAGCGGCCAGCCCAGCCTGTCGGAGCTTTCCGATGCGTTCGCCAAGGTGTCGGAGATCGTCGAGCCAAGCGTGGTACATATCCAACTACGGGCGGCCGGGGCCAACAGCGGCGGGGGATGGTTCGGGGCGTTTGACTCGCTCGATGTCGTGGGCAATGGCTCGGGCTGGGTCTATCGGTATCAGCCCGGCCCCGATGATGACCCGAAACTGGCTGGCAATTACGTCGTAACCAACCATCACGTTGTGCAGAACGCCCAGCAGGTGATCGTCCGCTTCGAGGACGGCAGCGAGGACATGGCCCAAGTGATCGGTGGCGACGAAGCGACCGACGTCGCTGTGCTCCGCATTGATCGCGATTTGCTGCACCCTGCTGCGATCAGCCCGACGCCGGTCGAGAAAGGGCAGATCGTGTTCGCATTCGGCTCGCCGTTCAGCTTCGACTTTTCCGTCAGCCAGGGCATCGTCTCCGCAACCGGCCGCCGCTTGCCGAGAAGTCCCGCTGACATCGTTCGGTACCAGGATTTCATCCAGACCGACGCCGCAATCAACCCGGGAAACTCCGGTGGGCCTTTGGCGGATATTTATGGCCGTGTGGTCGGCATGAACACCGCCATCGCAACCAGCAGATCCGAGCCGGGTCGACAGGTCGGATTCCAAGGCATCGGGTTGGCGATCCCGGTCGCGTTGGCTGTCGAGGTGGCAGACAAACTGATTGCCAAAGGCGAAGTGCGGCGGGGGTATCTCGGCGTCCTCATCCTCGATCTGTCGGACGAGATGGCGTCGAGCTTCGGCTACGACGGGCCGGGCGTGCTGGTGGAACACCCCTTGCGAGACGGTGCGGCGGATGCGGCGGGGCTGCAGCCGGGCGACATTATCGTGTCGGTCGAAGGTTCAGTTGTCGAGCGCCCGCGCGATCTTCAGGCGGTGATCGCTCGGCAGGACCCGGGTGACCGGATCGAGCTGCGGGTCTTTCGCGATGGAGATGAACGCAGGCTGGATGTCGATTTGGACCGCCTGCCGACCGCGGAGGATGCACAAGCTGAAGGACCTGCCTCGGTGATACGGCGACCTCGGCTCAGCCCTGCTCCGGTCAGCGACACGCTGCTGCGGCTGGGCATTGAACAGTTGGGATGGTTCGGGCCACGCGATGCCCGCAGCGTCGGCCAACCCGCCCAGCCGGGCCTCATGGTCACCGGCCTGCGGCCCCGCTCCGCCGCCGACCAGGCCCGCATCACGCCCGGATCGATCCTCGTCGCAATTGACGGCAAGCCGATCGAAACCCTTGAGAACACACTGACCCGGCTGGAAAGCGAACTCGCCAACGGCCCGGTACGACTGACGCTTAAGATCTGGGAACCCTCCCTGAAGCAGTACATCACCCGTTACGCGATGCTCAGTACGCAGCGGCAAATCCCGTAAACTTCAGCTGTGATCGCTCCCGACCCGCCAACTCAGAGTCAGCCGGTGTTGTCCGTCCGACACCTCAAGACCTATTTCCCGGTCATGCGGGGCCTGCTGCGTCGGCAGGTCGGCGAAGTCCGCGCGGTCGATGATGTGTCGTTCGACATCGGCCCGAATGAAACGCTCGGCCTGGTCGGTGAATCGGGCTGCGGCAAATCAACGGTCGGCCGATCCATCCTCCGTCTCGTGCCCGCGACCTCGGGCGAAGTGTCCTACCAAGGCGAGGATGTCTTTGCCGCTTCACGATCAAGAATGCGGCAGCTTCGGCGGGAGATGCAGATCATTTTTCAAGACCCCGTCGGCAGCCTGAACCCCCGTATGACCGTCGGCAAAATCATCGGCGAACCCATCGCGGTTCACGGCCTGGCGAAAGGCTCGGAACTGCACGACCGCGTCGCGACACTGCTGACTAAAGTCGGCCTGCAACCTGACCATGCACGTCGATACCCCCACGAATTCTCCGGCGGTCAACGTCAACGCATCGGCATCGCCCGGGCCCTGGCGTTGGAGCCGACGTTCATCGTCTGCGATGAGCCGGTGTCGGCGTTGGATGTTTCGGTGCAGTCGCAGGTGTTGAATCTGCTCAACGATCTGCAGGACGAGTTCGGTTTGTCTTATTTGTTCATTGCCCACAACCTTGCGGTCGTCGAGCATTTCTGCGACCGGGTGGCCGTGATGTATCTCGGGCGGATCGTGGAGTTGGCCGACCGTGACACGCTGTACCGCAACCCGCTGCACCCATATACCAAGGCCTTGCTTAGCGCGGCCCCTCGGCCCGAGCCGACGCGTGCCAAACGGCGGATCATGCTGCTGGGCGATGTGCCTTCGCCGATCCATCTGTATGCGGATGAAAACGGATCGCGTCACGAGATGACGGCGGAGGAGCGAGCGGAGTTGGATGCACAGCGTGAGCCGGGCGTGGAATACGTGACGCGTCACGAACTGCTAGATCGGCCGGACCTGGTGCCGGTTGAAGGCGAGCCGGGGCATTTCGTGTCGCCGATTGGTAGCAGCAGCGGCAGCTTTGCTGCTTCGGCTAAACAGGGTGTGGAGGCGGATTAAGGATCCGCTTCGCGCTCTGCGGAGTCGTTCAGATTTTCCTGATACCGCGCCCAGATAATCATCTGGTTGTATTTCTTAGCATACCGCTCGATCCGCGCGACTTCAGCCCGTGAACTGTCGGCATCGACATCGGGCAGGATGAAATAGTCGCCCTCGGAGAGCGAAGCATTCGCCGGCAGGCCCGGAACGACGACCTCATCAGTCTCATACGCAGCTAATCGCAGGTCGCCACGCTCGATAGAGCGCTCGGCGTCCGCCATCGGCGTGCTACACCCCGACAAACCCCCCGCAACAACGAAAAGCAACCCCGCGACCGCCTGAAAATAGGTATTGGACATCCGACCACGATACCCGATGCCACGGGTCCGGACCGGCTCCGTCAGGCCCCCAGCAGTTCCTCAGCTTCGCCATAGATCGCCATGCGTTGGTCGCTGGTAAGGTATTGTTCAGCGATTTCGTGCATAGTTTCGGATTCGTTGAATTGATCGAAGCCGAAGCTGGTTTCTGCAGACCTGTAGCGGTCGAGGATATTCAGACTCATGCTGTCTTGGCCGCAGGCGAGATTCGCCTCCAAGCCGTTGCCGCGCAGGGCGGACAGCACTTTTCGGGTGTACGGGCTGAGCTGATGCATGACGGACCTCCTTCCCGGGTGGCGATGTCAAAGCTAGGCGTGGTTGAGAAACCTCGCTGGGAGACGATTCGCGCTTTGGTTTTCTACCCCTACTTGATACAGATTTAATTTAGGTAATCCTGGACACCAAATCAATAAGGAAAGTACTTAGTTTGCCGAAGTTTTTAAATTTATGGATGAGTAATCCGTGAACAAAGTTCAGCGTTTGTCAGGATGTGCGCTTGGTATCAATTCTGACGGCCGTTTGAGCCTCAGGCTCGATCCCGCTAAACTGCCCGGCTCGCCCCGGCGGAGCGTCCGCCCCGGCAACCCACGGCTGGCCTCGTGCAGCCAACACCCCGTCACGGCAGATCGGCCCTCGGCCGACTGACCCCCCGGAGTTTTTCAGCATGGTTCGTCTCCGCCTCAAGCGTTTCGGTCGTACTCACAAGCCCGTTTACCGCCTCAACGCGATCGATCAGCGGTCGCCCCGCGACGGCAAGCCGATCGAGGAACTGGGCCACTTCAACCCGCACCTCGAAGACCTCGACAAGCAGTTGACGATCAAGGAAGACCGCGTGCGCTATTGGCTGGGCGTCGGTGCTCAGCCGTCTGATACGGTTCGCGACCTGCTTGCGAAGGCGGGCCTGATCGACAAAGCGACCGGCAAAGCCACGCCTGCTGCCGAGGGCTAATCTGCCCGGCCACACGATGCCGGACGATCCCGCAACCGCGACCGCGATTCACCGACGCAAGCCCCGCCTGCTGCCGCCGATATATTTTCTGCTGTTCAACGGCCTGCTGATTCTGCTCGACAAGCTCCTGCCAATCGCCACGCTGCTTGACCCGCCCTGGCAGATGATCGGCTGGCTGCCGGTGTTGATCGGCACCGGTCTGGCGGTCGCGGGCGTCATGCAGTTTCGACGGCATCAGACCAGCCTCAAGCCGTTCGACCAGAGCACAGCCCTGGTCACCACCGGCATCTATCGCTTGACCCGCAACCCGATGTATCTGGGCATGGTGATTGCGATGGCGGGCGTCGCCTTGATCGCCGGCTCGCTTTCGGTCTGGCTGATCCCCCCCGCATTCGCCGCGACGTTGCACTACCGCTTCATCCGCGTCGAAGAACAAGTCATCGCCCAGCAGTTCGGCGAGGATTACGAACGATATCGCCGAGAAGTCCGGCGATGGGTATGAGTGGTCTTTTTACAGGATGACAGGATTTTCAGGATAGACGGGATGTGAATTTTGAAACTTGTTGTATATAGCAATTGCTTCAATTTACTAGCCAGTTTTTATTGAGCAAGCAATCAGAAAATAGAATTGCCGATCTTTTCAATCCCGTAAGAATCCTGCAATCCTGTCAATAAAATCATGCTATGCATCGACGTCCTGACCCTGTTTCCCGAGATGTTCGAGGGGGTGCTGAGCAGCAGCATCCTCAGGCGGGCGGCGATGGATGTGCCGGACCCGAGCGACCCCGGAAACGCTGAGAAAACCAGGTCAGCCGTCGTGAGCTATCACCTGCATCAGCTGCGGGATTTCACAGCCGACACGAAGCATCAGAAGGTCGATGCCCCGCCCTACGGCGGTGGGCCGGGCATGGTGATGCAGTGTCAGCCGGTGTGGGATGCGGTGCAACGCATCACCGCAGATAACGATACGCCGCCCCACCGCATCTTGCTGACGCCCAAGGGCACGCCGCTGACGCAGAAACGGTGCGAACAGTTGGCGAAGTTGCCCCGGCTGATGCTGATCGCCGGGCATTACGAGGGGCTGGACCAGCGCGTCATCGATCGGCTTGAGGCAGAGGGCGGCCTCGAGCAAATCAGCGTCGGCGACTATGTCCTATCGGGCGGGGAATTGCCAGCGATGGCGCTGATCGACGCGGTGGTGCGTCTTCTGCCCGGCGCTTTGGGCCACGCCGACTCGGCCCGGCAGGACAGCTTTTCAGCGGAGGGTTCGCAAAGCGAGCGACTGCTTGACCATCCGCATTACACCCGGCCCGAGGTCTGGGCCGATCGAGCGGTGCCGGACGTGCTGCGGAGCGGCGACCATGCCGCCATCTCGCAATGGCGGGCCGAGGCGGCCTTAGCCAATACACGTAAGGCCCGCCCCGACCTACTTGATAGGTCTTCGAGCTCTTCTGAGCCTGCCCCGGTCATCGTCATCCGCGATGCGGATCGGGATGACCTCGATGAGATACTGTCGTTGCATCGAGCGGCTTTTCCGAGCCAAGAAGAGGCTGAATTGGTCCGCGACCTCGAATCGCAGGGTGATTCGGTGATCAGCCTCCTCGCCACAGCCGGTGAGCGGATCGTCGGGCATGTCGTGCTCAGCCCGATGTCGCACGCGGATCAGCCGGGGTTACGCGGATTGCTCGGGCTTGGGCCGATCGCGGTCGAACCCGCCCTGCAAAGCCGCGGTATCGGCAGCGCCCTGACCCGAGAAGCGATCCGGCAAGCTCGCGACGCGCGAGTTCATCGGCTCTTCGTGCTGGGCGATCCCGCCTTCTACCGCCGCTTTGGCTTCATTCCCGCAAGTGAGGCCGGCTTCACCTGCAACTTCCCCAAAGTCGGCGATGCCTTCCAAATCCTCACGCTCCGCGAGTCCCGCCCCATCCCCCCCGGCCAAGTCCGCTACGCCCCCGCATTTGACCGATTTCTGTAAGCTAAACACACCTCGCGCGGGCTGTTGGCCCACGGCCAAACGCAACTTCCAGACACCCACTCGACAACCCTCTAGCCTCCCGTTAAAATACCCGGCTCGGCTGACCGTCAGCCGTCATTGCACGATCATCACGAAACCGCCCCATCAAACCTCGGCCAATTCCGGGGTGGGCTCAGCGTTAAGAAGCTTGCCATGTCCGATGCCATCCTCGCTGCCGTTCAGCAGTCCCAGCTCAAGGCCGACCTGCCCGTGATCCACGTCGGCGACACCGTCGACGTCCATGTCCGCATCATTGAAGGCTCGAAAGAGCGTATCCAGGTGTTTCAAGGCGTGGTCATCAAGCAGCAGAACGGCGGCTTGGAAGAGACTATGACCGTCCGCCGCATCGTCGCCAACGAAGGTGTCGAGCGGACGTTCCCGGTTCATTCGCCGCGGATCGCCAAGGTCGAGATCGTCCGTCGTGGCGACGCCCGCCGGGCCAAGCTGTACTACCTGCGTGACCGCGTCGGCAAGAAGCGTCGCCTCCGCGACCGCCGCCGCGGCCTGGGCATGGTGATCAAGCAGGAAGAAGCTCAAACCGCCTCCGCCAACGCCGCGGCCGAGCAGGCGAAAGCAAATGCCGAGCAACCTGAAACCGTCGAGGCGTAATTTTTAATTTAGAAAGATCGAATTTAAACCCCGTCGCGAGATCGTGGCGGGGTTTGTTTTTGACAGGATGAGCTGGATGAACAACATCAGGCATGATTAGGTGTAGGTCGGGCATACCTGCCCGACGCTTGGAGTAATAACGTGGCGTCGAGCAAGTAGGCCCGACCTGCGCATAAAATTCTATTTCCGCCATTTCTGATTCATGTTGATCCGAAACATCCTGTCATCCTGTCAAAAATGAACCAAGCCTTGCTAACATCCCCTCCCATGCCTGACGAAGCCTCCGCCAAGCCGAATGACCAGTTGCTCGCCGACCGCCAACGGAAGCTCGACCGCCTCCGTGACGAGTTCGACCTCGACCCGTACGGCCAGCGTATTGACGGGCTGACCCGCCTCGCCGACGCCAAAGCCGCCTACGACCCCGACGCCGACCAAGCCCATAAAGATGACCCCGAAGCGACCGACCAGCGCCCTGTCGTCCACGTTGCCGGGCGAGTGATGCAGCACCGGGTCATGGGCAATCTCATCTTCATGCAGCTCCGCGACGCGACCGGCGATTTGCAGGTGGCGGTCAGCAAGAAAACCGTCGGCCAACCGTTCTTCAGCCTCGCCAAGATGACCGACTACGGCGACCTCGTCGCCGCCCAAGGTGCGCTGGGCAAAACCAAGACCGGCGAGATTACGGTTTGGGCGGGGGAACGCGGCGAAGACGCCACGGCTGACGAAGCCCCCTACACCATCACCACCAAATCCCTCGCCCTTCCCCCCGGCAAGCATCACGGCCTGACCGACCCCGAAACCCGCTACCGCAAACGCTACGTCGACCTCTACGCCAACCCCGAGGTGATGCAACTCGCCCAACGGCGCGTCCAGATCATCAACGAAATCCGCGACTACCTCCGCAGTAAAGGTTTCCTCGAAGTCGAAACCCCGATGCTCCAGCCCATCCACGGCGGCGCGGCGGCGCGTCCGTTTAAGACCCACCACAACGCCCTGGACCTGCCGCTGACCCTCCGCATCGCCCCCGAGCTCTACCTCAAACGCCTGCTCGTCGGCGGCATGCCCAAGGTCTTCGAGATCAACCGCAACTTCCGCAACGAAGGCATCAGCCCGAGGCACAACCCCGAATTCACCATGCTCGAGGCCTACGAAGCCTACGGCAACTGGGAAACCATGGCCGACCTGGTCGAAGACATGATCTGCACCGTCGCCGAAAAAATCTTCGGCACGCTGATACTGAATAAGCCGGCTGGCCCCTCAGACGAAAACGCCGAGACGCAAAGCACCCAA
The DNA here is from genome assembly GCA_964523485.1 of uncultured Phycisphaeraceae bacterium. Lineage (GTDB taxonomy): Bacteria > Planctomycetota > Phycisphaerae > Phycisphaerales > Phycisphaeraceae > Algisphaera. Next base: position 142,709 of record CAZFZS010000002.1, on the reverse strand, counting down.
GACGCTAAGAACCCTGAAAAAACCATCAACCTCACCCGCCCCTGGCGACGCGTGTCGATGGTGGATCTGGTTGAAGAAAAAACGGGTTGGAAATTTGATAAGCAACCGCTCCCCGCGGACCACGACTTAGCCGCGTCGTATTCGAAGCGCGGCGATGACGCCGCGGCTACGCACTTTCAAAAACTCTCCCCCGCCGAGCAACTCGTCGAGGTTTACGAAAAGCTGATCGAACCCACGCTGATCGACCCGTGCTTTGTCACCCGCGTACCGTCGGTCATCATCCCGCTGGCGAAGAAGTGCGAAGACGACCCTTACTTTGCCGACGTCTACGAGCTGGCCATCAACGGGCAGGAAATCAGCCCGGGCTATTCCGAACTCAACAACCCTCGAGTGCAGGAGGAAAACTTCCGCGAGCAGGTCGGCGATGAAGCGGAGCAGCAGCAGATCGATGAGGATTTTCTCGAAGCCCTGCGCGTCGGCATGCCCCCCGCCGGCGGGATGGGCTTAGGCATCGACCGCCTGGTCATGATGCTCACCGGCGCCGAGTCGATCCGCGACGTCCTGCTGTTCCCGCTGATGCGACCCCAAGCGGGGGCTGAAGAATTTTGACAGGATGACAGGATTGAATGGATGAACAGGATCAGAAATTGAGTTTCAATTCTTTGCTGATCCTGTCCATCCGGGTAATCATCCTGTAATCCTGTCAAAATTGCCTTGCAATGTTTAAGTATTTGCTCATTTCGAAATATCTCCGCCGCAAGTTGGCGCCGCTGTTTGCGGCGTTGGCGGTGACGATCTGTACGTTTATGGTGATCGTCGTGATGAGCGTGATGGGTGGCTTTCTCGATATTTTCCGCGAGTCGGCCAAGAATCTGACGGGGGATGTGATCGTCGAGGGGGCGGGGTTGCAGGGGTTTTCGGGGTATGAGGATTTGTTGGAAAGTGTGCGGGGGCTGCCGGAGGTGGCGGCGGCGACGCCGATGATCGAGGCGTTCGGGCTGGTGAACTTCGGCGATGCCGCACGGCCGATCGCGATCCGCGGGGTCCATCTCGATGAGTTGGCCGACATCGTCAACGTCGATGACACACTCATGTGGACCGCTCAGCAGCGGATCGATCAGCTTGGGCTGAGTGACGATTTCGAGGCGGATCGGATGACGCGGGAGATTTTGGAGCAGCCTTATCCCGAGCCGGGCGATGAGGAGCGGCCCGCGGGGGCGGCGATCGGCGTCCATGTGAACCCGTACCACTTCCGCGATGAGGACGGGCAGTACAGCATCGCGTCGAGCGTGGTGGGTTACATGCTGCCGATCACCGTCGTGCCGTTGACCGCTTCGGGGACGGGCGGGACGATCGAGCCAACGCGGCAGGAATTTTTAGTCGTTAACGAATTCAAGAGTGGGCTTTACGAGGTCGACGAGAAGACAGTTTTCTTGCCCTTCGAGACGTTGCAGCGCATGCTCAAAATGCACGAGCGGACCGGCTTCACCAACGTCGATCCCGATACCGGCGAGGGCGGTGAAGCATTCACCATCCCCGCCCGCGCGAATCGGCTGGTCGTCAAGGCCTCGCCGGGCGTGACTGCGGAGCAGCTACGCGATGCGGTCCGCGTGGTGGTCAGCGAATTCAGCCTGACCAAGCGATCTTTCATCCCGCCACGCGTGATGACCTGGGAAGAAGTGCACGGCCAACTCCTCGGAGCGGTCGAAAATGAAAAGGGCTTGGTGACCTTTCTCTTCGGCATCATCGGGCTGGTAGCGGTGGTCATGGTTGCCACGACGTTCTACATGATCGTGCTGGAAAAAACGCGGGACATCGGGGTCTTGCGGGCGATCGGTGCGCCCCGCCGAGGCATCATGGGATTGTTTCTCGGCTACGGCCTGGCGATCGGCTTGGCCGGCTCGCTGCTCGGGTTGGTCTTCGCCGTCCTGGTGGTCACCAATCTCAACGAGATCCAAGCGGCCATTGCTGCGACGACAGGTTGGCAGATGTGGAACCCGCAGACTTATTTCTTCGACTCGATCCCCAGCCACATCGACTACAGCGAAGCCTGGACCGTCGTAGCCGGGGCGGTGGTCAGCAGCGTGCTGGGTGCGACACTGCCGGCACTGTTGGCGGCGAGGCTGCGTCCGGTGGATGCGTTGCGGTATGAGTGAGATATTAGCCGCGGATGAACGCAGATAAACGCGGATTTAAGATGTGTTTATCTCTGCCTACTCATGACCCTTCATATTCGCTCAGAATTCGAATATTTACTCATGCTATCGACAGCAAAATTTCGAACTGAATTATTTTCTCATCTGAGTTCATCCGCGTTCATCTGCGGCTAAATCCGGCCATGCAAGAACTAAACCCCATCCTCGAAGCCCACGGCCTCCAAAAAACCTACCGCGTCGGGACCTCCGACCTGCAGGTTTTACGCGGCGTCGATCTGACGCTCGAGCGGGGCGAATTGTTGGCGATCCTCGGGCGGTCGGGGTCCGGCAAGTCGACGCTGCTTCATCTGCTGGGCGGGTTGGATCGGCCGACGGCCGGTACGGTGCTGTTTGAAGGCGAAGATTTATACCGCATGAAGGGAGCGGCCCTTGACCGGTATCGCAATCGGCATCTCGGATTCGTATTTCAGTTCTATCACTTGTTGCCCGAGCTGTCGGCTTTGGAGAATGTGACGATTGCGGCGATGCTCAGCCGGTCTTTTACGGGTTGGGCGAATCAGCGGTCGCACTTCCGGGGGCGGGCGGAGATGTTGCTGGAACGGGTGGGGTTAAAGGACCGGATGCGGCATCGGCCGAACAAGCTGTCGGGCGGTGAGCGGCAGCGGGTCGCCATCGCGCGGAGCCTGATCAACGAGCCCGCGGTGCTGCTCGCCGACGAGCCGACGGGCAACCTTGATGCGGACACCGGCCGATCGATTTTGGAGCTTTTTGCCGAGCTGCACGCGGATGGCCAGACGCTTGTGCTGGTCACGCATGACGACAATGTCGCCGCCGCGGCGGACCGCGTGGTTACGCTGGTAAATGGCGAGATCGAGCAAATTGACGCCGAGCCGACTTTGACGCCGGAAATCCAGCCTGCATAATGTGCCTCGAACTCCGCACGGAGGTCGTCGGCCCCCCGCCCCCGGAATTTTTCACTTCGTTTTTGAAGCCTGAAATTTCGCCGGTGCCACTTCCGGGGGGTGTCAGGAGGGACGTGCATCACCCTGATTCAGAAAGGATCACATGCGCGTCTTACTGACCACGACCAGCTACCAAGACACGCCCGGCGAGCATCACCAAGTCCTCGAGGACTCGGGTTTCGAGGTCATCCGCGCCCGCGGCCCGCTGAAAGAAGACGAGATGCTCGGGCTGATTGCTGAGCACGGCGGGTTTGACGGCCTGCTCAACGGCGACGATGACATCACTGCCGCAGTGATCGACGCCGGCCTGGCCGCCCCGACGCCTTTGAAAGTCATCGCGAAGTACGGCATCGGCCTCGACTCGATCGATGTCGCTCACGCCACCTCGAAAAAAATCCCCGTGCTGTTTACCCCCGGCGTGAATCACACCACCGTGGCCGAGCACGCCTTCGGCCTGATGATCGGCCTGGCCAAGCACTTCAAGATGCACCTGCGCGAAGTCGAAGCGGGCCATTGGACGCGAAAGACAGGCTTCGAGCTGGCGGGCAAGACGCTCGGCGTGATTGGCATGGGTCGCATCGGCAAGGAAGTAATCACCCGCGGCCGAGCCTTCGGTATGCACCCGATCGCGTATGACCTGTATTGGGACGAACAGTTCGCTCAAGAGCACGGCGTGGCCAGGGCTGAGTCTGCAGAAGACGTCCTGACCAAGGCTGACTTCATCAGCTTGCATATGAACCTGACCGACGAGAACCGCGGCTTTATCAACGCCGCACTGATCGAGCAGATGAAGGATTCCGCGATTCTCATTAATACCGCCCGTGGTGGGCTGGTTGTCGAGGAAGATATCGCCCAGGCCTGCAAGACTGGTAAGCTCGGCGGGTATGGCGGGGACGTGGTCAATGTTGAGCCAATGCAGACTCCCCACCCGTATCAAGGCGTGGACAACATCATGCTCACACCGCACATCGGCAGCCGAACACTCGAGAGCGTGGGTCGGCAAGCCATGCGGGCCACCCTGAATCTAGTAAACTTCCTCAACGGCGAGGACGATTTCATCCAAGCCAACAAGTTCTAAACTGCCCTCCTCCACGGGGTAAAGTCTGGAACGCCAAGACGCCAAGGCGCCACGACGCCAAGGCGAACCCCCGGGAAGAGTGTTTCTCTTCTTGGCGTCTTGGCCTCTCGGCGTCTTCGCGAAATAACGAATTGCAGCAAACTATGTCTAAAGCAAACTCCGATATCGGCCTTATCGGCCTGGCCGTCATGGGTCAGAACCTCGTCCTTAACATGGCCGACCACGGCTACACCGTCAGCGTCTATAACCGCACCACCTCGAAGATGACCGAATTCATCGAAGAGGTGAAAGCCAACGAACCCTCTGCTGAGCGCGTCGTCGGCTTCGAAGAACTCGAAGACTTCATCGCTTCAATCAAGAAGCCGCGCAAGATTGTGCTGATGGTGCAATCCACTGCGGTGCTGCCGGATGACCGCGATGCCGTGGACAAGGTGATCGATCAGCTCAAGCCAATGATCGATAAGGGCGACATCCTCATCGATGGTGGTAACTCAAATTGGAACGCCACGATCCGGCGCGACAAGAACCTGACGGAAGAAGGCTTTGAGTTTATCGGCAGCGGTGTCTCGGGCGGCGAACTCGGTGCCCGCTTCGGCCCGTCGCTGATGCCCGGCGGCAGCAAGAAAGCCTGGAAATTGCTCAAGCCGATCTGGGAAGCCATCGCTGCGAAAGTCGACCCCAAGACTGGCAAAGCCATCGAGGACTATGAAAAAGGTCAGCCGATCACGCGGGGCGAAACCTGCACGACGCACATCGGCACCGACGGAGCCGGCCACTATGTAAAGATGGTGCATAACGGCATCGAGTACATTGACATGCAACTCATCTGCGAGGCCTATCAGGTCATGAAGCAGATGCTGGACATGAAGCCCGACGAGATGAGCAAGGTGTTCGGCCGATGGAACGAGGGCGACCTCGACTCGTTCCTGATCGAAATCACCGCCGACATCCTGCAGCAGAAAGACCCGACCAACAAGAAAAATTTCTTGGTTGATCAGGTCCTCGATGCGGCAGGCCAAAAAGGCACGGGCAAGTGGACCAGCATCTCCGCGCTGGACTTGGGTATCCCGGCCAACTCGATCGCCGAGGCGGTCTTCGCCCGCTGTTTGTCGGCTTTGAAAGAAGAGCGTGTTGCAGCCAGCAAGAAGCTCAAGGGGCCGAAGGACATCAAAGCGGTCAAAGGCAAGAAAGCCCTGATCGAAGCAATCCGCGACGCGCTGTATTGTTCGAAGATTTGCGCTTATGCCCAAGGTTTCCAACTCATGGCAGAGGCGCAGAAGGAATATGACTGGGACTTGAACTTCGGCGAGATCGCTAAGATTTTCCGCGGCGGCTGCATCATCCGCGCCCGCTTCCTCCAGAAGATCACCGAGGCCTACGCCAAAGAGCCGGACCTGCAGAACCTCATGCTCGCTCCGTATTTCAAGAAGGCTCTGCACGCCGCTCAGGACAACTGGCGGAAGGTCGTCAGCCTCGCAGTGCTCAACGGCGTGCCGACGCCGGCGTTCAGCTCGGCCCTGGCCTACTACGACGGCTACCGCAGCAAGGTCGTCCCTGCCAACCTGCTCCAAGCCCAGCGCGACTACTTCGGTGCTCACACCTATGAACGCGTCGATCAGCCACGCGGCAAGAAATTCCACGTTGACTGGCCCGACCCGGATCGCCCACAGGTTGATGCCTGATTACCAGTACAGCAAATCATTAATATGCCGACCTACGAATATTACTGCCCCGAAAACGCCCGCACGGTTGAGGTCATGCATGGCATGAATGCCACGCTGTTGACTTGGGGCGAAGTCTGCAAGCAGGCGGACGTTGAAGCCGGCGAAACCCCGCCCGACACACCGGTTGAAAAATTACTGGGGGCGGGGATGGTTTTGACCAACAGCCGGGCGGAACTTGCATCGCCGCAGGTGTGTAGCGGGCCGAACCCGATGGGCGGTTGCTGCGGTGGGATGTGCGGGATTTAGCCAGAGAGGTGTGCGCACGTCTGAGCTTGGGTTAATTGCCTTACCAAAAGATACGTCAGGGTAATCGACTTCTCACCGTAGCGATCAACGATAAAGTGTGCCGATGCTTCAAGTGATTTTGAAAGCGGTTGGCTGGCGAGATGCGTATCGAGTTCGACCTCAGGTCATCGCAGGTATCGCCATATTCATATTGGGTCACGCGGGGACCGCTAATGCCTGGCATGAGGAAGGCCACGAATATGCCGCCCGTGCCGCGGTGGCCTGGCTGCCGGATGGGATGCCGGAGTTTTTCGTATCGGGTGTCGATGCGATTGCACACGGCTCGATCACTCCTGACATCGAGCGTCTTGATGCGCTGCCACAACTCAAGGCTGCGAATGGTCCCGAGCATTACTTTGACCTCGAGCTTCTGGAAGGCAGGGACTGGCCGGCGACCCGATTGGGGTTGATCGCGTTATGTCATGAACTGGACGTCGACCCCAAGGCGGTCGGCTTTCTGCCCTATGCGATTGCCGAGCGGACACAGGCCTTGGCGGTTGCATTCGCGGAGCATCGGCGGTTCCCGGATGACCTATTTGTGCAGATGCGATGTCTGGTCATCGCAGGTGAGTTGGCACACTTCGCAGCGGACCTGCATATGCCGTTGCACACGACAATTCATTTCGATGGGCGTGTGCCGCCTCAATCTCCAGATGTGACGCCGCCTCCGACAACAAAAGAATTAGCCGGCGATACCGCCAAAGAAGTCCCGCTGAAAAAATTACACCAGGGCATACACGCCCGCGTCGATGCCCTGCCTGGGAAAATCGATTTCGATGTCCTGTTCCCGCCGGGCCTGACAAAGGAGCAGAATTATCCTTTCGCGATGACCGACCTCATGAGCTGGATTCAAGCCAACCTGAAGACCAGCCACGCACAGGTTGACCCGATCTATACGCTCATCAATGTTATCCCCGCGGTAGACGATCCGGAGTTGAACGACCCGACGCTGATCGCCTGGACCGCGACCCGCATACAACAATCCGCAGGATTTACCGCCACGCTGTACCAGATCGCATGGACGGCCTCGGCTCAATTGAAGCTGCCCGATTGGCTGGATCCAAAGCCGGTGCAACCATCGACACCGGCTAACCCAGTTGCGTCACCCGAAACCACGGAAGCGGGCGAATCAGCGGATGAAAACTTCCCCGAATAACGAAAGATCATCAGCTCGCGGTACACTTTTCAAATGAGGCGTGATCCGCGAAGTCGACGCGAGGTCTTAGAAAGCCTGCAATCACAGAGAGTGGAGCGCGAGCCCACCGATGGCTCGGCGATGACTTCCGGGGCACCTGAGATCGAACTGAAATACTGCATCGCTTGCGGCCGCGATCTCACCGCCCTTCCGGATGACACCACGGAATGCCCGAAGTGTGGGCGGCCCTACAATCCTCTGAATCCGAGTACTTATACCGACGAGCCGCTGACCCGCGACCGCTCGTACTGGCTGCAAGCTCCGCGATTGGCGGGATACGGCCTGGTCATTCTGTTTCTAGTGGGCCGGATCATCATCGGCTCAACCGCGAATGGCTGGACCGACGCGATGGATGGACAATACGGATCGGCTGTTGTCGGACAGGCCGCTGGCGCGATCATCGGCGCTCTTTCAATTGTGCTCGGATACCTGCCTTGGATTTTTGTTTGCTGCATCCTCGCGTTGATCCTGCTCAGCGATCGTTTCAAACCGACGCTGATCATGTGCCTGCTTTTGGGCATGGCGGCCGGTCTGACGCTGAGCCTCGGACTTCATTTAGGATTGATGATCGCCGCGGTGATGGTTGGTGCTCTGGCTGGACTCGTCTATTACTGGCGTGTGGTCTGAGACTTGTCGCAAGGTAAAAAAAATCTGCCCGCCCAAAGCAGTACTTTGGGCGGGCAGGTTCGGAAAGGTTTGTTTGAGAAGTAAAATTAGTTGAGTTCTTCGAACGGCTCGACACTGAAGCCGGTCAGATTGACTTTGGCTTTGAAACCTTCTTCACCGACGACGTAGATTTTCAAGCCTTTATCGAAACCTGCAGCCATTTCGGCGCTACCGCCCTCACCGTCTCCGGTCTTGGCGACCGCTGCGGTTTCAGCGGCCCATTCCCAAGTGCCGGAAGTGAAGTCCGTCAGTGTGTCCTGATCTTCAAAAAGAATCAGCGTGCGATATTTCGCTACGCCTAAGCCAGGCCCAAAATCGACCGCCCCCATCTTCACGTAAGTCTTCTCGCCCGTTTCGGTGTCGGTCACCACGCCGTAACCATCGTCGCCGCCGATCAACAAGACCTGTGTACCGATATTCGTAAATGAGGCATGGCCGACCGCTTCATCGATCTCTGCCTGCTCCAGACCTTTTTCCTTCATGACCGCCTGCACGGTGATGTCGTGCTGCTTGTCGATATAAGCCCGCTTGTCTTCGGGGGTATCACCCTTGGGCGTTGCACAGGCGGTCAGCAGAACTGCCACCGCGGGAAGGACAAGAAGCTTCGAGTAAAATTTCATATGTTGCCTTTCTATCGCAATGTTCGATCGATAAAGGCCGAGCCGCCTCGACCTTTACCGAAGCCTAGGCGGAAGGCAGTAACCTGGCAGGTTCATTTGTGATTGAATCCGGTATAGACCAAGAAAACTGTATTGAGAATTCATGAAACAACTGACTACTGCTTGATCTAAGGGCTTTCCCCGTTGCAGCGGTTCGTCGCTTGCGATGTAATACGAATCGTTTTCAAGATTCACGCAGTCCGAATATCGATAGTAAAACATCATGGCTGAATTCAAACCTCTTGCGTACCCGGTCCTGATCCTTGGTCTTCTGGCCGTCGTACTCGCCAAAGGCTGCAGCCATATCGCGGAAGCGCGTGAAGATGCCGCGGACGCGAAAGTCCAGCTCGCGAAGGCCGACTTCGACTCCGAGTGGATGGGCGATATCGCGGAGCTTGAACTCGAAAAGGCCGCAATTCAGGACGGCACGATTAAACTCGAAGGTGACAATAAAACCAAGCGGGTCTCAGAAATTGATAAGCGACTGACTGAACTGCGAAAAGACATGAATCAGCAGCGTCGTCAGCTGGAAGCGGGCAAGTGGCGGAAGCTGCAGAACAAAGCGGACACAGCTAACGCCCGGACCGACACGGGCGACTATTGGCGGGCGTGGCTATTCGTGCTCGGATCGCTTGCGATCGTGCTGGCGTTGCCGATAATTGCTGCAGGTGGCGAGGGAGCGGAGCGTTGGATCGCCTTGGCGTTGCTCGGCATTTTGTTCGTCTCGTTTTACCTTGGCGGGGTCGTCTGGTAAGTCCTTCGCAAGCCTGCCATACTGGGCGGCATGATTCTGCTTGGCATCGATCTCGGAAGCTCATCGGTCAAGGCCTCGCTGCTTGACGCAGCGACCGGCCAAGTCGTCGGCTCGGCTCAATTTCCCAAAACCGAACTCTCCATCGAAGCGCCCCAGCCGGGCTTCGCCGAGCAGGACCCGGCGGTCTGGTGGGACGCCACCGTTCACGCGGTGCAGGCCGCTGTTCAAGATGCTGATGTTGACGCAGGCGGTATCGACGCCATCGGCATCGCTTATCAGATGCATGGCCTGGTCTGCCTAGACAAAGACCAACAGCCGTTGCGCCCTAGCATTATCTGGTGCGACAGCCGAGCGGTCGAGATCGGCGAACAGGCATTCAATGCCATCGGGCATGAAAAATGTTTGCAACACCTGCTGAACTCGCCGGGCAATTTCACGGCGTCGAAATTGGCCTGGGTGAAGAAAAATCAGCCGGAGCTTTACGATCGGATTGACACCATCTGCCTTCCCGGCGATTACCTTGCTGCGAAGATTACCGGCAAGGTGGCAACGACGGTTTCAGGACTGAGCGAAGGCATCTTCTGGGATTTCAAGGAGAATCAGCCCGCTTCGTTTTTGCTCGAACAACTCGGGATTGATGAATCGCTTCTCGCGGACATCGTGCCGACCTTTGGCAGGCAAGGCGAGGTTTCGAACGAGGCTGCTGAAACGCTGGGGATCAAAGCGGGCACGCCGATTACCTACCGGGCCGGCGATCAGCCGAACAATGCGCTGTCGCTGAACGTGCTGAACCCCGGCGAAGTCGCCGCCACCGCGGGCACGTCCGGCGTGGTCTATGGCGTAAGCGACACTGTCCAGTACGATCCGCAGTCCCGTGTCAACAGCTTCGCCCATGTCAATCACACGCAGAACGAGACGCGTCTGGGCGTGCTGCTTTGCATCAACGGTACGGGCATCGCCAATGCTTGGCTGCGACGAACGCTCGGCGACGGTATGAGCTACCCGGCCCTCAACGACTTGGCGGCTTCCGCTCCCGTTGGCAGCAACGGCATCAGCTTCCTGCCGTTTGGTAACGGAGCGGAACGGATGCTCGGCAACCGCGCAACCGGCGCTCAACTGCTGGGCGTTGACTTCAACCGCCACGACAACGCCGACCTCGCCCGGGCGGTGCAGGAAGGTATTGTCTTTGCCTTCGCACACGGCATCGACATCCTCCGCTCAACCGGCGTCGATCCCTCGGTGATCCGCGCCGGCCGGGCCAATATGATGCTCAGCCCGCTGTTCCGTCAAACCCTCGCCACCGCGGCGGATGCCACTATCGAGCTCTACGAAACCGACGGTGCCGACGGCGCCGCCCGCGGAGCCGGCCTCGGACAAGGCATTTATGACAATCCCACCGAGGCCTTCGACAATCTTGAAAAAGTCGATACCATCCACCCCGCCCCCGCCGACCGCGATGCCACTACCCAGGCCCGCGAGCGGTGGGAAGATGCCTTAAGCCAAGTCCTGAAATCTGAATGATCGTCGCCAGATAACCTATGAAAATGCATAATTAGCAAGTAACACGCTGTGAATGGCTTTCAGATTTCAGCAGTCGTATTTTGAGTCACTACCCGTCCCTCCCAGCGCCTAGCGCCTAACCCTAGCGCCTACATCATGCACAACTCTGCCACCCTCGGCGATCGTGAATACTTTCCCGGCATCTCGACCATCCCGTTCAGCGGGACCGACAGCCAGGACCCCTTGGCTTTCCGCTGGTACGAGCCCGACCGAAAGGTGGCAGGCAAGACCTTGGCTGAGCACTTCAACTTCGCCATCGCCTATTGGCACAGCTTCGTCGGCACCGGCGCCGACCCCTTCGGCCCGGGTACCAAGCAATTCCCCTGGGACGAAAAGGTTGCCCCCGGCAACGACAACGACCAGGCCATCGCCGCGGCGAAAGACAAGATGGATGCCGCTTTCGAGTTCATTACGAAACTCGGCGCACCGAACTACTGCTTCCACGACTTCGACCTGATCGCCGAAGGACCGACCCTGGCCGACTCTCAAGCCAGGCTTGAAGCGATTACCGACTACGCCAAGCAGAAGCAGGACGCCTCGGGCGTCAAGCTGTTGTGGGGTACCGCCAACTTGTTCTCCAACCCGCGCTACATGAACGGTGCCGCGACCAATCCCGACTTCGCGGTGGTCGCACACGCTGCCGCTCAGGTCAAGATGGCGATCGACGCGACTATCAAGCTCGGCGGGGCCGGCTACACCTTCTGGGGCGGGCGAGAGGGCTATATGTCGCTTCTCAATACTGACCTGAAAAAGGAGCAGGACAACCTCGGCCAATTCCTAAAGATGGCCCGCGATTACGGCCGAGCCAACGGCTTTACCGGCAACTTTTACATCGAACCCAAGCCCTGCGAACCCAGCAAGCATCAATACGATTTCGATAGCGCCACCGTCATCGGCTTCCTGCGTCAACATGGCCTGATGGACGACTTCAAGCTCAACCTGGAGTTCAACCACGCCACTCTCGCCGGCCATACGATGCAGCACGAAATGGCGGTCGCGGCCTCGGCGAGCGCGTCAGACGGTAGCCACCTGCTTGGCAGCCTCGATGCAAACCGCGGCGACTACCAGAACGGCTGGGACACGGACCAATTCCCGATTGATCTTTATGAGTTGACTGAGTGCATGCTCGTCTTCCTACAGGCTGACGGACTCAGCCAAGGCGGCGGCATCAACTTCGATGCTAAGACTCGACGCAACTCGACCGATTTGCAGGACCTATTCATCGCCCATATCTCCGGCATGGATGCGTTTGCCCGGGCTTTAATTACGGCTGAGAAAATCCTCACCGATTCGCAATACGGCGACCTGCTCAAGAAGCGTTATGCCAGCTTCGACAGCGGTGATGGCCAGGCGTTTTCGCAGGGCAAGCTCGATTTTGCGAAGCTCGCCCAGATCGGTCGAGACGGCGGCGAGCCCGCCCAGAACTCCGGCCAGCAGGAGCTTTACGAAGCTATTCTCAATATGCACATTTAACGATCGATGACGCGGATAACATCCGCGGCTTTTGAAAGTAGTTCTATGAAAGGCATCATCCTCGCCGGCGGGCACGGCACCCGACTGCACCCGCTGACCCTCGCGGTCAGCAAGCAGCTTCTGCCGGTCTATAACAAGCCGATGATCTACTACCCGCTTTCGGTGCTTATGCTGGCCGGCATCCGGGAGGTGCTGATCATCTCGACACCCAAGGACCTGCCGACCTTCGAGCGACTGCTGGGCAACGGTGAAAAGTGGGGTATGCAATTCAGCTACGTTGAGCAACCCGAACCCAAAGGTCTCGCTCAGGCGTTCCTGCTCGATAAGTCGTTCACCGCTGATGCCCCCTGCTGCCTGATCCTCGGCGACAACATCTTCCACGGCAGCGGACTGCGTCAGCAGGTTCTCGATGCCGCTCAAGTCACCGACGGCGCCACCGTGTTCGGCTATCCCGTCCGCGACCCGGAGCGTTACGGCGTGGTCGAGTTCGATGCAGATGGCAAGGTCATCTCACTGGAGGAAAAGCCCGAGAAACCCAAAAGTCACTTCGCGGTACCGGGGCTGTATTTCTATGACGATCAAGTCACTGCGATCGCGGAAGACCTCAAGCCTTCACCGCGTGGCGAGTTGGAAATCACCGACCTCAACCGCGCCTACATGGATCGCGGCAAGCTTAACGTCAAGCTTTGGAGTCGCGGCACCGCCTGGCTGGACGCCGGCACGCACGAAAGCCTGTTGCAGGCAGGCACGTTTGTCGAAGCGATCGAGCAGCGTCAGGGCACGATGATCGCCTGCCCGGAAGAGATTGCCTGGCATATGAATTTCATCGACGACGCACAGCTCCGAAAACTTGCCGAGCCGATGGCGAAGATCGAGTACGGTCAATACCTGCTGCACCTGCTCGAAGATGACCATGTCCAGCCGTGGTTGTAGTGACTCTTTCGATCAAGCCGGCATAGCATGCGATATGAAAAATATCGCGACACTGCTCGGATTAGTCCTCGCATTCACGTTGACCGGCTGCATCGACCCGCTGCCTAAGGTCGCTGCCGGGAAGACCGACCCCGCCGCGGAAGCCTTGCTGCAAGCCGCGGTCGAAGCCCATGGCGGGGAGAACTTCGACAAAGTACAAAGCATCACGATAGAACTCGACGGGACGTGGCTGAACGATGTTTGGAAGTTTCAGCCGGAACTGGTCGACCGGGCGTATCGCGGTTCATCGGTCGAAACGTATACGCGGCAGCCCGATCAGGGCTGGGTGGTCGAGCAAACGCATACCGGCCCGGACGGTGAGAAATTTGTGCGGTGGTCACGCAGCGAGGGTATCGAAGAGGTCATCTACGACGGCAAGAGTGTGCCGAAAGACATGTCCGAGGCACGCGACGCGGCGGGCATGGTCGCCGATGCCTATCTCATGTTTCTCACCGCCCCTTTTTATCTGAAAGACCACCCCGACCGCGTCAGTATCACCATGGCTGAGCCCACCGTCGTGGTCGGCAGGGAATGCGATCAGATCCTCGTCCGGCTGGAGCCGGGCCTGGATCATGCGAAACGTGACCATGTGCTGCTGGCGGTCGATCGCGAAACCAAACGCGTCAGCCGTATCCGCTTTTCACTCAACGGTTATGACGGAACTCGCAATGCGACGGCGGACGTCGAGGTGTCGGACTACATCGAGAAAGCGGGGGTGATGTGGCCGACCGATTTTCTGGAGATCGTGCGATACCCGATCGACCTCGAAGTCCACATTTGGGAGCTGCTCGATATCAAGGTCGATTCGGCAGCGGCGACGACTTCTCCGTAAGCTGTCAGCCATGTCATCCAAACCACTTAAAATCGGCGTGATGGGCTGCGGCTTTGTTGCGGACTACGGCCACTTCCCTGCCATGGCTCGCGTACCCCGTTACGACCTGCACGCGGTTTTTGACCCCCGCTTCGAGTCGGCCGTCGCCGCTCAGAAAAAGCACGGCGCTGCTCACGCGTTTCATGAAGTCGATGCATTCTTCGGCTCGGGCCTCGATGCGGTGGTCATCACCTCCGCCGCCCCGGCCCACGAAGCGAACGTCCTGTCCTGTGCCGAGCATGGCGTGCCAGCCCTTTGCGAAAAGCCCCTCGCGATGGACGAGGAACAAGCCGACCGGATGATCCAGGCGATGAACGCCGCCGGCCAACCGCTTTACGTCGCGTTCTGCTACCGCTACGGCCTCAACGCGCTCCGCATCAAGGAATTGCTCGGCCAAGGCGCGATCGGCGAAGTCAAAGCGATGCGGCTCATTTACAACTGGGACAACCACGGTAAATACGAAAATCGCGATGCGACCGCCGCGGTCATCGAGCAGCGTCGGCATGGCCGAATGCTCGAAGGCGGGCCGATGGTCGATTGCGGTGTACACCAAATCGATCTGGCCCGCTGGTGGATGGGCAGCGAGGTCACCGCATTCGCTGGCCACGGGGCATGGGTGGATGATTACGAAGCCCCGGATCATATCTGGGCCCACCTCGATCACGACAACGGCTGTCACACCATGGTCGAGATGTCCTACAGCTTCGGCCACACGATGCAACAGCCCGAACCGATGTTCGTCTATCAGCTCATCGGCACCGAAGGCGTCATCCTCTACCACCGCGAGAAGAGCCGCTTTGAACTACGCAATATCCACGGAACATTTCCACAGGAATATCACGAGGAAAAGAACTTCACCGGCGTCCACCAGCGTTTCGCACACTTTCTCCGTACCGGCGAGCCGGGCGACTTGTGCACCGCCGAGCAGGGCCAGGAAGCGACGCGGATCGCTCGGACGATCACGGATAACCTGATCGCCGAGCGTGCATCGACATCGTCCGGCACCAGCGTGCTGGCTTAGCCTTCGATCGTCACCGACTTGATCTTGTCGCCCTGCTCGATGGAGTCGACGACGTCCTGGCCTTCGAGGACGTGGCCGAACACGCCATGCTTGCCGTCGAGGTGCGGGCAGGGCACATGGGTGATAAAGAACTGGCTGCCATTGGTGTTCGGCCCGGCGTTGGCCATCGAAAGGATGCCGGGCTTGTCGTGCTTCAGTGCCAATGCGCCCGGCTCATCGTCAAACTTGTAACCCGGGTCTCCGGTGCCGGTCCCCTTCGGGCAGCCGCCCTGGATCATGAAGTCGCTGATAACGCGATGGAAATTCAGGCCGTCATAAAAGCCATCTTTAGCAAGCTTCTCGAAGTTGCCCACCGTATTCGGGGCTTGTTCGTCGAACAATTCGAGCTTGATCGTGCCTTTGTCTGTGTCGAAAGTCGCGGTTTTCATTGTCGATCGTCCTTGGAATGGTTTCGGGCGGGGCATCCTAGCGAGTCTTTCACTCTTCGACAGATTCAACGACCGATGAGGATTCCAGCACCGACAACTCCGGAAACTTCTGATCCAAGTACGCGTTGCCAAGCATGGCGATCTCACGCTGTCGGCCGGTGGGTTGTTCACGATAGATGCCGTTGAGCGATTCGACGACGTCCATCCCTTCGATGACTTCGCCGAACGGTGCAAAGCCCATAGAGTCAAGGGCGTCGTTGTCGCCTAGGTTGATGAAGACCTGCGTCGTACGGGAGTCTGGAGCGGAGGAAGCGGCGAAGGTGATGCGGCCGCGGGTGTTGCTCTTTTTCACCTCATCGTCTTCGATCGAGTTCTGCTTCCAGACTCGGGTGACTTTCGGATTGCCATGCATGCCCCATTGCACGACGAAGCCATCCACTTTGCGGAAGAACCGCTGATCGTCGTAGAAGCCGAGGCGGGCGAGGTTGTAGAACCGGTCGGCCCCGCGCGGTGACCATTCCCGATACACCCGCACCGTGAACGGCCCCTCGGAAGTTTCAAACTTCACATCAAACTGATCCGGCGCTTGCTCAGCCCAAACGGGATCGTCCGGAGTCAACAACAAATTGCGATCGGCATCCGCCTCTTGCGAGATGGAAAGCCCGGCCATCAGCAAAGTCGCAGCAACAATGAAAAAGTGGTTTGGTTTCATAATTGAGTTCTCATCGTGAAGGGTTTGCGAATATTCGACTCAAACAGCATAGACCGCTCCGATACAATTGCCGAATGTCTGATTCAGCGCACTCGCCATCGGCGAAATCCAAGAAAGCCTGCTGCACCCCGGAGAAGCCCGCTTCGCTTGTGTCGGCCGCGGCGTTGGCAAGCGGTTCGATTGCGGCCCGACAGGCGGCTTCCAGCAACGCCGGTGCCGCTGCCCCGCCGCAGCCGTTGACGCCGACGGTCGATCCGATTCGGCAAGCCAAAGCGCCAAGCGACCAACCCGAGGACAACCCCGGCATGATCCGCTTGGACGGCGGACCGTTTCTCATGGGCACGGACTATCCGAAAGGCTTCCCGGAAGATGGCGAGGGGCCCATACGCGAGGTGACGCTCGAACCGTTCTGGATCGACGCGACCAGCGTGACCAATGAGCAGTTTGCTGCGTTTATTAAAGCGACCGGCTACGTCACGGAGGCTGAGCGATTCGGCTGGAGCTTCGTGTTTCATATCCACCTCTCGCCAAAGTACGCGGACAAGCTGCGGGCTGAGGCTCAGGTCCCGGGCCTGCGTTGGTGGGTGGCGGTGCCGGGGGCGAAGTGGGATCGGCCGTTCGGCGAGCGGTCCTCAATCAAGGACATCATGGACCACCCCGTCGTGCAGGTCAGCTGGAATGATGCTGTCGCCTACTGCCGATGGGCGGGCAAACGGCTACCGACCGAAGCCGAGTGGGAATACGCTTCACGCGGCGGCAAAGAGCAATCCATCTACCCCTGGGGCGACCACCTTGAACCGCGCGGCAAGCACCGCTGCAACGTCTGGCAGGGCGACTTTCCCGATCAGAACTCGGCCGCGGACGGCTACGTCGGCACCTGCCCGGTTACCGCCTTCTCGCCCAACGGGTACGGTCTGCACAACACCTCCGGCAATGTCTGGGAATGGACCAACGACTGGTTCAGCCCGACTTGGCATCTCGAAACTGGAAATGAAACCCGTGAGAATCCCATCGGCCCGATCGATGTATCCGATGCACCAGCGAACAAGCATGGCACGGACCGCACGGGTTACGCCCTAACGCATAAAGTTCAGAAAGGCGGCAGCTACCTCTGCCATCACAGCTACTGCAACCGCTACCGCCTGGGGGCTCGCACAGGCAACACGCCGGATTCCGCGACGACCAATAATGGCTTCCGCTGCGTCCGAGATGTGGCGTGAGGTTTGCGGTGCGGGGCGCGGCTGTGGCATGGCTCGCGGCCCGTTGAGCTACGGCTAAACAGCAGAGGACTCGGGTGGCAGATAATTCTGTAAACTTATATGTATTCACTCCTGACTTTTGACTTTAGGAAAGCCTTGCTATGCAAACGAAAACCTTCTGGGCCGTCGGCCTGATTGCCGCGGTGGTCCTGTCCGTCTATCTCACCGCACAGGCTCAGAGCGGCTCTGCTGCGGCGACCAAGGTGGCTGTCGTCAATCTGCAGACCGTCATCGATAACTCAGCCATGCAAAAATCGGTGCAGGATAAGAACCGGGCTGAGGCTCAGAATATCCGGGCCGAAGAGGAAAAACGCCGGGCGGAGATTCAGAAGCTCAATGCCGAGCTCGACCCGTTGGCCCCGGGCGGTGGGCCTTGGTTGGCCAAGCGTGATGAGATTCAGCAGAAGGCGATCGAGCTTCGGGTCTGGGTCGAGATGACCGAGCAGACCGCGAACCGCGAGCGGGCCCGGCAGTTTGCTGAGGTTTATAAGGCGGCGACCGATGCGGTAAGCAAAGTCGCCGACGCTTCGGGCTTCGACATCGTGCTGCAAGGCGGCGAGCTACCCGACCTGATGCAGCTTAATCCGCAGCAGCTCCAGCTTGTAGCGCAGAACCGCAAGGTGCTCTACAGCCGCGATGCTTCGGACATCACCCAGGCGGTGCAGGCCCGGATGGATGCCGAGTTCAAGAACCCCTGATCCGCTTTCCGCTTGAGCCGACCCGTCGGCAACAGGATGCATGGTTTGCCAAACTTTGATGCGAAATCCATCGCCGAGGCGGTCGACGGCCGCCTCATCGGCGACGGCGATGTGCTGATCACCGGCTTGGCGCAGATTGACCAAGCTGAGGCTCATCAGCTTTCATTCATCGGCGAATCGGCCTATGCCGACAAATGGGCGGACAGCAAAGCCTCCGCTGCGCTGATCAGCATTGATGTCGAGATCGACGAGCAGCCCGGCGAGGGTCGCGCGATGATTTTCGTGCCGAACGCCGATCTCGCGATGGCCAAGGTGCTGGAGATGTTCGCCCCCGAGCCGGTGCAGCCCGAAGTGGGTATTCATGCGAGCGCGGTGGTCAGCGATGCGGCCGAAGTTGGCGAAGGGGTCCGCATCGGGCCGAACTGCGTGATCAAGGCGGGCGTGAAAATCGGTGCGGGCAGCGTCTTGCATGCCGGCGTGACGCTGATGCAGGATGTGCGAATCGGCGAAGGTTGCACGCTCTGGCCGGGCGTGGTGATCCGTGAGCGTTGCCGAATCGGCGACCGCTGCGTGCTCGAACCCGGGGTCGTCATCGGGGCAGACGGCTTCGGCTACCGCCCGGATACGACGGGCCCCGTGCCACGCGTCGTCAAGATCCCGCACATCGGCAACGTCGAGCTTGGTAGCGATGTCGAGATCGGGGCCAATACCTGCATCGACCGGGGTAAGTTTGACGCGACCACGATCGGCGACGGCACGAAGATCGACAACCTCGTGCAGGTTGGCCACAACTGCAGGATCGGCCGATTGGTCATCATTTCCGGGGCCGTCGCAATTGGCGGCACAGTGACCATCGGCGACGGCACGATGATCGGCGGGGCAACTGTCGTCAAGGACCACATCAACATCGGCGGCGGCAGCCAAATCGCCGGCGGCTCGGCAGTCATCGACGATGTGCCTCAGGGTGCCGCTTGGGGCGGCTACCCGGCCCGTCCAATCAAAGAGGTCTTCCGCGAGATGGCGGCGGTCCGCAAGCTGCCGGATATCCTAAAAAAGATCCGGAAATACGATCTGTAGGAATTTTAGTTTTGACCCGGGTGTCCTGCCCGATCGAGTGTGACGTTCCCCGCAATCCGATCTAACATAATCCACACACCCCGGCCGCCGCCGCCCGCCTCATGGAATATCAGCACACTATCAAGAAACCCCAAAGCCTTTCGGGCAAGGGATTGTTCCATGGCCAGGATGCGACGCTGACGTTCCTGCCCGCCCCGGAAAATCATGGCATCGTGTTCCGCCGGATGGACCTGGGCGGCTCGACCATCCCCGCAGTGATCGACAATGTCATCAAACGCCAACGCCGTACCGCTCTCAAGCTCGGCGAAGCGACGATCGACACCTGTGAACACTGCCTCTCGGCCGTCGCCGCTCAGCGGATCGACAATCTCGTCATTGAATGCGACGGCCCGGAAGTCCCCGCGATGGACGGCTCCTCTCAGGCATTTCTCGACGCACTGGATAAGGCCGGCAAGGACAAGCTCGATGCCAAACGGCGTCGGCTCAAGGTGACCTCGCCGGTGGTCATCCGACATGATGACGCGATGATCGCCGCGGTGCCCAGCCCGGAAGCCGACATGCAGGTCGTCTACGAACTGGACTACACCGCGGTGAGCAAAGTGATCGGCCGACAGCTGAGGACCTTCGATTTGCGCAATGGCGACTACGCCCATGAGATCGCCCCTTCACGCACTTTCTCGCTCGAAGCCGAGGCCGAGGCCGCCCGCAAGCAAGGCCTGTTTCCGCATTTGACGGTCGACGAAGCCTTGGTCATCGGCAACAACGGGCCGTTGGGCAAGAACAAGCTGCGTTTCGAGGATGAGCCGGTTCGGCACAAGGTGCTCGACCTGATCGGTGACCTTTATCTGCTCGGTGCGCCGATCCAGGGGCGGATCATCGCCTACAAATCCGGCCACCCGATGAACCATCAGCTCGTCCGCGAGTTGATCAAGCAGCATCAGGCCCAGCGGATGCAGGACTTGGCCCACCATCATTCAGTGCTGGACGTGCGAAAGCTTTTTCGCATGATGCCGCACCGCTACCCGATGCTGCTGGTTGATCGCGTGGTCGAGATCGAGGGAGACCAGCGGGCTGTAGGTGTAAAGAATGTAACGATTAATGAACCTTTTTTTCAGGGTCACTACCCCAATACGCCGATGATGCCTGGTGTCCTTGTCGTTGAGGCCATGGCTCAGTTATCGGGCGTTCTGATCGGTCAGAGCTTGGAGCAAGTCGGGAAACTTCCTATCCTGTTGAGTCTAGACCGCGTGAAACTTCGAAAGCCGGTCACCCCTGGCGACCAACTCATGCTCATCGCCGAAGCTGTCAAGATCCGCAGCCGAATCGCCCATATGCACTGCCGAGCCTACGTGGCGGAGGAACTCGCCGCCGAGGCGGAAGTGAAATTCATGCTGGTCGATGATGACCAGGAATAAAGGATTTTTGATTTTTGAGTGAGGGTTTTCGATTTTCTCGCAGACATCAGTCAAAGATCCCTGATCCAAACAAAAATTGCTTATGCCCGAAATCCACCCTCTATCCGTCGTCGATCCCGCCGCAAAACTGGCGGACGATGTTCGCGTGGGGCCGTTCTGCAACATCGGGCCGAAGGTCACCCTCGGATCGGGGTGTCGGCTGATCTCGCATGTCACCATCGTCGGTCGCACAACGCTTGGCGAAAACAACACCGTTTGGCCTAACGCAGTGCTCGGCGGCGACCCGCAGGACCTGAAATTCGAGGGCGAAGACTCGCAGCTGATTATCGGCAGCCACAACGAGATCCGCGAGTCGGTTACGATCCACAAAGGCACCGCCAATGACCACGGCATCACCCGGGTGGGCGACCATAATCTGCTGATGGCCTACGTCCACCTCGGCCACGACTGCATCCTCGGCAGCCACTGCATCATCGCCAACACCTGCCAATTCGCCGGCCACGTCATGATCGAGGACCACGCGGTCATCGGCGGCGGCTCAGCGGTCCACCACTACGCCACGATCGGCCAACACGCTTTCATCGGCGGCTTCACCCGCGTCGTGGCCGATGCCCCGCCCTTTATGGTCACCGAAGGCAATCCCTCCAATGTCCGCGGCGTCAATGTCGTTGGCCTGTCACGCCGTGGCTTCAGCCCTGAAACCTTAAATCATCTCAAAGATGCTTGGAAGCGGATGTACCGCCGCCGGGCGATGGGCGGAGCCGGCTCGACCGCCTCGGCCCTCGAAGACCTCGAGGACGCGTATCCGCATGACGCCTGCATCCTCGGCCTGGTCGCCGCCGTCCGCCGAGCCATGAACGGCAGCCACGGTCGATACCGTGAAGCGATGCGAAAAGACAAGGTCCGGCTGAACCCTGCAAAATGATTTTCGATTTTTAAATAAGGATTTTGGATTCACGGCATCGACAGCCGATGTAATTGACAGAACCCTTTATTTCAATCGAAGATCCTCAATCTAAAATCAAAAATGCATTCCTTCCTCGTCACCGGTGCGGCAGGTCTCATCGGCTCGCATGTCTGCGAACGTTTGCTCGATGCCGGCAATCACGTCATCGCGCTGGATAATTTCAACAATTATTACGACGTCGAGCAGAAGCGGGCCAACGTCGCGGGCTTTGTAGATCATGAGCGTTGCACGCTGATCGAGGCGGATATCCGCGACGCTCAAAAGTTGATGGAGATATTCGAAGAGCACCGCCCCGCCGCGGTTGCCCACCTCGCGGCGATGGCGAACGTCCGCCATTCGATCGGCCGAGCCCCGCTGTATACCGAAGTCAACATTGTGGGAAGCGTCAACCTCCTCGAAGCCGCCAAAGCCATCGGATGCAAAAACTTTGTCTTCGCCTCGACCAGTTCGGTCTACGGCAAGACCGAGCAGATCCCGTTTATCGAAACCGACACCTGCGATCGGCCACTGTCCGCCTACCCCGCATCGAAACGCGCGATCGAACTGCTCGGTTACACCTACCACAACCTGCACGGCATGAACTTCACCGCCGTCCGCTTCTTCAGCGTCTACGGCCCCCGGGCCCGCCCGGACATGATGCCTTTCATGGTGACTGACCGGATTGCCCGCGGCGAAACCATCACGCTGTTCGACGGCGGCGACATGAAGCGCGACTGGACCTATGTCGAAGATATCGCGACAGGCGTCGAGCTCGCGTTGCGCAAGCCCTTGGGCTACGAGCTGATCAACCTCGGCCGCGGCGAGCCGGTATTGATGAAGAACTTTGTCAGCATTGTCGAAAACCTCGTCGGCCGACCCGCCCGGCTCGAGACCCCGCCCGCCCCCGCCAGCGAGCCGAAAATCACCTACGCCAATATCGACAAAGCCCGGAATCTGTTGGGTTACGACCCGAAAACCTCGATCGATGAAGGCCTTGGGTCGCTATGGTCGTGGTATCAAAGCAGATAGGGGATTTCCCCCAAATTCGATTTCACTTTTTACCAATCCCTGCCTAGCGTTCACTTTCACCCCCTTATCTGAAAGGATGAACGATGATCCGTGAAGGCACCGAAGTGAAATGGGAATGGGGCAACGGCTCGGCCACCGGCACCGTGGAAGAAATCCACAAGGAAAAGATCAGCAAAACCATCGACGGCAGCGAAGTGACACGCGAGGGCAGCGACGACAACCCCGCCTACGTCATCGAACAGGAAGACGGCGGCAAGGTCCTGAAGTTGCAATCTGAGGTCGAGCGCGCAGACTAAGTCTGTATGCAACACAAAACGATCGCTGCAAATTCCATCTTCGCCGCTGCCCTGCTCTTTTTTGTGTTCGGCAGCGGCTTTGTTTTACTGCGGTTTCTGCCGCATGACACCGCCCGCGTTGTCGCGATGTCAGCCATCGGGCTGATCTTTGCCGGGCTTTTCATCTGGCTGTTGGTCACGCGGCTGGTCAAAATTCATGGCGGCGACGAGAAAGTCCGCCGACACCTGATCGTCATGCTCGTCAATCTCGTGCTGACCGTCGCCGCGTTTGCCGCGGCCTACGAAGTGCTGGGCATCGTTGATACGACCGGCCCCGAACCCGTTATCACCCATAACTACTGGGAAGCGCTGTATTACTCCACAGTAACGATGACCACGCTCGGCTACGGCGACATGCACCCAACCGTCCAAACCCGGTTCCTCGCCGCTGTCCAGGCGTTCGTTGGCTACATCGTGCTGGGTCTCATGGCCTCGACCCTCGGCACGCTCCTGCAACGCCGCGGCGAGACGCAACCCGCGGAATCTTGATCGCAACACGACCTCATTGGGCCGCTGGCCATCGGCCCCCGCTGCGTATTATTCTGGAGCAGCCGCAATCAACTACTCTTGCCGATTTTTTTCTTCCAGTATGTCTTTTCCTGACTCGGGGTCGCGGGCCATGTCCGCCTGCCGATTCAAGTCTTCAACCTCGCTGAGCAAATCGCCCTCAGCCTCCGTGGCCTCCTCCGCCAAGTCCTGCTCTGCCACCTCACGCTGACATCGCTCGGCTTCCGAGAGTTCTGAGTCCTCGCTGTCAGCTAGTGTCGCCGGCTCCGAAGCATGTTGATCGACCGAAGCACCCAGCGGCACGCCCTGCGGGAAAATAATCTCGCGGGCTTCGTCTGGCAGGCTGATGCCCGCCTGTTCCACCGCACGCAGCACCCGCCGCATGATCGAGGACTTCATTTTCAACACGCTGTGTTTGTGACCGTTAATCCAGAAATAAACCTTGAGATTGATTGTCGAGGCGCCCAGCGAATCGACCAGCACCAGCGGCTCGGGGTCATCGAGCACCGCGGAGTGCTCTTGCAGGAATTGCAATGCGACCTCCTGAGCGTTGGACACGGAAGCGTCATAGCCGATGCCGATGGAAAAGCTCAGCCGCATGTTGGGGTTGGCAGTCAGGTTCTTGATGGTGGATTTGTAGACCGTCGCGTTGGCGATCTGGATGTGGTTGCCATCGAAATCGACCAGAACCGTGCCGCGTGTTGTGACCTTCCGGACCACGCCGGTGTAGCCCGCGACTTCGATGACATCGCCGAGGTTGAATGGCGTTTGAATCGAAAGCAGGATTGATGCGAGAAAGTTCTCCGCGATGTCACGGAACGCGAAGCCGAGAATCAGCCCGAGGATCCCCGTGCCGCTGACGACGGTCACCGCGATGCCCGTCAGCCCGGTCAATCGAAGAAAAAGAACGACCCCGCCGATGACGATGAGCACGGCAACGAGCTTGCGGGTGACATTGTGTAGCAGTCTGCTGTCGGTCAGCTGCCGTAGCGGGTAGGTCACCAGCCGCGAGATCAAGCCCGCCAATAGGATAGAAGCAACCAGAACGACCAGCCCGACACCGATGTAAGGCAGCGTGCGAAGAAACCCCCGCCAGAGTTCGGTCGCCTCCTGCTGGATCGGCAGCTGTTCCATGACCGGCAGCGGCTCGATGGTCAGGTTGTTGACCACCGCGACGACATCCTCAGTCCGGCGTGCAAGTTCACCCGCCCACTGCTTGTGTTCTTCGCTAGTCGCCTGCCCGCGCAGAAACACGATGCCGTCACGAACCTCGACCTCAAGGTTTTTGTAACGCTGCGAAGCCTCATAGATTTGCCGTAGCCGATCCCCGATCTCGTTATCTGTCGCCGACCCATCGACCTTGACCGTCTGCTCCGTCGCCTGAATCTCGGCAGACTGCGTATCAGAATCGGCCGCTGACGGGCTGGCGTCCTGTGCGTCAGCCGATCCAACCAGGATGATCAAACTTAAAAATAAAAATCGCATCAGAATCAGCCGTAGCATGGCCGTTTGCGGCTGGACTATCAGTATTTTGAAACAACGGCCGCAAGCGGCAACGCTAAGGAGAAATCCGGTCAAGCACTCGGCCGGGTCATGGCGTCGTAGTCCATCAGCTCGGCCAAGCGGTCTTCGGGCATCAGGTTCAGTTCGCCGACGAGTTGTTTGATGGTTTTGCCTTCCTTGTGAGCCTGCTTCGCCAAGGCGCTGCACTTGTCGTAGCCGATCTCGGGGGCGAGCGCCGTGATGGTCATCAGCGAGGCTTCGAGCAGTTCGGTGCAGCGGTCTTCGTTGACTTCCAGGCCGGTGAGCAGCTTGTCGACAAAGACGTTGGAAACATTGGCCAGCAGTTCGACCGATTCGAGGAAGGCGTCGATCATCACGGGCATGGCAACGTTGAGCTCGAAGATGCTGCCGACGCCGCCGAGGCCGGCCATGGTGACGGTCGCGTCGTTGCCGATGACGCGGCAGGCGACCTGCATGACGGATTCGCAGATGACCGGGTTGACCTTGCCGGGCATGATGGACGAGCCGGGCTGGATCGCGGGCAGGTTGAGTTCGCCGATCCCGCAGCGCGGGCCGGAGCCGAGGTGGCGAATGTCGTTGGCGATCTTGGTGAGGCTGACTGCAATGGCTTTGAGGTTGCTGTGTGCATGCACGAACGCATCCTTCGCGGCCTGGGCTTCGGGGTGAACCGTGGCCTCTTCGAAGGCGACTCCCGTCCGCTGCTTGAGTACATCACAGACACGCTGTGCGAACTCGGGGTGGGCATTGATTCCCGTACCGACAGCCGTGCCACCAATTTCGACGTTGCGGGCCATCTCCTCGAATGCATCCATCGCCCGGCGCCCGGCATGCTCGGCCTGCCTCGCATAACCCGCGAAAACCTGGCCGACACGGATCGGTGTGGCATCCATCAGGTGCGTACGGCCGACCTTGACGATGCCGTCCCAAGCCTCGGCTTTCTGCAGCAAGGCCTGATGAAACTTGAGAGTCGTTGGAACGAGCCGGCTTTCAAGCAGCGTCGCCGCCGCGATATGCATCGCGGTCGGGAAGGTATCGTTGCTGGACTGCCCCATGTTGACGTGGTCGTTGGGGTGGATACGTGGCTTGGCGTTCGGGTCGTCGTCACCGCCGGGGCTGGAGGGCAGGCCGAGCTTCTGATTCGCGAGGTTGGCGATGACCTCGTTGGCGTTCATATTGGTGCTGGTGCCGCTGCCGGTCTGGTAGATGTCAACCGGAAAGTGCTCGTCATGCTTGCCGTCGGCGACTTCATCCGCGGCCTGAATAATCGCATCGGCCAATTCCGGGGGGAGCTTGCCGAGGTCTTTGTTGGCCTGAGCACATGCCGCTTTGAGGTGCCCGAAAGCATGAATCACCGCCGGGGGCAGCGGGCGGTTGGCGATCGGGAAGTTCTGCACAGCACGGGCCGTCGATGCGCCGTAGAGCGCGTCAGCGGGCACCTGCATCTCGCCCATCGAGTCTTTTTCAGTCCGAGTTTCAGCGGGGTTTTGCGTATTCATGACCGAAGATTACGCAAGACCGCAGCCGCCCGCCAGCCGCACTGTTTTGGTCTTGATAATGTTTCGATCACCACCTATGAACACATTCGATCAGGTCGGTTGCCTGGCCGAGCGATTCGCCTCGCCTCAACGTGTAGATCGGAAGCTGAGCCGGGCAGAACAGCCGGATAGGCAGCTTCACCCAGCCGACGCCGCGCGAGACCGCCGCTACGGTCTGCCGGTGTCGCAGTAATCCGCTGCTCAAGTCATTGGGCAGAACCGAGGAGTTCATGAGCACTTGCCCCCAGGGCAAACGGACTTGCCCGCCGTGTGTGTGGCCGGACATCATGAAATCCACACCGAGATCGGATGCGGTCATCATCCGGTCGGGGTGGTGCACGAGTAAAAGACGAAACGGATTACTTAGCTCTGCAGACTTCGCATGGAGTGTTGCTGCTAGCTTGACCGCATCCTCTCTCGCCGCTGCGCTCCGCGTCAGCCCGAGCACTTCGATGCAATCACCGCCCTTTTCAATCTCGATCGCTTCCTGATTGAGCCAACGGATCGGGAGTTGTTGAACGCGTTCGATTAAATCGAAAGAGTCGTGATTGCCGAACACGCCGAAGCTGCCAAAGGCCGGTCGGACATGTTTTGCAAATATCTCGAGCCCGGCGAAAGCCGCGTCCTCATCGCCCGGATCGGTCATGTAATCGCCGGTGTACGCCACCAAATCCGGCCGCTGCTCGGCCAATCGCATCGCCAACGGCTGCATCGATCGCGTCCATCGGCCCAAATGCAGGTCCGTCACATGCGCGACACGCAAACCGTCGAACGACGCGGGCAGCCCCGGCAGTTGTAACTCAATGTGATCCAGCACGGCTTATCTCATGGAATCGCAATATCCTGACCAAAACGAGACTCATGCAAGCCTGCCACCGCTCCACCGCATGAAGGATCATATTTTACCGGGCCATGGGGCCTGTAACCCTTGTCAGATCGCGGAGCTAGCCTTATCCTACAACACCCCGCTGCCCGGATTCATGCCCGAGCCTTCGTACCGCTTCACTCGGATCCGCCCCGACCTGTTGGCAGCCGCCCCGCCCCACACGATCCACCTCGGAGTTCCTCCCCATGGCCAAGATGTTCTACACGCTCGAAGAAGCTTCCGACCGTTTAGGGATGGACGCCGACGCGATCAAAGCCCTGGCGGCAGACGGCAAACTCCAACAGTTCCGCGACCGCGACAAGCTGATGTTCAAACGCGAGCAGGTCGACAACCTCGCTCAAAGCGATGCCGACTCGCCCGGCGGATCGAGCCTGGGCATCCCGCTGGCCGACCCCGGCCCGGACGACACCGACCAGATCGATCTGGCTGACGAGATGTCGCTTAGCTCCACCGGCGGGACCGACGCGATCAGCCTCGCGGATGACTCGGCCGAGACCGAAGCGGCAGGCTCATCCTTCGCCGCGAAAGAAGACCCGCGGGAAGCGACCGGCATCAGCGTGTTCGACGCCGGTGAAGTCGAAGACGCCGACCCGATGGCGCAGACCCAAGTCACTCAACCGAATATCGACGATGAGGAACTCGCCCTCGAATCAGTCGGCTCCGGATCGGGCCTGCTGGACCTGACACGCGAATCCGACGACACCAGCCTCGGGGCCGAACTGCTCGATGAAATCTATCCCAGCGGCGAAAGCGCCGCACCTTCGTCCACCGGCGGGGACTTCGGCCTCGAATCGTCCGTGGGCTCTTCCGGCGTGTTCGACGGCGCTCTGTCCATGGAAACCGGTGCTTCCGGGCCGTCCGGTTTGGAAAACCTCACCGCATCCGACCCCGGCTCGGTCGACGCCCCGATGATGGGTGGAGAGGCCATCGTGGTAACGCAGGCCGAAGAATTCGATCCAGCTGGTAGTGCCATGGGGGCTGGGCTGCTCATCGGTGCTTCGATCGCCCTGATTATTTCGCTGATCGTCGTCGTCGCGGCCATTGCCGGCTCACGCAGCGCGTTGACCTCAGCCCTTGTGTCCGAGGGCAGTGCGAATAACGTCATGTTTCTCTGCATCGGCCTGCTGGTCATCAGCGGCGTGCTTGCAGGCGTCGGCATGATGCTCGGTAAGGGTTCGGCGCGTTAGTGAATTTTGCGACGCTGACTAAGCGTCCGACGCGACTCTAGTCGCGAGTTGGGGCAGGGACATCTGCGGTCCTCCCGCTAAACTTTTGAGAACTCGACGCTGATGCCGGGCTTTGGGATTCGTAAAATCTGGCTGTGCAATTGGTGTTGGGGCGCCGTTTGACACAAGAGGCACTGGGGCACGATCATGCCCTGCTCATGCTCAGCGGCGATGCTAAAAAAGAATGTCTGACGATTTTTCTGATCGGTGTGATGCTTGGCGTCGCGGCTGGCCTGTTGGGTTGGTGGATCGCGGTCATCCTAATCGCTTTGGCGGTGATCGCCTTGCTCTCGTTTTTCCGTGACCCGGATCGGCGTATCCCGAATCATCGTGCGGTCGCGGTCGCCCCGAGCGATGGGACGATTTCGTCGGTGCATGAGCTTGAGCATTTCGAGCCGTTCGACGGTCCTGCCGTCTGCGTACGCATTTTCATGTCGGTATTTAACGTGCATATCAACCGCGTGCCCTGCCACGGCAAGGTCGCTTCGATTACTCATCAGCCGGGCAAACACGGCAACACGCTCAACCCGCAGTCGGCCGAGGACAACGAATCGATGACCACGCTGCTGGTCCACCCACTCAAAGGCCATCCCGTCGCCGCGGTCCGGCAGATCGCGGGTCTGCTGGCACGTACGATCTACTGCCGACTGGAAGAAAACAAAGTCGTCCAGCGGGGCCAACGCATGGGCATCATCAAGCTCGGCTCGACCACCGAACTCTACTTACCGCAAAACCTCAAACCAGTGATTAAAGTGAGAAAGGGTCAG
The DNA here is from genome assembly GCA_964523485.1 of uncultured Phycisphaeraceae bacterium. GTDB lineage: Bacteria > Planctomycetota > Phycisphaerae > Phycisphaerales > Phycisphaeraceae > Algisphaera. The sequence goes on along the minus strand of CAZFZS010000002.1, from coordinate 112,989 downwards.
AAAGTCTTGGGTGGCATCACCGTCCTCGCCGCGGTGACGCCTTTGGATTCTCGGCCGACTGATGAAAATCCAATCGAGAGTGAGAAAAGCGATTCTGTTTTTGCTTGATGCAACGTACTTTCGATCCGACGAATGCATGTGGTTCAGTTGAAACAAAAGATGCCGATGAGCGATGACCCGCTGAAGCCGGACCTGCTACACGATACCGATGGACAGACGATCGAAACGGCGGAAGCGTGGCAGCAGCGTCGGCAGAAACTCCTTAGTTCGTTGGTCCAGACGCAGTATGGCGGAATGCCCGATCCGCCGGCGTCGCAGACTTTTGATTTGTTGCACCAGCATCGTTCGCGGCGATGGCAGGCAGAACATGAAACCCGCAGAGCGATATGCCGAGGCAAAGCCGCAGATGTTGTCTTCTACATCGACTTGATGACTCCCTATGAAACGGTAAGACGGCCGGCTCCAGTAGTGATCCACGGCGATGGCTGCTGGACGAACGATGACGACGCCGCGATCGCTAGCGTGTTGGGCCAAGGCTTTGCGCTGCTGCGATTCAATCGGGTCGAAGTCGCGGGAGATTTGCCTGCACAGGGTCGGACCGGGCCGATCTATTCAGCGTACCCTGACGACAACTTCGGCGCGATCTCGGCGTGGGCTTGGGCATATCACCGGGCAGTAGATTTCATCGAGACAGATGATCGGTTCGATGCCGGACGAGCCGCTTTGATCGGGCACTCTCGCGGCGGCAAGACCGTGTTACTCGCCGCGGCAACGGACCAGCGCGTAGCTGGGGTCGCGGCCAACAATTCCGGGTGTGGTGGGGCTGGGAGTTTCCGGGTGGTGGGTGAGGGTGCTGAACGTATCGCCGACTTGATGCGACAATTCCCGTATTGGTTTGGACCGGAGTTTGGCCAATACGCCGGTCGGGAAGAAACGCTGCAGTTTGATCAGCACGTCCTGCTTGCCGCGATCGCACCGCGGGCGGTGGTCACCATCGAGGGCGAGGAGGACCTCTGGGCGAACCCGTCGGGCACCGCCGCGGTCCACCGGTCGGCCGACAGCGTGTTCAAACTGCTGGGTACGCCGAATCAACGCAAGCTTATCGTCCGCCCCGGTGGCCACGGCCATTTCACCGAAGACTGGCAGGCAGCGATGGCGTTTTTCGCAGATCGGCTTTGAAAATCGTGCTGACGTTCAATGACGTCAACGCAGAAGCAATCGAACAACCCATCATTTCGTCGCGGCGAGGATGAGATTAGCGACGATTTTTCGGGCGGATTCTACGGTGTAGCCCTGGATGCCCCAGTGTTCGACGCCGGCGAGGGTGGCGGTCAGGTCTTCGTTGGAGTAGATGATGCCGGGTCGGCCGTCGACATCGATCGCGCGGATCAGCGGGCTGTTGCCTACCCGGCGGTTGAAGCTGGTGAAGCGGTTGAAGTTGATGTAGCTGTTGTCATGTGCGGTCGAGCCGAGCCCTTCGCCGCTGATGATCGGGTCGAAGCTGGGGATGACCGCCCCGCCCTGCCCGCCGGCCAGTTTCGTCAGCACTTCGGAGAGCGCTTCGCCAGCCGGGCCGCCACCACCAGCCGCGTCGATGATGAGTGTCCCTCCGCCGGATACCCAATTCATCAGGGACTCGGCTTGGGCATCATTAAGGGCGACCCCCTCGGTGACCGGCAGAAACGCCACACGGACACCGGATGAAATGGCTTCGGGTTTCACCGATTTGGTGTCCAGCGTGGCCCGGTGATTCAAAGCCATGAACGCTGAAAGCTGAGGCAACGCCATAGGCTCGGGGTCGCCCGGCCCGAGCAATATCTGGGCCACCGGGATTTGCCGCAGGCCTCGCTCTTTTGCCGAATCCATAACCAGGAACTGATCGTCTAGCCGATTGCGGCGGGTCACTCGCCCTACCGCGTAGAGATAGGTATTCAGCATGAACTGAAACGCCTCGTCACGCTCATCGCCCTCTTGGAGAGCGCGAGATAGGTCGCGGGTCGGCATGATGATCAGCGGCCGAATACCGTTGCTAACCACCTTGGCTGGCACATTGACCTGATGCAGGATCGAGTTGAGCAAGTGCTCACGATCCAGATCGATAGGCTCGTAATCCGGCAGGATCTGCTTGGCCAAGTCCATGAAAGATCGCTTGGCCCCAGGGTCGTTGCCATCTGGATTGAGAATCAACATACCGCCGGCGTATAGATAATTTCTCAGGTTTTCGATCGCCTTGTTGTCCAGATTGATCGTTTTGTCTGATGCAAGGTAAAGAATCGGGCTCTCGGACAACTCGCGGAGCGGCTCGTTCGGCGTCACTATCTGCCAAGTCAGCGGCGTCTCAAAAGCATCGGAAGCGTAGTCGGTAAAATTCCAAATATCGTGCGGTCGATTGTCCCAAGGTCCGTCGTAACGCACTTTGGCGATGCCCGAGGGTTGCAATGCGTTAGAGAGATAGAGCATTGCAAAACAGGTCGAGACCATTTGGCTGCTCAAACCCGATTCATCACTCCATAGGCCGTCCGGCCGTTGACGATTGAGGATTTCAGCGGTGACCTGTCGGGACAGGTTGATATTGTTAAAGCTTTGATAGCCTGTCGCTTGGCTGACCCGCTGCATGGTCCACATGTAGTAGAACCAGTCCAAGCCGGTCGCATCATCGCGGCCGCCGGTCTGCAGAGTGAAATTTTTATCCAGCCAGTTCACGCCTTTCCGCAGTTCCTCCGTGACTTTCTTGCCATCGACAGCCACCATCTCTTTGCCGTAGAGGAATCGCTCAGTGAGGGTAAGCGTGGCCACGCCCGCCGCGGTCATCGGAGCGGTGACTTTCTCTGCACCCTGCGCTCGATTTTGTACGTTGACATTCAAAGGAGCCAGCGCCCAGCCGCCGGAAGATTTATCCTGCGTGTGCCGCCAATGCTTATCGATCAGTTCGATCCGCTTTTTGTCAGCCTCGATCCCGGCCTGGTCCGCAGCCCACAAGCCTAGAACGCCGTATTGGCCGGTCGCATGGTCGCCCCAGCCTGTAGAAGGACCACCGGCCCATCGCGCCGGAAAGTTGCCTTTATCCGATAGCGAGCCTTGGATCGAAACAGCGTCCCGACGGATCCATGGCATGAACTCGGTCGGTGGCAGATACGTCATCATTTGCAACCGCATCGAGCGGTCGAATGTTTCTCGGGTATCGCGTGACAGGCTCCAATACAACCGACGATAAACCAAGGGTGACAAATAATGTTCGCCGACTCTCAATTGAGCCCAAGCCGCGAGCGCGTGATTACCGGTACGGTTAATCCGCTCCTGTTTGTCGAGATTGCCCCACTGGGATTCAAATGGATCGATCATCGACGCAGGCACATCGCCTGCCTCCTGACCCCTTGCGCCGGGTTCCGTCGGCGGCAGAAGCTTTTCAGCGTAACGACTCTGCGGAAAGTTGATCGCGTTTGAAGCACGGGCAAAAGCGTTTTCGATATCACCTGTCGTTATCGTGTCTGCACGATGGTTTTGTTCCAAACGACCGGCTTCAATTGGATCTACCTTCATGAACGCGGTCTTCGCCAACCAGTTCACTTTGTAAGGCGTCTGCATTAAGCTGGCGAGCGTGAAGGCAACCTCGGCGAAATTCCGGAAATCATAATCAGGCCCCCAATATCCACCATCCGTGCGTTGGTACTTCTTCCATACATCATTAGCTCGAGCTAATCGTTCAAGGTCTCGGCCAAAGCGTTCAATGGTGTCGCTGTCGTATGCAATGAGATAGCCATCAAAAGCTGCACGATATAACGCTTCCATCAAATCGAAGGTAGCGCGGCTTCCTTGAGCGACCTGTCGTTCAACAGCTTGAAGCACCAGCTTTAAATTGCCAGAGTCACCCGATTGAACCAATACGAAGATGACCCGAGCCCGGTAGTCGCGAAGTACCTTGTTAATCTCCTGAATACGTGCATTGAATTTTTGCGCTTCTGGGTCATTAACTCGTCTGAATTGACCTCTTAATTTTTCAGCCTGCTCCAGAATTTTTTCAATCTCTGCCTTTCGATTGCCCTCGGCACGCTCCAGTGCAGCTCGCCCTTCAAAAGTCTCTTGAAAGGGTGGAAAACCAATGGTCACCCGAGTCCTACTCATCAACTCGCGATAACGATCAAAAATTTCCTCTGGCACATGCGTGAACGGCTGGCGAGGCTCCGCTTCTATATTGTCTGGCAAGGTCGACGTTAAAGATTCAATACGCTTGACCACATTCGGGTCGGGCTCATATTTCCCAGTCTCAGACCAAGCCGTCAGCGCCTCGACAAAATGCTTCTCCACAATATAAATCAGGTGATACCGAACGTAAGCATCTCGTCGCGGATCGCCGGTGAAGCGGTCCGGAATCTTCGAAAGAACTTTTGCAGCCTGGTCTGCTTTCCAATTTCGGACCAGCGGGTGAGGACGTGAAAATTTCGCGGATCGGTCATCCAGATCGTCAAGTGTCTTGGCCTCTTCCGTCAATTGCTTGATGGCGAGGTTCAGTTCGCTGTCGAATGAATCAGCCTGTGTTCCAACAGCCAGCAGGGCCGCCAAACCGACCAGGACGATCGTTTTTAAAAGCGATTCGCTAAGCAGCAAACGGAGATGGTTCATATGCCTCAGGTCTTTCTCAGACAGCGGACATGAAGCCTGCTGCGAATCGCGGGTAAATAGACGATCCCGCGGACGGGTTTCCTGGAATGTCACGTGCAAAGCCGCCTTGCCATAGCACTAACGAAGTATAGCAATTGCGTTGCAGAATGCCCGCAAGTCCGACTGCTGTAAGGCGATATCGCCACTCAAAAAGTTCGCGGAACGACCTAACAAGATTCGGCCGGTGGTCGCGAATGCCGTGCTTAGACCTGTTCAATCTCGGTGGTTTTGTCTGACACAATCTCGTCGACTTGGGATTCGTACTTCTTCGTCAACTCGTTAATCTCGTCCTTGGCATCCGACACCGCATCTTCGCTCAATCCCAGGGATTTATCCTTGCCAGCCTGATCAATGTGCTTGTTGGCGTCCCGGCGGGCGTTGCGGATCGAGACCTTCGCTTGCTCACCCATCTGTTTGACGCTAGCGACCAACTGCTTGCGACGGTCGCCCGAGAGCGGCGGGATGTTCAGCCGGATCTGCTTACCATCGACATTCGGATTCAAACCCAGACCCGCCTTCTCGATACCCTTGGCAATCTCATTGGCCGTCGAAGGATCGAACGGCTTAATCAGAATTTGCGAAGGCTCGGGGATCGAGATCAACGCGACGCTCCGCAGATCGGTCTGCGCACCGTAGACATCGACTTTGACATACTCGACCAGACCAGTCGTGGCCCGGCCGGTGCGGATGCCCTTCATCTCGCTCTTGGCATAATCGAGCGCTTTGTCCATCGCCTCTTCGGCTTCGAGCAGGGCTGTGTCCAGATCCATAATTAACCTCTTTCAATTCGTACGCGAGTCATTCGCTGTCCGGCCCGACGAGCGTGCCGTGATTCACACCCGACACCACCTCCGCGATGTGGCCGGGCGTCTTCATATTGAAAACAATAATCGGGATTGCCTGCTCGCGACACTGGGCGAAGGCCGCGGTGTCCATAATGTTTAAATCCTTGGCGATCGCTTCCGAAAAACTCAGACGATCGAATCGCTTTGCATCGCTGTGCTTCATCGGGTCTTTGTCATAGATGCCATCGACCTTCGTCGCTTTCAAAACGACATCCGCACCGATTTCCGAGGCCCGCAGGCTGGCGGCGCTATCGGTGGTGCAGAACGGGTTGCCCGTGCCTGCAACGAAAATGACGACCCGGCCTTTTTCCATATGCCGAAGCGCTCGTCCGCGGATAAACGGCTCGGCGACCGAACTGACCATCAAGGCAGAGAGCACGCGGGCACTTTGCCCCAGTTCTTCCAAGGCTTCTTTGAGTGCGAGGCCGTTGATCACCGTGCCGAGCATGCCCATCTGGTCTGCGATGGCCTGGGGGATCACTTTTTCATCCGCCAGGGAGGCTCCGCGGATGATGTTGCCGCCGCCGACCACGACCGCCAGTTGTGTGCCTTGCTGAGCCGCCGCGGCGATCTCCTTGGCAATGAGGCTGAGTTCCTCGCTGTCGATGCCGAATCCGCCGGGTGCACAAAACGCTTCGCCGCTGATTTTCAGCAGCACTCGCTGATAGCGCGGGGTCTTGGCGTCTGACGGGTTGGCGGACGGTGTTGCGGGTGATGATGCCATGGCCGGTGATTGGAGTCGCCACGGGCTACGGCGTCAAGTCCTACGGTTCCTCCACGCCCATCGCTTTGAGCCAGCGGTCCACCAATTCGGGCGGCAGGCGTTCGACATGCGGGCGGTCGCTGGGCTGGTTCTGGCCTGGGCTTTTGCGCAGTTGCTCGCAAAGGCGGTTGATGAATGACTCGCTGGACCACACCCGGCAGCGTCGCCGCTGGGCCGCCGTGGCGATCTGACGGTCCGAACTGACCACCGTCAGCCGCCGGGGGGCGGAACTGCTTCGGATGTGCTGAATGATCACATCGTCTGCCGATCGGCTAGAACCCGCGAAAATCAGTTCGACGCTTTGCACAGGTGAAACTTGGGCCCGCAGCGGTTTGGGTCGGCCATCAGCGACCAGCGTCACTCCCGACCGCGCCCACGTCGTCCGGTCAATCGCCCGGCATAACCCCGCCTCATCCAGCCCCGCTAACATCGGCGGCATCGCGACGTGCAACACGTTGTAGCAATCGATGATGAGCGGCATGGTTGGGGGCTGAGTCCAGGGGCTGCGGGCTGGGGTCTGGAAACGAACTAAGTTTCAGTTGTTCCTATTTACTCGTCCTCGGTCGAGCATGGTAAAACCTTAGGCGTGACTGCGAACCCACCTGCCGGACCGGACCGCTGGATCCTCATCAGTGATGTGGACAACACCGTGCTGGGCGACGACGACGCGACCCGCAGATTCGCCGAATTCGTTGAGGCCCGGCGAGGTACGCTCTGGGTCGCGCTCAATTCCGGGCGGTTCGTCGATTCGGTGCTTGAATCGGTCCAGCAATCTCCTCTGCCCGAGCCGGACTTGATCATCGGCGGGGTGGGCACGGATATCCTCCCAATCCGCGAGAGCATGTCTATGAATCCCGCAAGCAGTGCTGAACTCACCGGCTGGTCCAGCTCGCTCGGCCCCGCCGATTGGGGCGATCAAATCCGCAAAATTGTCCATCAAATAGATGGAATCCAGCCGCAGCCGGCCTATAATCAATCTTCCCACAAAGCCAGTTTCTACGCCTACAACGCACCCCAGGAATTCATCGATAACGTTCAGTCAGCCCTGACCGATGCGGGATTCAAAGTCAGTGTTGTTTACAGCTCCGACCGGGATTTAGATGTCCTGCCCGCGGGGATCGACAAAGCCGCCGCCTGTCACCATGTCGCCAAAACGCTTGGCCTGCCCGCGGACCGGGTCATGATTAGTGGCGATTCGGGCAACGACCGGGCGATGCTCACCGCTGGCTTCCGCTCGATCATTGTCGGCAACGCCTTGCCCGAACTGGACGACCTGCAGGGCGAAAATATTTACCGTGCCCGTCAGAATTACGCAGATGGCGTCATCGAAGGCATCGAGCATTGGATGGGCATCGCTTCCGGTTAATTCACATTTCTAGGAACTTGGGAACTTTTCGGCTCATGCATGCATCAAAACGTCTCGTATGATGCATGCTCTTCGATTCCGTCGGCCGGGAATTTATAATTTGTAACGCAAGGTTTCTATGTTTGACCCTGGGGCATGTTTGAAGCGGCCGACTGAAGCCATCTATGTGGTATCGCATCAGGCATTCCTGGTGACGATTTGCTTTTTGTTACTGGCCCTGCCCTGTCAGGCTCGGCCTGTCGCGGTCGAAGCCGCGCAGCCGATGCCCGAGGCCGACGAAGAATCAACCCAGAACGATGGCGGATTCCGCTTGCCGAAGGTCGATACCGACAGCCGGGACCAGTTGGACGATATCGAGCGATACCGCAAGAAAGGGCTTTGGGAAAAGGTCTTCCGTGCGCTGGAAGAATTGCGAGGCGGGGAAACGGCCGCACTGATCGAGGCGGAGCCCGGTTGGTACATCCCACTGCAGGAAAGCCTGCAGGCCCTGATCGCCGAGATGCCCCCCGCCGGCCGGGATGCGTTTCGCCTGTACTACGACGCTCGAGCCGAAACGCTGTATCAACAGATGCTTCAGCCCAGCATTGCAGGCACACCGCGTGAAAAACTACTCGGCGAACAAATCTACCGCGAGTATCTCCTGTCCTCCGTAGGGCCAGCCGCGGCGGATCGCCTGGGCGATCTGCTGTTTGCCCAAGGCGAATTTCGACAAGCCGCAGATATTTGGCGGAGCCTGCTCGAGCAGGCCAGTGCTGCGGAAGTCGACCCGCTTCGGCTCCGCATCAAACAGGCTTTCGCGCTGCACCGATCCGGAGCGAACGAAGCCTTCGAGGCATTGCGTGCTGCGCTGATCAGCAGAAATGGCGATGATGAAATTGTCTTGGGCGGCCGATCCACCAAAGTCGCTGAATTGCTGGCGAAACTGGACAGTGCCGATAGTCCAAGGTCCACCGACCACGCGGTTGACAACCAAGCTGAGCCGCTTTGGACCCAGCTTGAAAAGCTCGAGATCGCTTGGCAAAGCCGATTCCTGACATCACAAGGGCAAGAGGCCATCGATGAGATGACCCGCCAGAACTGGTCCGCTAACGGGTCGGGCATCAACCGAATGGTCCCCGCGATCGCCTACGATGGCGATCGTTTGTATGCCAATTGGCTCGGCGTGGTTTTTGCGATCGATCGAAACAGTGGCAAAGTTGTTTGGTCTAGCGAACCTGTCGGCAAGATGACTGAGAACTTTCAACACATTGTCAATCGCGGGCGGGCTTCGCCGGGCAGCTATCAGATCGCGGTGCATGGTGAATCGCTGCTCGTCATCAGTTACCCCGTCGAAAATGCACGATGGAATGAGCCGTATCGCCTGACCGTTCTTGATAAAGCAACTGGCAAAGCGACTTGGCAAGCCAAGGAGATGGAGAAATTCAAAGAGCTCGGTTTCACAAGCAAACCTCTGGTGCTTGAAGACCAGGCGGTTTACGTGACTCACCCGCTGGAAAGCCAGACGCTTCATCTGCGTGGGTTGTCGCCTGCAAACACGGCGGATCAATGGCAGATGCAACTCGGTGAATTTGAGCCAATGCAATCCCGGCATGGCAACAACAGCCCGCCCGTAACCGCGATATTGTCACATGGTTCGTTGGTTTACGTGTTGACCAATAACGGGGCGTTGCTGGCCATCGATCTGGAAAATCGCCGTACACGATGGGCGATCAAATTCCGCAAACCCAATACAGTCCGTGAAGAGAATCGTTGGCATAACAACGCTCTGAATGCACGTAATCATCGGGCGGGATCGATCGTACATGACGATGGCCTGCTCTACATCAAAGAAGCCGGCGGCGAGCGGTTGATTGCGGTCCGGGCCGACACCGGCAAAGTCCTCTGGCAGCACCGCTGCGAGGAAGATGCACTGATCGTCGAGCAGGATGGCGAATTGCTGTATCTACTCGGCAAAGATTTGATGGCCCGCCACAAACGGGATGGGTCGGCCGCCTGGTCACGCAAACTGCCCAACCGCCACCACGCCTTCAACGCGGACCAGCACGAACAATACCTTGGCATGTTTATCGAAGGTGGCATCTCCCTGCTCGATACCGATGATGGCGACCAGCTCAAGCACTGGTCACACCCCTACCTCGACGACCAAAGCGGCAATCTCTACGCATTCGACGATCTGCTCGTGCTCGTCAGCCCAACCGCGATCACCGCATTTCGTATGGAAACCGACGCCAAGGAGAACCCATGAAATCGATCTTGAAAATCGCAGCGATCTGCGTTGCAGTCGTCCTGACACCTTCCGCTTTGAGCCAGTATTTCAACCCCTACATGCATCAGCAGACTGAGGCCTACCACCTCGGCGCGGTGGGCACGGCAGAGTTTGACCTGGCCCCGGATCGGGCGGTGCTCATCGTCTCCGTCTCCGGATCGGGCGAAGACCCGAAAGATGCAATGGTGAAATTCCGTGACAACGCCCGGCGATCGCTGCAGGCTCTGAAAGCGATGCCGATCGAGGGTATTGAAGTCGAACCCGGGGGTGTGGGCATGAACTATTTCTACGACCAGCAGGAACTGAACATGATGCGGAACAACCAAGGCGGGCAGATGCCCAACCCCCGCATCCTCGTCGCGGAGCAGTACCGGGTCGTCATCGCGGACATCGGGCAGTACGAGGAAAAAGAACTGGTCGAAAAGATGCAGCAGATTGTTTCGACCGTGCAGAGCCTGGGCATCGGCCTGGGGCCCAACCCCGCCGCGGAGATGGCAATGTATGGCTACGGCCATAACAGCCAGCCCCAAAGCCTGTTCACTTTCGAAACCCCTGATGCCGAAGAGCTGGTCGACAAGGCTCGGATCGAGGCGGTCGAGAACGCGACGAAACATGCCAAGAAAGTGGCCGGCGTCATCGGGGCCGAGCTCGGGCCGATCGTTGCATTCAGCGAAACCGTCCAGACCCCTCAGCCGGCCCAGCCGATGTTCAATCACTACCGCAATTATCCGCAAGCGGCCGCGTGGCAACCCGGCGGCGAGAACACGATGAGTTCGCCATTGCTCGGTTCGCAGACTTACAAAGTTCAAGTCTCCTTGCAGTTCAAAATTGAAGCGGCGGAAGGTGAAAGCGAGTGAAAGTGATTTTCTCTGAAACCTCGAAGCAGATTTTCGGCGGTCCGACCCGTCGCCGCTTATTGCCAAGCGAGTTGCTGCATTTCGCGTTGCTTTGCGTGATGTTGAGCATCGCCGGACAAACCCCTGCACAATCTTCGGCTGTCATCTCCAACCTGCCCGAGCATATGACGCCCGAGGCGGTCGAGGCGATCGACAAGGGCTTGGCCTACCTCGCCCGCACCCAGTCCGATGACGGCTCGTGGCGCGGCACGTCCGACGGCTCGGCCTACCCGGTCTCGATGGCCTCCTTGGCAGGCATGGCCTTCCTCGCCAACGGCAACACGCCCAGCCGCGGACCCTATGCCGATGAGCTTTCCGCCACTGTTCGCTATGTCATCAGCGAAGCCCGACCTGACGGGCTGATCTCCGTGGGCAACTCGAACGGCCGCACGATGTACGGTCACGGGTTCGGCCTGCTGTTCCTCGCGACGACCTACGGCATGGAAACCGATGCCCGCATCCGCAAACGCATGCACACTGTCATCGAGAAAGCCATCAAACTCACCGGCCAAGCCCAGTCTCCTCGCGGCGGGTGGTACTACACGCCCAACTCCGGCGACGAGGGTTCGGTCACCGTCACCCAGCTTCAAGCCTTGCGGGCCGCCCAGAACGCCGGCTTCACCGTGCCGCAGGACATCATCGACAAGGCGATCCATTACCTCGAAATCTGTCAGGGCCCCGAGGGCGGGATCGTCTATTCCTATGGCAGCCGCGGCGGCTCTCGCCTGCCCATCTCCGCCGCCGCCATCACCTGCCTCTACTCTGCCGGCGAATACGACTCGCCACTCGCCGAGGCCTGCATCGAATTCGTCTGGTCCAGCTTCAAAGCCCGCTCGATGAACTGGAACATCGGCGGCCACGCCTACTACGGCCACTACTACGCCGCCCAATCTTTCTATCAAGCCGGCGATGACTACTGGGCGGAATACTTCCCGCCCATCCGCGACCAACTCATCAAAAACCAAAACAAGGACGGCCACTGGACCGGCGACGGCATCGGTCCCACCTACGGCACCGCCCTGGCCTGCACCATCCTCCAACTGCCCTACAAATACCTGCCGATCTATCAGCGTTGAAAGGCGAACCGCCAAGCACGCCAAGAGCGTCAAGGAAGACAAAAACTCTTTAAAGAAAATCCCGGCGGAGGCCGCTTCATCGGCCGCAGGCCCTTCCCAAAAAATCAAAAGCTTTTCTTAAAACCGTAAATACAAAATCCTGAAAACCACTCCGATCAATCAATCCCCATCAAAAACATTCCAGCCTTCCTTGGCGTCCTTGGCGGTTCACTCCGCAACCTGAAAACTCATGACCCAAACCCACCCCGATCTCCAGCAACTCGAACAACTACGCCGGGCCTACGACCAACTCCGTGAGCAAGTCGCAACCCGTATCGTCGGTCAGGAGGAGGTGATCGAGCAGTTGCTCATCTGCATCATCGCGCGGGGCCACTGCATCCTCGAGGGCGTACCCGGCCTCGCGAAAACGCTATTGGTTTCGACTCTTGCCGAATCGCTCAGCCTCGACTTCAACCGCATCCAGTTCACACCCGACCTCATGCCGAGCGACATCACCGGTACCGAGGTCATGCAGCAGGACCGCGACACAGGCGAGCGTGCCTTCCGGTTCATCCCCGGCCCGGTGTTCACTAACCTGCTACTGGCCGACGAGATCAATCGCACACCGCCCAAGACCCAGGCCGCCCTGCTCGAAGGCATGCAGGAGCGCCAGGTATCCTCGGCCGGCAGCCGCCACGCCCTGCCCGATCCGTTCTTCGTGCTGGCGACGCAGAACCCCATCGAGCAGGAAGGGACCTATCCTCTGCCCGAAGCTCAGCTCGACCGCTTCTTTATGAAAGTCTTCGTCGGCTACCCGACGCCCGATCAGGAAAAGGCGATCTACCGCATGATGACCGGCGGGCCGACCGGCAACCCCAAGCCGGTGCTGACCGGCGAGCAGTTAATCGAAATGCAACAGCTGGTCCGCCGCGTGCCGATCAGCGACACGCTTGTGGACTACGTCATGCGGCTGGTCCGCGCTACCCGCCGCGACGACCCGCAGGCCCCCGAGTTCATCCGCGACTGGGCCCAGTGGGGCGTCGGACCCCGCGGCGGGCAGGCGCTGATCCTCGCCGCCAAAGCCCGTGCCGCGCTGCATGGCCGACCCGAAGTGCAGCTTGAAGACCTTCACGCCGTGGCGACCTGCGTGCTGCGTCACCGGATGGTGCTGAACTACAACGCCCAGGCCGAGGGCCAGACCCCCGACAGCGTTGTCGGCCGGCTGATCGAGCACCTTCCGCTGGACGGTTCGACCGCCGCTGCCGACGCCAAACTCGACAAAATTCTCAAACACTAATCGGTCAGGCCAAATCCGCCGGCCGCCGCTGACCCGCTTATGGCGCTCAACTCGCCCTATCTCGATGCCGACGTGCTCAACCGCATCACCCCGCTGGGGCTGCGGGCCGGCCAGGTCATGGAAGGCTCGATCACCGGCCAGCACCGCTCGCCGATGCATGGCGTATCGCCTGAGTTCGCCGACTACCGCGAATACACGCCCGGCGACGACCCGAAAAACCTCGACTGGCGAGTCTTCGCACGATCCGATCGCTACTACATCAAACGCTTCGAGGAAGAGTCCAACCTCAACTGCACCGTCATCCTCGATACCTCCGCCTCGATGCGGTACCGCGGCGAACAAGCGACGCGATCTAAGTATGACACCGCCGCAACGCTGACCGCCTGCCTCGCCCGCATTCTGATACAGCAACGCGATGCCGTCGGGCTGGTCACCATTGATGAGCAAGTCGGCCAAACGCTCACCCCCAAGTCCAACCCGCTGCACTTCGCACAACTCCTGCGCATCCTTGATGAGAGCCAGCCGCAAAAATCCTCGCGGAGTGAAACCGAACTCGGACCCCAACTCAAATCCGTCGCCGACCGCCTGTCGCGTGGCGGCATGGTGATCGTGATCTCCGACCTGCTCTGCGAACTCGACCCGTTGTTCGAGGCGTTTGCTCAATTGAAGTACGGCCGACAGGAAGTCCTGATCCTGCAAGTGCTCGATGCGGACGAGATCGAACTCCCATTCAACCGCTCGATCATATTCAAAGACATGGAAGGATCGACTGGCGAGGAAATCTACGGCGAACCCTGGGCGTTCCGCAATGCCTATCGGCAGGCAATGATCCAATTCATTGATGAAACGCACCGCCGCTGCAGAGCGATGGGGTTGGGCCACGTCTTGTTTCGCAGTGATGAGTCGCTTGGCGGGAGATTGGCGGAATATCTGCACGAGAGGAAATCGCAATGAATCGTCGCGATGCCCTCACTAAGCTCATGCGTCGAGGTGCCGGGACTTGACACTGCTTTCCCCCTGGCTGCTAGGTGGTTTGGTGTTCGCCAGTGCGCCGATCATCATCCACCTGCTCAACCGTCGGCGGTTCATCGTCGTCGACTGGGCACCGATGCAGTATCTCAAACAGACGCTCAAAACCAACCGCCGACGGCTGCAACTCGAACAATGGATATTGCTGGCCATCCGAACACTGCTGGTGATCCTGCTGTTCGTCGCGCTGGGACGGCCATTTGTCGGTGCCGAAGGTTTCGGCAGTTGGCTTGCTGGGGAAGGCCGTGTGAGTCGCCTGCTGATCCTCGACGATTCTCTGAGCATGGGCCTGCAGGTCGGCGACGCAAGCACGTTTGAACAGGCTCAGGACGCAGCCGCGACGCTCATCAGCGACCTGGGCAGCCAGGACCGCCTGACCGTACTGCTGACCTCAAAGCCCGATGCGCCACTGATCGCCCACGCTGCGCCGCAAGACACCGATGCCCTCGCTGCGGAGATCCAGTCGTTGAAGCTCAGCGACGCGGCGAGTGCCTGGCAAGTCACGCTCGACGCTGCGGATCGCGTGTTGGAAGCCGCCACCTTCGAGAGCCGGCAGGTGACGGTCATCACCGACCTGCGTCGTGCCGGCTGGCCTTCGACGACCAGCCCGATAGCGAAGAAGCTGGCCGATGCGGGTGTTGCCTTCAATATCATCGACGTTGGCGTAAACGCGCTGGGCAACGCGACCCTGACCGACCTTCGGCTGGATGACAGCGTGGCGGTCGCGGGCGTACCGACGACACTGGAAGCGACGATCGAGCTCGAAGGCGAAGACCTCCGCCTGAGCGATCAGGCCACGCTAACTGTCGATGGGCAATCCAACCCGGTCGCCATGCCGACACTCACCAGCGGACAACCCGCCCGGGTCCGCTTCGAGGTGACGTTCGACGAACCCGGCCAACACCGCGTTTCTCTCCAATTGCCGGATGATCCGCTGGTCGGCGACAACGAAAGGCATCTGGCCGTCGAGGTCCGAGACCGAATCAGCGTCACCTTGGTTGATGGTGAACCCGCCGCCCAGGCCCGCGACAGCGAGACATTTTTCCTCGGCTGGGCGCTCGAAGTCGGCCCCGTCCGGCTCGATGTGAAAGTCATCAGTGAAAGCGAATGGCTGGCCAACCCCGGCGACCCGCCCCAGGTTTTGATCCTGGCCAACGTTCCATCGATACCGGCCGAGCGTGTCGAACAAATCGAAGCGCAGGTCGACCGTGGCATGGGGCTGATGATCTTCACCGGTGACCTGGTGGACGTCACCGCCTACAACGAGCATTTCTATAGGAACAGCCAAGGCTTACTCCCGACTTCAATCGCCCCACCCAAGCCTCTGACCAACACACAGGGCTTCCGCTTGGAATCGCATGATGACAGCCCCATCGGCTTGCTGTCGCTGCTACCTCCCGAGCGTCTCCTAGCCCCCACGCCCCGCCGTATCACACCCGCCGAGCTGGCTGCCTTTAACATCCTTAATGAAGGGGGTGATGATGGAAACAAGATGGGTCCGTCCCGCGTTCTCGCTCGATGGAACGACGCGGAGGGTTCACCGATGGTCATGGACCGGCGGTTCGGCGATGGGCGGGTCATCCTGTTTTTGACCACGGCCGATCGTAGCTGGGGCGACTGGGCGACCGACGCAACCTATGTCCTCGCCGTCCGACAAGCCGTCTTGGACATTGCCGGCAGCCTCGGCAATTCCGCAACGCTGCTCGTCGGCCAACCCGTGGTGCAGCCGGTCGACCCAGGCCGCCCCCCCGCCGCCGCGTCGGTCCGCCGGCCTGAAGCGACCGCCCCCGATGTCGCAGCCGTGGACCGAACAGACCCGGCCGCCCCATACATCACTTATACCCAAACGGTTCGCCACGGCCTCTACGAGCTAACCTGGGTCGAGCCGGGTGTGGGCGAACAGCAGTCGCTACATGCGATTAACACGGATCCCGCGGAGTCAGACCTGACGCCTCTCGACCGGCGAGACATCGAACAGATTCTTTCGCCGCTCGAGATCGATATTTCACGCGTGGGGCAGCTTGAAAACAGCCAGGCAGACCTCGGTCGGGAGCTTTGGCGGACCGTTTTGTTGTGGGTTATTGCATTAGTTGTGGTGGAGTCCGCATTCGCCACGTGGGTCGGGAGGGATCACTGATGTTTCGCCCTTCATCACAACGCAAATGCTGGCGATGTGGTCTGACCGATTCAAGCCATGGAGGCATACGCTGACTGCGTTTCTCCACTGGCTTCTGGGCCTGGAGCCGGCCGAGTGGGCCGAGGGCGGCCGATGGTCGCTGCAATGGTCTGCCGCACCTGGCGGTGACCGGGCACTTTGGCTTTTGCTGCTGACCGCAGCCGCTATAACGTTGCTGGTGTGGTTGTACCGTCAAGACGCGCGCCGTCTGACACGACCGCGTCGATTGACCCTGCTTGGACTCCGACTCATAACGTTTGCCCTGCTGTGCATTATGTTGCTCGAGCCGCTGCTGATCCTCAGCCGAACGGAAAGCGAGCCCTCGAACCTGCTTGTGCTGCTGGATGTTTCACCCTCAATGCATCTGACCGATGCGTGGCCGGATGCTTCAGAAGCTCGACGAGTGACACAGGCCTTGGCTCTAGATGGTCCTGAAGCCTTGCAAAGTTCGCCCCGACTGCTTCTCGCCGAGCGTTTACTTCAAGCCCGGTTGCTCGATCAGCTTCGCCAAGATGGCGATCGCCAAGTCATCATCTACCCCTTCTCCGAATATCTCGACGATACTTTAATCGATAATCAAATTGAAAAATACAACTTTGTTCAAACAACAGATCGTAAGAATAATTTTGTAGAAAGTACGAAATCACCTATCAACGATTTAGGCCAAACCACCGCGATCGGCTCAGCACTACGGCAGGCTTTGCTGCGTTACCGTGGGACGGCCTTGGCCGGCGTTGTTCTTTTGAGCGATGGACAAAATCATGCTGGGACCCCGATGGCCGAGGCCGCCCATCTGGCTTCGCAGCAGCGGGTCCCAATCGCTGCTATTGCGGTAGGTACGCCCGGCGGGCCCCGCAATGCCCGTATTACCTCGTTGCATGCCGACCCGGTCGTCTTCGAGCGAGATACGAACCGGGTTTCGGTCCTGATCGACAGCCGGGGATATGACGGAGAAACGGCGACGGTCCGGCTCGAACGCTCACGCGGAAACGATGTGTGGGAATTGATTAATGAGCAAGACTTAGTGCTGACCCGTAATGGTCAGACCCAAGAAGTGCAATTCACTTACCGCGAAAGCGCGCGTGGCGAGCTCCGGCTGCGTGCCTTGCTCGACCCGCTTTCATTTGAGCAGGACGAGGCCGACAACGCCGCGTTGGCTGATGTCCGCGTGATCCGCAGAGAGATGCGCGTGCTTCTGATCGCGGGGTCGACTTTCCCGGAAATCCAGTTTCTCCGCAATACGCTGATGCGCGACAAGCGGATCGACCTGAGCACTTGGCTGATGACCGCGGATGCCCAATTCCGACACCCTGGTAACACGCCCATCCGTCGGTTGCCCAAGACCGCTGAGGAAATCAATACTTACGACTGTATCGTTCTATATGACCCCGACCCCGAAGGCTTCGGTCCGGGGCTCGGCGATCTATTACAAAATTTCGTCGGCCAGGCCGGGGGCGGACTGGTTTACATCGCCGGCGAACACCACACCCGCAACAGCTTCGACCGGCAGGGTGACCCGCTTCTGAGTTGGCTGAAGCTCCTGCCGATCGTGCGTGAACCTGGGCTGTTCCGGACCGCCCAGCAGTTGACTTGGTCGGCCCGTAACGCTTGGCGGCTGGAGATCACCCCCGAGGGGCGGGCGGACACTATTTTCGCTTTCGATGACAACCCCGACAGCAATCAAAAAATCCTCGACCGCCTCCCCGGAATGTACTGGCACTTCCCAGTGACCCGGCCCAAACCCGGCGCGACCGTGCTGGCCCGACACGGCGATCCGCGGATGGTCAACGACTACGGACCGGAAGTTCTGCTGGCAACCCAACTCGTCGGCCCGGGGCGAACCCTCTTTATTGCCTTCGATTCCACCTACCGCTGGCGTTATCTCGGCGAGCAGCTTTTTGATGGCTTCTGGGCGCGTGTGGTCGATCGGGCGGGGCGTTCCAAGCAGTTGGGTGGGGTCTATCCGTTTCGGCTCAGCCCGGATCGGCCCCGCTACGAGCCGGGCGATCCGGTCCATCTGAATGCACGGTTTGCCGACCCCGATACCCTCGACCCGGGATTAATCGTGATGGCCGCCCAAGCCAGCCGTGGCGACGATCCGCCGATCGATTTCACGCTGACCCGAAACGCGGACGACACCTTCACCGGCGGCTTCACCACACAGCGAGCGGGGGAACATCTGCTGCGGGTCTGGCCAAGCGAAGCCTCGGAATCTACGCTGACCCGCCCGGCAACTCTGGCCATCGATGTCGCCTTGCCCGATGCCGAGCTGCAGCAGCCCGGGTTGAATCGTGAGGCCCTGACCAGCCTCGCGGCGGCGACGGGCGGCCGGGTGTTCGACCTCTATGAAGCGGATCAGATCGCTGACCTTTTCCACATTGGCAGGGTCCAACGCCTGCTCGAAGATCGGCAGGAGGTTTGGGACGCACCGCTGTTTTGGCTGCTGCTGATATCCGCTCTGATCTGCGAATGGGTGCTCCGCAAGCGGTGGAGGCTGGTGTGATATGAGCACGCTGAACACCCCACCCAGCCTCGATCTCGACGCGATGCAAGCCACTTTGCGCGGCCGGTTCCGCCGATTGCGTTTCAAATTGCGGTGGCGACTGGCCCTGCTCGGCCTGACCAGGCTTGTGGCGGCGATTGTTTTGGCCATGCTCATCAGCCTGCTGCTCGACCGCTGGCTGGAACTGGGCGTGGCTGGGCGTGTGGTCTTCTGGATGTTGGCTTTGGCCGGGTTGGCCCACATCGCTTATCACGATTTGCTTAAGCCTTTACTTGTGCCGCTCTCGCCGGTCACGATGGCCCAGGCGATGGACCATGCCCAAAAGCTCGACGATGCCGACCACACTCGGCTCGCACCGAAGGTCGCCGCAGTCTTGGAATTGCCCCATCATCTCCAGTCCGCTCATGGCGGCTCGGAGGCAATGATCCGCGAGGCGGTGGCGTCGAACTACCAACAAGTCCAGCAGGCTCGGCTCGATGCAGGCTTCGACCCGCGAGTCGTCTGGCGATCTGCGTTGCTGCTTGTCGGTGTCTTGCTGTTGCCCATTGTGATCGCAGCGGTCTGGCCGAGTGTGGCGGGGTTGTGGGCCCAGCGGTGGTTTGCGTTTTCGAATCAGCCCTGGCCGCGCGACACGACGCTTTCGGTGGCGGGTCTGGAGGATGGTATTTTGCGTGTGCCGCGAGGTGAGCCGTTCGAGTTGCAGGTGCGTGTCGAGGATAAGGAGCAGCCGACGCAGGCGGTGGCATATGATCTGCGTGGTGAAGATGGCACACACCTTGAGGGATCAATGGAAGCGGTCGCGGAGGGCGACTTCCGGCAGGCGATGTCGCCCGTATTTGAGCGGGGCACGCTGATGATCGAGGGCGGCGACGCGGAGCTTGGGCCGATCAAGGTCGAGCCGATCGATCGGCCGCGCCTGGCCAGCCTTGAATTAACCGCCACGCATCCACGAAACGAACAAACCTTGCACTACCACTTCGATGGTAAGCAGGGCGACCTTTCGCTGCTGCCCGGGACCCATGCCACGCTCCGCATGACCGCCAGCACGCCGGTGCAGAGCTGGCGCGTCATCCGGGGCGAACTGCCGGACGAACTGCGGCAGTTGAATGCTGAGACGCTTGAGCTCGACTGGACGCACCAACAAGGTGTGCGCTTCGATATCGAGCTCATTGCTGAAGATGCGGAGCTGGCTTCGTTCCCCGTGCCGATCTCGATTCGGCTGCAGCCCGACCGCCCCCCCACCGTCAGCCTCGCCTCGGCCGGGGTGCGGCAGCGCGTCACGCCCCAAGCCACCATCCCGCTCACCATCACCGCCCGGGACGACCACGGTCTGCACCGCGTTACCTTCCAAGCCACATTCGAGCCCGGTCAATCCTTGGGCACGCATAATGATTCGTCAGAGAATGACGAAGAGATGCCACAGCCGGCGGTTCGACATGCCGGTGAGCACGTTCTCTTCGGACCCGCCCAACCCGAAGACGAGCTATCCGCAGTTGGGCGTCACCGATTTGAACTGGCGGAAAATGACGTTAAACCCGGCGAACTGGTTCGGCTGACGGCGACCGCTCAAGACGATGGCTATGCCGGCAAACAAAGCACTCCATCGCGAACGCTGGTTTTTCGCGTGGTGACCCGGGACGAGTTGCTGCGTGAAATCCTGCTGCGTCAGCAGACCATACGTTCGGACTTTCGGAAAGCGACCGCCGATGCACAGGCCATCGCGGATGGGCTGTCGCTATCACCGACTTCCGAAGAAACACTCGCGCTGGCAGGCCGATTCAGCAATCTTCAACGCCGCGTCGGCTCGCTGACCCGGTCGCTTCAGGATACCGCGACCGAGATGCAGCTCAATCAACTCGTCGGTGACGAGGCGGTGCAGCTCATGCAGGAGCAGATCCTCGATCCGCTGACCGCGCTGCACGACCAGACCATGGCTGAGCAGCGACGCTACATGGACCGCCTCAGCCGCAATGACGACACGGGGGAACTTCAGGCTGCGATCAAGCGTCAAAATGAAATCGTGTCAGTCATGAACCAAGTACTCAGGCAGATGAACCAGTGGGACAGCTTTATCGATGTCGTGAATCAGCTCAACGAAGTGGTCCGTCTGCAGGAGGCGGTGCTCAATGCGACCCGCGAGCTTTTTGATCAGGCGGAGGATGACCTCTTCGATGATTAACCTTCACCCCTTACAATCAGTGCTCGCTTCAATCAGCAACGCATGCTGCCTCGGGGAATTTCTTTGATTTCACTGCCGCAAATCTGCCGAATGTTTTTAGGTCTGCCGCAGGCTCGCTGTGCTTCGAGACGTCGGTCGGGTCGTGGATTGACGAAGCTAGTTCTGTTAGCAATCGTTTGCTCTGCTTCACCTTTCGCTTCGGGTCAAGCCATCACCGATGACCAAGTGACGCCCGAGCGGGAGGCGGCGTTCCGTCAGGAGCGGGCGTTGGCGTACATGGCTGAGTTGGAAGACCGGATGTTCAGACTTGCAGAGCTGCTCCGCGAGAATCAGCCTGAGGATGCCTCGCGACTCACGCTAGCCGTCCAAACCGCCCGCGAGCAGTTGCTGACCGATCGGATGGCGAACATCACCGCCCTGCTCGAATCGCTCGAATTGCAACAGGCCCAGGACACGCAGCAACAGGTGCTGGACCAGCTCGAAGAACTCAAGCGGCTGCTGCTCACCGCGGATCTGGACCTCGAGATCAAGCTTCAGGAATTAAAGGACCTCGACGAGGCTTTGGCTGGCCTGCGTGACCTTGCCGAGCGGGAGCGTCGGCAGCTTCAGGCGACTGAAAAGCTCGAAGCGATGGAGGCTGACGCGATCAAGCCTGTCGCTGACCTCTTGGGCGAGGATGAACAGCGACATGCCCGGGAGGCGGCGGACCTGGCCCGCGACCTGGGCAAGCTGGGTCAAGCGGGTCAACAAGCGGCCGGACAGGTCGGCGAGGCGGGGCAGGACATGGAGGCCGCCGCCGAGGACCTCAAGCAACCCGATGCCGAGCAGGCTCAGAAGGATCAGCAGGCGGCGCTCGACAAACTGGATCAGGCCGAGGCCGGCCTGCAGGAACGTCGCGATGAATTACAGAAGGAGGTCGAGGCGCTGGCCCGGAAACAGATCCTCGAAAACCTGATCGCGATGCGCGACCAGCAGGCCGAGGTCAGCCGTGCGATCGAGCCGCTTTCGCAAGCCGAAATTCCGGATTCCGAAGCGGTTGTACAAGCTCTCCGCCGATTGGCAACGCCCGAAGACGAGTTGGCCAAGCTCGCGCAGCAGACGATCCAGCTCGCTAAACAGGCGGAGTTTTCCGTGGCTTTACCCGCGGCGTTGAACGTGGTGCGTAGGCACATGGTCACACTCGCAGACGACCTGCGGGTGAGCCGCGGTGCCGAGGTTAGCCTCGCCGCCTCGCAATCCATCGAGCGGGAACTGGAAGACCTGATCGGCGCGATGAAATTGGCCGACCGTCGACCGGGCAACCGTCAACCCGGGCCGCAGGGCGACGCCGCCCGCCAGCAGGAACGGCGATTCAATCAGATCGCTGCGGAACTCAAGATGCTTCGGCTGATGCAGGTTGCGGTCAACACGCAGACCCGCGAAGTCGACGATGCCATTCAGACAGGTCGCTTGCCCCGTGGCGAGGCCCGCATCCGCACCGACGAACTGCGCCGCCTCCAGGCGGAGATTCACGAAGCAACGTTGGCTTTGGACAAAATCATGAAGGAGATGCAAGATGCTCAGCCCTGAAAAAGCGATATGTCTTACGTTCGTAGTAGCGATTTTCTGCTTGACTCATACTATTTCTGCGGCAACTCCGACGCCTGCGCCCGACGATGCGATGCCGACATTCGACATCGATGACCCGGAAAGCCTCGACCGCCGACTGCGTGACATTCTGACCGATCGCACCTCGGACTCGGCGATGAACGACCTGCAGCGGGCGATCGACCTGGTCGAGCAGGCCCGCGATGGTGAAGCCCAGCCGGACGACTGGAAGAAGGATCCGCTCGTTCACTTGGCCGGGACGATGGACAGCATCACCAGCGATCTGAGGCAGGGTAACACCGGACAAGACGTTCAGACCGAAGGGCAGGACATTGTCAACAAGCTGGATGAACTGATTGCCTTAGCCGAGCAGATGAGTCAGGCGTGCAACGGCGGTGGGCAAGGGATGGGCATGGCCAACGGCGGCGGGCCGGCCGGCGAGTCGACCCTCGCACCCGGGCCCGGCGGGATGGGCGAACTCATCGATCCCCGCGAAGGCGCCTCCGACTGGACTGATCTGCCTGATAAGGAACGTCAACGCATCCTGCAATCCAGTACCGAAGGCTTCCCGCCGGGCTTCGAGGACCTGCTGGGCGAGTACTACAACCGATTGGCCACAGAAGAGGCGGCCGGCCCCAACGAGAGCGATGACGATGATTGATAATACTTCAGCACAAGGTTTCAGCATTAAGCACTCGCCAATCGATTTAAATTGGGTCGGGTGCTATGCGTGCGGATTGTTGGTGATCTTGTTTCTGATTTCACATGCCAATGCCCAGAACATCAAGGTAACGCTCGTCGATGGTTCGACTGTTGAGGGTGAGTTAGTCGGCCTGCAAGACCAGACGCTGGCTGTTCAACCCGTGGTTGAAAAGGTAGATGCCGCCCAGTCAATCCCGCTGAACAAAATCGATCACCTCAGCTTCGGTAATCAGATCGTCGTAAACGAAAAAGGTGTGAAATCGCAAAACAACCTGGCATGGATCGAAAATGGTGGCAAGCACAGTGCGAAGCAGGTCACGGGTAACAACGTCAAGCTCCGAGCGGGTCTGCACCGCATGGTCATCGTGTATTGGCAGGAAACAGGCGGCCGTTCCTTAGATATCCAACTCTGTGGCTCGGGCATCAAACGCCAAGCCTTTCAAATCGATCGTCTAAAGCACGCGGCGGCGGACCAGGCACTTCTCGACCTTTCCAAGCGCGGGCGGATCGATGACGAGGGCTACCGGACCCCTGACCAGCCCGGCAAGGTTGATCCCGGACTGCGATATTCTTACTACAGCTTTGAAGAGGGACTGGACCAGTTGCCGCCGCCGACGCAGTGGGACATGGCCGAGCCCTTCAGCATCGCCAAGCTCAAGCGAACGGGAATTACACGCCAACCCGACCTGAGCCACGCCCAGCAAGCAATGCATTTTGCGCTGGTTTTCGATGGCTATGTCCAGATTGAAAAAGACGGCAGCTATCACCTGCACGTCCGCTCGGATGACGGATTGGCGGTATACCTTGGCGGACCACCCGAGTATCTCGAGACGATCGAGAATCAAAGCTCCGGTAAATCCGACACACCTGTGATGATCGCACTTAAACCGTTCGGCACCGTCTTCGGCCGAATCGATCAATGGGACGGGGAAACCCTTTCGGTCATTTCAGCTTTGCCCGATGGCCAGCCTTTGCCGCTTCAGCTCATCCGTGAAGACATTCGCTGGATCGCCAACACGAAGACTTCCCTGGAACGCCAAACGTTTGAGGCCGACGGCCTCACCGCCGATCGGTTGTGGGTTCGTGACCGCGAGGGCGAGGTGCAGCAGATCGACGGCACGATTCAAGCCTTGCTGGACACACCCGAGGGGCGCGTGCTCGAAATCCTGCATCGAGGTAAAACCCGAAAATTGCTGCTGCATCGCATCGTCGCGGCAAGTCTGATGTCGAATCGGGCAGGTGATGCCGAGGCCGATCATTCACCCGCGATGCAACAGATATTGACTTGTGTCGATGGCACCGAATTGCCCGGGCGCTGGACCGAATATGAAAAAGGCAAGGCCCGTTTTGATCCTCAGCACGGCCCCGCTTTTGAAATTGCACCGAAGCACATCGCCAATCTCCGTAACACCAACGGTCGACTGGTTCGGCTGACACAACTCGAGCCGAGTATTGAGCAGGTGCCCTACTTCGATCGCATCCTGCCGATGTCTGTCGTCTCAGGTAAGGACATGGATGAACTCGGGCTGAAAGGCTTCGACCCGACAGCCATCGCGATCCGCGTGCCGAGCAGAACTGTTTTGAGCTACGACATCGATGATGGATTCGAGATGTTGCGTGGGTCCGTCGCGGTGAGGCCGAACGATCGCGGGATCGGGGATGTGGCCACACGGGTCGTGGTCGACGGACGAGAGGCATTTAGTCTGGACAGCCTGACGCCGGGGGACGGGGTCAAGCCGTTTGAGGTCTCGGTCGCAGGGGCGAGCGAACTCGAAATGACCGTGGACTTCGGCTCGGGCCAGAACGCAGGCGATGATGTGCTGTGGATCAACCCGGTGCTGATCCGCAAGGAGACGGACTGATGCAACGCTTTTCACTTTTCGTAACAACTTTCTGCTTCGCCGCGAATTTAGGGCCATTGCTTTTAAGCACTGGTTTCGCTGAAGCTGAACCGTCAGAAGTCGACGCAGTCGAGCAGGAGCAAACCGAAACGGTTGATGGTCTGGTCGTCCGCGAACTGGTCATTCTGGTTTCGGATAAATACCGCGAGACCGCGAATGCGGAGCAATTGTTTGAGGCGGCAATGCCAATGGGTGGGCAGAACAGTCGGGATCGCAGCGTGACAGGTCAGCCCATGCCCGGCGGAATCATCACCTTCGAAAACACATCGCAGGAATCGCTCGAGCCTTTCGATGTGCTGGTCGAACTGGAAGATGGCAAATTCATGGGGGCGTGGCCGCACCCTTCGCGACGCAAGACCGAGCGCGTGCTCTGGCGCAACATCGTGCTGGTCGGTGAGGCTGAAGCTCATGTCGCTTTGCAAAACGAGGAAAGGCATTGGCTCGAACCGCTACGGCAGACGGACCGTGCCGCGGTGCAGGTAACCGGGACGACCGATCGTCTGTTTTATTACGACGCCGCAATCGCCTACGGAAACCCTCTGGAGATTGCGGCCGGCGAGGCGGGCTACCGGGTGAAAATCGCTGACGAGCGCACGGTACATGATCTCATCCTGGCCGAGCGGGATGAGGAGAACGCCGAGCAATTACGTTTTGCATACTTAAAAATATTGCCCCAAGGATCGGAAGCGTCAAGTCCGCAGCCGGAGGATACGAACTTTGAAAACGCGTCCGACGAATCTGACGTTGCCGCGGAAGCTACAGCGGCTGTCGATGGGACAACCATTTCGCTTACTGAAGCAACCGATGACTACCAACTCTTCGCAAAACTCGAAGCATCGCTAAGTTCGCAGGGTTTAGGCCAGCCGGAAATCGAGCATGCCCAACGGGTGCTGAGCTCGTACGCCTCAGCAGAGGACGGACTGGCTGTGGTGTATCGGCTGGATCGGCAGACGCTGGATGACCTGATCCCAGTCGAGATCATTCCCGAACCCGCCGCCCATCACCGCGTCGGCCTAGTTGTGTTGTTGAACAGCGACCCCGCACTGGCGACTCGCATTGCTGAGCTCATTCAAACGCTTGGCAGCGAGACGTGGCGGGATCGCGAGGAGGCCCAGCAGAAGCTGGGCTCGATGGGCCATGCCGCGGCGACCGTTCTCGAGGAGCACGCGGATCACGATGACCCCGAGGTCGCGATGCGGGTACAGCAACTGCTGAGCGATCACAAAAAGGTTAACCGATGAAGTAACACAGCTTCACGTTACCTTACGGATAGCCTTGAGCAGATTGTCAATATCCTCATCGCTGAGGTCGGCTCGCAGACTTAGCCGAACCCGCGCCGAGCCGTTCGCGACCGTCGGCGGGCGGATCGCCACGGCAAGAATCCCCGCATACCGCAGCCGCTCCGCCAGCCCGATGGCTGAGCCAGGATCGCCCGTGATCAGTGGCACGATCGGTGTCGCCGGCGTCGTATCCATGCCTGGCCAACCCATCTCCCTCAATCCGTCGCGAACCCTCTGCGAGATCGCCTGAATCCGCTTCACCCGGTTCGGCTCATTCTGAATGACCGACAATGCTTCACCTATCGCGGCTGCTTGGGCCGGGGGCGGTGCGGTGGTGTAAATTAAGGATCGGGCATGATTAATGAGCGTGTCGACGACCACCTGCGAACCCAAGACAATTCCACCAAGCGAGCCGAGCGCTTTGCTGGCGGTGCAGATGGTCACGAAGCGCCCACTCGCGACGCCTAGTGCCTCCGCGAGTCCCCGGCCGGTCGGGCCGAGCACACCCGTGCCATGGGCCTCATCGACAATCAGCGTGGCGTCATAGCGTTCTGCCAGATCGATCAGCGCGGGCAGGTCAGCGCAATCGCCGTCCATTGAGAACACCGCATCGGTCACGATGAATCGCCGCCGGGCTTTACCGGCGCGATCCAGAAGCCGCCGCAGCTTGTCGGTGTGCAAATGTGGATAGGTGCGGACGGTGCCCCCGGTTGCACGCACAGCATCGATCAGGCTGGCATGATTCAGCTTGTCCTGAAAGATCGTATCGCCCGGCCCGGCCAACGCGGTCATCACGCCAAGGTTCGCCATGTACCCGGTGCTGAAAAGTAACGCCTTTTCAGCACCCTTAAACTTCGCAAAGTCGCGTTCGCATTGCTCGTGGATTTCAAGATGCCCCGCAACCAATCGACTGGCGCCGGACCCGACACCGAACCGTTTCGTAGCTTGCACCGCCGCGGCAATCAATCTTGGATCATTCGCTAAAGCGAGATAATCGTTGCCCGCGAGGTTCAGCAGCGATCGGCCGGCTACTTCCACCACCAGCCCGACAGCGGGCAGCGGATTGAGCGTCCGCAACAGCCCCGCCTCTTTACGTTCCGACAGCTCATCGGCGAGTTGCGTCTCGAGTGAATCACCCGCCACCCGGCCGTCCCCTGGTTTTAATTGATCGTCGCCCACGCGTGACAAGATCAATCGCTGTCGATGTCCAGCTGTGCCGGGTTGGATGCATCGGACTCATCCTGACTGAGCGTGGCTTTCATCAGTCGGCCGACCTTGAACTTCACCGTCCGTTTGGGCGGGACCTCGACCGGCTCGAGCGTCTTGGGATTTTGAGCCATGCGGGCGCGACGCTGCTTGACCTCGAACACGCCGAAATCGCGAAATTCCAGGCGGTTGCCCTTGCCCAATTCAACGATGATCGAATTCAGGAAGGTCTGGACCACGGATTTGACGACGACCCGCTTCTGGCCGGTCGCTTCCGCGATCTGATCGATGAGTTCTTTTTTGGTAACCGTAGACATCTTCAAGCTTTCGATGGCGGTCAGGAATGATGGATCAGGCTGAACCACAACCCATTCAGCCAGGATCATGCGGGACACTTCCGCAGAGAATGCCACAATATCGGACCTATTGAGTATGTCATCGTCCGGCGTCGCGGTCAAGACCCAACCCGTTTGCCAACCGAAATTTATCATTAAATTGTCTGTCGTCGGCCCTCGACCTAGGATGTGCCCCATGCCCCCCGATCCCGCCAGCCTGCGCATTGTTTTGTATCCCGCTGAGGTGCTGACCCGCAAGGCCGATCCTGTCGCCGAGGTCGATGACCATGTCCGGGCGGTGGCGGAGCGTATGATCGAATTGATGCATGAAGCCCGCGGCGTCGGGCTGGCCGCCCCACAAGTCGGCTTGCCCTGGCGAATGTTCGTCACCGACACGACCGGCGAAGGCCAGTCCGGCAAGGTCTATATCAACCCCGAACTCTTCGACCCCACCCCACAAACCGCCCCGCGTGACGAGGGCTGCCTGAGCCTGCCTCAAATCACCGGTGAGATCACCCGGCCGGTCGGTATCAGCATCCGAGGACTCAATGAGCAGGGCCAGCCGATCGAAGAACGCTCCGAGGAATTTCCCGCACGTGTCTGGCAACACGAATTCGACCACCTCGATGGCACGCTCATACTCGACAAGATGACCCGCATGGATCGCATGGCCAACAAACGCCTCATCCGCGATCTCGAATCGCGTTGAAGTTGCGGTTATCTGACTGATAGGTATCGCCGTCTATCGCCAGGCTTGTCAGCCGTGCCGACCCAGCATCGCCCGGCGAAGCGTCAGCACCAAATCATTAACCGCCCCCTGTACCGCGTCCAGGTCATCTGCAGATTCGGAGAGCAGACCCAATGCGGCCTGCGCCGCCTCGGTGATCGGCGAGTAGCCGAAGCCCAATCCCGAGCCTTTCAGCGATCGGCACACCTCGGCAAGCGTATCAAGATCACATTCAGCATTCGCACGCCGCAGGCGGTTGACCATCGGCTGAAGGCCACGCACAAACTGATTGATCAGCGTTTCCATGCCCTCGTCGTCTTTGAGCGAGCTATGCAGCGGCTCGAGGTCACCGCTGGATGAAGAGTCGATGGCTAGCAAGCGTTCGACTTCGTCACGCAATTGTTCCATCTCGAAAGGCTTGGCGAGGTAGCCGCTCGCACCGGACTTCAGCGCAGCCTGTTTCTCATCTTCCGATTCCGAAGTCGAACTGACCAGCACCGCCCTTTCATACCCATGTGTCCGCAGGTCGGTCAGCGTGTCGTTCAGACGCTGCGGATCATTTTCAACGCTGACAAGAACCAAGGCATAGTCGGCATCGCCCATCTTGCTAAGCAATTCGGCTGGGCTCACCGCTTCGGTCACACGCAACCCGATCCGCTCCAGCCAGAGCCGATTGAGCTTGCGATCGATTTCGTTCTCATCGAAGACAAGGGCCGAGCCGTGAGAATCGGATATCCCGCTCTCATCGCTCTGGCATTCCCGGTCCTGCTCATTGCGATGGGCTTCAAGCTGTTTATCGTTGAGCGTCACGAAATCGTTGAGATCGACCGGCTCGACGAAGACGACCGAGACTTCATGAATGATGCCGCTGACGTGTCGGCAAAACCGGATCACGCCATCGATCACATACCACTTGCCGTTGGCCATCGGCATAGTGACGCGGCAGTTGGCATTCGGATATACAAAACGTCCGTGCACGAAAGCCAAGCCCCATCGGCTGAGGTTGCGAGGGAGCACGGCGTGTTCGACTTTCTGGCCTTGGCCGGTTTCAATGCTGATGAGTGCTTTACGACCCGTGAAATCGACCCGAAGGCTGCGCCGTTCTTCATCGATGGTCCGACGACCGCTCTGCTCGACGTAGTCAATCAGCTTCTGCTGATCGCGGGCACTCATTTTCAGTGTGGTCAACGGGGCGGCGGCTTGCGGCATGATTCAAGGCTCCGGGAGCGGCTTGCCCCCTTTATCACTATCGGCCCCCGGATCGGCGGACTTGCGGGAAAACCTTACACCGCGATGATGTGCTTGGAATAACTCCCGGCAAAGCTTCACATGCCCGAAAAGCAATATAAAAACCTCGTCGCGCAGACCGACCTAGAGAGCTTCAAAAACGCTGACCGACCGATAACAGACCTGACCGATGACTCGCGTCAGGTCAGTACGGGTTGCTGCTTCATCGCTCGCGACGACCCTGACAGCCGGTGGAAACATTACGTTGACATGGCCTTGCAAAACGGGGCCGCGGCGATCATTGCACCGGCAATAATTGATGTGCCCGAAGGCATCGGTTTGGCGACCGGTGCAGCTATCGATCAAGCTATGGCCGGCCGGATCGCGGATATCTTTTTCAATCGACCTGCTGACCAACTACGGCTCATCGGCGTCACCGGAACTAACGGCAAGACTACGGTTGCAACGCTGACGCAGCATTTGCTGCAAGCTGGCGGGATCAAGTCTGGGCTGATCGGCACGGTGCAAATCGATGCGTGTGGACCGGCCGACCCCCGCCCCGCCGAGTTGACTACGCCCGGTGCGATAGAGCTTCGTCGATTGTTCCGCGAGATGGCCGACCATGGCTGCGAAGCCTGCGCGATGGAGGTGTCTAGCCATGCCTTGGATCAGGGCCGGGTGGACGGGCTGAATTTTGATGTCGCTGTGTTCACGAATCTGACACAGGACCACCTCGACTATCACGGCACGATGGAGGCCTACGCCGGGGCAAAGGCGAAGCTATTTGAAACGTTGGATTCGCAAGCGACAGCAGTGCTCAACGCCGATGATTCGGCCGCGCTGCAGATGGTTCAACATTGCGAGGCGACACTGGTTTGGACCTCGGTGAGCGGATCGGCGGTGTCGCATGACGATGAGCCAGCCTTGCAGATTCACCCCGGGCGACATGAATCGCACCTTTCATTGATGACCGCCCGGGTTTTGGAGGCGGATGCCCGGGGGTGTCGGGTTCGCCTGAGCCAGGGGTTGGCCGAGAGCGAGTTGCATCTGCCGTTGGCGGGATTGCACAATGTGTCGAACTGGCTGCAGGCCGTCGCGGCAGCCGTCGCGGCTGGGGCGGACTGGAAAGACGCAGAGCAGGTGTTCAGCGAGTTGTCGGCCGTGCCGGGCCGACTCGAGGCGGTGCGAATCGAAAAGGTCGAGGCGAATCGGCTGCCGGGAGTGTTCGTGGATTACGCACATACGCCCGATGCGTTGGAAAATGTCATTGGGGCGCTTCGGCCGTTGGTGGGTGACGGGGGTCGGCTGATCTGCGTCTTCGGCTGCGGAGGGGATCGCGATCGCAGCAAGCGGCCGAAGATGGCAGCGGTGGCCAGTATCTTGGCGGATGCGGCCGTTCTGACCAGCGATAATCCGCGGACGGAAGATCCGCAGCAGATTCTGGATGATGCCTGGACGGGGGTTGCCCCGGATCGGCGTCGACGAGTCGCGGTCGAGATCGATCGGTCAGAGGCGATACGGCGAGCGGTTTCGATGGCCAAGTCTGGCGACATCGTGCTGATCGCGGGCAAAGGTCACGAGGACTATCAGATCATCGCGGACGCCGAGGTGCCGGGCGGCACGCGAAAGATTCATTTTGATGACCGCGAGCAGGCGGCGGCCGCGATGCAGCAGTATGCGATGGATCACAGGGAGTCAGAACAGTCGTGAGTTTCTGGGATTTCGCCAATCTGCATGATGTCACCAATGGCCGGTGGGTTAAGCCGCCGGCTGAAAATGTGGCCGCACCAAACGGCTTGTCACATGACTCACGCACGTTAAAGCTCGGCCAGATCTATCTCGCGATACGCGGCGAAAATTTTAATGGTCATGATTTTGTCGGTGCTGGTTTTGATGCCGGTGCGGCGATGGCGATTGTTGATGAAGAATCTGCGAAAGCCGGGGGATGGCTATCCCCTAGCTTTGAGGATCGCGGTGCAGTGCTCGCGGTGCCCGACACCGTCACCGCTCTGCAACAGCTCGCTGCGGCCTACCGGAATGTTCTGAGTGAAGCTGGCTGCAAGGTCATCAGCGTATCGGGCTCAAATGGCAAGACGACGACTCGGCATCTCATTCACCACGTCCTGACCGCGTGCGGGATGGCGGGTACGCAATCGCCCAAAAGTTTTAACAACCATCTCGGCGTACCGCTAACCTTGCTGGCCGCCCAGCCCGATCACGACTTCGTCGCCTGCGAGATCGGGACGAACCATCCGGGCGAGGTCGATGCGTTGGCTGAGATCGTTCGGCCGGATGTCGCGGTGATTACCAGCATCGGCGAGGAACACCTCGAACACTTCGGCGATCTCGAAGGCGTCGCGAAAGAAGAGGCGGCGGTGCTGCCTCGCGTCCGGCCCGGTGGGTTGGTGCTCGTGCCGGCGGATGCGGCGACGATGCTGGCCCCTTTCTACGATGTGCAGGAAGGCGTAGGATTATTCAGCGCACTGCCAGATGCGGCGGATCGAGTGCCGAGCGATTTTCCGCTGGCTGGGGATCACAACCGGATGAATGCCGGGCTTGTGATGACGCTGGCGTCGTACCTCGGGCTGGACCCGACAAGGGTGAAAAGTGCGCTCAGCGATGCGGCAACCCCCGAAGGCCGCATGCAACTCATCCGGCTGGGCAACGATGTCACGCTGATCCACGATGCCTACAACGCGAACCCGACTTCAATGCGGGCGTCATTGTCGACACTGGCCCGGATGGAGGGCAACCGACGGGTCGCGGTGCTTGGAGAGATGTACGAACTCGGCGACACCTCGGCCGACGCTCACGCCCAGGTCAAGGGGTTCGCGCAGGCGTCGGCTGACGTCGTGATGCTCATCGGCGAAGCGTTCGGGGCCGACGCCTGGTCCGACAACCTGCCGCAGAAGGTGGCGGATCAGCTCCAGCCGGGGGACACCGTGCTGCTCAAGGCCTCACGTGGCATGCAACTCGAGCGTGTGATTCCCGCCATCGAAGCGAAATTTGGACAAGCTGACTGATTCAGCCGATGATGTTCGGCCGATGCGGCGACGGCATCTTCGGTGCACGGCTAAACAGAAAAACTCCCGTAGGTATTTATTACGCGATTTAGGGAAAAGTGACTTAGTTTGACCTAGCGCCTAGCGCCTAACCACCATCGCCTACCCTGCTTTACTTCATCGTCGACAGCCTGCGCAGCGCGATTCACGAGCATGATGTGCTCGGGCCTTTGAGCGTGTTTTACTGGGTCGAGTTTCGCGCGGTGTTGGCGATCGTGCTTTCGTTTGCGATGGTTCTTGCCGCAGGGCCCAAGACGATTGCCTGGCTGGTCAAGAAGAAGATCGGCGACACTGCGGAATTCGGTCGGGCCGACATCAATGAACTGATGAAAGCCAAGAGCAACACGCCGACGATGGGCGGGGTGCTGATCGCGGGTGCGATTTTTTTAACGACGCTTTTGCTTGCTAACTTGGGCAGCTACTACGTCTCAATGGCGATGGTCTGCCTGATCGGCTTGTTTCTCGTCGGTCTAGCGGACGACTGGCTGAAGCTGACTAGCTCAACCCGTCGGCCGGGTAGCCGCCAGGGATTGAAAACCTGGGAGAAGCTGCTGTTTCAATTGGCTCTCGCGGTGATTCTGGGCTTCTTCGTCAACAGCTACGCGGGCAGCAAGTTCATCACCGGCAATGAATACGGCGACATGGCTCGAAGCCTGAACATCCCCGGCTTCAAAAGCTGGGTCCGTGTAGCGGGCGATTTTGTGCAATCACCCGACCTGATCGTGCTTAGCGAGGCGGCCTTCGTCATCATCGCGACGATCGTGATCGTCGGCTCATCGAATGCGGTCAACCTCACCGACGGCATGGACGGCCTGGCGAGCGGCATCGTCTGCATCGTGGGTTTTGCGTTTCTCGTGCTTTGCATTATCGCCGGCTACACCCATGAAAATTTCGTACTCGCGCAGTATCTGCTCGTGCCGCACATCCCATTGAGCGACGAACTGGCGGTCGTCGCCGGCGCGATGGTCGGGGCCTGCCTCGGGTTTCTCTGGTTCAACGGCCCGCCCGCATCGGTATTCATGGGAGACACCGGCTCGCTGCCTCTGGGCGGACTGCTGGGCTTTATCGCAGTCGTAATCCGACAGGAGGTTCTGCTGTTCATCATCGGCGGCATCTTCGTGCTCGAAGCGGTCAGCGTGCTGCTGCAGGTCGGCTATTTCAAAGCGACACGCGGCCGACGCATTTTCAAATGCGCCCCGATCCATCACCACTTCCACCTCAGCGGCTGGACCGAACAGCAAGTTGTGATCCGCTTCTGGTTAATTACCGTATTACTGGCGGCGTTAGCACTGGCGACGATCAAGGTGCGGTGAGATCCAGATACGAAGCGTAGCGAATTTGTCGAGTTAATTGAATCAACTAATAAATTGCGGTAAAACCGCGAAGCTTCATCGAAGTCGGCGCATGAAAAAACCCGCGGATCGCTGCCCTTGTTCCCTATAAGTGGCTCTTATTCGGCCGGTGGGGTGGTTTGCTGACAGGTCGCGGGGTTGTACTGAATACTATCGGCCAAATTACCGAAAGACTTCAGTTGTTGGACAAGATTTTTCTCTTGGCCATGCCGCTCTGAGCAGCGTGAAATTAGATCAGGAATCGGTGTCGAGTGGAATCGATTTTTCGTATTGCTGCAGCCGCTGGCGATCTCGACAGAGCTTGATTTCACCCGCCACGATCGTGCTGATCGCTCGGCCGGTGACTTCCCAGCCGGCAAACGGACAGTTCCTGCCTTTGCTGGCAAACTTGTCCGGGTCGATGGTCCACCGATGCTTCGGATCGATGAGCGTGACATCCGCGTCGCTGCCGACTTGCAGCGTACCTTTGCCTTCCAACCCGCACAGCTTCGCTGGGTTGACGGTGAGCAGTTCGATCAGCTTCGGCCAATCGATGACGCCGTCCTCGACCAACGCTTGGATGTAGAGCGGCAACGCGCAGTCCAGCCCGACGATGCCGTAGGGTGCGGCCGCAAATTCGAGTTCTTTTTCCTCGCGGGTGTGCGGGGCGTGATCGGTCGCGAGGATGGTGATGGTCCCGTCGGCTATACCTTGCTTGAGCGCATCAATATCACTTTGTTGACGCAGCGGCGGGTTCATCTTTGCGTTGGTGTCGTAGCCTTCGCAGGCTTGTTCCGTGAGCAGCAGGTGATGCGGCGAGGCTTCGCCGGTGATTCGGCCGGGTTTGCCTTCCGCTGCGGCGTCGGCCCTGGCCCGACGAAGAATCTCGACACCCCAAGCGGTGGTCATATGCTGCGCGTGATACCGCGCTGCATATCCCTGGCTCTTGCACAGCAGCACATCCCGCTGGATCGTGAGTTCCTCGGCGACGCGTGGCCAACCCGCCAAACCCATCTTCGTCGCCAGCGTACCGGCGTTCATCGCCCCGCCGCCGAGCTCGGGGTCTTCGCAGTGCTGCATAAACACCTTGTTTGTGATGGCGAGATAGCTGAGCACTTTGCTCATCACCGCGGCCGAGGCGACCGCGATGCCGTCGTCGCTGAACGCCACGGCACCGGCCCGGGCCATCAGCCCAATTTCGGCCATCTGCTTGCCCTCGCGACCCTTCGTCGCCGCCCCGACCGGAAACACGTTGCAAAGCC
Organism: uncultured Phycisphaeraceae bacterium; assembly: GCA_964523485.1. Lineage (GTDB taxonomy): Bacteria > Planctomycetota > Phycisphaerae > Phycisphaerales > Phycisphaeraceae > Algisphaera. The sequence goes on along the minus strand of CAZFZS010000002.1, from coordinate 77,335 downwards.
CCGCCCGCTCCGCCTTACGCAACACGAACTCGACCCGCCCATCGTCATCAATGGCTGGCGAGGTATTCGGCATGCAGCACACACTGGTGAACCCACCGTTTACCGCCGAGGCCGCCCCAGTCGCGATCGTCTCCTTGTCTTCCTGCCCGGGTTCACGAAGATGCACATGCGGGTCGATTAGCCCCGGCACGACGAGGCATCCCTCGGCATCGAGCGTCGCGCCATCGTCTGAATCGGCCCGGCCCACCGCGGCAACTTTGCCATTTTCAAGGATGAGGTCTTTGACTTCATCGACCCCGGCAGCGGGATCAATCAGTCGGCCGTTTTTGATCGTCAGGCGTGATGCGTTAACCATCGCCACAAGGTATCACACCACTCAAGCCGCCTGTCGCAGGTCCTGATCCAAACCGATCTGGCCGGCGGGATCTTCAATCGGCAACCCCTGCTCGATCGGCTCTTCATCATCGACAATGTCGACGTTATACACCTCATCATCGATCTCGCCGCCCCCCTGCCGCGCAGCGACAGAATCAAGATATGCCTGCCGACGACGACGGGCTTCGTAAATCAGGTCATGCCGCGCGGTCGCCTGCTTGAATTGCACCGCGAGGGTGTAGAGCACCATCGTGACCAGCACAAAAGCCAGCCCCCCCAACAGCACCATCTGAAATAGCATCGGCTCGGGCATCCCCCACCCATCGACCACTCCGGAACCTTTGCGACATGCTCGGAACTGCCGTGCTGCCTTATCGGTCCCAGAATTCAACCCCTCAAGCCGGAGATGAGGCGCTGCGAATCTCCGGATCTACCCCGCCACCCCGATCGCGCTGGCCACCGCATGCGTTTCAATATGTGAAATGCTCAGCCACCACTCGGTGATACCCAGCTCCGCCGCCACTTCCGCGCATCTGCCATGCAGCTTCACCGTCGGTCGACCCGACGCCTCACGCACCACCTCCGCATCCGTCCACGCGATCCCGCCCGACCACCCCGTGCCCAGCACTTTCAGGATCGCCTCTTTCGCCGCGAACCGCCCTGCGAGGTGTTCCATCCGTCGCCGGGCATTCCCATCGGAATAATCTTGCTCGGCAGCGGTGAAGCAGCGATTCAGAAACCGCTCGCCATGAGTGTCGAGCATGTGCTGAATCCGCGACTTATCTACCAGATCGACACCGTGTCCAAGTATCCGCATACCGGCATCTTACCTAACCCTAAAACTTGAAATTGACGCATTCGGACTTAAGCCGTTCAAAGAGACATCAGAATCCCGCAGGTCAACCACGCCGCGGCCGCAGAAGCCATCGCCGTTCTTGCGATCCGCCACATCGCACGGTTCCCTGACAGGTAGGCCGTCAGTGTGGGCAGCACATTGGCCAACGAAATAAGAGATACAAAGACCACCATCGTCGTGATCACCCCGAGCCGAATGGTTCCGCAAGTGCTGTGTTTTTCCGAAAGGTACTGCGCGGTCATCGCTGAACTTGAGACAATACTGATCAGTGAGAGCAACACCGCAAAAACTGCCGACGCTCGTCCCGCTATTGGATAATCCAACCCAGCGGACTTCTCTGGCGCTGCTGGCAAACTGATCCCATCCATCAATTCAGCATAATGCGGCCTCACCGATCTGCCTAAACTTAATTCCAATGCACCGCGACCTTATTCACATTGCCGAGAAGATCGACGCCCAAGACCGGCTGTCCTACGACGACGGGCTGACGCTGCTGCACCACCGCGACCTCCACGCCGTCGGCGAACTGGCCCACCGCGTGCGTACCCGCCTGCACGGCGACACCGCCTACTACAACGTCAACCGCCACCTCAATTACTCGAACGTCTGCATCCTCTCCTGCCGCTTCTGCGAATTCCAACGCAAACCCAATGAAGACGGGGCTTATCAATTCTCTCTCGACTACATCGAGAAGACCGCCCGTCAAGCCGCAATCGGCGGAGCGACCGAGATGCACATCGTCGGCGGGCTGCACCCCAAGCTGCCCTTCGATTACTACACCGACATGCTCGCGACGATCAAGGCCGCCGCTCCGCAGATTCACATCAAAGCATTCACCGCAGTCGAGATCGTCCACCTAGCCCGCGTCAGCAAGCGGGCCGTCCGCAAGGATTTCTATGGCGCGGTCCAGTCGGTCCTTGAAGACCTGACCGAGGCGGGCTTGGATTCCCTTCCGGGGGGCGGGGCCGAAGTGTTTGATGACCGGGTCCACGACGAAGCGTTCCGAGGAAAGATCCGCAGCGATGAATGGCTGACCGTCCACCGCGTTGCTCACACGCTTGGCCTCAAGTCAAACGCCACCATGCTTTACGGCCACGTCGAATCTCCCGAGGACCGTATCCAGCACCTCATTACGCTCCGTGATGAACAAGACCATGCGATCGACAATGAACTGCCCGGCCGATTCCAGACGCTTATCCCCCTGCCCTTCTTCCCGGACGGCAGCGCGCTGCAACACTTGCCCGGCCCATCCGGCCTCGACAACCTTCGCATGATCGCCGTCAGCCGACTCATGCTCGACAACATCCCGCACATCAAAGCGTTCTGGATCATGCAGACCCTGCCGATGGCCCAAGTCATGCTCGCTTACGGCGCCGACGACATCGACGGCACCGTCGTCTGGTACGACATCACCAAAGTGCAGGGCGACGGCACGCACCAGGAAGTCACCGTCGGCACGCTCAAACGCGCCATCCGCGAAGCCGGCTTCACCCCCATCGAACGCGACACCCTCTACCGCCGCGTCGAACGCAACGGCGCGGATTGGCGATTGGCTGAAGCCCAGGCTGTTTATTCAGCGTAAGCCTTATTCGCGGCAAATCCTAAGATTTCTAATTTGCCGACAAGATTAGGAATGGATCAAGAATCTCCGGTTCAATCCGATTGGTTGATTTCCGGTGACCTGCCTTGCCTCGGCGACGGCTATAACCTCCGCGGCTTAGTCGGACCAATCGTTCGCTGCCCGGAGTGTGGCCATCTCAATGATCTGACTGACCCAGAGCCATGGCGTAAGAAAGACCTGCCGCTGGGCATCACGAAGCGTGAACATTGGCCGTCCCAAGCAACAGCAGTCGGTTTGTTCATGCTGCTATTAAGCCCCTGTTGTATCAGCGTCATCTATAGCAGCCTGCGAACGCTTACGATTACTCCCTTGGTGGCTTTCACAGCCGTGTTTGTTTTGGGCTGGGGCGGCTGGTTCGTTTCCGCATGGCGTTTCATGAAGTCGGCGGTGTCCGCCGGCCGAGCCCTTCGGGTATTGCTTCTTGTTCATCTCGGCGGAGCAGCGACCATGATCGGTATCGCAAGCCTGACGATAAGCCTGCTTACCGAAGTCTCGGCTTGGATATGGCCGCTCGCTCTGCTCACAGCAGCTGGGCCTGCCCTATTGTTTTATGTCAAGCAGGATTTGCTCAAAATGGACCAATCCAAACAATTCCGCGTCGACTGGCGAGCGTATAGCGTCCTCACATCTATGCATGACGACAAAAACGAAAACTAATCCTTTGAAGGATTAGTATCCCCTGTCACCCTGACCATACCTTCGATGCGAACAAGCAACACGGAGGGAGTTTGCTGACCGTTTCATAGCAGTCATCTGTCGTCAAGGCCGCCCCGCCATCTCCCGCGCCCGTTGTAACGCCCGTTGTATGCTCTGGTGTTCGTGGGCTTCTTGTTTTGCCATGACGTTGGCGATGGCGAATCCTTTGAACGCCTGCCAGCCGATGAAGGCGGCAATCGCGACCATGAACCAGTCCTGCCGGGTCAGCGCCCAGACCAGGCCGATCCCTGCAGCGATGATCCCGATCACTGAGGTCGCCCGAAGGCTCTTAGCTCGGCCGATGAAGAACCACAGGATCGATTGCAAAATCTGCCCCCCGTCCAGCGGATAGATCGGCAGCATGTTGAAGATCAGCAACACCAGGTTGATATTGAACAAAACGCTGAGGTATCGCTGCAGCATTGCCGCGGTCGAGGTTTCGCCAAGCGCATCCACAGCCAGAAGCAGCCCGCCGAGGATCGGCACCAGGACGACATTGACCAACGGCCCCGCTGCGATCGACCAAAGCACCGCGCCCGGCCTTGCCGGCGGCGCGACATAAGCGACCCCGCCCAATGGCCAAAGCACAATCAGATTCGCTTTACCGCCCACCGATCGGCAAGCCAACGCGTGACCAAATTCATGCAGCAGGACAATCCCAAACAATGAGACATAGACGCTCATGAACACCGCGAAGGGCATGTTCGACCAGCTATACAAAATGTACGCCGCGATGAACCAGGTCCAGTGAACGAACACCTCGATGCCAAATGCGGAAAACAATCGGTAGGAGCCGGCTTTCGTAATCATGGTGTGACTATAGTCCCTGCACCGTTACGCACCCACCGGCTGCGGCTGCTTCAGCGGCCGGCCACTCCACAAGGACCCAATCATGCCAACCCGAAAAACCGCCATCGTCACTGGCGCTGGCAGCGGCGTCGGTCGAGACACCGCTCTCCTGCTCGCCGATGCGGGCTTCGCCGTCGTGCTGGCCGCCCGGACTCGGCAGAAACTTGAAGAGGCCGCCGACTATATCCATAGCGAGGGCGACCCTGAAGCGGAGTTACTAGTCGTGCCAACCGATGTCGGCCAGCCGATGGAGGTGCAATCGCTCATCGACCAGACCGTCAAGCGTTTTGGTCGCATCGACGCCTTGGCCAACATCGCCGGCAGCGCGCCCCTGCAACCCATTGAAAAAATCGAAGATGACGCCTTGGATGATTGCCTGGCCGGCAACCTCAAGAGCGTCATCTACACGACTCGCACCGCCTGGCCGCATCTCAAGCAACGCAAAGACGACGGCGGTTCCGCGATCTGCAACGTCTCGTCGATGGCAAGCATCGACCCGTTCCCGGGCTTCAACATGTACGCTGCCGCGAAAGCAGGTGTCAATCTCTTCACGAAGGCGACCGCCGATGAAGGAAAGAAATTCGGCATTCGCGCTGCGGCGGTCGCCCCTGGCGCGATTGAGACGCCGATGTTGCGAGCCAATTTCCCCGAGAAAGCAATTCCGCAAGACAAAACGCTGGACCCGCTGGTCGTTGCCGGCGTCATCCGCGACGTCCTGACCGGCGAGCGCGACCATAAGCCGGGCGAAACGATCGTCTTGCCGAGTCCGTAAGGATTCAAAATTTAGACGCGATAAAATCTTGGGGATGGCTATCCCCAAGCTTTCACCATTACCGCACGTCAAAGCCATGGGCTAAGATTTCCGCCCGTTTCAACCGGAGCATCACCATGGCTCTCACCCTCGGTAGCGGCGAAGACACATACACCTGGCATGAACACTGGGCGACCCTGCCCGACTCGTTATCGGTCAAGGAGAACGGCCGAACGCATGCCATGGCGGTTATCCCGGATGGCCGGGTCGTGGTATTCATGCAGGCCGACCCAAGCGTGGTGTTTTTCGATGCAGAGGGCCATCAGGTCGGCGCCTGGGGCGAACGATTTAGCGGCGCTCACGGCCTGACCCTCGTCGAACACGATGGCCAACCCGCGTTCTGGCTGACCGATCAGAAAAGCAAGGAAGTCGTCAAGACGACGCTCGATGGAGAGGCTTTGCAAAATCTCGAAGCCCCGCCCGAAAACCATAGACCCGATGGTAAATACGTGCCGACATGGGCGGATCAGGACCCCGCCACCGGTGATATCTGGGTCGCCGACGGCTACGGCGGCTCGGCGATCCATCGGTACGCCAGCGATGGAAACTACAAATCCACAATTCTCGGCGACGAAGAATCGATGCGTTTCAACTGCCCGCACGGCCTACGCTTCGGCCCGGATGGCAACCTTTACATCGCCGACCGCGGCAACCGACGCATCGCGGTCTACGACAACGACGGCAAATTCATCAAAGCCAACAATGAAGTCACTCACAGCCCATGCATGTTCGACTTCCATAACGGGCTGATCCTCGTGCCGGAACTGATGACCGGCGTGAAGGTGCTCGATATGAAGCTGAATGTCGTTGCCGAATTGGGCGCGAATCCTGCCGTCGTGGACGAGCCCCGACCGGAGGGGTGGCCGAACCTCGCCGGGACCGAGCATGTGCAGCCGGGCAAGTTCAACAGCCCGCACGGGGGGTGCTTCGGGCCGGACGATTCGATTTATGTCGCCGAGTGGATTGTCGGTGGACGAATAACGAAACTGGAAAAAAATTGAGCAAAGCCGAGGGGTGGCCATCCCTCGGCTTTCTTTTACATTCAGATCTGCTCCAACTCGCTGATGAGTTCGCTGACGACTTTCTTAGCGTCGCCGAAGATCATACGGGTGTTGTCCTGGAAGTAGAGCGGGTTCTGAATGCCCGCGAAGCCGGGGTTGAGGCTGCGCTTGATGACGAACACGGTCCGGGCCTGATCGACGTTGAGGATCGGCATGCCATACAGCGGTGAACTCTGGTCGTGACGGGCGGCGGGGTTGGTCACGTCGTTAGCACCGATGACCAGCGCGACATCCGATTGCGGGAACTGGGCGTTGCTCGGCTCGAGGTCGAGCAGCACGTCGTAATCGACACCCGCCTCGGCGAGCAAGACGTTCATATGCCCCGGCATCCGGCCGGCGACGGGATGGATCGCGTAGACGACGTTGATGCCACGCTCGGCCAATTCGCCGGCCAGTTCCTTGACCGCGTGCTGGGCTTGGGCAACCGCCATGCCGTAGCCCGGCACGACGACGACTTGGCGGGCGGCTTCGAGGACGATCGCGGCGTCGCCAGGGGCGGATTCGGTGGCGGTGCCCCCGGAAGCCATTTCACTGGTTGCCGACGCTTGCGATTTTCCGGGGGCTGCGCCCATGCCGCCGAAGAGGACGTTCATGAGCGAGCGGTTCATCGCTTTGCACATGATATTCGTGAGGATCAGCCCGGAACTGCCGACCAGAGAGCCCGTAATGATGAGTGCGACGTTGTTGAGGACGAAGCCCGCCATCGCGGCGGCGAGGCCGGAGTAGCTGTTGAGCAGCGCAACGATGACGGGCATGTCCGCCCCGCCGATACCGATGACCAGTAGCACGCCGATCGCCAGGGCGAGCAGCGTCATGACCACCACCAGCCACCACGCCCCGGGAAATGCGATGAGCAAGATGGTGAAGATCAGGCAGGCCGCTAGTCCGCCGAGCACGATCCAGCGTTGGCCGGGCAGTTGGACCGGCTGATCGGGGGCCCACTTGACGCCCTGCAATTTGCCGAAGGCCATCAGCGAGCCGGTGAAGGTGATCGCCCCGATGATGGTCGCGAGGCCGGTCGCGAGCAGGGCTGGCCAAAGGCTGGGCAGCTGCATGTCAGTGCTGTATTTACTCGCCAGATCCAGAGCTTCGGCATAAGCGACGTAGCTCTTTCGGTTATTGAAATAATCCCCTGTCGCGACCAGCAATGAGGCGATGCCGCCGAAGCCGTTGAGCAGGGCAACCATCTGGGGCATGGCGGTCATCTGTACGCGGGTCGCCATGATGACGCCCACGGCGCTACCAATGATCAAAGCAATGATGACCCAGACCAGGCTGATCGCCGTATCGCCGGTGAGCAGGAAGAAGGTCGCCACGGTGGCAACGAGCATCCCGATCGAGGAGATCAGGTTGCCCTTGGCAGCGGTGGCAACCTTACCAAGCATCTTTAAGCCGAAGATGAACAGCACCGCGGCGAGCAGGTAGGCGAGGGTCAGCCAATCGACGGCAGATAGTGCGAGGGTAAGCATGTGCAGGGGTCGAGGGGTCGAGTGTTAGCAGAGATCAGTCGGTCAGAAATATGGGGCATCACGATCGTCGAAATGATCGCATAACCGTCACTTGGCCCCTCGGTCACTTGGCCCCTTGGCCCCTTCTGACCCGAACATGCGAAGCATGCGCTGCGTCACGAGGTAGCCGCCGACGACGTTGATCGTGGCGAAGATGATCGCGAGGAAACCGAGGATCACGCCGACTCGGCCGAAGCTGTCGGAGAAGCTGCACATCAATGCCCCGACAATCGTAATACCCGAAATCGCGTTCGACCCGGACATGAGTGGTGTGTGCAGGGTCGAGGGAACCTTGCTGATCAGCTCGTAGCCGACGAAGATCGCGAGGACAAAGACGACCAGCCCGATGATAAACGGGTTGGCTTCCATCATGCTGGCGGCGAGGGTGGTCATGATTAGTTGCTAGTGGTTTGGCGTTAGGAAAGCGGGGGAGAGTCGATTGATCAGGTTGGGTTGGCGATGGCGGCTTGGACCAGGTCGTTGGTGATTTGGCCGTCGTGGGTGATGAGCATGCCTTTGTGAATCTCATCTTCGAGATCGAAGTGCAACTCGAGCGATGACGGATCTGTAGGCTGGTCCTGATCCGATGCTTCTACTTCTGGGGCGGGCGTCTTGAGGCAGGTTTCGATCAGAGCGTAGATGTTGTTCGCGAGAACCTGGCTGGCGTGGACGGGCATGAGGCCCGGCAGATTGGTCGTGCCTATGAGCGTTACCTGGCCGCCGGTTTCGGTTTCGACTTGCGTCACCTCACCGGGCTTGGTGGATTCCGCGTTGCCTCGTCCATGCTTGGGGTTCGCGGCCATATCAACAAGCACTGAGCCGGCCTTCATCCGGCGGATCACATCGGCGGGAATCAGCAGCGGCGGCGCCTTGCCGAAAACGGCAGCCGTGGTGATGACCAGGTCGGCCCCGGTCACATGCTTGGCCATCAGGTCGGCCTGCTGCTGACGCTGCTCGTCCGTCTGTTCTTTGGCATAGCCGCCCTTTCCCGAGGCATCGGCACCCGCCGCACCCGGAAGCTCGACAAAGCGAGCGCCAAGCGACTGGACCTGCTCCTTGGTTTCGGGTCGTACGTCGTAGGCCTCAACGATCGCGCCCAGCCGTTTGGCGGTGGCGATGGCTTGCAGGCCTGCCACGCCCACGCCGACGACCAAAACGCGGGCTGGGGCCAGCGTGCCCGCCGCGGTGATGAGCATGGGCAGCAGCTTCGGGCAGTGGTCGGCCCCGATCAACACGGCCTTATATCCCGCAAGGTTGGCCTGGCTGCTCAATGCATCCATGGACTGGGCCCGGCTGATTCGCGGGATGAATTCCATCGACGCCAGGGTGACCCCGGCATCCTTCGCAGCGGTGACCAGTTCGGGTTGTTGCAAGGGTTCGAGCAGGCCGACGAGGGCCGCACCCGGTTTCATTTTGCGGACCGTTTCAGCTTCGGGCGGGCCGACGGTGACGACGATGTCCGCCCCGGCGATGCAGTCGCCCTCGGCCGGGGTTGCACCCGCGGCGGTCAATTCGTCATTGCTGATCGACGAGCCTTGGCCGATGCCAGCATCGAACGTGACTTTCAGCCCTTTCCCCACCCATTTTTTCACGACCGCTGGGGTGATCGGGCAGCGGGTTTCGGCATCTTGGCGGCTGTGGTGAGCGTGGATTTCCAACATGGTGGCGGGTCGCGAGTTCTGAATCGGATTCATTTCTGGAGTGAGTCGCGTAGCTTAGGAAAAAAACCCCGCTGTTGCCGAAGCGACAACGGGGCGGAGGGGAGAAAGCAAGTTAATAAGATTTTTATCGACCCATGCGATGCACAGTCTACAACTTTTAGGCTCGTTGAAAAGCGGAATCAACCCCCGTATTCCACCTATTTTCACAAAATTTCCGTTTTCGAGGCTTAAATCAAACCTGAGCAAGTGCCAGATGAGCCGCCCCGATGGTCCCCGCATCATCTTCCAACGCGCTGGGCAGTATTTCACAGGACTGCAAATCTTTCGGAAATACATAGTTATTGAACGCTTCGCGGATCCAACGCATCCAAGTCTCACCCATGGCTTCGGTTGCCCCGCCGCCGACGACCACGCAGGACAAACTCAGCATCGTGACGACATTGGCGATGCTGACGCCGATGTAAAAGGCTGCCCGCTGGACCACCTCCTTTGTCAGCGGGTCGTCGGCTTTCAAAGCTTGTGCCAGGACCTTGGACCGCACACGGCTCAGGTCACCCTCGACCAGGTCGGTGATGACGGACTCCCGGCCGGACTCAATCAACTGCACGATCAATCGGACCATGCTCGATCGGCTGGCGAGTTCCTCGACTGTGCGTCGACCCAGCCCGGCATCGGCCCGCAGCAGCGTATGCCCGACCTCGCCGGCGGTGAACATTCGGCCGTGGTACAGCTTGCCATCGAACACGAACCCGCCGCCGACACCTGTGCCCACGAAAATCGCGAAGAGATCGTCGTGCTTCCGCCCAGCCCCCGCGACGTGCTCGCCCCAAGCACCCACGTTTACATCGTTATCCACGACGACCGGCATGTCGACCTCTTTGGCCAGCACCTTCGCCAGCGGGAAGTCTTTCCATCCGAGGTTCGGGGCTTTGATGACGACACCTTTAGAGATGTCAATAGCTCCGGGAGCGCCGATGCCCAGCGCTTTGACTTCGCTTCGCTTGTAGTCGGATGCACTGATGACTTTGTCTGCGATCTTGACGATGCGTTTGATCACCTCATCGGAACCCTCAGCCGCCTTGGTCTTGGTGCTGTCACGGGCAACAACCTTGTTGTCGACGACCAAGGCACACTGGATGTTGGTCCCGCCCAGATCGATGCCGAGCGTGGGTATGGATTTGTCGGGCATGTCGCTTTCTCGGGGTTTGAGCTGATGAACGGGTCACAGTTCCGGCAGCCGCAGCGGCGGGGCCTGGGATTCGTAGAGTTTGGCGATCTGTAAGAGGCGTGCTTCGTCGAAGGCCGGGCCGATGAATTGCAGGCCGACTGGCAGGTTTTTGCCATCGACCTCCGCGAAACCGGCAGGAACGCTGACGCCAGGCAGGCCGGCCAGATTCGCATTGACGGTGTAGACGTCGTTCAAATACATCGCCAGCGGATCGTCGACCTTCTCGCCCAGGCGGAAGGCTGGGCCGGTCGTCGTCGGGCAGAGCACCGCATCACATTGCTCAAAAGCCCGGTCGAAATCCTGCTTGATCAGTCGGCGGACCCGAAGCGCCTTGTCGTAATACGCCTCGTGATAACCACTGGAAAGCGCGTAGGTCCCGAGCATGATGCGACGCTTGACCTCGTCGCCGAAGCCCTCTTCGCGGGATTGGCTGTAGAGAAACGCCGTGCTGTTTTCATCAGATGGGACGTCGAGCGAGGTGCGGTGACCGAAGTGCACACCGTCGTAACGTGCGAGGTTCGAGGAGACTTCCGCGGTCATCAGGACGTAGTAGGTCGGGATGCCGTAATGGGTGTGCGGCAGGTCAATCTCGACGATTGACGCCCCCCGCTTTTCAAGCGACTCGGCAGCCTGCTCGAGTGCCTGCTGGACGGCGGGATGATTGGCGTCCTGCTGCGCATACTGCTTTGCCAGGCCAATGCGTGGCGGGTTGGTTGGTGATCCCAAGTCAGCTAATTCGCTGTCAACATGTTTATCAACACAGGTCGAATCCCGCGGGTCGTGGCCGGCCATGATCTGCGTGACCAGCGCGGCGTCCTGCACTGTGCGGGTGAACGGCCCGACCTGATCCAGCGAGGATGCACAGGCGACCAGGCCATAGCGTGATACCCGGCCATATGTCGGCTTGAACCCCACCACGCCGCAAAGCGATGCGGGCTGTCGAATCGATCCGCCCGTATCCGAGCCTAATGCAACGTGACACAGCCCCGCAGCCACAGCCGCCGCACTTCCCCCCGACGAGCCGCCGGGCACGCGATCCAGGTCCCACGGATTCTTTGTCCCGCCAAAAGCGCAGTTTTCACAGCTTGACCCGAGTGCGAATTCGTCCATCCGCGTCTTGCCAAGCACAACGGCACCTGCGTCTTCCAGCCGCTGCACGACCGTCGCCGTGAATGGCGAGCGATAATTCGCGAGCATTTTCGAGCTGCAGGTCGTATGCCCATACGCAGTGCACAACGCATCTTTCACCGCCAACCCCACGCCCGCCAAGGGGCCGGCGATCTCGCCGCGATCCACTGCCTGCGCCCGCTGCAGGGCACGCTCGTGATGCACTTCCTGAAAGACACCAAGCGTCGGATTCAGCCGATCGATACGATCCAACAGGCTGCGGGTGACCTGCTCTGCTGTCGCCTTCTTCGAGGCAATGGCGTCGCGCGTGTCGATCAAACTAGCGTGATGAAATTCCATGCGGATCGTGAGATAAATTCAGAGTGGTGATTTTGTGGAGTCGAACAGACGAGCACCTATCACTTCAATACTCGCGGCACCGTGAAGTACGGCCCCGCCTTGCCCGGTGCGTTGGATAAGGCCGCCTCGGGCGACAGGCCCGACTGCTCTTTGTCGATCCGCGTGACGTTGCTGTGATCGATCGCGCCGGTCAACGGCTCGACATCATCAAGGTTCAACTCGTTAAGCGTATCGATATGTGAGAGCACCGAGGCGAGTTGCTCGGTGAAATGGCTGACCTCGTCCTCGGTCAGCCGAAGCCGGCTGAGCTTGGCGACTTGCCGGACATCGTCTTGCGTGATCTTTTTATTCATCAGGCCCGGAAGTATAACGCTCCCGACACATCGGCCCACGTCGGGCTAAACTTGACCCCATGCCCGACCCCGCCCTGCTCGAATGCTTTGACAACCCCAACCCGGGGCGAAGCTTCGTCATCGACCACATCAGCGACGAGTTCACCAGCGTCTGCCCGAAGACCGGCCACCCCGACTTCGGCAGCGTTGCCCTGCAGTACATTCCCGGCAAACACTGCGTCGAACTCAAAAGCCTGAAGCTCTACTACCAGTCGTTTCGCAACGACGGCATCTTCTACGAAGCGGTTACCAACAAGATTGCGGACGATCTTGAGAAGGCGATGCAACCGATCTGGATGCAGCTCACCACCGACTGGAAAGGCCGAGGCGGCATCCGTTCACGCATCACCGTGGAGACCGGCCGACACCCGCAGGACGCTGGCGCCGGCCCCGATCACTTCGACGACCCGGATGACGACGACCAGGACGCCCGCCTCCCACCCGGTTATTAAACGATGACAAACCAACTAAGCTGCGGATGAGGCTCTGCGAATCCGCGGATCGACCCATGTCTGATTCAACCCTAAACCCTTCGCCGCTTTTGCAAGACCTCGCCCGGGAACTGGTCGACACCTTCGCTGACGATCCGCGGACCCAGCACATTGATGCCACCTTTCTGCCGAGCCGGGACTGCTGCGTGCGGATCGTCGAGCTGTTGCGTCGGCTCACGTTTCCTGGATTCTTCGAGGATTCGCGACTGACCAGCGAAAGCATCCTGCCGCACACGCTGGATCTGCTGCAGCGGACCGATGCGCTGATTTACGAGCAAATCCGCCAAACCGAGCGGTATCTTCTCAACAGCAAGGGGGAGGCGAACCCCGGTGATGACTGCCCGAAATGCGATGAAATCGCCCGCGAAAAAACCGATGCGTTTCTAAAGCGGCTGCCAGAGGTGCGTCGTCTGCTTTCGCTGGATGTACAAGCCGCCTTTGACGGCGACCCCGCCGCAACCTCGACCGACGAAGCCATCTTCTGCTACCCCGGCATCGATGCGATCTTCATCCACCGCTATGCCCACGAGCTTTACAAGCTCAAACTCAATCTGCTCGCCCGAATTTTTTCTGAGATCGCCCACAACGAAACCGGCATCGAAATCCACCCCGGCGCGGACATCGGCGAGTCGTTCTTCATCGACCACGGCACCGGCATCGTCATCGGCGAAACCGTCACCATCGGTCGGGGCGTCAAGGTGTATCAAGGCGTCACCCTCGGCGCCCTCTCGACCAAGGGCGGCCAGGATTGGCGGGGACTCAAGCGTCACCCGACGATCGAAGACGATGTCACCATCTACGGAGGGGCCATCATCCTCGGCGGCGCGACCGTCATCGGCCAAGGCGCGACCATCGGCGGCTCAGTCTTCATCACCAATTCCATCCCCCCCGGCCACATGGTCACGATGAAGCAGCCTGAACTCACGCTCAAGCCACCGAAGCTAAGAAAAAAATAATCACCGCTTGCTTAGACAACGCATTGAAGCCGCAGCGCCGCCTATGATGGCCCATGGCTTCCGAGCAGGTCGTTGTCGACTTCTCCAAACCGATCGCATTGTTCCCGCTCAATGCCTGCGTGCTGCTGCCGCATACCTCGGTGCCGCTTCATATTTTTGAACCCCGCTACCGGGCCATGACCCGGCAGGCTTTGGACAGTAACGGGCTCATCGCGATGGCGACTTTTGCCGGCGACGATTGGCGACGTGATTACGAAGGCAATCCCCCCATTCGTCAAACCGTCTGCGTCGGCTACATCGTCCGCCACCAACGGCTTGACGACGGCCGATACACGCTGCTGCTACATGGTCTGGCTCGGGCGGAAGTCGAGCAGGAAATCGAGCCAGATGAAGAGGGTTATCGCTTGGCCCGGCTGCGACCTCTCCCGGATGACGATCTGATGGAGATCGACCTAACGGACCAACGCCATGAGTTGGATCGCCTGATCAACGACCCCTGCCTCGGACGATTGTCGGTGGTGTCCGCGGTCCGGCAGTGGGCGACATCAGAGCTACCCACGCCGGTCTTAGCCGATCTCGCATTACTGAATATCTGCAGCGATGTCGAGACGCGATACAAGGCATTACGGGAGACTGACCCCTCGTTGCGAGTGGATATGCTGATCCGCGAGTTGAAAGCGATGCATCAAACAGTGCTACTCGCCGACAGAGTCGATCCCGGACCAACGGAAAACGGCTGCACGCTGAACTGACACTGGCCTGAACCCAGGATCGGCTATAACCTCGATCCATGGCTGCGGCGATCCCTGGAAAATCCGATCAAGCGATCCATCTCGAGATGATGCAGCAGTCTCTACGCTTGGCCCACAAGGCTGCGGAAGCGGGAGAGGTGCCGGTCGGCGCGGTGGTGTTCAGGGGTGAGAACATCCTGGGCCAAGCCTTCAATCGGCGGGAGGTCGATGCGGACCCGACCGCGCACGCGGAAATCCTGGCTATGCGCGAAGCGGCCCGCCGTGTCGGCAATTGGCGGCTGGACGGCTGCAGTCTGGCGGTGACGCTTGAACCCTGTCCGATGTGTGCCGGGGCCATGGTCAACGCCCGCATCGAGCATGTGATCTACGGCTGCAAGGACCCGAATATGGGTTGCGTCGATTCGCTTCATCGCCTTTGCGATGAGCCGCGATTCAATCACCGGATGAAGATCACCGCTGGCGTGTTGGAGCGTGAGTGTGGCCAGATATTGAAAACGTTTTTCGCCGCCCGCCGCGGCCCGGCCGCCGAGCGACCGCCCAAGCCTCGGCCGCTGCACTCAGCAAAACCAGCATCAGACTAGCCGCGAGCATCCCCCCCGCCACCGCTCCAGCCAGGGCCAAGAGAGCAGGCGAATCGATCGAGCGGAACGCCGCCAAAGAAATCAGCATCGCCGCAAGCAATAATCCGCAACCATCGGTCACCGCAAGATATCGGGTCGAGTCATTCGGCGACCTGGCCGTCCCCGGCGTCAACAACAGGCAGCCAAAACCCACGAGAACGAACGCAGGCAATACCCAAGCCAAAGGCGTGACCAGGGTTACTGGTTGCCCCTGCAGGCCGAGCAGAAACCAAGTACAAAACGCCCCGGCGATCACCGTTACGGAGACGACCAACGGCGCCCACCATCGGCCGGTGCATACCGCTAAACCGATGAGCAGCAAACATACTCCTGCTCCACCGACATTTCTAATCGGTCTAGCCACTTCTATCAAAAGGTCGTACTCGAATGCCAACGGCCCGGTGAGATCGGGGACCACCCGACGCATCTGCGATATGAAATCGCGGTTCGTAATTTCGCTTTGATCGCCCGCTCGCTTTGCGGGATATATATACATCGCAAACATTTTTTGACCGTTCTTTTGCATGACCCATTGGCTAAACAAATCAAAATCATCGCCAAGCGTGTCGAGCGTGATCGATTGTGGATCGGTGAGAGACTCAATCATGGCTGCGAGTTCCCGGCGCGCGGCGGTGTAGTCTTGCTGGATGGCGGCCAGGACTACCTGTGATTCATCCGCCGGTAACGCTCCGAGGCTGTCCGTGAATCGATCGGCCGCCTCTCGCATTTCCTGAAAAGCCTCGGCTCGTTCAGGCGACGCGCGACTGGCTGCAAGATTCAACAGACCGGCAAATCCCCTCACCGTCGCAGGCAGCATGGCGGCCTGTTGCGTGCCGCCATCGGGTCCGGATTCAATTGCTTGTAAAGCATCGGCAAGGTACTGACGCAATGTCTCGCGAGCAGCCAACTTGCCGGGCTCATCATCGCTGACCAACATGCCCGCCCCGCCGACACCCGCGACGACGCTCATCGTTTTGTACTTTTCTCGCTGCTCTTGAACCGCTGCAAGACTATTGTGCAAACTGGCTGCAAAAGGCTGGGTCACACCTTCGCTCGAATCGAGAATCTGCAGCCCCTGCACCGCAGTGGAATCTTGCGGCAACAGGTTCAAAACGCTGCCGCCTCGTGGCACCCACCACGACAACGTGACCATGGCTGCGAAAACAACAGCCGAAGTAATCCAGATGCCTCGTCTACGCCGGCCCGCGAAGTGTCGCAGAGCCAACACGAAACCTCGGCGTTCCAGCAATTGTCTGCGGCCCGTAGGCCGTGTCACACGTTCCAAAGCGATCGGTAGACAAAGGCTGCCCAGCCCGGTGTAAACCGCCCCGCATATCGCCACGACTGCAATTGTTCTAAGCAGCGGCAAATCGGCGAAGACCACCGGCAGCACCGCCGCCGCCTGCAGAGTCACAAGCGTCAACACGCCCGGCCCGACCGCCACCACCGCCCGCAAGGCGTTTCGTGAACGCACCATTGCCCCCAACACGACCACCAACGATAAAGCCGACAATAAGAAAACCATCAGGTAAGCCACCAACAATCCAAAACCGACGGTATTTCCGAGCAGCAGCACGCTGCTAGCGAGAGTCATCGCCGCAACCCAAAGCCAACTCACTGCCAGCAGCAAGGCATACCGCAAACTCCGCCACGCGAAGCCGCATAGCAACAGCAAGCCCGCCGCGAGTCCGGCGATGATTTTCAGTGTCAGTTCATTCAGTTGCGGCTCGAGTTCCGTCCGCAACGCCGGCGCACCGGTGACATGAATCTCCACATCAAAACGCGAACCGGCTGACATCGTGTACGACCGGACCGCCCGGTAGACATCGCTGGCGGGCTGGTCCTCGACACCCGCTACGATTACAAGCAAATGATCCGAATCAGCAAAAATCGGCTGCCAGGAGGTGCCAATCACCGCGTCTCGCATCGCGTCCAACAACCCGACATCCAGCTCACCTTCGGGCTGCTCGACTCGCCTCTCGAACGCCGTCATGATGGAAACGAAGACATCTGCCGCAACACCCAGACCCGAATCAGCATCCTGTTCAGTCTCGGAATTCTGGTTATTGGTTTGGACCGCAGCTGCATCTCGCATGGCCTGCATCAGCATGTCGCCGGGCGTGGACGCGGCTAGCATCGGCCGGACATTTTTCAACTGCCCCATGACCTGTTGAACCATCGGCGTCGGCTGGGTCATCAGTAACTTGGGGTGGACTTCAGTGGTATCAAACCCCGAAAAAGCCCGACTGACCCGCGGGTCCTGCGAAAGCGACTCGGCCAACCATCGAGAAGCTTCTATCGCGGCGGCTCGGTCGGCAGATTCATCACCACAGTCGATCAGCACCAGTAGCGTCCGGTCGTAGCCGAACCCTTTCAGCCAATCTTGTATCCGCTGCACCCAGAACGCATCCGCATTGACCACGTCATCCAAGCCGACCCACCGCGTGTTTGGGATGGCTGTCGCCAATACCCCCCCCAGCAAAACGACCGCGATGCAGAGCGTCGTCCCCGGCCGCCTTGCCGAAACAGCTGCGAGAGTCCTAGCCAGGTTGGCGAGCCATCGCTGCATATCGCGTGTTAAGCAAGGCTGTCCCGTTTAAACCAAGCCAGGCATCAATCGGCCCGCTGCTTGAACTCGCCCGCCGCCATTCCGCGTGGCTGTCTTCGCCGCCGTCGGCCACGGCCGGGCATCGTGGTGCCGCTGCCAACCACTTTTGTTACCGACGTTGGCCCGACCGCAAAAACCAGATCGCCCGCACTCGGCTTAATCGGCGCCATCCCCGTAAATGCTCCAAAAGCCGGCAACACCGCGACGCTTGGCGTGAACCAGAAACATGCCATCCGCAGATGATCCCCGCCCGGGCCGCTGAGCTTGATCGCAGGGTGCAGATGACCTGATAACACCGAGGCGTCTTTCATCGTCTGCGGCTCGTGCGTAAAGGCAATCGGCGAATCTTCCCCGCCCTGTCGCTCAATCAATGGCTCGGGACAGCAGTCGATTTTCAGTTCTTCCGGAGGGTCGCCTGCCTGCCGGTCGTGATTGCCACGGATGTTGCAGAGTGTCAGGCCATCCCAGCGTTGCCGCCAGATGCGGAGTTGTTCGAGCAGGTCATCGCTTACGCCGATTTTGCTGTGAAAAAAGTCGCCGAGCACAATCAGCCGATCGGCTCCTGTCGCTTTAAGCGCCTCATCGATGCGATCGAGGATGTGCTTGGTTGTCCCGCTCGGCACCGGCACGCCGGCGGCACGAAAAGTCGACGCCTTGCCAAAATGCGGGTCCGCCAGGATCAGCGTTTTTCGGCTAGGCCAATAAACGCTGCGATCCGCCCGCAGGACCCAGTCCTGCCCTCCCCAGGTCACCTCTGCCATGTCCCGGACTCCGTTCCAGGTTTCGAGTTGATACGCCAAGTCATCCATGATTCGGCGTCGCCTTGTCCGCTCGGGCCTCGAGCCGGGCCACCATCTTAGCGACCCGCTCCTCCCAAGACTGCGTACTCATGTGCTGTTCCCGCAGATGCTCGGCCCAGAGCGGAAATGCCAATGGCGTCAATCCCTCGGGCCGCTGGATCACGATCCGCTGGTCCTCGAGCTTGGCCAATGCATTGCGGAGCCGGCCAACTTCAAGTTGCCGATCCAGCACCTCCCGTCGGGCCTGGTCCAGCAACAGATTTTCCGGGTCGAACTCGGTAAACACATCGAAAAACAATTCGCTGGAGGCTTGCAGGTGTCGGCTGCTGACGGATTCGCCGGGGTAGCCAGTATTGATCAGCCCGGCGATCCGTGCGATGTCGCGGAACTGTCGGCGGGCGAGTTCCGAACTGTTGAGCGAAGCGAGCAAATCTTCGAGCAGTCGATCGCCACCCAGCAGGTTTCGCCAATCGTCCTCGTTCAATTCAAGCGGGTCGGCCGAGAGAATTTCCAAGCCGTAATCGTTCACAGTCGCGGTGACGGTCCGCGGAGCGGAAGCGGTCAATCGATGGGCGAGCAGCGTGGCCAAGCCCTCATGAACGAGTCGACCCTGCAGCGGAAATAAAAACCAGTGCTCGCCGTCGCGGGTGGTGGTCGTTTCAATGAGCAAATCATCCGACCTAGGCAGCGCTGACCACTGGTGTTGCAGTTCGAGCAGTGGAGCGAGGGCTTCGACCTCCGGCGGGTCATCGGGCATCAGGCCCAGCCGGGCGTATCGGTCCAGCCGATCGCGGACCGCATCGGCCAATTCCGTCGAAAGCGGGGCCTTGCTGCCCTGCCAACTGGTGACCTGGGCTTTTTTGCCAATCGCTTTTTTAACCGTTGCGGTCATTTGATGGACACGGACCAGCTGCAGGAGTTGGCCGGCGAAGACGAACTTATCGCCCGGCCGAAGCCGACCCACAAAGCTTTCTTCCACGGTTCCTAATCGCTTGCCGCGCGACATCCGCACCGTGATCATCGCATCAGACGTGATCGTCCCGATCGCCATGCGGTGGGCTTTCGCAATGCCCTGTGAAGCGACGACGAAACGGCCCTTCTCATCTTCGATGACACGGCAAAATCTCGGATAGGCTGTCAGCGTCGGCCCGCCCCGCCGAACGAAATCCAATCCCCACTGCCATTCGATATCGCTCAGGTCACGATAGGCGTAGGTCGATCGCACTTCGTTGAGCATCGCGGTGGGCTCAAACCCTCCGCCCATCGCAATGGTCACAAGGTGTTGTACCAGGACATCCAAAGGCCGATCCAATGGCAGCCGAGACTCGATCATCTTTAGCTCCGCCGCATCCCGGGCGGCGGCGAAGTCGAGTAGCTCCAGAGCATGAGTCGGAACCCCAAACAGTCGGCTGGGTTGCCCCGGCTGATGGCCACTCCGCCCCGCCCGCTGCAGCATCCTCGCGACACCTTTCGGCGACGCGACCTGAATCACCCGCTGCACCGGCGAAAAGTCAACGCCTAAATCGAGGCTAGATGTGCAAACGCAACAACGCAGAGAACCCTCGCGCAACCGGTCTTCGACTTGCTTACGAGTTTTGCGATCGATTGAGCCGTGATGCAAGGCAACCTGTCCGTCCCAGTCCGGGCGGGTTGTCGTAATGGCATTGAACCAGATCTCCGCTTGCGACCGCGTGTTGGTAAACAGCAGCGTGCTCTTCGCATCGTCCAGCACCTTGAGCACCTCATCGAGCTGACGAATGCCCAGGTGGCCCGCCCAAGGAAACCGCTGGACATCCGGCGGGAGCACGGTGGTGACGGTCGTTTCCTTCTGCCCCGGGCCATGAATCATCAATCCCTCATCCGCTCTCGAGCCGAGCAGAACATGCATCGCCTGCTCGAGGTTGCCCAGCGTTGCGGACAGGCCCCATGTCATAAGATCGGGGTTGAGTTCTCGCAGCCGAGCCAGACCGAGTTCGGTCTGTGTGCCACGCTTGGTCGACATCAACTCATGCCATTCATCCACGATCACGGTTTTCAGCCCCGCAAACTTTCGGGGGGCGTCGGCATAGCTGAGCAAGACCGACAAACTCTCGGGCGTCGTGACCAGACAGGTCGGCAAGCGAGTCCGCTGCTGTTTCTTGATGGATGCGGGCGTGTCCCCAGTACGACGCTGCACGGTCCAGGGCAGCTTCAAAGCCTGGACCGGTTCGTGAATACTCTGCTCCGTATCGGTCGCCAATGCCCGAAGCGGCGTGATCCATAGGGTTTGCAAAGATTCAGGCCGATCCGGGTTCCACTTGCTCGAGTCGGGATGTTTTTCAAGCCAGCGTGTCAGGCTCGGCAGCCAGGCGGCAAAGGTCTTGCCCATGCCGGTTGGGGCGTGAAGCAAACCAGATCGGCCAGCCGCCTGGGCTTGCCATGTCTCAAGTTGAAAGTCGAACGGCTCACCGATCTTGTTCCGGAACCATTGCTCGGCGAGATCAGCACTCAATCGAGCACCGCTTCGAGCGATTCCAGTTCCTCATCGACCCCGCCCCCGGCAGTGTCTTCTTCGCTCGGTTCAGCAGACTCACTCGACGGATCGACTGCCGCCTCGGCTTCGGGGTCGGGCGGATCGGGCTTGGCGATATCGAGCACCCAGTCGCCCATCTCGGCGTCCATCGGCTCATCCGGGCGATCGCTGTGCCACTGGGCAATCGTGACGATTTTCGCATCGGGTTGACGTGCCCGCAGCATCTGCGTCAGGCCGCCGTCGTTGGCAACGTGAAATCGGCCGACGATCAGCATGACCGGGCGGTGGCCGTCGTCGAGTGTTCGGCTGACGGCGTCGGCCATGGTGGCATCCCAAACTAATTGAGCGCGGTAATAGTCCGCTTTGGTCTCGCCCGGCCCGCCGGTGTGCTTTGCCATCGCCTCATCGAAACGATCCCGATACGCATTGTTCGGCTGATGCGTCGGCAGCACGAAAGTCGCCCGCTGCGTTTCGGTAAGCGTATCGACCGCCTCGTAGCCCCATTGCCGTATGAACTTGACGTACCGCCGCGGGGCATTGGCGGCGATGACCCGCCGGCCGGACGCTTTGGCCCATTGAACCGCTTTGCGGTGGTCGCCCTTGACCGCGAGGTGGGCGGGGCTGGTCATCAGTTCCCGCTCGGAGGTCAGGCCCGCGAGAAAGTCGTCGATAAATACCTGCTCATCGCGTTCGAGCATCTCCCACGCAAGTGCCGCGTCGTCGGCCCGAGAAGTCAGTTCCTGCCAGAGCGCACCGGTCGCGGCGATGCCACGTGGGTCGCCGTGGACTTCGCCGACGAGCACGACATCAGCTTCGGCAGCAGCGGCAACCATCGACTCCCAGTCGGACTCAATGCTGGAAACGGTTTCGATCACGGGGATCTCCGCCATGGTTCGCGACAGCGACCAGTGAGTCGGCCGGGAGCGATCGACATATTGACAGCCGGACAAAAACGCAGCGACCAGACAAGCCGATACTGCTAAAAATCTTCTCTTCTTCTTGAGATCTAACAAATGAAACACTCCGAGGAACTAAAAAGCACTGAAGCCGATTTTAGGAAGGCTGGCCTATCAATTCCCGTATGTTGAAAAGTTATGAGGCACCGCAACTGCTCATGGATTTTGGTGCACTTTGAGTAGAGCTTGAAGCGATTCGAGCGTGTCGGCATCAATGGGCTTTTTGTCGGTCCGCCAGCGGTGCATCCGCGGAAAGCGAAGTGCGATGCCGGACTTGTGGCGGTCTGACTCGGCGATCCCCTCGAAGGCGATCTCGAAGACCAGCTCGGGTTTCACGGCACGGAAGCCGCCCTGCCGACCGATCGTGTTCCGCTTGATGAAGGCATCGACCTTGGCAAATTCCTCATCGGTCAGCCCTGAGTAGGCCTTGGTCACCGGAACAAGTTCGCTGCTGCCGGGGGTGCCCGCCCAGACGGCGAAGGTGTAATCGGTGAACAAGCTCGATCGTCGGCCGCTGCCCCGCTGGGCGTAGATCATCACGCAGTCGCAAGTGTAGGGATCGACCTTCCATTTCCACCACGCCCCGCGGACTCGGCCGGCAGCATAAGGCGCATCTGCTTTCTTAAGCATCAAACCCTCGACGCCGCGCTGCCGAGATTCTTCACGAAGTGCCGTAAACGCTTGCCAACTTGCAGCCTCAATCTTCGGTGACAGAACCAACGCTGAGTCATCCGGCATTACTTGTTCAAGAATTGCCCGCCGCTCATCCGTACTTAGTTCCCGCTGGTCCTGACCTTCATATTCGAGCAGGTCGTACACCATGAACACGACAGGCGTGTCGGCAAACAGCATCGGCTCAACCCCCTTGCGGTTCAGACGTTTCTGCAGCGCGGAAAACGGCAGCGGACGATCTTTCTCAAACGCGAGCACTTCGCCATCCAGCACCGTGCCGTCGGTCAGCCCGTCGCCGACCGCACGGAGTTCGGGGAAAGCCTCGCTGATGAGTTCTTCGCCGCGTGACCAGAGTTGGGTTTCCCCGGATCGGCGGATGAGCTGGGCGCGGATGCCGTCCCACTTCCATTCCGCTTGCCAATCATTGATGTCGCCCAAAGACTCGGGCGGAACGTCGAGCTGATGGGCGAGGTAGAACGGGTACGGCCGGGCCACATCGTCGCCCTCGCCGCTGAGTAACGCTTGGTACGCCTCCACGGTTGCTTCGATCCCACCAGTCATCCGATGCTGCATCACCGCCGGCTCAACCCCCGCGACCGCTGCCAACGCATTGATGACCACCTTGCGAGCTGCACCGACCCGGAAGTTACCGGAGATCAGTTTGTGAAACAGAAATCGCTGCTCGGCATCGAATCGTGACCAGGTTTCCAGCACCGCGGCTTTCTGCTCCGCCTCGGTCATCTGTGACAACGGCTGAATCCGCTGGGTAATGACCTGATGTAAGGGCTCGTCCTCGACGTCCGCCTGAGTCGGATCCGGCAGGACGAGGGCGAGTGTTTCGGACAGGTCGCCCACCGCGTCGTAACAGGCGGTAAACAGCCAGGGTTCGAGACCCGCCGCCTCGGCTGCCCAAGCTTTGAGCCGGGGGTAAGGCACGGCTCGGATCATCCGCTGACCGGTCAACACCCGTAGTGCCCACACCGCATCTTCCGGAGGGGCCGACTCGAAATACGCCTTGAGCGCCGCGGTCTTCTCAGAAGTCCGCGTCGTGCGATCGATGGCGTTGTAAAGTTTCGCGAAGCGTTTCATGAACTTTTGTAACCGCGGATCTACGCGGATGAACACAGATTAGAAATCATTGTTTTGAATCAGCGTTTATTCGCGTTCATCCGCGGTCAAATCATCCTCTGCATCCCCGGTATAACGGGTCTTGATTTCGTCAGCGTCGAGGCCTTTTTGAGTGAGGTACTGGGTAAGTGCGGCGGTGTAGCCGTGGGTCGCGCCGACGCTTTCGCAACCGGTGGCCTCAATGGTCTGGAGCAGGCCCGGCCAATCGGTGTGGTCGCTCAGCACGAAGCCGCGGTCGACGCCTTTACGTCGGCGGTTGCCGCGGACCATCATCCAGCCGGATGCGAAGGCTAAGGAGTGTGGCCGGAACCGCCGCAGCCAGGTCGTGCCCAACACCGACGGCGGGGCAACGACCAGCCCCTTGCCTTTGACCGCCTTTCGGCTTTCTTCAGTAGAGGTGGTGGTGTCGGGCATGTCGACCCCAGCGGATTTGTAAATGTCGTTGAAGCGTTGCACCGAGCCATGCACGACGATCGAGCCGAGGCTGCGATCGACCGCGTGCAGCAGGCGTTGGGCTTTACCTAAGGCGTAAGCAAAGATGACGCTGGTTCGGCTGGCCTTCTGATTGTCACCCCACCAGGCGTTGATGTCCGCCACGATTTCCGCTTCGGGTTTCCATCGGTAGATCGGAAGGCCGAAGGTGCATTCAGTGATGAGGCGGTGACATTGCACGGGTTCAAAAGCGGCACAGGTCCCATCCTTCTCGACTTTGTAATCCCCGGTGACGACCTCGACCCGGCCACGATGTTCGACACGAATCTGGGCGGAGCCGAGCAGGTGTCCTGCAGGGTGCAGCGAAACATGCACGCCGTTGACCGTCGTCGCCTCGCCGTAGGCCAAGCCCTCGATCCGGGCGCCGGGTTGGACACGCTTGGCCAACACAGGTTTGCCGATGTCGCTGCAAAGATACCGCTCACACCCTGCGGTGGCGTGGTCGGCATGGGCGTGGGTGACGACCGCACGATCCACCGGCCGCCAGGGGTCGATCCAGAAATCACCTGCTTTGCAATACAGACCGCACTCGCCCACCGTGACCAGCCGATCGGCCCGAGTCACAAAACACCCCAGAGCATGATGCCGACTAGGATGCCGCGTACCGTCCAAGCCACGGTTCGGCCCCAGTTACTCACGACTAGCCTGCGGTGTATGTCATGATCGAAGCCTTCTCCAAGCCGATGATGAGCGGGCATTTGGATCATCGCGGTCATCAGCCAGATCGAGCCGACCAATGCGAGCCCAACCCACGCCAAGGCCACTGGGACATTTACGGGGGTCCAGATCACCAGCGCGATCGCGCTGCCGAGTTCTGCGAACATTCCGACGGCGACCAC
>CAZFZS010000002.1:0-51932 GCA_964523485.1 uncultured Phycisphaeraceae bacterium | reverse complement strand
GTGTCGCTTTTCGTATTGCATGAAACCTTCACGGCCGACGCCATCCATCAGGGGGTAATGGACTAGCTGGACCAGCCAAATCAGGCCGACCATGTACCACGTCGCGGCGGCGTTGATTAGCAAATACAACTCAGGCATGAGAGGGGAGACCGTGTCGAGGTTCCGCACCGCTTTCTCGCAATTCATCTGGATATTCGTTGGGCTTTATCTCCCGCTCTGGATTAAATAATTCGTCGAGAACGACTGCGCGGTGCGTGAAAATTTTCCGAACATCATTCACAACGAACAGCTTAGCGGCGAGGTGGCCGAGCGGTCCCATGCCGATCTCGAAATCCACGCGGTCGTCGCAGACGGTGCCGCCCTGTCCATCCGATTCGAACCGGTGCTCATGCCGCCAGAGTCTGTAAGGCCCCTTGAGCTGTTCATCCACGAATCGTCGATTCGGCTCCCACGCGGTGATCTCGGTCCGCCACCGCTGCGGGATGCCCTTGATCCGAAGCTTGTAATCAATCGGGGTGCCTTGCTGCATTTCGATCGGTTTAGGCGTGAGCACCTCAAATTTGACCGTGTCCGGCGTAATCCGCTCGAGATTATGAGCGTCCGCGAAGAACGGAAACAAATCTT
The DNA here is from genome assembly GCA_964523485.1 of uncultured Phycisphaeraceae bacterium. Classification (GTDB taxonomy): domain Bacteria; phylum Planctomycetota; class Phycisphaerae; order Phycisphaerales; family Phycisphaeraceae; genus Algisphaera. The sequence continues at coordinate 51,308 of CAZFZS010000002.1, read as the reverse complement.
CCGGAGGCAGAGCCAACCGCTGAGTCATCGTCAGCGTATAGCGAGAACCCTGTCGATCAATTTTTGGGGTGGAAAGATATTGCGTCATCTACCGATCGTAGGCATCGTACAACTCAGCCGAGCAATAGATTCGCAGACAGCGTCATCTGTAACCGTCGGACCGGCTTGAGTGGCGGGACGTGCAGCCATCGGCTGCGTCGGCGTTGGTCCGTCTGAACGACGCGCTTGGCCAACGCTTGATCCTGTGCGAAACAGCGGGCGACCTTGGTCGGGTGGTTGCATTGGCTGGAACGATGTAAAAGCACGACCCGGCGAGGGTTGCCATGGGGGCTGAGCTCGGCGATCCGCTGGACGGCGGCGAAGGCCTGGTCGTTACTGAGGTGGCCCGAATCGCTAAGGTTTCGGCGGTTCACGAAGGCCGGCCGACTGCTGAGTTTCGTCATCCGCTCGTCATAGTTTGACTCAATGGCCAGCAGGTCGACCCCGGCCATGTGCAGCAATAGCTTAGGCGGTGCGTGGCCGAGGTCCGTTGCCAAGCCAACGCTCAGCCCGGGACCGTCCGCCTCGAAGCGGTAAGCGATCGTGCCTTGCCGGTCGTGCTGTACGCGAAGCGTTTTAACGAGCAAGCCCGAGACTAATTCGAACGGCTTTTCATCGAAGGGCTGAACCAAGCCCGCCTCGAACAATTGCTGGTTGCTCGGCACCCGACGCAGGTCCGGCAGATGCCAATGATGGCAGAACAGCGGCAGCCCGAGGCTAACCATTGTTTTGACCCAGCTTTTGCGAAAGTGATCGTTGTCAAAATGCGTCACGCAGATCGCGGACAGGTCCGTCAGCGTCAGCCCCGCCTGGGCGAGCCGGCGAGCGGTCGTACGCGGACCGAAGCCCGCGTCGATCAGGAGGTGTTGATCGCCGACACGGAGTACCGAACTGTTGCCGCCGGATCCGGAGCCGAGCACGCACAGGCTCATCGCAGGGGGAGCCTTCTGCCGACTGGGTCGACGCGCAGTGTGACCTGTTTCTAAGCGTATCGAGGGTGGAATCGCGTCGGATTGAATGAATAAACCGGCTTGTAGGGGTTGGGACGCATCCATGCGGCAACGATTCTAGCCCCAGGGTGGCGTGAAAGGCTTGTCAATGCGTTACTTCAATACGACTTGCTGGATTTCGGCCAACGCCTCGACCGGCGAGACATCCCGCCTCATGCATTTAGCAACATTCAAAACGCTGTTAGTTGGCGCCACGCTCAGCCTGCTCGCGGTCGGCTGTGTTCAGCAGCCCGAGCCTTTGGTGATCGTTGAGCCCAGCTATGCGTACACCCGCGATGCGGAGGCGTTAGCCGCCATCGAGAGTTGGCCGGCCGTCGCACTGGGACGCGATATCACACCACTGCCCGAATTGGTTCTGGTCGAAACTCGCAAGGACGAGCCGACCATGACCGACGTCGCATTTGGGCCGGAACTGCCGTAGACCTACTACAAATGAATATTGTTTATACGACCCGCTCTGCGATATGCACGCGAGACGTTGTATCTCAGCGTCACCCCGCCTAGGATGGTCGGCCCATTTTCCTCAAAGGCCCGCACCATGCCCCCCGCTCCAACCACCACCGACGCGACCATGCCCGATGTACAGGGCTCGCCTGATCAACGCCGACTGCCGATCGACAAGGTCGGGGTCAAAGATATCAGATACCCGATCACGCTCAAATGCAAATCCACGGGCGGGGTCCAGCACACGGTTGCTAACGTCAACATGTACGTCGGCCTGCCCCACTACCAGAAGGGCACGCATATGTCACGGTTTCTCGAGGTGCTTAACAATCACCATGAGTCGATCCACTCCGACGACATCATGGAAGTCACCCGCGATATGCGGCAGCGACTCGAAGCCGAGGAAGCCCACCTCGAACTGAGCTTCCCCTACTTCATCGATAAGAAAGGCCCGGTCTCGGGCATGCCCGGCAAACTCGATATCGAAGTAACGTTTGAGTGCACGAGCAACAGCACAGACGACTTCATCATGGGCATCAAAGTCCCCGCGACCAGCCTCTGCCCCTGCTCCAAGGAAATTTCCGCTTACGGCGCACACAACCAGCGGTGCATCATGGAAGCCAGGATTCGATTCGCAGAAGGTTGTTCACTGTGGATCGAAGAGTTGTTTGAGATTGTCGAGCATTGTGCGAGCACACAGGTCTTTGCGGTACTCAAACGGCCGGATGAGAAGTATGTCACCGAGGCGGCTTACGACAATCCGAAGTTCGTCGAGGACATCGTTCGCGATTTGGCCGTCGCGCTCGATCAGGAAGACCGTATCGCGTGGTATCAAGTCAACTCGGAGAATTTCGAGTCGATCCATAATCACAACGCCTATGCGTTTATCGAGCGTGACAAACGATAGCTCACGGCTGGCGGCATGAGGTCAAACCATACGGTTTCTGCTGACTTGAGACTGTGCCTAACGCTTGCGTCCTGATAGGCTCTAAGCTCTAACAGCTCGTTGCTAAGCCATGGCCAAACGCAAGACCTCGCACAATTTCAGCCCGCGGATCGTCAACCGCCGAGCCACTCACGATTATGCGATCTCGGACAAACTCGAGTGTGGTATTGAGTTGCTCGGATCGGAGGTTAAGTCGATTCGGCACGGCCATGTCTCGCTGGCCGAGGGATACGTCGCAATCGATCCAAAGAAGCTTAAGCTCGAATTGTTCAATGCCGACATCGCCCACTACCCCCATGCCGGCCCGCTGCAACACGACCCTAAACGCACCCGCACACTACTCGCTCATAAACGCGAGATCGTTAACCTGCTCGGTAAGACCTCATCCAAGGGTGTCACGCTCGTCCCGCTCGCGATGTATTTTGTGAACGGCCGAGCCAAGCTCGAGATCGGCGTCGGCGTCGGCAAGAAACAACACGACAAACGTCAGGACCTGAAAAAGAAAGAGGCCGACCGCGAAATCCGCCGGGCCATGACCAAACAAATCCTCTAATACCGCTCAGCCGACGCGACAAAGTCGCCGGTAAATTGCGAAACTGAAGAAACACATGACCGCTACCCTCCCCACCGACCCCGCGACGCTGCCTTACAACGTTCACAAGATTGCCAGGACCTTTGGCACACCGACATGGGTTTATGACGCCGCCACCATCGAAAAGCGGGTCCGCGAAGTTCAGGCATTCGATACGGTTCGTTATGCCCAGAAGGCTAACAGCAATCTCGCAGTGCTCGCGTTGATGCGCAGTCTCGGCGTTAAGGTCGATGCCGTCACCGCGGGAGAGCTTTTCAGAGCGCAGCAGGCAGGCTACGACTTGGGCAGCGATGACGTCGTCTTTACCGCCGACCTGTTCGACGATGATGCGATTGAGTGGATCGAGCTATACAAAATCCCTGTCAACCTCGGCAGTGCCGACATGCTCGATCGGTTGTCGGAACGTGGCCTGACCGGCGAAAACCAGGTGCCGATCACCCTCCGACTCAACCCCGGCTTCGGGCATGGTCACTCGCAAAAAGTTAATACCGGCGGCGAATCCTCCAAGCATGGCATCTGGCATACGCACCTCGCCGAGGTGCTCGCTCACGCGACCGAGCTGAACCTCAAGGTGCATGGCCTGCACATGCACATCGGCTCCGGGGCCGACTTCGAGCACCTCAGCCAAGTCGCGGCCGCGATGCAGCAGGCCGCCGACACATTCGTCCAAGCCAACCACCGCCTTGAAGTTATCTCCGCGGGCGGCGGCCTGCCGATCCCTTATCGGAAAGACAATTCTCAGCGTATTGATCTCGACCGCTACTACCAAGTCTGGGATGACGCCCGCCAAGCCATCGCCCAGCAGGCCGGCCACGACATCACGCTCGAGGTCGAGCCGGGCCGGTACCTCGTCGCCGAGGCGGGCAGCCTGGTCACCACTGTCCGATCGATCAAAACCACCGGCGATCGGCACTACACCCTGATCGACGCCGGCTTCAGTGACCTGGTCCGCCCCGCGTTCTACGGTGCTTACCACCACATCTCCATCCACCCCAAACCTGAAGACGATAAGCAGGCGATGAAGATCAACGATTCTTCGGACTCCGCCGCCAACCTCCGCGCCGTCACCGTCGCCGGCCCGCTGTGTGAATCCTGCGATGTGTTCACTCAAGACGACGACGGCTTTGTCACCACTCGCGATCTACCCCCGACCCAGGTCGGCGATCTGCTCGTTTTGCATGACGCAGGCGCTTACGGTTTTGCGATGTCGAGCAACTACAACTCCCGCCGACTCGCCGCTGAAGTGATGCTCCACGATGGCAAGACCCAACTTATTCGGCAGCGTCAGCCTTTCGAAGCGTTGACCGATCTGGAAACCATCCCCACTACGCTGACGCCTAAATAAAAAGAGCCCGCGCCGAAATGGCGCGGGCTCTTTTAAATTTCGGTCTGTGAAAATTAAGGGTTAGCTCAAACCCCAACTCGTAAGATTGTTGAAGCTGATCTTGAGCGACTCGAACGGGTCGAGATCGCCGCTGTCACGTTCGACGATATACCACTCCACGCCAGCCTCTTTCGCTGCGTCAAGGATGCCCGGCCAATTGAGGTTGCCCGCACCGACCTCGCACATTTTCTGTTCGCGTTTGCCATTGATCGTCATGTCTTTGACATGAATCGCAGGCACTCGGCCAGCCAGACGCTTGAGCCATGCCGAGGGCTCGGCTCCGCCATGGGCGACCCAGTATGTATCGATCTCAAAGAAAGCGGCTGGGCCGAGCTTCTTCTCCAAAACCGTCATCGGACAGGCCTCGGGGTCGATTTTTTCCGGTGACTCTTCCAAGCCGAACGGGGCAAACTCGTGGCTGTGGTTGTGGTAGCCGATTTTCAGCGACGATCCTTCGTACTTTGCAGCCAGTTGGCTGAACTTGTCAATGAATGCTTTCCACTCGGTCTGCGTTTCCTTGCCGCCCCAACCCCAGCCGCCGATCGCGGTGTATTTGCAGCCGACCGCTTCGTGAAAATCGATCGAAGCCTGCACGTCTTCGAGTTGATCCAGCGATCGGTGTGTCGCGGCCATCACCATGCCGGTGTCGTCGAGGATTTGCTTCATGTCTTGGGCGGAGATGTCGCTGAAACCAGCAGCAGAGCCTTGGATCGCGCCATAGCCGATCTCTTTAAGCTTTTTGCAGGAAGCGGCGATATCTGCTGGCGTTTTGCAGTGATCGCGGAGCGTGTACATCTGGGCAGCTATTTGGGTCGACATTTCCTTGGAATCCTGGTTGAGGTAAAAAATAGTCCGCCAAGTGTACCGCCCTGCAATCTCGCTGCAATCGGCTCTAAAAAGGTTGGAATAGCCTGGCCTGTTCAAGCATTAGGTTGTTGAAAGCTGACTATATGAAGATTTCCCATCTCTGGCTGCCGCTCCTGATCGTCTGTCTCAGTTCGATAGGTTGTGTTAAAACGATTCCCGCGCCTGACTTGGGACGTCTGTACGACCGCTCCGCGATGGCGACCGGGCCGGACCGCAACCCTGTGATTGTGATCCCCGGCATCCTGGGCTCGAAGCTGGTGGAGTCATCGACCGACACGCTGGTCTGGGGTGCTTTCGAGGGCGGGGCCGCCAGCCCATCTCGTCCGGAAGGTGCCCGACTGGTCGCGTTGCCGATGCAGATCGGCAAGCCTCTGCGTGAGCTGACCGACTCGCTCGAACCCGACGGCGCACTGGATCGCATCAGCATCTCCATCCTTGGCTTGCCGGTGCAATTGGACGCCTACATCAACATCCTTGGCACGCTCGGTGTCGGCGGCTATCGCGACCTGCAACTCGGCGAAGCCGGCGCTATCGACTACGGGCCGGGCCATTACACCTGCTTCCAGTTTGCCTACGACTGGCGACGCGACAACGTCGAAAACGCCAGAAAGCTACATCGCTATGTGCTTGAATTGCGGGAGTATGTTCAGCAGGAACAGGCCAAACAGTACGGCGGGCAGCCTGAGGATTACGATGTGAAATTCGACATCGTAGCTCACTCGATGGGCGGGCTGATCGCGCGATATATGCTGCGTTATGGCGAAGAGGACTTACCATCAGATGGCTCGACACCGCCCGTCACCTGGGCCGGGGCCGAGCACATCGACCGCGTCGTGTTGGTCGGTACGCCCAACGCCGGCTCGGTCAGTGCAGTCACGCAACTCGTCGATGGCGTGAAATTCACCCCGATCCATCCGCGCTATCAAGCCGCGGTGCTCGGAACCATGCCGTCGATCTATCAGTTGATGCCACGCCCAAGGCACGGACGGGTGCTTACACCCGAAGTGATCGGCCAACTCAAACCGGGTCAACCTCTCGTTAAGGGTTATCGCAAAGCCCCGATTTACGATGTGGATTACTGGATTCAGCAGGATTGGGGGCTGGTGAATCCGAAGCAGGACCGAGTCCTTCAACAACTTCTGCCGGATGTGGGATCTAAAGAAGCTCGCCGCGAGATCGCGATCGATCACCTGCGTAAGAGTTTGAGCCGTGCCGAGCAACTCGCGGCGGCGCTCGATCAACCCGCCTACCCTTCCTCCGCTGGCATTCAGCTACATCTTTATGCAGGTGACGCAGTGAAGACCGACGATATCGCGACAGTTGACCCGCAAAGAAATCGACTCCGCGTCACCTCGACCGCTTTAGGCGATGGCACAGTCACCCGTGAATCCGCACTGATGGACGAAAGGCTGGACGGCGACTGGCAGCCGATCCTACGCAGCCCGATCGCATGGACGGATGTCAATTTCCTGTTCACCGATCACTTGGGCCTGACCGCCGATCGTGAGTTTGCAGACAATGTCCTTCATTTGTTGCTGGAATCGCCGCGACGCCGAGACTAGCGAGCGTATTCACAATTGAGGCGGAGATTTTCTATGATGGCCAACCCGGCCATGCGTGTGTAATGCAATCTGCCGGGCTTAGTTTCTTGCTGGAGTGTTTACATGCGTGCAATGACCCTTCAAACCTTTGGCGAACCTGACGTGCTGACAATGCAGGATTTGCCCGACCCGACGCCGGGCAATGGCGAACTGCTGATTGAGGTTCATGCCTCGGCGATGAATCCGGTCGATTACAAAATCCGCTCCGGCAGCTTCCGCGGTGCTGTCGAATTGCCCACCATCCTGGGCTACGACTTCTGCGGCGTCATCAAGCAGGTCGGCCCGCGATGCAAGCGGTTCAAGGTCGGCCAAGCGGTCTACGGCAGCCCGCCGCTGAATCGTAACGGTGCGAATGCTGAACTGGCCGTGATCAACGAGCGGGTCGTCGCGGAGAAACCCGACAGCCTTACGCACGAGCAAGCCGCCGCCCTACCGCTTGCCCTGATCACCGCTTGGGAGGCGGTGTACGACATGGCCAGGGTCGAGCGGAACTGGACCGTGCTGATTCACGCCGGCGCTGGCGGGGTCGGCCACCTCGCCATCCAACTCGCCAAGGCCCGGCGATGCAACGTCATCGCGACCGCCAGCCGCCCCGAATCGATCGAGCTTTGCAAAAAACTCGGTGCGGATGACGTGATCGATTACAGCTCGCAGGACATCGAAGAACAGGTGATGGACCTGACCGCTGGAATGGGCTGTGAAGCGGTCTTCGATTTTGTAGGGGCCGACACCTTCAAAGCCTCGATCCCACTGGTTCGTCTGCGTGGTCATCTGGTGACGATTGTCGGCATCCCCACTGACGCCGAGCTTACGCCGCTGTTTATGAAAAGTGCCAGCCTCCATGCGGAATTCATGGGGGCTGTCGCGCTCGGCGGCCACCTGCCCCAGCATCAGGCGGACATTCTGCGCGAAGGCGCTGCCTTGGTCGATGCGGGCAAACTCGAGCCCCACATCTGCGAGACCTACGCCTTGGATCAACTCGCCCAGGCACATCAAGCCCAGGAAAGCAAGCACACGACTGGCAAGCGGGTCATCAAAATCAAGGATTAAAGCGACACGTCGCTTCTTCGCCTAAGCGTCCTTTCCGCCATCGTCCAACCTCTTCTCGGACCATTGCGGTAAACTGCCCCGCCCGTCCGGACCGCAATGCCAGCCCGGCCAGACCGACCGCCATCGGCCCATGGAGCCATCCTTTGCCCGCCTCAAAGTTTCAGCGCAAGCCCGCCCTAATAGGGCTCGTATGCGCGCTGCTCCTTAGCGGTCTGGCAGGCCCGGCCTGGTCACAGGGCATCGAAGCGGAGGGCCGACCCATCCGCGAGGTCCGCATCCTCGGCCTCGACCTGATCCAACCTCAACTTGTCCAAAACGCGATCCGCTCCGAAGTCGGTCGGCCCTACGACCCCGAACTTGTTGAGCAGGATGTAGTGCGGATGACCAACCTTGGTTACTTCTCGGGCGTCACCGCCTACGTCGATCAGGAGGAAGACGGCGGCGGGGTCATCCTGACCTACCAGCTAACGGAACTACCCATTCTTACCGGCGTCCGGATGCGGGGCAACCAAGCCATCAGCACAGAAGCACTCTACGGCTTGGTCGGCCTGCGGAGCGGCGATGCAATTGACCCTTTCATCATCGACCGCGCCAAACGATCGATTATTAAAGCTTATGAAGCTGAAGGCTATTTCGTCACCGATGTAAAGATCAACGAGGAAGCACTCGACAGTAATCGGCTGCTGATATTTGAGATCCGCGAAGGGCCGAAGATCCGCATCCGTGGATTTAAGTTTGAAGGCAATCAATTGCTTTCCGATTCGGAGCTGAAAAATCAGGTTAAGAGCCGGGTGTGGTTTCCGATCATCGCAGACAACGGCGTGGTAAATCGCGATGAGTTACGACTCGATGCCGCCCGCATTCGGGACCACTATCAAAGCAAAGGCTACCTCGAGGCCGAGGTCGATCGCCGAATTGATGTGGCAGACAATCAACGCGACGCGATTGTGACTTTCGTGGTACACGAAGGACAACGCTGGACAGTTGGCGGGTTGCGATTTGAAAATATTAACGGCGGGCCGCTGCTCTTCAGCGATCGCCAACTTGCTCTATATATGACGCTCCGACCGGGCGACATTTATTCAGCAAGGGAACTAAGCCGCAGCTACCAATCGATCCTCGATTTGTACGGCCAACTCGGCTATCTCGACACAAGGATAATCCGACGGGCCGACCGACGCCCGGGCATCGATCGACTATTTAATCCCGACGATCAGACCGTCGATCTGCTTGTGCGTATTGATGAGAACACGCCGACGATGGTGGGCAAGGTTACTGTGCGTGGCAACAGCCTGACGCGGACTAAGGTCATCCTTCGCGAGACACGCGGGCTCACCCCAGGCCGAGCGTTTGACCGAACAGGTTTGGAAGAAACGCGGCGTCGGCTCAACGAATCGGTGCTCTTTCGCGATGCAACGGTGACCCTGCTCGGCGAGCCGGGCGATCCTGAGCGCGATGTCATTATCCAAGTCACCGAGCGTAACACCGGCTCGATCCAGTTCGGAGCGACTGTCAGTTCTGACGCCGGCCTGCTTGGCGCGATCGAAGTCACACAACGCAACTTCGACGTAACCGACCTCCCCGAGTCTTGGGGCGACTTGGCCAGCAACCGGGCGTTCCGTGGTGCTGGGCAGACGTTCAACCTCACACTCGCACCCGGCAGCGAAAACAGCCGATACTCGATCAGCCTGTCCGACCCATATTTTCTTGATACGGATTACATTTTTGATTCTTCGCTGTTTTTTACCGACAGCGAACGCGATGATTTCGATCAGCGTCGCAGCGGTGGGACGCTCGGGCTCGGCAAACGGTTCGGCGATGTCTGGTCGGCAGGCGTCTCGGTCGGCCTGGAGAATGTCCGCATCCTTGATATTGCTGGCGATGGCTCGATTGATGTCTTCGAGGTCGAGGGCAGCAATCTGCTGACTTCCGTTGGCTTCCGGATCACACGTTCCACCGCCGACTCGCGTATCACGCCGAGTTCCGGCAGCAGAACAAGCCTACGGGTCGAACAAGTCGGCGCGTTGGGTGGCGATTATGATTTCACCAAGGCTCGACTGTCATTCGATAAATTCTGGACGGTTGATGAAGATTTCCTAGGCCGTAAATCGATCATCAGCGCTCGCTTCGATGCAGGTTATATCTTTCAGGAAAACGAGGCGCCAATCTTCGAGCGTTTTAACGCAGGCGGCCACACGTCTCTGCGTGGCTTCCGCAATCGCGGCATCGGGCCACGCGGTATACGGGCTGACACTCTGCAGGTCGGCGACGACCCGGTGGGCGGCGATTGGCTGCTCTTGGCTGGGCTCCAGTACGAGTTCCCTCTCGTCGGCGACAATATCCGTGGCGTAATTTTCAGCGATCAAGGTACGCTGACCAATGACGTCGGCGTTGACGATTGGCGGGTTTCTGTTGGTACGGGTATCCGGCTGAACCTGCCTTTCCTAGGCCAAGCCCCTTTCGCGCTCGACTTCGCGATCCCGTTGACCAGCGAAGACACCGACGAAGAACGGCTAATCAGTTTCGCCATCGATATCCCCTTCCAGTAACGCTCAACGCCATGGCCCGACGCGGATTCAACAAGCCTTCACCTCTACCCAAACAGATCAAACGGCGAGCAAAAGCTGATTTGGCTGTCGGCATCGATGCGATGCAAGCCCAAGACGGCCAGACTCTGGATATTAATCGTGCGTCCTATGCGATTACCTCACTCCTGGCTTTGCTGAGACTTTCAAAAAAAGCATTAAATGCACCGACCTATCAACGCGAAACCAAAGCACTGAATCAGATCAAAATCGCACTTGATCGTCTTCATTCGCGAACCCCAACCGCATTGAAGCGACTCGCAAAGGACCAGCCTGGACTCATCGATAAAGACAAGCTTCATCAACTCCGGGAATGTATTGATGCCGATCAACAGCAAAACATCAATGCGGAGCCTGAACGGTTGCGAACGATCGCAGACCTCACCGAAATCTGCATCCGATGTGCTTATTGGCAGATCGAGGCAGAAGGGTTTGCGACACTTGAACCAGGCCTTCGTTCGACATATGTAGCCGCAAAGAAGCAATCTGCTGACCTGACCATTCATCGAAAAGCGAATTCGACTTCGCAATTGCGTAGTCAACTCGAATGTCTAGTCAACTGCTGGCCCAGCGGGATCGAACCTCATATCAAAGCTTTGAAAAAAATCGAAAAAAATCTGATTGCTATCCAAGGCTACCAAGAATTAGCAGAGATGATCGATGAAGATCAAGCCGTACGCGAAGCCAGCCAACTGCAATGCCGAAAGCTTTTGAACCTCAACGACAAACTCCTCTCGAGAATTTTTGCCGAAACACCCCGTGGTTTTACACGTCGAATCGAAGCGTACTGGCAGGCGTGGGTTCACGAAGGCGAGCACGGCTAATGCGATTGAATCGCTAGCTAATTGAAAAAGATACGAAGCGTGTCTATTTAATTGCCTGCTTCAATCGTTCTGTTGCGGCTGGATCACTCAATTCACTCTTGCCGAATCCGGGCCGGCCGCCAGCTTCGATAGCATGCTGCTGAGCATCTTCATAGTTCGAAATCAGCATCAAGCGTGGAGCATTCTCTCCGTGGGCATACTTGCGGATCAATTCGACCCCGTCCGGAAAGTCCCATCCGCCTCCAAGCTGTCGATTGACGAGGATCAGAGTGTCCGACCCTAAGTCCTTAATCGATCCCGGAGCAACCTGCGTCACAGCGATCTGCGAATCGATTTCACGGACCATTCCGGTCAATGAGGCACTGTCGAAACCGCAATGGCCAATGAGCCCAACTGTTTTGACAGAATAATCGGAGGAATGTTGATCTGACATGGCGGCAACTCTGAGAACTACTGGCGAAATCCGTAACAGAACCGCCATCGATCGATTATCTCAAGCAGCGGCCCTGCATAAAAAGCAGACTATTTTTCCATCTCTTCAAGCTTGATGGCGGCTTCGCGTTTACCAAGCGTGCGGATTGCATCCCAAGCGAGCAACTGCTTCGTCCGGGGGCTGGAATCGCCTTTCTCCCAGTTGTAGACCGTCAGTGCCGACACGCCGATCAGCTTGCCGTAATCTGCTGCGCTCATGCCGAGTTTCTTGCGATGCTTCTTGACCCAGGCTGGCGAGAATCGTGGCTTAGCACCTGTGAATTCCTCCGCTGCTGAAGACGAGACGGTCGGCTTTCCACCCAACTGCTTGCGAAGCAACTTGATTTCACGTTCCATACTCGTCAGCCGACGCTTGAGCTCAGCGATTTCAGAACGGTATTTGCCGCTACTCTTCTGCGAAGGCTCAAGTTGAACCTTAATCTCTTTACGAGAAAGGCGGCGAATTTCATCTTTAAGCACACTGGTCAGGTTAGCCATCAATCAGTCCTAACTGAGAAATATGAAAGTTCAGAATGAACAACGGGGAGCGATCGTATTCAGAATACTATCGATTTGTCAAACATTGAACTCAAATCGTTACTTAGGAATTTCTTGTGTCTGGTCAAGCTATTGCATTTGAACGCACAATTTGCAATCTTAAACTGATACCGAAAATCATTTCAGCAGAAACTTTCACCCGGGATCGAGGTAGATAGCAAAAACTCATCATCGACTCAAAGCATCTTTGAATCACATTAAGATTTTCCTTCAGAAATTTCAGAGCTTAACCAACAGCCGATCGTTGAAGCTTTGTAGCAAGTTTTCGAGTTGCCACGCCGCGATGTGAGATGGCATTCTTTTCTGTGGGCGAGAGTTCCGCCGTGGTCAGGCCTGCATATTGCTTATGGTCCGTCCCGAGAAGGAAAAGCGGGTCGTAACCAAAGCCGTTCTGACCCCTACCGCGTTCCGGGCGTTGCGGATCGTCTGTTTCCGGTTTTGTCAGGATTCGGCCGACCACCTCGCCTCGGACAACCAGTTCCGGCAAAAATAAATTTGGGTCACATATCGCCAGGCAGCAAACAAATCTTGCGGTGCGTCGATCTAATTCGACGCCCTGCAAAGCCTTCAACAGTTTTGCGTTATTTGCGAGATCGACCTGTGACCGCGGTCCCTCAATACCGCTGTATCGGGCGCTCAGCACCCCGGGTGCACCACCTAGGTGGTCGACAGAAAGGCCGCTATCGTCAGCAAGACAGATCGCCTGCAAATGCTTCGCGTAGTAGCGGGCTTTGAGTTGTGCGTTGCCTTCGAACGTCGGCTGATCTTCGACCGGTTCAGATAATTTCAAACCACGTGATTCCAAGGCATCATCCAAAAGCTCCCAATCGGCTCTCAGCGATGTCTCATCGAAAACCGATTTAATTTCTTCAAGCTTATGCGGGTTGGAAGAAGCAATTACGATTTGCATCGATATGTTTTACTTATTGGCAAGATGTAACTTGTATGCCGACTCTATCCCGGCACGCTTTTTCAATGCATCGACTAGAAATCACATCTTCATGTAGGGCGTTACGGAGTTGATTCATCAACTCCCAATCGCTGGGCCTCAAAGTGATGTTTATATCAGATCGACCGTAATGACAAATACTTTTTTCGTTTGCTTTCCAAGCGTTGTCAGAGCCAAGCTGAGAGTTGTGCTAGGAAGATTTGTCTCTCGTCCTGCGGACAGCCGTTGAAAGTGATCCAATTCCCAGCCGGGTCGAGGACGGGGTGTGGGTCTACCCGCCAGATTCCGCCGTCCAAGGGATTTACGCCGGGCAAAGCGAAATCGGCGACGGCGGGCCGGGTTTTCATCCGCAGCAATTCGATTTCGTGGCCGTTATCGATATCGACCCATCGCAAGGGTACACACCCGTTATGGGCCATCGGCTCGCGGTGGTAGGCATCGCTGAGGATGTGTCGACCATCTGGATGCAGGCTGGGATGCCCGGACCCTAGGGCCGGCATACCTAGCGTTTCGAAATTTTCGCCCCACGCATCAAATCGTACAAATCTCAGAGTATTTTGATCGTCATTCAAATTCATCAAAATAGTTTGCCCGTCGGGACACCACTGCGGGTGATGGCCGCCGCGGCCCCAGATTTCAGCGGGCATGGCCAAGGCGATGTCGCCGCCATCGGCATCACAGGTCACCAGGCAGGGGATAAATCGCTCACCAAGCTTTTGCCGAAGCACCAGCATCAGCCGATCGCCCGACGGGTTCCATTTCACATGAAACGCGTAGCTTTCAACCTGCGGCAGACCGAGCGTTTCTGTCACCTGCTTGAGTGACAGAACCAATCGGGCCTCGCCAGTCTCGGCATGGCTGACCCAGACCCCGTCGTCATCCGGCGGGACGGGGTTGCTCGGTACCTGGTCCGCTGACAGATGGACTCCATAGCCCGGTTGGGTTCGGCCGATCCGCTTGAGACACGGCGTGGCAATCAGCGGCTGCGTCGGATGAGCCATGTAAACCGTCGTTGGCAACGGTCGACACCGGCGGGTTTCGGGATGCATCGCGATGGCATAAGGCCGCCATCGCTCGCGGTCCGAAGTGTCGATCTGATTAATAAGCAACTCGCCGGTAGCAGCTAGCCATTGCACCTGTGCGCCGAGTTGTGTATCCCAAGCTCGTGTGGTGGCGACCGTTTCAGATTGTCCGCTAGTCAGATCACACAGCACGATGTCGGCCTCATCACCCGGCGAAGGCAGGCAACGCTCAGAGCGAAAGCGAGTCGCTGCCAGATACCGGCCATCTAAACTGATCGGCCACGTATCGAAAAACCGTAGCTGGGTTCGGGGCAGGTCCGGGGTCAGACACCAGATCGGAACGCGGTCCGACGGCGTCTCAACCCGCGGAAAAACCCGGTCGATGGCTTCCGGATCGATCGTAGGGTGCTGCTTCTGGTGCATGGCATGTTTGCTCATGGCCGCAACAACGAGACACTGAGCACCATCAGCGTCGCATCCGTTTCCGGGTTACCCGCAAAGCGAATTGCCTTTAGCGATTTCTCGGGGTGCGGGTTAGCGATCTCTAGAGAATAGAGGTATCTGGCGGTGCCCAGCGGATTGTCGCCGCCGGTCAGCATGATGCTGCGGGCGTTGTCTTTAGTGAATTGACGGTTACTTGGCCACCAATCCTGTATCTCCGAAGCTTCGAGCAGCGGGCCGATGATGTCGTCCTCGACGGCGTGGGCCTCGGCCCCCAGGGCATCAATATCTACAGCGACCTCTGTGCCGTCAGTGAAGACCATCGTGTAAGTGCCGGCGCGGGACGCGGTAGATGCATAACCGCAGACGTGCAGCAAATACAAAGCCTCGGCCTTGCCGGAGGCGGGCACTTCGATGACCTCGGGCAGTTGTGAACCGTCGATCTCTGCGAACCGACCACTGGCAAGCATGACGCCGCCCGCCGAGGAGAGCGCAAACGGAATGCCGTGGGCCGAGAGTTCGCCCTCTGGCAGCGTCGTGATGCCGATGCCGATCCAGCCTTTCTCAGACCGGGCCTCGCGATTGACAATACTGGAAAGGTTCAAAGCTTCGAGCCGATCGGCGGATTTGCCCTTTACACGTTCGTACGGCTGGCTGCGTGCCGCCTCCGCCCGCTTCACGACGCCACGAGCGACTGCGGATAGACCCGGATTGTCCACCTCAACCACCGGCCAATCGCTACGGTTGTGGATCGGGCTGTCGTCGGCGAAGGAAAAGCCGGCCTCGATGTCACCACTCATCTGCGATGGTGCGAAACGCGAGTCCAAGTCTGTGCCTGACAACATCTGCCACTGCTCGAAGCTGTAATTCAACCCGCCTATGTGATAGGCCTCTTCCTCACCAGGGCTGTGCCAGAGGTTGCCGCTGTTGTTCAGCGACAGGTACGAGGCTTCGCGGAGCGGCCCCTTGATCAGTGGCACACCAGGATTGTTAGAGACAATCACGTTGTTGACCCAGGCCCAGTCACCCAGATTGATTGCCTGTTTCTCTCCTGTGAAGCGGTCGGTGACCGGGCGATTTTCTCGGTTACGCAGATTGATCTGTGCGTTGCGGTTATTCGCAACGATGGAGGTTTCGAGCAGTCCGTTCTTTGTGTTAGCGATGTAGACGCCATATTCATTGCCGACGAATTGGCTGTCCGTGATACGAAACGGTCCGGGGCTGGCTTCGAGGTAAAGGCCGAATCGGAGGTTGTCCCAGCTCTGAAGATTTTCGATGACAGTGTTTTTGAAGTCGAAGTCCAGCCAGAGGCCGTGGCTTTTGTTGTCGCTCAGGCGGACGTTGCGGAAGGTGTTATCGCGTCCGCAGAGGAACTTGATGCCGGGGGGTTCCACCCGACGAAATTGCCCTAATAGCCCCGCCAGTTGTTGCGGCTGGCTTCGACATTTTCGATCAGGGCGACGCGGTGCGTGCCGCCGCCCAACCCGCCAGCCCCGTTGTCGTTGAATCGGGAATCGCGGATGACCAAGTGATCCACGCGGAAGATGCCGAAGCCCGAACCGTTATTGCGCGAGAAGTCGCAGTCTTCAATGGTGATGCCTATGCCGTAGGATAGTCCCGCGGTTGGTCGATTGGTCGCGCCGCTAGCTGCGCCTTCAAAGGTCAGGCCGCGGAGGGTCAAATTGGTTCGGCCGCGGGCTGCGAGCAAGCGGTTGCGCAGCGCCACCGCGGGTTTGGCCTCCGCCGGCGTGCGATCGTCGGGCATGTGGACCAGCAGTTGGTCGCCTTCTTCATCGACATAGAACTGGCCTTTTTGCAGCTCGGCACGTTCCAACACTTGCCGCAAGGGCTGGTCGTCGATCCGAACCATCTCCCATCGACGGGCGATCGGCGGGTAATGCACATCCACCGGCCCGCGCTCGTTTCGCCATCCTGCCCAAGGGTTCTCAGGTGTGCCCCAGTCATTGGGCCAATGATGCGCATAGACTCCGGGCTCGCCTTCGACCGCAGACCAGCCGTCAGCCCAGACGTCACTGCCAGTGAAGATCACCTCGCCCGGTATAGAGCCTTCAATGATGAATGGGGCTTGGGTGTCGTGACCCTGATCCATGCGGTTGAGGATCAGCGGCTCGCGGTATGTCCCGGGCAATAGCACAAGCCGAACCCCCTCGTTGCGCGCCTTGACCTTCTCGGCTTCGCGGACAGCTTTGGCTACGTCATAAGGCAAATCTTCGGTGCCCCGGCCCTCGGCGCTGCCGGCGGGGGCGGGGGCCGCGAAGATCGTCGTCTCGATCTCGCCTTCCCACTGCGGCTTCGGAAACGGCTCGGCCGCGGCGGCCAGTTCGTCGCTCGGCTGCTCGGTCAGGACCCTCAAATCGTCAAACGACGCCACGCCCGTCGTCCCGATCATCCCCACGCCCACCCGGACCTCCGCCGCACCCGGCTTCAATTCATACCACCCGCTGACCTCGGTCCAGCCGGAGTTGGTCTTGAGTGACGGCGACCAGCCGTAGCCCAAACGCTCGCCCTCGGCGTCGTAGTGGCTCATTTGCACCCGGGCGCTCTCGTAAGGTTTCTCGCCGGGTTTCAGATTTTCTGTCTGCATCCGAACCGTGACCCAGACCCGGTCAAGACCTTCCGGCAAAGCCATCTGTTGATGGATCATCGCCTGCCGCTGCGGGTTATCGTTGCGGATCTGCAGGAACCGCTCGCCGCCGCCACTCTGCACCAGCTTCGCGTAGGCCGGGTTGAAGCGGTCCCACTCGGCGGGCCCCTCGTTGCCATCTACTTTCTCGAAACTACCGTTACGCACCAGGTCCAAGGGGGGTGCCCGGCTCAGGCGCCGCGCCGCCGGGTTCGACCGGCGTGCCCGTCGGTTCGGCCGCCGCCGGAGCACCGCCGACCGCCTCGACCACCAGGTCGTCGAAGTCCGCGATGCCCGTCGAGTTATTGAACCCGCAGCCGACGCCGAAGCTCACCGCGCCGTCGACGATTCTGTAATCCTCGATGGTCAGCGTCTGCCAGTCGCTGTCCTCAATCAGCCGTGGCGAAGCCCCGTAGGCGATGTTCTTGCCGTTGGCGTCCTGCTGGGACAGCTGCACGCGGGGGTTGTGGTAAGCCTCGGGTCCGGTGGTGATGTTGATCGTCCGCATCCGCACGGAGATGCGCAGCTGCTCGACGCCGCCGGGCAGATCGATCTGCTGGGTCACCGTGGGCTGATTGCCCATCTTCTTGCTGGTGATGCGCAGGAACGTGTTGCCGTCTTCTTCCTGAAGGCTGGCAAAATGTTTCTTGAAGCGGTCCCACCCCTCGGGGCTGCCGTCCGCGGCGACCGCTTCAAAGTCGCCGTTGATCACCAGATTGTCCGTCGACAGTGCCGAGGTCGTAAAAACGACGACCAGCAACAGAAAAGAGGAAAAGACCCGAGCGTTAGAAGATTGATTCATTTTGACTTTCCAGTTGGATGACGATTGATCTTCAGCCGCGCCGACGCAGGCATCCAAAAAGGGTCAAGCCCAGCAAGGCCGCGGTGGCCGGTTCGGGGATGACGAAGGCGCCGATCGTATAGGTCGAATTCAGGTCGAGCCCGAATTGCGAGCGGTAGCCATCCCAGGTCTGGTCGCCGCCCATTTGGCCCGCGAAATGACGGCCATCGATCACGTGCCAGTATTCGTTCGTGTCTACGGCGCTGTTCACCAGGGAGTTGAAAAGCTCCAGCCGACGTTCTTCCCCGCCGCCTTCCCCGCCCGTCAGGCTCAATAGAAATCGGATCAGGTCGGCCTCGCCGGTGGGGTCCGTCGAGGCGAAGACATTATTTCGGACATCACTGCCTTCGAAGGTGAAATCGATCGTTCCCCCGGTGATCGTGTCATCGGACTTGATGTCACGGCCGGCAAAAGCGAGCTGGCCCTCAGCATTGTCATAGACCGTATTGCCGGTGACCGTGACGTTTTCAGAGATCGCGATATAGATGCCGTGATCGCCGTTGTCGTGGATCAGGCTGTTGGCCAGGCTGAAAGGACCGTCGTTTTTTTCGATGTAGATGCCGCGTTCGAGATTGTTTCGGCTGGTGAGGTTGTCGACGGTGATGTCGATGTTGTGCGTGTCGAACCACAGGCCATGGGTGAGGTTGTCTTCGGTGGTGATGTTGCGGTAGTCAGCGTCTTCCATGAGCAGGTGCTTGATGCCTGCGGCGAACCAGCCGGTGAGGCCGGCCGAGTAGCCACGCCAATTGTTTTCGCGGGCGACCATGCCGTCCCAGACGGTATTGGTGCTGCGAGTCATGCCCATGCCGACCAGGCCGTTGTCTTCGAAGGTCAGATTGGTGCCGGTCACAAATTGGTTGTTGCCGCCGCCCAGGCCGATCTGACCGTTGTTGGCCGCGGTCAACTGATCCAGCAACAGGTGGGTGTTGTTATTGAACGTTGCGGATGACGTGTTGACCGGGCTGGCGCCGTGTTCGAATTGCAGGCCCCGGACGACGACGTTGCTCGAACGCAGGACATTGAACGTATTCTCGCGGACGGCGGCTTCGACCGTGGCGTTCTGAATATTGCTGCCGGTTGGCGGGACGACCCAGAGCTTGCGGTCGGCGATGTTCTCATCCACGAAGAACCGGCCCGGTGCGAGCTCGCTCTTGTCGAGTACTTGTTGCAGGCGGTTGCCGTCGTAGGTCACCAGCTCACGGCGTCGGCCGATCGCATCAAACTGTACACCCGCCGGCGTGGGGTCGTTTGCGGTCGTCCAGTTCGGCCCCCAGTCGGTTGTAAAAGCGCCCGTCGAGCTGTTGAAACTCCACTGGTCAAAGACATCCGAACCTTTGATGCGGACCGTGCCGGGCTGCTGGGCTTCGAAGATTATGGGGTTACTGGCATGCTGGGTGTCTGAAAGATAGACGCTTTCTCGATAGGTCCCCGGGGCGATGCTGATCTTGACACCTGTGCCAATCGCATTGCGCAGGCTGCTGGCGTAGTTCGCAGCCCGGGTGATATCCACGAAGGGGTTGGCGGCCGAACCGTTGCCTGGGTTTCCGCTACCTGCCAGTGACCCATCGACGTAGACCGTCTGCGTCGCCAGCGATTCATCGACCGATGCACCGGTGGCTGCATAGATAGAAGTTGCAGTCGTAATCGAAAGAAGAAACGCGAACGCCGCAACGATCGCGGACCTCCCGGCCGGGGAATTTTTAAATGCCATGAAGTGATCCGTCAAAGAAACGAGACAGAGATTGAAAACGACCGACAGCGGTTAAGCCGTCGGCCGCGGATAAATCTTGTCTTAGGCCGAGCGACGACGGCCGAGCATCAGCACGCCGCCCAGGCCGATCAATGCCAGCGACGCGGGCTCGGGAACGTTGGTGACGTCGGCGTAGGTGTCGCCGAGCCGGATCGCATCGTAGATTGCACGGCCGGGGCTCCCGCCCGTGTCCAAAGCCAAAATGTTGGCATGGCTGGACCGGGCACTACTGTACGTCTGACTTTGTTGCAGGTCCCAGGTCACCGGCTCGGAGGAATCGATGTTGGCGATATCGGTATCGATGTTGGCTGAGAATGTCCAGGTCTTGAGATCATTCGAAGCCGTAAGCTTGCCATAGATAAACACCGCGTCATCTTCGACAATCGCGTCGGTCAGCGTTTGCGTGTTATTTTGCGCTTTCAGAATCAGGTCTCGCTTCTTTTCCGTATCGGCGGCGGCACCTTCCAGACTCATGAAGGGGGTGGTGCTGGTGTTAAAAAAGGTTGCAGTGTGAGAGCCGTTTCCACTGTCGAGTGCAAGAAAGTTGAAGCTGAAGTAGAGATCATCCCCGGCGGGAAGGGCCGTGAAATTGATCGCCGAGTCCTTGCCGGAGTTTTGTGTTAGCACCTTGTCGCCGGGGTCGCCGAATGGGTTGTCGCCGGGTTCAAAACGCAGACCGGTCTCTTCGACGACACCCTCGCCGGGCCCGGTACCGGTTCGGGATTCCTGCCAAGGCCCCTGGTTGCCGATGGCGGTGTTGAGATCATAGGACTCAAAATTCTCATATACGAAAGCCGCCGCCGAGGCGGAGGTGCCCGCCATCACGCCGGCGAGCCCGGCAGCAGCGGCGAAAACGGTTCGGGTGCAACGATACGACATACATAGCCTCCAATGTGAAATAAACAGACACCGAGCCACTCGGCTCGGCTAGAGAGAATCGGGCGGCGCGACCGTCGCGCCGGGGTGCCAGGTGCTTTCGATGGCAACCGGCGGAAACTCTTGGCCGGGGTGTTCGACCTTGGACATCAGCCGAGCGATGGCGGTGCGGCCGACTTCGCTGAAGAACTGCCGGGCCACCGCGACCGGCAGGCCGGGCGTCGAGACATGTTCATGCGAGACGCAGACCACCGAGAGCTGCCGCGGCACCTCGATCTGCAGCCGGGCGGCGGCGTAAAGCACCGCCTGGGCCTCGGCCTGCCCGTAGCAGGCCAGCGCCGTCGGCCGATCGGACCCTTGCAGGATCTCAAGGGCCGAAGCGAGTAGTTGCGGCTGCTCGGTCGGCGACGTCAGCCTGACCTGTACGGGTTCAAGACCGGCCGCTTCGACCTCGGCCTTGAACCCGCCCAGCGGTCGCCGACGCTGTAGTGCATGTCGCTCCGCCGACTCAAGTACGCCATCCGCGTGTGACCGAGCTTCAGTAACTCGGCGGCCATGGTTCGACCGGACCAAAGCTCGTCGGGGTACACGCAGTCATGATCCCGCTTGTGGTTGATCCAGATCGCCGGCAAGTGGTGCTGATCGATCAGCCGGGTCATGGCCGAGGGCGCATCGTGGATGTAGTCGATGAGCATGCCGTCGGCGGCCATCTCGCCGAGCAGCTTGGGCATGTGCTGTTCGTCGGTGAGGCTGCGGTCGGGCAGCATGGCCGAGAGGATGTGCTGGCCGTGCTGGTGGGCGGCTTCATGGATACCGGTCCACAGCCGTTCGGGCATAAAGCGTTGGCCCACATGCGTGCCATGCAATAAGGCAACCGCATCGAATCGGCCTGTGGACATCGCCCGGGCGGCGGTGTTGGGCCGGTAGTTCATTTCGTTAGCGATCTTGCGGATGCGGTTAGCGCGGGCCACCGCATCACGCCGATTGGCGACCAAACGCCCGCTCAAGACGTTGGAAACCGTCTTGGGTGATACACCAGGCTTGGGCGGTGCGGGTGGCATCACACACCATGTCCTCGATCCCCGCAGTCAACGAGGGTAGTTGGCGAAATATGGAAACGTATTTCGCGGACAACCCGGAAGCGAGTATCTTCAACTGCCCACTGAATGAGTCCGCCCTGCGATCGGACGCTGCAATCAATAACGGTGACGATCCTGGCAAAAGCTATCGAGCAAGTGTGGGGCTCTTTGGTGGAGTATCAGGAGGCGGCACTTACCCGGGGCAAACGATCGACGCGGTGCCGAACGGCTCAAATACTTACATGCTTATCGAACACTGGTCTGGAATTTCAGCGGGCGATGCGGCTGGGTCCAACCGTTACGCTTGGGCGTCGAGCAATGACTTCAAGGGCAACCCATTCTGGGGTGGACTCAATTTCCCTTCACATGAAAATACCGGCGATAGTGGGTACCTCTTCGTCGACGGCCATGTTTCTACAGAATCGCAGGACCCCGCCGCGGATGCGACTCAGGCCGAGAGAGACAAGAAGTGTTATGTCGAATCTTGGGACCCGATCCCCTAGTTGTGTTTCAATGATGTCGATCGCGATGAAATGCAAGAAAAAAATTCAGCTTTGATCCACCAGAATTCCTATCGATGGTCAGACAACTGGCTGAAGATTCCCGCGCACATCAAACTTGGTATCACGCACGGTATCAAAATCGGGCCGGCGAACGAGATTTACCTGCTGCATACGGTGGCTGAAGACAGCAGATGCCGCGACACTGTATGCGTATTTTCATCAGATGACGGCAGTTTCATCCGGTCCTGGGGTGAAGCCTTTCAAGGCTCAGCCCATGGATTGCATCTGCATCAGCACCAAGGGCAAGCCTTTGTCTACATCACCGATCTGAAACGTGGCCTGTTCAAGCTTACACTGGAAGGGGATGTGGTTTGGCGCGTAGCGAAACCCAAGTTTTATGAAAACCGCCCTCATTTGGCTTATGAACCAACGAATGTAGCGGTGACGCCGGACGGCCACATCTTTCTCGCTGATGGATACGGGTCGTATCTCATTAACCACTTCGATGCAAAAGGCCGGGAACTGGACACCTTCGGCGGGCCCGGCTTAAGAAAAAATAACTTGGCCCATCCGCACGGTTTAATCTATACCGAGCGACGCGGCTCACCAGAATTGTTGATTGCTGAAAATATCGAAACACGGCTGAACTATCTTTCGCTTGAAGGCGAGCACCGCGGGTTCATCGATGTGGAAACTCGCCGGCCACGACATTTTTCAGAAACCGAAGATTTGCTGGTTATTCCGGATTTCTACGGCCGGGTGACCTTATTGGATCGCAACGATGAACTCATAGGGCATCTGGGCGATACCTGGATCGACCACGATCATGCGGCCGAATTGGAAGCTGACCCACCCGCCCAAGGTTTCGTCAGGCCGCACGATGCGGCGGTCGGCCAAGACGGATCTATTTATGTAGCAGAATACTTGCGAACCGGGCGGGTGGTGCGCCTCAAGCCGATCGACTGAGTATAAAGATCGATTGACGATAATACTGACTTACCGTGGCTGAACAGATCGGCGGTAAGCCCCCGGCGTCACCCCGGCAATCTTCTTAAACTGCCTTGAGAAATAGTGCACATCGTTGTAATTGAGCTCGTCAGCTATTGTCTCTAGCGTTAGATCCGTTTCTGCTAATCGGCGTTTAGCGTGAGCGATACGGTGACGAATCCGATACATATGGATGGGACTGCCGGTCGCTTGAAAAAATCGCCGACGCAGTGTGGGTAACGACATGTTTTGATCCGCAGCGAGTTGCTCGTAGGGCCGGTCCTTACTTAGATCGCTTAACTCGTCCAGCACCGCGACGAGCCATGCCTCGGTTTGCTGTGCCGATTGCCGTTCGCGATCCTCGGCCAGTAGCAAGAGGATGCGTTCAAGCGTGTTCGCGGCCTGCATCTCCGCCCACCGGCGGGGTTCGTGCAGAAAGTTGTAAAGCTCATCGAATAGACGTTTTAGGCGGTCGTGTAAGGCTGTTTCTATGTGTTGCGGTGCGTCGAGCAATAGGCCGGACGCCGCCCATCGACCAACCCGAGTTCCGCTAAATGCGACATAGCGGTGGTCCCAAGCCTTGCCTCGCGACCATTCGTGAAAGCGTATCTGCGGCCCGGGCATGCAAGGCCAAACCCATGCCCCCTCCAGGACAGCAGCACGATCGTCATAACTGATGCGGACTGAACCGGCAGACATCAATTGAAGCGTGTGATAATCGAAACGCTTATCGACGCAGGCGATCGTCTTGGGCGTATGCCTGCCATGGAGAAATACCAAGTCCTGAGCCATTGATCAGATTGTACAAAAATATGATCGCCTATTGCATGGTAATTCAGTTGGAGTGATAAACAATAAGCAGAGCATCTGATAACCGCACTTAATTCAGGAGACCCCACATGTCCTTGGCAGCAGGAACTCAAATTGTTACCCCGATGAGGCTGACTGTAGCAGAATTGCTTTTTTATCAAAACGAAGGGTATTTGCCCTTGCCCGGATTTATTCATCAGGACGCGATTGAGGCGATCCGTGAAGAAATCTACGAGGTCCTAGATGCAAATGGCGTGTCGCGTCAAAGCTTGTCCTCCGCCAGCTCGGCCGCAGATAAGCTTCGGCAATGCAACCAGTATCTGAAGGCCTCGAAACTCGATGAATTAATCAACGGTCAGCCTACGCTGGATGTCGCTTCGCAATTGGTCGGTGGTCCGGCCCATCGCTATCTGCCGTTTACAGCGGTCAAGGCAGCTGGTGGCGGCGGACAATTTCACTTCCATCAAGACAACAATTACACCAATCACGACCCCGCTCTAGGCTCGATCAATATCTGGGTCGCATTAGTCGATATGACGCCGGAAAACGGCTGCTTGATGATTGTTCCTCGCAGCCATGACGGTATTCACGAGAGCCGTAACAGCGATGACGGCGATAGCCATCAGCAAATTGATGTTCCTGAGAAAGACCGTCTGCCGATCCGAATGCGTGCAGGCGACGCGGTCGCATTTACCCGATGGACGGTGCACGGCTCAGGCCAGAACGTCACAGATGAACCACGGGTCGCCTACGCGCTTCAGTATCACAGAGAAGACGTTAAGTTTCTCGACAAAGACTCGGGCGACTGGAAACTGCTGGTCGAACAGCCGCGATTCAGCGTTCCGCCACTCGAAAATCTGGGCTGAATCCGGTCGCCTAATACAACGCAAATGAGATTTAGTTATGAAATCAGTTAACCCCCAGCGGATGAAGTGCTCAAGGTGCGAATGCTGTCAACGCTCGGATCGAAAGGTTGGCTGTGAGCACTCGACATCTCATCTGTTTTCACAAACTCAAGCATTGACCTCGCATTCGATTGCATTCGCCCCTAGCGACTCGTCCGTGACTGTTCCCTGCCAGAGAAATGCACATGCACAAATCGACAACCGTTGAATCGAAATCAGCAGCATTGGAGGATCGAACCTCTCCAGACCGTCTGGCATGGTTTCGAGAGGCCCGATATGGGCAATTTATACATTGGGGGCCTTACGCTGAGTTTGGTCTCGGTGAGCAGGCCATGCTGCGTGACATGATCGACCAAGAGGCGTATCAGGAGCAAGCTTGCCGTTGGAATCCGCAGCATTTTGATGCTCGACACTGGGCGCAGCATGTGCTCGAAGGCGGATTCAAATACGCTGTTTTCACCGCAGTTCACCACGACGGCTATTGCAACTACGAATCCGAGCTGACCAAATTCAACAGTGTCGAACAGGCACCCAAGCGAGACTTCGTCCGCGAGTATGTTGAAGCATTTCGTGAAGCGGGTCTGAAGGTTGGCCCTTTACTATTCGCTGGGTGATCTGCGGTGGCCCGCTTACTGGCGTTCCTCACAGGGCGATCCTACCGAATTGCAGACCTTCCGCTCAGTCGTGCATGGCCGACTCCGTGAGCTACTGACCAACTATGGCCAGATCGACTTGGTCTGGTTCGACGGGCCTTGGCCACATAATGCACAAGCCTGGCAGAGCGAAAAAATTCTGGAGATGTGTCATGAGTTGCAGCCGGGCATCATCACCAACAACCGCCTAGACACCGACTCGGCATACTCCGCGTCGGACGGCAATCTGGAAGACCCCGGTCAATCGCAAACACTCGGTGACTACGGCACGCCTGAGCATCACACTACCGCTTCTGTCGGCCGACTTTGGGAGTCCTGCCAAGTAAGTACTTCTCGACTGTGGGGCTATACGCCCGGCGAACATTGGCGTCCGACCTGGGACCTGCTCGACAATCTTTGCCAGTGCGCATCGACTGGAGGCAACCTTCTGCTCAACGTCGGCCCGGACCCTGAAGGACGATTTCCCGAAGCGTATCTCAAACGCAGCAAGGCAATTGGCGATTGGTTGAAAATTAACGGCGAAGCGGTCTACGGGGCAGGCGGTGGTGACGTAACAGACTTTACCGTTCGTGGTTATCAAACCGTTCGTGACAACATGCTCTATTTGATACTTCGTTTTGAATCCACTCCGCCAGATGTCAGAGTCTACGGATTGAAAACAAAAGTGAAATCAGCAAGGCTACTGGGCAGCGACCAGACACTTACTGTCGAACAGGAAGATGAATTGCTTGTTGTGCGAGGCGTGCCGGCCGCGGGCTCGCACGACTTACCCCTCTATCCGGTGATTGCCCTGGAATGCGAGGGCGAGCCCGAGGCGACTAAGTTTGGCTGCGATCGGATGTGGTCCGGTGATCCGAGTCGCTATCTACCTTGGGTGGCTACAGGCTCGAACGCTCTACAAAGGCTATCTCCTTCAGATATTAAATAGTTGCGTTGAAGAATCGCAAGGTTTCGAAACTGGTCGTACCACAGCTCCATGTGCCGATGGTGAAATCTTAAATTCAGTGACTCTGAATGAGCCGAAAATTTCAAGTTTTTGGCTACCCGAAAATCGAAGGCTCGAACATCTGTCCGATTCAATAGGCTCTATTGCATCGCAAACCTGCTAAATAACTCGCATGCAAAAAATGCCAAATCATCTTCAAGTGAGGTTGATCAAATGATTGGTTTCACTTCATAGCTACAAACCTGAAAAGTAAGTATTAGATCGATCTATTGGAATCTTGTTACATACGAAAAAACCCACGGATAATGATCCGTGGGTTTTATTCACTTACGTGACTTGCGGCTTATTCTTCGCTGTCGCCGCGTTCCTTGTCGCCGCCCCGCTTTTTGCCTTCGCCTTTTTCCTTGCGCTCTTTCTGTTCGGCACGGCGGGCCTCACGCTGTTCTTTCAAAGCTGCGAGATTTTTGTCGAACTGCGTGCGTTGGTCGGCAGTCAGGACACCACGGATTTCATCGTGGGTTTCTTCCATGATGGCCTGCATCTTCTCGCCAGCCGCTTTCATGGCTTCCATATCCTTTGCTTCCTTGGCATCACGCATTTCGCTACGGATGGCCTGAACCTCTTCACGGTTATCCTCGCGGATGTCCTTGATCTGCTTTCGCTGCTCTTCGGACAGTTCGATCTCCGCGAAGAGCTTGTCGCCGCGGTGGCCTTTTTTCTTCTCGCCCTTTTCTTTCTTTTCCCCTTCTACCTGGCCGGCCCGTTCACGTTCGCCGGTTCGTTCGTTGTTTGGCTCGGCCGAGGCGATGCCCGAACAAATCATGACGGCGACGACGGCGAGCACACTGGTCCATAAATTCTTGCGTTGCATTTTGAAACTCCATGTTGGGGGTGGTAGTGAATCTCGGTTTACCGATGTCAGTCCAACGCGTCGAATATCGATGTATTGCACGGTCAGAACAAAATATTTGACGACCGCCTCGCGACGAGAAACTAAGATGAGGTCATGGCAGATAAAGATCAGGTTTTACAAGCGATGCGGCAGGTAATGGACCCGCAACTTAAACGCGACATCGTCACGCTGAACATGGTGCGGAGCATCGACCTGAGCGGGCAGACCGCAACGGTTGGCCTGAAGCTTCCACAGCGGGCGTCCGGCTTTCGCGAGCAGATCCGGGAACAAGCGACTGAAGCAGTTCGGCAACTCGGCTTAGAACCTAACATCCAGATTTCGATCGATCTAAGCGGCGGCGATCCCCAGCCGGCGGCGGGTCAGACCGCCGACGATGCGACCCCGCTGCCGGATGTGAAACGCATCATTGCGGTCGGGGCGGGTAAGGGAGGGGTGGGCAAATCCACCATCGCGGTGAATTTGGCGGTCGGCTTGGCCCGAACCGGCTCGAAAGTCGGCCTGCTGGACGGTGATATCTATGGCCCATCGCTGCCGACCATGATCGGCAGCGATCGCTACGAACCCAGGACCGTCGGCAACATGCTGATCCCCTTCGAGTTGCATGGCATCAAAAGCATGACGCTCGGAGCGCTGGTCGAAGATGACAAGCCCCTGATCTGGCGTGGGCCGATGGCTCACGGTGCTTTTAAGCAGCTCGTCACGCAAACCGATTGGGGCAAGCTCGACGAGATGATCATCGACCTGCCGCCCGGAACCGGCGATGTGCCTTTGACCATGTCGCAGTTGTTGCCGCTGACCGGAGCCATCGTCGTCTGCACCCCACAGAAGGTTGCACAGGATGACGCGAAGCGGGCGATCGCGATGTTCCGTCAGCTCGGCGTGGAAGTGCTCGGACTGGTCGAAAATATGAGCTACTTCATCGGCGATGATGGTAAGGAATACGACCTGTTCGGCCGAGGTGGTGCGGAGATGCTGGCCCATCAGGCGGGCGTGCCATTTCTCGGGGCGGTGCCGATCAATACCGACCTGAGGCGCAACGCCGATGCGGGCGACCCGACCGCGAACTATACCGGCAACGATCAATTGGCGAAGGAACTGGACGCGGTCGTGTCAGCGGTCCGGCGGGAATTGACGGCACATGAGGCGGACCCGGAACGGCTTGGGCCGACGCTGACGGTGCGGTGATGATCCAGCAAGATTATGGGTGTAGGATAATTGAGCCCGCCGCGTTGCGGCGGGGCTAAATAATGGTGGTTGTGAAGACGAGATACCGCGGAATCACCCTGCGGTGCGTTGCGGTTCGCGGCTGATGCTGCGCTTGATCTGGGCGGCGGCGATTTCGAGTCGGTCGCGGACGGATTGCATGGATTCGGGCCTGTCGGCCGGGTCTTTCTCGATGCAATCCATAATCAGGCTGGACAACGCCGGGGGGATTTCGGCGTTGATTTGATTGGGCGGGATGCGTTTGCCGTGGTCCTGAGTCTTCAGGCCAACGCTTTCGCCCAACATTTTATCAGGCACCAGCGTTGGGGCATGCCGGCCGGTCAACAGCCAATAAAAAGTCGCACCGAGGTTAAAAATGTCGGTCTGGACCGTAATGGCCTCGCGGCGGACCTGCTCGGGGGCAATGTAATCCGGGGTGCCTTGAATCCGCTCTTTAATGCAGCCGTTCTTACAGCTTTGGCCAAAGTCAATCAGCTTCACGCCGTCGCGTTCGGTCACCATGATGTTGTTGGGCTTAATGTCGGCATGAACATAGCCCGCTTCGTGCATCGCTGCGAGACCCTCTGCGGCTTCGTAGAAGGCTTTGCAGGCCTCGAGCATGGTCTCGGGTTGCGCCTGTTCCAGCGTTTTACCCAGCACCAGTTCCATCAGCACCAGCACTTCGCTGACGCGGATGACCTGCCGCTGCTTGATGACTTTCAGGCTTTTTCGGAGCCGGGGGTGGTTAATCGCCTGGGCGACTTCGTGCTCGGTCAGCACCTGATCGATAAACCGCTGATCCTCCGGCCCATCCTTTACTACCCGCTTGAGCGCCAGCTTCTGCCCCTTCTTATCGCGCACGGCATAGATCGTGCTCCGGGCACCTTGCCCGAGCGTTCCGATCACCTCATACCCCGCGATCTGATGAAATTCTGCCATAGCAGCCTATCTGCACCGGGTCATGATCAACGTAAGGCAGGCCCTGGACACGCTCCCAGCCAAAAACGGCTTTGAACGGTTGTCGTCAGTCCAGACTACAAGCTGACGACGGCGGGTCGTTGATCAGAACTCGGATTGTGCCCGGATAAAAGGAATAAAGGTATGCCACAATTCTAGCACATCGACTTTCGAGATGCCAAACTGAATTTATCTAAATGTGTAAGTTATTTCGGACGCAAGGTTTGCTTTTCAGCCTACACACCATTACGTCACGACCCAATCGATTTCGGGCGGACCTTAAGCGTGTGCATCGTTATCTAAACGATCGAACGAAGCGATCATTGCATGCGATTTTGGATTAATCGGATCGTCTCAACGCAAGGCTGTCGGGCCGAGCAATTGCGATCGGAAATGGGCCTGCGAGAAATGGCGGGCGGCGAGATCGGGGTTTTCTCCGACATCAACGAAGATATGCTCGCTGCGGATGCCGAACTCGTGCTGGAGCTGGCGGACCAGCCAGATGAGTTCGCGCTGCTGGGCATCGGTAAACGGGCCGTGGTCGGCATCGCCGACGATGCAGATACCGATCGCTTTGCGGTGGTACCAGTCAGCGTTCGGGCCGATGAGGTAATCGCCGTTCTGCTGATATTTCCAACGGTAGCCGACTTCGATCCGGCCGTCGTCGCCGCCCGTGCCGTTATTCACGACCAGATGATAGCCGCAGCCGTCTTTGCCAGCCCGTCGGTGGGACTTGTCGATGGCGTCGTATGAACCGGAGGTCGATCGGCTGTCGTGGATGACGATGGCCTGCCATTGGTCTTGCTCGGCACGCTCGGTAGCGAGGTCGAGCAGCTTATCTTCCGGCCGCTCGGTCGCGGAGCGTTCGATCGACAGCAGTGTCACGCCGCTGATCGGTGGAACCGCCCCGGGCTCAAGCACGCGCAATATGCCGGCGGTGACGGCCATGCCTATCACCAATGAGCCGAGTACCAGGAGTGTGCGTCGTTCAGGCATTGCTAACGAAGTAAAAAGGCTTGGGCCGATCATCGGCCGATAGCTCAATCATCGGCCGACATGTGTCGGAACGATGAATTAACGCCCTTCAAGGTGCGATAAGACGCGCCTGCCCACCATTGACAGGCAGGTTCACAACCCGTCGAGGGGCGCAAGCCGCTGGCGAAGAGCCGGCCGCTCCTGTCCGAACGAGTCGGTGTACGTCTTGGGTCGCTCCTCGCCGCGCAAGTCTTGGTAGCGGGCGTAGGGCGTTCTCGGCCGGGGCTCGTCCTGAAACGGCGAACCCTGACACCCCGCGAGCATCGCTGCAGAGATGATGAAGGCCGCCGTGCCTGAACCCCACCGAATATCCATGCGGCGAGTATACACCTTATGAACCCGACGTAAATGCCGATTCTGCAAATCGCGATAAGATGCGAGGTTTTCCACAACACCGCCCTGCCTGAAGTACTCAAACATGCCCACCTTCTGGACTCAGACCCTTATCCCAACCCTCCGCGAAGCGCCCGGCGACGCCGAGGTGCCGTCCCATCAGCTCATGCTTCGGGCCGGGCTGATCCGCAAGCTCGGCAGCGGCAGCTACACCTACCTCCCGCTGGGCCTGCGTGTCTTGGACAAGGTCATGCGGATCATCCGCGAGGAAATGAATGCCGCGGGGGCCAGCGAAATCTTCATGCCAACGCTGCAACCCATCTCGCTATGGGAAAAAACCCAGCGCCGCGAAGCCTATGGCGACAACCTCTTCGTCGTCGAAGACCGCCACGGCCGGGAGCAGGCCCTGGGCCCGACCCATGAGGAAGTCGTTACCGACCTGATCGCCGGCTGCGTCGAGTCTTACAAAGACCTGCCCAAGACCGTCTACCAGATCCAGACCAAGTTCCGCGACGAGTACCGCCCCCGCTTCGGCGTGCTGCGGTCCCGCGAATTCCTGATGAAGGACGCCTACTCGTTCCACTTGGCTCTGGAAGGACCCGGTGGCCTCGACGAAACCTACGACAAGCAGTACGCGGCCTACCAAAAAATCTTCGACCGCTGCGGCGTGCCCTATCTCATCGTCGAAGCCGAGGCCGGCCCCATCGGCGGTAACGCCAGCCACGAATTCATGGTCCCCAGCCCGACGGGCGAAGACACGATTCTGATGAATGATTCGGGCTACGCCGCGAATGTGGAGAAGGCGGAAACGGGCGAGCGGCCGCATGATTTAAACGGCGAGCCGACCGGTGATTTGGAAGACGTTCACACCCCCGATTGCCCGGGCATCGAGGATGTCTGTACTTACTTCAAGAAAGAACTCGGGTCAAAGCTGTCTCCGAAGAACATGCTGAAAACGCTGGTTTGCCAAGCTGAATCCGGCTGGGTACTCGCGGTGGTCCGAGGTGATCATGATTTAAATGAAGGCAAGCTTAAACAAGCGGCTGGCGAATCGATCCGCCTGGCGGATGAGGCTGAGGCGAGAAAGGCCGGTTTTGCGATCGGATTCGTCGGACCACAAATTGCCTCGGAGCTTGAGGACATCCGGATCATCGTTGACCCCGATGCTGCACATGGCGGTTTCTGGGTTACCGGGGCAAATCAAACCGGTCACCACGTCAAGCATTTCAATTGGAAGCGTGATTATGCAAGTAAAGCCGGGGGATGGCCATCCCCCGGCTTTAAAGTCGCCGACATCCGAAACGCCGTCGCGGGCGACCCGGCGCCCGGGGACCGGGGCGGGGGGACATTGACCGCCACCAAAGGCATCGAGGTGGGCCACATCTTCAAGCTCGGCGACAAGTACACCCAACCCTTGGACGTGACGGTCAACAACGAGAAGAA
Organism: uncultured Phycisphaeraceae bacterium; assembly: GCA_964523485.1. GTDB lineage: Bacteria > Planctomycetota > Phycisphaerae > Phycisphaerales > Phycisphaeraceae > Algisphaera. The sequence continues at coordinate 18,647 of CAZFZS010000002.1, read as the reverse complement.
CGAGCCGGTCACGCCGATCATGGGCTGCTACGGCATCGGGGTGAATCGCATCTTGGCCGCGGCGATTGAGTCGGAGCATGAGCAACGGAAGGGTCACGATGAGAACGGCATCATCTGGCCGGCCGCCATCGCCCCTTATCAAGTCATCATCACGCCGATCAAATACGAAGGTCGCCTTAGCGAGGTCGCTCGCAACCTCGCCGACCAGCTCGAAGCAAAAGGCGTCGACGTCCTGATCGACGACCGCCCCGCCGAAGCTGCTCGCCCCGGCGTGAAGTTCAAGGATGCCGACCTGATCGGCATCCCCGTCCGCATCACCGTCGGCGACAAGGGCCTGGCCAACGACCCGCCCGCCGTCGAAATCAAAGCCCGCGACGGCCGCAACGGTCCAAAGGGCGAACTCGTGCCGCTGGCCGAGGCCATCGAGCGGGTGCAGACATTGCTGCAATAAACAATCTGATATTGCCGATTGCGATCACCGCTCGGCCCCGCTCGAACCTTCCAACAGATGTTGCAATTCCTGCCGGGTTTGAGCTGGCAGCTTGTTGATTAACACGGCAAGCTGGCCGCTGTTGAGACCGCCCAGCAGTGCGAGTTTTTCTTCGTCTTCGAGCTTGTGAGCCATTTTCCAACGCAGCGTGGTATTTCGGCCAAAAAGTTTGTCGATCAGCGGGACCTGCTGAGCGAGCTCCCACTGCTCGCGGTAGATGCGTTGAGAGGGCTTGCGATGGCCGGTTGATCTCTCGGTCTTTTCGCCGATGCTGAGCATGTCCCAGTAGCAGCCGTCCAGGCCAGCGGGCATGTCGTCGTACATGCCGGCGACGTAATCGATCACCGCTCGCGGCTCCGTCGACTGATAGGTCCCGACCGGATATACGATGAGTTGCATCTGGCGGATCAGCCAATCGTTCTCGGTGTAGTAGTCGTGAAACAGCGTTGGGGACATCTGATAGAACGACGCGTCGATACTGTGCATGACCGGGTGAAACGCGACGAAGCGTCCGCCGACTTTTAAGAGGTCGAATACGTTTTTCAAGCCTTGTGCAATATCGAAGACATGTTCGAGCACGCCGATGTCCAGCACCATGTCGTAGCGGTTGCTGTGCTGCTCGGGCAGAGCCTCATCGTTCAGATCGAAAATGACCTGTGCTCCCTCGTAGTCGGAGGCGTCCATCGCGGCGACCTCATCGAATCCCAGCATCTTGTATAGGCAACTATCTGAAAGACATCCTCTAGAAGCAAGGCTGGGCTTGTGGCTCAGTTCCTCCTCAACATCATCTCGAAGACGCACGCCCATCTCCCCGGCGATATCGCGGACTTCCAGCCCGGTCAGCCAGACATCCTGCCGCCCGAGCGTCAGCAGCTTGCCATGCAAGGGTCGGCTGCGCGCTTCGTCCAACAGCATCTTCAATGAAACGCGAGACATACCCATGTTGACTCTTTCTCGGTCGAAAGTCTGCCCATCATCTGACGATCGTGCAACACTATAAGTCACCCGAGATGCAAGATTGACATCCGTTGTAAATTGAACGTCGGATATGAACGCTCCTAGCCCCCCCAGCCCCGCTTTTCATTTCATCAACATCGTCTGGGGTGAGTCCTACACCAAGCTGTTCGCCAAGGTCGTGCTGCCGACGCAGGTTTCGGCGGGCAACCTCGGGGCATTCTCCAGACGCGATCAGGCTGATCGCTATTTTTTCTACAGCACCGCTGAAAGCGAACGGATCATCCGCGAAGCGAAGGCGTTTGCGGTTATGGCGGAGCAAATCGAGGTTCGCTTCATCTCCATCGATGAGGAACTGGCTCAGCCCGGCCCGAAACACGAGGTGCTGACCCGAGCCCACCAGCGCTCGATCCGACAGGCCTTGGAAGATGAGGCGGCGCTGGTTTTTCTCTGCCCGGACGCGATCTGGTCGGATGGCAGTTTCGGGCGATTGCCGATGCTGGCCGAGGCAGGTCGGCGGGCGGTGGTGATGCCGGGGATTCGCCTGCGTGAGGAGTCTTTTCTTCCTGCCTATGCAGAAACATTTCGCCCCGATGCGGACGGCGTCATTGAAGCCTCTGCCCGTGATCTGACACGCCTGGGATTGAAGCATCTGCATCAAATTACTCAGACTTGTTGTTGGGATGCCGAGTTGCTGAATCCGCACATGTCGCACCTCTATTTCCCGGTGCGTGAGCGGGATCGGTTGGTCGGGCTGGCGGCCCGCTGTTTTCATCTGCACCCGCTCATGGTTTGGCCGACCAACCCCGCGATGCAGTTTAACTCGACCATTGATGGCGACTTTCTGCCCTTGGCCTGCCCGGACCCGGAAGCGATCCACATCGTCACCGACAGCGACGAGATGGTCGTCTATGAGCTCAGCGACGACGCGATGAATATCGCGCCGCAGTGGAGTAAGTCCGATCGACCTGCAGCGACGGCCGATTGGGTTCGGCAGTTCGCGGACAGCTACCACCGCCGCTACGCCCATCGGCCGATGCGTATCCATACCGGCGAAGGCGACGCCAAAACTTGGCATCGCGTCGAACACCGCGCTGCCCGGATCATGCGGCGTATCGACCTTTTGCGTATCAGTCGGAGATTTCCGATGGGCCGGACCCTGACGCGACAAACCGCGCGCGTGAATCAGTTTTTCAAAGGTCGCAAAGTCCTGGCCACAGAAGCCGCCGGCCTGCGTACCCATCGCCCGGAGCGTCCGCCGCTTCGCTGGCGACCTCATTTGCCGCACCTGCCGCCGTTGCACTCGCGACACCTCAGCCAGTTGCATTACCGCACCCAGCACTTTCAGCGGCAGTTTCGCAGCCGGCTCTGGGTTCGCTCATCCCAATGGTGGCCTCGCCTCCGCCGACGGTGGTGGCTGGTCAGTAATCCCGTCCGCTTCCGCTGGCAACGTATTCAACGCCGGGCGAACAATGTCGGCTGGCTGCGCATCTTCGCGATCCGCACGCGGCTGCGAAAACTTCTGGGGATGCCCAGGCCGGGTGATGCTTAAGGGTTTAGTTTGTTACGTATCGCTCAATAGTCTTCGCAGCTTGCTGGTCAGACCAAGCGTTGTCCACCACAGCCAGAGCAGCACCGCACCGACGATCAGCACGCTGGCCGAGGCAAAATAAATGTACGCATTCGCGATCGCTTTGATGTCCAGCCGATCCGCGACCGTAACCGCCGCGGACATGACGACCAATACCGCCACCCCGATCAGGTACCGCTTCCACGCTCGGCGGCAGGCTTGCGCAACATCCGGCCCGCCCGCGCGTGCCGCCAGCTTGAACAGATGACGCCAGGCTTCAAGCATCGCGACCGCGGCCGAGGCCCCGACGCCGCAAAGCAGGATGTCGTAGACCTTCCAATCCAGACCGACCAGACTGCGCGCGGTAAATCCTCCCTCCCGCTGCGTGGCCAGAACCAGCAGCGTCCACGCTCCGACAGCTGATCCGACCGATGCCCAGCGGGCGGACAGCCGAGTGCCGCGGGCCATCCAATGCTCGGGTTTGCCCGGCTCGCGGAGGGTCAGTTTCCAAACGCCGGCCGCCGCAAGCGAAAGGGCAAACGTTCCGCCGAACGCGGCGGCGAGAATCGCGATCTGGTCGATTGTGTGATAACCCAACTGGTGGGTGACGGCTGCCACGATCAGCGGCAGCACGATCGCGATCGGGATCAGCAGCACACCGAAGTGCAATAGTTTGGCCCCTCGATGCAGGCTGGTTCGCCATGCCGGGTCGGCCCGTTCCATGGCATCGTCGGCCGCAAGATCGTTGACATCGATTGCCTGCCCACATTCCGGGCAGTCCGCCGCAGCCGGCTGCATACGCAGGTTATAGCCACACTTCAGACAGGACACATCCGCATCGATCCGCCCCGCTTTATCCAGCCGAACCGCCATCGTACGAGGGAATGCAGACATGTATAAATCTTACGCCGCCTGGAAGCGTGAGGTTCAGAAATCCAGCCCAAGCTATGGATGAGCATTAGCGAATCCGCGAGTATGCGATGCGATAGGATCCGGAGATTCGCAGAGCCTCTTCTCCGGCTTGAGTGCTAGCTATGAATTACAAAATTTACGCGGAGAGCGGCACGCAGAAGAGCGTGTGCTGATCGCCTACCGTGACATCGCGCAGAAGATGCAGCTTCAGCAATTCACCCAGACGGGCGACCAGGTGTACGGACTGGTCAGCCCGATCCGTAAAGAGGTGAAGCGTCGGGTCGGCATCCGGATCGAACCGCCTAGCACGTTCGGTCAGCTGCAACAATTGGCGGTGCTGGCGGGCCCAATCGCGGACGGCCACGAGTTCAACGATGGCCTCACGGGGCGTCGGCGGGTCGCCGTCCGCGGCGTCGTGGCGGTGCAGCAGGTGCAACCGGCCCGCGGCATCGAGGGCGAGCTGTGTATGCGGTTGTGATGGGCATCGGGCTTCGAGCGCGATTCCGCCCGGCACCGCGGCGGAGGGCGAAGCGGCGGTGTCGATGAGGCTGAGCAAATCAACTTCGCCGGTGGGGATTTGCTGTGTCGAGTCTGCTGAAGTGGCGTCGAATGAATCGTTCGCTTCGGGCTCGACATGGACCGGCTCATCGAGCGGTGGAAGGCCGGGTTTGCTGGCTCCGGTATGCTGAGCACTTTGGCTTTCTTCCGTATTGTCCGGTTGACTCGGCGGAGCTTCGAGCGAACGTAGCCAGCCGGCTAACCGAGGCCAAAGGGCAGAAAGGCCCTCAAATCGTCCAATCGTGCGGCAACGGGCGGGGATCATCCGCTGTTGGAAGCCGATCAGTTCGATGGGTGCGTGCAGGAAGCTTGCCGCAGCAGAGCGGAGCCGTCGGGCCGCGTTTCGGCCGGTCGTCTCGTCCGAACCCACCACCATCAGCCCGACGCGAGCCCCGGCGACTGCGCGATCCGAGTCGAGCAGCTTCTTGAGCATCCGGTAGCCCGCCACGACTGCCGCATCATCCGCACCGCTTAGCAAGGTCCAGTACTCGATCGCCAACAACCGCTCAATGGATTCGGGCGTCGGGTCCAGACGAACCAGCACTGTCCGGACCGGGGCGTGTCGCGAAGTAATCAGCCGATCCAGTGTTTCGATCAAGTCTGCCCCGCGAGACGGCCGCGGTGGCACGCGTGTTGAGGTCTGCCCTGCGTTCGGCCCAGCCTGTCTCGGATGGATCGAGGTCGGCTCAACGAGTTCCAAATCAATCGCATCGGCATCCACATGCAACACGGCGACCGCCCCGTCCTGCTGTGCGAGCAACTGTGCATACTGCGTCAGCCAAGGCCCAGCCATGCCCGGCAGGTTGCCCAACAACACCGCCTCAGCGATGGCATGTCGTGGCCCCGCTCCGCCAAATTCATTTTGTTCGGATTCGGTTTCGCCCGCTTCAGCACCATCTCGATCCTGAGCCAACCGCAACTTCGGGCCAGTACTTCCAGAGTTTCCCGCGGAAGCGGCATCGAAGGCGGCACGTAATTCCTGATCGAACGCACCACCCACGCGGCTGCCCCGTCCGTCCTGCGGATGCCCCGGGTACTCCGAAACGCGTGGACGCATCGAGCCGATCGGCGGCATACCCGCCTTGGGTTGCAGCTTGATCGGGGCCGGCCCCTCCAGCGACGTGGTGGGATCGCCCGGCGCCGCTTCCGATGACGCATCCGCCTTGCCCGACACGCTGGTCAGAAACAAGTCGGCTAATTCATCGAGCGTGGTGGGATCGTTCGGGTCCATATCGGGACGGAGCGTTTTGACAACTGATTTCAGCTGTTGGATTTCACCCGCATCAGGCGACTTCGACGATGTTGTTCAGTTCGCCGAAGGGGTTAGTTTCCGTTTCCTTGTTGAACGGGTCCTGCACCCATTGGCCATCACGGACCAAGCGGTAGCGGTAGCGGCCGACGGGGACTTGGACGCAGGCCTGATAGACCCCGAGCTGTTCGTCGCGATGCATCGGGGTTTGGGAGGGGTTCCAGTTGTTGAAATCGCCGGCGATAGCGAGGTTGCCCTGATTATTCGCGGGCTGAATGAACAACACGCCGCGCGAGGTATGGCGGACACCGTAAAGCTTGGCGACCTTTTCTTTCAGCTCTTGCGTTGCGGCCGGGTCTCCGGCGGGCTTGTTCGCAATAGGCTTGAGGATGCCGCCAGCCGGGTTGGGGATCGGCAGGCTTGGCTTGATGGTGACGGTCTGCGGTGCCGCGGCCGGGGCCATGGTGGCTGCGGCGGGTGCCGACTCGACCGGTTCGGCCGAGGCTGGGGCCGTCCGGCAGGGACTGGCGTGATGGCGTTCGGTGGGCGTCGGGGCGGCGGTGGTTCGGGTGGTGGACTCGGCGGTCTTGGCGGAGAGCGCTCGGGCACGTTCGACCAGCTCGGCGGCCCTGCTCAACGCCGGCGGCGTCGGCCGACGGGTCGGCGTCGCGGGGACCGTCCCCGCAGCAGCGGCGGTCACGACAGGGGATGTTTCGGGTGACGCGGCAGGCGTTTGATCCTCGGCATCGTCCTGCACGGTTGGCAACGCCTCCGTACGACGCGGCGGGTTTTCCAAAAGCCAGCCCGCCAGTTGCTCAAAATCCTGCATCCCTCGGCTGGCGCCGTCATATTCGGTGATGGGTTGGCCGAAGCTCGCCGCCTCTTTCAGCTTGCTGTTGAAATTGATTACGATCGGCAAAACCTTCTCGCCGAAGTGTTTTTTCAACTCGCCGAGGATTTCGCGGGCCAGCTTGGTCCGCACGTCGTACATCGTCGGTAGTACGCGGAAGCGGACGCTGTGACCGACTCGGCGGACCATCATCTCGATCGTCCGCTCCTGCCGAACCGCCCCCTGCATCGCGAAATAGCCGGTCTCGACGGGGATCAGCACCTCGTCAGCCGCCCTAAGTGCGTTGAAGGTCAGAAGCCCAATACTCGGCGGGCAATCAATGATGCAGAAGTCGTAGCGATCCTGAGCGGGGCTGAGCACCTGGGCCAATCGCCGGTCACGATCGGGGGCGGCGGCGAGCTGTTGTTCAAGTGCTGCTAAACCCATGGCCGAGGGTGCCAGGTCCAGGCCCCGACTAATCTGCCAAGTGATGTCATCCAGCGACATCGTGCCGTCCAGACCATGCCGCAGCAGGTCGGCGATCGAGCGTTCAATCTGGGCTTCGGGGACAGCCAGACCCAGTGCGCAATGCGATTGCGGGTCGACATCGACCAGAAGGGTGCGGTGTCCGCGCATCGCTAGCACGGCTGCGAGGTTGATTGAGGTCGTGGTCTTACCACAACCGCCCTTTTGATTGATAATCGCAATCGTGCGCACTTGCCAAGCCTTCCGTCCGTGGTGGGGCCAATCCAGTTATCGGGGCATCTGGCCCGCGAGCTTGAATCATCACTACAGATGTCAGTCACTTCATCAGGTATGCAGCGATCCACCGCCGTAAGATGTCGACATGTCGGCCCACGAAACATCCCGCTTCCTGTGGTTGGCCAGCCGATCACCACGGCGGCTGCGGATGCTGCGAGAGGCGGGTTTCGCCGTCCGACAGATCGATCCACCCTTCGCGGACCCGGCAGACCCGGCCGAGGGTGAGCTTCAGGATGCCCGTACCGTTGCCTTGGACTTGGCCGGCCGCAAGCTAATCAGCGTATTGAATGACCTGCAATCGGCTGAAACCGTTGGGGGCGCGCTTGTGTTGTCTGCCGATACCGTCGGCCAAAATGTAGCCGGCCAACTCATCGGCACGCCGGAAACTTCCGACCAGGCTTTGGACATGCTGCGAAACCTCGTCGGCCGACGTCACACCATCGTGTCTGCCGCGGCCTGGGCGGATTGCGGCAAGCATCATGCGATCGTAGATGAAGCGACCGTGGAGATCGGGGCGGTATCCGATGACGAATTGCAAGCTTATGTCGCTACCGGCCAATGGCAGGGTAAGGCTGGCGGTTACAACCTTGCGGAACGGCTCGCAGCCGGTTGGTCGATCACGGTCGAGGGCGATCCAGACACCGTGATGGGTTTGCCGATGCAACAGCTTTTGCCCAAGCTACTAGCATCGGGACTGCAGCGCGAAGGCACCTTGCAGAAGGTTTGAAAGCCATGGATCACGACCGCGCGATCCGGGTGCTCTCGGGGGAAGCTCGCGACATTTCGGCCAAGCTTTTACGACTCGGGACCGGCTTCGCCGAGCCGCCTTATGCGACCGCGATGCGGCTGCGGAATCGGGCTTTCGACTTTGGCATAAAGAAAACGCATGACTTGGGTCGACCGACGATCAGCGTCGGCAACCTGACCACCGGCGGGACAGGCAAGACACCGATGGTCGTCGAACTCTGCGAAAGGCTCCAAAAACTTGGCCAAACGCCAGGTGTCTTGTTGCGGGGCTACCAAGCGGAGCAGGAGGCTTCCAGCAGCGATGAGGCCACGCTGCTTCGAAAGTCCCTGCCAGCACTGGCGGTAGTCGCCAACCCGGACCGCGTGGCCGGGGCGGAAACCATGCTGGAGCAGCACCCCGATACGGATGTGCTGGTGCTCGATGATGCGTTTCAACACCGCCAGGCTGGGCGAGACCTCGACCTGGTGCTGATCGATGCGACTCGGCCGTGGGGCTTCGGCCATGTCTTGCCCCGCGGGCTGCTGCGTGAACCGATGTCGAGTTTGCGACGGGCGGATGCGGTGATTATTACCCGTAGCGACCGCGTGACCGCTGAGCAGCTTCAACAGTTGGACCGTGAGATCGAGCATTGGCATGGCCAACCCCCCGTCGGCTACGCTCGACACGCCTGGGTCGGCCTGATGTGCAACCAGGATGTGCTTCCGCTTGACACCCTTCAAGACCTGGATGTGCTGGGCGTCTCCGGTATCGGCAACCCGGCCGACTTCGAGGCCTCGCTTGAAGACACCGCCAGCAGCGTCGTCACCTTCCGCCGGTTCGATGATCACCACCCTTACACCGCCGCGGACCTCGATGCATTGCTTCAAAAGGCTCGATCTCATAAAGCCGATGCTGTCGTCACCACGGAGAAAGATTTCGTCAAGTGGCAGGCCTTAAACGATGATTGGCCGAGCGACCTGCCCATCTATCGGCCGCGGTTGGGGATGGCAATCGCAGAGTCCGAAAACGGATTAACAAAGCTGTTAAGTTCTTTTCGATCGTGATCAATTAATACAAGCCGGGGATGAGGCTCTGCGAATCCCCGGATCGTGCGCTCAAATCTATCCGGGTATTCGCAAAGCCTCATCCCCGGCTTCGACTTACTTGTATGGCACCGATCTGACGCATGTAAGATAATCCCCCAGTCATGCCCACCCTGATCGATCATCTGGACCGTTGGCAGCCGACCCGTATCGTGGTCGCGGGGGACTTCATGCTCGATCGGTATGCCTACGGCAACGCCTCGCGGCTGTCGCCCGATGCGCCGGTGCCGGTGTTGGCGGTCGAGCGGACCGAATCGCTGCCGGGTGGCTCAGCTAACGTCTGCCTCGATCTCGCCGCCCTTCGCTGCAAAGTCGCATGTCTCGGTATCGTCGGCGACGATGAGCCGGGCCAAACATTAAGCGCAGCCCTTCGGGAAAATGAGATCGACACACGAGGCCTGCTCACCGTGGCCGGGCGGCCGACCACGGTCAAACACAACCTCGTCGGCCTGGCGCAGCACCGCCACCCGCAGAAAATGTTCCGCCTCGACACCGAGGACCGATCCGCCCTGCCCCCGGAAGTTTGCGATCGACTGCTTGAGCAAGCTGATGCACTCTTGGAACACTGCGACATCCTCTGCTTGGAGGATTACAACAAGGGCTTACTTAGCGAATCCGTGTGCCAGGGGCTGATCACGAAGGCGGCTGAGCGTGACATTGCGGTCCTCGTGGACCCCGCGGCGATCTCGGACTACCGCAAGTATCGCGGGGCCGCCTGCATCACACCCAACCGCACGGAGGCCCAGCTCGCAACAGGACAGGATGAGCCCGAGGCGATGGCCCGTCAGCTCAAGGCTGATCTGAACCTTTCGCATGTGGTTCTTACGCTCGACAAATCGGGCGCATTGCTGCTGGATGAATCCGACGTTTTTCATGCGATCCCGACAGTCGCCCGCTCCGTTTACGACGTGACCGGTGCCGGCGACATGGTGTTGGCGATGCTGGCCGCGGCCCGGGCCAACGGGATCGATTGGCCCGACAGCGTGGCGTTGGCGAATGTCGCGGCGGGCCTCGAGGTTGAGAAAGCCGGCGTCGTGCCGATCCCGCTCGACGAGATCTTGCTCGCCCTGCTCGAAGACCAGCACCGAGAACTCGGCAAGGTTCGTGGACTGGAGCAACTGCTACCCGAACTGCAAGCCTATCGGCAGCAGGGCCGACGCATCGTGTTTACCAACGGCTGCTTCGATATCCTCCACGCCGGCCACGTCGCCTACCTCCGCGAAGCCCGCAAGCAGGGCGACTTGTTGGTCGTTGGCTTGAATAGTGACGATTCGATCCGCTCGATTAAGGGGCCGGATCGGCCGGTCAATCACCAGGATGATCGGCTGCTCGTGCTTTCCGAACTGCAAAGCGTGGATTACTTGGTGGTCTTCGGTGAAGACACACCAATCAAGCTAATCGAAGCGATTCGGCCGGATGTTTTGGCGAAGGGAGCGGACTATGCCCGCGAGCAGGTCGTCGGCCACAAGATCGTCGAAGCCCACGGCGGAGAAGTCGCGCTGATCGATCTCGTCGAAGGTCGATCAACCACCAATATCATCCGCAAGCTGCAGGACCATTCAGTAGCGGATTGAATCGGATGTACTAATTTAGCGGGAGTCCTCAAGCGTCCCATTTGCGAAAGCCGCGGTCTGGCGAACGGGCGGCTTCGCCGCTTCCGCTAAACATATTTGGGTGTTAACAATTCCGGGGGTGCGGGTCGAAGCTTACCCTCCGCATCAACGCAGGCCAAGGTCGTGGTGGCGGTGGCGAGCAGTTGCTTGCCTCGGCGGATCGTGTATTCGTGTTCCAATTTGACCCCGGCTGAAGGCAGTGCCGTTGCGGTGATGGTCAGATCATCGTCGTATTTCGCCGGCCTGCGGAAGCGCTGACTCATCCGTGCTACGACAAAAAACACGCCCTCCGCTTCGAGATCGCGGTAAGCGATGCCCTGTTTCCGCAGCAGGTCGGTTCGGGCAATCTCCATCCAGATGGCGTAGACCGAGTGGTGCGCCACGCCCATCGGGTCGCATTCCCGATAACGCACGCGGATCGGCACATCGATGGTTGGCGAGTCGGTGGCGTCAGTCGTCAAGGATGAATTCTCCTTCTTCACTACGGCAAGGGTTCGAGGAACCAGCCGCGCGATTCGGTCAACGGCTCAGGAACATCAGGCAAAGGGGTGATGCCGGCAGCATCCAATGCCTGCATTGCAGCCAATCGCAGACTCAGTGATTGCTGCGTATCACCGGCCCAGCGACGCAGCAGGCTCGACTGTCCTTGTGCATCCATTTGGCCGATCGAAATGACTGCCAACGTCTGAAGCACTTCATCCTCCGGCAGCGTCTCGCTGCGATCCTCAACCCGCTTGGTTAATTTCGCAATCAGGGGCTTGTTCGGCTGGCCCGCGTATAACTGCCCGACCGCCCAGACCGCAGCTCGACGCGGGCCCATCAGCGCCGATTCTTTGTCTTGGATTAAATCTACCAACATCGGCTCAGACTCGTCGATGCGGGCCCGGCCCAGCAAAGTGACGAGCTGCGTCAACTCGGCCACGGACGCTCCGCGATTCGAAGTTGGATCGGCCTTCAGCAGCAATTCCATTCGTTCACGGGTTTCCGAAAGAATCGCATCATCTTGCGAAGTAGGTGTAATTCTTCTCAAAGCCGTCGCTGCAGACAGTCGAACATCCGCTCGTTCGTGATCGAGCAGTTGCACCAAGTCGCGATTCAGCGAATCATCCCCCGGCTGGGCGATCAGGCCCAGCAACGTGGCCGCCGCAGCCTTGCCACGCCAGTCGGCTTGATTCAGTAGCTGACCAACCATGGCGATGGCCCAGGATTCATCGCCACTGCTTTCATAGGCCTGCCACATCCGCGTCACCGCGGCATCCCGCACGCCGTCGGCCCTGTCATCAAGCAGGCCCGTCCAGAGTTGCCAAGCTTCGCGGTCGAGCGTCGGCGTCTCGGGCCGGGCCGCTTCGACCGCCGCCATGCGGACCCCGGGGTCGGGGTGGTCCGCGAGTTCGGCCGCCCGACGGCGTCCAACAGGGGCATCGACACGGTGCAACGATCGCAACGCCGCGGCCGCGACGACCGACTCCTTATCGCCGGTTAAAGCCTGCAACGCCTTTACCGCTTCGGCGTTTGCTGGGGGAGCACCGGCCAGAAGCTTCGCCGCCGCCACCCGCCGGGGGATGGATTGATCCGCTAAACGCTGCCCAATCTCAACCCATGTATGAGAGAGTAATTGACTTGCCGACTCGGCCAAGGTCATGAGCAGTCGGCCGGGCGTCTGCGGGTCATCAAAAATCTCTGTAATGGTATTTACATATTCCGGGGTCGGGGACGGGCCTTGCCCTGCGACCGCAACGAGGCCGTCCTGGGCGCGGGTGAACCAAATCGCAGCGCTGATGCGATCCTGCATTGCGTTGTCCGCGTCGAGCAAGCGGGTCTGCCAGATTGCAGGAGTCAGATCCGATTGCCAGCTATCCAGCATCGGGTCCACGATAATCCGTATGGCGGGATCGTCTACCGCAGACCAGTCTATCTGCCGAGCATCTTCGGCTTTGATTTCGACAAGCAGTTCCACCAGGACGCGACGGACGTAGAGATCGCTTTCATCCTGAAAATGCTCGACGAGTTGCCGTTGAATCTCGTCGAGGCCGGGCATGCCTTGACGGGCGGCTGCGAGGAACGCCTCGGCGGCCTGGAGACGCGTGCCGGGCTCGGGGCGTTCAAGAGCCTTAAGCCAGAGTTCGGCCAGCCGGGGGTGAAAGTGGACCTCCGGCTCGAGGGTGACAGATTCGATCGCAGCGACACTCGGCAGGTCGCTTTCCGGGGATGGAATAGTCGGCGGTGATTCTTGGGCTCGGGATTGCGAAACGCCGAAATTCAGAAACGCGTAAAAGAGCGCGGTCAGCAGGAGCTTCGACGATAAGCGGGTCATGATGTTCATCTCGGCAAACTCATCCGCCAGACGCGGAAAGTCAGGACGCCGAGGCTGGCGACGCAGATGCCGCCGACCCAGTACCAGTTCGCGGGGGTCAATTCATAGGTTGCGAAACCCGGCGATCCGATGAGGCTGAGCGCCGCGGCCAGCGGGTTGATGGTCAGTGCCGCCTCGACCAGACCGTGGCCGAACGGTGCACCCCGCCCCAGCCAGATCAGCATCGTGCCGGCCGTCAATCCGAGCAGGACGGCATAGCTCGCCGCCGTCGCGGTCGCGGCCCGCTTGCAGAGGCTGCTGATCGCTGCGGTCAGCAGCAACGCCAAAAATGCTGTGAGTACCAACGTGATTAATACATCAATTACCGTCGGCGTCATCTCCGGCTGAATGTAGATCAGCACGACATAGCCCGGCAGTGTTGCCAGCAGCAGTAAGAGCAAGGTCACCGCCACGCTCATCAACTTACCGATGACGATTGTCACGGCTGACAACGGCGTCATCTGAAGCAGTTGCCAACCCCGGCTCTCGACCTCGGCGGCGATCAGCCCGCCTGCCAGGCTCGGCGTGAGCAGCACAATCAAGGCGATCTGCAGCAGCACGATGACGCCGCCCAGGCGGTTGACCGCGGTGGTGCTGCCGCCAGCCATCGCGTCGCTGCTGGCGTTCGCAGCGAGCAGCATTAATCCAAGTGAAACGATCAGGCAAAGCCCGATCAGCCGCATCATCCAATGCCCTCGGCCGAAGCGTCGGCAGCGCTGCTCTTTGACCATCACCGGGTTCGTCAGCGGACCGATTAGCCCCGATCGACGCTGCGGATCGAAAAACCACAGATACATCAATCGGCGATAGGCCCGCGTCGAGGCGGACTGATCATCGGTCACCTTGCCCGTGTCGCGCGAACGGTCGAGCAGCTTTTGATTCACCCGCCGTATCGTCCACAGGATGCAGAAGACGCTGCTTAGCAACGCGATCAACAGGAATCGCCCCGCCACACCGCTGCCACTGTCGACCCCGCCAGCGACCGCGACGTCATCGCCCAGCACTGCGGTGACCGCCGCCAGGGGTGATGCGCAGCGCAGCCAGTCGAACATCGTGCCAAGCGACAGACCAACGATCTCGAACAGACCGGCGATTTGTCCGAGGATTTGCCCGAGGATCGGCCCAATTGTCGGGTGCAATTCTGAGGCTTTGAGCGTCAGGCTCGCCGAATCCGTCTCGGCCCCGAAGAAGCGGTACGGCCCGAGGCTGACAACTGCCAGCACGAGGATGATGGCATACGTCAGCCGTAGCGCCCCGTCCGTCGTCACGGCAAAGCTGCTAACCAGCAGCCCAAGCGTGGCATACTGAAACGCCAACGCAAGCAGCACGAGATAGAGCATCCCGACTTCGCTGAACAGGTCGATGCCGCCCATTGCGAAGCAGGCCGCGGCCGCGGGCAGACTCAGCCCGATGAGCAGCAGCATATAACCCATCGAGCCGGCGAGTTTGCCCAGCACAATCGAACCTGCGCTCATCGGCGAGTTGAGCAGCAGGGCGAGCGTGCCGCCGACGCGCTCGCGAACGATGCTGGTCGCTGGAAACACAGGGGCAATGAGAATCAGCCCGGTCGCCAGACCATATGCAAATACACGTAGCACCTGCCGGGCTTGAAGTCCGCCGACGCCGACACGCCCTTCGCTTGGCCAGCGGAGCAGGACGAGCAGGCTCAGCGCACCGACCAGCAGCAACGCCACGACGATGGCCCGCCGGGTCCGCAGCGTGCCGATCAGTTCGTGCTGGATGATCGGGTTACCGGTCAAGCTTGCTCCCCGGCGTCCGCTTACCGCCGTATCTTCGGCCGGCGCGGAACAGATGCTTACGACGATTGCGTCGCGTCCTCTCGCCTCCGTTTTTACTTGAGAAAAGATTTTTTAAGAAATTTAAAATGGCAGAAATCATTTTTACACCTCACTGAAATTTTCAATTTTCTGTCAGCATGTTGCCTCAAAAGCAGTCACGAGATTTTGTAGCTATGAGCTAGGTCGCTACCGCCTCGACTTTCGGCCTTGCTCCGCTGCCGCCGCCCTTATCGGTTTGGCGAGTCACTTCGAGGAATGCATCTTCAAGATCCAGTGGGACCTCGCGAAACTGCACCAGGCCGACGCCTGCCGCGACAAGTTTTTTCTGAAGGTTCGCCAGGCCGGCATCGTCCATTGTCGTGCTGAATCGCACTTCACCTTCCGCGGCGGACGCGGTGACCTGAGCCTCTTCGCCAAGCTGTTTGGTCAGTGCTTTGGCGACGCTGTCTGCTTGATCATGTTTGAGAAGAACCAGTTCGATCATCCTGCGTTGGCTGATGTCACGCATGATGGTCGTCAGCGGGCCAAACGCCCGCAATTTGCCCTGTGTGATGATGGCGACGGTGTCACAGATTCGCGACAGCTCGGGCAGGATGTGGCTGGTGACGATCAGCGTCTTGCCCATCTCGGCAAGGCGGAGCAAGATCTGTCGCATCTCGATTCGTGCATTAGGGTCTAACCCGTTGGCGGGCTCATCGAGGATCAGCACTTCCGGGTCGTGGAGCATGGTCCTGGCAATGGCGACGCGCTGTTTCATGCCATGCGACAATGCATCGACATGGCGGTCTTTCATATAGGTGCTGCCGGTGATCTCCATGCACGCTTCGATCCGTTTGCGACGCTCTTCCCGCGGAATTTTGAACGCGGCGCCAAAAAAATCTAGGTACTCATGCACCCGCATATTGTCGTAGGCACCAAAGACATCGGGCATGAAACCGACGAGCTTCTTGATTTTTCTCGCATCCTTCTCGCAGTCGGCCCCCGCGATCTTCGCACTGCCCGAGGTCGGGCGAGACAGGCCGACGAGGATTTTGATCGTAGTCGTCTTGCCCGCACCATTAGGTCCGATGAATCCGAGGATTTGGCCTCGTTGTAGCTGGATCGAGAGGTTATCGAGTGCGACGAAATCGCCGTACTTCTTAGTGAGGTTTTCACAGATGACAACGGGTGAATCACTCATGGCGAATCTCTTTGCTTGACTGCTTCAATACGGACCGCCACATCGCGCAGCGTCCAAGCCGGCGCGACGGACATCGGGTCCTGCCCTCGGTCGACATCGATGCAGATATAGATGCTGCCGTTATCTTCAAGCGTCGGCATGTGGTCGTCGATAAGCTCGATAACCTGTCGGCCAGTTGGCCCGGTAAATTCCTCTACCGCATTTTCCGACTTGCCGTTGCCTGCAAGCAGACGAACCATTCGCTGCGGGGCATCGAGTTCGATAGTCACCGCGACTCGTTCCAGACGTGCAGGACGCAACGCCTCGGGCAGATCGAAGCGGAACCAGACCTCGGCCGGGTTGCTGACATTTTCAACGAAACCGCCCTGTTGAAAGTCGAAGATCGTGCTGGCGCGATGCCGATCGGATGGGCGAAACGGCAACAGTGCCTCGGGCAATTCGAAGCTTGTGCCTGTCGGCACCGATGCCCAACTCAGGGGCTGAACCTGCAACGAGACACTGCGTTGCTGCGTGACAGACGTCAGGCTCAGCCCAGCCGATGTCTCATTATCGTCCTGCCAAGCCAACAGTACCGGCTCGGTCGGCCAGCCGGGCTGGCTAAGCAATTCTTCTATTACCCGCGAGCGCCAAGCCTGCTGATCGCTCAAAACGCCGCTGCTGACGTAAGTGCCCTCCGGCAGACCCGGTCCAGTGGGGATCGTAAAACTCCCGTTAGAGTCCGTTTGAATCGCGTAGTGACCCGTCGGAGTCGCCAGCAACCAGTCCTCATTGCTTTCAAAGACAGGCTGCGGGAGTTTGCCCACAATTTGGCCATCAGTCACGCTCAGCGTCACGGCCTGACCAATCGGCACCGCCTCAATCCCGCCCAGCGACAACTGATGAACTACCCCCGGCGGTAAGTCCATGAGTTCGAACTGCCATGCATCGCGATCGTTCCAGACCAGACGGCTGAACGACTCTTTCAAAGCTGGGTCCGCGAGGGTCGGCGTCAAAGTCGTACCCGCGAGCCCAGCCGAGGCATCGGCACCGGCCGGCCGATAGACACTGGCCAGCGCGCGGACTTGGCCATAACCCGGTCCCGGCGAAAAATGAACCAGCCGGGTCTGCACCACCGACTCGGGGGCCTCGGCCTGCCGCCAGAGGCCTAAGCCGATCAGCACCCCCGATGTCACCACTGCCAACCCCAAACCCGCCACCGCAAACCATTCAGCTCGGCCACTCATAATCAACCAAACCCCGCCCACACCCAGTGCCACCAGAAACACAACAAGCACGCCAAGGACTTCGCCGCGTCCGACCACGCGGTAGCCGATATGTGCCGCACCCATCGCAGCGACGGCCGGGCCGGCTTCAAAGTTATTTTCCGCATTGCCCCGCACACTTGGCTTAGATGGGATCGCCTTCACCAGTTGCTCAACCGCCGGACCGGGCTGTGCCGACGCATCAAGCCAACCCGCCGGGTCGGCCGTCGTGACTAGGATGACGCCTCGACCATAGGGCTTGGTCCACGCCACCGCTCGGCCGTCCACGCGGTGGATCACTGTCGCGTCGGGCCAATCGGCCAGCGTGAGACCAACCGCATGATCACGGGGCTGGCCCTTGCCTGAGATGCCATCCATCGGCAGGCCGACGAGTTGCGAAGTGCCCAGACGGATCAGATCCCAGTCATCGCTAAGCAATTCGGCAGCCACCGTATCACTTTCCGGATTAAGCACGATCCAAAGCACACCGCCCACCGCCAGCCAACGGCGGATCGCTTCTTGTTGCGGTTGCCCAAGCGATGCGTCACCGACAAGCACGATCCCATCCACCATGTCCCAGGCCAACGACCGATCCATGGTCTGTAACCGGTCAGGCGTGAGCCGTGTCAGTGAAGTCTGGCTCGCCCGCTGTTCGAGCGCACCCTCGATGAACTCGCGGGTCATCGGCAGCGTGGGTTCACCCAGAAGCGTGAACCTTTCGCGTTGGGTTGTTTTTATCAAAGCCGAGGGTGAAGTCGGCCCGGCCGACTCCCGTCCCGCTTCCCCGCGCACCAGAAGCGTTTCGATCGGCACAGCGTTCTTGTTTGAGTGCAGCGGTTGGACGGGCACGGTAATTGTCCGTTTCGACTGCGGCGGGAGCCAGGCCCGAACGCCGGTCTGCACCCCCACATTGCCGTCGGCCGGCCTGACCAACACCAGCGGGGTTTGCGGCTGATCCGTCGGGTTAGACGCTATGGCTTCCACCACCGACCAAGAGCCGACTTCGTATTGGCCTAGCCCAGCCATCGTCCCGGCCTGATCGAGTCGGGGTTGTGCCGACGACACCGCGGTCAGCGTCAGCCCGATCCAGAGCAACGTGATGCGGGCCAACAGGTGCAAACGCAACCTCGACAAAATGAAAGGATAGAATCGGCCCGGGTCACAATTAGCGTGCCAAGGTAGCAGCGCATGAGAAAATGCAAAAGCTCGACTCGACCGCCAGCGAACCGCGGCCTCGATGACATGCCGCACGAAAATTGCCCGTGGCAGGATTCGAACCTGCACTCCCTTGCGGGAACCGCCACCTG
>CAZFZS010000001.1:347415-348114 GCA_964523485.1 uncultured Phycisphaeraceae bacterium | reverse complement strand
ATCCTGATCGACGAGCAAGGCCGAGTGAAACTCTCCCGCCGCGCGGCGATGAAGGAAGAAGGCATCGAAGAAACCGAAGAAGCCAACGCCTGACCCCCCGCCCCCGGAAGCCCCGGCCCCCCCGGAAGCCCCGGCCCCTCGGAAGCGTTCAACCTCAACCAGTACTCAACTCCAAAGCCCACGCCTTCCAGGCGTGGGCTTTTCTTTTCAGTTTCTCGAACACCACTCCGATCTCGGGTGCCACACCTCGCCGGCTCTGCGGCGGGGTGTGCCCTGTCTCATTACACACCCCCCCATTGACCCGCAGCCGAGCCACTCAATCCCGCGCACCCAACCGCCGCAATTCTCCGTAGCGAAAACCCCATGCCGATCCCGATTTTCATTTAAACCAGACCCCCTGTCCAAGCGTCAATCCAGAAACGCTTGACAAATCTAAAGCTATAAACCCCGCCCCGAACTGACTGGCCTCGAACTCCCAAAACCGCGCGCCAACCTTGCCTAATCCCACTGCAAGCGAGCACTTACCGACCGCCGACGGCCCCGACTCAGCCGACCTTGACTCTCTCTTGGCCACCGATCGACCCAGTTCGTGCAGACTTGAACGGCCCAATTACATGCCATGCGCACCCAACTGTCCCAAATCGTCCCCAAGACACTTAACGAATTCGGGCTGCACGCCAGAAGCTCCAACCAATCGAC
>CAZFZS010000001.1:265985-347405 GCA_964523485.1 uncultured Phycisphaeraceae bacterium | reverse complement strand
ATTCATCCGCTCATCACAAATACTCCGAACCGGCCCGTTCCCTGACGGTCGCGGCTCGTCAGGCGAGTGGCATGGCCTGCCGCTTTGGACAGGCCATGACTGACTCATTCAAGCATTTCATGTGAGGCCTTTGCAAAGCCAAAGACCACGCCACCCTGCTTTTAGACGAAGTCCGCTCTAGGTGACTGCGAACTCATGCAGGTATCCGCCATCCCGATCGGCAATGCCGTATTGCACCGCTATCATGCTCTCACTATGGCTGAATACATGCATGATTTGTTGGTGATCGGGGCGGGGCCGGCGGGGTATGTGGCGGCGATTCGGGGGGCGCAGCTGGGGCTGGACGTCGGGTGTGTCGATGCGAACAAGGCGCTGGGCGGGACCTGCCTGCGGATCGGGTGTATCCCGTCCAAGGCGATGCTTGAGTCCTCCGAGAAATACGAGGATGCGGTCAAGCATTTCGAGGACCACGGGATCTCCGTCGGCGACATCAAGCTCGACCTGGCGAAGATGCTTAAACGCAAGGACAGCGTCGTCAAGACGCTGACCGGCGGGATCGATGGGCTGTTCAAAAAAAACAAGGTCAAGAAATACACCGGCCACGCCAGCTTCAACGAGGACAAGTCGGTCCAGGTCGGTGACGATAAATTGGTCGCCGAGCACATCATTATTGCGACAGGGTCCGTGCCTTCGACGTTGCCGGGCATCGATCTGGAGGAGGATCGGATCGATACATCAACCGATGCGCTGACTTATACCGAGGTACCCAAAAAGCTGGTGGTGATCGGGGCGGGAGTGATCGGGTTGGAGTTGGGCAGCGTGTGGCGGCGGCTGGGCAGCGAGGTCGTGGTATTGGAGTATCTCGATCGCATCCTGCCGGGCATGGATGACGATTTGGCGCAGGACGCCCACAAGGTGTTCGTGAAGCAGGGCATCAAATTCGAGCTGGGTTCGAAGGTGACGGGCGTGAAGGTCGGCAAAAAGGGTGTGACGGTCGAGCGTGAGGGGGCGGACCCGGTCGAGGCGGATCGGGTGCTGGTGTCGGTCGGGCGGAAGCCGAATACGCAGGGGCTGGGTCTTGAGAAGATCGGCATCGAGACCAACGCCAAGGGGCAGATTGAAATCGATGAGCGGTTCGGCACGGGGGTCGAGGGCGTGTATGCGGTGGGCGATGTCGCGCCGGGCCCGATGCTGGCACACAAGGCGGAGGAAGAGGGCGTCGCCTGCGTCGAGCTGATCGCGACCGGGCATGGCCACATCGATTACCTCACGGTCCCTTCGGTGGTGTACACCCATCCCGAAATCGCCAGCGTCGGGCGGAGCGAGGAACAGCTCAAGCAGGACGGGGTAAAGTACAACAAGGGTGTGTTCCCGTTCATGGCCAACGGCCGAGCGCGGGCGATCGATCAGCCCGAGGGCAAGGTGAAAATCCTGGCTGATGCCGAGACCGACCGCGTGTTGGGCGTGCACATCATCGGCCCGAGTGCCGGCGACCTGATCGCCGAGTGTGCCACGGCCATGGCCTTCGGCGCGAGCAGTGAAGACATCGCAAGAGCCTGCCACGCCCACCCCACGCTCAACGAAGCGATCAAGGAAGCCGCGCTGGGCGTCGCGGGGCGGGCGATCCATATATAAAACATTCTCCCTGCGGCTTTTTTTGGCCGATATGCTATCATGATAGCATCTTTAGTTTCAGTTTTTTTCCTGCGAGGTGTAGCTATGGCTCAACTCATCGTCAGAAGTTTGGAAGATTCCGTAAGAGACAAGCTGAAAGAGCGTGCTCAATCGCACGGTCGAAGTATGGAGGAAGAGGTTCGCGATATCTTGCGTGCGGCGGTCGTCGAGCCTGTGCAGGGTGACTCTGAGAAAGGGCTTGGCACACAGATCGCGGAGTTGTTCGCGGGTGTCGAGGTGATGGGCGACGAGCCGTTTGTTGTTGAAACCTGGAGAGGCGGCGTTCCAAAACCGGCGAGCTTCGATCCGTGATCGTTTTGGACACAAATGTGCTATCTGCGCTGATGCAGCCACGCATTGACGAGCCAGTCGCACGATGGTTAGACGAGCAACCTCCAGCCATGATTTGGACCACCAGTATTTGCTTGTTTGAAATCAGGATGGGGATTGAGATTCTTCCGGACGGCGCTAGGAAAGAATATATTCGCCGATCTTTTGAACGGATTCTCGAAGAAAAGCTCAGTCATCGCGTCTTTGATCTGGGTACTGCGGCTGCGGAATCTGCTGCGAGGATCATGGGCGACTTGCGTCGTCGTGGATTCGGGATTGACATCCGCGACTTGTTGATTGCCGGGGTCGTGGCTGAACGAAAAGCCAGCCTCGCCACGCGGAATATCAAGCACTTCGCCGAGGTCGGCATTGACTTGATCAACCCGTGGGACGAACGCCGGCGAGCTTCGTAAACAGGTCGCCGAAGACGCGGTCGCGGATGACGTCGTTAAGCTGGCGGATTGGGTGGCGGTTGTTCCCTTCGGCCCAGGTCATATCGTTCGTGAGCACCGGCCTGGGGCGGAGTTCGCTGCCGCACCATGAGGGGTCGATCAGCCAGGCGAGCGGCGCGACGTCCCAGATTTCCTTGCCATAGGCGACGGGTCGGCCGGCGTTCCATTCCAATCGCCTGGGCATCTCGAACGATTCGAAGTCCTCGAAGCGTTCGAAGAGGAAATCGCAGAGTTCGTTTCGGCCTTCCAGATAATGCCGTAGTTCTGGAACACTGGTTCGCAGTTTCTGGGCGACGTTGATGCAAGGCACGTGCACCAGCGGTACGCCGCTGTCGAATAAAGCTTGCGACGCTTTCAGGTCACCCTTGAGGTTGTATTCCTTGGCGCTGGGCCAATACCACGGCTGACCGCCCAGCCAAACCACGACGATGCGCGATTGAATCCCCGGCTCGGCTTCCAATGCGGAAGCGATGTTAGTGCATGCACCGATGGCAACGACATATAGCGGGTCCTCATCCGGCTGCCTTGCCATCGCCCGCTCGATCAGATCGTCCCGGGCCGGGCTTGGTAACGGGCCGCCGGCTTCGGTCATGAACGCTTCGCTGCCTTTATAGACCGGACAGGAAACCTTACGGCTCAAACGGCGGTAGACCTCGTGAATCTCCTCGTAGCTCTTTTCCATTCCCTCCCGGGCGGACGTCGCCTTGCCGGGATTGATGAATGGTGCAGCATAGACCGCCTCCAACGCGATCCGCTCTGGTGAGAGCAATGCATACGCCAGTGCAAACTGATCATCGATCTCGTTGAACGTGTCGGTGTCCAGCACCGCCGATACGGGTGGCCCCGAGGGGTCGGGTGGCGTGAGCCTTGTTTGTATGGAGTCGTGATTCAGCCGCATATCACGCAGATTAGTCGGCCGACACATCGCTGGAAAGTCGCGGTGCAAGGGATCAGGTCAAAGGTAACGACTGATCATGCCGTTAACACGGCGTCTGAAATGAACCGACCGGTTTTCCACATGGAGACATCCAGCTGCATTCAGCATCCACAATGAAATAAGCTAGTTGAAGCATGAAGCGTCGGGATCTCGAAAAACATCTGCGCGAGCATGGCTGTCAAGTCGTTCGTAGCGGCGGGAAGCACGACTGGTGGCATAACCCCGCAAAGTTATGCGAGACTTCTGTGCCGCGGCATCGGGAGATACCCACCGGCACCGCTCATGCGATCTGTCGGCAATTGCAAATCCCCAAACCAAATAAGCGCTAAGCCTGGGCTTTTTCTTCGGGCTGTCCGTAGAGCGCTTGCCGGGTTGCATACAAACCGTCCAACGCATCACGAGCCATTTCAAAGGCTTCGGGTATGGTTTTGGCTTGCGTAATGAGTCCCGGATGCATCGGTGAGGTCACGCAATACCAATCGTCTTCATCTGGCGTCAGCGTTAAGACTAATGACCCGTCCGAGATATTGTATGCGGATGCTGCCATCTATTTACATTCTATACTCTCGCCCCTGAATTGATCGACGAGGTGCAATTCAAACAATGTTATCTGTCCGATACCTCGCCTCACGCCCTTCCAAAACTGCCCAGACGTCTTTGACGACCCAGCTCATGTTCTCGAGGGCTGGGCCGGTGCGGGAGGCGAGGTGGGGTAGCAGGGTAATATTGGTCTGCCCAAAAAGGGGTGAATCCTTCCGGGGGGGTTCGGGGTCGTGGACGTCGAGCAGGTATCGGCTGGTCGCACGCTGCGATGCGACGGTCAGCAGGGCGTCATGATCGATGAGCATGCCGCGGGCGGCATTGATGAATAGCACATCATCCCGCATGGCCTCGAAGGCTTTGATGTCGATCAGGTTGCGGTTCTCGGGTCGGCCGTCGACGTGAACCGACACAATGTCGCTCTCGCAGTAGAGCTGTTCGTGTGTGACGTATTCGAACGGGTATTCGGCGGCCTTTCGGAGTTGTGCTTCGGGCAAAATGTCGCAGACGTGCAGGTTCATGCCGATGGCGTGGGCGACTCGGCCGAGCTTTTTGCCGATGCGGCCAAAGCCGAGGATGCCCAACGTGAGGGTGTCGAGCTGAACGCCCACCTCGGTCTTACGCAAATTATGAAAGTCTTCCGCGGAACTTCCGGGTGTTAGCGGGGTGCGTGGGCGGTAGTGGTCGAGCATCAGGCCGAGGACGTATTCGACGACCGCCTGGGTGTTCGCATCCGGCGTGTAAACGACCTGTACCCCGGCGGCTTCGCAGGCTGGCAGGTCGATATTGTCCAGCCCGACGCCGGCCCGGCCAACGACTTTCAGTTGCGGGGCCTTTTCGAGCAGCGCCGCATCCACCTGCGTATAGGTCCGAACCACCAGGCCCGCCGCCCCCGGAAGCTCGCGTTTCAGCGCTTCGGTGTCCGTGTGGTCGACCCACCGCAGATCGACCCGCTCGGCCAACCAGTCGGCGCATCGCTCATCAAGCCGTTCGGTCACCAATACCACCGGGCTGGGCTGATCCATGGGTTTAGTCTAGTGCGGTTCTTTGACAGGATGACAGGATTTGTAAGATATTCAGGATCAAACTTTGAGATAGTCAAGAACATCCAAAAAATCATTCAATGTAAAAATTAAAAAATGTTTTATCTTGCCAATCCTGCAAATCTTGTCATCCTGTCGAGAGTCTGAAAAGGTAGACTCTGCGGATGGCTGACCCGTCGACTTTGCCGATCAACGACATCATCCAAGGGGACTGTATCGAGCTGATGTCGGCTTGGCCGGCTGAAAGTGTCGATCTGATTTTTGCCGACCCGCCTTACAACATCGGCTTTGAGTATGACGGCCACTACCACGATGCGAAGCCTGATAGGGAGTATCTCGATTGGACGTATCGCTGGATCGACGGCTGCTCCCGATTGCTCAAACCCTCGGGTAGTTTTTATGTCCTGATCGGCGATGAGTACGCGGCAGAGGTTCGGCTGCATCTCAAGAAACTGCAAGCCGACGGGCAACTGCTGTTTCGCAACTGGATCGTCTGGCATTACACATTTGGCCAGCGCTGCAAGATCAAGTTCAACCGCAGTCATGCCCACCTTTTTTATTGCGTCGGGTCGGCCGCAGTAAACCCGAAAACCGGCAAGGCCCGCAGCAACCTGACCAAAAACCCGCCGTTCACTTTTAACTACGACGCCGTCGCCGTCGCCTCCGCTCGGCAGACGATTTACAACGACAAACGCGCTAACGCCAAAGGCAAGCTGCCGGATGACACCTGGTATCTCAGACCCCAGGAAGCGATGGCGGACCCGCTGAACCAGGCCGCGGATATACCGCTGTTTGATCCCGAAAGCGATACCTGGAACCAGTCGCGCCTCTGCGGCACGTTCCGCGAACGCGAGCAATGGCATCCCTGTCAGCTCCCCGAAGCTTTGCTCGAACGGATTATCCGCTGCTCCTCAAACGAGGGCGACCCCCCGGACCTGGTCTTTGACCCATTCGCGGGCTCGGGTACGACACTGGCGGTCGCTCATCAGCTCGGCCGATCCTGGTTAGGTTGCGAGCTCTCGCCGGACTACCGGAACAAGGCTTTGGAGCGGATTCACGCCGACCCTGAGAAGCGGGCATCGCGTCAGGTCGTCACGAATAACGGCAAGCGTGCCGGGGCTTCTGCAAGCCAATAAATCTTTGCTTCGACTCGGACGGCTTGAAAACAATCCCAATTTTAATAGGCAAAAATCCGTGTGGCGGCTAGGATCAGTGCGTTATCCCCAGGAGAATCACTTTGAAATCACATCTTCTTTTATGTGTCGCGCTGCTTACATGTCCCTTGACTGCCCCGAGCTTCGCAGTCGTCGCCGGCGATCCGGAGCCAGACCCACCGATCACGCCCGACTCTCCTGCCGACCGGGTCGATCCGAATACGCTGACCTCCGATTTCACCGGCGTCGTCAGTTTGAGCCTGAATGGTGGAACCTGCTCTGGCACGCTGATCTCGCCCAATCATGTCATCACCGCCGCTCACTGCGTTACCAACAACAGCACCGGGGCGATCAACCGCAGCCCGGGCGACATCACGGTAAATTTCAACTTAGGCGCAAGCCCGACGACACGCAGCGTGAGCGCGATAGCGGTCGATCCCACTTTCAACGGCTTTAATAACGCAGTCAACGACGACCTGGCGATCCTGACGCTGCAGACCCCAGCCCCCGTCGAGGCGCAGGTCTATCCGCTGTTTCTCGATCCGATCGTCAACGGCCAAGTGCTCCAGCTCGTGGGCTATGGGGCCAGCGGCACCGGCACGCAGGGGTACACGATCAGCGCTTCGACCTCCGTCAAGCGGGTCGGCGCGAACGCCATGGACGTGTTTCTAGAAGACGACGATCTGCCAGGCGGTAACGGGATCAACGAGGTCTATGCGTTCGATTTCGACGCACCCGACAGCAGTTATAACGTGCCGAATCTCTACGGTGGGGCCAGCCTGGGCAACACCATCGAGACCACGCTTGGTGGCGGCGATTCAGGCGGGGCTGCCTTCGGGCTGCTCAACGATGAGTTGGTTTTAGTCGGTGTGAACTCGTTCGTGTTCACTTCGACCGTTAGCGACCCCGATCTGCCGGGCGACCTGACATTCAGCCCGCCATTGTTCGGCTCGGGCGGCGGCGGCGTTCTACTCAGCGGATCGTCCAGCTTTATCCTCAACACGATCCCCGAGCCGGCCTCACTGGCCATCCTGCTACTCGCCCTGCCGATGGTCAGCCATCGGCGACGCGGTTGATCGGCCCGCATCATTGCGAATCAGTTTTAGCCTCATCGCCCCGCGTATTGCTGGTCGTAATACTCCCGATACGCCCCGCTCTTGACGTTGCGCCACCAGCTTTCGTGGTCGACATACCACTTGATGGTCTGCTCGAGCGCTTCGGGCCAGGCGGACCTTGAGGGCGACCATCCACATTCTTTCTGAATCTTCCGGGCGTCGATGGCGTAGCGGCGGTCGTGACCGAGGCGGTCCTTGACCGGCTCGATCATGTCTTCACCCTTGCCCATGATGTCCAGGATCGCGTGGGTCAGCTCGAGGTTGCTCCGCTCGTTGTTGCCGCCGATGCAGTAGCGTTCGCCAGCCTTGCCTTTATCGAGCACCGCCAACACCGCTTCGTTGTGATCCTCGACGTGCAACCAGTCGCGAACGTTTCTGCCATCCCCATAAAGCGGGACTTTCTTGCCCTCAATCAAATTCGTCACGAACAGCGGGATGACTTTTTCGGGGAACTGGTATGGCCCGAAGTTGTTGCTGCAGTTGGTCACCCGCACGTCCATGCCGAACGTGTGGTGGTAGGCCAATGCAATCAGGTCGCTGCCAGCCTTACTCGAGCTGTACGGGCTGCTCGGGGCCAACGGCGTGTCTTCGGTGAATTTCAACTCCGGCTGATCCAACGGCAGGTCGCCGAAGACCTCATCCGTACTGACGTGGATGAAAACCTTCTTGTTGTCAGGGTCGGCTTTGCGTAGGCCGTCGAGCAGGGTCTGCGTGCCGAGCACGTTGGTCTGCACAAACGGCCGGGCGTCGATGATCGACCGATCGACATGGCTTTCCGCGGCCATATGCACCACCGCGTCCGCCTCTTGACAGAGCTGATGACACAGGTCCAGGTCGAGGATGTCGCCTTTGACGAAGCGGTAGTTCGGATGGTTTTCGACGTCCGCGAGGTTCTCCGGGTTGCCGGAGTACGTCAGCGCATCGAGGTTGATGATCGACGTGTCGGGATGTTCGCGGAGGGTGTGTCGGACAAAGTTCGACCCGATAAACCCGCTGCCGCCGGTGAGTAGGATTTTCATTTTTTTGACAGGATGACAGGATGGAATGGATGAACAGGATTAGTTACTGCACTTTTGGCAAGCGATACTTGCGTTTTATATCGACTCGTGTGGGGCCGAAGTTGATCAATAGGCCGATGTCGAGGCCGGTGGCCTGAAGATAATTGACAAGTTGAACTTCGTGAACCGTCTTCAGGGCTTCAACCGCTTTGAGTTCGCATAGCACTTTACCGTCCGTCAATACGTCTGCGATGAAATCGCCAACTTGTTGTCCCCGGTAATACACTGGAACGGGAATCTGAAATTGATTGGAAATACCAATTTCATCAAGTTCTAATTGAAGACTTTTCTCGTAAACGGATTCGAGAAAACCCCCACCCAGCGTATTGTGTACTGTGAACGCAGCCCCAATAATGGCCTGAGTCAATTCATCATGTTGCGTCAGGTTTTGATCTTGTAAATCATTCCTCTTCATCCTGTCATCCTGTCTAAAACTTCTTTCAGATTATCCTTCCAATCCGGCAACGCCCCGGTCATCGCTTCGGTTTTGGACAAATCCAGGACGCTGTAGGCCGGGCGTTTGGCGGGTCTGGGGAAGTCGGCGGTGGTGCAGGGTTGGATGTCGCAGGTGTGGCCGAGTTGGCGGGCGATCTCCTTGGTGAACTCGTACCAGGTGCAGGCTCCGCCGTCGGTGGCGTGGTAGGTGCCGGACTCGCCGTGCTCGATCAGGGCCTGCGACGTTTTCACCAAATGCTGGGCCGATGTCGGTCGGCCACGCTGATCATCGACGACCTTGAGTTGGTCCTTCTCCGCAGTCAGCTTCGCCATGGTTCGTACGAAATTATTGCCCCACGGCGCGTAGAGCCAGCTTGTGCGGATGATGCGATACAGGCAGCCGGACTCGCGGACCGCCCGGTCGCCAGCGGCTTTGGTTCGGCCATACGCATTGACCGGGTCGATCGCATGTCCCACTTCATAAGGCTCGAGAGCCTGGCCATTAAAAACGTAATCCGTCGAGTAATGCACCAGCAACGCATCGATATCGTGGCAACGCTCAGCCAAGTGGCCCACCCCCGTGGCGTTGACCTCCATCGCGTCTTGTTCATGCGTTTCGCAATCGTCAACCGCGGTGTAGGCGGCACAATTGATCACGCATTCCACTTTTTCCGGGATGCTCGCCTTGGCTGCACCGGGATCGGTCAGGTCGAAGCCCGGCTTCGCTAAATGCAGATAAGCCTTGCCCTCCGCGTCGAGTTGCTCACGCCAGGCGTGGGCGAGCATGCCGTTGCCGATCAGGACGGTGGTCGGAATCGCAGTCATCAGCTTCCTTGCTCAAAGGTAAAGGGGTTGTCGAGTTCCGCCAGCGTTGGAAGCTTCTGATCCTTCTCGGAAAGCACCGCATCAGGGGAATCGGTCTGCCAATCGATGCCCAGGGCGGGGTCGTTCCAGATCACGCCCGAATCGAGGTGCGGGGCGTAGATGTCGTTGACTTTGTATTGCACGAGGCAGTCGGGCTCGAGCGTGGCGAAGCCGTGCGCAAAGCCTTTCGGGACAAAGAGCTGATCGCCATTTGTACCGTCCAGGACACGTGTGAGGTGCTGCCCGAATGTCGGCGAGCCCTGCCGCAAATCGACCGCGACATCCAGAATGGATCCTTGGATACAGCGAATCAGCTTGGCCTGGGCGTGGGGCGGACGCTGGAAATGCAGGCCACGCACCGTGCCTTTTTCAGCAGAGAGCGACTCATTGTCCTGGACCCATGTCGTGGGCAGACCAGCCTCGGCAAATTTTGCGGCGGACCAGGTTTCGGCGAAGTAGCCGCGGTGGTCGCCGAAGCGTTTGGGCTGAATCAGGCGGACGCCGGGCAATTCAAGTTCGGTGATTTGCATAAACGGGGTCCGGGGTCTGGGGTCTGGGGATTAGGTTGCCAAGCCCGTTTAGGGGCCTTTATTTCTCATCGGTCAGTCCGGTGTGGATGCCCAAAACAGACGGCCGACCAAAATTTTATGTGAATCTGGGTAAAGCCTAAGGCTTTGGGAACCTTTCAGGAGCCTTCGACCCGTGGTTTCTCAAGAATTTTTTCCCCGCGACTTGCGTTTGCTTCCAGCCGTGGCTCACTTGGGGTGTGACTCGATCAGGGGTCACCACTGCAAACCGTCACACCCAACGAAAGGCTCACCATGCTTAAGATCAACCTCCGAAACTCACTGAAAGCTCTCGCTGGCGTCGCCGTGCTTGGTATGTCCGCCAACGCCTCGGCCGGGGCCTACAACTTCTCGGTCGTCGACAACCCGGACAACATCGCGTTCTCCGGTGCACCCGGTGGATTCATGGTCAGCCAATCCAGCAACACCGTCGCTTTCAACTTTGGTGCTATGGGCAGCGGCTATATCTCGGCGATCTACATCGAGTCCGGCTTCGATCAATACCTCAACGATACGCCAACCTTCGCCGGCACCATCGGCGGCGACCAGTCCGGTTCGCAAACCGCCTTTAGCGGACAAAACGTCGCTCTGCCCGGCCCCAGCACGATGCTGCACCCGGCCTGGAACGGCTCGATCACCACATCGATAATCGCCGGCACCGGCCTGGACACCGAACGCTTTGAGATCCGCTTCGATCTCGACAACGGCAGCCTGCAGGACCTTGAGAACCTCATCGGCAACGAAGGCTTCCGCATCGCCGCGGTCTACAACGATGGCCAGTCCTCCGCCCTGCTCGGCACCGCCGGCATGAGCGTCAAAGGCAACGCCAAGGCCGTCCCGACCCCCTCGGCCTTCCTCGCCGGCATGGGCCTGATCGGCATCGCCGCTGCCCGCCGTCGCCGCTCCGCTGCATAATCACAGACCCGATCCACCTTTCAAAGCCCACGGACTCACCTCCGTGGGCTTTGTTGTTTTCTAGCTACTCAAATTATCACAGCCGTACTAGGCCGGTTATGATGCCCCCCGCCGCTTCGCGTAGCCCGTCAACGCTCGCAGCCCTGCCGGTTTGAAGCGGCCATCGATCCCCCACCTCGAAACGGAGACCGCCATGCCCATCCCGATCACCATGCCCCGCCTGTCCGACACTATGGAAGAAGGCACGCTCATCAAATGGCGCGTCGCCGTGGGCGACAAGGTCAGTGCCGGCGACCACCTGGCCGACGTCGAAACCGACAAAGCCACGATGGAATTGCAGGCCTTCGACGATGGCACGGTCGCTCGACTCGCGATCGGCGACGGCGACACGGTTCCCGTCGGCGACATGATCCTCGTGCTCGCGGAAGACGGCGAGTCGGTCGAAGACGCCGCCAATGCCGAGGTCTCCGGCGACGGCGATGGCGGATCGGATACGAAAGATGAGCCCACCACTCAAGCCGACGCTGAGCAAGCCTCTGCGAGTGAAGCGTCGGGCACCAGCCAGCCTGCAACCGCACCCGCGGCTTCCGGGGGCGGAGCGGCTTCCGGGGGTGGGAGGCTGCGGGTCTCGCCGTTGGCTCGCAAGCTCGCGGAGGAGCATGGGCTTGATGTTTCTCAGATCAAGGGCACCGGGCCGGATGGGCGGATTATTAAACGAGACGTGCTTGGTGCGGTGAGCGGCGGCGGCCAGCAGGCCTCGGCCCCGGCGGCCAGCTCCGGGCCGAAACCGCAAGCCCTGGCGGCCGGCAGTGATGCATCGGCCGCGGCCACTTCAGGAAGCAGCCAGACTCTCGAAGCCAAATCCATCAAGCTCTCGGGCATGCGGAAGACCATCGCCAAACGGCTGGTCGAATCCAAGACCACCGTGCCACACTTCCAAGTCTCGGTGCAGGTCGATATGGACCCGCTGATGGCGTTGCGAAAGACCATCAACACCCAGCTCGAAACCCAGGGCATTAAGCTCAGTGTCAACGACTTCATCACCAAAGCCGTTGCCCTGGCCTGCCTCGAACATCCGGCCATCAACAGCTCATGGGCGGGCGACACGATCGAGCAGCACGGCACGGTGAACGTCGGCACCGCCATCTCTCTGCCACCGGAAAAGGGTGGCGGGCTGCTGGTTGCCGTCTGCCGAGATGTTCAGAACAAAGGCCTGCGTCAGATTTCTTCGGAAGTGAAAGAACTGGCCAAGAATGCACGCGGCGAGAAGGGCCTGACCCCCGAGCAGATGGGCGATTCGACCATCACCATCTCGAACCTGGGCATGCCGCAATTCGGCGTGACGCAGTTCAGCGCCATCATCAACCCGCCCAATGCCGCGATCATTGCGGTCGGCGCGGCCATCGAAAAGCCGGTCGTCCGCAACGGCGAGTTGGCCGTCGGCCACGAGATGAACGTCACTCTCTCGGGCGACCACCGCGTCATCGACGGCTCGGTCGCGGCGGAATACCTCACAACCTTCCGCCGACTGCTCGAAAATCCGGCTGCACTGTTGGTGTGATAAGAACGAGCCGCGAGCGTCAGCGACCGGTGACTGAGCATTACAACACACAAAGCCACCTGCTTGAAACTCGGCGTTTCCGGTGGGTGAGCAACCGCTTACTGACGTGCGCGGCTCGTTGAGTTTACAGATCGCCGCGGTGTTGCTGGGGTAAAGCCTGCTTAGCTGCGACGCCACGCATCGCTGGCTCAGCAACCAGCTTCACATCGGCAGCGACGTATGGCGTCGCAGCTAGAGATAAAAACGACCCGCTTCTTACGAAGCGGGTCGTTTTATGTTGATGTTGAGCAGCGTGATCGCGGAGCTTACGACGTCACCGCATCCAACTCGCTGTTGAACTCGGCCTTGGGCGTGACGCCGACAAACTTCTTGTGAATTTCGCCATCTTTGAACAGGATGATGGTCGGAATCGCACTGATGCCGTATTTCACGGAGGTTTCGCGGTTGGCATCGGTAT
Organism: uncultured Phycisphaeraceae bacterium; assembly: GCA_964523485.1. GTDB lineage: Bacteria > Planctomycetota > Phycisphaerae > Phycisphaerales > Phycisphaeraceae > Algisphaera. The sequence continues at coordinate 334,304 of CAZFZS010000001.1, read as the reverse complement.
CGACCTTGCCGACCTTCACCTTGCCATCGTATTCGCTGGCGAGTTCATCGATCACCGGGGCCAGCATGCGGCAAGGCATGCACCATTCGGCCCAGAAGTCCACCAGAACGGGGTGCTCGCTCTTGACGACTTCTTCTTCAAAGTTGGCGTCGGTCAGTTCCAGAACGTTTTCGCTGGCCATTTCATTACTCCAATAAGGTCACCCGCGTACCGGGCGTTCGGCGAAGTGTAGGCGTGAACCGGCACGGGTTCAAACGAGGATTGGGGATTGGGGCTGGGGGCTTAGCTTTTCAATAAGCGGATCGTGCCGATGTGAGCATCCGCGGATTCGCAGAGCCTCATCCGCGGCTTGAGTTCTTGAGTTGGATATCAAGGGCCCCAACTAAACGTCCGAGAACCCCACATCGATCGGCCGTGTCAAAGTGGCCCGGTCGGGCCGACGATAGGGGTTGTGACGGCTGGGCGAATGGCCCGGCCGCAGGAGCACTGCCATGGCAACCGCCCCCCGCATCAGCGTCATCATCCCAAACCTCGACCACGGCCTCTACCTCGAGCGGTCAATCTGCTCGGTGCTCGATCAGGGCTACGACCCTGTTGAAATCATCGTGATGGACGGCGGGTCACGCGATCAGAGCGTCTCGGTCATCGCGATGTATGCCGACGACCTGGACCATTGGCAATGCCTGTGGGACTCCGGCCCGGCTGAAGCGATCAACACCGCCCTGACCTGGGCGACCGGCGAACTCACTCTGATCCTCGACAGCGACGATGTCCTGGCCCCGGGCGCATTGCATCTTGCCAGCAAAACCATGAGCGAAGGCATCGATTGGGCGGTCGGCCGAAGTATCGTCATCGATGAAACCGACCAGCCGATCGGCCGTGATTACTTCGAGTTGGCGAACGGCCTGGGTGCCTACTTGAACAACGGCTCGCACCAGCCGGGCTCCGCCACGTTTTATCGAACCGCCCTGCTCAAAGCGATGGGCGGCTTCGACAGCGGCATGCGGTTGGCCTACGGCCACGAAATGGCCTGCCGACTTTATGCAGCGGGTGAATTGCCGGCCGAACTGCCCGGCGTCATCGCTCACCGGCGTGAGCACGGCGAAAACCTCAGCGACTGCCTCTCGCTGACCAACGGCCTGGAATACGTCGAGGCTGCAGAAAGCTACGCCGAGCACATGCCCATCACCCATCGCTACCTGCTCTGGCGCGACTGCGATGAACGCCGCCGGCTGTACCGCCTCGCTCAAGAACAGACCGCTCTGGTCCCCGACCTCCGCGATGGTTGGGTCCGCGACCTGCGTCAACCCTGGCGACTGGCCGACGAGGACTACCGCAAAGCTCTGCTGCAATCTCACGGCGTCGATCCGATGCCGCATCAGCATGCCACGCGGAAAGCAGCTTAGTTACGCGACCGCGTTTCATGCCTGTTAAACTGTCCGGTTCATGCCGGCCGCCGCCCCCGCCTCCATCCAACCGATCTTGCGACGCCTTCCCGGCGGAATGTTGTTTGCGGCTTGCCTCGCGCTCTTGCTCGTCGCTGCGGGGTTGACCCCCAATGACAAGAGGATCGGGACGCATACCCAGCTCGGACTGGCCCCGTGTGGCTTCGAGATGGCCTCCGGCCTGCCCTGCGCGACCTGTGGCATGACCACCGCGTTCAGCCATGCGACCGACGGCAACCTGCCTGCCGCCTTCTATACCCAACCGACCGGGGCGTTGTTAGCGATTTTCACCGCGATGGCATGCCTCGTCGGGCTGTGGTCACTTTGGCAGGGCGTGTCGCTTGCGCCGCTGGGCCGGATCGTATTGAGCGGACGATTCCTCCTGCCGCTGATCGCGGTGATTCTATTGGCGTGGAGCTACACCGCGCTGCGGGCGGTGATGACATGAGCAAACTATTTCACTTGATCGCGATCCTCAGCCTGCTATTTCTGGGCGGCTGCGAATTCCTCGGCTTCATGGCCGGGACCTTGGACAACAAGAAAGTCGGCAGCCGATCCGTCGAAGCGGAATACACCGGATTAGCGGGCAAGCGCGTCGCCGTGCTGGTGTCGGCCGACGATATGGCCCTGTACCGCTTCCCCCGCAGCACCTACCGCGTCACCCACAAGGTCACCCAAGACCTCGCAGAAAATTTGCCCGAAGCCCGCTTCAGCCTGCCGCAGCAACTCACGGACTTCACGCAGCGTGACCCGTACTGGGTGGCCCGTCGTCCCGCATCGCTGATGCGTGATCTGGGTGTGGATCGGCTGATCATCATCGACCTGAACGAATACCGCACGAATGAGCCGGGCAACGAACATGTTTGGCAAGGCGTGATCGACGGGTACGTCTCCGTTTACGAAGCGGACACCGAGGACCCGGACAACCGCGTCTACGAAAAACAGGTCCGCAGCGAATTCCCCGATGCCAGCAAGGTCGGCGAGATCAGCGGCTCGGATGAATCGGTCGAGGCGGGGATGCTCCAACGCTTCGGCCGAGATGTGGCGTGGCTGTTTTATGACCACAAGGAGCCGAAGAAATGATCGGCTTTACCCCAACGAGCCGCGAGCGTAAACGACCGGTCCATCAGGACAGCCTCACGCAAGGTGCATCGCATCGACCTGAGCGCTTTGCGAACCGTGGGGGACCGCTCCCTAACGGTCGCGGCTCGTTATGGGTGGTGTTGGTGCTGTCGAGTTTCATGTTGCTCGGCTGCGAGGGCTTGGCCGGCTTGGCCAAGATTGCCGATGGCGGGGGCAAGGTCCGCAAGCTGTATGACCTGCCAGACGCAAACACGCTGGTACTGGTTGACGACCCGCAGCATCGGTTAGGCAATCCCGGTTTCGCTCGGCAGATCGGTTCGACAACAGTTCATTACCTGCGACATCAGAAGGTGCTCCACCAAGGCGGGTTCGTCGAGCCGCGGCAGGTCGCAGCGATGGAGGGCCGACTCGGCGACCGGTGGTACACCACCCCGATCGATCAGCTCGGCAAGGACCTCGGAGCAAGCCAGGTGATCCATGCCCGGGTACGGCAGGTGCAAAGCGTCGTGGCGGGGCAGATGTATCGGCCGATCGCGATCCTGGAAGTCAAGGTCGTCTCGACGGCGGGCGGGCGACGGCTTTGGCCGAATGCCGAGGCATTGCCCGATCCGGATCGGCCGGCCCCCGGGCATATGTTGCGTGTCGAATTGGACTATCAGAACCGCGACAGCCAGTTCGTCGGCGACGTCACCCCGGACGACATCGGTCGACAGTTGGCCGATGAGGCGGGCGTGCAATTAGCCCGCCTCTTCCACGATTGGCGTAAACCCGAGCCGGGCGAATCGCTGTGAAGGATCGACGCGTTCAAGTCGATGCCGCTCAGTAGATTCATTCGCAGTAATCTGTACCGATCGCTTCCTTCGCTTCCTCTCATTCTGATTTGGCTCACCTGCCGCTGCACCTGGTCGACGCCTCCTCACCGGGGGCGACGCCGACGGTGCTGGCTTGGATCGCAAACGATCTGACCAGCCGTGGCCTGGATCCGGCCCAACATCTCTTACTCATCGGCGGATCGGCAATGGACCGGCTTGCCGAGGCCGCGGGCTTGCCAACATTGCCCCGCCTCAACGCACCGGCAGGCGATCCCCGGTTGGCGATCCCGATGTTGCGGCGGGCCGTTAACCAACATCGCAAACGAAGCGGTTCGCTGACACTTCATCTCTGGTCATCCAAGCTGCGACAGGCGGCGGGCTGGTCGGGGCTGGATCAGCCGACCGTGATGCATTTGCTGGACCTGCCCGAAGCCCGGGAAATCGAGCGGCTGCGAAACTGGACCGGTGATGACAGGCGGATCGCGGTGTTCAGTGCGTGCTTAGCTGAAAAGCTGATCGAGCATGGCCTGCCGAAGGATGACATCGAAGTCCTGAAACCTGCTGCGCCAACCGGTTTGATCTCGGCCATGGAGAAACCGAGCCGCCAATCGAAAGACGTTGGCGCTGATCGAACGGTTGGCCCCCGCGTGATCGCTTTGGCGGACCCGCCCACGGCAGCGGACTGTTACCTCGCGCTGGCGGCGGTCAACCTCGTCAGCGAGGCCCGCCAGGACGATGTCGTGTTGGTGACCCACCCCCTGGCCAGTGGACGGGTGCGGTCAACGACGCTTTTGGCCGCGATGGGTCACCCCGGCCGACTGCATCAGGACCCGGCTGTTGACTGCCCCTGGTCGATCCTGCCAACCTGCGATGCGGTACTGCTGCTGGAGCAACCCGCCCCGCTGTCGGCGGCCTACGCGGTGGCGTCGGGCCTGCCGATCATCGTGCCAGACCTCCCTTGGCAACGCGAAGCCCTGGCCGATGCAGAACCGGGACAAGTGCGGTTCGCACCGTCGTCGCATCGAAAGAAGTTGGCGGATCGGTTATATGCGGCCCTGGAGGAAATGCATCCCGATCAGGCCACGTGATAGAGAAAAGCGGGCCGCGTTGCGGGCCGGCTAAACGAGAAGTCGTCTATTCTTTGCAGCGTACGTTTACCGCTTCTGCTGCTTCGCCTTTGCGTCGTTGAAGTATTTGCTGGCTTCGCCCACGAGGTAGAACGAGCCGGTGACGACGATCAGGTCTTCTCGGCTGACGGCGCGGCCGGCGAGCTTGAGGGCGGCCTCTAGGCTGGGCGCGGTCTGGGCCATCTTCGGCGACAGATCGCTGAAGCGTCGCAGCAAATCCTCCGGTTCCTCGGCCCGCGGGTTGTTGCGGGCGCGGGTAAAGATGATTTTGTCCGCCCCGAGTGCGATCTGCTTGAGCATCCCGGTGACGTCCTTGTCCTGGCCGCAGCCGAAGATCATCACGAGGCTGTCGTAGCTGATGTGAGCACCCAGGCTCTTGGTCAGCGCGGTGATCGACGCAGCATTGTGCGCCCCGTCGAGGATGACGCGCGGCTGATGGTGCACCTCTTCCATTCGGCCGGGCAGATAAGTCGCAGCCAGACCTTCGATGACTTTCGCCTCGGGCAGCACGAAGCCATGTGCCTTGAGTTTGTCGAGGATTGCTAGGGCCAAGCCACAGTTGTGAGCCTGATGTTCGCCCCTCAGCGGCACGGGCAGGTGCTCGAAGCGGGACTGATCGGTGGTCAGGCAGACCCGGGTGTGCGGACCCAATTCGCGGTTGGCCTCGAAGCGGTAGGAGAAGTCCAACTCCTCGCCGGTGAATTCGAGCGTGCAGCCGGTTTTCTCCGCGACGTCTCGCAAAGCGTCAGCCGCCTCTTCGTCCTGTTGGATCGAGAGCGCCGGTACGCCGGGCTTGAAGATGCCCGCTTTTTCGCGGGCGATTGCATCAAGGCTGTCGCCCAGCAGTTGAGTGTGGTCCATCGACACGCCGGTAATCGCGGTGACCAGCGGCGTGACACAGTTGGTGCAGTCCAGCCGACCACCCAGGCCGGTCTCGAGCACGACCACATCCACCGCCTGCTCGGCGAAGTAAATAAACGCGGCCGCGGTCAGGATTTCGAAGAACGTCAGCGGGCTTTCGTTGCCGAACTCTGGCTCGACCTCCGCGATCCGCTTGAACACGTCCGCCATGTCCGCGTAGCTGATCATGTGGTTGTCGATCGTGATCCGCTCACGCAGGTCGACCAGGTGCGGCGAGCTGTACATCCCCACGGTGTAGCCGCTGGCCTGCAGCATCGACGCGGTCATCGCACAGGTCGAACCCTTGCCCTTGGTCCCGGCAACGTGGACGCATTTGACCTGGTCTTGCGGGTCACCCAGCAGCTTCAGCAGGCGACACATCCGATCGAGGCTGAACGTATCGTCGTTGTATTTGACGATCCGCTGCCGCTCATGGTCAATGTGTTCGTACAGCCACTTCTGGGCGGTGGTGTAGTTGGTGATGTTGCTCGCGGCGTCGGCGACCTGGGCGGTTTTCGTCCCGCTGGGCGTCGTACCCTTACGCCGTTTACCGGGCGATTTCGAGATTTTGGTTGGCTTACGTTTGGTAACAGTAGAGGTGGGACACATAAGCCCCCCAGCTTAGCGGAACGAAAGAAATTGTCAATTCATAACACTTAAAAGGCTATCCAATAAAGCTTTACAGAATTTATGCCCCTTCCGCCTTTTTACTAAAAAGAGTGCTGACCGTTGTTCTCCTGCCTAGCTCTGTCATTCCAGGCTGGCTCAAGCCTCCGCCTCCTTACGAAGTGCATCCAGTTTTTCGTTTGTACTGTGTTTCGAGGTCCATTCGTCCAAATAAGCCTGATCGAGCCTACCAGCTTGAGCTTTCAGAATTTCCGTGACGTCGAGCAGGTCTTTCTTTCGACCCCACCTCAGCTTCTGGATGATGACATCTTCCGCTCGCGGGAAGTACAGCGTCGTATCCCCTCGTGTCGCCTTGATCCGGTTGTCGAATCGCAGCCGGTCGTGTGGGTCGTCGCTCAACAAAAACAGCTCGACCTTGAAGTCGGTCGAGCGTAAATAGAATTCATACTTGGTGGTCATCAGCTTGGTCTCGAAACCGACCTGCTGCTCCATCCGAAACGCATCCGCAATGGCACAGGCAAACGCGCGGATATCCGCGTCCGCTTCAACCACAAAGTCTGCATCCAGCGTCGAACGCGGTGTCGTGTAGATATTCGAGGAAAACGAACCGACCACCAGAAAATCGATGCCCAGCCGATTCAGGGCATCCGCGACCAGCCTGACCCCGGATTCGCTATCCATCACTTCAATCCTCTTGCCGCATCACTCGAACCCGCTCGGCAACAACCGCCGCGATCTCGTCCTCGGCCAGGTCCGGGCATTCCATCGCGACACCCCAAGCCAAACGTTCGCAAACCATGTCGTACAACTTCGCACCCGCCAACGCACGATCCACCGGATCCATCGCGTCGGCCTGTTGCTGCTTGGAATGCTCAATCGCATCCAATAATTGTTGGCTTGGTTTGACCATATCTCTCACCATTATACCGCTCGAATCACCCGATCTTTTCCTGCCCGCCCATATACACCCGCAGCGCCTCGGGGATCGTGACCGTGCCATCTTTGTTCTGATACAGCTCCAAAATCGGGATCAGTAACCGCGGGCTGGCGGCGACGGTGTTGTTCAGGCTGTGGCAGAACTTCGTGGCTTTGCCCTTCGGGTCAGAAGGGTCGCGATACCGCAGATTCAATCGGCGGGTCTGGTAGTCATACAACCGACTCGCACTATGCGTTTCGCCCCACCCGCCGGAAGCGTCTTTCTCGCCGTCCGGCGCTGCGGTCATTCCGGGGGCGGCCCGCCCGGGCATCCAGCATTCGATGTCGATCATGTCCGCGTTCTTCGGCCCCAGGTCCCCCGTACACACCTGCAATAACCGGTAAGGCAACCCGAGCTTCTGCAGTAGTTCCTCAACGTAACCAATCATCTTCTGATGCCAGTCCCGGCTGACCAGTTCATCCGCTTCGCAGATGACGACCTGCTCAACCTTGTCGAACTGGTGGATGCGGTAGAGCCCGGCCGTGTCCTTGCCCGCCGCCCCGGCCTCACGGCGGAAACACGTGCTCACCGTCGTATAAGTCTTTGGCAACTCGTCAGCACTTAAAATCTCATCCATGTGGTAGGCCATCAGGCCAACCTCACCCGTCCCGGTTAATGCCAACCCTTCGCCGCTTTCCGCCGAGGTCGTCGGGTTGGCGATGTCGTAGACCTGCTCTCGGCCGTGCGGGAAAAAGCCTGTGCCGACGAGCGTGTGGTGGCGGACCAGGCAAGATGCGGACAACGGCGTGAAGCCATGCTCCACCGTCATCAGGTCGAACGCGAAACGCAGCACCGCCTGATGCAGCCGCATCCCGTCTCCAGTCAGCACATAGCTTCGGCTGCCCGCAATCTTCACGCCCCGATCGAAATCGACCAGCCCCAAATCTTGGATCAATTCGGTATGCGGCTTCGGCTCGAAGCCCCGCTGCTCAGCAAAAGGTTTGGCAGGGTCGAACGCATATTCGCCTTCCGATGGCGACCAGCGGCTCAGCTCGACATTGTCCTCGGCTGACTGCCCGACCGGCACATCCGGATCCGCGGGTTGCGGCACCTCCAGCCATAATTCATCGCGATCGGCAATAGCTTTTTGAAGCTCTTCCGACAGCTGCGTTTCCTGGGCCTTGATCTCATTCGGCCGGGCCTGCAGCGCTTTCATCTCCGCCTGCAGTTCCGCCCGTTTCGCATCTTCCGCTTTTTTGAGTTGACCAGCGATCTGCCCGATCTGCTTGCCGATCGCGTTCTTCTCCGCAGTCAACGTCTGCTGCCTGGTCTGCAACGCCCGCACCTGCTCGTCCAACGCGAGCAGCGCATCGATATCGACAGGGCTTTGCTTGTTGGCCGCCCCCTCACGATACTTCCGGGGGTCCGCCCGCAGGTCTTTCAGATCGATCATGGGGGGATGTTAACGGTTCAACGTAGAGCAAGCACCGCTGCAATGAGGTGGGGGTTTAGCAAGCAATGCGTGCAATTTCAAAGATGTACATGCAGTGACGACCGTACACCGTCTTCATCGACACGGAAATGGCAGCGGCCGAACTGTATTGAAGTGTCGAGTACGTCCAGGCAAAATCGACAGATGATTTTGTGCTCGACACGCCCGCACCGCATGCGATGAACTAATCGCTCGCGTCGATGCAAATCCGTCCTGGTATTACCGCTGAGTATTGCCTCGAAGCTAGTGGCAGGTGCAAGCAAAAGCGATAAATCTGCACTACTCCTCAGCGATGGCGCTCAAGTCTTGATCAGCAGAAGACGACGTGGATTCGGCGGGGGTATTTTCTTCTTCCTCGGCCTCTTGCTCGGCTTCTCGCTGCTCGATGGCGGCAATGGCGGCGAGGGAGGCGGCGACTTCTTCGATGCTGCCGTTGCGCGAGATGGATTTGAGCGAGGGCAATACGCGGGCGGTGCCGACTTGCTCGAGCACGCGGGTCGCGCCGATGACGATGTCTTTGTTCGAGTGGCCGAGCAATCGCAGCATGGACGACTCGGCACGCTTCGGGTCGTAACGCAGAATCGCGCGGACCGCGGCGTCCTGATCCAGAATCAACCATCGCTGAACCATGGGCAGCGTGCCCGGGACCTGCAGCCGACTGAGCACCTCCAAAGCCACCTTCCGCTTGGCATCGCTGGCGTGCTCGTCGCTGATCCAGTTGCGCAACGTCGCGATCGAAGATCGATCGTTCCAGCGCACGTAGGCTTTGATGGTGGTTTCCAGTTCCTGTTCGTCCAGGATGAAATTGCGTGAGACATATTCGGTCAACCCTTCGCCGACATCTTCCGTCTCGCTTCTGACGATGGGTGTCTCATTCAAAGTTTTCAAACCTGCAGCATTGCGTTCCGGGTCCGAGTAGGTCAGATCGCCCACCGCGAGATCGATCGCGGGATACGCATCGGCGTCGATTTTCTTCCATCTCACACGAGCGGGTTCGGCGACGCTCCAATCTTCGTCAAACGACATCTTGACGATCAGCGGCAAAGCGGCCCCGCTCTCCATCTCCAGTAACACATCGACCAGTGCAATCCGCGGCGTGGTCGATCGCGGACGATTCAATGCCGCGAGGATGACCGGCTCCGCGCTCGGGCCAAACGCTTTGATCAGTTCGACCGCTTCAGGTGCGTCACCACCCTTTTCGATCAGCGCGGGAAGCAATTGCACCATGTCCTGCTCAGCTGCGATCTCACCGGCAGCCAGCCAAACTTCGGGCTGGTAGGACTCCATTCCGAGTTGGACGTAAGTCGGCAACGCCGGGTGCTGCCAGTGGGCGGCAACCCGCAGTGCAGCGGCATGTGTTTCAGCAACGGGCCGAGACACCAATAGTTCGGCGAGTGCTGCGTGGACGGCGGACCGGCTCGTTTCCGTGGACTCGACCTCTGCCAAGCGACCCAGAGCCGCCTGCCGGGTCTCGGGATCAAACTCCGACAAGTCCGCCAGAGCTTTTTCGATCAGGCCCGGGCCGGCCGGGACCGGCGGATTTGCCGATGTGTCGGAGTCTGTTTCCGCTGACTGCTCGCCGGTTGTCTGTCCGGACAGCAACGAAGGGTCCGGGGTGGCCTGATCCGGAAGCGTGTTGTTGCTCAGGGCTGAGGGCGTCGATGACTCTGTGCTATCGGGCTGAATGTCCGAATCCGCTGTATTCGATTGGATCGCCAGGTCGGTGGTGTCCGACGTTTCCGAATCATCCGAATCCGTCGTGGCTTGCTCGGGTTCTTGAGCAATCAGCCATCGTGCATCTTCGCCTTGATCAATCTCCAATATTGCGATGGCGTTTTCCTGATGCTTTTCGACGAGTTGATTCAAACCCAGGCCCATGGCCGGTGCGAGCAAGGCGACGATCAGCCAGGCGGCCGCCGTGGTCCCGACGCCGATCAGGGCATCGGGCCATTTCAGACCATATAAGAACCAATACGCAACGGGTGCGATCAGCAGGCCGACGGTCAGGCCGGCCCAGAGCGAGTCGACGTTGCGATTGAGAAAGTATGCGAGCGTGGCGAAGATCAGCGGGATGCAGACCCAGCCGAGTGTGTTGAGGTAAGCCGAGCCAAAGCATTTAACCTTGCGCAGTTTGGCGATGACGATCAGCCCGACCATGCTCAGCGGGACGGCCAAAAAAAGCAGCCCGGCCCAGCCGGCGAGGAATTGCCAAATGATGTCCAGCCACGGAAAGTCGGGCAGATTGCTGCCGCCTGGCTTGACCTTGGCTTCGCGGTAGAGCGAATGGGCTTGGACCACCAGGTAGCCGTAAAAAACTGTGATAAGCCCGGCCGTGGCCAGGAACAGCGTGACGGAAAGATCGTCCTTGCCGAAGCATTCCCGAGGGCGTTGCGGGGTGTCGTCGTCTCCGAGATTATTTTTTTTGGCCGATGACTTGGTTCGGTCCATCAGCGAAGACAAAAGTGCCCCGGCGTCGGGTAACTTCAATTGAGATTTGGTGGGTTCATTGAGCGGGATGGCCCCGCTGTCGTCATTGCCGCCGCCAAACTCCGCCGCCATCGAATTGAAGTTCTCAGCCTGCGGATTCGGCTCCGACGAGAGGCCGGCAACCAGATCGTTGTAGCTCGAATTTGCCGCGAGTTGTTCATTTTCCAGAGGGGTCCAGGCCGCTGTCTCGCCCGATTGGCTGCCCATCGGCACCCCTGCCGAAGTGCCGGCGGCAGAACCCATCTGCGATTCACTTAAACGCGTCCCCGCCGAGGTGTCATCCCAAGCATCGCCCGCCGATACCCGCACCTGGCCCTCGCAGGCTTTGCATTTAAACGTGCGATGGGCAAGTTGCTCCGGCACACGGTACGCCTTCTCACACGAATCACATCGACCTACTGGCATCCCCAGATCTCTCTTGTAAGAGGTGACTCCAACGCTCAAATTCAGACAAGACGGCTTGTTTCAAAATCGAAACCTGCGTCAAAAGATGGCCCAGAAATTCCAATCAAAATGCTAAAGCTTATCTTTAAGAAGATACCAGACCTGCTCCAAACTACCAGCCGAAAGCCCTAGTCCAGCAAAATTATTTTCTTAATAGCGACAAAGGGTGAATTGAGTGACGAATATATGACTCTGTTTACGTCGATCCTGTTCGTGATCTGTTTCGACAGATATTTTATCGGACGTATTTATAGCGAGGTGGCGGGACGGATCATCAAGGCCGCAAGAATCCGGACCCACTTGCTCTGGGCTGTTGGTCATTGAGTGCGGAATGTCCGTTGCCCGTTGCTAATTAACAGTAGTTAGCTACCAAATAACAACGGCTCCCTTTGGGGGGAGCCGCTGTGCGTTGTTTTTCTAGTTGTCAGGCTGCTCGAACTTAGAGCAGGCTCAGGACGTTCTGGGGCTGGCTGTTGGCGATGCCCAGGACGTTGGTCGAAGCGGACACCAGGATCTGCGAGCGGGTCAACTCGGCCGTCTCGGCGGCGAAGTCGGTGTCGCGGATCGCCGACTCGGCGGCGGAGGTGTTTTCCAAGGCAACGCCCAGGCTTCGGATCGTTGAACCGACGGTGTTCTTGCTGAACGCACCGAGGCGGCCACGCAGCGTCGAAACTTCGGCGATCGCGTCATTCACGACTTTCTGGGCGGTGGACAGGTTGCCGTCGACCACGTTGTTATCCTTACCCGAGGCCAGCGAGCTGAGCATGCCGTTAGTCGAGCTGCCGAGATTACGGCTTGCGACGTTGCTGATGCCCAGCGAGACCATGTTGCCGATGTCGACGTTCGGGCCGAGGTTGAAGTTCGCACCGCCGCCGGAGATGGTCACCGCGTCGATGGAGCCCAATGCCTGTGCACCGGCGGTTGTCAGGTCGATTTCGACATCGAGGAAGTCGCTGGCGACGCGGGCGGTGGTGCCGTTGGTCGTGGCGACGACGCCGTTGATGGTCGCACCGATGTCCTGACCTTCGTCACGGATCGGGTTGCTGGCCGCGGAGAACGCGGTCGCGCCGGCGGTGGAAGCAGCATTATTGTTGGTCGTGCTCAACACGTTGATCGAGCCGGCCTGACCCGCAACATCCCGCATCTCGACGGAGACAAATTCGCTGCCGCCCAGCTCGGTGGACTTGAAGACCACGCCGGTACCCGAAGCCGTAGCCGAGACGCCGGTGATATCGGTAAAGGTGTTCACGGTTTCCGCGATGTCCGCCAGGCTGGTGCCCGATGCGAAGCTGAACTCACGGCTGCCGACCGAACCGGCCAGGTCGAAAACGAACGTCGCGTCTGCGGCGGAAAGGTCCAGTGCACCGCCGGCCGACATGAACAGGCCGGCGTTCTGAGCGGACTGGGTCACGAGGACCTTCACGTCGCGGGTGTCGCCTGTGGCGATCTTCGCGGCGTTGACCTGAACATCCGCCACAGTCGTGGCCTGATCTTCGAGGTTGAAGTCATACGTACCGTTGAGCAGCTTGGTGCCCTGGAAGCTGGTCGTTTCCGAAATACGGTCGATGGTCTGCAGGATCGAGTCGATCTGCAGCTGGTTCGCTTCTTTTTCCTCAAGCGAGAGGCCGGCATCGTTGGCCGACTGGCCGACGAGCGACTGCACTTCCAGCAGCAGGTTGTTGACTTCCTGCAGGCCGCCCTCGGCGACGTTGATCACCTGCTCGGCACGCTCGGCGTTGCCGATGGCCGCGCTGATCGACGCCTTCTGCGAACGCAGGTTCTCACTGGCGATCAGCCCCGCCGGGTCGTCGCCGCCGCGGTTGATCCGCAGACCGGTCGAGAGCCGTTCGAGGCTGGTGTTCAAAGTGCGGTTCTGTTGTCCCAGAATCCGCTGCCCGAGCATGGAGCTCACGTTGGTGTTGATCCGACTCATCTTCTAAATCTCCTGAATCTACCTGGACCCGCGAGTCGGCGACCCTCCTGGTCACCCGGCGGTGAAGTCACTTACGTCCGATCAAACGCTGATGCGAACGGTTGCCTCCTTCGACACGGCCCCGAGCCAACGCAGCTGGGGAGGGTTCTTCGTGTCGCCCGGTACCGCCGGGCTTGGCCAACGCCTTCCGCATCGACCCGTACAACCCGCAAAACAAGCCCCGCTAACAATGTTTCTCCAACCCACCCCTTATCCGGACCCGACAACCGGCATAACCGTCACAACCGTTACCCCTTCCCGGGTCACGGATGCCACCGCAGGTATAACCCGCCTAAAACGACGGGTGGCGTGGTCTGGCGGGGCTTTGGCGTCAGGCCACGATGGGACCATTGCAATCATGGCCTGCCCAAAGCGGCAGACTATGCAACCCAGGGTTAGATGTTCAGTCTGATTATTCGGACTCGAGCCGGACCGTCGAGCCTTCGTGGGACATAGTCCATTCGCAGACGCCGCGGATTTTGTGGTAGTTGCCGGGGATCAGCGAGACGGGTTTGCCCAGCAGGTAGCCGAGGATGGAGATGTGCAGGCGGTTGGTGACGATGGACTTGGCGTGAGCAACCTTGTCGCAGAAGTTCTCAAAGTTGCCGGACAGCGAGAGGTCTTCGTGAATGGTAGGAATATCCGGCTGCACATCGAGCTTGCCGACGGATTCCTGTGATTGGGCTTGGGTTTTGCGTTTGATCAGGACCTCGCGGATTTTGAGCAGGGGCGCTTTGATCGGCTGAGGCAGGGCGTTGAGCCTGATCTTGGCCACCAGCTTGCCGGCCGCCTCGCGGTCGCCCCGCATCGCGACGAGCAGGTGCTTCTCGCGAAGGTCGTTCTTCAAGTTTTCGATCAATTCGCTACCGGCCAGGGCGAACGCGAAGTCATGGCCCAGCCGAAGCGTGACATGCTCGGGCAGGTCGAACTTGAGCAGATGATCGACGCTGTATTTCTCGCGCGACCACAGCGTGATTGGGGCTTTCGAGAGGCTGCAGAGGGCCTTGAAGTCGGTCTTCTCGAAAAAGAACGAGCTCGGGCCGATGATGATGGGTTTGTCGGGGTGGGTGGTGCGGTAATCGCGGATCCGTTCCGGGCCGACCTTCCAGATATCGTTCATCGCCCCGCCGCCGTTGATGACGATGACGTCTGCGGCGTCGATGTCATCGACGATCGTCTGCGGCGCGGCCTCGAGGACGCGGTTGGCGCCCATCAGGATCAGGCTGTCGCCGTGGTTGCCGTTGAGCGGATCGAAAAACAGCTTCGTCGCGGGATGCGTCTCGATGAAGTCGGCAAACGAGTCGCCCAGTCCCGCGATCGCGTCGATCGCAGCGGGGTATTTAAGATCGGCAGTCATGACGTAAGGATGCCTGTGATTCGGGCGTAGGCAAATTTGTTTGCACTAGTGACGGGGCCTGCCTGCCGTTGATCCATCCGCGGATTCGCAAAGCCACCCCCGCAGATTGGACTGAATTCATCACTCGCTGTCCGTGGGCTTGTCGCGGTTGCCTTCCAAGTCCTTGATATACGCTTCGGTGCGGTCCAATTCACGTTTGAGGTGGCGGACCTTGAGCAGGCTTTTCACGCGGGTGAGCAGTTCGAGTTTATTGACGGGTTTGGTCAAGAAGTCGTCCGTGCCGGATTCGACGCCGCGTTCGATGTCACCCAATTCATTGAGGGCCGTCACCATCATGACGGGGATGCCGCGGGTTTTCGGGTTCTCCTTGATCTGCTGGCAGACCTCGAAGCCCGACATCCGCGGCATCATCACATCCAACAATACCAAGTCCGGCGTCGGCTGATTTTCATCCTCGATAATCCGCATCGCCTGCTCACCATCGAACGCGGTGAGCACTTCACAAGGCAGCGCTTCTAAATAAGCCTGCAGCAGTTCGACATTCTGCTCATTGTCATCGACCAGCAGCAGCGTCGAGCCGGTCAGGTCCGGCTCGCGGTCGTCAGGCTGGGCTTGCCGTTGGGTTTCAGCAGTCGGGGCGGTGTTTTCAGTCATGAGTCATCCCGATTGAGGATGGAGTGGATCGATTCAGCGAGCTGTTTCAGTGCCGGCTCATCGGCGTTTTGAAGCCTATCAAGCAGCCGATCGAGGTCGGCGGGCTCATCGACATCATGCCAAGGCTCCAGATCGAGCAGATCAAGGTCCGCCGTTCGGGCTGCCTGAACCGTCTGATCGTACACGCGGGCGCTACCCCAGTCGATCCCTGTCAGCAACATGGACGGCAATGCCGGCCCCGCCAAGGTCCAGTAACCGCCATCCTCGACCGGCCCGACAAGATTTCGCCCATCCGCCACCGCAGGCGGGATCATGCTCAAGGCCTGCCAAGGTACATCCGGGCAATCCACGCCGAACACCGCCGCCGGCCCGCCGCCGACGCCCGACCACACCCGGCCGATCCGCTCGCCCAGGTCGCCGCCGCCCTGCTCGACGACCTGCCAAATGTCGCCAACCGATGGGACCAAACCCGGCTGATCCATCGCCAGCACAAGCTTGATCTCATGCTCAGCATATTGCTGCGACAAGCTTTCCAGCCGCGTGATCACCGTTCGCAGCATCGCCTCATGGACCGCCGCTGCTTGCCTGGGGTGCAGCGACCCGGGTCCTCGGGTCAGACGGGTTTTGACCGAGCCGGGGACCGCCGCCTTCGCCATGACGATGAGATGTACTGCAGGTTGAATCATTACAAACGCTTAATCGATTCGGGTTTATCACGAGGGTGAACGGCCATGGCCCGGCCTCGCAGGTGGCCAAGCGCCGTTGGAATTGCTATATTAGTCGGCCTGCCATTTTTTGCGTGCGGTGCGGACGCGACTGAAGTGCAGAATCAACCGCGGGTTACAGGTCTTTTGGAATTGATACGCTGGCGATTTCCGCCAGGTGTGGAGAGGTTTCGTCGCGATGCCGAGTATTGAAAAACAGCTAGCCGCCTGGGAAGACCGCTGGAACAAGCCCACGCTCGAGGCGATGCACGCCCAGCAAAAAGAGCAGCACCAGAACCTTCTGGCCAACCTGCTCGCCGGTATCGAAGACTACGAAAACATCGAAAAAGACCTCGTCTGGCATGGCCCGAGCTGGAAGTGGACCATCGAATACAACCTTACCGGCCCGACCAAGCTGCCCGTGACCGACCCGATGGCCTACTTCGTGCCGAACCCCGAAACCCCCCTCTTGTGCATCCCGCTCCGCCTCGAGCACATCGCCGAGCTGCCGCTCAAACGCCTGAATCGCTACGTCCGCGACGAAATCAAGACCGCCAAGTGTGCGGTTTCAGTCCACTGGTGTACCTGGAACCCCACCGCGATGACTGAAGTCGAGCACCTGCTGGACCTGATCAAGCGGAAATACAAGCTGCTGACGGGGATCAACAACCCGAAGAAGAAATCCGCGGAGTAGCAGCAGTCCAGCCGCGGCGTCTTCGCCGTGCGTCTAAGAAAAGCAATGCGTCCGCGCATCGAGGACGATGCGGTTAACGCGGAAATTAAACTTCACTTTTTATTAAATTTTTGCGTCCAGATTCTTGACCTTCGCGGTGTCGAGACGATAATCCCATTGCCGCTTTGCTGACCTGTTTGGAATTCATCAGGGTCTTTCGAGCAAATCAAAGCGATGCGGCAGCCGGCCGATGCGGATATCGGCGGCTCGTGCCCCGCGAGACGTTGCGGGGCAACAATCGATCGGCGGCCTCCGAATCTCCGCTTCCCTGGTCAGGGCGGCGGGATAAACGGGGGCGACGGCTGATGACGGCCCTGACTGAAAGGAGTGTGATCCGATGACTGAAGACTGTACCAAGTGCCCGTGCTGCAAATCGGGAACCTGCACATGCAAACCCGATTGCCCCAATTGCGGGTGCTGCCGCCACGGGCACATGAGCGGGCTGCGCTAGGCAGCTCGACGGAACTGCCGTCGAGCGCAGTCCGAATAGACCCCTACGGCTCACCCCGGCCCACGCCGCGGTGAGCCTTTTTTATTTGGTTTTTTGAAACGCGAGAATTGAACCGCAGAGAACGCAGAGGTACGCAGAGAAAAGGCAAAAGGCAGGAACCGCAGATTTCGCTGATGACGCAGAAAAGAAAAATTTGCTGCAGATGAACCCAAATCAACGCGGATCACGCCGAAGGAATTTCATGTTCTGAACTTCTAAATTGAATGTTTCAGATCAGCGTCCATCAGCGTTGATCTGCGGCTAATTTCTCTGCGTCATCTGCGTCATCTACGGTTAAGGCTGTTTCCTCGGCGAAACTCTGTGTTCTCTGCGGTTCAAACTCAATCGCCAAAAGCACCCATGACTGGACGCCCCGCGTCCGATATAATCTCGCCTTGGCTCGGGATTGCATGGATTCGCTGCGAAGGGCCGATAGCGTTGCTGCGACCTGTTTACGGTCGCCTGACTCCATGCACCCCGGTTTGGCCGAGCTACCTTCATGACGATGCACCGCCGTGAGATGTTGATTGCCGCCCTGGGCCTGGCGGCCGCCGGTTGTGTGCCCGCCCAGCGATCGAGCCGATCGGGTTCGACGTCCATTTGGCCGGACTCCACGCCCCGCCCCAGCCCGTCGCAGCACACGCAAAACGCCTATCCGCAACCTCAAACGACCGTCGCCACGCCGACCCGGCGACCCGCTCCTGCACCCCGAGCCGCGGAGTCTACCCCCGTCGCCGTCGGCGGCCTGACCGGCATTGTCGCCCGCAAAAGCTGGACCTCGACCGGTCTGGCCGGCCGCAACATCAATGCCATGAAGGGCGTCAACAAGATCACCATCCACCACGAGGGCTGGACCAAGGTCGACTTCACCGATGCCGCGAGCACGTTCGACCGTATCGAGAAAATTCGCCAAATTCACACCCGCGACCGCGGCTGGGCCGACATCGGCTACCACTTCGTGATCGATCGCGCCGGCCGAGTCATCCAAGGCCGGGAAGCCCGCTACCAGGGTGCCCACGTCTCGGAAAACAACCCGCACAACATCGGCATCCTCGTGCTGGGCAACTTCGATGAGCAGCGGCCGTCCACTGAGCAGCTCCGTTCGCTGAGCCATTTCAGCCGGGTGCTGGTCAAGCAGTACCGCTTGGGCAAGAACCGCGTGTTCACGCATCAGGAAATCAATCCCACCCAATGCCCCGGCCGCCACCTGCAAGCCCAAATCGAAGGCCTGCGACGCCACGCGGCGATCGGGTGATCGTCGGCGATGCATGTCGGATGTCGCCCTGTCGACGCTTCAGTGGTGATTCAGTTTTTCATAACACGACAACTGTTTAGCGGGTGACGCGAAGCGTCCCGCGTCTTTTGTTATGACCGAAGCGGTGGAGCGCTTCGCGTCACCCGCTAAACCCGAGATGCCGCTGCGTTAGAATGTGATCATGTCTGACTCGATGCCTGCAGCCGATACGCCGATTGAAAGCGAACCTTCGGTCGAGATCGATATCGATACGTTGTGCCCGAAGCTCGAGGCGGCGTTGTTGACCGCGGATCGGGCGATCACCAGCGGGAAGTTGGCCGAGGCGATGGGGCTGGATGTCACCAAGCCGGTGCATGAGGCGATCGAGAAGCTCAACGGGCAGTATGCCGAGAGCGGCCGTGCGTTTCGCATCGAACAGGTCGCGGGCGGTTGGCGGGTGATGACCTTGCCTGAGTATGCGGATGTCCTGTCATCGATGCACAAGTCGCGGCAGCAGAGCAAGCTCAGCGCTGCCGCGTTGGAAACGCTGGCGATCGTCGCCTACAAGCAGCCGGTGCTGCGAGCGGATGTCGAGGCAATCCGAGGCGTGGCGTGCGGCGAAACGCTCAAAAGCCTGATGGAGCGACATCTGATCAAGATCACCGGCCGGGCCGAGGAGATCGGCCGACCGATGCTCTATGGCACGACCAAGCAATTCCTCGAAGTCTTCGGCCTGTCCTCGCTCAAAGATTTGCCGAAGGTCGAGGGCGATACCCCGGGGCTGGGGGGATAGAGATGTTCGAGTTTCATACATTGCGACTGCGGGTGGACCCACGTCTGAAAAGCGTGGGCTTCTTGGGGGTGTGGGTGGTGCTCTTGGCGGGCTGTGCCCCTTATCAACTGCAAGGCATCGTCCTTCCCGGGCCAGCGGGATCGATGGGACAGATCGAGGTCGTCGGGTCGAAAGACCCCCGGCTGGAGCAGGAAGGATTAGCCTCGGCTCAAATCAGCGTGACGCTCGACCCGACCCGACTGAATCGCAAAGCTCTCGGCCGAGGCAGCACCGGGCCGACCGGGCAATTCGCGATCCCGATCGATGAAGGCGGTGCGGGTTTTCTTGAGCACGAGGTCGAGTTGATCGTCACCCGCCCGGGCTACCAGACCGCCAGCGAGATCTTCATCCTGCCCGCCGCCAGCCGTCGTGTGGTCGTCACGTTGCCACCCGGCAAGGACCAGCGTCGTCTGGACCGCAGCGACCTGTTGGATGAGACATTGGATGAGGCCCAGCGATATCTGCAGGATTGAACAAAGCGATCGCAACTTTCGGGTGGCACTGACAAACGCAGGCTTTGCGGATTTTGTCAGTGAAGTTAATCATCGCGCTGAAGCTCACTGACAAGCCCCAAAGCGGACTTGTCAGTGCCACCCCGCATCAACTAGGCATACGAGCCGCGACCGCGAGGAATCGGTCTCCCGCAAAATTATCTCACGCCACCAGTCACTTGGAGCTGACCGCTTCCTCACGGGCGCGGCTCGTTTTCACTTGTTACACGCCAGCCGCATCATGGCTTTCTCCCGCCACGTCCGGCATAATGGGTCCTGATGCAACGGATCGGTTCTCGCGTGCAACTCGGCCATGGGGGCATCCTCTACGGCGTGGTCACCATTCTGATCATCGCCGCGGCGGTCTATACCCAAGCCAACCTGCTGTACT
Organism: uncultured Phycisphaeraceae bacterium; assembly: GCA_964523485.1. Lineage (GTDB taxonomy): Bacteria > Planctomycetota > Phycisphaerae > Phycisphaerales > Phycisphaeraceae > Algisphaera. The sequence goes on along the minus strand of CAZFZS010000001.1, from coordinate 314,113 downwards.
GGGGCTTCGGCCTCATGATCGGCGGGCTGCTGCTGTCCATCGCATGGAGCATTGCAACGCTGCGTGGCCTGGAAGTGGACCGTGAAATCCCAGGACAATCCGCAGCAGGCGAACCTTTGGCTTTGCGCTACAAGCTGATCAATCGGGGCATCCTGCCCGTGTTCGGATTGACGCTGACCGAAGCGTGGGGTCTTAAACGGCGAGGCTTCAAGCGGGCCGGCCCATACCAGGAGTCGCCACCACGCATCGCTGCGCCGCCCCAGGCGTGGGTGCTGCATGTCAGCCCGGGCGGGACACTGCAGGCCGAGTCCACCTGTTGGCCGGCGATGCGCGGGCCGTTGCGTTTCGAGCAGTTGCAGGCGGTTACCTCGTTCCCATTTGGCATACTCAAGAAAACCGTCACCTTTTCTTTAGAAGACGAAACGCTGATTTACCCCGCTATTTACAAGATTCGTCGTCACATGCTTGGCCGGCTGACGGTGAACGATGGCGACGGCCGACAGATCATCAATCGGCCCGGCGGCGGCGAAGAGTTCCACGGTATCCGCCCGTACCGGCAGGGCGACAGCCTGCGCATGATCGACTGGAAACGCACGGCTCGCAGCGGTGAGTTAGCCGCCCGCGAGATGACCACACCCCGCCCGCCACAGCTTCGCTTGCTGCTGGACCTGCGCGAGCCACCGCCCGACGGCGTGGGTAATCGCTCGAAAATCAGTGGTCGAGCACTCGAAGAACAGGCGATCAGCCTGACCGCGTCGATCATCTGCGATGGCTTTATCCAAGGCTTGCGAGTCGGCCTGACGGTGCTCGGCCCGGAATGTAAAACCTATTACCCGATGCACAGCACGCTGCACCGCATGCAGATGCTCGAAGCGTTGTCCCGATTGGACTTGAACCGGCCGCGTGATCCCGCTTCGGTCATCCGCGACCAATTCAGCGTCGTAATCTGGGCCGGGCAAGGCACGGCCACGCCAAACCGGCTCGGACTCGTCGGCCCCTCGGCCGTGACCGTGCTGGGCGCCGCCGATCTGGACCAGTACACCATCGATTCGAATCGGACCGTGTCACTCGAAGCGGCTCTGCCACGTAGTGCCCAGACCCATGCACCGGCGAGGGCGGCAGGATGAATCTGCAATTGGCATTTCGCAAGTTGGTCTTCGCCCAAGTACTCATCGGCATCGTGGCGGCCTGCATGGCCGAACGCAACCCGGGCTTGCTGCTGGTCGCCGGCACGATCGCCGCGCTGTCCTGGTATGTCACTGAAGGCCCCAACGGCAAAGTGCTGCCGCGCTGGGGTGTGAATGTCGGTGCGCTGGTCGCTTCGTTCATTCTCTGCATGGAACTGCTTTCAGGTCGTAACCCGCTGCTGACCGCGATGGTGCATTTCATCCTGATGCTGCAGTTGCTGATGCTGTATACCGCGAAGACCAATCGCGAATACGCCCAGCTTCTCGTGCTGAGTCTGCTGCAGATGATCGGCGCGAGTGTCTTGTCGGTCTCGATGATTTACGGGATTTTTCTGGTGCTTTACACCGCCGTGGCGTTGATGACGCTGCTTTATTTTCAGTTGAGTTCGGCGGCGTTGCGGGTGGAGGAGGCGAATCGCAAGGTCGCTCCCAAGGCCAGCCTGCCCGGGACGTCCCGGCACCTGCATGGCACGGGCTGGGCGTGGCAGTTGCGGCTGGTCGCGGTGGGCATCGCGGTGGTCTGTGCGGTGGTGGCCGGCGGCGTGTTCGTGGTGACCCCGCGTGCCGCCGAGGCCGGGCTGGGCCTGGATCGGATCACCGCCCCGCCCGAAAAGAAGCAAGCGGGCTTCAGCCAAACCATTCGACTCGATGGCGGCCGCTTGAATCAAGGGTCGCGCGAACCTGTGATGAATGTCTCGATTAACCGCGACGGCGAAACCATCGGTTCAGCGGATCAGCCCTGGCTGGTGCGTGGCCTGGCGATGGATGCCTACGACGCCCGCAACCGTGTCTGGCATCGTTCGATCTTCGGCGATGTCACCGATCGCACGGTCAGCATGGCCAACGGCAAAGGTTGGCTGCTCAGCGAAGGCTACCGCGGTCCGCACGACCGCATCGAGGTGACGCTGCGCGATACGCATCAGCCCAACCTGTTCACGTTGGTCCCGGAGCCGACCGCGATGGGTGGCCCCGGGCCGGCCATCACCTCCATCGATACCGATAGCGTGACGACGCTGCACTACGGCGAGATCGATCAGCGACTGGCCTTGCCGACCGGTGTGCTGGGTGGCGTGACGTATCACCTGGCTCTGCCGCGAAGTGCAAATGCGAAAGTGCCCGGTCCGGATGAAATCGACAGCGATCATCTCAATTTCGCGATGTCTGTGTCTGACCTGCCGGAAGATGCGGAACCTGCTGCTGAGGGCATGTTTGCCGATCGGCTGACTATCGAGAGCTACAGCAGGCGTTGGCAGCAGCAACCGATGCAGGTCCGGCGGTACGCCCAGCGCATCCTTCGCGATGCCGGGATCGAGCGTGATGTGGATGCTCGGCATACCGATCAGGACATGCGTGCCGCCGCAGCGCTCGGCCGACACCTGCAGAGCACCTACACCTACACCCTGGACAACCCCCGATCGCCCGACGGCCGAGACCCGGTGCTGGCTTTTCTGTTCGATACCCGCCGAGGACACTGCGAGCTGTTTGCGGCGGGGCTCACAGCCCTTTGTCGGTCGATCGGCATCCCCGCCCGCGTCGTCGTCGGCTTCCGGGCCAGCGAGTACAACGCGATTGGCGGGTACTACGTTGTGCGTCAATCCAACGCCCATGCCTGGACCGAAGTTGCCGGCGGACCGAACGTCGGGTGGCGGACGTTCGACGCCACCCCAGTCGCCGAGGTGCAGGCCGAGCACGAGGTCCGGGGCGGATTCCTCGGCGGGCTGCGGTCGCTCTATGACCACATCGAATATTCATGGATCAAAACCGTCGTGGCATTCGACCAACGCACACAACAAAAGGTGATCGAAGGAGCGAAGCAGTCGCTGGTTGCGGCAACCGGCAAAAGTAAAAATCTCGGCCAATGGTTCACCGAAACTTACGAAACCATCAAGTCGAAGATCAGCCTGGACCTGCTCACCACATTCGCGGCGGGCTTCGTGCTCTTCGGTCTGACCGTGGGCGTTGCCACCCTGATCCGGATTTACATTGTGCGCCGTCGCCGACTGGTCGCATTGAAGCTCGATCATCTGCCGCGCGACCATCGCAGAGGGTTAAGCCGACGATTAGGCTTCTATCTCACGATGATTGACATGCTCGAGCGGCATGGCTACACCCGACCGGATTGGCAATCGCCCGCCGAGTATGCCGCTGAGCTCGCGGACTCCAATCCGCTTCGCTTTGACCCGGTCATCTCACTGACCGAGTTGTTCTATGCCATTCGTTTCGGGCAGGTACCGGTCGACGAATCGATGCGGCACCGCATCCGCACGCACTTGCGGCAACTCGAACACGCGATGGGCAGTCCGCAGTATTTCCCGGAATAAAAAAAACGCGACGTGAAAAACACGCCGCGGCTGCGAAAATGCTTATTGTCCGACCAGCTATTTACCACTGCGGCCAGGCTTGATCGTTGCGGAAATATTGCTCGCCTTCGAATTCATCGAAGAACTCACTGACCAGCGGGTGGTCGATCGCTTCGAGCTGTTCGTCCAGTTGCAGATGCTCTTGGGCGACGTAGGTGTTGCCGGTCGAGCCATGCACCAGCACGTGGTACCAAGGCTGATCCCGATCGGGCTGAGTCTGATTGGACTGATACCACGCTTCGTCGGCATGACAGCTCATGTCGAAATCGACGATGACACCCCGATAGCCATACCGACGGTGGGTGACCATCTGGCCGGCTCGGAATTCAGGCAGCTCATCCGGGAAGTAATCCGGGATATTGGCGGGTTGAGGCTGACTCATGCTGGGCTCCTTTCTCAAAACTTGGCCCATCCTTCACCTCTATTATACGCCCGCAACCCCCCAAAAGATCAGAAAAGCGTCCTAAATCTGATCGTTTGAACCCGGAACATCCGGTGATCGCGGTTCATCCAGCGGCGGCAATTCCGGCTCGTATAAATACTCCAGCAGATACGGAGCCGGCCTCGCCTCGCGGGGTGGCGGCGGCGGCAGCACACGGTTGGCCTGAGCCAGCGGATCGACGCTGCGCTGGGCCGATTCCTGTGCGGTGGTGTCCACGATGCCGACCTCCGCCCAACGCGGATCCCAGATCACCCGGCCGGAGGTGTCGATGTAGCCGAAGCTCTCCCCGATGGAGACTCTTGCCAAACCGCGATCAAACGGCTCGGCCCGATCGAACTGCGGCTCGATCATGACCCGGCCGGTCTTGCCGATGTAGCCGAACTTGCCCTCAAGCTGAACCATGGCAAGCAGCTCATCGAAATCGTCAGCGAAGTCATAGGTGGGCTGCACCTGCCATCGGCCGGTCTTGTCGATGTAGCCCCATTTACCATCGGCTTTGACCGCTGCCAAGCCGTTGACGAACTCGCGGGCATCCTCGAACCGCGGCTGAATCACCGGGCGAAAACGCTGGTCGAGATAGCCCCAGCCTTTGGAGGTTTCGCAACGAATCATGCCATCGCTCAAGTCGCCGAAGCGTAGCACCTCACCGCTGGGGTCCGCGAACACGACCCGCCCTCGCTTATCGATCAGCCCCGCCTTGCCTCGCCGATCGCCCGGAAAAAAACGCACCGCCGCGTAACTGTTGTTGAAAGAACGCACCCCGGCAAAGCCCGGCTCGATCGCCCACCGCATCCGCTGATCCAAGTAGCCACATCGGCCCTCGAACCGCACCGCTGCCAACCCGTCGGTCATACGCAGCGCAGCATTGAATCGCGGCTCGGCAATCGGCCGACCCCGCCGATCGATATAGCCGAAGCCTCCGCCCTCGACGCCGTAGACAGCGTAGTTTTCACTGAATCGATCCAGCCAATCGAAATTTGGCTCGATCGACCACTTGCCGTTGCCGCGGATGAAGCCGGTCTTGCCGTTGGTGACCGCCCGGGCGAGGCCGTCCTGTCCGATGTCGACCCAGTCGTATTGCGGGTAGGTCAACAGCCGACCATCGAAATTCATCAGCCCCCAAGCGTGTCGGACCTGGATCGGCAGCAACGCATGGTCCGGCTGCGGATCGATCAACACCGCCCGGCCCGCAGTCGGACGATCTAATAACCCCAAACGGACCTGCCCGCTGGCGCTGCTGATGTCAATCAGCATGACCAGTAGCACGCTTAAGGCCAACACCCTAAAGCGTTGGCCGATAACACCCCGCCTCCCCCCTGCCAGTCCGAAAAAGCGGAGCATTCGGCAAAGGCTGCCCCGGCTCAGACAACTTTGCCCGAAGCGCGGGTTGTCCTTGAGAAGTTTTATGTTGGGCAATCCACAGGTTGTTCGTCGCCGAGCCATCAAGAGGTCGCTCATAACTACCGAAAACACAAGAGTAGAGATCGTTTTTTCTGCCGGCCTGCAGTCTGGGGGACCGGCAAAACGTGAGATGTTTCCCGAGGCCGATGTGTCAAACGTTGATCATCATAGCACTGACCTGGCAAGAATCCGCGGCGTGATCGATGCGCTGCGGGCCGGTTCGGTCGGTGCACATCGGCCTTTTGAAGAAGCGGCCGGCCGCATCCTGGCCATGGCTTGCAAGCAACTGCGGACCGTCGCCGGCCAAGTCCTGATTAGCGATCACGCCGGGCAGGAACTCAGAATCCTCGCTCATGTGGATCAAAATGGTCGGCATGTCGAGCGGCGAAGGATGCAACAGCATCGAGCCTTGGCCGACGGGATCGATGCCTTGCATGAAAACGAGGTCCATCTCGGACCGCGGGGGCAGTTGGTCACCACCGTATTCAAAACACAACACCGATGCGGTGCGGTCGTGTTCCAATTTGAACCGCCCGTGGAAAAGCTGACTGTGGACCAGGTTCAGTTGATCCAGGCCATCGGTCAGTGGATCGGTAGCGATTGGCGACGCCGATTCCGCGAAGAGCGGCGACTCAAGCTCAAGGCCCGCGACGATCAACATTTCGACAAGCTCACCGGCTTGCTCAACCACGCCGGCCTGCGTTCGTACCTCAGCCATGATGCGGCGCAGAATCGCCGGGGTGAGGACGATAAGACCTACACGCTGCTGCTGGTTAACTTCGATCGCTTCAAGCTGGTTAACACCGACCTGGGCCGTGATGCCGGCGACGAGCTGCTGGGAGTCATCGGTGAAAAAATCGAAAAGCTCGTCCGTGTCGATGATATACCCGCCCGGTTGGCGGGAGATGAATTCGCGGTGATTCTCAACGGTACACGTCGATTTGAAGACACCCTCACGATCGCCGAGCGACTGGTTCAAGCGTTCAATGACCCTATCGCTGTGGCCGGGCAGGAAGTCCGTATCACTGCGAGTATCGGGATCGTGCCGGGTGCTGAACAATACGAAAAGCCCGACGAGTTGTTACGTGATGCGGAAATCGCGTTGCAGCACGCCAAGGCATCGGGCCGGGCTCGTTACAAAATCTTCGACCCCGCCATGGGCGAGCGATGTTTCAAGAAGCTGGTGCTCGAGCGTGAGCTGCGCAATGCTCTGGACAAGGACCAGCTGTTTCTCGTGTATCAGCCGATCGTCTGCGTCGAGGACGGAAGGGTGTCTGGCTTCGAAGCGCTGGTCCGTTGGCGTCATCCGGAACTCGGCCTGATCCAGCCCGACCACTTCATCTCGGTTGCTGAGGAATCCGGCCTGATCGTGCCGGTCGGTGCATGGATCTTCGAGGAAGCCTGCCGACAGTTGAAGATTTTTGATCGCTGCAGCCATGAGCTTGAGCTGACGATGAACATCAATCTTTCGCGTCGGCAACTTGTACAGCCGGACATTGTCGAGCAGATTGAGCGCGTCATCCGTAAATCAGGCATCGAGCCCAGCCGAATCAAACTCGAGATCACCGAGTCGGTCATCATGGATGAAAGCGTCGATCTGACTCCGGTGCTGGAAGAGCTGCGTGGCATCGGCTGCCTGATGGCGATGGACGACTTCGGCAAAGGTGCTTCATCTTTGAGCTGTCTGCACAAGTTCCCCATCGATGTGCTGAAGATCGACCGGTCGTTCCTGCTCAACCTCGAAGAGCGGGTCGAATTCGCAGCGGTGATCCAGGCGATCGTGACTTTGGCCCATGCGTTGGGCATCCGCGTGGTGGCAGAGGGCATCGAAACGCCCGAACAACTCGCGACGCTCCAAGCGTTGGAATGCGATCTGTTGCAGGGCTATCTCTTTGCCAAGCCGTTGGAAGCCGCGGACGCGATTGCGTTTCTTAATCGGCCAATCGGGATGCAGCTTCGCTCGGCGTGAGAACCGGCGGCTTCGCCGCACGGCTAAACTTTCACGGCTGCTGCGATGTCCGCTACGAGTCCTCCTAATCCGTATGAACCCGACGATCGGCTTGCACCGGGCGTTGACCTGCGCGAAGCGGACGTCAGCTTCACCTTCTCACGCGGTGGCGGCCCCGGCGGGCAGAACGTCAACAAGGTCAATACCCACGCCACGTTGACGCTAGACCTCGACAAGCTGCGCGAGTCTATGAACGCTTCGGCCTACGATCGACTCTGCCGATCGGCCGGTCGATATCTCGCCGCCGACCGACTGGTGATCCACGCCTCGGACCACCGCAGCCAACTCGCCAACCGCAAAGCCTGTCTCGCGAAGCTGCGTCGCCTACTCATCGAAGCGCAGCGCCGGCCCACCCCGCGTCGAAAAACCAAGCCCAGCCGGGCATCGATCGAACGCCGACTCGAAGCCAAACGGAGGCGGTCGAAATTGAAAAATCTACGCGGCCGAGTCAATCGATCCGGAGACTGACGCTCAGCAGTGTCACGTCGGTGACTGCCGCATCAGCGTGAGATTACGGATGTAGATCAGCAGGCCTGAAACTTGGCCGAGGATACCGACGATATCTTTCCGCCAAATGAAATAGGCCAACAGGAGAATTGAACCGATCAGGCTCAGCCACCAGAACGCCAGCGGCAGGGTACTGCGGCCGGCCTTCTCGCTGGCCAGCCATTGCACGATCATGCGGCCGGAGAACATCGCTTGGCCGAGCAGCCCCATGCCGACCCACACCAGCCCTAAGACCGTCGTGATATTGAACAGCACGAAAATCGGCCCGCCATCGTCACGATGTTGCTGCTGCGACTCGACCAACTCAAGATACTGCGACGGGCTGTAGCGTTGGCCGTTGTGCTCGACGAACAACTCGCCGGTCTCATCATGCTGCAATTCGAGATCACCCAGCCGGCTGTCGAGGTTGATCGAATCCTCGGGCAATGCGTATATCGACCCGACCGGGTGTAAACATATAACTGCTGCAATAAAACAGAAAATACCCCGCCACGAAGCGCCGCGGCTTCTCCGCGTCTCACCTCGGCCCCGCATCGAAAAAACTTGCCCCGGCTTCACCCCGCCGCCCCGGGGGTGGCCGTTGCGATCGCATCGACGTTTGACTGATGCAGCATCCGGCGAACTCTGAAACAGTCACGCAGCCCAGGCAGGCCACGCTTGATCGGCCCGGTGCCGTACTTGGTCACACCGTGTATACGCGGCCGGTGGCTGGCGGGTGTCTGAATCACTTTAAAGCCCAGGCCTTTTGCCAAGGTCGGGATGAAGCGGTGCATGCCCGGCTGATCCAAAGGCAACGCCTCAGCCACAGCGCGACGCATCACCCGCGTCGCACAACCCGAGTCGCGGATGTCATCGCTCAGGATCAGACGACGGGTCGTCCGGCCGATCGCGCTGGCTGCGCGTCGGCCCCAGTGGTCCCGCCGCCGCCCGCAGCGGTCGCCCTGCACCAGGTCCGCGCCCTGCTGCAGCAACTGCTCGACCATCAGCGGTAAGTCGCCCGGCACGTTCTGCAAGTCCGCATCGAGCGTGCCGATCAGCGACGCTTCCGCCAATGCGAAGCCGCTGCGTAACGAAGCCGATTGGCCGAGTGATTTTTCATGATGAGAAAACATCAGGGTTGGGAATCGATGTGATAGTTCGCGAAGCTCTTCCGCTGTGCCATCTGTTGAGCCGTCATCGATGATGACGATTTGATAGGTCAGCCCGGCCTCTCGCATCGCCGAGTCGATCTCTTCGCACAACGGTGTGAGATTACCCGCCTCGTTTTTGGCGGGGATAACGATCGATAGCCGAGGCGGGTGTGGTTTCATGACAACGGTGGCGGGTCGCTTCAACAGCACCGCCTATCAGGATGCTAAGCGGCGATTACCCGATTGGCTATCCGGATTGACGGTCGGCTGCAGCGGTACAGCGGATCGATCCGTCGGGCTGATCCGCTCGACCATCTGCGGGTCCTGAGCGGGCCAGGGCAGGACCAGCAAGCTGAACGCGGACAGGCTCCACAGCGACCAGGCCGCCACCGCCCGGGTGCATCGCCGATCGCGGATGACCAAAAACCCCGCCACAGCGAACAGGATCAGGATGACCCCGACCGCGAGGCCGTACAGCAGCGGCGACCAGGCGATATGGGTCGGCTGATCGAGGATCAGCGGGGCAGAGATCGAGCCGACCAGCACGATCAAGGCGGTCGGCCAACGCGCGATCAGCCAAAGCATCGGTGTGTGTGTAGGGGCCGACTTATCGTTCGAAAGGGTTGTGGTCTGAGGCGAACGCCCCGCCACTTCCAGCCCGGGTGCGTGCAGCAGTTGTCGAGCGGCAAAGAGCGCGAGCATCGCTTGAGCGAGGAGTACGCCCGCCATCCAGTCGTTGCCCCCGGGCCGAGGCAGCACGAGCATGAAGAGTAGGACAGCGGCGGTCATCAGTCCGAATACCTTGGTGCTGACCGCGTCGCGATTTTCGCGTTTTACCCAAAGCGTGAACCAGGCCATGATGAGCAGGAATATCCAGATGCCGCTATTGACCAGCAGGCCAAGCGCACGCTCTGTGGCAATCGTGACCACGTCATCGTCACCGGTCGGCCAAAGCCGCTGGGCCCAACCGCTCCATGCCGCCGGGTCGTGGTGATGGATGTAGATTGCCCACGGCGTCGCGATAAGGATGGCAATCGCTGCGGCACTGCCCAAGCCGATCAGCCGAGTGAGGCGTCGTGGCCCCGCGAGCACCAGCACGAGCAGCGGAACAAACGCGAGCATCGCCACGGCCGGGCCTTGAACCAGACCCGCCAAGCCCAGCGTGATACCGCCGATCACCCAGCCCAGCACCTGCCGCCGCAGTTTCGGGATGGCTTTGTTGGGTCGTATCGCCCAGAGTAGGGCCGCCACCGCAAGCAATGACCAGGCCGCCGCCGGCACCGTCGCGGTCGCCTCTCGGCCGGCGTGAAGCAATAATGGATTGGCCAGGAAAATCAGCCCGGCCACCAGCCCGACGATCGGCCCGCCCAGCGAGCACCCCGCCCAGAACACCGCCCCCACCGCAACCATCGCCATCACCACGCTCACCAACCGCAGCCGTTCAAGCAGGTCCGGCCCGGAAGGTGCCTGACCCAAGCCGATCATCATCGACAAGTCATGCATCCACGCCAGGCCCGGCGGCTCGTCCAGCACCGGCGTCGCCGCCCGCACCGGCACCCAACGGTCAAGGGTCCAGCCCTCCTGAGCTAGATGCTGCTGCCGCCGAAAAGTTTCATCCGCCACGCTGACCGCCGCGAGTTCCTCCGTGCTAAGCCGACCGGTCCCGTCCAGCCGCCAGAGCAAAGGCAGCGCGGTCAATATCAGCAGCAGAATCACAAGGCTGTGATGCCGACGCTTCGTTGTCGGCGGCGGACCCGGCGGCGGCGGGGATCCCGCTGGATTTTCGTTGACAGAGTCGGCGGGCATCGCGGACAACCTCGGAACCAGTGCGGGATAAACGACCGACGCTTGCAAAATGCTAACGCGATCCGACGCAGCCCGCGAGCTTTATTTGCGTAAATCTGAACACATCATCGATCGACTCGGACATCGCTCGGCCAAACGGTACCCATCGAATAACTTTCGAAACCCCGACCTCCATCCCCAAGCCCACTAGACTTCTGGACATGTCCCCGGTTCTCGCTTTGCAACTCGAGCGCTTCCAAGCCTTCTCCTGGATGCATGGGTTGACCCTGCTGGGCTGGACCTTGCTGATCGCAGCATTGGTCATTGTCGGCCGACGATTGCGGCAACGCCATCATGAAACCGCATTCGCACAAAGCCTCGCCTGGGTCTGCCTCGCACTCTGGGGGGTTCAACTCTGGTACTACCTATTTATCGTATGGGACCCGTTTGTCAGCATCCCGCTGCACTTCTGCGATGTCGCGGCATTGGTCGGGCCGATCGCGATCCTGACCCGCTATCGCCCGCTGCGAAATATTCTGTATTTCTGGGCGTTCGCCTTCACCACGCAGGGCTTGATTACGCCGACGCTGCACGAAGGGCCGACCACCGCCGCCTACTGGCTTTTCTGGGCCAATCACATGACCGTCATCGCCTTGGCGGTGTATGACGTGATGGTTCGTCGATTCCGCCCCCGCTTCAGCGATGTGCTGATGGCCATCGCAATCACGCTTGCCTACATCGCGATTCTTCTGCCGATCAACGTGCTCAACGACTGGAATTACGGCTTCATCGGCCCCAGCCAACCGGCGACCCCGACCATCATCGATAGCTTGGGCCCATGGCCGGGTCGTATTGTGCTGATCCTCTTTATGGGCATCATGATGTTCATCCACGTCTGGCTGCCCTGGCCGTTGGCGCGGTGGTTGAGGAAGCAGCGAAACGCGATGAGAAAGGGTGAGATTAAAATCTCTGAGCCGGGGTCGGCATAGGCTGAAGGCTGCGGTGAGTCTTCGATGGATACTACGATACCGCCATGCCCGACGACCCCTTCGCGCTGCTCGAACTCGCTCCAAGTTTCGAGATCGATCCGAAAGCATTGCAGGCGAAACTGCTGACGCTGTCGGGCCAGTACCACCCCGATCGATTCGCGGACCCGATCGAGCAGGCGGATGCGACCGCGAAACTCGCAAAAATCAATGATGCCCACCGCATCCTGTCCAACCCGGCCAAACGGGCCGAGGCGCTGCTCGCCATCCTTGGCCCGGCCACCGAAACCGCCGCCAAGCCCGATGCCCTGCCGCCCGAATTGCTGATGGAAGTGATGGAGATTCGCGAAGCGCTGGAAGACGCGGTCGCCTCGGAGGACAGCGCAGAGATCGCCCGCCTGCGAGAGTGGGCGGAGCAACAAAAGGCCGAGCGGCTGGAACGAATCGCACAGCTTTTCAGCGAAGCAGCGCTGGATGCCCCTCGGGCTGGCGAAGTACAACTCGAACTCAACGCATTGCGTTACGCCCAGCGGATGCTCGACCAGATGCCCCCAGCCCGTGATTGATAGACTGATGCAATGACCGGGCCTACCGAACCTGAATCCGAACCCGCCACCCTCGGAAACTCTCCCGAAGGTTCTCCGGCAATCACCCCCGCGACGACAGAACCTGTCAAGCCTGTCAAAACCAAGAAGCCACCCAAGCCGCCGAAGGTGATTAACGAGGTGGTGTTTCACACCTATCCGAAATTCATTTTCGTTTGGCCGATTATCGCGGTGGGGCTGATTTTTTGGCCGATCGTCGAGCATTGGCAGGCCTCGGCCGAGGTCGTCGGCTGGGTTTACCTCCTGATCGTCACCACCGTGCTGCTCACGCTGGGCATCGACCTCGAACGCGACCACGCGGTGTTCTGGCTGGTCACCTTTCTTGCGATTTTCTTCGCAGGCAAATATCTCGACCACCAGTTCGGCGAGCGCTTTACTTTGCTGGGTAACCTCTACCGTGTCCTGGCTGACATGGACGTGCGGTACGATCCCGCGCTCGGCAGAGCGTTGAGCTTTTTGCTATTGCCGCCCTACCTCGCCATGCTGGTCTGGGCCCGGCTGCAACACCGCTGGCGCATCACGCACAACGAGTTCGAGCATTATTCCTGGGGCCGAAGCGACGACTCACTGGCCCGCGGTGCCAAGCGGGTCCGCAGCACGTTCCCCGATCTGCTGGAGCTGTTGATCTGCGGAGCCGGCACGCTGGTGGTCTACTCCGCGACCGGCCGAAGCGAGCTGCGACGCATCCCCCATGTCCCGCTGATCTTCCTGGTCCGCCGACGGATCAACATCCTGCTCGAAGCCACTGCGGTCACCCCCGCTCGACAGGATGAGTTGTTCGAGGAAGAGGCCACCTCGGAGCGGGATGAAGAGTTGGAAAACGAGCGTGACCACGGCATCGGCGGCAATGAGCCGTTGTAGCATTTCTTTGAGAAGAACGATTGAAACCGGCGATAAACGCGGATTGATTCTGAAATATTTGAATTTTGATTCCTTGGTTGCAGGTCAGCAAAATTGATTTCTATAGATCACGCTTTGATCTGCGTCCATCGGCGTTCATCTGCGGTTTCAAGATCGCTTAGCGGCTGACGTGGTCACCCGATAAAATTTAGAAATACGCTGCCGAATCGCGTTTTTCTGCTATACTGACTCAACAGGAGGGGCGTTTCCGCCCGATAGAAATGTCAGACGATCGGTCGATCGACCGGTTCAGACCTTCGGGCCGCCCCGTTTTGGATGGATAACTGTCACCCCTAGGGGTCACACCGCAGAGCCACGATGGCTCATCGGATGATCGTTATTGCTTAATTCTTTCATGGCCGACTGTCGGCATCCCTGCGTTTGCGAAGCATTCCGCTTCCGATTTCGCTCGTTCAACGAGGCTGCGCTTTTCTTTTTTCTTTTTGGTTGAGCTCGATGAGTCAAGATAAACTTTCGCCCGGCGACGTGGTTTCTCACCCCAAGCGTCCCGAATGGGGCAAGGGCCGGGTCCGCACCACGAATGCGGTGCAGCACAACGGCAGCCGGGCCCAGCGGGTAACGGTCGATTTTCCAAACCAGGGCCGGGTCACGATTAACACCGCGATCGCGCCGCTTAAACTGGTGTCCGCGAACCCCGCTGCCTCCGCCCCGAGCAAGCCCGCGAACTGGCGGACCTCGCCCCAGGAAGCCCTGGCCACAAAGACCTCCACCGCAACAGCCACCGCCCCATCCAGCGACGAAAAGCAAGGCAGCGGTTGGCTGCCCGCACTGGACGTCGGCGATACAGATAAACGCGAGGTCTGGGACCTGCCCGACGAACTGACCGACCCCTTCGCCACGCTTGGCGATCGGCTTAAATTAACGCTGAAAACCTACAAATACTCCACCAAGCCCCGCTCCCTGCTTGAATGGGCCTGTGCCCAGACCGGCCTGGACGACCCGCTCACCCAATACACCCGCTCCGAACTCGAGCAGGCCTTCCCCCGCTACGCCCGGGACCGCGACCAGCACCTTAAAGACCTGGTCCGCCAACTCAAACGCGCCAACGACTACCCCACCCTCAAAGCCTGCGGCAAAGGCCTCATCCCCGCCGCCCAGTCCGCCCTGGACAAAGCGATCCGACATTAAACGCAGCGTCCTAGCGTGCCCGCTTGCGGTCACTAATTTTCTAAAAACAACATAGGCCGCAAGCGGCCACGCTAAGTGAACGAAAACGATCTGCTGCAGTCGATCTATGTGAAGTCGCGGGGTTTACCTGAACGGGTAACGCTTGGGCCGGGCGATGATATGGGGGCGGTGGAACTGTCGGGCCAGGACTTGCTGGTCACGGTGGATCAGGCGGCGGATGGGGTGCATTTCGATCTGCAACAGCACAGCCTTGACCGGGTCGGGCACAAGGCGATGGCTCGCAGTTTGTCGGATGTCGCCGCGATGGCAGCCAAGCCCGTCGGGGCGGTCGTGGCGGTGAGTTTGCCCCGGACGTTTCAATCCGAACAAGCCGAAAAGCTTTTCGATGCGATGCGAGCTTCAGGGGAGCGGTTCGACTGCCCGCTCATTGGCGGGGACATCGCGATCTGGGACGGTGCATTGTTATTGACGACAACGGTGTTCGCCGAGCCGGCGGGCATTGAGCCGGTGCGGCGCGATACCGCCCGACCCGGCGACCGCATCTATGTCACCGGCCAACTCGGCTACAGCTTGCTCGGCCACCACCTGGACTTCACGCCTCGTATCGACTTGGCCCGAACCCTGGCCCGCCACGCCGACACCCGCCCCACCGCGATGATGGACCTTTCCGACGGCCTCGCCCAAGACCTGCCCCGCATGACCCCGCACGCCACGTTCGATGCCGACCGCCTGCCGATCCGCAGCATCGACACACCCGATGATCAGCAGCCCGCGTGGCGCCACGCCATCGGCGATGGCGAAGACTACGAACTGCTGTTCACCGCAAAGCCTGATCAAGTCATGCCAAACGAAATAGAAGGCGTCTCCATCACGCCGATCGGCCGCGTCACTGATGCGGGCGGCTGTGTGTTGCAGCTCGACGACGGCCAAACCGTCAACCTGCAAGGCCTCGGCTGGGAGCACCGGGCGTGAGTACCTACGATTTCCTCAGTGAAAGCGTTGAGCAAACGATGAAGCTCGGTGAAGCGATCGGCGAGCTCTGCCAACCCGGCGATGTCCTCACCCTCGATGGCGAACTCGGCGCCGGCAAAACCCAATTTGTCCGCGGCCTCGCCCAAGGCCTGGGCCTCGACCCGGCCGAAGTCTCCAGCCCCACCTTCGTCATCCTGCATGAGTACAGGCGAGACGATATTGAAGATTCAACCGCCTCGGTTTTACTCCACATGGATGCTTATCGCATCACCGGGCCGGATGATTTGGCGAGCGTGGGTTTCGATGACGAAGCGATGGCCGACGCGGTCAGCGTGATCGAATGGGCCGACCGCGTGAGCGACATCCTGCCTGCGGATCGTTTGGAACTGCGTCTGGAACATGCGGAAAACAACACACGCAAAATCACGCTGCACCCCCACGGCGATTGGCGGGATAGGATAAATCGACTCAATCTGGAATCGCTCGATGGACCGCAAATTGAAAACTGATCTGCCGACCGCCAAGCGTTGCCCGGTCTGCAAAAAGCCGATCGACTCGGCCCAAGCCGCGGGCGCGTTCTGCTCCGCCCGTTGCCAAACCATCGACCTGGGCCGCTGGCTGGACGAGTCCTACAAAGTCAGCCGACCCATCGAGCAATCGGATATCGATGAGGAGGTTTAAGTTCTGGGATATTTGGCAGGTTTTTTTTGACAGGATGACAGGATGTTTTGGATTTACACGATCAGCAATGAAATTTAATGATGCAACCTAAATCAGAAAAACCCTTGTCAATCCAACCCATCCTGTCATCCTGTCAAATTTCTTCTTCTGCCTGCTCTGCCTGCTCCGCTTTCTGAGCTTCGGGTGAAATCCCGTAAATCACAAACCGGTGGCTTACACCTTCGAAGCCGTGCTCTTCGCAGATGGTTTTCATCAGCTCGTCGAGTTGCTGGGTGGGGAATTCGACGATGCGGTCGGTTTCAACGCAGACGAGGTGGCCCTTCGGGGCACGGCCGAAGCTCAGTTCGTAGTGGGCCCGCCCCGCGTCGATCAGGACTTCGCGGACGATGTTGGCTTCGAGCAGGTGTTTGAGCGTGCGGTAGATCGTGGCCTTGCTGACTTGGGCACCGCTGGCCCGCATCTTGTCGAGCAGGGCCTCAGCCTCGAACACGCCGGGCTCGGCCAACACGCCATCGAGGATCAGCGCGCGTTCGGTCGTAAACTTCAGGCCCTGGCGTTTGAGGAACCGCCGAAAGATCGCGCAGATCGGCATGATCAGCTGGTCATCGACGGGGGCCTGGGCCGGTCCTTGCATGGGCAAAGTGTAGCCGATGGTGCGATTCGATTACGATCTGCAGCCCGCGACTGGCGAAAGTAAAGCACCATAAGCGAGAAGGACGTGATGATTGACCCCCAGGCCCCTCTGAACATCGGCATGATCGGCTGCGGCACGGTCGGCGGCGGCGTGGTCCAACTCTTAAACGACCACGCGCAACTCTACGAAGCCCGCGTCGGTCGGCCGATCGCGTTGAAAAAAGTGTTAGTCCGTAATCCCCGGAAGGCGATCGAGTCCGCGGGGCTGGATGCCGGGTTGGTCACCGACAAGGCAGATGCTTTTTTCGACACGCCCGACCTCGATGCGGTCATCGAAGTCGCCGGCGGACTCGACCCGGTCGGCGGGCTGGTCGAACGGGCACTCGAAAACAAATTGCATGTCATTACCGCCAACAAAAGCCTGCTCGCCGCACGCGGTGCGGACCTGTTCGGCTTGGCCCGCAAGCACGGCGTAAGCATCGCTTTCGAGGCGTCCTGCGGCGGCGGCATCCCCTGCGTCACCGCCCTTCAACAGGGCCTGATGGCCAACGCAATCCACGGCCTGTACGGCATCCTCAACGGCACCTGCAACTACATCCTCACCGAGATGACCCAGGCCGGGAAGACCTACGCCGACGCACTGGCCGAGGCCAAGGAAAAGGGCTACGCCGAGGCCGATGAAACGCTCGACGTCTCCGGGGCCGACGCAGCGCAGAAGCTTGCAATCCTCGCATCGCTCGCGTTCGGCGTCTCCATCACCGGCGAGCAGGTCCCCTGCCACGGCATCGACAGCCTCGACCTCGACGATGTCCGCTTCGGTGATGAGCTTGGCTACGACATCAAGCTGATCGCCAGTGCCGAGCGTTGGCCCGGGTCGGAATGGGTCTGCCTGAACACCCGGCCAAGCTTCATCAGCAAAACCGAACAGCTCGCCCAGGTGCACGGATCCTACAACGCGCTGTCCGTCGTCGGCGACGCGGTCGGTCACACGATGTACTACGGCCAGGGCGCGGGCGCCGGCCCAACCGCCTCGGCCGTGGTCAGCGACCTGCTAGGCGTCGCGTCCGGCTGGATTCCGCAGGCGTTCAAACAGATGCAGCTTACCCCCGACCTGCACGGCCCGGCCAAGATCGTCGAGCAAGGCGACACCGAAAGCCGGTGGTACCTGCGGATCAACGCGATGGATCAACCCAACGTCATGGCCAAGGTGACCAAAGCCCTGGGCGACCGCGGCATCAGCCTCTCCGCGATCCTGCAACACGACGCCACGCCCGGCCAGCCCGTGCCGGTCGTCATCACCACCCACAAAGCCCGCCTGGGCGACCTCGAAGCCGCCGCCACCGAAATCGACAAGCTGGAAGAAACCCACGGCGACCCGGTCATCATCCGCATCCTCGACCTGCCGGGGTAAAGCAACTAGTTAAACCACCAAGCCACCAAGAGCACGCAGTTTTCAATCCATTTGAAAACGGGAAAATAAACTTCGTAAACAAACCAGTTGATTTCTAGCGGCTGCTACCTCTTATTCCCCTCCCTTCTAAGCTCACCACCCAACACTCTTCAACTTCGGCGTGGGTCGGCTGCATCGGGTGTGGTTTTGCACCGTACGCAGGCCGGGGGAGGGTGCCGAGCGCTCGTTGCTTGCCTGATAGCTCGCACCCTTAACCTAATCGCTCACTCGAAAGTAAAGGAATAAGAAGAATCCGCTGCTGTTAATGAATTGGGCTTGCTCTTAAATCGAAAATTCAGTCTCGTACAACTCGCCCAAGATCATTTTCAGTTCTATTCAGCGTCACCCGGCTCCACCCGCTGGATCGGGAAGCCCGCGTTCAGCGGCGTCGGCTCGCCGTCCGCCTCGATCTGCATCAGACCTTCCGGGGCCTGCCATCGGCCTTGGGCATCGACCCGCAATTGGCCCGTACCCAGCAGATAATCCAGAATGCTCGACTGAAGCGATGACAACGCCGCGTCGTACAGGTCACGGGCATCGAGCAAATCCTCCTCCGCATCAATCACCTCTTTAGCCCCGAGCGAACGCTGATTCAGCTTGATCTGGATATTCCGCCGTTGAGCGATCTCGACGTTGCGTTCCTGCAGGTCGAGCGTATACAACGCCTGTTCAATGGCACGAACCGCCCGCCTTACATCTAGCGCGACCCGGTCCGCCTCGGTGCGGAAGCTTCGACGCTGACGTTCCAACCGGACCAGCGAGGCACGGTAGTCCGCCAACTCGATCTCCCGATCCAGCGGCAGGTCCAGCGTAAGCGCGATGTCGTACTCACTCTCACCCGGGTCCAGGTCAAACGTCGGTTCGGCCGTCGCCGAGGTGGTCGGCAGAATCAGGTCCGCCTCCAAATCCAAATCCGGCCCGAGCTGATTCCGCGCCACCCGCACATCCCGCCGACTGTCATCCACCCGATCCCGCTCATTCTGCAAATCAAGCCGTTGCTGATACGCGAGCTCGATCGATGCTTCCAAGTTAATCTCCGGCCGAGGTAGCGTGACCGACACTGGGACAATCTCCAGCGGCCGGGTGACATCCATGCCGATCCGCAGCTTCAGTTGCTCGAGCGTCCGGGTGTAGTTTTCCTGTTGATTCAACAGCGAGTTGCGGCGGAACAGCACCCGTTGCTCGGCGCGCTCGGCCTGGAACGGCGGGACTCGGCCCGCCTCGGCCAAAGCGTTGAACTGATTAGTCAGCCGATCGAGGCTGACCAATTGCCGCTCGCGGTTGGCCAGTTGCCGTTGGCGACGGAGGATATCGAAATACGTCGAAGCGATATCGACAAGAAACTCGCGGCGGAACCGGTCGAAATCGCGGACCGCATAGATCAGGTCACGCTCCGCCTGAATGCGGTTGTTGTATCGCGATGAATTTTTTCCCGCTCCGCGGAGCAGCGGCAGGTCCAAAGAGAATCGGAGGCCGGTCGAGGTGTCATAGGACTCGCTGGTCGTTGAGGCTTGGCGGAGAAAGCTGACGTAGTCAGCCAGGGCGGTGGCGGAGACCGACCCGCCGTAGGGCAGCCGCTGCGTCACGCCGACCGAGCCGATGACCGATAGCGCGGTGTCGCTGTCGTTGTCCTCGACCTCGCCTGTGAGTTGCCCGGTGACCGCGGCGAAGAAGCGCGGACCCCACAGATGTCGCTCGACGATCAGGCCCAGCGTCGCGAGAAAAAGCTCTTCTTTCTCGCTGCGGTATTCCGGGGCGTTGGCGATGGCGTAGGCGAGCAGGGCATCCAGATCGAAGCGGGCGGTGGCGGGGTCCGTGCCGTCGTCGAGGATGGCGGGATATTGCCAGGCTTCGCGCGGACTGGCTGGGTTCAGGTCGATCTCGCTGCTGGCGGGGTTCACCGTCGCGGGGTTCGTGTTATAAATCGACCGGTTTTCGACCAGCGGCACACGGCCAGGCACCGGGTCCGCCTCGGAAGAAGCGCCCGGCCCGAGCACCGCCGCCTGCCGCTGCTCAATCATCCGCTCGGCCTCGAGATCCAACTGGTCCAACCGCTCACCCCGCTGACATGCGGTGAGCAGAAGCAGGCCTAGGATGAGAGCTAAAATACGCAAAGTCGGTTTGATCCAGCCGCTTGCCCGTTTCACGCCAACTGTGATTCGAGTTTGACGACCAGGTCGTAAACCGCTTGGCCGGTGGGTAGGGCTTTCATTTCGTCACGGACATCGGGGTCGATGAGCATTCGGCTGATTCGGCTGAGCGCTTCGATGTGCGGGCCGGTTTGATCGATCGGCGAGCCGAGCAGGATGATGAGTTCGACCGGTTTTTTGTCGATCGAGCCGAACTCCAGCGGTTGGGCGGTTCGGCCGATCGCCATGCGGAGCTGATCGATGCCGTCGGTCTTACCGTGCGGGACGGCGACGCCGCCGCCGATGCCGGTCGTGCGGGTGGTTTCGCGGGTCCAGATGGCTTGTTTGAACGCCTCGCCATCCTGGATGCCGGTCTTCTCGACCAGCAGGTCGGCGAGCGTAAAAATCGCCGATTGCTTGTCGTCGGCTTCAAGCGGCACGAGCACACATTCGGGCTTGAGTATTTCAGATAATCGCATCGGCAGGCCAGCCAAAAGGGGGTTGAGTAAGGTAGCTTGGCCCATGCGGGGGGGCAAACCGGGGCATGATTTTGGATTGAGAATTGAGGATTTTAGATTAGCTGAAATTGAGCGGATCACGTCGTTGCTTGCGTTAGACTGACGGGGCTTTGGAAATTGAAAATCCTCAATCAGAAACTCAAAATATTTCGGACGCGACGGATCGGCTGCTGAAACAGCATTTCGGCCACGATGCGTTTCGGCCGAGGCAGCGGGCGATTATCGATGATGTGATGGCCGGGCGCGATGTGTTCGTCATCCTGCCAACTGGCGGCGGCAAAAGCCTTTGCTATCAACTGCCCGCCTTGGCTGACGAAGCTGGCACGACCGTTGTCGTCTCGCCGCTGATCGCGCTGATGCAGAATCAGGTCGCGCTGCTCAATGCCAACGGCATCCCTGCAACGTTTCTCAATTCCTCGCTGGATCGGCAGGAACTGTATGAACGGGAGCAGGCGGCGCTGGATGGCCGATTCAGGCTGATCTATCTCGCGCCCGAACGGCTGATGGCCGGCCCCGGGAAGATGCTGTTACAGCGGCTCGATGTCGCGCGATTCGCGATCGACGAGGCCCACTGCATCAGCGAATGGGGCCACGACTTCCGCCCCGAATATCGCATGCTCGGGTCGCTGCGGACCGGATTCGATGGCAAATTCCGGGAGACACCGATCATCGCGCTCACCGCAACCGCGACGCCGCGGGTGGCGGACGACATCATCCGGGAGCTCGACCTCAAAGGCCCGGCCGTCCACCGCGGCGGGTTCGAGCGGACGAATCTGACCTACCAGGTCCGCCCGAAGCAAGACGTCGTGCCACAGATTCTGTCGCATCTGCAGGCCAACCCGGACGCGGAGGGGATTGTGTATTGCCTCTCTCGCAAGCGTTGCGAAGAGATTTCGGGCCAACTCGATGCTGCGGGCATTGCCGCTCTGCCCTACCACGCGGGCCTGCCCCCGGAAGTTCGAGATCGCAATCAGGATGCTTTCATTTTTGGTGATGCGCGGGTGGTGTGTGCGACGATCGCGTTTGGCATGGGCGTCGACAAACCGGACGTGCGATTCGTGTTTCATGCCGACCTGCCCCGCCACATCGAGGGCTATTACCAGGAGACCGGCCGGGCGGGACGCGACGGCCTGCCCGCCGACTGCGTGCTTTTCTATTCAGGCGGTGACCGCGGACGCATCGAGTATTTCATCAATCAAAAAGAAACCGAAGCTGAGCGCGAACACGCCCGCCAGCAGCTGCAGGAAGTCATCCGTTACGCCCACACGACAGGCTGCCGCACCCAGGCCCTCGTGTCACACTTCGGCGACGAACACCCGGGACAATGCGGACATTGCGATAACTGTCTTAACCCGCCGAAAGTCGTCGATGCGACCGAGGACGCTCGCAAATTGCTATCCGCTGTCGCCCGCACCGATCAGCGATTCGGTCTCAGCCATGTCATTAACGTGCTGCGTGGCAGCTCGGCGGAGAAAGTCGTCTCGCGCGGTCACGATCGGCTAAGCGTGCACGGCATCGGCAAGGATCAGCCGACCGGTTATTGGCGGCAACTCGCGGAACACCTCACGCAGTCCGACCAGCTCGCGACCTCGCGCGATGAGTACCGCACGCTGATGCTCACCGAAGCAGGCATGTCGTTGCTGCGTGGCGAGGTGCAGGTGCAACTGCCGCAGAGCCGGGCGGTATCAGGAAAGAGTCGCCGCGGCCGAACACGCCGCGAAAACGCGGCGGCTGGAATCGATCCCGACCTGCCGATGAACGATGTGTTATTCAGCCAACTGCGTGAGCTTCGCCGAGAGCTCGCCGCTGAGCAAGGCGTGCCGCCCTATGTTGTGTTCGGCGACACCGCCCTGCGACAGATGGCCCAACGCCTGCCTACCACCCGCGAAACATTTCTGCAGATCAGCGGCGTCGGCCAAACCAAAGCCGACCGCTACGGTCCGGCCTTCCTGGAAGCTATCGCAGCGTTCAGCGATCAGGCGTGAGCGTCAAACCTCGACTGGCACGTCTTCGCCTTGGCGGGCTTCGGCGTCACGTTTGGCTTTCGCCTGATCGTTGCGATTTTCGTGCAGGTCCATCAGGTAACCCGCATCGATATCGCCCGTGACGTACTGCCCATCGAAGACCGAGCACTCGAACCGCTCGATCGTGTCGTTGCCTTCCCTCGCACATTCAATTAGGTCGTCGAGGTCCTGATACACCAGCCAGTCCGCCCCGATCTCGGCGGCGATCTCCTCGACGCTGCGGTCGTGGGCGATCAATTCATCCGCCGCAGGCATGTCAATGCCATATACATTCGGATGCCGCACAGGCGGTGCGGCCGAGCAGTAATACACCTTCTTCGCACCGGCATCGCGGGCCATCTGAATGATCTGGTTACACGTCGTGCCTCTCACGATCGAGTCGTCGACGAGACAGACGACCTTGCCTTTAAACTCCAGGCCGATGGGGTTGAGTTTCTTGCGGACGCTCTTTCGGCGTTCGCCCTGCCCGGGCATGATGAAGGTTCGACCGATGTAGCGGTTCTTGATAAACCCCTCGCGATACTTCACGCCCAACTCGAGCGCCATCGCCAACGCCGCAGTTCGCCCGGAGTCGGGAATAGGCATCACGACATCGATGTCGTGGTCCGGCTGGAGGCGACGCACTTTCTCCGCGAGCTTTTCGCCCATCCGCAGGCGTGCTTTGTACACACTGATGCCATCGACGACCGAGTCCGGCCGGGCCAGGTAAACATGCTCGAAGATACACGGGGCCAACTCCGGGTGATCCGCACACTGGCGAGTGAACCGCTCGCCTTGGCGATTGATATAGACCGCCTCGCCCGGGGCCAGATCGCGGACGACCTCGAAACCTAGGGCATCGAGGGCGACGGTCTCGCTGGCGATCATGTGTTCCGGGCCATGCAGTGTGCTGCGTTCACCGAAGACGACCGGGCGGATGCCGTGCGGGTCACGGAAGGCGACGACCCCGTGGCCATTGATCATCGCGACGGCGGCGTAGGCGCCTCGGCAGCGCCGATGCAGGGCCTGCACCGCTTCGAAAATGCCATCGGCCGTCGGGCGACGTTCGCCGATGGCTTCGAGCTCGTGGGCGAAGATGTTGAGCAGCACCTCGCTGTCGCTGGTCGTATTGAGGTGACGCAGATCGGTGCGGTTGATCTCGCGAATCAAAGCATCGGCATTGGTCAGGTTGCCGTTGTGAGCAAGCGTGATGCCGAAGGGCGAATTGACATAGAACGGCTGGGCCTCGGTCGAGCTCGCACAGCCGGCGGTCGGGTAACGGCAATGGGCGATCCCCATCGTGCCCATCAGCGATTGCATGTGATGGTTGCGAAATACATCGCGGACCATGCCGTTGTCTTTGCGAAGATTGAGTCGTCCGCCGTCGTCGACGGCGATGCCCGCTGCGTCTTGACCGCGATGTTGCAGGACAGTCAGCGCGTCGTACAGACGCTGATTGACGTTGGTTTTGGCGACTAGCCCAACGATACCGCACATGCGTAAGCCGCCTTGGGGGTGATTCAAAAGTCCGACGGCCAAACCGCCCCACTGGAAGTGTCGCCGGAGATGATGAACGCTAGCCGAACCGATGCGCAGGGTCAACCGCGATGCCGATTTCAATCGCTATACGAAAGCCTGCGAAACGCTCGAATGAGAGTTTAAACATTATCGGCCACGCAAAATGTAGTTGCCAGTCGAAGAATCCGGGGTATGGTTGAAACGTTAGGCGTGAAGCCCATGCCGAGCGGGTTGTTCTACGCATGGAAATTTCAGATCAGAAAACCCGACCCGTATTGCGGCTGAGTGATACGTCCGAACCGGATCAAGCGATCAGGTCGAGCGTCCATGCCGCGCCGGCCAATCCGAAGTTGCGTTTGGTGCACCCGAGCGGCGACATCGGCAGCTCGAGCTCGCCGAATGTTTCCAACGAGGCGAGTGTGTTGACACCGCCCCAGCCGATCCGCGATTCGTCCGATGCCCGATGGGTGCTGGCGGTGCGTACTGCGGAACAACTCGAAGGCCCGATTCTGCCGCCCGATCGCCGAGAACAACTGGTAAAGTTGGGCAAAGTGCTGGGGTTGACGGCATTTGATGCGAACCTGGTCATCGCGATCGTGCAAGACCAGGCCCGCCGGGGCTATCCCGCTTCACATTGCCCGACCGCAGCGGAGGGGCAGTTAAGGATGATCCCGCCGGCGGTCAGTCGGGGGTGGGTCAGTCGAGTCACGACCGGCCGGGTCGGCCTGATCGCGACGCTGCTGCTGGGTTTTGTGTTGCTGGAAGTGCTGCTGATCAAGCTGCTGTTTTAGCGGTGGAATCGGGGGTTTCGCCGATCCGGCTAAAAGAAAACTTGATTGAGATGAATTAATCCGCGGATAGCTTTGCAGTGGCGGGATCTCCGTTGGCTTGGGCCTCAGGGTTGGGTCGGCTGCGGATTTTGAGCATCATCGCGATGGTCAGCCAAATGATTTTCAGGTCGAGCTTCCAGTTCATGTTCTCGACATATTCGATGTCGTAGCGGATCCATTCCTGGAAATCCTTGCCACGCTCGCGGGAACGCATGACCTGCCAGAGGCCGGTGATCCCCGGTCGGACCGACAGGCGGGCTTCGCGCCAAGGCGGGCAGTACTGGTTTTCCTTGTACGGGCTGGGCCGTGGGCCGACGATGGACATATCGCCCATCAGCACGTTCAAAAATTGTGGCAACTCGTCGAGGTTGTAGCTGCGCAGGAATCGACCGATGCGAGTGACACGCGGGTCGTTTTCGATATAGAACTGCGGGCCGTCCGCGACGTTTTCCGCGACCAGCCTGGCCTTGATCTGGTCGGCATCTCGACGCATTGTGCGGAACTTCAAGCATGAAAATTCACGGCCGCCCTTGCTCTCGCGACGGTGCTTGAAGTGGACTGGTCGGCCGGACTCGATGAACACCGCCAAGGCGATGAACGGATACAGCCACATCGTCGAGGCGAGCGCCGTGACGGCGAAAGCGATATCGAACGCCCGCTTCGCACCGCGTTGAAAGCCGGAGATCGCGCGGATCCGGACCGGACGCTTGAGGACTTCGGAGGGTTCGATCTTGTTCCACTGGACTTCTTCGACTTTCGGGCGGGCCGTCGGGTCATCCCAGAGCACGGCCGGCCCAACGATCGAATCGGTCGCATCGAGGCTTCGGCCGCTGCCGACCCAAACCGGGCCGATGAACCGGGTATCACCCGGGCTGGTCCGAGCGACATCGCTCCAGACGTTGTCCTTGAGCTTCCGCGCTCTTGAGATCGTCGCGTCCGGCCGCTTCCATGCCCCGACCAGTTCGCGGATGAAATCCATAACCTGATGCGGGTCCCGGCTGTCGTAAAGCGAGCCGTCGACCGACATCGTGGTTCGCTGGTTCGGTGTGACCGTGCGACGCAGCCGACGCCAAGCGACTTTCAACTCGGTCGACTGCTGCCACATCCGTGCGATTTCTCGCGATGGGGTGAGTGCAAACCGCCCAAGCCGCCAGTTCGACGTGCCATACACCCGCTCGAATCGCACAAATCGGTCATCGCTATCAGTGATGACCCGCTCGTTGTAGCCCTGATCACGCGGATTGTGCAGGCGGACAAACAGAATCGTCGGCTTGAGCCAACTCAGCGTGTCGTTGAGCTGGCCCATCCTGAACACCGTCAGGAAATTCGGGTCCGTCAGGAGGAACAGCTCGGCATCTTTAGAGAGCACCTCGTCGCTGCCGAGGCGGACCGTCTGCACCCCACGGGCCGCCCAGAAACGGTCGTGCAGCTGCATCGGCGTGAGGCCCCAGATCGTCTGGGCATTCGGCCCGACCGGCGGCGTTTTGACCTGGGTAATCATAAGCAGCAGATCGCAGCAAGACAGGGGCCAGCAGGGCTTACCAAATCACACCCCGGTAAGGTCGGCCGATCCATCAGCCGCACCCGACCCCACATCATAGTGCAAGGGCCGCAATAAACCGAGGTCAATGTCCGTTATTGGACGCAGCGACGACAGGCTTGCGGGGTTTGCCATTAGGCGATCGGCTTGGCCGACCAAACGCGGCGACTGCCGAGCCGAGCGGGCCGAACCGGGCCGCAATCGCGGGGTCGGCGGTCATCACGCTTTGCGACGGGTCGGTGCGGCGTTCCTGGCTGACGATCGAGGCATACGACGAGTGGTTCAGGTCGGTTTCCAACGCGTGGTTGAACACGACGCCGGCGACATTCGCCCCGACCGACTGGAGATGTTCGTAGGCACGCACAGCCATCGACTTGGCATCGCCACGCGAAACGATCAGCACGGTGGCATCGACTTCCGAAGCCGCCATTGATGCTTCGAGCGAGCCGAGGCATGGGCCGGTGTCGATCAGGACGATGTCGAACTCCTGGCGGGCCCGCTCGATGAGCGACCGCATCGCCTTGGGCGAGAGTTGGCCGGCATCATGCGGCTTGGCGGCACCGATCGGCAGGATGTGGAAGTTCTCCACGCCGGTGTCGGCCACGCATTCGCTGAACGGTCGGCCGTGACATGCATCAAGCACACCCAACGCCGAGTCGGTCTGACGCCGATTCAACCGGGCTAGGTCTTTCTTGGTGAGCAAGCCCAACTCGATCAGGGCGTCCTTGAGGTGGATACCACGATCGCGCGAAGTTTCCAACGCCTTTTCGATCTGCTGATCGGTCAGCGTGGTGTCTTCACGCAAAATGTTTTCAACAGTCCGGTTGACCACGGCGCCGACGCGGCGGGTCAGGCCGGCCCCGACCAGGTCGCAGTCGATCACCAGCGTCCGCGACTCGGAGGCGGCGAAGCTCAGGCCCAGCGCGACGGTCAGGCTGGATTTACCCGAACCCGCAGCGGGGCTGGTGATGCTGAATACGCGGGCGGTCCCGCCGTTGGCGATCTGCAGCAGCGTGCGGATGTGGTGCACGGCGTGACTGGCCCGCTCGGACTGTTCAGGGTCGGCAAAGTTTTCCGGCAGCGTCGGCAGGATACCCAGCATCCGGGCCTGAGGCATGCCGGTCTTGGCATCGCCGGCGTGACGCAGGCGACGATCCATCAGGCCTAGCAGCATGACCAGGCCGACGCCCAGCGCCGCGCCGCCCATGCCCGCCGCGGCACCCATCTGCACATCGCTGCCGGCGTTCGACGGCGACGAAGGCTTGGCGCCACGGCCGACAATCGACACCTCGCGGCCGAAGGCACCGGCGTTGACGATGGCGTTGCGCTTGTCGATCGACAGGTCGTTGAGCAGGTCGATCTGACGCTGCATGTCTTCCTCGATGCCCGCGATCTGGCGGGCAACTTCGTTGAGCCGTTCGATCTTGGTTGTGGTCTCGGCGATCTGCCGGGTCAGGACACGCTCGACATTTCGGAGCTGCTCGAATTCATCGTCGTTGATGAGCGGGATTTCAGAAGAAGCGATCAGCTTCTTGCGATCTTCCATGTTGCGGAGGATGACTTCACGTTGATTAATCAGTTGAGCGACGTTGCGGTGTGCTGGGCCCTTGCCTTCGAGTTCGAGGGCTCGGATTTCGCCGTCCAGTCGCTCTTTGAGGCCTTGCAAGTCACGCAGGATGGGGTCGGCCGCGACCATCTCGTCGCTGGTCGGAGCACGGCCGTCGACCGAGGTCGGGGTGTATGCAGCAATCTGTGCTTCGATCGTGTCCAGCCGGGTCTCGAGATCGAGCAGGTGGGCGTTGTGAAAGTTCAGGTTGTTGCGGAGCTGAGCCGCATCGCCATCATCGAGAATCGTGCCGCGGATGGCTTTGAGTTCATCGATGCGCGTTTCGGTCTGCATGATGCCGCGATTGATGTTGTTCAGCTCTTCGCTGCGAATATCGCTGTTGCGTGCGGTGTAGACCTCTTTGTAAGCCTCGAGCAGAGCGTTGCAACCGGCGGCGGCGGTGTCCGGGTCGGCGGCGAAGAAACCGAGCGTGAATACGTTGTCGCGGTTGTTGTTTTCGTTGAGGTCCAGATCGATCGCGGATTGGAAGTCGCTGACGCTCAAGTCGGCCGGGCCGCCCTCACGGCTAAGCCAGGGCTCGCTGCGTAGGGCTTTGGTGGCGACCTGCTCACTGGCGATCAGAGCTTCCTGTTCCTTGACGAAGCCGGCCCAGCGATCCATATCGACGCCCGTATCGCGACCGACAAGGCTATCCGGGGCGCTGACGCGGACCTTACCCATGGATTTATATTCGGGTTCGACGCTGTTGTAGGCGAGGTAGCCGAAGCCGCCGCCCAGCAGCAGGGCGAGGATGATTGCCCAGTGCAGACGGCCGCGGAGCAGGCCCATGATTTTTTCGCGGCGGACAGAGTTGTCGTCGCTGTTGTCGTAAGCGTTGGCGGTGCTGCCGCCGAGGATAAGTTCCTGGTTCATCGGACGGTTTCCGGATCGGGGGCCTGCCTGCGGGGCGGGGGCCGGGACGGGTGGAGTCGGTGTCGAGCCATCGAGCATGACATACATGTCGCTGCTCGCCCCGGCAGAGGGGTTCGGGCCGGCGGGGTGAGCACCGGCGCTGTGGTCATCATCCTTATGGGCAATCATGGTCAATACATCCCTGGGTAGCCGGCTGCTGGCTCATGGACCGACACACCGCTATCGCAATCAAGCGGCTCTATCTTTGATTTCGACCAAAACAGTCCGACAGTTAATCCGCATCATGCCGAATCATCATAACCGGACCTGAGGCAAAACCCGAAGGCTTGCACTCAATTAACTTTCATCGCCGCTGCAGGGACTGCTGCGGATCGCATGAATTCACGATTCTTATCGGCAATTCCCTCTTATGTCAGGCAAAAGTTGCCAATCCCCGCCCGCAGGGCTTCATGATTATTTTACGAGCGGACTGGCCGATCGGTTCACACGTGTTGCACCCGGCTGGAGATGACCTGATCGACCACGGATTTGCCCTTGGTTACCACCGATCCCGGGCAAACCAGACATCGCACCAGCGTCGCCCCCGCCTCGATCCGCGCCCCGGCCAGGATGACCGAGTCGTGCACGACCGAGTCTTCGTGGACCGCAGCGCCGTTTTCAATGATCTCAAAGCTGGCCTGCCAGTCCTCGAGATACGGGTCGATATCCGTCAGTCGGCCGGACTCCCGACGGTGGTAGGTCCGCAGGGTCGATAAGTACTGGTTGAGCGTCCGCAGGGGATGGGCCACAGGGCGGTCGTAACGCACGACCCGCACCTCGTGACACTCGGCGATCTCCGGCAAGGCCTGCTCGTTGAGATCGACAAAGCCCACGTTGTTGATATTGCGTAAGCAACCACACCGCAGCATGGTCAGGCCGGCAGGCTCGCCCGCCTGATTGCAGATCATCGCGACATCGGATTGCGAACGGGCCAGCGAATCGGCCAGTTCGGCCAACGGCTCGAAGAGCAGCTGCGACGCATGGGTGACCAGGATCAAGTCGTCATCCGAATATTCCCGGGCCAAATCGGAAAGCAGCCCGCCGGTGCCACGCAGGTCGGACGGGTCGGTTTCGATGCTCATCTGCACTGGGCCGTACTGCCGCACGCCGGTCCGCATCCCGCAGCCGCGGTCGACCATGACTCGCACCGGCAACCGCTCCACGCCCAAGCGCTCGGCCATCGAGACGAGTTGTTCCCGCCAACAGTCCAGCACCGAGCGATGGTTGCCCACCGGCATTTCTAATGGACAGCGGCCGGTCGCCTTGCGGAGTTGGTTCGCTCGGACTGAGCCGGCCAACAGCACAACCGCCCGCAATCGCGACAAACGATCGCCGTAACGCTCATCCAGGATGCCACGTTCGGAAAGAATCAAAGCGGAGTTTTTTTCTGCAGGGTAAAGCATCTCAGCCGCCTCCTTGTCCAACCTCCAGCACGCATCACATCACGCACTAAAGAGACGGTAGGCTCAAAAAGATCGGCTGTTCCACATAAATTTGTCGATTTGGGCATTTTTTTTATTCCGGATTTTCCGGCTGGTCAAATCGCGGGCAGTCGAACAGGGACCGCTTAATTATCGGTCACGATTCCGCCGTCCAATCAAAAAACTTCCCGCCAATAGCCTAACGGCAAATGGTATGCCATCGACGAAGTACCTTTTGAAAAGTCGCCGGGGTTCCTGGGCCACGCGGTGCAGCCATTCCAAGCCGGTTTTCTGCATCCAGACCGGCGCTCGGCGGACCTGCCCGGACAAGAAGCTCAGGCTGATGCCCACACCCATCCACCAGGCCTGTGGCAGCGTGTCGCGGATCGATTGGATCAGCCGTTCCTGCTTGGGTGAGCCGAGCGCGACATACACGAGGTCCGGCCTGCTTGCGGTTAAAGCATCGCGGATTGCCTGCATCTCATCCGGCTGCGACTCGAAGCCATATGGCGGGCAGTGTGTGCCGACGATTTTGATATCCGAGTAGCGTTGCCTGAGCACCTCGGCCGCCGCGTCGGCCGCACCGGGGTCGCCGCCAAGCAGAAAAATCGATCGGACCCGCTCCGCCGCCCGCTCTGAAAGCGTCGACACCATGGACGAGCCCGCCACCCTCTCGGGCAACGGCGTGCCTTGCAGTCGGCTGGCCCAAACCAACGGAGCGCCATCCGCCACGACGAAGTCCGCCTCGTCCAGCATCGCCCGGAAGCCCTCATCCCGCCCCGCCCGCAGCAGGTGATCGAGGTTCGAGGTAATCACCCAGCCGCCCCGGCCGTCGTCTAACGCATCGAGCACCCGGTCGATGGCCTGGTCTTCGGTCAGCTTGGCGAACCTGACGCCCCGCAGGTCGACGGTCGTCTCGGCTTGAGTTGGCGACGAGGCATCGGAGGATTCGGTGGACGTTGCGATCAGCGTCGTGTCGCTAGTCGGCATGGGCTGCCGCCTGTTCAGTTCCCCAGCGGAACGCCTTCATCCGCCACGCCGGATCGATCGGCAACGGCTCGAGTTCCTGATCGATGAAATCCGCCGTCGAATCCGGGATGCCCCAGGGCTGCCGCCAGGAGGTGCCATCGAGCAGGATCAGGCCGGTGTCGTACTGGCTCATTACCGTTTGCAGCGAATCCGCGGTCGAGATGACCGGGCCATCCGAGCGCCAGTCGTAGGCGAATTCCTCACGCCGATCCAGCAGCGACATATCCAGCGTGATGTCGTGTCGGCCAACGAAATAATCCGCCAGCGGGCTGGAGTTGGTCACCACCACATCGACATGCTCGGCCTCATCGGCCATGCTCGGGCCGGCTCCAGCCCAGTCGGTCTTGAGGTAGGGTCCTTGGGTCTGGCCCATCGCGATCCGCAGCGTCGAGTTGTATTCCCACACGCGGTACAGGCCATACACCCCCACACCCATGGCCAACACCAGCCCCGCCACCGCCAGGCCGCGACCGATCTGCGATTCCTTAGGCCCGAGTTGCCGCAGGCTCTTCCAAAGCACCTCCGCCACCGCCGCCCCGGCCAGGCCCCAGATCGCCAAGAACATCGGCAAGGCATACAGCAGATAACGCAATGCCTTGAACCCGCCAAATGATTGGCCGGCCAAAGCGATCAACCAGACCACCGTCAGGAAGATCGTCGCCTGCCGATGCTTCCACAGCCCCAAACCGATCGCGACAGGCAAGCCCCAGAACAGCCAACCGAAACGCTCGGTCAGTAATTGCACATAAAACAGCGGGTTGTCCGCATCCGGCCCGACCCAGAGGTCCGCCTTCTGATATTTGCGGATCATGTCTTGAGCGATGCCCATCTGCCAGGCCAACGCGAACAGGCCCGCCCCGGCCACGGCCAGGCCGACGAACATGATGAGATTAAATCGGCGTTCACCCTCGTCTCGACCCCAGATCATGCGGTAAGCGAAGATGCCCATGCCATATAGGCCGACGCCGCCGATCGCGATGGCGGTGGTAATTTGAAGATGCGTCGCGAGGCCGGCAGCGACTACACCAATGGCCAGCGCCACGCCGAGTTTCAGTCGACTCAATGACTGATGCAAAACGCTGTAGGCAGCGATAGCCATGATCCAGACCAGCAGCGTCTGGACCATGTAAAACCGCACGACATAGGAAAAGTGCACCATGTCCATCGCACCGATGGTCAGCAGCGATGCGACCCAGGCCGCGGTCCAGCCGGCCTGCTGTTTCAGCCAGTAGAACATCAGCAGCACCAACAGTACTGCTGCAGCAAACGAAGGAATCTGTGCAGACGCGAGGCTGTCGCCGAACAAAAGATATGACCCGGCTACCATGTAAGTGAATGCAGCGGCCCGCTCGTAGGGCTGGGCGCCCTCGGTGAGCTGCATCGAGCCGTGATCGACCAGGCTGCGGGCGGCGAGTAGGTGAAACGCTTCGTCGGTGTGCGTGCCGGGAATGTCGTAGCTCAGACGAACAGTGATCGTCAGCAATGCAACGATAAACAGCGACAGCCAGAGCAGCCAGGATTGGCTGATCGTGGTACGTCCGGCGGGCTTAGTGGCTTGCCAGGCGTCGCCAACGCCGGCAGCCGTGGGGTGCGACATGGCTTGGTGCGGGCTGAAATCGCGAGAATCGTTCACATCGATAAAACGCGATGCCGGCTCGTCCGACGCGGCAGGCTGCTTGATTTTGTGTTCGGCAGAAGCGTCCATAACCAGCCACCCCATCGGATCATTTAACGTTGCAAGCGGGCGCCAGACCATGCCAACAGATACGGCGAAACCGTATCCACCGATCCCTATCGCTATCGGTCATCCCACCGTTCAGGTCTAATTTACCATATCAACCCCGGATCGCGTCCGATAATCCGGCGTACTACGGCGGGCTGCGTAGACCAGACCGCCGGCCAATCCAAAGAACAGGAAAATGCCGTATTCGATCCAGGCGAACGCCAAGGCCTGGCTATTGGTTGCGGTGAACACCTCTGCGAGCAGGAAGGTGAAGACGCTTTCCCGCAGACCGACGCCGTTGATCGAAATCGGCGCGAGCATGATAAAGATCGCCACGGGCACGATGACGAACCAGTTCTCGAAGCCGATCTCCAAGCCTAAAGCTCGGCCGATCGCGTAATAAAACACGACGACCTTGGTCTGCAGCACGATCGAAAGCAGGAAGGCTTTGATCAGTGTTCGGTAGTGTCCGCGGTAGGCGGAAAGTGTGCCATAGACCTTGTTGATCTTGCCGCCCAGCAACCGGGGCAGTTTCGCGATACCCCAGGCGAGCCATTCGTGGATGGTCTCGTTCTGTGCGAACATCGCCCAGGTGACAAGCATGGTCGAGGCGAGCGCCGCGAAAGCCCAGAACTGGATGCCCGGTGCATTTTCGATAAGCGGGCCGTGCAGAAACGCCAAAGCGACCACGGCAAATGATGCCAAGGCCACCAGCCCGATCAATCGGTCCACCACGACGGAGGTCACCGCCAGGCCTTTATTGGCCCCGGACTTCCAGACGTCGTACCCGCGGATCGTGTCGCCGCCGAGAATCGATGGCATGAATTGTTTGAAGAACACCGCCACGAGACAGGACTTGTACAGGTACATCAGCGTCGGGTGAAAGCCCTGCGAGTTGAGCATCCACTTCCAGCGGATCGCCGTCAGCCAGGGGCCGAGTAGTTGCAAACTCGCCGCGAATAGCAGCCAACCGACGTGCACCTGCTTCGCCGACTCGAAAACTTCCGCGAGGTCCGCCCCGCTGACGATCCAGACGATCAGCGCGATGGAGATCGCCGCCTTGATCGCAAACATGATCCGTTTGCGGAGGCGGTCGGTCGGAGCGCCCTGAGCTTTGGCAAAGTCCTCCAGGCTGCCGATGGCAGGTGTGGCCTCCGGAGCTTGGGAAGATGCTGGAGTTGCCGGTGATTCCGAATCGGTCGAACGATCCGTTGATTCCGGGGTGTCCAGCCGGGCGGACTCCGGCTCTGACTCGGCTTGGTTCGTCGGCGGCGCGGACATGTGTAGTCAGAGATTCCGGCAGGACGCCTGCGTGTTGCGAGTAGCTTAGAACAGTTTTATCGGATGAATGACAACAATAGCTCAAAGTTCGTCGCCACGGTGCATACCCTCCGGATATCCGGGGAAAGTGCCTTTGAGAATGCCCTTCTCGAAATACCATTCAGCCGTCCGGTAAACGCCTTCGCGGCCGGCGACTTCGGGGTGGTAGCCCAGCATCCGCTTCGCTTTGGCGTTCGTGAATTCGCGGTTCTTCGTAAACACGTGGGCACGTCGGCGGTGGATCGGCGGCTCGATGCCGAAGGGGATGCAGCATTTTTCGCAAAGATATGCAGCGGCCAACAGCGGCGGCAGCGGCCAATGCATCTTCGGGGCTTTGCCGCCCGTTGCATCCGCCACGCAACGCACCAAGTCGTTGAACATCAACTCGTCCGGGCCGGACAAGATAAATATTTCGCCGAGCGCTTCATCTTTGTCGCCCATCAGCCGAACGCCCTGGACCAGGTCGTCGATGTAGACCATGCCGAAGTGCACTTTGCCGTCGCCGAACATGACGAAACGGCCCTTCTGCACGCTGACGAACAGCTTGACCAGCCGCATGTCGCCGGCCCCGTAGATCCCCGCGGGGCGGAAAACCGTGACGGGCTGACCCTGCTCTATCGCTTCGTGGCAGAGCTGCTCGCCCTCCCATTTGGTGACTTGGTAAATATCTCCCGGTGCGATCGGAAAGTTTTCGTCGGCCGGGGCTTTGTCGGGGTCGATGTGGCCGTGCACCCCGCCGGTCGAGCAATGCACCATCCGCTCGACGCCATGCTTGCGGCAGGACTCAAGCAACATGGCAACCCCGTCACGGTTGACGGCCCGATAGTAGCTGTCGGGGTGACCCGAAGTGCGGAAGACCGCCGCGATGTGATAGACCTTCTCGATACCGGCAACTGCACGATCGATCGCCTCGGCGTCGGTCATGTCGCCGTAGACGATTTCGACACCCCGCTTTTCGAGGCGTTCGATCAGGTCCTTGTCGGCGGAATTTCGGCAGAAGGCACGGACCTTCTGACCATCGCGCGCCAGTGAGGCCGCAAGGTTGTAGCCGAGAAATCCGGTCGCTCCGGTGACAAGTGCATCCATCGTGGCAAAATTCCCTGGATCGTTCAGGCGTTGCTGGCGATCGCATTCGGCTGGGCCGGGGCGATCTCAAGTCCCTGGTAAAACTGCTTTAATCGGGTATCGAAAGCCTGTTTGCTGTAGTGTTTTTCGACATGGGCTTGGCCGGCGTTGCCGATCCGCTCGCGCAGCTCGGCCGACTCGGCCAACTCCCGCATCGCCCGGCCCATCGCCTCGGGCGTCGGCTCGACCAGCACCGCCGCGTCGTCGCCGACCGCCTGCGTGTGGGTCTGCAACCGGGTGGCCAACATCGGCTTGCCGGATTGCAAATAGCTGTAGACCTTCATCGGCGTATTGATGCCCTTAATTCGAGGCGACACCATCACATCGGCATATTCCATCACTCGGCCGAGCTGCCCGATGGGAATTTGACCGACAAAACGCACCCGGCCGGACACGACCAATTCGCGGGCCTTCTCGCTGTAGTGGTTGCGGTCGGCTTCGCTGCCGCCGACGATCAGCAGCGTCGTGCGGATCGTGTCGAGGTTGACCGTCGCAAAGGCATCGAGCATCAGGTCGATGCCCTGGTAGGTTTCGAGGTTGCCCACATACATGAAACGCACGCCATCCGGCGGTCCCTGCGCATCGATGAGCAT
Organism: uncultured Phycisphaeraceae bacterium; assembly: GCA_964523485.1. GTDB lineage: Bacteria > Planctomycetota > Phycisphaerae > Phycisphaerales > Phycisphaeraceae > Algisphaera. Next base: position 277,650 of record CAZFZS010000001.1, on the reverse strand, counting down.
TTCCGGCAGATTGCCCGGGTCCGTCCCGGTGTTCGGGATATCCGGCAAGAGCGATACATTCACCTGCGGGTCGTAGTGACGCGCAACATCGGCCAAGGCTTCACAAACTGCCAACACGCCAGCCGACTCCCGGATCGACCAGCGTTCGAGCTTCTCAAACAGCCAGGAAACGGGTTTTAGTTTCGCATTCTTCTCGAGCAGTTGAGCGCTCATCAGCGAATCCATGTCGAATACGAACGGCGTCTTGAATTCCTTCTTGAGTAGCCCGGCCATGAACGAAGCTTCTTCGATCGCGTGGATGACCTCGTAAGGCTCACCCTCGCGACGGGCCTGCTTCATCATCTTGCGGGCCTTGGGCAGGAAGAACAGGTCGCAGACCGCTTTCTGCCAGGAAGCACCGATCGGCACGTCTTTCACCCCCGGCGGCTGCTTCGACCGGAAATGCCGAACGCCCGGCAGGTCCGTGACATCCTCGCCCTCGGCATAGGACAACACATCGACGCGGTGGCCCATGCTGGACAGACTTTCCAACAGGTAGCGAACCGCGATCGGCGTACCGCGGGGCGTGTAGAACGGGTGCGGGGCGAGCATCAGGATTTTCATGCTGCGCCCTCCAGTTCAGTCTCCTGTGAAGCAAGGCGGTCACCGAGCGTGGCATGGATTGCATTTTGCATCGGCTCGATCGCTTCGGGGTGGCCGGCCAAATCCAAGCGGCGTTCGAGCAGGTCTTCGATGCGGACGACCGATTCGTTGCACGTGATTTCACTGAGCAGATGCGGCAAGCGGGGCTGATTGGCCAGCGTTGCAGCGTCAGCGAGCGCGGGGTCGCCGGGAGCGGGACGTTCCATACCGGGCTTGATGTCCAGCGGTCGATCCGGGAAGACCTTTCGCAACGCATCGAGCGACTCGGCGCGGGCGGTGGTGTACTTATGTCCTGCGAGGCTGAACAGCCCGCCGCCGTGTTCGTGAAACGGTGCGTGATGGCTCATCTCCTCGTCGCCTTCGCGGATCGCGGGGAGTTGACCGGCGTAGATTTTCAGGATGTGCTCGTGGCTGACCTTCAGCCCCGGCACCGCTTGGTTCAAGTCGCTGATAAACGTATCGATCGCCTCGGCGGGCGGGTCGGTCGCATCGGCGGGTTGGCCGACCCAGGGCATGTGGTATGTGCCAGCGTGCAGACGACCTTTCCATGGCACGAGGAAGTAGGTCCGCGCATCAGGCTGCTTCGGCTCGACTGCAACCGCCGCACTGCTTGGCGGGTCAACGTCCAATAACAAGTTGAACGCCAGCGACCGCGGAAACAACGCCGGCACATCTTTGTCCAACGTCATCGCCACATCCCGGCTCCAACCGCCCGCGGTGTTCAGCACCTTGGTCGCGCGAAACGTATGTGTTTGTCCGTTGGCCTGGTCGATCGCATCGATAGCCTGCATCTGCTCGCCATCGCGCTGCAGGCCGGCCACCTTCATGTAGTTCAACTGGGTCGCACCGCAGTTGGCTGCCCATTTGTGCAGCTCGATCTGCAGCCGTTCGCTGGACCGTATCAGGCCGTCCTGCCAGACCGCCCCGCCGACCAGTCCGTCAGTATCGACCGCCGGAAAGAGCTCGATCGTTTGCGCTTTACTCAGCACTCGGCCGGCTTCGAGATGCTTGGCCGGCTCGACGCCCTGGTTGCGGCCGCGTGAGAGCAGGTCGTTCAGTTTTAATGCGATGCGGAACACCGCCGGCCGCCGCAGCCCCTTGCCATACAACGGCATCAGGCAATTCAGTGGCTCGACTAGTTCTGGAAAGTTGGCCATGAACCATTGACGTTCGGCGACGGATCGCCGGAAGCGGGGCAGGGCCAGGCTTTGGAGATAGCGCAGCCCGCCATGCAGAATTCGAAGGCTTTGTGAGCTGGTGCCCGAGCCGAAGTCCGCCATCTCCAGAAGCAGCGTGCGGAGTCCGCGTCGGCTGGCTTCGAGGGTCGCGCAGACGCCGTAAATCCCCCCGCCGACGACGATCAGGTCGTAGTCGGTGGCCGAGGCCTTGGCGGGGTTTCGGTGGATTACGCTGGCGTTCACGGCAATCTGCTCAGAGGTTGGACAATTCGTACCACGCGCTTCACATCCAAAGCGCTCGACTTGGTGCTTACCCCCATCCTGTCATCGACTGGATCAGCGGCGCAAATCACTATCGCTGCAAACGTAAAGCGATCTGGTGATGAAGGAATCCTAAAAGCCCATGCCGCTCGCCAAATCGATGTGGGACCGGGCCGACGTGAGCCAGGGCGTGGATGACCTGCCGCCCGACGCTGTTGAGGTTAAACGTTCGTTCGAGGATCAGGCCATACGTCCCGGCGTGGTTCTGGCCGACCGAAATCGGCAGCGGGTCGCTGCCGGGCAGCAGCGTGACCTGCTTGGCCGCCGCCATATCGAACAAAGGTGGACGTGGCCCGAGGCCCGGCCGGCCCGCGTTATCGCCGAGCACCAAGCCCTCGTGAGCGTATTGATCAATCATCGTGCCTACCCGTCTGGCCCGCTCGCCGGTCCACTTGCCTACGCCATAGGGCAGCACCGCCAACGCCCCACTGCCGCGGACACGCAGAAACGCCTGTTCCAAATCCATCCCATCATCGAACCGCTCGACCGTGCCGAGCGCCAGCACCTCGAGCCGTTCGCTGGTCGTCAATTGTCGACCAGCCAGGATGATTAGCTTCATCACTCCTTCGCGATAGGCCAACAGCGTGAACGGCTCACCGTTGGTTTCAAAGACCCAGGGTCCGATCGGCCCGCCATCGCGCAATTCCGCAAACGCCTGCTCCTGCGATCGCTCGGTCAGGCAAAGCACGCCCAGCGCACCACCAGCCTGCTCGATGTTGCTCAAGGCTTTGTCGAGAAACGTCAGCCGGTCGTACCGCGGGTAAAGGTGGACATGCGAATCCACATACAACTCATCCGTTAACGCCGGCCCGAGCTCCGGCGGCGCTTCCAATGTTCGGCTCGATTCTGATGGCTGGGTTTGTTCCGGGGGTGCGATCATGGCGGGGCTCTGCGTGGCTTGTAGCCGTTGTCAATCCCCCACCCTGCCGAACAAGCTCAGGCTGCTGCGTCCGCCGAGGGGTGTTTCGGGTAGTGGTGCTCGATCTCTTCTCGTCCGCCGATGTAGGCATTGCGCACTTTATATGGCCGACGCGATTGGCTTTCGTAGTAAATCCGCACCATCAGTTCGGAGAGCACGCCCATCATCAGCAGGATCACGCCGATGAGGAAGGTCATCACCGCGAACAGCAGGAAGATGTTGCGGTTCAGGCTGATCGGCTCGCCCGACTCGGTCCAGAACCAGCCGAGCTTCTGCAGGATCGCAACGAAAAAAGCGATAAAAGAAGTCAAGAATGTCATTGCGGCGAACTTGCCGAAGAAGTAGATCGGCTTCGTGCCGTAATCACCCAGGAACTTGACCGTCAGCAGGTCGAGCAGGACTTTGAACGTCCGCTTGAGGTTGTATTTACTCGTGCCATGCTCGCGGGCGCGGTGGTTGACGACCTGGTCGGTGACGCGGGCGCCCCGCCATTTGCAGATGGCCGGCAGGAACCGGTGCATCTCGCCGTAGAGCGTGACGTCTTCCAACACCTCCCGGCGGTAGGCTTTGAGCGAGCAGCCGAAGTCGTTGATCTCGGTCGTCCAGGTCAGCTGCTTGATCAGCTTGTTCGCGATCTTGCTGGGGACCTTGCGGAGCATCATGCCGTCCTTGCGGTCCTTGCGCCAACCGCTGACGATGTCCCACTTGCCCGGCTCTTGGCCGTTCTCATCGAGTTTGGCGACGAGCTTGGGGATGTCTTTCGGGTCGTTCTGCAGGTCGCCGTCCATGGGCACGATGACCGTGCCGCGGGCCGCGTCGAAGCCCGCCGCCATCGCCGCGGTTTGGCCGAAGTTGCGCATCAGTTCGATGATGGTGACACGCGGGTCTTCTCCCGCCGCCTCACGCAGCCGGGCGACCGAATCGTCCCAGGACCCATCGCTGACGAAGATCGCCTCGTAGCGGTAGTCGCCCGCGTCCATCACCGCGGCGATTTCCTGATACAGCTTGGCGACGCTGTCCTCTTCGTTGTAGATCGGCACGCAGATCGACACGTCGATCGGGGCGTTGTCGGCAATGGTCGGGCCCGGTTCAGGCATGGTGTACCTCGGTGGCAATCGGACCCTCTGTCCTGTCGGACCGACGCCGATTCACTTCATTAATCCGACGGGTGGCCTCGGCCTTGCCGCGTCGCAGACAGTCCCACTGATATCGGCGTAAATAGCGTCTAAATTCAACATCATCGTACCGCGGCCGACCCGTCAACATGCTTTTCGCATACCCCCACCACATCGCCAGCCCCCCCAGCAACACCGGCGGGCGGGTCATGCGAAACAATGCACTGGCGGTCATGTACGCCGGGCTGGTCCCCATGAACCACTGTCCGAAGCCATGCCGCATACGCCCGGTAAATATGCCTTTATGACTGCTTCCCATCGGCCGAAGGTGGATAAATCGCAGCTCCGGATCGTCCCAACTCGCCGCCACCCAGCCCTTCATCCGGCAGCGGTGGCAGTCGATGCCGTCCCACATGACCTCCCGCACAAAGCCGCCGACATCTTCAAACGCCGCAGTCCGATAAAACTTGATCATGCCCACGGACATCTCGTCGCCGCAAGCTTCGGAGATCAGTTCGCCCTCGAAATCTTTGGCGGTGTTGCTCGGGGCAGGGTAGTACGCCTTGCCCGAGGCAGTCGCAAGCTTCGGGTCCGCCTCCATCCTGTCCATCAGAATCTCGAAGTAGCGTGGCGGCAGGTCGAGGTCCAGGTCGATCTTGCAGATGTAATCGAACTCGGCCGGGTCGATCGTGTCATACCCCGCATAAAAAGCATCGATCACGCCCGGCCCGACCTTACGCTCGCCCCGGTCAGTCCGGGTGACGATCTCGATATACGGAAAACGCTCGGCATACTCGGTGAGGATGGCGGGCGTGTCGTCCGTGCTGCCATCGTCGACGATGACCCACTTCGCGGGCGGCTGCGTTTGCGCAGTGACGCTGTCGAGGGTTCGCCGGGCGAACTCCGCTTCGTCTCGCGTCGGGCTGATCAGGCAGTAGCGGCGGTTAGTCATGACGGTGGCTGCGCACGACAGCAGGGTTCTTATCGTATACCTCGGCCGCTCGTCTGAAGGCGGCAATCAAACGATCCAGCGTGACACTCAGGCTGAACTCCTCCTCGACCCGCGTCCGACCCGCCGCGGCGAGTCGCTGTCGCGTCTCGGATTGGCTCAGCAGATCGCCGATCGCCTCGGCCAAGGCTTCGGAATTGCCCGGGGGGACCATCAGGCCGGACTCGCCATCGGCGATCAACTCGCGGATCGTCGGCAGGTCGCCGCTGATGACCGCGACGCCCCGGGCCATCGCTTCCATCAACACGACGGGAATGCCATCGCGGTCGCCATCGTCGGCCGGCTTGCAGGGCAGCACACACACCATCGCGTCGACCATCAACTCGCGGACCTGGTCGTTGGTTTTCGCGCCGACAAAATCGATGCGATCCGCGACGCCCAACTCATCTGCGAGTCTTTTAAGGTTTGATTCCTCGGGTCCATCCCCGACGAGGGTGACACGACCCGCATCGAGTTTCGCCATCGCCCGAATCAGTACGTCAAACCCCTTCTTCGGCACCAGCCGCCCTACCCCGAGGATGTGGCCGGGTGTCGCTGCGTCGGGGTCGACCACGGAGAAAGCCTCCAGGTCCACCCCGCAGCGGATGATCGGCAGCTCGTCCTCCGAAAGCGATGGAATCAGCTCCCGGTAGAACCCGCGATGCCAATGGCTGATGCATGCAGTGAAAGCCGAGCGGGCCAGTTTGGTTTTCAGGGCCGAGTGATCTCGAAACAGGTCGGCGGCGTGGCCGGTGAAGCTGAACGGGATGCCCAAGGCTTTGGCACAACCCATCGCGATGGTTGTCGGGACGTGGGCCATGTGGGCATGGATATGGGTGACCCCTTGGCCACGCAACCGGAAGGCCAAGGCATCCGCCGCCTCCCATTGCCAGAGGTATTTGCCTATGTAGTTCAATGGCACATCGCCCACGCCCCAGGGCAGCATGAACTTCATCCGCCGGATCGAATCGCGTAATACTGCCGCCTTGCCCACCAAACCCCGGCCGTACACCACCTCGGCCTCCTGCGACAATGCATCCAGCCGTGCATCACCCAACGAAGATTCGGGTGCATGAACTGAGGCCACACTCACCTTCACCCCACGCTCGCGCAGCCCCAGCACCTCGCGATAAACAAACGTCTCGCTGCGCTTAGGCAAGATCGAGGCGAGATAAAGGATGTGCATGGGCATGGGGTGATTTTGGATTTTTGATTGAAGATTTTTGGATTTTGAAATCCAAGGTGGGGCGATATAAAAAAACCCGCCATCGCTTGCGGTTTAGCGCGAAGGCGCAGCTGTTCCTGCGGCTGTGCCTTTGTATTCGATAATCGTCCCGTCCCGTCCGCGGATCATGTTCCAAATGTATTTGCGAATGCCCATTAGGTTGGCGAATTTGCCAATGACCGTAAACAGGCCATACGGCAAGGCGTGGCGGAGCGGGTCGCCATGCGATTTTTTGCGATAGCGCGCGACTTTCAACATGAGCAGCGGATAGCCCAAAGCCAACAGCCCCGCGATCCAGTAGCCCAGCGGTTGGCCGAGCATGCCGCCGATCAGCATCCACAGGATCGCGATCGGGATCAGCAGCGCCCAAAACACGATGCTTTTGAACGGCTTAACGTTGTGCTTCTCCGGGGCGGCCCCGTGGATCGACATGCCCTGAGCGTAAGCATGTCCTGCCCGGACGTTGCGTTTCCACCATTGGCTGAACCGGTGCATGTTCGCATCGTGCAGGGTCATCTCAGCGTCGAGCCGTTGCACCTTGTAACCCGCCTGACGCAGGCGGACGCAGAGTTCGGGCTCCTCGCCGGCGATGACCGAGGGGTTGTACCCGCCAACCTGCTCCAAGGCCGCTGCCCGAAACATCGCATCGCCGCCACAGGACCGGGCTTGGCCGATCGGCGTGTCCCATTCCATATCGCACAGCCGGTTGTAGATCGACGCCCCGGGGTGACGCTCACGACGTCGGCCACAAACCACCGCGATGTTTTCATCTGCTTCTAGTGCCTGCACTGCGGTCTGCATCCAGCCGTCGACCACCTCGCAGTCGCCATCCACCATCTGGACAAACTGCACCCCCGGAAGAATCTGCTGCAATCGTGCGAAGCCCTCGTTGCGGGCGCGGGCTGCGCTGAACGGTTTACTCATGTCCAGCTCGACCACCTCGACGCCCAGCGAACGGGCCAGCGCAACACTGCCATCGGTCGAATTCGAGTCGACATAGACCACCGCCCCGGCCTTGCCCACCACCGACCGCAGACACCACTCGAGCCGTTCCCCCTCGTTCCGCCCAATCGCTATAAAACCGACGTTTTTCAACGCTGGAATCGCAGGCTCAGCCGCGGCGTCTTCGCCGTGCGGCGAGGACGCCGCGGCTAATGCTTCATCGTGACCGCGAAGAGCATCACTCATGCCGACACCTCTTCGCTGCAATTCGCAGGTTCCGAAGCGGTCGACGATAGATAACCCGGCAAAACCTTCGCGGGGATCCCGACCGCTGTCGCCCCGGCCGGCACATTTTTGAGTACCACCGCATTCGCCCCGATGTTCGCATCGTCACCCAAGGTCACACCACCCAGCACAACCGCCCCCGCCCCGACACTGACCCGCTCGCCTAACACCGGCGCCTGGTCCGGCTGATCTTCTCGGCGGATGCCCAGTGTCACGCCTTGGCGGATAATGCAGCCGTCGCCGATCACGCAGTTGCCGTGGATCACGATGCCGGACTGATGCTCGATGACCACGCCCCGGCCGACCTTTGCTGAGTAAGGCAGTTCGATGCCGTAGCCGTTGCGGACCTTGCGGAACATCATGCGGTAGAGCAGGCTGAACGGGGCCCGCAGCAGCTTCGGTCGAACGCCCATCCGCCACACGCCGAAACGATAGACCGCCATCGCGCGGAAGCCCGGCCGGGTCCAGTCGCGGCGATGGCTAACGTAATCCTCGCGGATCAGCGACCACAGGCCGGGTTGTTTGGCTGGTTCGCTCATCTTCACCTCGCCCGCCACGCCGCATGATGCAGAAAGTCGCTCAGGAACTTGGCCGGGTCGACCGACGGGCGACGCAGCACCGCACCCTTGACGCGTCGAAACATATAGCCCAACGCGAACAACGCATCGGTCGCGATGGCATAAGCTCGGCCATGGTTCTTCGTGAAGTACCGCCGACGCGACTCGAACCAATAGGCAGGCCTGCGCTTGGGCGGCCCGGCCTCCTTCTGCTTACCTGTCACGCCTGACGCCTGCCCGACCAGGTGCACGACCCGGCTCTCGGGGACATATGCGCAGGCGAAGCCCGCCCGCTTGGCGGCGAGGCAGAAATCCGTCTCCTCGAAGTACATGAAGTACCTATCGTCCAGCGGGCCGACGGCCTCGAAGACTTTGCGACGCACCAGCATGCTCGCGCCGGCCACCCAGTCGATGCGGTGCGCATCCTCGCGGATCGGCGGGGCGACCAGATGCTTGTCGAGCAGCTTGCTGACCGGCGCGAACTGCATCGCATTTTCAAACTGATTCGCCAGAGTCGGAAAGCGGAACGCGGAGCGCTGTGGTGTCGGCGGGTCGCGGTCTTCCAGCCGACTACCGGCGATGCCGACGTCGGGGTGGTGCCGCAGATATTCAATCAGCGTGCCGAGTGCTCCGGGATGCACGAGCGTGTCGGGGTTTAACAGCCAAATAAAGTCCGGCGGGTCCTCGCTCGCCATAGCCGGCTTAATCGCCGCGTTGTTCCCACCCGCAAAGCCGCGGTTTTTCTCCTGCAGGTTCAGCGTCACCCAATCGGCGAAACCTCTGCGGTCGATCCCTTCGCGGAGCACCGCTGCAGAGTCATCGCCGCTGCCGCCTTCGACGAGCTCGACATGCGTGCCGGGGTTCGCTTCGACCTCGGGCTTGAGCGAATCGAGGCAATCCAGCACTAATTCCGGGGTGCGATAGTTCACGATGACCACGAGCACACGCGGCGGGGTGCTATCAATCTGCAATTGCTCACTGGAAGCGGTCTTCGGGTTCACGGCTGCGGCTCGGGCTGTTTGAGCATGTCCGGGCGGGGCCCGCCCACGTCCTGCATCGACTCGACCGGCCGAGGCTGCCGACGGCCGGCCTGCTGCACCTGCTTAAATTGCTTGGCCGGTCCGCGCTTCATCAGGATGACCATGCTGCCCACCGCGCCGCAGGCCACGGTAAACACGGGGTTGTACATCGCATTGAACAATCCATCGATCGAGTACACCAGCGTCACGAATGCCACGCCGGGGACCGCGGCCAATTTGGGATCGAAAATCTCGCGGACTTTCATTTTCTTGAATACGAGGAAGACCGGCAGCAGCAGCGTGCCGTAGAAGCAGATCAGCCCGAGCAGGCCATACCGCCCGAACATCAGAATCCACATCGAGTCGGGTGTCGCTTTGTAGTACCGGCCTTCGACCATCAAGTCCGTGGCTCGGCCCCAAAGCCCCCAGCCCAGGATCGGCCGCTCCAGTGCGTGGGCGACCATCAGCACCTCGTTACGCATGCGGAAGTCCACCGAACCGCCCCGCTCCTTATTAATCGTCATCAACCACTCGGAGAATTGCAGCACCGGCAGCACATCCGTGACCCGCAACGCAAAATAGGTCGCCATGCTGATCATCAGCAGCAGGACAAACGCCCGAGTACGGAACCACTGCATCGTAAAGACCAGGCCCATCATCATGATGAGGATCAGGATCGAGCCGGTCGATTTGACCAGCACGGTGGTGATGGCCAGCACGATAAACCAGGCCCACATCGGCACGCCCCAGAGGTCGCGCTTCATCTTGCTGATCCAGAACCACAGGGCCATGCTCGCGGCGGTGGCCATCCAGACGCCCACCGCCAGGCCGTGCGACATGAAGACCGTCGGCCGGAATCCGCCCCAACGCCTGGCCATGTTGAAGTCGGTGTAGGGCTGAACGCCGTAGAGCAGCAGGTGCAGTTTCGGGCTCATACGGACTTCGAACAGGCAAAGCGGCACGTAAATCAGCCCGCCGATGAGGATGCCCATCGCCAGGAGTTTGACGTCATCCACCGATTGGAAAAACACCCGGCCGATGAGCCAGGGCAGGCCATACACCACGGTCGCCTCGACCGACGCCGATGCACCGTCGTAAGGCCCCAGGCCGTTGGCGATCGAGGTCGCGAACGGCATCGTGCACCAGATGATCATCGGGATGTCGATCCAGCGGGGGCGGAACTTGTAGATCCGCCCCGACGGGTCGAGCAGCAGCGCGCCTAGGATGATGGCCAGACTCGTCGCGGTGGCTTTGTCGTAGTCCGGAAGCAGATTGATCGGAAAGCCGATCTCCGGCAGGAACAGCCAAGAGCCGACCAGGGCGATCACTGCTGCTTTACGTGCAGGCACGTAGAGAAACAGCAGGAGCACGATCGGCACCCAGAAGACCATGATCGCTGTAGCAAATGCACCCATGGCCTAACGCCTTACCTTCCTTGCCGAGGCCGCCTGATCGGGGGGCGTCCATTGCCGAGCTTCACGCAGCGCCGCCTCGAAACGGTCGGTCGCCTCATCCCAGTTCATCGACCGGGCCGTCGCGTAGGCGCGATCGGACATCGCACGCCAGGCCGAGTCCTCTCGGCCCATCAGCGACACGATCGCCCTAGCCATGCTATCGGCGTTTTCCGGTTCCACCAAAACCCCGCCGCCGTTTCTGATTAGTTCCGGAGCCGCCCCGGCGGGCGTGGCGATCACCGGGGTGCGGCAGGCCATCGCCTCCAGAATCGGCAAACCGTAGCCCTCGCAACGACTTGCGAATAGCCAGGCATCACACGAAGCATAGATCCCCGCGATCTCACGCTGGTCCGGATCCTGGTGATACTCCACGCCATCCGGCAGCGGCAGGTCGGGGTAAGGCGAATCCTTGCCGAACGCGATGAGTTTGAGATTCGGCAGCGTCTGCCGAGCAATCCGCACCGCTTCAAGGGCGATATCGCAGCCCTTGAAATGCGAATCGGAATACATCACGCCGACCGTCGGCGGGTCCTGCTTGCTACGCGGCGGGGCATCAAACTGTTCGCCATCCACCGCATTCGGCACGACGGTCAGCTCATGCGTGACGCCATGACTCCGCAGCACCGGCTCAAGCCAATCCGCCACGAGCAGCTTGTACATCGGCATCAACCACGTCGGGCGGACCTCATCATCCGTCCCGCCGACCTGTCGTTCATCATGCTGAATGAAATAGGCCTTCGCCCCTTTGCTCGGCGAGAGATCGTTGACCCAATAGGCCGTCGTCCAATACGTCGCGACGACGACATCCGCATCGGGCAGGTCGGCATCGACGATGGGGCCCGCCTTTTTTAACGGGCGGTGATCGACCTGCACTTCATCGAAATGTGACCGCATTGTTGGGATCAATGATGTGTAGCCCTGACCTCGCAGCACCCGGCCCAGCCGACGCTTCCACGGCATCGGCCGACTGTTAGACACCGCGAAGACGGTGTGGCCGCGCTGAGCCAACCGCTCGGCATA
>CAZFZS010000001.1:250762-265975 GCA_964523485.1 uncultured Phycisphaeraceae bacterium | reverse complement strand
CACGACACGCACACCGCCGCCGACGGTGACCGGCGGCAGCACGAAGGTAATCCGCATCGGGTCCATGAACCGTCTCTATCGGCCGGTCGACGCCCATGGCCGAAATAACCGATTTTCTCGGACGTGGCTCTTCATGGAATCAGCCGCAAATGAACGCAGATGGACGCGAATAAGGAAATTTCAACAGGCTGTCTATTAAAGTTCATTAATCGCAAAAGCAAAACTCGACGGGTCTTCGAGCCAAGCACGAAGGTTGCCAGTATCAAAAAGTCATCGGCGTTCATCCGCGTTTATCTGCGGCTCATTTCCTTTTGCAGAAGCTCGACCAGCAACTCGACCTGCCCAGCCATGCTGTAATGCTCAAGCATCAGGGCGTGACCCGCCCGGCCGAGGCTGGCTGCCTGATCCGGGTGGTCCAATAAGTCGACGCAGGCCATCGCGAATCGATCCGCATCGTCGGCCAGCCGGACGTGGATGCCGTTGCGTACCGCCAAGCCCTCGCAGGCCAGCGTCGTGCCGACCACCGCCCCGCCTTGAGCCAAGGCATCGAGCACCTTGATGCGGGTGCCCGTGCCGAAATGGATCGGCGCGAGGTTGATCGCGGCGGCCCGCACCGTGGCGGCCATGTCATCGACAAAGCCCAAAAGGTCGAGGCCGGGGATATCGGCGAAGCGTGCACGCAGCTTGTCGTCGAGTTTCCCGCCGATCCGCAGGATGGCGTTAGGCTTGGCTTGGCGGAGTTTGGGCCAGACTTTGTCGATGAACCAGACCAGGCCGTGGTAATTCGCGTTGGCCATGCCGCCGCTGAGGTTGCCGACGAACAGCAAGGTGTCCGGATCAGGCTTGTAAGCCGGGCATTCCGGGGGGACATGCACCGCATTGGGGACGACGGTGGGTTGTGGCGGGTCGAATCGCTGGGCATCCGCTTCCTGGCAGACCATCGCGAGTTCGGCCGCTTTCGCCGCCCATATCTCGAACTCGCGGAGTTTTTTCAGGTCCTGTTGGTCGCGTTTGTCCGGGGTCTCGCCGGTCGCTTCGATCCGCCGGGCGTGGCGGGCGTGTTCCGGGTCATCGATGTCGAGGATCAGTTGTTGGATGCCGAGCTTCTTGAGTCGCGAGATGCCCGCCGGGCAAACCAGCCCCGCCCAGAATGCGGTGTCGATGCGGTAGACCATCACGGCATCGAACTGCGTCGGGTCGATGTCCTTGAGCGTTTTGCGCAATGCAGAAGCATCGAAGTAGCGCAGCGAGCGTGGGGTCACGCAGGTCAGGTCGTCAAACGCCCTTCGCCATCGGCCGGGGTTGGCCCGACTCGGCTGCGGTACCGCCACAACCCGCTCACAGCCCGCCTCGGATTCGCCCGCCGCCACATGCTCCGGATCACAATCGATCATCACCGCTGTAACGTCCGCGACCTTCGTCGCGGCATCCAGCAGCATCGACTCCCGCACGAGATACCCCGCCCCGCCAACCCAGGGTGCGCCGCGGCCGATGAACAGCAACTTGGGGCGTGAACTGGAACTCATAAGAAGTTGAAACCGCAAATGAACGCGGATAAACGCGGATATGAAAACACAAAAGGAGAAATGCGAGAATGGAGAGTCATTGCAAGCCTCTCGATCATTGAATTTGAAGACAAATTAAAAACTTATCTGCGTTTATCCGCGTTCATCTGAGGTTCCAAAACGCTTCAAAGTTTCCGCGTCGCCACAAGCAGTTTCCAGCCGTCCGGGTGCCAGGCCTTGAGTTTGATCGCCCGGCCGGCGTAGGCCTTGGCGGTGCCTTTCTGCTTTGAGTTGAATGCCCACCAGCCGTATTCGACGGCGAAGCGGTGTTTGCTGTCGCGGTCCTGGCCGGGCCGCCAGAGGTCGCCCGCCTCGAATTGGATGTTGTCGATGCCCCGGCGTTCCCATGCACGTTCGCAGGCGAGCTTGGCCATGTCGCGTTCGAGCTGACACCGCTGTTCGCTGATGCTTTTGCTATGTAATCGATACTGCATCAGGCTCTCCGGCACGTTGCCGAGTTTCCCGACTTCGCCCAGCCGCAGCCAACTGTCCAGGTCCTCCGCGACCGGCAGGTCTTCGCTGTAGCCGCCCAACCCAACGAAGGGCATGCGTCGAAACATCGAAGTCGGATTGCAGATTGAGCCGTGGCCGCGCAACGCCTCCGCCTGGATCGTCGCGTCGTCCACCGGCCCCTCGATCGTCTTGAGGTATCGCCCCTTCTCATCGATCAGGTCATGCCAGGTCCCGCAGGCAATGAGGTCATGCTGATCGAGATAAGCCATCTGTTTCTCGAACCGCTCGGGCTTGGCGACATCGTCCGAATCCATCCGCGCAATCAGGTCGGCCCGACATTCTGCTAACCCGGCATTTGCTGCCTTGGGGATGCCCGCGTTGTCCTGTGTGATGACACGGATACGCTCGTCTCGCTTTGCGAACTCCGCCAGCATCGCGGGCGTGTCATCCGTCGAGCCGTCGTCCACGATGATGAACTCGAAGTCCCCCATCGTCTGCGCGAGAATGCTTTCGACCGTCGGCCTCAAAAAGGCCGTAGCGTTATACGCGGTCATCAAGACGGAGACGGCTGGAGTACTCACAGGAACATCCACTCCGCAAGGACCGTCGAGGCCTTGACCGCCGCAAATGCGAGCGCCGCAGAACTGATGAGCACCGACAGGTCCAGCTTCCAGTCGTAGATGCCCAGCGACCGGGCCAGCCAGGCATCGACCGGATATTTCAGCCATTGGCTGACACCGATGCCGAGGATAAACCCCGTCCCGCCGAAGAAGTAGAAGCCCAGCAGTGTGGCGCTGACCATGATGATGAGTTGCGCTGCGACGGTGGTCATGTTGTGGCGGGTGTGGCCGCTGGCCATGTAGGCATTGCCATAGGTCGTCGTGACCATGCCCGCGAGGCTGTTGAACGCCAGCACCTGCACGATCCAGCCAGCCTCGACATAAGGCCCTGGGTAGATCAACGCCATGAAGATCGGCCCACCCAGAATCATCGACAACAGCAAACCGTTGATCGGCAGGATCAGCAACATCCGCAATTGCTTGAGCCGCTGCTTGTAACGATCCTCATCCCGACGATACAGATTGGATAGTGCCGGGAAACCAACGGAGTGTCCAAGCTTTTTGAAAAATGTCGGCCCGAGATCCGCGAGTTGCAGGCCGATCCAGTAGATGCCCAGCACCGCCGGTGAAAGCAGACTGCCCAGAAGCAGCTTGTCGATCTGGCCGGCCCAGAACGTGATGATCGTGCTGATGAACAGCCAACGGCCGTACCGGATCAGATCGCCCAACGCCGCCCGTTCGATCTGGAACCAGTTTTTGCTGTTGGGCAATTTGTAGCTCATCAGCGTCTGCGCCGTGCTGCCGATGAGCACGCCGACGACCAGCGCCCAGGCGGTTCGGCTGATGAAATACGCAAAGGCCACCATCGCGGCGATGCGGATGATGCTGGTGACGAATTCGTAGGTCGCCAGCATCTTGAGGTTGAGCTGTCGGCTGGCCATATGCCAGGCTGTGGATTGCAGCCCGCTGATGACGGTGGTCAATGCCGCGACGGGCAGGAGGTAAGCCAACGGCCCCCAGCCATCGATCAGCGACAGCGGGTAGGCCGCGGCGCAGGCGACCAGCCAGAGGGCAGTGCCGCGGATGGTCTGGAGCGTCCACGCGGTGTTGCGGAAGGCTTGGCGTTTATTTTGAATCAGGCTGGGGCCGATGCCGATGTCCGAGAACATCAACAGGCCGGAGACGATCACGCTGATCAGCGCCATGATCCCGAAGTGTTCCGGGGCAAGCAGGTAGGCGAGGGTGACGTTGCTGACGAAGCGCAGCAGCTGGTTCGCGGCGTAGCCGAAGCTCATCCACTTGCCGGCGTTGACCGTCCGCTTCTTGAGGTTTTGCCCCTCCTGCTCGAGCTCTTTCTGCTGCTGTTCGGAAATATCTGAGCCCGCAGAACTGCCGGGCGTGGATGCCTCGATCTCGGCAGCGGCTTCCGAAAGCGATTCCGCAGAGGTCTCCGGGATTGCCGGCCGGTCCGCGGGGTCGGAAGTTTCGCCCAGCGGGATCGCGGGGTTGTCGACGGTGCTACTCATGAGGTCCCTGATCGATCGTGGCTTTTGCGCCATCGGGCGGTGGATCGCGACCGCCCCTGTGTCCCTATCGGCTATCGAGCCGGTCCGGTTGCCCGGCTTTTAGGGTTCTATCGGCTATCACGCTTCAAGCCGCCCCCGCTACCTGTGGCGCTGATGCGACGCTTGGCCCGGTCCAGACCTCCAGCCCGAGCTGACGGGCAATGCAATCCGCACTCACCCCCGCGTGAAAAGACCGCTCGACCTTGGCCCGGGCCGCCTGACCCATGTCACGCGACCGCTGCGGGTCGTCCAGCAGGCTTCGGATCGCCTCGGCCAACAAGTCCGGCCGCTTCGGATCAACCAATATCCCGTCCTCACCGCTGTCGATCAGCTCCGGGACGCCACCCGCATCCGTGCTTACGACCGGCAGGCCCATCGCCATACCCTCCATGATCGCGACGCCCAGCGGCTCGTGATGGCTGGCCAAGGCGAAGATATGCGCCTCCTCCATCGCCTGCCGCACCCGCTCTTCGGAGACGGCACCCAGCAGATGCACCGCATCGTTCAGCCTCGCTTCGTTGATCTGTTTTTCGAGTTCCTTGCGGAAACCGTCGCCGCCCTGCTCGTCCTCGCCGCAGATGGTCAGCTCGACCTCACGCCCCAGATCGCGGAGCAGGCCGACCGCCTCGATCAGTTCCTGATGGCCCTTGATCCGATTCAGTCGACCGCAGGACACGATTTTTGCCGGGCCGTTGCCGTCCCAGGGTTGATAGGGCGAATTCCGCTTAAAATTTGCCAAATCGACGCCCATCGGCGCGATTTCCACGACATCCGGCAGGGCATCGCCCAGCGTTTCGCGGGCTTCGCCCAGAAGTTTCTTGGTAATGATGATGCCGAACTGTGCGTGTTTCCACTTGGTCGTCTGACCCGGCCCATAGTCTTCGAGTGGGCCGTGGAGCGTGACGCTGTATGGCAGTTTGGAGATGCGGCTGGCGAACATCGCCACGAACGCGGAATCGGCACATGAGTGGGCGTGCAGGTGGGTCCAACCTTCTTTTTTTGCCAGCGCGGCGAGGTTTGCGCCCATCAGGGCGAGGCCTGCGAGTCGGCTGGGCTTGGCCTGCTTCTTCGCTTCAAAGAAACTGCCGAGCACACGCATCCAGCCTGCGGGTCCGCTGCCGAGCAGTGTGGCAATACCTTTGAGGGACTGAGCCATGCGGGGCGGGAACAGGTAGAACGTTTCAGCCTGGGCCTGCTGCGACCAATCATGCGATTGGATACGGCGGTCGGGGTGGCGGGTGCTGATGAGTCGGGGGCGGATGCCACGCTTTTTCAGCTCAGCTAACTCTCGCCAAAAGAAGATGTGGGTCTGGGCGGGGAATTCCGGAACGAAATAGCCCAGGATCGGACCGGCCTTCTGGGCGGGCGTGGTGGTGGCGGGTTCAGCCATGGCGGGTCGGATCGTGGCAGCGGGTAGGCGAGATCGGTGCGGTATCGTTTTGCCGGCCCCCGTGGTCGCGGGATTATACGGACCCGCATCAACATTGCCGGACCGATTGCGGGTCTTGCTACCATCGGCGGATCGACCCTTCGGCTTTGACTTGCCGATAGTGCTGACTGGACGCCCGCCGACCCGTCGATGGACATGGGCTATCCTGCGGCCGCCCGAGGAGACACGATGCCCGAAGATTTACCAAGCTGGTCCATGGTCGTGGCGACCTACAACCGCCGAGAGGTGCTGCTTTCTGCCATCCGGTTGGCAGCCAACCAGCAGCCCCATCCCAAGCAGATTATCGTGATCGATGCCAGCGAGGACGCCGACGCCTCGGCCGCTGATATTGCACGTGCCGCCCAGGCCGAGGGCTGGGACAGCGAGCTGATTTTCGAGAAGGCCCGCGTCCGCACGACGCCCTGGCAGCGTAACCAAGGGCTGACCCATGTGGATCCGGACGTCGAGGTCGCCTTCTTTTTCGATGATGACACGCTGATGCACCCCGGCAGTGCGGAGCAGATTCTGCGGGTTTACGCCGCGGATAAAGACAAAAAAATCGTCGGTGTGATGGGCCACCATGTCCCGCAAAACCCGCTGACCGATCCGATTCAGCCTGCTCCAACAGCCGAGGACGCGACACCCGCTCCCGCGGCCGATGAAGAAGACCCGCCACAGAAACCATTGCATAAGCAGTGGTGGGCGAAACAGATGTCGGATGAAAACTTCTGGCTGCCATATGACGAGCCCGTCGCCGGCGGGCCGCTACCCGCATCGCTCGATGGCTTCCACGCGGTTCGCGTCGATCAACTCATGGGCTTCTGCATGACCTTCCGCACCGAAGCATTGCGAAAGGTGCCCTTCGAAACCGTGCTCATCGGCTACGCCTCTTTCGAAGACTACGACCATTCCAATCGGCTGGGTCGGCACGGCATGTTGGTCCGCAACTTCGATGCGAAGCTGCACCACGCCCAGGCGACCGGCGGCCGACCCCGCCAACGGGCTTACGCCAAGTTCCAGATCCTCAACCGCTGGGTGTTGCACCGCCTGCACGCGACCGGCAAAGCCGCGGACCCGATGGTCCATCTCCGCCGGTGGTGGCGGTTTGCCATGGTCAACACGATCCGCGACCTGAAATCCAAACGCCTCGACTTCCCGCACCTGCTGGGCACGATCGAAGCCCGCCGACTGCACGACGACATCTTCTCAAAGCAAGGCCCTGAACTCCGCAAGTGGTATGTCGAACTGCAATGCAAAGAAATGGGCATCGACCCACCCGCCGACCCCGCGAGCTATGGCGGAGCGTGAGCGAAACTAATTCAAAGTTTTAATCGCATCTATAAATAAGGACGCAGCCTGGCATCTCGAGGCAAGGGCAGACTGCCGGATGATTTCGTCCCGATTGCCGATCTAACTTGCATCAGCGACTTGAACGATCACCCGTCACGCTTAGCGGACCCGAGCCATTCGCGTGATTCTGCTGGCCATGAATCAATAAAGAAAATAACCTCAACGCACCGCATAAGTTCGCTGAGGTTGATATTTGCTCACTGGTGGTCGCGACGACAGCGTGACAGCATCAGCATCGAGCCGAGCCCGATGAGAACGGCGGAGGCCGGCTCGGGGACGGCGGCGAGCGAGACCAGGTTGTAGTTGCCGGTGCCGTTTTGATTGAGGTTGCCCCAGATCACGCGATTCAACGGGCTACCGAAGTCTGAAACTTGACCCGTGCTGGTTGCTGAGGCCGTCGAACTTCCGTTGATGAAGAGGCTGGCGGTGGATGTATTCGGGTCGTACACCAAGCTGTAGTCGTTGTAGACGTTACCTGTATTGAGGGTCACCGACCCGGTGCCGCCGAACAGCGTCACGATCGCGTTGCCATTGGTATCGGAGCCGTACTGCATCCCAAATCGTCGCGTGTTGTTGTTATTGGTCGGATCATCGCCGTAATCGAAAAACGTGGTGATCCCGAAATCGGGTGCGTCGGGAGCATCGACTACACGCAGTGTCACATCAAATCTCCAGCCTTGGGTGTAGAGATCGTCGGTCGTGCTCTGAGTGAGGTTTTTAAAATAGAACGCGTCACCACTGCCATCGGCAACCTGCCACGCGGGGGTCGTGTCCCCCGCCGCTCCGACTTGAGCACTGTTTCCACTCAGCGTCCAATCTTCATCGGCAACCGGATCATTGCTGCCCTGATGGAGTGCGACCGGGGCGGCTTGGGCTGCGGTCGCGGCCAAAATCACTGCACCTCCAAAGACACATAATCCGACGCGGGGACTTCGAGCAAGATGCGACAAGACAGGTTTAAGCATAATATCATCTCCTTAGGAACGTTTCTACTACGGATTCTATAATCTACTCGTAATCGGCGAGGTGTCAACCTTTTTTATTGGCAAGCCTGCAATTTTTCTTCCCCGGGAATTGAGGTCCGAGCGACAGGTGCCCATCGACCTAGTTTTGCGATGGAATCAGCAAGGCCACCGATACGGGAGCGGTTCAGCCATAGCGATTTATGAGTGTCCATCAGCGCTTTGATCTCACTCGCGTCAGTCAAACGCCCGCCTGCCGAAGCTTTGTTATCCATTCCGCTCGGCGGGATGGCTCCCCCGGCCACTCGTCGACAAACCCAACCTGCCAACTCAACACACCACAGCAGCTCTCGCTTGACGATCCTTACCTTGTTGTCGATTGGCTCGTAACTTTCCAACGCGGCCTGTGCCGAGGCGAGACCTTCTAAGGCGACATGCACATCTCGATCAGCGATCCGATGCCAGGTCGCCGCATCGATCAGGCTGGCGGGTTCCTGCAGGTAGCGGAACCACCAGGTCGCATTTGCCAGCTGGACCTCCATCCGGTCATTGATGCGTCCGATCTGCATCACAATCTTGCCCAGGCCATCGGACGGGTCGTCCGCGATCAACCTCCCAATCATCGGGGCGATATTCCGGGGATCGCTGTTGTTTTGCAGCGACCAGGCCACACCGGCACCATAGATCAACGGAGGCAGTGATAGCACCGGCGGCTGCCAGTGACCGTAGTCGCCCCAGTCGGTCAGCAGCAAGCCCTCGGCCTCGCAGTCGGTCCCGGCCTCAGCGGCGTCGCGGATGTTGGCGATGGCGTTGTCGAGTCGCCCCGTGAGTGACGCCCAGGCGGATGTGCCGGGGCAGTTGTAGTAGCGTAAGCCGCGCGTTTGAAAATCCCGCGAATGAGACAGAAACGACTCGCTCGATTCATAGTTCCAATTCAGCAACACGGCGTGTTCAGGAATCGCATCGATCAACTCGGGGTGATGTAGCACGATGTCGCCGAAGAACATCGGCGTTTTGCCGCGAGCCTGCACCTGCTCGCACAGGCGGCGAAGATAATCGCTGTACACCGTGGCCTTGCCTTGTGTTGCGCATAGTTTACGACTCCGCCCCTGCCCGAGGTCGAGCGTTTCGTCGCAACAGAGATTGAAATACCGAGAATTTGCAGCAGACGCGAGTTGTTGGATCAGATCAGCGGAGAGTTCGAATGATCGCGGGTCTGCCGGGTTCAGCGAGCATGGCCGCGGCTCGCGGTAGCCCCAGGGCGTGTCCCAGCCGTCGGGACATTCCGCCAGGTCGGCGTACGCCGAGTGCGTGAGCCAGCGTTCCATATGGCCAAAGACGTTCTGGCAGGGCACGAGCTCGATAAAGCGATCAACACAATAACGCTCGAGATCCTGATATTGCTCGACGGTCAACGGCGAGGCATCCCGCCAGACGGCGTCGTGCCCGGCATAGGCGAAGGTGTGCTCGGTGTAGAGTTGCAGCTGGTTGTAGCGCAGCGTCGCCAGCCGTTCGATCAGTTCAAAGAACGATGCCATCGTGGGCACACGGTCGCGGCTGATGTCCAACAGGTAGCCGCGCTGCTGAAGGTCCGGCCAATCCTCAATCTGCAGGCCTGGTATCCGCTCAGGAAAAGCCTTCCACAGTTGGTCGATTGTCTGGCGGCCGTAAAACAGCCCGGGTTCATCATACGCAGTCAGACAAACACCGTCGCGATCGATATCGAGCCGATAGCCTTGTGCATGCGGCATCAGGCTAGGGCGCAGGTCGACTTTCAGGGGTGGTAGCGCTGAGGTTGCAACAGACTCCCCCGTGACGGCGAGCTTCTGCGGCTTCGGAAACAAGTCGATATCGTCGGCCATGTTTCAGCCCGCCCAAATTCCAGTTTCATTAGTCGGGGTAGGTCAAGCCTTCGCCTGACGCAACTTCCGGAACAAATCAGATCAAGCTACAACCCATCTATGTCGCTTAACAGGTTCTTGTGTGTGGAGGCTAATCCCACCAAACAAAGGCGAGCAACGCGGCCAGCCGCATTTCACCCGCAGGGGTAGATTTAGTTGCGGTTTTTCGCGTAGACCTCAATTTCACAGAGCCATTCCAGCCCGCTGATCTTCACGTAACGGGCTTTGACGGGATTGAACTCGTGCACGTCGCCGGCGGCGGTTGCGGGCTTGTCGGCATCAGAATGGTCGGCGACGGTTCGCCAATTCTTGCCGTCTCTGGAGACCTCAATGGTGTATCGGGCCACGCGGCCATCGGTTTCATCATCCCACCAAGGCAGGACCCAGATGCTTGTGAGCGTGTGAGATTCTTTGAGGTCGATCGCGGCCCAGGCGGGCTTGGCGGCCCACCACGCGGAGTCTTTGCTTGCAAGGCCGTCGTTGATCTTGTCAGCTCCGCGGGTGCCTTCCTGTCCCGAGCCCTGGGCTTCGCCGGATGATTTCACCGGCTTGCCCTGTGCAATTTCTTTGCCATCAAGCTGCGGGCGTTGCACTTGCTGTACCACGCCGCCAACGTTGCTGGCGACGGCCGGTTGCTGCATTTCACGCGTGCCTGAGGCTTTGGCGGCCTCGTAATCCTCAGCGCTGGCTTGCGTCGGCTGGCCGTAGACCTCCATCTCGCAGAGCCACGGCAGGCCGACGATTCGCACGTATTGAGCCTTAACCGGGTCGATTCGGTGGAGCTTGCCCACGGCGGTGGCGGGGTCTTCATTCCGCGACATGTCGACGGCGTCGGTCCAGTACTCGCCGTCGAGCGAGGTCTGCAGCGTGTACCTGGGCACCCGGCCGTTGGGGCCGATGTCCCACCAGGACTGCACCCAGATCGCGTTGACCGTGTGCGGCTGTTCGAGGTTGATCGTCGCCCAGGCGGGGACGGCGGCCCACCAGGCCGACTCGTGGCTGCCGTCGCCGTCGTTGATCTTGTTGGCCCCGCGCCGACCGACCTGGCCGGTGCCCTGGGCTTCGCCCGAGGAGGTCACGGGTCGGCCGTGGGCGACCTCCTGCTCGGCGTTGAACTTGCGGAAGGTCGAGACGAAGGGGATGTGCACCGGCGAGTAGTCGCTCGGTTCCAGGCCGTCGGCGTATGTGCGTGCCCGCAGGAACAGGTCGTTCTTGAGGTCCAGCGGCTGGGTGTACTTCGTCGAGTCGGGGCCGGGGACGCTGCCGTCGAGGGTGTAGCGGATCGTGGCGTCGCCCGAAGTCGGCGACCACAGCCCGATGCCCAGGCCGGCCTCATCATTGACGAAGCGGACCAGCGGTTTGGCGGCCTGCAGCGGCTCACCATAGAAGCGAACCTTGCCCAAGCCGATACGGGCGTCGGGGAAGATGCCCTCACGGCCCCGCTGGTCGGCTTCGATCTTCTCCGGCAGCCGCCAGTTGGCTTCGCCCTGCGGGCCCGGTGCGTGGATGTAGACGTAGCGGACTTTCTTGCCTTCGAAGTCGATAACGTTCTCCGGGCCGTCTTTTTCGCCATGCTTCGCTTGATTAAATGTGAAGTCGCCGAGGTGTTGCCATTCGTCGGCGTACATCGCCTGCGTGTCCTTGGCGTACGAGATCGTGACGTTCTTCAGGCCCCAGTCGGTGTTGCCGTCCGAATCGTTGTAGTTCCAGACCCGCAGTTCATCCAGCTCATAGGTCGCACCCAGGTCGAACATCAGCCAAGCGCCCTGGTCCGGGAAGTAGCTGGGCCAATAGAACCCGGGGCCGCCGGTTTCGAAGTCGGCGGTCTTGCTGCCGAACTTCCTGGGGTCGTCTTCCTTGATCCCAAAGGAGTTGACCAACGCATCGGGCGGATGCGATGCGTACCAGTGGTCGCCGGCATAAGCGGTCACGGTCGGGATGAAGCCCTCGACGAAATCGATGTCCTGACGCTTCTGGGCTTCGACCGACTGGTTCAGCAGCTTCTCGCCGAGGAAGGTGCGCGTGTTCTCTTCCAGCGGCAGCAGGATTGCTTTCTCCCAGGCGGCGATCCGGCTCTTGTAGGGGTCGGGCAGGTCCAGCGTCTCGGCTTCTTCATAAAGCTCGCGGAGCTTCTGCACCCGCTCGTCGGTGTAAACAAAGTTCGGCTCGGCATGGGATACGTGGATGTAACCACCCCGCGAGGCCAGCGGGTAGTAGCTCTCGTTGGTGGTCAGGTCGACCATCATGTCGTAGAACGCCCGCATCTCGTTGGCCGCCTCACCGAAGTACAGCTCGAAGTACCGCTGCACCAAGGCTTCGGGGTCCCGGTCCGGGTCTTCATAAAGTTCGTAGGTGACATAAAGCGCAACTGCTTCTGGCGAGCCGCAGTGGAAGATGCCTTCGATGCCGTCGCTCAGCCAGTCCTTGACCATGTGGCCACGCGACACGCCGTAATAGGTCATGTAGGTGACGGGGAAGTCGTAGTTCCACATGTAGATCGGCTTGTCGCCGTCTTGTTGGCTGTGCTCGACCCATTTCTTGTACCAGCCTTCCTCGTTGGCGCGGACCTTGGGCATCCGCTCCCAGTACATCGGGTGCATGCAGGGGGCGATGACGACGTTGGGCTCAAGCTCGAGCGTCACCGGCTTCCAGTAGTACTCCTCGTACGCCAGCGTGCCGATGTATTTATCCGGGTGGGTTTTGGCGACCGCGCGGGCGACCTCGTTGACGAAGTTGAAGACGTAGTCCGAGTATCGGCCGTTGTTGAACCCGTAACCCTCCCGCCCGATGCCGGCGTCCTGCAGCGGCTTGGATTCCTCGGTCTCCTGGTATCCGCCCACGTCGTAAGGCACGACGGGGAAGACGTCGGATCGGCCCTGCAATTCCTGGATGTACTTGTCGCCCTTATTGCCGAGCTTGCCATCGAAGAAATCGCGGGCGTCCTGGGCGACCTGCTCGATGACTTGGCGGTCGGAGAACGAGAACTGGTTCTTGCGTTCCGGGTCGGCGAGCACGGGGATCTCGTACTCGAAGAACTGCACGTGCTCGTTGTACTTCTTGAGTTCTTCGTCGTAGTTGGGCGAGTCCTTGTCGGGCATCTGCGGGCGGATGAAGCGCTGGTTGTAGCGCATGTGCTCGAAGGTGTGGTTGATGTACCACGGCGCGCCGCCGAAGCGCATCCGGCGGTGGAAGAGCAGGTAGTTGTTACGCTCCAGCTGCTTGCCGCCCCAGAGCGCGAGGTTTTCCTCGTAGCCGGTCGAGCCGTGGCGAGTGAGCAGGGCATCCACGTGTCGCTCGGTCTCGATCGGCACGGTCAGCGTATCGCGTTCGGTATAGACGAAGTTGATCGGCCAGGGGCCGAGGATGTGGATCTCGCAGAAGTCCTCGATGAAGCGGTAGGTGGCGCGGAGGCTGCCCTGGTAATCGAAGTTGCCGGGGACCGTCATCTTCTCGCCGGACGCTTCGCCGCCGAGCGCCAGCGGGTAATCGAGCGAGGGCATGGTGTCGTTGACCGGCTCGTCGCGGCCGAAGAGCACGATCCTCTCCGGCGAGACGTCGATGAGCGTTTCCACGTAGCCGAACGCCTCGGGCTTCAAGCCCGCCTGGTCGGTGAAGCGGCTCTGGCCGATGAAGATCTTGAGGCCGTCCACGTCCTTCGCGTCGTCGGCGATCGGCAAGGTTGCGCCCGTCGCCAGTTCGACGAAGTATTGCAATTCCATGGCCGCGAGCCGGGCGGCCGGCGTCGGATCGGCGGCGGTGACGATGGTGGCGTTGGCTTGGCCGTCGCTCACCAGCGCGACTTGATCGGCGGCGGCGTAGGGGTTTGGCAGCCACGCCAGCACCGCGAGCAGAGCGAAGGTCCAGGATCGGAGGAGTTTTTTCATGGGTCGAGGTCCACTGCGGGTACGGTAAGTCTCTGACGAAAGCTGGGGAGCATCAGGGTCGTTGATTCTTGGCCCGCCCGTGTGCGTGTCCGTTCCGTCGGACGCTCGGCGATGTCCGAAGCAGGGGATGGGCACGGAAAGACCCGGCGTATTACGCGGAACGGACCAGCCGGGTTTCACAATCTCGACGGAAACGCCCCGGGGACTGGCCGACGATACGGCTGAATGTGTGATGCAGGGCACACCGGCTTTCGAGGCCCACTTCGAGGGCGACCTGGTCCAGCGTCCATTCGGTGTCCTGCAGCACCTGCTTGGCCTGCTCGACGCGCACCGCCGCGATGTAGTGGGCGATACTCTGCCCGACGCAGCGTTTGAATTCGCGATACAGCGTGGTCCGCCCGCAATTCACGGCACGCACTACGTCAGTTACTTGAATGCCATCCTGGTAACGCTCGCGGATGAAATTCACCGCCCGCCGCACCGATGGCGTGGCTTGCGCGACCGTGGACGAGGACTTGCGCGGCACCACCCGCACCGCCGGCACCTGCACCTCGTCGGGAGGGGCTTGACCACAAAGCATGGCTTCGAGCATGCACCCCGCTTCGTAGCCCATGCAGTCTTCATCGAGATCGATCGCGGTGATCGGCACCGGGCCCGAGTTGCACAGCAACGGGTTGTCCCACACCCCCACGACCGCCACGCTGTCGGGCACCGCTAAGTCGTGCTGCCGGCACTGATCGATCACCCGCTGGGCCTGGGCACAGGTCACGGTCATCAACGCGATCGGCTCTCGCTCGCGCAGGAGATGGCCCGCCAGATCGCCGAGCGTGAAGCTGCGAAAGTGCAAACCCCGCTTCTCGACCAGGCTGGCCAGCAACTCGCGCTCCCGGCTCTCGTAGTTCGACGCCCCGCCGTAGCAACCCACGTAGCCGATGGACTCGAAGCCGCAGGCAACGAAATGATCGAGGGCCAGCCTCACCACCGACTCGATGTCGTACTCGACGTACCCGACCCGCGGATCGCGCAAGGCCGGCCTGCTCCCCACCACGACCGTCGGCGAGTCCAGTTCGTGCAGCGGACACGCGAGGTCCAAATAACGGTGACTCAGCCGTACCACCCCGTCGGGCTTCCAGAGCGGCGGCGGGTCGGACTGCATCAACAGGCTCAGGTCGATCGACCAGTTGAACTCGTTGGCCGCCCGCAACACCCCGCCGAGCAGGCGATCGGTGGCTGTGAGTGCCTGGAGCGTAATCCGCCTGGATGCCCCCGGACTTTGAATCGAGCCGGCCCCGGACCCGAGCGAAGGTGGCGGGCCGTAGTCGGTCAGCCGTGGGTGTGGGCCGGCACCCATCGCGTTTCTCGCAATGGCCCGGCCGACTCTCGAATCGCTGTTGATTTTCAAGTTTGACTCACTCGATGAGAGGACCGGACTGCGAGACACCCGATCTGCGTCGCGGGATCGCGTCGCCATCACGTAAAACGGGGCAACCGCCGACGCAGGCAATTCCCTAAAGCGTACCTCGAAAATCTCCAACGTCAACAGT
>CAZFZS010000001.1:129290-250709 GCA_964523485.1 uncultured Phycisphaeraceae bacterium | reverse complement strand
AGAGACGTTCCTACACAGTATTTGGCTCCGCCGCACGTCGGGCTAATCGAACGCCATCACCTCGACCAGGTGGACTTCCCGGTCGATCGAGTGCTTGAGCATGTTGACCCGCAGGAAGCGCACGGCGGTGGGAGGGATGCCGGCCACGCATTGGCCGTCGGAGGGGACCAGCCGGGTGTTGTCGCTCTGGTCGACGAGGGTCTGCCAGGTCTCGCCGTCGATTGAGCCTTCGACGGTGTACTGGTAGTAACGCGGGCCGTCGAAGTAGGGCACGACGACGATCTGGCGGAGCGTATGCACCGCTTCGAGATCGACCCGCCACCAGGCCGAGCCCCGCTCGCCGACCGGTGCGACCCAGCAGCGTTGGCAGTCGCGGTACTTACCGTCATTGACCCACGCGGCCTGCGGGCTGTCGTTCGAACTGCTGACCGGCTTGCCGGTGGTCAGGCTGTAGCCTTCGTTGAACAAAGCGAAATTCAGCGTGACCGTCGGCCCGGGACGGTCGGCCGGCCGGGCGGTGTTGAACTCCACCGCGTTCTTCCCGGCCGCGAGGGTCAGCGGCGGAATCGGCTGCTCGTCGAGAAGTTCGTCGCCAGCCGAATAGTGTTGGGCGGCGCCGTCGCCAGTTGCGATCACGTACCCGCCCGGCTGGATGACAAAAGGCAGCTCGCAGACCGCCGCACCGAGTTTGATGTAAGCGGCGGCCACCGCCTGATCGTTCTCGGGGTCGCTCCGCAATGCGAAACGCAGCGGCTGAGGCCGACCGAACAATTCCAATTCAATCTCGGCGGCGGTCGGCTGGCCCGGCTCGCGGGGCTGATTGATATGCACGTGATCATCGGTGACAAAACCGTGGCGACGGACCTGCTCGAAGATCTCCGCGGGCAGCGTCTGCGCAGAATGCTCGTCGGCCGACGACTGTTGGTCGAACCGCTCCGGCTTGCCGAGTTGATATTCATCATTGCTCTGCGTTAGCCGGTGCAACAGCTGCGGGTCGCGCAGCGACCGCCGCTGGTCGGCGGTGAAGGTGTCGCGTCGCCGGGCGGTTTCCCAGCGGCGGATAGTGTCGAGTACGTCGGCCGCGTGATCGTGTTCGCGCATGAAACCGGGCGAGATGTAGAGGTCCACCCCGGTGTCGTGGCCGGCGCACAGGCCCATCACCCAGTCGATGTCCTCGACGGTCGTGTCGCTGGTGACCTTGAACTGCCCGAGCTTAGCGGGCATGAAGTTGCGGTCGCAGAAACGTTTGCTCTTCAGCCGATGGTCGATCTGCGAATCGCGGAAGCCCCCGTACCAGGGCTCGCCCCAAGAGATGTTCGCCAGGTAGTGCCAGCCGAAGTGCGGCAGCTGCGACGAGGTGGCGAGGATATTTTTGTTCTCGGCGTGATCGAAAAAGATCTTGATGAAGCGCTCGCAGGCGTAATAGCCGTGCCCGGTGGCCCGGCAGCCCTCGAGGCCGTCGAAGGAGAGCACCGACATTCCGGTGCGGTTGTAAAACGCCGCGAGATTCTTGGCCACCCGGTCCTGCATCTGGATGTCGGGGAAGAATGTCTTGTACGGATGCGTCGCCAGCTTGGCGATGGTCGTGCCGGCGCCATGAGACGCGGCCACCGTGCCAAAGGCGCCGCGCTGGCAACCGGTGAGCACGGCGGGTCGGTCCTCGCTGACTCGGCTGTACTCGATGAGCTCATCGCCGAGGCGAACCACGTTGAGGCCGGGCACGAGTTCGTAGTCACTCACCACCGCATCAGGAGCCAACGCGATCTCCGTGTCGCCCGGCCCGAGCGCCTGCGTGATGGTCGTCACGCCGCACACTTGCAAGCCCGGGTCGGGCACGGGCGTGACCAAGGCGTCGTTGGGCGTGATAAACGCGGTGAGCGTGTGGGCGCCGAGCTGCATGCCGCGCTGCTGCGCACGCTGCACGCAGGCCCGCAGGTCATCGATCGGGGTCTTGGGCTCGAACGTCCCCCACGTCCGGAAGATGTCGGGGTGGTAGACGATGTCGAGCCCGGCCCGCTCGGCCAGGTCGAGGCAGTCGTCGATGTTCTCGCGGTCGAACTCGACGATGAACATCGAGTCGGTCATATCCGGCTCGGTCTTCAGCCACCGGCCGTCCCGCGTCGGATAGAACAACCCTTCGCGCTGCACGATGGAGGCGACGGTCTCCAGGACATCGTTCGCCGGCGAGCCGTACAGCGCGATCGCCGACCCCACGCAGGATTCGTCCGGCATCGGCATTACATGGGTCGCCTGCGCGTACACCGACGGGCGGTCGATCTCGACCCGGCGATCCCGGGCGAAGGCCGACAGCGAGCCGCCCCCCTCCACCGCCAACGCGGGAAACTCGCGGTCGATCTCCGGCCCGTGGTCGTGGCCCCCCGTCGTCAACAGGTTCAGCGACAGCAGGCCGATGGCGTGTTCGCCATCGCTGGCGAACCCCAACGACTCGCCGACACGCTGGTCGTGCGTGATCCGGATCGGCCCCCACTGCAGGTTCTCGACCTCCGCTCCCTCGATCGCGACAACCTCGCAACGCAGGTAGCCGTTTTGTGAGTCGTAAGCCACCTCGACGCCCGAGTCCGGAAACTCGAACCACAATGAAGGCCGGCCCTCGTCTTCGCCCCGACGCATGCCCGTCGGCGCGTGATGCGTGTCGTCCCGCGACGACTTGATGCTCAAGAGCGGATAGCCTTCGGAAGAGGGAATCAGCCGATCGACGCCCCGGCCGCAGCAGAGGGAGGTGACCGACCCCTTTTCATCCAACGTGAGCGACAGTTGAGGTGTGGTTAAACGCATAGCAGAGTTGGGCAAGCCGAGAGGCCGGGTGAGCCGACGGTGGAAGGCGGCCGACGCGACAGATGGTGAGCGGGCGTGATGAGGCGGGTCGTACAGCCAAGCAATTTATGCACCCAAAGGAAATACATGGGCTGCATCGTCCGCAGCCATGTGGTGGCCTGTTCGCTGGCGTTTCAAGTTTCATAGCCTAAAAAACCGTTGACATGGTACGATATAAGATATAGGATCGATCCTACGACTTGTCTGTCGTTTCGGCCCGATGAAGTCATCACCCACGTGTCGCGTGGTCCGTGTCTGATGAAGCGTCGATACGCTGATTTAACCTCTTGGTACGCCTGCTCGCTTTCTTCAACCCGTCGGCCGGATTTCCATGTTTGCAGCACCCCCCCCTGACCGAATTGCTGAACACCGCAACGCGTTCACGCTGATCGAACTGCTCGTGGTGATCTCGATCATCGCGCTGCTCATCGGCATCCTGCTGCCGGTACTGAGCAGCGCCCGCAATAGCGCCCGGCAGATGGTCAACAGCACACAGCTGCGCAACATCCACCAGGGTATGGTGAGCTTCAGTCAGGGCAACCGCACTGGAGGCGGGGACGGGTGGTTCCCGGGGCTGGGGCCGACGGGAGATATACACGACGGCTTCGCCGCTGGGGACGACTTTCAGGCTGCCACCGAAGGCGCTGGCGGAACAATTAATGGTGATGATCGCCTAGCCATCCTGCTCAATGAAAACAGTGTCTTGCCCGAGATGCTGCTGAATCCGAACGACCGGGAATTCGAACCCGCGGAGGCGAATGGGGCAACTGATGCAGAGAACTTTTCTTGGGAAAATTTTACCTACGGGATGAGCAGCCTGGGTAATGTCGCTTCGACAAACGCCGATTGGTTTCTAACAGCCTCTTACAACTTTAATATCGGTCGCAGATTGGAGTGGAAGGAAACGATGAATTCCCGGGCCGTGGTCTTGGCCGATTTAAATACGGGCGGTGCCACCTCCACATGGGATGATGCGACCGATAGTTCATACTGGACCACCGAAGACTCCGGCGACTGGCGAGGGTCCATCGTGATGAATGACAATAGCGTGAGCTTCCAGTCGAGCCCGATTCTTGGTACGACTCAGTATGCCACCTATGACACGCAGAGCGGAGATAACATATTCGTTCCGGAGACCAACGGATTGTCTCCGTCCGGGGTTGACGCCGCGATCGTGCGGCTGGGGGCGAATGAATACGCCAATCAAGATGAAGTTCCCTGATCGCTTTAAATGATCATTCGCTAAGCGAGCTGTTTCATAGCCGGCCGCTTGGTTTTCGGGAATGATTTGCAGCACCGGGTGGCAACCCGGTGCTCGGCCGTGCATTGCGCGATCGGTCACCGGGTTGCCACCCGGTGCTCAAACCACACAATGTCTGACCGCGTCAGAATTTTTCGTCATCCGTTTGAAATAGCACCTAAGCGAACTGGGCCAGCTCGATATCGCTGCCGAGCCGCTGCCGGAACTCGTCCACGTCCACCGTCCGACTAAAGACGCGGGATTCGTCGGCGGCGAAGCCGATGATATGGCTCTCGACTGAGGCGTGGATCGAGGTCTGCAGGTCGCGGGCCTCGGCCTTGGCCATCTCCTGGTAGAGCACGTTCATCAGGCCGCGGTCGCCCCCGCCGTGGCCGTCGTAACCGCCCGCGTCGGCGTCGACCTTGTGTTGCGTCTGCTCGGCATTGAAATGGTTGAAGACCGTGATGTCCGCGCCGGTGGCCTGTTTCATCGCTTCCCCGCCGGACAGCCGGCCGGCGGTGCCGTAGATCTCCAGGTCGCGGCCGTGGTGGAACGCGGTCATCGTGAACGACGCCGTGATCTCGTCTTCGAACACCAGATTGACGACCTGGTGATCGACCACGTCGTTCTCGCAGCGGTAAACGCATCGGCCCCAGGGCGAGGCGTTGATCCACTGCATCACCTGCTCGTCGGAGGCGGGCTGACTGGGGTCGTAGCCGGGCCAGATGTGCGGCAGCCAGTAACGGGCCTCGCGGGTGTAGCGTACCGAGTTGTAGGGACAGGTCGCCCCCACCGGGCACCCGTCGGCGCAGTGTAGGGGCGCCCCTTCCGGCGCGTTGGCCTCGGTGAAATGCTTGAGACTCCCGAAGCTCGACACCTGTCGGCACGGCCGACCGACCAGCCAACCGAGGATGTCCAGGTCGTGGCAGCTCTTGGCGATCAGCATCGGCGACGACTCCTCACGCTTGGCCCAGTGCCCGCGGACATAGGAGTGAGCTTGGTGGAATGCACCAACCCCCTCGATCATGCGGACCGAAACGATGTCGCCGAGCACCCCGCTGTCGACAATCTGTTTGACCTTGCGGTAAAACGCCGCGTAGCGGAGCACAT
Source organism: uncultured Phycisphaeraceae bacterium (assembly GCA_964523485.1). Classification (GTDB taxonomy): domain Bacteria; phylum Planctomycetota; class Phycisphaerae; order Phycisphaerales; family Phycisphaeraceae; genus Algisphaera. The sequence goes on along the minus strand of CAZFZS010000001.1, from coordinate 245,524 downwards.
GGCACACGAGCACTTTTCGCCCCAATTCTGTGGCCCGCTGCTCGAAGCCGAGGATCTCGCGCAGGTCGGTGCCGATCGGCTTTTCGACCATCACGTCGTAGCCGCGCTCGATCGCGGCGGTCGCGTGTTCGATGTGCATCGAGTCCTGCGTACACACCAGCATCACGTCGGCGAACTTCGGCTCGGCGAGGATTTCGGTATCGCTTGCGTAGCCCCGGAAGTCCGCGTTGCCGCTGAGCTTTCGGATCGCCTCGAGACGCTCCGCCGAGGGGTCAGCCGCCCCGACGATGGTGTAGCGGTCCCGCATCTCCGAGGCGAGTTGGAGGTAGGTGCGGCCGCGCGAGCCGCAGCCGATACACGCCAGTTTCAGTTTCTGGATGGGATGGGCCGGGTTGAGCATGGGTTGGCGAATATGGATGAAAGCTTCAGATCACTTCAAGGCCGTCGCGGTCCGGCGACGTCGGGAACGGCGGGGTAGGCAGCGACTGGTACCAGTAAGCCACGCTGCAGATGTCGTGCTGCCCGGGCAGGAAACGGAACCCAGACCGCCAGCCGAGCGCTTGGATCGTGACTTTCAGATCCTCTTCAAAACGGATCGGGTCCATGACGTGCCAGCGATACATGGAGTGACGGTGCTGCGCTTGGTAAAGCCCGTCAGGTTTCAGCACCTGGTGCATCCCCATGAACGGGCCGGTGTAGGTCTGGTATTCACCTTCGACATCCCAGTTGTAGGCCCCGCCGAAGTAGTCCTCGGTCCCCGTGCCGCAGATGGTGGGATTGGGGTCGTCGCCGTCGAGGTAGAACTTGATCTCCCCTTCGCCCCACCACCGATCGTTGTTGATGCCCCACCCCATGGCGGTGCCGACGTACTGCCCCGCTCCCGCGACGTCGTCGAGGATGATGTACTCCTCGCCGTAGGGCAGCGGGTTGGTGCGGCGGAACTGGGCGTGGAAGTAGGCCGCGTGGTCGGGCACATCTGTGAGCGTGTAGTTGATCTGGTAGAAGCACATCCGCTCGTGGGATGGGCTGAGGTTTTCCAGCGTTATCCTGCAATGCTTACGGAACGGCATCGACCAGAAGCAGTTGCACCCGCCGTTGGGATAGACCGCCACGGGTAGTGAGTTGACCAAGGTCGAAGGCTTCGGGCTCGCGTCGTGCTCGAATTTGGACCAGGGCAAGGCGAAGAAATCGCACACCGGCACTTCGACCGAAGGGCGATCCTGGCCATCCCAATAGATACGCAGGATGACCTCTCGGTTGACGCAGGCCGCGAACCACATGCTCTGGATCGCGCCCGGCCCCTCGATATTTGCCAGCTCGAGCGTCGCCCCGGGCTTGAGCGGTTCCCACGCGCGGCATTTCCAACCCCGGCCGAGCTCGCGGGCAGGACCCTCCGGGTCCGGCTCGGCCATGGCGCCCATCCCCCGACCGCCGGTGGGGTTTTCGGCGCTAATCGAGCGTGTCTTCGCATTCGAGCGAAGCGGCAGGCTGGCGAGGTTCATGCCAAGGCCATCGAAGGGGGTCATCTCTGTTCCTTGAGTTTCTACGGAAGGCGGTTGATTCATCACGATGAAGGGCCAGCGATAAGCCTGTCTAGTTATTGATTCACGTCGATCCCAGGCGGCAGCTGCACCTCTGACTCGGGCTTCACCGGCTTGCCGTCCTGTTGCTTGGCCGCGTGGTAGGTGTCGAATCCAGCCTTCATGTATTCCCAGACGCCGACTCGCCACGTATCGACACGCCGCTTCTCCACCGGCGTCGCCGCCATGCTTACTGCCTGCTCGATGTAACGCTCGAGCTCTTCCATGCGCACAGGCGTCCCCAGCACGCCCCACGATTTCTCCGGGGTCGAACCGACCACGCCCTCGATGCGATTGATCTCGGCGATACGGTCGTGAAAGGCCCGCATAGGCTTTGCGGCCGCGCCGAAGTAGCCGACAAAAAACTCGTCGATCAATGTGTCGGCGTTCGCATCCGCATCGAATGCGAGCTGGGCGTAGACGTAGAAATCAAGCTGTTCGCCGATCCCGCAGAGGAATACGCCCTTGACGCCGTCGCGGACATATCGCTTGACCTCCTGCGAGATGATGTGGGGCATGTAAACGGGGAAGGCCTTCCAGCCCTGCAATTCGGCCGCCTCCATCGGGTGGTGAAAGTAGCTCCACAGGAACATCGGCCGATCGCTTTCCTGCTGCCAGGCGCGATACACCGCGAGGTCGTTTTGGTAATAAGTATGTTGGTCGTAGGCGTAGCAGAGGTGCAGGCACGGCGCGATGCTGACGTTTGGCTCGAGCTTCAAGCCCTTGGGCGGATAGGCATATGACCAGTACGCCAGCGCCGAGATGTATTTGTCGGGGTGGGTCTTGCGGACCTCTTTGGCCACCTCGTTCACGAAACTGAAGAGGTAGTAACTGTCCGAGGCGTTTGTGAAGTAGCCTTCGCCGCGAGTGTCCTGCCTACTGACATCGAGGACTTCGGTGCATCGCTCGCATTGGCACCAGGCCACGGTGTCATCCGGGACCACGCAGAAGTAGTCGCCGCTGGCTTTGAGTCCGTTGTGGATCAACTGGCCTTCATCGAAAAACACGCGGGCGGCCCTGGCCACCTCCTGCACCAACTCGGGGTTGGTGTAGCACAACTGGGTCGAGTCCTCGTCGCCCTTGGCACGGAACTTTGGATCGGTGTAGACATTCGCCGCCACCGAGTGGTTGCCCGCCCAACGTTCGCCGCCGACTCGCAGTCGACGCCAATACAGAGCCGTCGCGTCGGCGTTCGGATCACCCCATTGGGCTTTGATCATCGGCCATGATCCGCCCCACGCCTCGAAGTGTCGAAGGCTGCGCGACCGCCTCACCTTCTGCGGCTCGACCGCCAGCGTCTGCGTCGAAGGGAACACGACGTTGATCTCCGACGGCCCGTACCACCGCACCCCGCAGATGTCCTGCAGAAAGCCATACACTGCATAACAGGTACCCTGCTCATCAAACAGCCCCGGCAGGTCGATCCAACGCTCCCCCGCCCCCTGGTCACCGACCGCGCGGTGGTAGTCGATCCGCTCCCGCATCCCGCTGAGCGGCTGCCCGTGGGTGTCGGTCGCATCCGGCTGAGTATCGGGGGCCCGCCAGTCTCTACCGATGAGCACGATCGTGTCGGGACGGACGTCTATGAGATATTCAAGAGCTTCAAAGTCGTCCTCAGAGATATCGAGCTCTCGGGTCAGCCGACTCTCACCTACCAAAATGCGCGGCGAATCTACCGCTTCCTGATCATCCGCAATCGGCAGCGTCACGCCGGTGATCTTACGGACGTGGTGCTGCAGTTCGAGCGCTGCCAGTTCGGCCGCTCGGGAAGGCTCAGCGGCAATGACGATCGTGGCCGCCGCGGAGCCGTCTCGGACCAGCGCAAAACGTTCGGCTTGCTCCGCCGCTTCGCCGGATGACGCGACGCCGGTCAGCAGGCAGGCGAATGCCGTGGAGAACAACAAGTGACTTGAAAACATGGGCAGTAGAACACCTTGGAAGGTCGAGGCCTGGGAAAGCCCCAACCTAAGGGTTCATTGGATCAAGTATGTGACCAAAAGTCCCTTGCGGGGTATTCAAATGTCCTGCTAGCGATCCGTTTTGGACGGCCGAGACCGACCGCTTTGTAGCCTTGGGGCCGCGGTGCTGGTTCGGACTTGGAGTTCAGGCTCGAACAGCTCGGCCGAGACCGATTCGCCGGCGAGCTGAGACATCAGCATTTTGGCGGCGAATTGGCCGATCGCGTTGCTGGGGGCCGCGAAAGTCGTCAGAGAAAAATCACCGACAAAGTCGCCGATCCATCCGCCGTAGCCAATGAGCGACAAATCGTTAGGTACCGAAACCCCCTCGCCTTGGCATGCGTGGAGCACGCCCCACGCCTGGTTATCGTTGTAGCACACCACGGCCGTGGGCCGCGGATCGCGAGACAGCATGTCGGCCGCTGCCGCCTGACCGCCGCTGTAAAACTGCGGTGTGTAGGGGTGCAAGGACAGGTCGAGTCGATGGGTCGCGATTTGCGGTTCGAGCCCTGCCTCTCGCATCGCCTCGCTGTACCCGCCGGCGAATTCCAGCGCATCGAAATGCTCGCCGAAGGTCTTGCCTTGTGCGACCTGATAATGCTCGTGGGTGAGGTGGACAATGCGGCGATGGCCGAGCTCGAGCAGATGGGCGACGGCCCGCCGACCGGTGGCCCGATGGTTGACATCGACATAAGGCACCCCGGCGTCCGACAGCCGACGCCCCCACAATTCCACCATCGGGTGACCTTGTTTCGCCAAACCACGAAGCTTTTCCAGATTCTCCGCCACACCGGGCAGGTTCAAAATCCAGCCATCGACGCGTCGCCGAAGGCATCGCTCGATATATTCCGCTTCCTCCTCGCCCTGCGGATCGGAAACGTACATCAGCGGCGAATAGTCTTCGCGGTGCAGCGACACCGAGATGCCCCGGCTCAGCGGGGCGATCAGCGGGCTGTTGTCCACACCCAGCAGCACCCCGATGAGAAACGACTTCTGCATGCGCAGGCCGCGGGCGGCGACGTCGGGCGTGAAGCCGAGCTTGTTGGCCTCACGTTCAACCCGCTCGCGTGTCTTGTCGCTGTACCGCTCGCCCCGCCCGGTCAGAATCATCGAGACCGTCGACACCGACATCCCCGTCCGATCCGCGATGTCCTGGTACTTCACCACGCAGGCCATCTTAAGCGAATCCTGAAATTCGCTTTGTGAGTCTGGCAACGTATCTCACTTCTCGACCGGTACCACGATGCCCCGCATGATGATGTTCTGGCAAAACGCGAAGATCAGAAAAGGTGGCAGCGCCGAAATCACCAGTGAAGCGAAAACCACGCCCTGCCCCGAACGCTGCTGGAGCTGATAAAGCCAGGGCATAATGGTCCACATGTCCTCGTCCTGACAGATCAGCAGCGCGAACATGAAATTGCTGTAGGCTGTGGTAAACGCCTGCAGTGCAATCACGGCCAACACCGGCTTCGACAGGGCCATGGTGAGCTGCACGAAGATGCGAAGCTCCCCCGCCCCGTCTAATTCAGCCGCCTCGTATAGCTCCTGCGGCAGCGAATCGAAGAAGCCTTTTAGTAGAAAGATAAAGTAGCCCGACGCCAATCCGGGCAACACTAACGCCCAGAACGTGTTGAGCATGCCGAAATCTCGCAGCAACAAGAACTGCGGAATCATGCCCACCATCGGCGGAAACGCCATGGTCAGCATCATGATCAGCAACAGCTTGTACGACGACGGCGGCTTGTACCGGCTCAACGCGTAAGCCGCCAACGGGTTCACTAACAACGATCCAAGGATCGCCAACGCGCAGTAGATGATCGTGTTGATCAGCCCCCGGCCCTGCAACGCCAGGTACTCAAACACCGTGATGAAGTTGCGCACGGTGAATTCCCATATCACCCAGCCGCGGTGCTCCTGCAGATAGTCCAGGTGTACGTCACGCTGGGGCGGCACGAAATCGCTCCAACGTGTGGCGGATGTTCCCAGTGCGGCATTCGCTGCCTCGGGCGAGCCGAAGCGTTGCTGGAGGTGATCGCGGAACCGCCATTCCACGCTGTCAATGATGAGCAACTCTTTCGGGACTGCTCGCTCGTTACCTCCGGCGTCCTGCCAGCCGGAGATGAACGTTTCCCAATCCGAACGCTGCCGGATGCTGGCGAGCGTATAAGGGTCGGCCGGAAGATCGATGTCTTCAAACGAGCGGTACGACGTGCCGTAGGCCGCGTTGAGCCGATCGATGTCCCGCTCCCAGATCTCACGAAGGTAGTCCTGATAAATCGGTCGGCCGACGGGATCGATGCGGACCCACGCCAGATTGAGGATGTTGCGGACAAAGTCGGTCCAGGTTTCGCGCTCTTCATCCGTTCGACCCGGACCGATCGGCAGTCTTCGGTCGAGGTCAATTTGATCGTACGAGACGTAGTTCGTGCCGTGGGTGCGATTGAAGTTTTCGATATCCGCGGTATGCAGCGCCTTGACATAATTGTTGAGATAGAAACCCTCCGCGTCGGCGTAGTACCGCATGCCGATCGGCACGGTCTGACGAAACGCGTTGAGCAGCTCGCTTAATGGGTCCGTGCCGGGGGTATCCAGGCGGTGCAGGTAAAGCCGGGGGATTACGCTGACGTCGGCCCAAGTTTCATACGCGGCTCCGACCATGTCGTTGTACGCCTCGATGTCATCGTCGAACCGCTCTCGCGCCCATTGCTTGTATTTGCGCAGGTGGTAGCTCTGGACATATCGGCTGGTGGGCGCCTCGAAAAACGCAATCTCGTAGGCCTCGACCCCCGGAGCGATATCGCCTGTGATGTAGTCCACCCAAGCCTGTCGATAAGCTTCGGGGCCCGGTTCGGGTTGGGTCAATGTGTCGAAGCTGATGGCTCCTTCGCGATATGCAATTCTGAGATGGTCCATCCGCTCGTTAAACAGCCCCTCGGCGAACTTACCCCAGAGCGCATCGGCATCGACGTAGAACCGTGGGATCAGCCGACTGTCCGGTGTGTCGACCGCCGACTTCGTGCTGCCCACCACCATCAACCAGAACGGATAAATCATCGTCACGCCGCCGAGCAGCAGCAGCCCGTAGATGCTGGCGAGCAGCAAGCGGGTCTTGAGCGAGCGTCGGCCGACGGCGGAAACGATGGGCATATGCAGTGGGTGGTTGCGCGGCGTTACGCGATACGCAACACGGCGGTGACAGGGCAGGCGTCAGGTTTTCGAGCCTTCCGCTTTGAATTCGAGGTTGGAGAGAATCCGCAGGTTCCAGACCGTAAAACCGATCAGCATGAACCCGAGGATCCACGCCGCCGCGGTGGCGGGGCCGATCTGCAGAAACGTGAAGGCCTTGTACCAGATGAACAGGCCGACCACTTCGGTGTCGGCCCCCCCTCCAGTCATCGCCAAAATGGTCGCTGTCCCCGCGAACCACGCGGCGATGAAGGCCCCGATGAAGTTGATCATGATCAGCGGCCGAAGCATCGGGAATACCACGAACAGGATCTTGTCGATGAAGTTCGCGCCATCGATGTCCGCCGCTTCGTAGAAGTCGTTCGGGATGCCCTTGAGCGCCGCGAGGTAGATTAGACAGCCCGGCCCCATGCCCGCCCACACCCCGGGGATGATGCAGGCGATCATCGCCTTGCCCGGGTCCTGCAGCCAGCGGATCGGTTCTCGGTATGTGTCGAACAAGCGACCGATCGCGAAGCCTTCATCACCCCGCGGAAGGAGGATCGGCCACGCCGCCGACAGGCAACCCCACGCCATCAGCCCGCCGCCGACCAGGAAGATAGCGGTGCCAATGATCATCTCGTGACGCACCGTCCGCATGGCGAAAGCCCAGGCGACGATTAAAACGATCGCTCCCACCAGCAGGAACCCCCACGCCGGGATCGCCATTGCCACGGTGTTGAGCGTGCCAGAGCTGCTGGGCTCATAGAATTGCTTCCAAAGCAGTACCGTGACCAGCCCGGTGATCACCGCCGGCAGGTAGTAGATCGTGCGAAAGAAAATGCCGCCGCGGGGCACTTCCTGCAGCAGGATCGCCAGCACGATGGGTGGCAGGAAGGTCAGGACGATCGACAAGAACGCATAACGCAGCGCGTTCCATACCGAGTCCCAAAACGTCGCGTTGTAGAGCAGGTCTCCGAAGTTCGATACGCCGACCCACTGCGAGTCGCCGAGCAGCTTGTAGTCCTGAAACGCGAGGACCGAGCCCATCCCCAGCGGCAGATACTGCCAGACGAAAATCGTCAGTAGCGCCGGCAGCATCAGCACGTACGCCCAGCGGTAGCGAAAGAACTGCCACTTGCCCTGCTTCTCAACTCCGGGGATCGCGTCGTGCGTAAAAACTTTGAAGATCCACCGGAAGACCAACGTGAAACCGATCACCAGCGCGATCAACACGGCCCAGGCGGTCAGGTCGCGCTGGCGTCGCTCTTCGGGCGTGATCTCTTCGAGCATCAGGCGTCGCGCCTTGAGATTCGCCGTATACAGCAACCCCTGCAGGACATCGAGCCGAGCCTCCTCGTCGGCCGGGAGTTGGTCGGCCAAGGCTAACTGAATCGCCTCGCCGATGGGTTCGGACATGAGTTCGTAGGCGAAATTGCTGTTCTTGCCATACGGCTCGGGCTTGCCGGTTTCGATGGCGATCTCAAAAGTCTCGGCCCATCCGGGGGGTGAGAGCCGAACGAGCGAGTCGTAGCCGAACCGCTCGAGGTACTTCGGGTTCACGAATCGCCCGAGACCGCCCTCGACCATGATGCGGGTCCGGATCCGCTCGGCCTCCTGGCTGGTGGTCCACAGCATGTATTCCCACGCCGCGTCGCGGATGACCCGGTTCTCGCCGTCGCCTTCGAGCCCGGCAAACAGCCCCATCATCCGGCTATTCAGCTCGCCGCCTCGAACACGCACGCCGTCTTCATCTGCAGGGCCGAGCGGCACCGGGGCCATGCCGGTGACCTCGGGGTTGATGGTGGCAAAGAGCTTCTCATCAATGTAGGCGGTGATCATGCCCACGCGGCCTTGGTCCCAGTTCTGCATGTCGATGCTGCTGCCGCCGGACCCGTCGACGTACCCACGCTGCATGATGCCGTTTGCATCCACCCACCGCTCGGCCAGCAACCTGATGTAAAAGTCGAGCGCCCTGGCCCCGGCTCGGCTGTCGAACGTGGTCTGCCACTGCCCGGTCTGCGGGTCCTGCACCATGGCCTCGCCGCCGGCCGACCAGAGGAAGGTGATCCAGAACCAGGACGCTTCTTTGCCCAGCCCCAGCATCGTCCCGGTGACCCGAGCCTCGGGGTCCGTGATGGTCCGAGCCGCCTGGTACATGTCCTCCCACGTCCAGTTTGCGTCGGGATACTCCAGGCCGTGCTTGTCAAACAGGTCTTTGCGAAACAGCAGCACCTTGCCCAGCGCCCCGCCGTACGGCATCGCCCAGATATGACGGTCGCCCTGATCGTTCGACCGGTCAATCACTGGCATGATCTTGGGGTGTACCCGCTCAGCGATCTGATGTTCGCTCAGGCTCGACCAATACCCGTCCTCGGGCTTATTCAGCGGATACAGAAAGCGGTTGCGGATGTAGTTGTCCGATTTGCGAAAGTTGATGTACAGGATGTCGGGCTGCAGCCCGCCCGCGATCGCCAGCAGATCCGTCTCCACACCCTCGACCGATAGCGAAGAAAACTCCGTCAGTTCCAGGCGAACGTTGTCCCAATCGAATTGTGCGAAATAATCGTCGGTCGCGGCCAGCCGTTGATAAGTCCTCAATCGAGACTCGAACCGATCAGCGAAGGTGCGTTTCAGCTCACGGACCACCTCGATCGCCGCCCGATTGTTCGGGGCCGGGTCCGCCACATCGGGCAGTTCAAAGACCTTCACCTCGATGACCGTCTGACCCGAGTCGTCGACATACACTCGGCCAGCAAACGCGGTCATCGAAGTGATAAGCATCGAGGTCACGAGCCACCACCTCGCAACTCGAAGATCGATCTGCATGCTCAAGGAGTCCTTCGATGGCTCGCTTCAAACCACACAATCAAGCACGGTCAAGTGGTGGCGGAACCGTAGCTGCGAGAGATGCGTTCTTACCGCCTGCAACATCCAACGGGTCCGCGCTAAGACCTAAGCAAATCATAATTGTCCACGACGCGAATTCGACACAACGATATATAGCATCGTCCCGCAATCCGTAGCGATTTGAACGTCGCGAGCAGGTCTATCTTCCTGCGGCTTTCAAACCGTATTCAAAACATGAGAAAAAAGCCCACGGATTAAATCCGTGGGCTTTGCAAGAATTTGTTTGATCTCAATCAGTCGTACAGCTTGATCGAGAAACCTTGGCGGATGTGGGTGTTGACTGCATCGGCCGAGAAGCTTTCAAACCATTGACCAGCCGGGCGGGAAGCACAACCTTCGATGAAAGCGTCCAGCGAAGCGGTCTTGCCGATCGACTTCATGTAGCTCTCGACATCACGGGTCGGGTCGACCCATGGCGGGTTCTCGCTCCCGCCTGAGCTGCGGTCAAGCTGGTTACCCGAGTTCGCACGGATCTTGGCCGCCCCGGTATGAATTGTGATGGCTTTGTCGTAGCTGCCGGCGACCGGCCAATTGTAGATTTTGTTGTTGCGGATGTACACATCGTACTGGCCACCGGTGAACTGCATCGAGCCGTCTTCCCAAGTGATATGGATTGCCGACGCTTCACGCAGGCTGCCTTTCTTCTGGCTGACGATGTTGTTCTCGACGACTGCGACACGGCAAGGCAGAACTTCGATGCCGAAGCCACGCGATTCGTTGCTGGACAGGTCATTGGACTGCAGCACAACGTTGCGGGTCACTCGGCTTTCCTCCCGGGCCACGAAGAACGCCAGCGAGTTGCCGACGAACAGATTGTTGTCCACGTCCGCACCGGCCCGGAACTGCGCACCATGCGAAGCGCCTCGGCTGAGGATGTTGCCTACCGCGGTGATGTCCGAGCAATCGTATTGCACATAGATGTTGTGGTTAAACTTGGTCGGCACGGCGCCGGGGATGTCGTCGTGTGCGCCGTTGCTATCAAAAACGTTTTCGACCAGCGTCATGCCTTTGACCTTCGAGGCGTAGAGGCCCGAGGCGTGGCCGCCGTATTTCTTGTCCCAGTGGCCGTAGGCGTTGAGCAGGATATTGCGACGGATCTGGATGTCCTGGACGAAGCCGTCATTGACGTTCTGAAACACGAGGTTGAACTTGAACCATTCGATCAGGCAGTCTTCGACGAGGATGTCGCCGCCGCCAGCCAGCCAGTAGAAGCCGTTCTGATCGCGGACCGCGGCGGGTCGCTGGCTGGGCTCACGCTTGAAGCCGGGCTGGCTGGGGTCGCGATTAACAGCGTGGGCGTGGAGGCCGACGAAGGCGACGTGGCGGACCGTGCCCCAGCTCCGAGCGAAGTGCTCCGAAGGCACTTTGAAGTGCGGCCGAGCGCCGTTGCCGTAGCTGCTGACGAGCATTTTCTCGTTACTGTTCTTGCCGGACTTCTTCCAGGTCGGCAGGCCATGGTTGAACGTATCGCCGCGCTTGAAGAGCAGCCAGTCCGGGCTTCCGCTTCGCAGCAGGTCATAACCACGCTGTGCGGTTTTCACCGCTGCGCCGGGCGAGCGGCCGTCGTTGTTGTCGTTGCCGGTCGAGGACGAGACGTAGATGACCCGCGTGTCGCCGGACTTGGTGAACTTGGTGAAGCCCGCTTCGGTGCGTGCCACATCGTCCAGATCCAGCGGCGTGTTATCGACCGGCGGCTCTTCGCGTGGCTCATCGTCACCAGCAAACTGAGCGGGGTTTTCGCCTGGGGCGATGACCGTGATGGTTCGCTTACCGACAACCGTATCGGCCGAGGGCAGACGCAGGTGGGTTTGCAGTTCGATCTTGCCGGACGGCAACGCATCGAGCTTGGTGGTACTGATTTCAAAAGGCCCTTCGGTCAGAGCATGGGCAAAGCCGCCAACCATTTCCTGATCGGTATGCGACCAACTCAGCAGCAGCACATCGCCACCTTCGGGAAGCGTGCCTTGGAAATCGAGCGAGATCGGCTGACCCGAACCACGTGTATAAACATCGGGCGTGCTCTCGCTAAACGCAAGACTCAGCGGGGCATCGGGATCGTTGTCAGCCGGGTCCTGGCTCACAGCACCGCCCGAACCGTTGTCGTCATCCGTACCGGCGGAGGCGTCGTCATCCTCAGGAGCAGGAGGCGTGTCTGGCTGCGCAAGCTCCGGTTCGGGTTCGGGGTCGTTGTCGACCACGACGGGCTTGGGAAGCACTTTCAACTGATGCACGGTCTTGGCTTTGACTTTGCCATCGTGCCGCGGCTGCAGTTGCAGTTCGACATTACCCGGCGGCAGCAGGTTCAGCTTCGATGCGGAGATCGTCCAGGGGTCTTTACGCTGGGTGTGACCGAAGCTATCGATCACCTTCGCCTGATCGTGATGCCAAGCGATGATGAGCACATCGCCACCCTCGGGAAGCGTGCCGTCGACTTCAAAGAACATTGATTCGGTGCTGCCCAGCACAAACTGGCTGGGTGTGCCGGAACCGAAACTCACCGACGGCAGTCCGGACACCGCGGGCGTCGGCTCGGCAACACTGTCGGCCTGATCAACTGGTTCAGGATCATTAGATATCGGTTCGCTTGGGATTTCCGTTGCTGGCGGTGTAGGCGTGGGAGCGGGTCCGGGGGCAGGAGCCGCGGCTTCAGGCTCGGCATGTTTCACCCTGAATTTAACTTGTGCGACACCTTCCACGCGGCCACGCACCATGTTGAACGCGAATACACGGTAGCCGCCCTCGGGATAATCCGAAGGGTCCCAAGCCAACGGCTCATGCATCTCGCCCGGCTCGAAAAACAACGGCACTTTCTGATCATCGCTGGAGTTACGCCAGCGAAGCCCATTGGGTCCCATCATTTGAATTACCACGCCGTTGGTTCGACCGATGGCCTCGGCGTGAAGATAGAGCTTGTCACTGACGACTTGCCCCTCGCTGACGCCGTGGATTTTGACGTCCGCGGCTGCAAGGCCAGCAGTGCCCAGCATCAAAGCCAGGCAAAGCAAGCTGAAAATAGGTCGTACGGGTACAACTCGGTTGAGCAACGATGGCATAGCTGGCATCCTCAAAATCTCGGGTCAACGGACAGAGGTCCGTCAATTCCTGAGATCGGCAAGCCAGCGGTGCGGAATAAGGCAAACTACAGGCGATTACATAAAGTGTGCGGCTTATCGGGGCTGTAGGGTTTCCATCAAGCAGCAAAGCCCGGCAACCGCAGTCGCCGGGCTTTATAGGACGTAAGCACTGAGCGTGTTATTCCAAATCACGTCGCGGTGAGTTCGAGCATTTTCATTGCCTGTTGCGTGATGTGGTCCGCCGAGAGGTTGCAGTAGCGAAGCAGTTCATCCGGGGACTGGCCTGACTTGGGCAGGTGCTTGACATACATCTGATTAACGGTGAACCCGTCGCCGGTCGAGCAGAGCGCGTCCGCGACGGCCGAGCCCATCGCGCTGCCGTAGTTATCTTCGAGCGTCAGGACCATGCCGTTGTTATCGTTGGCCAGGTCGGCGATCGCGTCTTCATTGAACGGCAGCGAATACAGGTCAACCAGCGTTGCATCGATGCCTGCTTCGTCGAGTTGTTCGAGTGCTGCGTTGGCTTCGTGGACCATGTAGCCGGTTGCGCAGATCAGCAAATCCCGGCCCTTGACCAGCACTTCGTGGCCGCCCAGGTCGAACTCGTCTTCCGGGCCATACAAAAACTCGGTGTCCGGCCGAAGCGTTCGCAGGTAGGCCGAGCCGCCATATTCCGCCATCTTCTGAACCAGGGCGTAGCAGCTGTAGGCATCCGACGGGGTCAGCACGACCATGCCCGGGTAGCCCGCATGGTCTCGCATGGTCGAGAAGCTGCGGAACCAGGCGACGTCCGGCAAGGCCATCTGCGAAGGGCCATCCGCGCCGAGCGTGCAGCCCGCGTGACTGCCGACGATTTTGATCGGCTTGCCCGAGAGTACGGACATCTCGATCTGGTCATACGCACGGGTCAGGAACTTACCGAAGCTCGAAACGAACGGCAGCTTGCCGCCGGCCGACATGCCCAATGCGGCGGAGAGCATGTTTTGCTCTGCAATCTTGCATTCGACAAAGCGATTCGCGAGGGCCTCATCCTTCGCAAAAGCATCCGAGCCGGTCGAGTTGCTGACCTCCGCGTCGAGGCTGACGACATCCGAGCGACTCAGGCCTGCCGCTCGCAATCCGATCCCGAACGCTTTGCGGGTCGCCAGCTTGCCTTTTTCGAGCACGGATTCCTGGCCGAATTTTTTCAGCGCATCCTGGAACGACATCGGCTCTTCGACCTTGGCCGGCTCGGGTTTGTTGGGCGACATCAGCGGCAGCTTCAGCGCGGTGTCGGCCGTCGCACCGAGGCTGCGACCTGTCGCTTCGATTTCTTCGAGCACGCTGTCGAGATCGCCTTCGCTCACCGCGCTGCCGTGGTGGCCGTGGCCCTTCTGAGACTCGGCCCCCCAGCCCTTGACGGTGTCCGCCACGATCACGATCGGCAGTGCTGCGGGGTCGTGCTGATGCTGGGCGTGTTGCGATAGAGCATCCGCAATCGCGGTCGGAGCATGCCCATCGATCCGCAGGGCTTGATAGCCAGCCGCCTCCAGTTTTTTCACCAGCACGTCGCCCATTTGTTGATCGGAAACCTTGGCGGTTTGGCCGAAGTCGTTGCTGTTGAAGATCGGGCAAACGGCCTTGAGATCATGGTCCTTGATGAAGTCGATCGCTTCCCAGACCTGGCCTTCGCGGGATTCGCCGTCGCCCATGATGCAGAAGATGCGTTTGTCCAAGCCATCCAGACGGGCGGCCAGCGCGAGGCCGGCCGAAACGGACAGACCCTGGCCGAGGCTGCCCGTGGCGGCGTCGAAGAACGGCATGCCAAGACCCGGGTTGGGGTGGCCATCAATCGGCGAATCGAGCTGCCGCAAGGTCATCGCCAGTTCGGTCGTGACCGGCCGCAGCTCATCCTGATCGTCGCGGTAGTGGATGCCCAGGTCGGCCATCGCGGCATAGACGATGGGCACGGCATGGCCTTCGGAGAGGACCAGGCGGTCCGACGCGGCGTGGCCGGGGTTGGCCGGCTCATGCCGCATGTGGGTATACATCAGCACCGAAATCAGGTGGGCCAGCGACGCCCCAGTGGTCGGGTGGCCCGAGCCGGCGGCGGTCGTGATCTTGTAGTTCAGCTTGGTGAGGTCGACGGCTTTCTGGTGGATGGTCGAATCAAACGACATCGCGGCAATCCTTAATGAAAGAGAGGAACCGCTCAGCTCAAACCCGGAAAGGGCAAGCGGCAGCGGGCGGGCTATCGCGCCGACGCGGCGGTCGCGTCTGACGGCAAGCGAGCGATTATAAGGATTGCGCGAATCGGCGTGGATTTGACGAATAGGACTTCATGCCAGGCCAAGGAAGTGGCCGCGGATAAACGCGGATGCACGCAGATTATTTTAGTATGAATCTCTCTTACTCTAATCCGTCGATTAAGCCAACTACTGCCATCTATAACTTTGCTTTTTATCTGCGTTCATCCGCGGCTAATTACTGCATTAAACCCAGTGATTCGTAAATCGCCGCCAGCACCGCTCGCATACGTTTCTGGTGTTTCGGTTCGCCGGGCATGCCGTTGAAGGCGACGGCGGCGGCAAGGCGGTGTTCGGGGTCGGCAAAGGCGGTCGAGCACTGGTTGCCCCCGTGGCCGAAGGTGTCGTCGGAAGCGTGCGGCCCGTAGCCGTAGGGGGCGGGGCCGCCGTTGGTTTCGTCATGCCGTCGGCTGTTCATGATGAAACCTAGTCCCCAATCCAGGGTGGCCCGGAAGGTGCGATCGTATAATCCCTCGCGGTGTCGGGCTGTGAACAACTCGGCTGTTTCCGGCGAGAGCAAGCGGACGCCGTCGAGTTCACCTTGATTGAGCAACATGCGGTAGAGCCGGACGAGTTGGTTGGCTGGACCGTACCCGTTTCCGCCGGGCAGTTCACCGGTGACGTATTCCATTTGGTCGTAACCCTGATCTTTCGGCGGCTGTCGTGACGTATCCAACATCTTCGACAGCCGATCCTCCCGCTGGGCGTAGATCAGTTCCGGCATACCAACCCACACCTCTTCCATGCCTAACGGATCAAGCACCAGCGAACGCAATGCCTCGCGCAACGGCTGATCCGTAACCGCCTCGATGATCGCCGCCAGCGCGATCCAGCCGGAGTGCACGTGATAGCCCGCGTCTTGCCCGGGTGTCCAGCCAACTTCCAGCCGGGCTTCGCAAACTTTCTGCTTGGCCTCTTCCCATGTCTGCTTCGGATAGTCCAGCCCCGCGGCGCGGAATCCGCCGGTGTGGGTCAGTACCTGTTTGATCGTGATCTGCCCCTTGCCCTGAGCCTCGAAGCCCGGCAAATACTCCGCCACCGGATTTTCCAACCCAATCGATCCGCGATCTATCAACACCGCCATCGCCACCGCCGTCACCGGCTTGATCGCGCTGAGCCAAAGCATCAGCGTGTCCGTCGTCGCTTCGACACTCGGCCTCGCCTGCCCCCATGCCGAGTCCAACACGCATACGCCATCCCGCCACACACAAGCCTGCGCCCCAGCGTGCAGGCCGTCATCGATCCCCTCTTGAACCAGCGTGTCTAATTCGTCCCAAACCTGTTCTCGCATCACCGCAGACTACCGACTCAAACCCATCCGCATCAACTTCGTCAGAGTTTCTCTGCTCATCACTTATCTCAGCCACGACCCGACGGGTCGCAGGCCGCTACTCAATTCATTTTCGGATCATGCGGCAGAATCTTCGGGTCAAACCCCTTGAGTAGATCCCCCTTCTTGCGTCGATCCATCAGCGTCTGCCAAAGCGTCTCGTCGCTGCTGAAGACCCGGCCCGCATCGGCGTGATCGATCAGCCAGGAGCCTTGACCCATTTCCATTTCGAGTTGACCCGGGCCCCACCCGGCGTAGCCCGCGAAAAACCGGGCCGGCTGAACCTCCCCCGCCAAGGCCGGCTCAATCATCTCCCGCTCGGTCGCGAGATAGACCCCCTCCAGCACCCGGTCCTGACCGCTCTCCGGATCGCTGTGCAACACAAACAACGGCCCTTCGCATGGCCCACCGCGAAACATCACATCCTCAATATCACACTCCGCATCCTCGGCATCCGGCGAAGTCGACAGCACCTCGCAAACCGTCATCGGCGTCGGGTGATTCAACACCAAACCCATCGCGCCGTCATCATCATGACGGATCATCAGGATGACCGCACGCTCGAAAAACGAGCCTTCCAGTTCCGCCGAGGCCAGCAGCAATTTTCCCCGCAATCCAGGCATCACATCATGATACCGAAGCTCAGCAATGACTCATTGCACGACGTCGCTAGCTCCTACGCCGATCGGTGGATCGGTTGGCCTGTCGATCTCTGCCGGCGTCACCGCAAGTGATCGGATCGCCCGAGCGGCGTGGAACATCGCCCCCGCACCCCATAGCCCGATCACCGGCAACGCGAAGAATGACCCGATCCCCAACAACGCAGCAATTCCAATCAGCCAATCGTCATAATTCGCGCCGGTTGCGAGCAGCAAAAACCCCGTCGCGATGATTTGTGCGATGCAGAGAATCAGCGCGAAGCTCGCGACGATGCCGTGGTGGATTCGGCGGGCCTTGGCGCCTGCGGCGCTGAGCGTCCGCCCTACCAATCGCCCCATGAGATAGATGCCATTGATACGGCTGACCAACGCAACGAGCATCAGACTTAGTAATACGGGTATCAGTACGTCCTCATTCGCCGAGCTACCGCCCCACATCGAGGTCAGGCAGCCGACAATGAAAAGCGCTGCACCCGCATTAATCGAGACCGCAACGCGGATACCTTTTGCTTGTCTTGTCGTCATCAGGTCCAGGCCGGGATGACGCTGAGCCAATCGCAGCCCGCCGAGCAGCCACAGGACATGCTCCACGAGAATCAACGCAAGGTACAAGCCAAGTACACCAAGGCCGCCAAACTCCACACCGATCCAGCCGAGATAGATCGCGCTGCCCACGACCCCCGTCGTCACCGCGCTCCAAGCGATCAAGCGGCAGCCGACTTCCCACTGCCGTTTATGCTCTTCGCTCCAAAGTGCCCGGAAGCTGGTCAGTGTGTCGCGGACCGGTACCCCGCATTCCGGGCAGGCCGCGTCGACCGCCAACCCCCGCAGGTCATACCCGCAGCCGATGCAAAGCACCTCGTCCCGCGTCGATACCCGATCCACATCTGACATACGGGCAATTTAACAGGTCCATGCCCGGATTCGCTTTGTACTAGTTCAAATTGATTCGCCTGATGAATCGCCAAGGTCACGGAGACGCAGAGGCGCTGAGAAAAGCAAATTGAATGAAGCACATCGCAAACTTTCTATTTACTCCGCGTCTCCGCGACTCTGCGATCTCCGCGGTAAGCCAACCGTGAGATCATGTTGAAGTAACGATCTAAGAAAATGTTTAGAATGGCCCACCCAAGCCGCCACCGTAGCTCAGTTGGTAGAGCAGATCTTTCGTAAAGATCAGGTCGCTGGTTCGAGTCCAGTCGGTGGCTTTCAAAAATGACTTGTATTGCAGTGTTTTTTGTAAGTGGCTGTAATCGGTCGAATGCCCCGACCCTCCAAGCCGACCCTCCAACGCAAAACAGACAAGCCCGCCTGGCCTTTCCCCAATGCCTTCGTGGTCATCGATGGCGAGCGCGTCTATGCCCGATTGTGGGACGCTGGGCGCGCATGACGGTTTTTGTTTTCTCCGCTGCGGAGTTAAACTTCCGGGAGCGCCACCTTAGCTCAGTTGGTAGAGCAGCGGTTTTGTAAACCGCAGGTCGTCGGTTCGAGCCCGACAGGTGGCTTTCTTTTAGATAACACGACCACCGCCTGAGCGAAGTGGGCAGACGATCGTGGTTTGCCCAGCCTCGCTCGCTTCTATAGACTGGTCGATTCGGGATTTAACCCGACCACCGAAACAAAAACCACGACGGGATGGATTGACGATGAGTGAAGACACCACAGCCATGATGGATGGCGCGGATATCCGCGACACCGAAACCGCTCGCAAGTATTTTGATGAGGCGCTCTCGCTCGAGCAAGCGGGTGAGCGTGTCGATGCGATTGATAAATACGAAGCCGCCTACGCTGCCGACCCGGACGACACCGAGGTCTGCTTCCGCTTGGCTTACAACCTCGACCTGCTGGGCGAGGAAGATGAAGCATTGCATCTTTACGAAGAATGCGCTCGGCAGGAGAAGCCGCCGCTCAACGCCTTGGTGAATCTCGCGGTCGCCTATGAAGACCGCGGCAAGTACGCGCATGCCGAGCGTTGCGTCCGGCAGGTACTCGCGACCGACCCGAATCACCCCCGTGCCCGGCTCTACATCAAAGACATCCTCGCGTCCAAAGCGATGGTGATCGACGATGAGCAGGAGAAGCGGCAGGAGAAACATTCCGCCCTACTTGACACGCCGGTGACTGATTTCGAGCTGTCGGTCCGGACCCGCAATGCATTACGCAAGATGAGCATCCGCACGCTGGGCGATCTGCTGAAGGTCACCGAGGCGGAGCTGCGCAGCTTCAAGAATTTTGGCGACGCCAGCCTGGACGAGATCAAAGCGATGCTCGCCCAGAAGGGCTTGAAGATGGGCCAAAGCGTCGAGCAGCATCAGGCCGAGGTCAAGCAGCAGGTCTACGACCAGATCAAGACCGAAGGCGATGACCAGAGCAATGGCATGCTCGACAAGTCTGTCAACGAGCTGAACCTCAGCGTCCGCGCCCGCAAAGCGCTGGCTTTGCTGAGCGTCACGACCATCGGCGACCTGGTCATGAAGACCGAGGCCGAGCTGATGGGCGTGAAAAACTTCGGCATGACCAGCCTGGTCGAAATCAAGGAACGCCTCGAAGAATTCGGCATCAGCCTGCGGACGCTGGATAGCTGATTGATCCGACTTGGCCAAAAATTTACATTCCAAGCCGACAGACCGCCTTGCCGCGCGGGTGTTGTTGGTCAATTGTCACGACCGTGTGCTGCTGTTTCGCTTTCAGGACCCCGTCAAAGGGACGCGGTTCTGGATCACGCCGGGCGGGGGGCTGGATGCGGGTGAATCCTTCGAGGATGCCGCGATTCGCGAATTGTTCGAAGAGACCGGCCTAGGGCTATCCGCCGATCAACTCGGCCCGGCGATTTGGCAACGCACCGTCGACATCCGGTACGGCCACAAAAGCTTCCGCCAACAAGAGCGGTACTTTCTCGTCCGTATCGATCAGCATGACGTTCAGACCCATGGCATGCTCGATTACGAGACGACCGATCTGGCCGAGCACCGCTGGTGGAACACGCAAGACATCGCGGCCAGCACCGACCGCTTTGCCCCCTCCCGTTTGGCAGAGTTGTTGCCCCCACTGATCGCTGGCCGATTGCCTGCATCGTGCCTCGATGTGGGCAGATGAGCCATGAATCGGTCCGCTATCTGCTATCGTTTTCGATTCACACGAACTCGCCTGAACTAACCTGAGATTGCCCGCATGCCTGATACTGCCTCCGCCAATTCTGAGACTGTCGACGCCCTGCTCATCGGCAGCGGCATCATGTCCGGAACCCTCGCGGGTCTGCTGAAACATCTGCAACCCGATATGAGCATCGAACTCTACGAGGCTGCGGACCAATTCGCCCAGGAGGCTTCATATGGCTGGCATAACGCGGGCACAGGCCACGCGGGCATCTGCGAGGTCAGCTACACCCCGTTCCGCGGCGAGGATGGCGAGGTCGACGTCGCCAAAGCTATTTCAATCTTCAATCAGTTCGAGCGATCCAAGCAATTCTGGGGTTTTCTCGCGCGTCAAGGCATCGTCAGCGACCCGTCCAGCTTCGTGAATCAGGTCCCGCATGTGAGCTTCGTCTTCGGTCAGAACCAAGTCGATTTCCTGCGCTCTAGATACAACCAACTCAAGAAGCATCACTTCTTCGAGTCGATGCAGTACACCGAGGACCGTGCCGTGCTCGAGCAATGGGCCCCGCTGCTGCTGGAGGGTCGTGACCCGCAGCAACCTGTCGCTGCGACGAAGATGGACGCCGGCACAGATGTGAACTTCGGCTCACTCGCGAATCAACTCGTCCAATGGTTGGACCAGCAGGACGGCTGTGCTGCCTTCGCCGGCCATCGTGTCGTTGGATTGAAGCAGCAAACCGATGGACGGTGGCAGGTCACGATCCAGAAATCTTCCAACGGTCAGCGGATAACCCGCATCGCGCGGTTCGTGTTCATCGGTGCGGGCGGCGGCAGCGTCAAGCTTTTGCAGAAAGCCGGCATCCCCGAGTTCAAAGGCTTCGGCGGGTTCCCAATTGCCGGGCAATGGCTGGTTTGCCGCAAGCCCGAACTGGTTGAGCAGCATCACGCAAAGGTCTACGGCATGTCGCCGGACTCGGCCCCGACACTGGCTGTGCCGCACCTCGATACCCGCGTGATCGATGGCGAAAAAGCGATCCTCTTTGGTCCTTATGGCTCGTGGACCACGAAGTTCCTGCACCGCACGGGCAAATTCACCGACATGTTTACCTCGGCCCGGCCGGACAACATCGGCTCGATGGTCAAGGTCGGCTTGCACAATATCCCGCTGATCCGCTACCTCATGCAGCAGAGCCTGCAAAGCATGAACACGCGGATGGGCGAGCTGCGTAAGTTCTATCCGGATGCTAAAGACGAGGATTGGCAACTGATTGAGGCGGGCATCCGTGTGCAGGTCATCAAAAAGGAGGATGGCAACGCCGGCATCGTGCATTTCGGCACGCAAGTCGTCACCGACGACCGCAAGACGATCTCCGCCCTGCTGGGCGCGTCACCCGGCGCTTCGGTTTCTACCGACATCATGCTCGACGTTGTCAAGCAATGCTTTGCCGATCGCTTGTCAACCGATGAGGGGCAATCCGCGATGCGGGAAATGGTTGGCAGCTTCGATCAGGACTTGTCTGAGTCTCAATACGCACAGCGTCAGCAAGAACTCAGCGACGAAGCGCATCGGTCGCTACAGATGGCAGTGTGATGATGCGAGCGGGTTTGCCGGTCCCGCTGAACTTGAACATTCAGAGGTTAGCTCGCGCTGCGGAGTCGGCGGAGTTGCAGCCGCTGCTGGGCCATCGAGAATTTCTGCAGCATCGCGGCCGCCTGCCTTTGATCGGCAGGTGAATCGAAATCGAACTTGATCCCCAGATTGAATCCGCCCTTGCATTTGTCATGTCGAACGATTTGGCAACCGGCATCGATGGCGGGCTCTTTCGGGTCCAAGGGTAGCGTGATCCGCGTGGACTCCGCGAGCAGCCGTTCGAGCTGTTTCTGATGCAGGTTGACCACCAGCCCCGCGCCGCCCTCACTGATATTGACCAGCTGTGCGGGCACCGGCGGCCCCTGGCTGGGGTGAATCAGCACGCCCTGAATCTCAGCCCCGACGGTCGACGCGCGGAAGGATGCACGACGCTGTGATGGGCCGATCCGCCGGGCAGGTTCAAGCTGTGCAGCGACAACGCGGACCTTGTCATTCAGCCTGAATTTGCCAAGGGTCAACACCTTCGAGACCGCACCGACGCGGGTGCTGCCGACCATGACGTACAGCTTGACCGGCTGATCCTTGGCCAGCACGCCGGGCGGGGCGTTAGGCGGGCGCTCCAGCACGAAAGCCCCTGACTCAGGATTGACTTCGAGCAGGCGGGCGTTGAAAGCATGATCGCCAGCCCCGCCTGCACCGGGGGTATGCACCTCCAGCGACTCGTTACGTTCGCACATCGTCCGGAGCAGGCCGATCCAGTCCTGTGTGTTGATGTTCAGCGATCCAGCCATGACAGATTCCGAGGCTTCCCCCGGCGTTGTTATCGGTCGTCAACGTGACAACGCCGCGCAGACCCGCAGGTCTATTGCTTTGTATCGGCCAATTCTCCCGCCCAAGTCAGCGGGAAACGCTTAATCCGATTAATCCGATTTTTTAAGGCCGTTGCAGAAATGATGGGTCGATTCCACTGGACAATCGGCGGAACATATCGCTGGGTTGAAGCATGGCTATGAAAACTTCACATTCGAATACGAACAACCGCCGTCCCCGCATCGCGGTGTCGCTGGTGCTGACCGTTGTCGCCTTACAGGTCGCTTTATTAGCGACGCTGGGATTTACCACGCGTTGGCAGCCGCCACGGGTCCGCGTATTCGAAGCGATCTGGGCTTGGGTTGCCAACGTTTCGTTTTACCCGATGCTGCTGCTGCTGATCGGCGGGCCGGTGATCACTTGGCTGGCGTTCAAGCTTGATCGGCGTAAAGTCGGCCTGCTATTCATCGCGTGGGCGGCATTCGGCGTCACCCTCATCATGGCCTTCGGCACCGAAGCCCAGGCGATGCTGTTGACGCTTTGGCAGCAACTGCCCTGGGTCGGATAAAATTCAGGACTCAAGCAGTAGCCGTGGCCGGGGCTGCGACAGGGGTAGTGGCGATCGGGGCGTGGTGACGGGTCGGCTCTACGGCGTGTACCTCTAAATTTTCGCCTGCACGAACCAGCCTGGCGGAGTTGAAGATCACGATGATCGAGCTGATGCCATGGCCGATCGCGGCGCCCAGCGGGGTCAGCCAACCGCCGGCCAGCAGCCCGAGCATAAGCAGGATGTAGACCAGCGTGCCGATCAGGTTCTGCCGAATCACGCTGACGGTCTGACGTGACAACGTCACGAGAAACGGCAACCGGTCGAGGTTGTTGTTCATCAACGCGATGGATGCGGAGTTGACCGCGACGTCGGAGCCGGCAGCGCCCATGGCGATGCTGACGTGACCAGCGGCTAGCGCCGGGCCATCGTTCACGCCGTCACCGATGACCGCCACGGTGTGACCCGCGGCCTTAAGGTCCTCGACGAGCGTGAGCTTGTCGCCCGGCAAGGCCTCGGCGTGATAGTCGGTCAATGCCACCGCTTCTGCGACACGCTTGGCGGGGCTTTGACGGTCGCCGGTGATCATCACGCGACGTTTCACGCCGAGCTCGCCCAGCTCAGCGATGGCCGGGGCGGCACTCGGCCGCGGCGCATCGGCCAAGCCCAACCATCCCGCATACTGTCCATCGATCGCGACGAACAGCAGCGACAGGCCTTCCGACTCAGCCATGTCCGAAGCGGAGATATCGACGCCCTGCTCTTCCAGCCAGTTCGGTCGGCCGACCATGATCGAGCGTCCGCCCGCCTGGGCCTTGACGCCGCGGCCGGCGACTTCCTCGAAATGCTCGACCGACTGCGGCGTGACATTGGCTTTTTGTGCAATCGCCAGGACCGCCCGGGCCACCGGGTGACGCGAGTTTTGTTCGGCAGATACCGCCGCCTGTAACAAGTCTGCCGCATCGATGCCCTCGGCCGGCTTCATCCGGGTGACCGCAAGGTTGCCCGTCGTGATCGTGCCGGTCTTATCGAACACAAATGCGGTGACCCGGCGGATCACTTCGAGGTCGGCGACTGATTTCACATAAATGCCCAACCGCGAAGCGGCCGAGAGCGCTGCCACGACGGCTGTCGGAGCGGCGAGGATCATCGCACACGGGCAGGCGATCAGCAGCAGGCTGATCGCGTATTCGAGTTCATGCGTAAAGAAATACAGGATCGCCGCGAGCATCACGACGACGGGCGTATAGAAAGCGGCATACTTGGAAAGCTCGCGGACCGCGGCCGGTCGGGTTTGGGCGGCCTGCAGAATCAGCGACTGGACTTTGCCGAGCGTCGAGTCCTGGCCGGCCCGGGTGATTTCAATTTCGAGTCGGCCGGTCTCGTTGATCGTGCCGCCGTACACCTCATCGCCGATCGCTTTTTCGACCGGCAGGGACTCGCCGGTGATGTTCGCTTCATCGATGGTGGAGACGCCCTGCTTGACCACGCCGTCGCCGGGGATGTTGTCGCCCGGCAGGACGAGAACGACATCGCCGGGCTTGAGGTTGGCCGCCTGCACTTCCTGCTCGCTGCCATCGGGCATGAGCTGCACCGCACGAGTCGGGGTAATACGGATCAGCGACTCGATGCTCTTGAGCGCACCCACGGCGGTTCGGTGCTCGATCAGCGAGGCGATGAGCATGAAGAAGGCGACCGCCGCACATTCGAGATAGTCGCCGTTGGCGAACGCGAACAGCACCGCGAGCGCGACCAGCTCTTCCATATGCGAATCGCTGTGGTGCTCGGGCTGATGGGACTTGTGGTTAGAGACATGCTCGTGATCGTGGTTGCAACTTGCGGAGTGGTTATGGGTCGGGCCGTGGTCATGCGAGCATCGACCTGTGATCAGACCCCTGGCAGCACCGTAGACGATCGGCCCGCCAAGCAGGATTGACGCCGCCATCGCGAGCAGGGCCGAGTGGTCCGGCGAATCGAAGATATAGCGGGCGGCAACCGCGGCGAGCAGCACCGTGCAGCCGAACATCACCGCAATGATTTTCAGATCGACCTTGCGGTCCGAGTCATGGGCGGGCGGGGTGACAGCGGCCACCGCGTGGTCGTGTTGATGAGCATCCTGAGGCAGAGCGGTCATACAGACTCCAGCGAGATGAAAAAGGGGAAGCATATTGTATACGGGTTGATCCACGAAGCGGTTCGTGGGAGCAATCTCATGATGACCGAGGGGCAATCCGCGGATTCGCAGAGCCTCATCCGCGGATTGGCAGTATCTGAATAAATCGAAAACGGAAATGAACCTCACGTCACCTGCATGCCGGCGATGCTGCCATTGCTTTCATCTTCGTCGGTGTGGTCGCGATACAGGTCGAGATAGAACTCGAGCATTTCCTTGCCCTGGACTTCGCGGGTGCGCGTGTGCTGGAAACCGATACGGTCGAACAGGTCTACCGCCTCGGTTTTCTCGAAACGGGTGTCGAGGCGGATTTTGAGATAGTTGTGATGCTTGCAATGAGCCAGAGCGACCTCGACCAGCCGGGCGGCGATGGGTGAAGTCTGCAGGCTTGGCTCAACGCGGAGTCGGCGGATTTCCGCGGTGTGGTCCTCATCCGATCCGACGCCGATCATGCCGATGATTTTGCCATCGTACTCCGCGACCCAGAAATGATGCCGGGGGTTGTCGAAATAAGCGGACTGAATATTGTCGATATCGGCCCCGGTGTCATTAGCAGCTAACTGACCTTCCAAAAGCCCTTGGTCATACAAGCGGGAGACACTCGGGCCGTCCCCCTCGCTGTAGGTGCGCACGTTCAGATGCGCTTCATCGAATGTAGTGCATTGTTCAGACATGACACCGGCTCACAGAAAAGCCCCGATCTCGACCCGCTAAACAGCGGTCGCCAAAGTTACTATAGCTCAATCAGGCACCATCGACCGTAAGAAATTGCACGCTGTCTTCAGCCGTGTCAAGAACTGCGACGGTATAGGTTTTCGCTCGGAATAGTGCCCCGGGATTGATAATCCGGGTTTGCTCAACTCGCTCGTCCTGCACGCGGTGGGTATGGCCGTGACAAAGGTAGGTTGCTTGATCCGCGATGGCCTGATCCATGGCTTGTTGATTATCGCCGTGACAGTAAACCAATTCGGCCTGGTCGAGTTTCAGTCGGCCGGTGGGGTGGTCGACGCTGATGTCCAGATCACGGGCGTAATCGGTCAGGCCTGCGATATCCCAGTCGGTATTGCCGAAGATGACATGGGCCTCGATCTGATCGTCGGTATCGGGGTGTTCGACGGCAAGTGCGTCAATGACATCCACCGTGCCGACGTCGCCGAGATGGATCAAGCGGTCGATGCCTTGCTTGAGCAGGGCGGCAACCGCACGACGGGTCGTGCTGGCACGGCCATGCGAATCGGATAACAAACCTATTCGGGCCACGAAACGAATCTCTTGTTGAAAAGGGTGGTCGCGAGGCAGGCGAGACGGCGAGTGTAGCCGATTCGTCCAATTCGGCAACTTCCGGGGATCTGCAGCATCGCTGAAAACATCATGAAAGTCCGGTTGACAAATCACCTATAACGGATAAAGATATCCATAATACAGCGGGAATGCCCTGATGCAAATGTCCAATACCGTCGAATATGCTTTGCGTGCCGTGGTCTGGCTGGCAGATCAGCCGAAGGAAACGCACACCAGCATGAGCATCGCCCAAGCGACGCGGATGCCAAGCAGCTACCTCTCGAAAATCCTCAAAAGCCTCGCCCAGGCGGGCATCGTGACCGGCCAACGCGGCATCCACGGCGGCTACACCCTCGCCCGCGACCCGGACGGGCTGACCATCCTCGAAGTCGTCAACGCTGTCGAGCCTGTGCAACGCATCCACGTCTGTCCGCTCGGACTGGCAGGACACGGCAAGAACCTCTGCAACCTGCACCGCGTTCTCGATGACACGATGCAGGCCACCGAGCAAGCCTTCAGTGAGCAGACGATCGGCCAAATGCTCAGCAAACCCAATCGCACCAAGCCCTTATGCGACATCACCGTCGAGGGCAAAAATAACCCCGACCGCCCCGCCTCGACAGGGATCCGGCATTGACCTCTAGATAAAACCGACTCGAGCAGCCGATAGCCGCACTCCTCTATGTAGACACCACCCGATTTACCTGACCGCACGACGACACCTCAGAACCACCCCAGCCCGCTGAGAACTGTTCCATGACCAGCCTGCCGACGGATGCAAAACCCGCACCCGACCCCGATCTGACCGCCTATAACGGACATCTGGATCGTTTTGTGTATAACGACAAGATCGTCCGCATGTTCCTCTGGGCCACACTGGTCTGGGGCCTAGTCGCGTTTCTCATCGGGCTGATCCTCGCGGTCGAATTGCCCGTGCCCGCGCTCAACGGCGGGATTGAATACATCACCTTCGGCCGACTACGTCCGCTGCACACCAACGCCGCGATCTTCGCCTTCGCGGGCAACGCCATCTTCGCGGCCATCTACCACTCGACCCAGCGCCTGTGCAAGGCCCGGATGTGGTCGGACCTGCTGGGCCAACTGCACTTCTGGGGCTGGCAGGCGATCATCGTCAGCGCCGCGGTCACGCTGCCGCTGGGCATCACGCAGGGCAAGGAATACGCCGAGCTCGAATGGCCGATCGACATCGCCATCGCTGTAGTCTGGGCGGGCTTCTTCGGCATCAACTTCTTCATGACGCTCATCAAGCGCCGCGAACGACACATGTACGTCGCGCTGTGGTTCTACATCGCCACCATCGTCACCGTCGCGATCCTGCACATCTTCAACAACCTCTGGGTCCCGCTCATGGCGTTCGGCACCCCCGGAAGCCCCCTTGGCTACTTGAAGAGCTACCCGATTTATGCCGGCGTGCAGGACGCGATGATGCAGTGGTGGTACGGCCACAACGCCGTCGCCTTCTTCCTCACCACGCCCTTCCTCGGGCTGATGTACTACTACCTGCCCAAGGCCGCGAATCGGCCGGTCTTCTCCTACCGCCTGTCGATCATCCACTTCTGGTCGCTGGTGTTCATCTACATCTGGGCCGGCCCGCACCACCTGCACTACACCGCCCTGCCCGAATGGGCCTCGTCATTGGGCATGGTGTTCAGCCTCATGCTCTGGATGCCCAGCTGGGGCGGGATGATCAACGGCCTGCTCACGCTCCGCGGGGCCTGGCATAAGGTCACCTCCGACCCGATCCTCAAATTCTTCGTCGTCGGCATCACGTTCTACGGCATGGCGACCTTCGAAGGCCCGATGCTTTCGATCAAGGCGGTCAATGCGTTGAGCCATTACAACGACTGGGGCATCGGCCACGTCCACTCCGGTGCGCTGGGCTGGAACGGCTTTATGACGTTCGGCATGATGTACTGGCTCGCCCCGCGTTTGTTCCAGTCCAAGACATTCAGCGTCAAACTTGCCAACCTGCATTTCTGGTTGGCGACGGTCGGCATCCTGCTCTACGTCATCTCGATGTACGTCGCCGGGCTGACTCAAGGCCTGATGTGGCGGGCGATGACCCCGGAAGGCCAGCTCGCCTACCCCGACTTTGTCGAAACCACGACGAAGATTATCCCGTTTTACTGGATCCGCGTCGGCGGTGGGCTGCTTTATCTCGCCGGGGCGGTCGTCGGGGCGGTCAACCTCTACAAGACCTGGAAAGGTCGGCCGGAGAAGTACGACGAGCCGGTCATCGAAGCCGCCCCGCTTTCCAAAGATTTCGAGCGCGAAGTCCGCCCGACCTCGGACCTCACCGGCGTCGTGCCGCTGGCCAACAAGATCGATGTCTGGACCACGATGTGGTGGCACCGGACCTGGGAACGGATGCCGATCAAGTTCACGGTCTTCGTCATCATCGCGGTGGTCGTCGCGTCGCTGTTCGAGATCATCCCGACGTTCGTGATCCGCTCGAACGTGCCGACGATTCAATCGGTCAAGCCTTATACGCCGTTGGAGTTGGCGGGCCGAGACATCTACGTCGCGGAGGGTTGCTACAACTGCCACTCGCAGATGATCCGCCCGATCCTCAGCGAAACCAAACGGTACGGCGACTACTCCAAGCCCGGCGAGTCGGTCTACGACCACCCCTTCCAGTGGGGCAGCCGCCGCATCGGCCCGGACCTGGCCCGCGAAGGCGGGCTGCGGACCGACAGTTGGCATGTCCTGCACTTCGACAACCCCCGGGCATTCAGCTACGGCTCGATCATGCCCGCCTATCCCTGGCTGATGGAGAAGGACATCGACTACAAGTCCATCCCGCTACGCATGAAAGCGAACCGTGCTGTCGGCGTGCCTTACACCGACGAAGAAATCGCGGCGGGCATTGAGGATGCCGAGGCCCAGGCCAAGGAAATTTACGAGCGGTTTCTCGAGCAAAATGGCGGGCCTTTCATCCCCACCGGCGAGACCGAGCCGATCGACATCGCGGACACGCAGTCGATCGCGCTGATCGCGTATCTCCAACGGTTAGGCACTGACCTGACGGCGGTGGATGCCCCGCTACCCGCGCCGGAAGGGGCGGGTGATGCCACGATCGACGAGCCCCGGCCGGACATGACGCCGGATGCCCCCGATCCGGTCGGCCCGGGCACGCCTGCGGAAGAAGGCGAACCGGGCAATCCCGCTCAACCCGTCGAGCTGATTTCGGAGGCGAAGTAGATGGGCAAGTTCAAGGAAATCTTCGAGTCCACCTCGGCCGACCTGCTCTCGAGCATCGCGCTGGTGATCTTCTTCAGTGTCTTCCTGCTGGTGACCCTCTGGGTGCTCACCCGCAAACGCAAGACCGTGAATCGCTGGGCCAGCATACCCCTCCACGACGACCCCAACGACCCCATCGACCCCCGCCCCCGGAAGGAAAAACTGCAAGGCGAAACGCCCTCGCAGGGCGGCCCCGAGCAAGCCTCAAACGCCCCCTCCCAGCCCAACCCCTAACCCCCAAAACCCAAACCCCAACCCCCAACCCCCAAATATGCCCGACGACGACTACCCCGATCCGCTGACCAGCCACAATTACGACGGCATCCAGGAATACGACAACCCGACCCCCGGGTGGTGGGTCTGGCTGTTTGTGTTGTCTGTGCTGTTCGCCCCGCTGTACCTGCTGGTCAGCGAGGCCGTGCCGTCGCTGTTCGGCTACGCCGAGTCCTACGAGCAGGCCAAGACCAACGCTTTGATGAAGCAGTTTGCCGAGCTAGGTGAGCTTAAGCAAGACAAAGCGACGTTGAATCGCTTCGTGAATGATCCGGAAGAAAGCAAATGGCTGGCGGCCGGCCAATCGATCTTCCAGG
The DNA here is from genome assembly GCA_964523485.1 of uncultured Phycisphaeraceae bacterium. GTDB lineage: Bacteria > Planctomycetota > Phycisphaerae > Phycisphaerales > Phycisphaeraceae > Algisphaera. The sequence goes on along the minus strand of CAZFZS010000001.1, from coordinate 215,215 downwards.
CCAACTGCACCGCCTGCCACGCGACGGGCGGCGTGGGCCTACCCGGCTCGGGGCCGAACCTTACGGACGACCATTACCTGAACCTGACGAATGCCGAGGGTATCTACCGCGTGCTCAACAAAGGCGCGAACAACGGGGCCATGCCGGCGTGGGAAAACAAGCTGCAGTCCAACGAAGTTGTGCTGGTCAGTGCGTACGTCGCCTCGCTGCGTGGCAAGAACACCCCCGGCGGGATGCCCCCGGAAGGGGAAATCATCCCGCCGTTTTTTGAGAAAGAGTGATCCACTAAAGAGGTTTGAGTGAATGAGCAACACTGATGATCCAATAACCTCCAAGAACACATTTCCAAGCCGGGGATGAGGCTCGGCGAATCCCCGGATGCTCATGAGGTTGACCCGGCTCATCCGGGGATTCGCAAAGCCTCATCCCCGGCTTAAGCCTGTTTTCCCAGATCAAGAGTTAGACGTCTCCAAAGTTGAGCCATGACCGCTGAGAACCAAAACTTGCTGCAACCCGAGGAGCGGGTGCTGTCGACGCTCGAGGCCGATGGTCGGCGGCGCTGGCTTCGGCCACGGCTGGCCAAGGGCAAGCATTGGCATCGTCGGCGGGCGGTGGCGTGGGGGTTGATCGCGTTTTTTACGGTCCTGCCCTGGCTGCGGTACAACGGCCGACCGCTGGTGCTGCTGGACATCCCCGCCCGTGAATTTCTCATCTTCGGCAAGACCTTCCTGCCCACCGACACGCTGCCGCTGGCGCTGGCGATCCTGATTATTTTCCTGTCGATCTTCTTTTTCACTGCGGTGCTCGGCCGGGTCTGGTGCGGCTGGGCCTGCCCGCAGACGGTCTACCTCGAATTCGTCTTCCGACCCATCGAACGCTGGTTCACCGGCAAAACCGGCGTCGGCGGCAAGCCCGCGAAATCCATGGCCGGCTGGAAATGGCCGGCCATGTACGGCGTCTACCTCATCCTCTGTGCCCACATCGCCAACACCTTCCTCGCTTACTTCGTCGGCACGGACAACCTCACCCGCTGGATCTGGACCAGCCCGCCCTGGGAACACCCCGGCGCGTTCCTGCTCTTTGCCGGCGTGACCGGCTTCATGTTTTTCGATGTCGCCTATTGGCGGGAACAACTCTGCATCATCGGCTGCCCTTACGGCCGATTTCAGTCCGTCATGCTCGACCGCCAATCGGTCATCATCAGCTACGACCCCCAGCGCGGCGAACCCCGTGGCAAACCACGCAAAGCCAAGCGTGGCGAAGACATCAACCTGCCCGTGGTGGGCGACTGTGTCGACTGCTACCAATGCGTCGAGGTCTGCCCGACGGGCATCGATATCCGCGACGGTTTGCAGCTTGAATGCATTAACTGTGCGCAGTGCATCGATGCGTGCAACGACATCATGGACCGGTTCAAACGGCCGCGGGGTCTGATCCGCTACAGCTCGCAGGACGCCATCGACCGCAAGCCCAGCCGACTGCTGCGTCCACGCGTGATCCTTTATCCATTGGCGGTCTGCATCCTGCTGACCGTGCTGATCGTCACGCTGCTGAATCAGCCCAGCTCGGACATCGAGGTTTTACGCAACGCGGGCCGACCCTTCGCCGTGCTTGATGATGGCCGGGTCGACAACGGGTTGCGTGTGAAAATCACCAACCGCACCGCCCAGCCGCGCACCTACCGCTTCGCCATGCCCGGGATCGCGGGGGCCACGCTCGACGTCAACCCGCCGCAGGTCACGCTCGAGCCGGGCGAAACCATCACCCAGCCGGTCCGTGTCCTGCTGCCCTACCAAGCGTTGACCGCCGGCCGAGTCAACGCCCACCTCCAGATCATCGACGACCGCAACACGACCTTCGACCACACCCTGATCCTGCAAGGCCCGACCGCCCCCCCGGAAGGTATCACGCCATGATCGACCTCCACACAAACGACCCCGGGTGGCGTGGTCTGGCGGGCTTTGCCGTCAGGACACCAGGGTTGCAAAACGCTGCGGACGTGGCCTGCCTTGAGCGGCTTACCACACCACATACCCCCTGAAGCTTGCCATGAATCAATCCACAGACCCCGACCCTCGACGCCGATTTGCGATCAAATGGCCGATGATCATCGTCGGCCTGCTGGGCGGTCACGCCGTCCTGATTCTGTCCGCGGTAACGCTTGCCGTCGGCGGGACCGGGCGGGGCGTCGTGCCGGACTATTACGAGCGGGCAGTGACGTTTGATCAGCACAAGGCCGACCTCGCCGCGAGTGCCGAGTTGGGTTGGCAGGTCACTATCCGACCCGGCTCGCTGGTGGATGCAGAGGGCATACGGCTCATCGTTGTGTCGCTGCATGACGCGGAAAATCAGCCGATATCAGATGCCGAGATTGCGCTACGACTGACCCGGTTGGCGGATGGCCAAGTTGAGGCGATGCATCTCCATGCTGTTGAGGATCAGCCCGGTCAATATCAGGATGTCGCGGAGTTGCCGATGCGGGGGAGGTACACCGCCGAGTTGCTCGCGGAACGCGACGGCTGGCGGTTTATCGAAATCCGCGAGATCGAGTTAGCGGGCGGTCAGACGCTGGGGGCAAAGGCGGGTGGGCCATGACCGCACTGGTGGTCGCTGTCTTTCTGGCCAGCGTGCTCGGCTCGCTGCACTGCGTCGGGATGTGCGGGGCGTTTCTCGCGCTGGCGTTTTCCGATGCGGAGTCGGGCGGCCGTTGGCGGCTGCCGGTGGCCTACCACGGCGGCCGACTGCTGACCTACACCTTGCTCGGCATCGCGGCGGGGACGGCCGGCTCGCTGCTCGACCTCGGCGGAACACTCGTCGGTATCAACCGAGTTGCCTTGCCCCTAGCCGGTGCAACGTTGCTGATGTTTGGCATCATCACCTTGCTGCGACAGCGCGGCATCCAACTCGGACGTTGGCGTCTACCGCCTGCCTGGGTGAAGAATATTCATCGCCTGCAACACTTCGCCATGCGGATGCCACCCGCCCGGCGGGCGTTGACGATCGGCCTGCTCACCACGCTGCTGCCCTGCGGCTGGCTCTACGCCTTCGCCGCCACCGCCGCGGGGACGGCCAACCCCTGGCTGGGCGGGCTGGTGATGGCCGTGTTTTGGAGTGGCACGCTGCCTGCGCTGATCGCCTGCGGGGCGGGCATCCAGGCCCTCGCCGGGCCGCTCGGACGACGGCTGCCGACACTGACGTGTATCACGCTGATCGTGCTGGGTGGCTGGACATTGGTCGGCCGAGGCCAACTCGACATCCCCACCCTCGCGCGGGCCGAGGCGGTGACCGCGGACCAGCCGCACGCGGTGACGCCGGCGTGTCACGCAAGTGAGTTGCCTGCCCCGCCGTGTTGCGATGCCGATCCTCAGGCTAGGGGCAACCCGTGACCACCCTTGCTCCAACGCCGCCACCCTCGGAAGTTGCTTTACCGAAAGAAGCTGACACGACCCCGGACTCAGCAACCTGCAGCCACTGCGATTTACCGGTCCCCGACGGCTTGATCATCCCGGGGGCGGATGAGCAGTTCTGCTGCAACGGCTGTGCCGCGGTGTATCGCATGATCCATGGCTGCGACCTCAGCCGATATTACGAGCTCCGCAAAACGCTCGGCCAAACCGCCCCGCCCATCGGACCGTCCGACGCGACCGAATCCGACAGCGGGTACCGGCCCTACGACGAGGCCGAATTCCTCGACGCACACACATCCCTGCTGCCCACCGGGCTGCGGCAGGCGGACCTCCGGCTCAGCAACGTCCACTGCGCCGCCTGCCTCTGGCTGATCGAAAAACTGCCTCGCGTCTGCCCCGGCGTTGTCGAGGCCCGGCTCAGCCTCCGCCAAAGCGTCGCCCGTGTCACATGGGACCCAGACCAAGTCTCATTTTCTAAAGTGGCCTTGACGCTGCATCGGCTCGGCTACCCGCCGCACCCGGCTGGGGATCGCACTGCCCGTGAAGTCCGTCTGCAGAACGAGCGCGACATGCTGGTCCGCATCGGCATCGCCGGGGCGTGTGCCGGCAACGCCATGCTGCTGGCGACCGCGCTCTACCTCGGTCTGCTCGACGCGATGGCCGCCGAGTACGAAAACTTCTTCCGCCTCATCAGCGTTATCGTCGGCATCATCGCCCTCGCCTGGCCGGGGTCACTTTTCTTTCGCGGGGCGTGGGCGGGCTTGAAAACCCGCAGCGTCACACTCGACCTGCCCATCGCTTTAGCGCTCGGCGTCGGCGGGGTGGCGGGGCTGGTCAACGTCATCACCGGACGGGGCGAGATCTATTTCGATTCGCTGTGCGTGCTCGTGTTTCTGCTACTGGTCGGCAGGTATCTACAAATGCGGCAGCAGCGTCATGCGGTGGATTCCGTCACGCTGATGCAATCGCTCACGCCTGTCGGCTGCACGGTTTGGCGGGGTGACACATGGGTCAACTTGCCCATCGAAGCGGTCGTGCCGGGGGACCGCGTCCGCATCCCGAGCAACCAACGGCTGTCGGTGGATGGCTTTGTGTTGCATGGCCAAACCCATCTCGACACCGCCTCGCTCACCGGCGAAGCCCTGCCCACCGCGGTCGGGGAAGGCGACGCGGTTTTTGCCGGCACACGCAACGTCGGCCCGGCCATCGAAATCACCGTTCAAGCCGTCGGACCGGCCACCCGCCTGTCGCGACTCATGGAGGAAGCGTCGGCCGATGTGCAACACAAGCCCGCGATCGTGCGGCTCGCCGACCGCATCGCGGGGTGGTTTACGTTGGCCGTTTTGGGTTTGGCCGGGGCGGTACTCGCCGGCTGGTGGTGGGCGGCCGGTCCGGAACCCGCAATCAGCCACGCGGTCGCCTTGCTCATTGTCGCCTGTCCCTGCGCACTGGGCCTGGCCACCCCGCTGACCCTCGCGATGAGTGTCGGCGTCGCGGCCCGCCGTGACATCCTCGTCAAAGACGCCGCCGTGTTCGAGAAGCTCGGCCACGCTCATTCCAAAGATCAAACAACCGGCATCCTCGCCCTCGACAAGACCGGCACCATCACCGCCGGCCAACTCCGTGTCACCGACTGGGTCGGCGACCCCGCCCTGCAACCGCTCGTGGGTCTCGCTGAGCAAGACGCGACCCACCCTGTCGGCCAAGCGCTGCACGATACCTACGGTCAATCATCACCCGGCCAGGCAAATCCATTCACGCAAATCGTCGAAGACCCCCGCGGCGGGCTGACCGCCACGAACGATGAGCAAGTTTTGCATCTTGGCAATGACCGCTTTCTGGTGGAACAAGGCATCGCGTTGAGCGAAGCTTGGCAACGACAGGCCAAAGCGTTCACCGCTCAGGGCGCTTCGGTGGTCTGGGTTGCATGGCAACACGAGGTCAGCGCATTCGCGGTGTTGCAGGACACGCTGCAGATCGGCAGTGCCGAGGCGGTCGCAGAACTCCGCACCTCCGGTTGGCAGCCCGTCATCTTCTCCGGTGACTCGGCCGAGGCGGTCCGCCATGTCGCCGCGTCCGTCGGCATCGCCACGCAGGATGGCCACGCCCAACTCGCCCCAGAGGACAAGCCGGTGTTGGTTCGGCAATACCGCGGCGACGGCCGACGCATCATCATGGTCGGCGATGGCGTCAACGACACCGCAGCCCTGGCGGCAGCGGACGTCGGGATCGCGGTGAAGGGTGGGGTCGAGGCCGCGATGGCAGTCGCCGATGTCTACACCGCTCGGCCGGGCCTGGCCCCGCTGACCGAACTGATCCGCCTGAGCCGATTTACGGTGCAACTTATCCGACGCAACCTCGTGCTGTCGCTGGGCTATAACGCCTTGGCGGTCAGCCTCGCCGCAGCCGGGCTGATCTCGCCCTGGCTGGCGGCGATCCTGATGCCGATCAGCTCGCTGACCGTGCTCAGCCACGCCGTCGCTCGACTGACCCGCTGGCAAGGGGGTGCTACATGTCCGTGATCTACATCATGATTCCGCTGGCCTTGGTCCTCGCCGGGGCCGCACTGGCCGCGTTCATCTGGTCGATACGCAAGGGCCAACTTGACGACCTCGACACCCCGCCGACGCGGGTGCTGTTCGATGATGAGGACCTTTAGCGGGTGCACCGAAGGTGCCCGTGGACGATCCGCGGGACGCTCCGCGTCACCCGCTAAACGCATTACTTTCTCAACCTGCCAATTTTTCAGCCAGAAACGCCTCGACCTTGTCCAACGCCACACGTTCCGGCAGCGCCTGCCCCGTGTCGCGATCCCGGATGGTCACCGCCTGATCGTTGAGCGTGTCGCCATCGACCGTGATGCAGAATGGCGTACCCGCTTCATCCATCCGCGCATAACGCTTGCCGATGCTCTGCTTCGCGTCGTACTGCACCGCGTACTTCCCGCGCAGCTGCATGTACAGCTTGTGGGCGATCTCGGGCATGCCATCCTTATTCACCAGCGGGAAGATGCCCGCCTTGATCGGCGCGAACTTCGGCTTGAATTTCATCACCACCCCGGAAGGCCGATCCGGGTCGGGCGTGTACGCCTCGCAGAGCAGCACCAGCACCGCCCGCGTCAGGCCGCTGGCCGGCTCGATGACGTGCGGGATGTATTTGCTCACCGCGTCGATCTCGTCCTTCGATTTGCCCGCTTCCTTCGCCTTGAGTTGGGCGGCCTGATCGAAGTATTCCATCTTGACCTTGGCATGCGTCTGGTGCTGCGTCAGGTCGTAATTCCCACGGTGGGCGACGCCTTCGAGTTCGCCGTAGCCGGGGGCGGTGAAGGGGTATTTGTATTCGACATCGACCGTGGCGTTGGAGTAATGCGACAACTCATCCGGGTCATGATCCCGCAGCGTCAGGTTATCCTCAGCGACGCCGAGCGTCAGCCACCACTTGAACCGCTCGTTCCGCCAAAACTCATACCACTGCTGTGACTCTTCCGGGGGACAGAACCACTCCATCTCCATCTGCTCGAATTCCCGCCCCCGGAAGATGAAGTTGCGGGGGGTGACTTCGTTGCGGAAACTTTTGCCGACTTGCGCGATGCCAAACGGCACCTTCACCCGCATCGTGTCGAGCACGTTTTTATAGTTCAGGAAGATACCTTGCGCGGTTTCCGGGCGGAGGTAAGCTTTGTTGTCCTCAGTCGCCAATGCCCCGACATAGGTCATGAACATCAGGTTGAATTCGCGAGGTTCGGTCAGCGTGCCAGTCTCTTTCGCATCGGGACTTTGTATATTTTCATACTGCGATACATCGAGATCGAGCAAAGCGACTTGTTCGTAATCGTCGCGACTCGCTTTATCTTTCTTGAGTCGCTTGAGAACTGCAGCATCGTCATTTTCTAGGTAGGCGTAAGCTTTTCCATTGCCAGACTTGGGTTGCAGGACCATGACATGGTCTGCGCGAAATCGTGATTTGGTTTCGCGGTCATCCACCATCGGATCGCTGAACCCCCCCACGTGGCCGGAGGCTTCCCAGGTTTTGGGGTTTTGGATGATGGCCGAGTCGAGGCCGACAATTTCGACGGGTTGGCCGTCCGGGCCGATGGGTGGCGCGGTGACCATGTGGTGCCACCAGTGGTCGCGGATATTGTTTTTCAGGGCGGTGCCCAGTGGGCCGAAGTCCCAGAAGCCGTTGATGCCGCCGTAGATTTCGGAGGCGGGGTAGACGAACCCGCGGCGCTTGCAGAGCGCGACGATGTCGTCCATGGATTTGATAGCGGGGTCTAAATGTGACATTTTATTAAACCGCAGAGTTCGCAAAGTTACGCGGGGAAAACAGCCTCGAACACAGATTACGCAGATTTCGCTGATTAAAATCTGATTGAGAAAATCAGTTTTTAATCTGTGTGATCTGCGTAATCTGCGGTTAAGGCTGCTGATTTATTTGTCATCCAGCAAATCGACGCTGGCGAAGGATTTGCCTTCGAGCATTTCGAGGCTGGCCCCGCCGCCGGTGCTGACGTGGCTGACCTGATCGGCCAGGCCCATCTGCTCGATGGCCGCGGCCGAGTCGCCCCCGCCGATGATCGTCGTCGCGCCCCCGGAAGAAGTCGCCTCGGCGATGGCCTGGGCGACGGCTTTTGTCCCGTGGTCGAACGGCGGCATCTCGAAGACGCCCATCGGGCCGTTCCAGACCACAGTTTTGGCGTCCTTGATCAGCGAAGCGTAATGCTTGGCGGTCTCCGGGCCGATGTCCAAGCCCTCGTAACCATCCGGGATCTCGCCGGACTGCACCACCTGCTTGTTGCAATCACCCGAGAAGTCATCCCCGGCGTGCGTATCGGTCGGCAGCACCAATTTCTCCCCACCCTTTTCGATCAACTCTTTCGCCAAGTCGGTCTTGTCCGGTTCAACGAGCGAGCCGCCGACCTTGCCGCCCTGGGCCAGGCTGAAGGTGTACGCCATCGCCCCGCCGATCAGGACCTTGTCGCAGATGCCCAGCAGGTTGTCGATGACGTTGATCTTGTCGCTGACCTTGGCCCCACCCAAGATCGCGATGAACGGCCGCTGCGGCGACTGGATCGTGTCCGTCAGGTACTGGATTTCCTTCTCGACGAGGAAGCCCACGACGGCCGGCTTGCCCTGCTCTTTCATCTTTTTTGGCACGGCATACATCGAGGCTTCGGTGCGGTGACACGTGCCGAAGGCGTTATTGCAGTAGACATCGCCCAAGTCGGCCAGGGCGTTGATGTAGGCCTCGTCATCGCCTTTCTTTTCGCCGGCGTTGAAACGGACGTTTTCGAGGCAGACCACTTCGCCCGCTGCCATCGCACGCACCCGCTTGTCGGCCGCCTCGCCGGCGGTGTCGGCGGTCAGCGGGACCGGCTGGCCGAGCAGTTCGGCGAGTTTGTCGGCCGCGGGCTTGAGGCTGAACTTCGGGTCCGGCTCGCCCTTGGGTCGGCCCAGGTGGCTCATCAGCACGACCGACCCGCCGTGGTCCAGCACGTGCTGGATCGTCGGAACCGCCATGCGGACGCGGCGGTCGTCCGTGACGTTGCCCGCATCATCGAGCGGGACGTTAAAGTCGACACGCATCAGGACTTTTTTGCTGTTCAGGTCGACATCGGCAATGGTTTGCTTTGGCATGGTTTTCTCCTAGCGGGGAGCGGAGACTTTACGGGATCGCGGGTGGGTCGGCCAATTCGGGCAGGATCGAAAACGATTCGATCCGCGGATTCACAGAGCCTCATCCGCGGCTTGGTTGGGCGGGATAGACTGGCGGGATGGACAGTTTGCATCAAAGCGAGATGACCCGGCACCTCGAAAGTCTCGGGGCGGAGATGATGGCGTGGGGGCCGGAGCTGGGCGATGGTCGGCGGATCGAGATGGCCGAGTCGTTTGGCCATGCCACTGGGGAGGGCAGCTTCGAGGCGGAGTATGCCGCGATCCGAAGGCACGTCGGCATCCTGCACCTGCCGCAGCGAACGATCCTGCAGTTGACCGGGACCGATGTGAAGGACTACCTGCACCGCCTGTGTACGCAGGAGATCAACAAGCTGACGGGCGGGCAGACCGTCCGCGGGTTGCAGCTCAACGAAAAGGGCCACATCGCGGCGGACCTGATCATTCATCATGGCGACGCATCGACCTGGCTGGAGACGGACCTGTTCGACGTGGACTGGCTACGCGAGCTGATCGATGCCAGGCTGTTCACCGAGGATGTGACGACTGAAATTCTGGATCAACGATCCGTGTTCTGGCTGCTCGGCCCGGCGGCGCTGCGGCTGATGGACAAGGTGTCGCAGGCCGAGCAGGCTTCGCCACCGTTGGGTGAACGGGGTAATCATCAGGTGGTGGGCATCGCCGTCGCTGCTTCGGGAAACAGCGATGCAGAGCGGGTACAGGCGACCGCCTACCGCTGGGACTTGGGGACGGTGCTGGGTGTTCGGCTGATTGTTCCGAGCGCTGATGCGGTGGCGGTACATCGAGCCCTGCTCGACATGGCGGGTTACGAACCGGATGCGGAGGTCGACGCGGAGTTCGCTGAGCGGCGGCGGGCGTCATTGCGGGGTCGGCCGATCGGCTGGTCGGCGTTCAACACGGTCCGGGTTGAGCAGGGCGTACCGATGCATCACATCGACTTCGGCACGGACTCGCTGCCCGCCGAGGCCGGTCTGCTCGACGAAGCGGTGAGCTTCACCAAGGGCTGCTACCTCGGCCAGGAGGTCGTCGCGCGGATGAAAAGCCTGGGTCATCCCAAGAAGCTGCTGGTTCGGCTGGAGCTGGACGGTGACGGCCTGCCGGTCGCGGGGGCGCAGGTGCTCGAGCCGGGCGACAAGCAGAAGGTCATCGGCGGGGTGACCAGCTCGGCGGCGTCGCCCTTGCGTGGGCAGAAAGCGGTGGCGATTGCGATGATGCGGTGGGGCCGACACAAGCCGGGCACAACGGTGCTTGTGCCGGCCGAGGGTCAGTTGATCGAAGCGCGGGTGGAGCAGCTGCGGGAGCTAGCCGATTAAACAAAAACTCAAGCCGACGATTAGGCTTTGCGAATCGTCGGATCGGGTCGAGATAAGCCCATGCGGTTCTGTGGATTCGCCTAGCCATATCTACGGCTTGAAGGGTCACGGCTGGGATCGCTGATGTAGGATGTTTTCGCCGGGACGTTTCTTTCTCGCCACGCTAAACTCTGGGTTCCTATGAGCACCCCCCTTGCCGACATCCAGCAGGACGGCCAACGCGTCATCGTCGACATTCATCACAGCGAGGTCGAAACCGACGAGTTGCGCGAGCTGGTCGGCAGCCTCAAGCAGCGACTCACCGAAACCGATGCCAAGCGTTTCGTTCTTGAGTTCGACAAGGTTGAGTTCCTGCCCTCCGCCTGCCTCGCTTTGCTCTTGATGTTCTATCAGGATGTCAAAAAGCAGGGTGGCTCGATCGTGCTACTGAACTGCCAGGAGAATGTCGCGTTTCTGCTGCGATTGGCCAGGCTGGATGCATTGTTCGAGTTGGCAGAAGGCAAGCCCAGCGAGGCCTGATCGGGCCGTCTTGAAGGGTTATGCCGGTTGGGTAAGCAAGATTCACGATAGGAATCACGCCGAGCGGTGAAGCCGGGGGGGCTATTGTTTCGATATAGAAGTTACCGGCCTTTCGGTCGGCGGAGTTTTTGCATCATGGCCAGCCAAGAAACCGAAATCGAACAGAACGGCGCGACCGTCACCGTCCGCTTCCCCGGGCCCGAAGCCTCGCACGCCGACTTCCAGGAAGTCATCGCGGCCTGCTGTGACAAGATGCGCTACGACCAGGCAACGAACTTCCTGTTCGACCTCAAGCAGATCGACTTTCTCGCCTCGGCCTGTATCGGATCGCTGGTCGAGTTGCTCCGCGAAGTCGAGCCGATGCGTGGCAAGATCGCGCTGGGCAACTGTGCCGACAATGTCTCGTTTTTGTTCAAAGTGACAAAGCTCGACGACATCTTCGGCGTCTTCGACGACATCGACGACGCGCTGGCGTCATTTTGATCCATGTAAAGCCGAGGGATTGCAATCCCTCGGCTTTGATGAACGTCACCGCCCGTCAAGCAGACGCTGGCCGAGGAAATCGGACAGCTCTTCGATCTGATCGATCTTGTCGATCACTGCTTGGATGTCATATTCGAGGCGGATGAACTCGACTTTGTCATCCTGCAGGATGGCGTAGCTGGCGCGGGGGTCGCGGTCGCGGGGTTGGCCGACGCTGCCGGGGTTGATGATGCACTTCTCGCTGTCGCGGAAGGTGTACGCCCCGCCCAAGTCCTGCGGCGGATAGAAGTCCGGCTCATCGGTGAAGACGCCCGCCACATGAGTATGCCCGCAGAACGCCCGGCTCTCAATCCGATCGAAAATCGCATGCATCTTGTTTGGGGCGGCAATCACATCATCAGGAAAGATGTATTCGTTGATCGGCCGGCGCGGCGAGGCGTGGACCCACAGCGCACCTTCATGCCAACGACGAACCAGCAGGTTACCCAGGTATTCCCACCGCTTGCGGCGTTTGTCGGCGTCGGATTCCTCTTCGAGCTGGCGGCGGGTCCAGAACGCGGCCTGCTCGGCGGAGGTGTTGAAACTCGTCGGCTCGTAGAGCACCGCGAAGTCGTGGTTGCCCATCATCGAAAATTCACAGCGGTCCATTACCAGGTCGAGGCAGTCGGTCGGGTTCGGCCCATAGCCGATGACATCGCCCAGGCAGACGACCCGCTCGATGCCACGCTGATCGATATCGTTCAGCACGGTGTTAAGTGCGTCGACGTTGCCGTGGATATCGGAGATGACAGCGGTGATCATAGTCGGTCGCCGGAATGAGGCGTGAGTTCGAGGGATGATCGGGCGAAAGCGTGGCCCAAACGGTTAATGTAACGCAAAGCCGACCGCGAAGCCTGACGCATGCCCGATGACCGCACTGCCATCCTGATGATCCGCCCCACCGCCCTGGGCGACGTCGCACGGACCGTCGGCTGCCTGGTCACGCTGCGTCAAGCCTATCCCCAGCACCGCATCGATTGGCTGGTGAGTCGGCCGTTCGTGGATGCGGTTGCCCATCACCCGGCATTGGATCGAGCGATCCCGTTTGACCGCGGAAATCTTGGTGAGTCGATCAAGCTCGCCATGGAGCTTCGGAAACACCGCTACGAACGGGTCTACGACTTGCAAGGCCTCGCACGATCGGGGCTGTTCACGCTGGCAACGGGGGCCGGGGCCAGGGTCGGCTTCCGCGATGCGCGGGAGGGCGCCTGGCTGGCGTATAACCGTCGGTATCGGGTGGAGGAGATGCACACCGTCAGGAAGATGCTCGGGCTGTTACAGGCAGATGGGTTAAACGCCGAGGATGATTTGCGGCTATTCGTGCCGCCGGACGCGGAAATGTGGTGGGCTGATGCGAAAAGCCAATGGGCTTCGCAACAACAAGGCTGTGTCGTGTTGGCACCAACAGCACAGTGGGGTTGTAAATGTTGGCCAATCGAGCGGTACGCGGAGCTGGCGGGTTGGCTGATCGATGAAGAGCTGACCCAGCGGGTTATCGTGGTCGCCGGGCCGCACGAGATGGATTGGGTGGAGCAAAGCTTCAGCGAAGTAGTTCATCATTGCGAGGGCAAAATCGTTTTCCCACGCACCACTGTCGGGCAATCGATGGCCGTGATCGCGGGGGCGGATTTGGTGGTCTGCAACGATTCGGCCCCGCTGCATCTGGCGGTGGGATTGGATCGGCCGACGGTCAGCTTGTTCGGCCCGACCGATCCCGCCGCGGTTGGTCCATACGACTGGTCACCCCGCGACACCCGCCACCTCGTACTCCGCCCCTCGGAAGCGCAAGGACAAACCTATCAGTACCGCCGACATCGCGACGATGACACGCTGATCCGGAAGCTGTCGATGGAGCGGGTCAGGGCTGCGGTCTTAGAACAACTGACAATAAAGCCCACGGATTGAATCCGTGGGCTTCGGGGACGGGGATAGGTTCGGAGAATGACTTCAACTTGCCGTTGGCGGTGTGGTCGCGTCGAGGATCGCTTGCAGTGCTTCCTGCATTTGGTCATCGCCTTGGAATAGCAGGTTTTTGACCTGATTGATCCGGGTGCGTGTCGCTTCTGCGAGCGTGACGCTGTCGGGCAAAGTCGGTGAATCGGGCATCAACTCGCTAGCTCCAGCGAGGTCGCCCGCCAAGGCCGCAGCCAGGGCTCGGCCGGTCATCGACTCGACGCTATCCGCATCCTGCATCGCGTTGAACTGTTCCCGGGCATCGCGATACAGGCCTTGGTTGAGCAACACCCACGGGTCGCTGTCGAGTTCAACGGAGCGGCTTTGCACCGCCACGATCTGTACCGGCTCGTTCGAGTTTGCTGTGTTGGGTAGCGATTGATTTTGCGATTGCTCGCCGGTGTTTTCCTGCGTTTCATCCTCCGCATTGGCGTTGCGGAATACGAGCACGCCGGGGCGGGGTTGGCTTACATCGACGCCGGGAATGTTGCGGTAGGCCCGGACGATGCCGACGGATTGATCACGGCTGCGCAGCGGGTCGATGCGGCCGAGAATCACTTCGCGGGCGATCCAGCGGTCCGACCGGTCGAAACGGTTGAATCGGCTGAAGTCTGTGCGGGGGTCGAAGGCGGGGGTCAGCCGAAGGTCTCGGACGACGCCGATGGAGATTGCCCCGTCGGATCGATAGGCCCGCAAAGCTCGTTCGCGGATGTCAGACGTAGAGGCGGTCGACTCGCCGACCGACACGCCAGCCGCGGAATAGGTCATCTGCCCCGCAGCGGGCATCGTGGTCAGCACCGCTGCCGCGAACGCCACTGCGAAACCCGCTGTACCTGCCAGTGCCAGTTTACTTGTCATCTGAGTCATAACATCTACCTCACACAAAATTTTCGATCTTCAACCATCCGTGACATGCTGTTCGGCACGGCCGCAAAATCCGCAATTCGCGTCGAACTCCTGCCCTGATCCTACGCGGCTGGACGGCTAAAAACGAGAGAATTTCCTCGAAGTTAATCTGGGTAAACATTTCAGTGCGGTCTTAAATAATGATTGCTGCCGGAGGGGCTGTGTTAAAGTTCGGGCTTGTCATGTTTATTTATGCCGGTATCGATGAAGCGGGGTATGGGCCGTTCTTCGGGCCGCTGACGGTGGGTTGCTGCGTGCTGTCGATCCCCAAGCTTGAGGCCGGGGCCGACCCGCCGGACCTGTGGCGGCGGCTGAACAAAGCGGTGTGCAAGACGCTGACCGGCCGCAAGGGCCGAGTTGTTGTTAACGACAGCAAGAAGCTGACGACCAAGGCCGCGGGGATCGCCCATCTCGAAACCGGCTGCCTGGCCTTCGCCGCGATGGCGGACCATCATCCTGAAGATGTCGGGCGATGGCTCGACGCGATGGGGGCTGAGGGGCATCGCGGCGACGCGGTTCTGCCTTGGTATGCCGCGACTGCGGATCGGCCCTGGCAAGCACTGCCTGATGCGGCGGACCCCGGCCAACTCGCCATCGCCCGTGGCCTGCTGGCCACCACCGCTCACCGCATCGGCGTGCAGGTTGAACACCTGGGCGTCCAGGTTGTCTTCGAGGACCGCTTTAATGAAGAGGTGCAGACCACCCGCTCGAAGGCGGCGGTGAGCTTCACCCGCGTGGCCGGCCACCTGCTTCACATCTGGCAACACCACAGCCAGCACCGCCCCACCGTCGTCGTCGACCGTCAATCCGGGCGGTCGCATTACCGAAGGCTGCTGGCCGATACCTTTGCCGATTGCAACATCGATATCGTGCGGGAGACGCCGGCTCATTCGAGCTACGAGATTTGGCAGAACGGTTCCGCGGGCCGACGGATGCTGGTGCATTTTCAAACGCAGGCCGAGTCGGACCACATGCCCACCGCCCTGGCATCGATGTTGGCCAAGTACACCCGCGAGCTGCTGATGCACCGCTTTCAGGCCTGGTTTGCCGAACGACTGCCTGAGGTCGCGCCGACCAAGGGCTACGGCAGCGACGCCAAGCGGTTCTGGCAGGAGGTCCGTGGCGAGCTGGGACGCTTAAACATCGATCCGCTGAAGCTCCGTCGGCAGGCTTGACGCGGTTGCGGCGGGCTTCTACGCTTGCCGACCCGGCTCACCCGATCGGCCGAGCCTTGACGCCCCCTTCGTCTAGTGGCCCAGGACACCGCCCTCTCACGGCGGCGACACGAGTTCAAATCTCGTAGGGGGTATTGCCTGATCAAAGCCGACGGATGGCCATCCGTCGGCTTTTTATTTTTGGAAAACCCGCTGCTCCAGCAATGCACACATCGCGTGATAAAACGCAAGGTGGTATTCCTGGATGCGGAAAGTTTTTGATGAGGGCGCTTTGACCAGCAGGTCGCATAGGCCGTCCATCTTGCAGCTTTGTTCGCCGCACAAACCGATGGTCGTGCAGCCGCGGACCTTGGCGGCCCGGAATGCCTGGAGCACGTTTTCTGAGTTGCCGGAGGTGCTCAGCCCCAGCACAACGTCATTGGGTCGAGCCAACGCCCAGACCTGCTGAGCAAAAACCAGATCGGCCCCGCAGTCGTTGGCGATGGCGGTAAGAATCGGCGTCGAACAGGTCAGACTGACCGCACGGATGCCTTGCTCTAAGCGATCCGCGGTGTCGCCGCCAGCGTCGGGGGCGTTATCTTCGAATTGCCTGCGTTGCTTTTCATCCAGCGGCCGCTTGACCCGAAAACATTTGACCAGTTCGGCCACGATGTGCGAGGCATCGGCCGCGCTGCCGCCGTTGCCACAAGTCAGCAGTACGCCATCGGCGTTCACCATCGACTCGAGACGATCCACGACAGCAGTCAGCAATTCCCCCGCCGCGGGCCACTGCGGACAGGACGCCGCGAGTTCGCGGTGCATCGCTGAATCGTGCGAGTGAGATTTGGATTCGGCCATGGTCAGCAGCTCGGATCAGCAATCACACGGAAAGCTGGCACATTCGCGTAAGATTCGCTGTCCATAGTAAGCCTATTGCACGGGAGGGGTTGCATCAGTGTTGAGAAACGATTCCAAAAAAAAGAGTGCCGGCCCTAAAGGACCGGCACTCATGGTGACATCCGAGCCCACTCCGGGGGGGTGGTATGAGTGAACCCAAACATCATTGTGCGACACAGCAAGTTCTGGGATCCGGAACTATCCCAGCTTGAACAAATCTTGGTGTACCGGAAATAGCTTTCTACCCGTGCGACCCCTGGTTCGCATCTAAGCATCATCCACAAAAACTAAGGGATTTCAATGGGGTGTATGCCTCATTCTGCGGCAGGTTCAACCACAATCGGCGGTCGGCTACGGGTTCTTCCGGCGTCTTGCAAGGTTAAGCCCGCCTGTCGAGCCAACTCGATCAGTTCCGCCCTGTCGCTGATGCCCAGCTTCGTACCGATGGACATCCGGTGGTTTTCAATCGTTTTGGGCGAGCGATGCAACGCTTTGGCGACCTCCTTGATGGAATGTCCTCGGCCCAGCAGAGCCAGCACTTCCAATTCACGCGAGGTCAGCAGGTCCAGGGGTCCCAGATTAACGACCTCCGCCTCAATAATTTCTTCGCCGTCAGCCAATAAATCTTCGAAAACCTGATAACCCGGGGTTCGACGGCCGATCACCAGTAAGGCGGAATCGAAATCTGTCTCCCGCCGTGATAGCGGAATCAGCCGATTCAGATACTGCCAACCCATCCATATCCCACGGACCAGGCGGACCTTACGGTCTTCCATGGTTTTGCGGAACAGTTGTACTCGTTCCTCGAAATACTGAGCGGGAAAGACCTCTTCGAGATTTTTACCGAGATAATCCCCAGCGGACCCGGTTTCGTCGCCTGTGAAGAAGGAATGAGCGTTTTCGTTGGTATAAAGAATCTCGAGTCGGTCGTTGATCATCAACACGTAAGTGTTGGGGTCTTCGATGACCGAATCCCAGAGCTTGGGCAAGACACCCGGGGTCTGACGCAGCCGCTGCAGTATTGGGCTGATGGCCATGATTTTGCCTTAGGTCGTTCGACCCGCTGCTACCCTGCGGAAAAGCCGGTCCGCCGAAATGACAAAGCCCGGCAACTGACTAAATCTGCAACTGATTAAATTATAGACGTGAATATCACACAAATACAAAGAACGTCCGCGTTCTAATCAGAATTTTTTTATGAACGAGTACCAAACCGATCCGGGGGGAGATTTACGGAAGGCTGCATCCGCGTCCGGTCGGCGGGGATTGGGCTTGCTTGCGTTGCTGATCAGTGCCACCGTTCCGAGCGTCGGTACGACCGTGGCGTTGGTGATTTGGCCGGACAACCCGGCGGCGAAGGGCTTGTTCATGGCGGGCAAGGTCTGGCTGCTGCTGGTGCCGCTGCTTTGGCTGAAGTTCGTCGAGCGGCAGCCGATCCGGATGCCTAAATGGTCCAATCGTGGGATGGTTGCCGGACATGTCACGGGATTGCTCATCGCAAGTGCCATCTTCGCCGCCTACCTCACGGTGGGCCAGCGGTGGATCGACCTTGACGCGATGCGGAGCCAAATCGCCGCGGTCGGTATGGATCGGGTGTGGCTATTCATTGCGTTTGCCGTCTACCTGAGCTTCATCAACAGCCTGCTCGAGGAATATTTTTGGCGGTGGTTCGTCGATGCCCGGCTACGCGACCTGCTGGCGGGCTTACGATGGTTGAGTCCGCTGGTCATCGTACTGGGGGCCCTGTGGTTCACTGCTCACCACATCATCGCGCTGAATGTCTATTTCGATGCGAAGACGACCGCCCTGGCCTCGTTCGGTGTGTTCATGGGTGGGGTGATCTGGTCGGTGCTGTATCGCAAATACAGCAATATCTATGCGGCCTGGGTCAGCCACATCTGGGCTGACCTGGCGATCTTCGCAATCGGGGCCTGGCTGATTTTCGGGTCGGGGTGAGTCGGTTGCATAGCCGCAAAGAGTCACAAGAGCCGCACAAAATGAAACTTCTGTCAGTTCTATTTACGTGATTTTTGTGATTTTTTGTGGCCCATAAGCATGTGTCCGTCACGCACCGCGCTACGATAGGGGCTGTGTGATTGGTAGCAATTTTGGGCCTGATGAAACAGGAGCCTTTCGATGAATGGACGAATGAATTTTTTCGGTGCCAGATTTCTACTCGCGGCGGTTTGCCTGTTGCCGGCTTCGATCGCGTCTTCGGGCACGATGGTGAAATATGACACTGCGTTCGGCAAAGTCTGGTTCGACGGATTGGCCGAGATGTCCACCTATACGCTGACCTACCCGCGGTATGCCCAAGAGCGGACCGGGACAGCGGTAGCCATCACGGTGACCGAACCATTCGACCCTGAGCAGCAGGTCAAGGCCGACCGGGCGGGCGAGGACACTTATGGCGTGATCAAGCTGAATCTGATCGAGGATTTCCAGACCGGCATCTACGACTACAACCTGATGACCAGCGTGTTCGTGGCCACCGAGCCGGCCAAGGGGATGCCCGCCGGCTCGACGACGAAGGTCAGCTTTTCCAGCCAGGAGTGGTGCGGGCATGTCTATCAGCAGGCGAACTTCGGCAAGCTCGGCCCGCGAGGCGACCTTTCCGTGAAAAGCGATTTACACAGCTATTTCCAGGGACAAGCTGACCGCACCACGATGTCGGCGATGCCTGACAGCGGGATGCCCGAGGATGCGCTGTTTCTCTGGGCGCGCGGCTTGGCGGGCCCGACCATCAAGCCCGGCCAAACGCTGCAGGTGCCGGTCTACCGCTCGCTGGCGATCCAGCGGCTGACGCACAAGCCGCCCGCCTGGGACACCGCCGTGCTCGCGGCGAGTAGTCAACCGCAGACCGTCGAGACCCCCGCCGGCTCGTTCGAGTGCGATATCTACACGGCCGACATCACCTCGACTGCGGGCTCACGGCGATACACCTTCTATGTCGACCGCAACGGGGCCGACCGCAAGCTGGTCAAGCTCACCCGCAGCGACGGCTACTCACTCGAACTGGTCGCCAGCGACCGCCTGCCCTATTGGCAACTCAACGGCAATCAGCACGAGGAAAAACTCGACCACCTCGAGTTGAAGCGTCGCGGCGAACTGACGATGTGAAAAGTAAGCCGGGGGATGGCCATCCCCCGGCTTTATTGACGCATGCTCAGGTCGAAGCCGCAGCGGGCGGAGTCCGTGTCGGCTGGGGCTTGGCGGTTTTGCCTGCGGGTTTGATCACCGGCGTTCGGGGGTCGGCCGGCGGATCGTCGGACGCGACCGCACCCGGGGCCGGCTCCTTGGTCGGGTCCGAGCCGGTCTGTTCCGCGAGATTGTGCTCGTAAAGCGACAGTAGCGACAGCAGCCAACTCACCGTCGACTCTGCCCCCTGGTTTTCATCGACGCCCTGGACCATCAGCTTGTCATAGCAGCCGCCGGAGATGTTGTCGTAGAGCGGCTGCCGCAGGTCGTTGTCGCCCATGAACCAGTTCAGACATTTGTACGCCCGGTCGATCCACTTGCGGTCGTTCGTGACGCGGAAGGCTTCGAGATTCGCATCGATCGTGCCGGTCGCTTCGGCGGGCAGTTGATCAAAACGGGCCTTCTCACCGCCACGCGGATACCAGCCGTGGCTGCCGACCGGGGCGAATCGCCCGTCGTCTTCACGGAACTGAATCGATTGCAGCCATTCCAGGCTGCGCAGCGCCTGCTGGATCATCTCGTTGTTGAACATCCAGCGGCCGGACAGCAGCAACGCGTGCGGCAGCCGGCTGGCGGTGTACGTCACGCGGTCGGTCGGCCATGGCCAATCGTTCGAGCCGTTCTGCTTGAATGCATCAAATAGGCGATGGGCCAAGGTCTCGCGGGTGCGTCGTGCGTTCGAGTCGCCGGAGAACCGGCGGAGGTAGGCGTGGATGCCGATGAGCGAGTAAGCCCAGCCGTGGACATGCTCAAACTGCTCGCAGGCTGGCAGCGCCCGGTGAAACAGGTTGGTCGCCAGCATCATGTGGCCACGCACACCCGACCGCGCGACGCACTCGCCCAAGGCCCGAATCGCCTGACCGTGTGTGTCTTCGCTGAAGGTCTGCGGGTCCCAGGTCCGATCGAAGCTCATCCGCCCGCGAAACCGCCCCGATCCATGGTCGAATGCGTGCTCTAAAAACGCGAGATACCTGCCCGCCAACTCATCCAGCCTCGGCCCGTCGGTGGCGACCGCCGTGAGGTGGTCCTGTGCGACAAGCACCGCGACCAAGGCTCGGGCGTTGTTGGTTGTTGTATAACCGGACTGACGATCCGCCACGGTAAATTTCGCGTGACTAAGAATCCCGCAATCATCCGTCAGCGTCCGCAGGTGGTCGGGCTTGATCTCCTGCAGCTCCGGCGTCGTGCTGTGCTGCTTGCTCTTGCCGGCCAACGGCTTAGGCGACCGCTCCCGCTCCTCACGAACCCGATCAAACAAGTCGAGGTACTGCGAAGCGACCTCACGCCAACGCATGTCGCGGGTGAACTGATACGCCTTCTTCCGCATCGCGTGGCGGTCGATTTCCTTGTCGAAAAGGCCGATGATCGCCTCGCTCATCGCCGGCGTGTCCTTGAATGGCACAATCCGGCCCCGGCCATCGGCCAACATCTCTTGGGCATACCAATAAGGTGTCGCAACCGTCGCCTTGCCCGTGCCCAGCGCGTACGCCAACGTGCCGGACGTGATCTGGGCTTCGTTCTCGTAAGGCGTGACGTACACGTCTGCCGCCCCGAGAAACTCGACCAGCTCCTGCTGCTCGACGAATTTGTTGAACCATTTAATGTTCTTATCGACGCCCAGCTCTTTCGCCCGGCGTTGCAGGCCGAGCCGATATTCTTCGCCGGAATGCGCAAGCACACCGGGGTGGGTGGCGCCGAGCACTATGTAGACGACATCGGGGTGGGCCTTCACGATCGCGGGCAGCGCCTCGATCATGTTTTCCAAGCCTTTGGAAGGCCCGAGCAGGCCGAAGGTCAGGATGACTTTCTTGCCCTCAACGCCGAACTGGTCCTTATAAAACGCCGGGTCGACGAACGGCACATCCGGGATGCCGTGGTGAATCAGCTGAATACGCTCTTCCGGGATATCGTAGATATCAGTAAGAAAATCGAATGCCCGGTCGGCCATCACGACGAATCGGTCGCAATGCTTGGCCAGTTCTAGCAGGCCCTCTCGGTACTCCGGGGCGGGGTCTTTCAGGACCGTGTGCAGCGTCGTGACGACCGGCATCCGCAGGCGTCGCAGCAGCTCGAAAAGGTGGCTGCCCGCCTTGCCGCCGAAGATGCCGAACTCATGCTGCAGGCTGACGACGTCCACGCTGGACATGTTCAAAAAGTCTGCTGCCAAGCGATACTCGGCCAAGCGCGACTCGTTGATTTCGAACCAGACCCGCGAGGGGTAACGGTAGCCCTCGGCCCGGTCGTTCATCGCGATCGTGTGCGTCGCGATCTCCGGCGCAGTAGCTGCTAAAGCATCCGACAGATCAGAAGTGAATGTGGCGATCCCACAGCGACGCGGCAGGTTGTTGCCGATCATCGAGATTGCGTTCAGGCCCGGCCAACCCCGCCGATCGGTGGAGCGGCGGCCGGAGCGAGCTGTTTCGTGCGTAGAGGACATGGCGGAGGTTTCGGTTCGAGCGGTTCTCCCATCTTAGGGACGCACCCGCCGCCGAGCAATGGAAGCGTAACGGCAAAGCCGAGGGATGGCCATCCCTCGGCTTTGAAACAAGTCGATCATGGATATGTCTCATCGCCGACGCTTGAACTTGCTGCCCAGCGTCTTGGGCGGCAGATTCTTGGGGATCTTCCCGTCGGGGAACATGGCCTTGAGTTCTTCGTCGCTGTAGCCCGCAGCGGGGTCGACGCCGCCGACGGTCTGGCGGTCGGCGATGGAGCGGGGCTTGTCGCGCTTGCTAATGCCGGTCGCCCGTTCTTCCTGCACATCCTTCGGCACGGGGCCGGGCTTGAAGTCGGGGTAGTCCTGCTTGTCGATCATCGCGCCGGCGAGCTTTTCGACCTCGGTCAACATCTGGCCCTGGTCCGGCGTGACAAAGGTCCACGCCACCCCCCGCCGACCCGCACGGGCCGTCCGCCCAATCCGGTGGATGTACACCTCCGGGTCTTCGGGCAAGTCGTAGTTAATCACATGCGTGATATGGTCAACATCCAAGCCACGCGCCGCCAAATCGCTGGCGATCAGCACATCGACCCGTTCCTTGCGCAGCGCATCCATGACTTTATTGCGCTTGGACTGGTGCAAGTCGCCGTGTATCTCGCGGACGTTGAGCTCTTTGCGTTTGAGGTATTCCGCGACCTTGCGGACCGTCGCTTTGGTCTTGCAGAAAACGACCGTCGTGTCGGGCTTTTCCTTCTGCATCAGTTTCAGCAAAAGCGCCCGTTTGTCCCAAGGTTCGACGGCAAAATATTTTTGATCGACCATCGCGACGGTCAGCGAGCCGGACACGGTCGTGATTTTTTCCGCATCCGGCTTCATGAACGACCGGGCCAACCGTTCGATCTGCACATCCACGGTGGCGGAGACAAAGATCGTCTGTCGGCCGCCTTCGGTGACGGGTTTGTCGATCGGCCGAGGGATTGCCTTCAAAATCTTGCGGATGTCTTCGCGAAAGCCGATGTCCAGCATCCGGTCAACCTCGTCAAGGATGACGTAGCGGACCTGATTGAAGTCTAGTTGGCCCCGGCCGTGCAAATCCATCACCCGGCCGGGCGTGCCGACGACCAGATGGCCGCCGCGCTCCAATGATTTCTGCTGCTGCCGCATTGACTCGCCGCCGATGATGACCGAGGTACGGATGCTCGTCGCCTTGCCCAGACTGTCGAGTTCCGCGGCGACCTGAGCGGCGAGTTCGCGGGTTGGGGCGAGCACAAGGGCCTGCCCGCGGATATCCGGGTCAGCCATGGACAGCACGGGCAGGCCGAACGCCGCGGTCTTGCCCGTCCCGGTCTTGGCTTGGCCGATGACGTCCTTGCCTTGGATGATCAGCGGGATCAGTTCTGCTTGAATCCCGGTGGGATGTTCAAAGCCGGCCTCGGTCAGCCCCTTGACGACGCGTTCGCTCAGACCCAGATCGGCGAACGTCTTGGAGGTATCAAAAAGCTCCTGCTCCGGGTCGGCAGGTTGGTAAAGTTCAGCAGGATCGGTCGCGGTGTCGTTTTCAGTCATAAATCCATCTTTCGGCCCGGAAGTTTAACGGCTCAACGTCGCAATCGCTCACCACCGCAACGGCTAGGCAATGAAAAACCCACGGACACAATGCCGTGGGCTTTGATCAATGTTGAAATGGTGCTGACAATTTACTGGGCACTCGCGGCCGTTTCCTGATCGATGAGCGAGACCTCGATGCCGATCGCCTCGCCGGGCAGCTTCACGGTGTCGCCCTTGATGCGTTTACCACCCTTCATCTTGTGGCCGCCGTATTCAGGCATAGCGTCAAGCGAGTACAGCGTCCACTTGACCTTGTCGGCCGGAATGTTCGGGCTGCGATAGACCTCGCCGCCTTTGTTCTTTCGGCTGAAATCCAAGTGCAGCTGTTGGCCGACGGGGATGTTCATGCTCCAAAGCGTCTTGCCGGTCTCGTAGGAGATGATCGACACCGCCTTCGGGGCCAATGCGGTCGAGCGGTAGACGTGCTGGTCCTGCGAGCAGCCGCCCAAGGCGACGACAGCGGCGAGGCAGACACAGGCGAGCAGCGAGCCAGTCAGGCGGCGGGAGCGATGTTGCATCAGTCGAATCCTTCGGGGCGGGTCGGTCAAAGTTCAAAGGCCAAGCCCATTCATCGGTCGGCCGGCCCGCCATAGCTTAACGCCCAGCGGGGCGAAACGAGCGGGCAGAACCATAGGATAAACCACCGCCCGCAATCAAGCGAATTGAGAACGCAACTGTGAAGTATGTGAATTCATTTCAGGACCCATTATGGTGAGCCCGATGGCCCGACCAGGTCAGCGGCGGGGGTGGACTGATGCATCGCCCAATCCGTCTTGCCGCCGTGGCAGTCGATGTGGGCCGCGAAGAATCCACCGCGGTGAGCGAGAAACTGTGGCCAAATGATCTGCCGATCGGTGTCGGGGATATTCAGGTCGGTGACGGCCTCGACATCATGCCATTCCAGCCGACCCTCATCGAATTCCATCCGCTCCACCGCCGCGGGCCGGGTCATCTCGAATAGAAACATCAGCCAATGGCCTTGGTCCTCGAACGCGGTTTCCGAGACGATGCCGGTCAGGTGCAGATCCTGCTCACTGACGGCCAGGCCGACCTCTTCCTGGATTTCGCGGACAGCACAGGCGGTCGGGCTCTCGCCGATCGCCTGCTCGAGTTTGCCGCCGATGGGTGAATACAAGTCGCGGTTCGGAGCCTTACGTCGATGCAACAGCAGCAGTCGGCCCTGCTCATCGAACAGATAGCACAACACCGCAATGCGGTAAGGCAGGTGAGATGTGTCGTGCGGATGGTCGCCGGGCATGGACGACAGTTTAGGGGAAACGATTTTAGATTATTGAGTGAGGATTTTTGATTTGGCCTGCTGCCGACATTTGCTGCAGGTAGGTTGAGTGAACAATCCAAAATCCTCAGTCCAAAATCAAAAATTCCCTCACGCCGCTTCCTGCTCGGGCAGGTCCTCGGCCGGCGGCGGGAAGGCCGGGGCGTTGGCGGATTCGGTCCAGTCCTCGGCCGAGGGAATCTGCAATTCGGTCGGCATCGTTTTGCGATAGCCGAGCTTGCGCAAGACTTCGAGCACCTCGGTCCAGGTCGGGAACGGCCGATCGTTGACACGCTTGTATGCGTCGATGGCCTTGATGAACAGGAACTGCTCGCCGGTCATCTCGCCTTCCTCTGCGGCTTTGATGAAGTCGCTGCGGCGGCGTCCCGGGCCGCGGCGACGCTCCAAGCCGGTGCCGGCCGGGCGGGTGTCGACCACGTTCTGTCGGCGGTCGTTGCCGCGGGGGGTTTGTTCTTGCTTGTCGGGCTGGGCCATGAATCTGCTCCGTAGTCGTCCTGCCGGGGTCGGCCGACGACACGAAGCGTCAGGCCGGATCAATCGTCATCGTCGTCGAAGAGGTCTTCGTCCTCGTCGTCGTCGAACAGGTCGTCCTCTTCATCATCGTCGTCGTCGAAGAAGTCGTCGTCCTCGTCTTCTTCATCGTCGTCGTCGTAGAGGTCGTCCTCATCCTCTTCATCGTCCAGAAAGTCGTCGTCCTCAAATTCGCCGTCGTCGTCGACCAGCATCGGCCAACGCGGGTCTTCTTCAGAATCCAGGAGAAATCCGGGGGTCTGCCGAAAGGGTGTGAATGCCAACATGGGTCGTAACCTCCCAATAAAACCGCTGGTGTAAAGCAACAAATACCGTTGTCGGCCGCCACGCCTCCCGGGCTTGAGCCAACTGGCGCTTAAACTATCGGTCCGATGGATTTTGTCAATGGTCGATTCGAGCGGTTTGCAAACTTTTTCTTTCCCCCCAGCATAACCCGCGCGATCGTTATAGTCCGACAAACCCATGCCCGAACCGCTGATCCGTGACACCATCACCCCACCCCGAACCCGAACAAGCAACCCAGCCGCCCCCGGAATTCACCGCGGAAGCCGCCCCCGAAGCTGACGCGGATAGCGTCAAGGAAACCGCTTCGCCCGAGGGCTCGCCGTCCTCCTGGCATCTCGCGGCCGCCGTCGCGGGATGGGTGTTGCCGGGGCTGGGTCATTTTTTACTGGGCCAGCAGAAACGAGCCGTCATCCTCGCGATCAGCATCGGCACGCTCTGGCTCATCGGATTATTCGTCGGTGGGATCTCCGTAATTGACCGCAATAATCAGCCGGCCTGGTTCCTCGGCCAGATGCTCATCGCCCCGTCGACCGTTGCCGACTGGTACCGCGATCAGATGGTCGCCGACCAGCTCATGGCCGGCCGATCCTTTGACCCCGTCGATGAGCCGCCCTTTGAACCAGCGCTGGGCCGAGCCCACGAGCAGGGCACGCTGTTTACCTGCATGGCCGGGCTGCTGAACCTCCTGGCTATGATCGACGTGCTTTACCGCGAGCCGCGAAATCAACCACAGAGAACACCGAGACACGGAGACACGGAGAAGAAAAATAGAAAATCAGAGAAGCGGGAAACGAATCCATCATGATTCAGCGCAAAGCTCCAATTGCTGACTTATCGTTTTCCTGATTTGCTGTTGTCCTGTCCTTGCTCAAGCGTCGCAATGGTCCAATCGCTCCCCATGCTTCCGTTGCTACACGTCGCTTATCGCCCATTCATCGATCCGATCCCATACACCGGGACGGTGGGTTGGCTGCTGTTGTTTCTGCCGTTGATCGTGCTGATCGCGGTGGCGTACAAAACGATCAAGCTGCGGGACCTGAGCCAGTTGCCGCGTGAGGTTGTGAAGCTGACACTGCAGATCGTGATTTTCATGGGGGCCGCGGCCGTGGCGTTGTGGATGATGGTTTGGGTGCTTTGAATCTGTTTTGACTTCGTACAGCCGACGGATGGCGATCCGTCGGCTTTGGGTAGACTTTCTGTATGAAAGAACTCCTCTCGCATCTGGTCGATGGGTCGCCGTTTTCCGAGTCGCAGGCGGAGCAGGCATTCGGGTTGTTGATGGCCGGCGAACTCGACCCCGCCCAGGCCGGCGCGATGCTCGCCCTGATCGCCCAGCGCGGCGCGGTGGCGGACGAACTGGTCGGTGCCGCCCGGGTGATGCGCAAGCTCAGCGTGCCGGTGGACGTGCCCGATGGGCTGACGGTGATCGACACCTGCGGGGCGGGGGGGACGGGGTCGAACTTTTTCAATATTTCGACTACGGCGGCGATCGTCGCGTCCGCGGCGGGTCGGCCGCTGGGCATCGCGGTGGCCAAGCATGGCAATCGCTCGGTCACCTCTAAGAGCGGCTCATCCAATGTGCTCGAACAGCTTGGCGTGACGCTGACCGCCCCGCCGGAGGTCTTGACTCAATGTCTTGATGAAGCGGGCATGTGCTTTTGTTTTGCACCGCAGCATCATCCCGCCATGAAACATGCCGGGCCGATCCGCGCGGCCCTGGGGTTCCGCACGATTTTCAATCTCGTCGGCCCGCTGACCAACCCTGCCCGGGCGACGCGGCAGCTCATCGGCGTGCCTTCGCCAGAGGTCGCCCAGCTGATGGTCGATGCCCTGATCCGTCTCGATGCCGAGCGGGTGATGCTGGTGCATAGCGTCCTGCCGGACGGCCGAAGCCTCGGGGAACTGACGACGTTCGGCCCGGCCAACGCCTGGGAACTTCACAACGGCATGGTGAAAACCTACCCACTCGACCCCGCGGCATTAGGTCTGCCCTTCGCGGTGCCCGACTCGGTCGCGATCGAGACGCCCAGCGACTCGGCCGCCATCGTGCAGCGGGTGCTCGACGGCGAGCAAGGACCGGCCCGTGATATCACGCTGCTCAACGCCGCCGCCGCCCTGCTCATCGCCGACGCCGCCGACTCAATCGACCACGGCCTGACCCTGGCCAGCGAAGCAATCGATACCGGTGCAGCGAAGCAGGTGCTGGAAAAACTGGTGAAGATCACATCGGAAGGTTGATGCTGCAGTCAATCAGTTTTGCGGGACGCGGTAGAAGCCCGCGACGCGGCTTTCGAACTCGCGGGGCCAATCGACGGTCAGGGTACGCAGGCTGGCTTCGGTGATGCGGGGGTCAAATCCATAGGTAGCGTGCAGGCGGCTCAGTTCGCCATAGCCGACGTAGACGTATCGGATGCCCCGCTCACGAAGTTCGATGGCGAGCGATCGGCTAGGCGTATTGGTCTGCTCGGCCCGCTGAATCGCATCGGCCAACCAAGGTTCGTCAAACGCACTCGCATAGTGAAACGGCGCTTCGGCGTAAAGCAGCGAGCTGTTGTCCGCGACGATGAGCACCGGGCTGCCGATTGGCCGTTGGTTGACGATCGGTTCGGGCAACAGACCCGTGCCATGGGGTGTAGGCAGGGCATCGACGATCAACCCCAACGGGGCCGGGCCGAGCGGGTTGCCGGCTGCATCACGTAAAGGCGTCGTCTGATTTTGCAGGGTCAAGAAGCTGACCCAAAGCAAGGCGACGATCACCAGCCCCCCGCAACCGAGCGCAACCGCCTTCGCGGGTCTGCCGAAATGAGCAAGCGTCCCCAATCCGATGCCAAGCAGCACGACCGCGGGCGGCAGCAGCGTGATCATGAACCGCGACTGGCGATGGGTCAGGCCTAACCAGCACAACACCTGCCAGGCGATCCAACCGAGCATCGCGAGTACCAGAAGTTTCTGATGCTTGAATACGGGCGTGGAGAATAGGCCTAGCCCTGATGCGATGGCGACGGTGATCCACAGCACAGGCAGGCCGCCTTGGTTGGCGAAGCGCGCGATGTTGTAGGACTCGGCCGGGGTGGGCGATCCGCCGATTGCGCCGTAGCCGGTGTTGCCTAAGACTTGCTGCCAGATGGCAGTCACCGCGGCCAACTTCCGGGGGGCCTCGCCGTGGGCGAGTTGCCAACGCTCGGCCGTGGCGTCCGACCAATGGCCCTGCCCCAGCAGGTCCAGCGCGAAGGGGAACAACGGGTTGCCCGTTGCCGCCGCGTTGCGGGCGAGGTACGGGCTGAGCGTGAGCAGACCGACTGCGAGACAAACCGCCGCGACCCGTAAGGTGACGCCGACGCGTTTTTCTGATGGTGCATTTCGCCAAGCCAGCAGCAGTATGAGTACGCCGATCGGCAGGCCGAGCATGAACCCCGCCGTTGGTTTACACAGCGTCGCCATACCCAACAGCAGCCCCACCACCGCCGCGTGTCTCACACCCAAGCCACCCTGCAACGCCACCGTCAACGCCGCGATGCCGAAGGCCAGCATCCCCGCCTCGTGATACGCCATCGACCCGGTGACCAACACCCAAGGCACACATAGAAAAACCCCTGCAACTATTCCTCCAATCACCCCCGAAGCCGCGGATGAGGCTTTGCGAATCCGCGGATCACCCCCGGAAGTGTCACGCCGCATCACGGCAAGCACCGCACACCCTACCCCCGCCGCGGCCAACCCCATCAAACTCACCGAAAACAACTGACACGCATACAACGATCCGATTGCCTCGCCGCCACGCAGCGTGATCAGCACCGCGTAAAACAGTTCCATCATGCCCGGAAGAAAGCTGTAGACGTTGTGCTCCAGCCCGAGCATCCGACCTGCCGCGACCCACTCGCGTGGGACCTGCAGGTGATAGCTCATCACGTCATAGCCCATCGCCTCGACCCGCCAAATCGTGCCCGGCGGACAGCACGCCGCCATCACCAACAACGCCGCCCCCGGAAGTGAGAACCACAAAGCATTCATTGACGAGAGCGATTGTCGGATCGACCTCAGCGTGGGGTGCGACTCACCCCGCCCGGCCCTGCGCAACTTTCGGAAACCTTCCGCGATCAACATGATCCAACCGACCGCCAAGACGCTCATTACCATCGAGCGGTGAAGCGCGACGGTCCACGCCAACGTGTAAAGCAGCAGCCCGAGCGCCATAAGACCGATCGCACACCGGATCGACCAAGGCATCGCGTCACGACTCATTAAGCCAAGTCGAAAAACGAGTTGACCCATCCCCGCCGCGGCCGCCCAGAGCATGATCAAACTCGGCAGCGCATCGGCCACGATGCCCAGTGCCGAAAGCCAGGGCTGCAATCCGAACCCGCTCAGCAGCACCCAGGCCAAGGCCGCGGAAACGATGATGCTCAGAAGCATCGGCCAAGCGTTGCTGGGCGACTGGGTTGTCGCTTGCGGTTCAGGTTCAGCCAGGGGTGGGTCGGCCGACCTAATCATGACTCGATCCGACGTCGGCGTCGCGCTCTTCATCCGCGGCTGATTTTTCCCCGCTCTCACCCGACATGCCATCGAGATCGAATAGCTTCCGCAAGGCGGCCGCATAGAAACCCAGCGGGGCATCCTTCTGCTCCGGGCCGAGCTGACGCAGCGGCAGGTGCAGCACCTTGTTGATCAGCCGGTGCGTGTGCTCATCGAGCAACGCGCCCAGTGCATCGACTTGGTCACGATGGTCGACCGCCTCGCCTGTGTCGGCACTGACGTACTCGGGCAGCATGGCGGACATTTTCTTGCGGGTCCGGGCCCGTTCCTGCTCACCGATGGCGAGCAGCTTGCCACGCAGTTGCCGCACCAGCACGCCCAGGTCCTGATGTTGCAACGCACCCAGGCAACGGTCGGCCGCATCCCGCACCCGGTCTTCGCAAGCTTGGATCGACTCGCGGCGGTGCGGCGATTGGTCCAGCGCCTGCTGCAAATCATCGATGTTGTAGAGATACACGTTCGGCAGCGTACCGACGCTTGGCTCGATGTCGCGCGGCACAGCCATGTCGATCATGAAGATCGGCCGATTCCGACGCCTCTTGATCAACTTCGCAAACCCCGCCTCGGTGACGATCGGCTCACTCGCCCCGGTCGCGGTCAACACCACATCCGCCTCGACCAGGACTTCTTCCATCGCCTCCCAAGGCCTCGCGCCTCCGGAAATGTTCGCCAAGTCGCGGATGAGGCTCTGCGAATCCGCGGGTCGCGCCCCGTCACTCGAGCCCACCAGCCCCAACCCCCGCGCCAACGCCAACCCCCGGTCGGCCGATCGGTTGACCACCCACATCTTGCCGGGCCGCAGTTCGAGCATCCGCCGCAGCGTCGCCTTTGTGATTTCGCCCGCCCCGATGCCGACGACCGTCTTGTCCTCGAACGAGTCGAACACATCGCTGGCGAAGTCGACGGCCATCGAGCTGATGGAATGTCGCAGCATGTCGATGCCGCTGGCTTGGCGGGCCTGCTTCGCCTCGGCGAGGGCTTGTTGGAAGAGTCGGTTGAGCACCGGGCCGGCTGTGCCTGCCTGCTGGGCGGATTCATAAGCGCGTTTGACTTGGCCGAGCACCTGCGATTCGCCGACGGCCATCGCGTCCAACCCGGCGGTGACCCGCAGCAGGTGATGAACCGCCGGGCCTTGCTCGCGGTGGACCGACGCGGCGGTCAACGCCTCGATCGAGGCATCGGTCTGCTGCGCGAGGAAAGCCCGGACCTGTTCGATGCTCGGCTCGGCCTCGTGGGGTCGGGCGATGTAAAGCTCCGTGCGGTTGCAGGTGCTCAGCATCACCGCCTCGGCCCCGGCAAAGTGTTCACACCAGGCGGACAGCGTCGGGCCCAACTGCTCGCCGCCTAATGCGAGTCGCTCGCGCACCTCGACGGGCGCGGTGCGGTGGTTAATGCCCAGCAGCATCAGCCGCATGGCCCACCCCCGGAAGTGACAACGTCCTGAACGATCGATTTCTCCGGGCCGGGGATGAGGCTTTGCGAATCCCCGGATCGCTCTTGAGCATCACTCGGCCCCGCCGTCACCAACCCGTAGACCACCAGCAGCAGCACGAACCCGCCGATCGCTAGCCAAGCCGCCCGTCGGCCGCGGAAACTCGACGCCTGCCGGATGTTGATCAGTACCGCAAAAACGCCCCAGCAGACCGCTGCGAGGATGACCTTGGGCGTGTACCACCAGCCCTTTGCCATGGTCTGTTCTTCAAGAAGGATGACTACGCCGGTCGCGATCCCCAGGCTCAGCAGGGCAAAGCTGATGATCGAGCCCTGCTGGATGAATCGTTCAAGTGATTCGAGGCTGGGCATCCGCACCCGCCGATCGCGGGCCGCTTGACCAACGTCGGATTTGTTCTTCAGCCGTTTTTGAGCATATAGAAACATCGCCCCGGAGATCGCGGCCAAGGCGGCGCCTAGCGTTCCGAGGTAGACCCCGGCCAGGTGTACCGATCGCCAAACGGTGTGGATATCGAATGGCCGGTAGGTCCACAGCGAGGCGCAAACGCCCCAAGCGAGGATCAGGGCGAGCATGGGCAGGCCGAACGCGCTGATCCCCAGCATCCGCGGTCGGCTTTGAAGGTAGAGCAGCGTCGCGGACCAGAGCGTGGCGATGAGCAGCAAGCCATCGACGTGCGCGGTGACGGGCGACCAGGTTTGGCCGAACCGATACGCCTCGATCCATCGGCTGCCGATGAGCCCGGCGGCGACCATGAGGATGATGCCCACGAGCATGTTCAGCAGGACAAGCCCGTCCTGTGTTGCCGTATGGCTTTGCTGATCCAAGCCGGTGATGAGGCTTTGCGAATCTCCGGATGTCCCCCCCGCCCGCAGCCGACGCACGGCCAGCACACTGCCCGCGATGGCGAGCAGCGTGAGGACGAAAAGGGCGATTGGTAATAGCGGTTCGTTCATCGGGTGGGTGGCGGCGGCGGCCGATCAGGGGTCGGATAGCAGCTTGGCCAAGTGGGCGTCGAGGCCAGCCGGGCCGCGCTGGGCAAGGATAGCTCGGGCGTTGTCATCCGTCAGCCGGGCAATGGCCTGTGCTCGCCGAGGGGCGGGCCAATTCAACGCTTTGATACGCGGCCGCCAACGGGCCGCGGCTTCCAGAAGCCTAATGTCATCCGGGGCAATCTGATCCGCCAACTGCTGGCTGATTCGCTTGGCCAAGCCGGCCGACCCGCCACCGGAGTCGACCGCGACCGTGGCCGGCCCCGTGGTCACGCTGGCCATAAATGACACGTCGCCCTCGCCGCCATCATCCGCACGATTGATGAGCAGCCTCGACGCGGCCGCCTCTGCCTCAACCTTTGCGTTCACCTTGGCATCACCGGTCGCGATGACGACCAGCCGTGCCCCGTCGAGGTCGCCGGTGGCAAATGGTTTTTGCTGATGCTCGATGCCTGCTGGAAGGTCGCTTGCTTCTGCTGGGTCGATCAGCAGCACGTTGGCCCCCGCCGCTGCCAGCTTCGTCGCCCGCCGCTTCCCGACCGGCCCAGCCCCGACCACCACGCACCGCCAATCCGCCACATCCAACATCACAGGCAGTGCTGATTTTGTGTCGGGGCGATCCATGGGGCCATTTTATCTCTCGCAGGGATCGCGGCGGCGCAAGTTGGAAGCAAAGCAGAAAATTATAAAACGCAAAAGCGGAAAATTGTGAAGCTGCAACGTCGATGAACAAGCTTGACGGTACTCAAAATGCACCCGCTGCTCTATTGCTTTACTGCTCTACTGTTCTACTGCACTGCTGCCCTACTGCCACACTCCTCAAATCGGCGTCTTAAACCCCATCGCCCGCAACGCGCACCAGCCGGACCAGCCTTCGTAGAGTTGAAATGCTGCGCCCGACAATGTGCCGACGACCGCCCACCACCAGACCGGGGCGAGACCGCCCACCAATATGATGACGGCCAGCAAGATTGCGATCAGCAGCGTGATGAACCCGCCGATCAGCCGGACGGCCTTGCCTTTCGCGTCGATGTTACAAGTGTGTTTCGCCATCGCCCGCATCGTAGACACCCTCCGCGGTACACTCGACCAATGCCGAAAAAAAAGTCGCCATCCGATTTCCCTCGCGTCGGCATCACCGGGGCCAGCGGCACGGTCGGCCGAGCGCTGATGAAGCAACTGGCCGACCGCTTCGAGCTCATTCCCATGTCGCGGTCGATCGACGGCACGGACCTGATAGACCCGGGCCAACTCATCGATCGCTTTGCCGACCTTGATGCGGTGGTGCATCTCGCCTGGCAGTATGCAGGTTCCGATGCGCCGCAGTCGCTGGACTATTTCGACAACCTGAGGATGAACCTGAACGTCCTCGAAGCCGCGGCAACTGTCGGCGTTGGCCGGGTGTTGCTGGCCAGTTCGGTGCACGCCGACTACTTCTACGACTGGACCGGCCCAGCCCTCAAGCATCCGCACGATGAACCACGCGGCAACGGACCGTATGGCTGCGCAAAGGTCATGGTCGAAGAGCTTGCTTGCCGCTTTACCAACGATGCGATGCGGGTCGCCTGCATCCGTTACGGCGCGGTGACCGCTGACAATCAGCCCCACCCCACGGATGATTGGGAACGCCGGGTCTGGCTCAGCCACGCCGACGCCGGCTCGTTGATCGACGCCGCATTAACCCGCGATTGGCCCGAGCCTTACACTTTGTGCTACGGCGTCTCGAACAACGAGGGTCGGGTCCATGACCTCAGCAACCCCTGGGGCTGGTCACCGGCAGAACGCGCGGAACGCTTGGCTTAGAATCGAGCGATGTCTAAGCCGCCCAATATTCTCTGGCTGATGTCCGATGAACACCGCGCGGATGTGCTGGGCTATGCCGGCAACCCGATCATCCGTACGCCTGTGCTGGATGCCTTGGCCAGTCGCGGCGTGATCTTCAATAACGCTTATACGCCCAGCCCGATCTGCGTCCCTTCCCGGCAATGCATCGCGGTGGGCCGAACCGCCAGTTCCTGCGGTGTTGAACGTTACGGCCAAGACCTGCCGCCGCAATCGACGACCATCGCCCGATGGTTTGCGGAACACGGCTATACAACCTGCTGTGCCGGTAAGCTCCACCACATGGGCGAAGACCAGATGCAGGGCTGGACCCGCCGCATTGGTATGGACACCGCAGTCAATCGCCCGGTCACCCGCGGCAACGCACCGGTAAAGCCCGGCTCTGAAACTGGTCTGACCAAATGGAGCGACGCTAAGGAAGTTCGGCGGGCCGGCGTGGGTCACGGCACCACGAACCACGACTATGACAAGCTCGCACTCGAAGGTGCGCTGACTTACATCAGCGAATACTTCAGCGATCCGTTTTATGACCGTCCCTCCAGCCATCAGCCACTGATGCTGAAGGTCAGCTTGAATCGCCCGCACTACCCATACTTCACGGATGAGGATCGATTTAACTACTACCTGAATCGTGTTCAGCCGTATTTTGATCAGGAAGTTTCCGGCCACCCTTTTCTGTCAAAGCATCGTGTCCGGATTGGCGAGGATGTCACACCCCGCGATGTGCAGCGGGCGACTGCGGCGTATTACGGCATGATCGATGAGGTTGACCACGACTTCGGCCAAATTGTCCAAGCGCTTCATCAGCACGGCCAAAACCTTGACGAATGGATCATTCTGTTCACCGCGGACCATGGCGAGATGCTCGGCGAGCACGGCGTCTGGGAAAAGCAGGTGTTTTACGAAGCGTCAGCCAAAGTGCCTCTATTCATCCGCCCACCGCAAGCCGGCCCTGCTCGACACATCGATGCGAACGTCAGCACCTGCGACCTGTTTGCCACGCTCTGCGATCTCGTAGGTTTCGATCTGCCTCCGGATAGATCGTTGACCCCGGCGGGCAAGCTCGACAGCCGCTCGCTGGTCGGCCTGATGACTGGCGACGCGACAGAATGGGATGACTACGCCGTCTCGGAATTTGAAGGCCTGAATCTGATGCTCAAGCATGGCAATCTCAAATATCAGTATTACGCACGCGAAAGCTGCGATAGACCCGAGCATCGTGAAGTGTTGTTTGACCTCTCACGCGACCCGCTGGAGTCACGGAATGTTTTCGATGATCCGGGATATGCCGAAGCGATGCAGCGGTTCCGCGAGCATCCGTTGACCGAGGATTATCGCAACCGGGCGAAAGGTTGAATGTGTTTTAAGATCACGGCAGTGTCCCGAAGACGCGGTCGCCGGCGTCGCCGAGACCGGGCAGGATGTAGCCGACGTCGTTGAGTTCGCGGTCGATGGCAGCAAGGGTGATCGGCACATCGCGGTGGGCTTCGCGGACCCGGTCCAGACCTTCGGGAGCAGCGAGCACACCGATGAAATGGATTGCATGGCAGCCTCGCGCTTTGAGTAGGTCCAACGCCGCCACCGCACTGCCGCCTGTCGCGAGCATCGGATCGCAAAGCAGCACCGGGCCTTCGGCAATATCCGCGGGTAGCTTCTCGTAATAACTCACCGGTTCGAGCTTCTCCTCATCGCGGGCCATACCCAGATGCCCGACCTGCGCATCGGGCAACAGCCGAATCATCCCCGCGGTTAGTCCCAGCCCGGCCCGAAGAATCGGCACAAGCGTGACAGTCTGCCGCAGCCTCGGCGAATCGAATGCCTCGAGCGGCGTTTCGATCGATGCATCGATCATCGGCACGCCGCGGATCGCTTCGTAACACAGCAGGGTGCCCAACGTCTCCATCGCCTGCCGAAACCGGATCGGCGGCGTCCGCTTGTCCCGCAGATCGGTCAGCATGTGCTGCACCAGCGGGTGTTCGATGACATGGATGGTCGGGTCGTGCATAAGTGCAATCAATCGGTCGTCAAAAGCTCACGAAGTCTCGCGTATTGGCCGCAATTCACGATTCAATCCGCGCATAAAAAAACCGAGCGGCGCGGGAATGAATGAGAAAAGAATATCAGGGGGAACGTTCGCGGCGCTCGGCGGGCTTCAGGAGCCCAATCTGTCAGGTGTACATCACGTCGGTCGGCCTCCTTTCAGGTGACAGTCTGCTGCCTGTCACCCCTATTGTTGGAGGCTGGGCGAAAAAAATCAAGGCGAATCTTCGGATGATTCCTCGACTGAAGATTCCGCTGGCGAGGCCGATTGACGATCGTCAGACATCATCTCCGCCCCGTTGCTCGGCTCAGACGATTTGCTTCGTCGTTGAATCAGCGGGGCATTGGAGATCGGCCGGGGCGGCTGCATAAGCGAAGGGTATGCGGCACCCTGCAATTGCTCGGCGGTCAACGGCGTGCGCGGAGTCATGTTGGGGGCACTTCCGGGGGCACTTCCGGGGGCACTTCCGGGGGCGGGGGCGATGCGGAAGTCGACGCGGGTGTCGAGCAGATTGCTCGGAGGCGGCAGGGGTTGATCGACATCCGGCTCGCGTTGTTTCTCCGGCGTTAATAAAAAGACGGTGTTGGCGGGGATGAGGGTCGCTTGCAGGCCGTCGGCCGACGACCGGTCGAGATAGGCCGGCCGATCAATCAGGGCACGCACCCCCGGTGCCCGGTACTGATAAGCCTGATGATGCTGCAACCCGGTCGCGGGGTCGCGCTGGGTTCGGCCGGCGCTCTGCCAACCAACGCCGAAGTCGACCACAGTCATCCGGGCCTGATACGAAAACTGCGCATTACCCCGCTCGACCCGCCGAAGGCTCGTCGCCAAGGGGTCGTGATCCGCAACATTGGTGTCGACGGGGGAACCGGGGGAACCGGGGCTTCCGGGATTGAGAGCGATTTGAGCCGAGGCAATCC
Source organism: uncultured Phycisphaeraceae bacterium (assembly GCA_964523485.1). Classification (GTDB taxonomy): domain Bacteria; phylum Planctomycetota; class Phycisphaerae; order Phycisphaerales; family Phycisphaeraceae; genus Algisphaera. Next base: position 177,717 of record CAZFZS010000001.1, on the reverse strand, counting down.
CGCCCCACATCAAAGTAATCAGCAAAACCGTCGTCGTAACGGATGGACTCATCGCACAGGACATAGTTTAATTTTACGACAAGCTTGAGGCTGCAATGAAGAGATTTTTCAAAGTTATTTTCAGGGAATGAATGCTGCGTATTCAATCTTCATTGTCAGCAACTCCGAGTAAGCCGAGAGCTTTAAGGCTGTCAGGCCTTCGCTGAAACCTTGAACTTGAATTGTGTGAGGATCGCGCAGCGCTAAACAATGGGTATTTTTGTTCCTTGCCCGAAGCTTCTATTACGATTGTTCACTGGCAAAAACAGTCTCACGCCTTCGCGATTGCGTCGAGCAATGCGGCGTGGGTTTTGCAGCCCAGCAGGAAGCGGTCGAGGCCGAAGTGTTCGTCGGGCGAGTGGATGTTGTCGCTGTTTAGGCCGAAGCCGATGAGCAGCGTGTCGATGCCCAACTGCTTTTTGAACTCGGCGATGACGGGGATCGTTGCCCCTTCGCGGACCAGGGCGGGCGGTTGCTTAGCGACCTGCTCGATCGCTTTGCTTGCGGCGACGACCCAGCGCGAATCGGTCGGCGTGGCCACCGGGTCGGCCTCGCCGTGGTTGGTCAGCTCCCATCGGCAGCCGCCGGTGTCGTGCGTGTGAAGCCAATCGGTAAACGATTGTGCCACTTTCCGGGGGTCCATCGACGCGGGGATGCGGAAGCTGACCTTCGCACCGGCAAAGGTCGGGATCACGGTCTTGGCCCCTTCGCCCATATACCCGCCATACAAGCCGTTGATATCGCAGCTGGGCCGGGTCCATCGGCGCTCTAGCGTCGAGTAGTCACGCTCGCCGAATGGCACACTGCCAACCTCGCCGGTGAAGCGGTGCTCATCGAAGCCGAGCTTCGACCAGGCATCATGCTCAGCAGGCTGGGTCGCATCGACATCGTCGTAGAAGCCGGGGATCGTCAGACGCTGGTCATCATCGATCAGCTTGCCCAGGACGCGGGCGAGCTGCGTTGCGGGGTTGGCGAGCGTCCCGCCGTAGACACCTGAATGCAGATCGCGAGATGGGCCGTGTAGCTTGACATCGAAATAGACCAGACCACGCAAGGCGTAGGTGATTGTCGGGATGTAACCCGATTCGGCATCCTGCGAATCCCACATGGACGTATCGCTGACCACGCAGACGGTGTCTGCGTCCGCTTCGAGTAAGTCCGCATGTTTTTCGAGAAAGACCGGCATGCTCACGCTGCCGCATTCCTCTTCACCTTCAATCAAGATAGTCAGGTGGCAGGGCAGGGGGGTGTCCGTGTCGCGGTAGGCTTTGACCGCTTCGAGAAATGTCGCGACCTGGCCCTTGTCGTCGCTGGCACCACGGGCGAAGATTTTGCCATCACGCACCGCTGGCTCGAACGGCGGCGACGACCATTTTTCCACCGGGTCGGGCGGCTGCACGTCGTAATGGCCGTAAAACAGCACCCGCGGTGCATCCGGGTCAGCGACAAGCTGCGGCGTGGTCTTGGCGACCACGATCGGGTGCCCGCCTTGGTCCTCAGCCGGTCGGCAGACCTCGACGGTCAGCCCCATCGATTCGCAGGTCGAGCCGACCCATCGTGCGGCGGCCTCGACATGCTGCTTATAAGCCGGATCGGTGCTGACGCTGGGGATGCTCAGCAAATCACATAGGCGTTCGACCGCCTGTTCATGATCCTGGCCGACTTGTTGGAGAATAGTTTCAAGCATGGCGAGTGTTGATGAGTGTGTTTCTATATCTGCTTGGGATCGTCCTGTGGGTCGAGGTCGACTTGTAAGGTGTCGCCTTCGATGCGGACGGGGTACATCGTCGCGGGTTGGCCGAACTCCGGGTCGTCGAGGTCGGCCCCGTTGCGGATCGAGTAGGTATAGCCGTGATACGGGCAGGTAATCGTGTCGCCGCGCCGCTCGCCGTCACCCAGCGGCAGGCCGGCATGCGGACAGACGTTCGCCATGACGCGGTAGCCGTCGTCCACTTTGAACACGACCACCGGCACGCCTTCGATATCAAGGCAGACCTGTGAGCTGTCATCGAATTCCTCGGTCTTGCCGAGATCGGTCCATTCGGGCATGGTGCTATCGCCTCGGGATAAACTGCAGGGATGGCCGAGCATCTTACCGACTACCGCCCGACGTTGAGGCGTTTAATTGAGCAACTGCTCGACGTCGCTAGAGACAATTGGACGCACCAGCCACGCGCCGGGGAAAAACGATACCGCATGTCGAACCTGCTGCCCGCCGCCCGCAGGTTGATCGATGCTGAAACGAGTCAAACCGACGACTACCCCTCACCACCGGCCGACGACCTCGACGTCAAATTCGAAGATGGTCACGGCCATACCCGGCCCGCCTACCGCCATCTCGCGATACGCATTTACCAACTCGCCCGGGGCAGTCCGCAACCTATTCAACTCAGCGACACAAACGAAGATTTCTCATCACAGCTTTGGCAGACATTGTTAAAAGCAACGGCAAAGAACCTATCGCTTGAAGCGGTGCGATCCGCAATCACACAGGCGGTCGACCTTGATGCCGACGGCCCGCTGCATCCCCAGTCAGTCGACGAAGCAATGGACCACTGGACGTATCGCGAGCTGGTCGGGTTGCAGGCGTTGCAAGGATTGGCAACCGCATTGGCAAGCAGCGAAATCCAGGGGCGTGTCACCGCGGCAGCGGCTTACCACCTCGCCCATACCCAACCGGATTACACCACCTATCAGCCATGGGGCCTCTCCGCGTTTCTCTCGAGCACGCCCACAGTCTCTCTAGCCGATCAGCAGATTCACGACCTCACTACGCAGGTCCATATCAATAGTCCAGCGTCCGCCATCATCGCGTCGTTAATCCTCGCGGACTGTTTGTCGCATCGCATCATCGCTGCTTGAACCGGTTCGTCGCCCTATCCAGCCATCGCAGTACACTGATCGTTCCGAACCTCGAACGAGCTTGCCCCATGGACAACTACAACCTCGCCGACCTCGGCCTGACCGTCGCCGACGTCAAACGCAATCTCTCACCCGCCAGCCTTTACGAAGAAGCGATCCGCGGTGATGAAGGATCAACCATCGCCGACTCCGCCGCCCTGATCGCCTACTCCGGCGGGAAGACCGGCCGATCTCCCAAGGACAAACGCATCGTCCGACAGGTTGCCTCGGCCGACGATATCTGGTGGGGCAACGTCAACATCCCGATCGATGAAGACACGTTCGAGATCAACCGCCAGCGCGCGATCGATTACCTAAACACACGCAAGAAGCTTTACATCGTCGATGCCTTCGCGGGTTGGGACCCCGAGCATCGCATCAAGGTCCGTGTGATCTGCGAACGGCCGTACCACGCGCTATTCATGTGGACCATGCTGATCCGTCCGACGCCGGAGGAAAGCGAGAGCTACGGCGAGCCGGACTGGACGATTTTCAACGCCGGCCGCTTCCCCGCCAACCCGCGCGTCACCGGGATGACCAGCCGAACCAGCGTCGACCTCAACATCGACCAGCAACAGATCGTCATCCTCGGCACGGAGTACGCCGGTGAAATGAAAAAGGGCATTTTCACGGTGATGAATTACCTGATGCCCAAGAAAGGCCAACTATCGATGCACTGCTCGGCGACGGCCGACCCGGAGACCGGCCGATCCTCGCTGCTGTTCGGCCTGTCGGGCACAGGCAAAACCACGTTGTCTGCTGACCCTAACCGTCAACTCGTCGGCGACGATGAACACGTCTGGACCGACACCGGCATCTTCAACATCGAGGGCGGCTGCTACGCGAAAGCCATCCACCTCTCGCGTGAAAACGAACCGCAGATTTTCAATGCCTTGCGATTCGGCTCGGTGCTGGAAAACGTGCGCTACGACGAGGCCGGGCGTCATGTCGATTTCGATGACACGAGCATCACCGAGAACACCCGCGGCGCCTATCCGATCGAATACATCGATAACGCGAAGATTCCCTGCGTGGCCGGCCATCCGACGGATGTGATCTTCCTGACCTGCGATGCGTTTGGCGTCCTGCCGCCCATCGCGAAACTGTCGCCCGCCCACGCGATGTACCACTTTATTTCCGGCTACACCGCGAAAGTGGCCGGCACGGAGATGGGCGTCACCGAACCCGAGGCGACGTTCAGCCCCTGCTTCGGCGGGCCGTTCCTCGTTTGGCATCCAAGCAAATACGCGGAACTTCTTGCCGAAAAAATGAAGCAGCACCAGTCCAACGTCTGGCTGGTCAACACCGGCTGGACCGGCGGTGGGGCTTTCGGGGATCAGCAGGGCTCACGCATCAAACTCAAATACACCCGGGCCATCATCGACGCGATCCATCAGAACAAACTCGGCAACGCAACAACCCAGACCGATCCGATCTTCGGCTTCGAGGTGGTGACGAAGATCGAGGGCGTTCCCGAAGATTTGCTCTTGCCTCGCAACAATTGGAAAGACCCCGCCGCCTACGACCAAGCCGCCTCGAAGTTGGCGGAATTGTTCATAAAGAACTTTAAAAAGTACGCCGACCAGACCAGCGAAGAAACACGAAAAGCTGGTCCGAATACAGCGTAAACCCGATTCAACGAAAGCGAGTTTTCATAACTGAATTGGGATGGGCGTCCCACCCGTCGTTCGGACGTCGGCCGAATGCGACGCCTATGCTGCCACATGCCCAGTAACGCCGATCTCTTCGTTGTCCTCGGCAATCAACTCTTCCCGTTTGCCCACCTCAAAGCCCACCGGGATGCGACGTTTTACATGGCGGAGGACGTCGGGCTGTGCACCTACACCCGGCATCACAAGCTCAAGCTTGTACTCTTCCTCGCCGCGATGCGTAGCTACCGCGATGAGCTGCGGTCGAACGATTGCACGGTGCATTACAGCCGACTTGATCGTCAATTTGAAAAAGAGCGTAAGGCGAGTTACGAGCAAAAATTGGCCGACTACATCGACGGCCTGAAAAGTAAATCGTTCGACCGCCTGGTTATGTTCGAGATCGAAGACAAATTCTTCGAGTCACGCATGGAGGCGTTCGCCGATGACCGTGGCCTGCAGCTGAAAATCCTGCCCAGCCCGATGTTTCTGACCTCCCGGCAGGACTTCGCGGAATACCTGGATGATGCAGACGGGAAGCTTTTCATGGCGGACTTTTACAAATGGCAACGCCGTCGGCTCAACATTCTTACGACCAAGCAAGGCAAACCCGTGGGCGGGAAGTGGAGCTTTGATGAGCTGAATCGCGAGAAGTTGCCTGAGATGCAGCCAATCCCCGAAACGCCTTGGGCCGATCCGCTGGACCATGTCGAGGATGTCAAAGCGATGGTCGCCGAGATGTTCCCCGACCACCCCGGCGAGGTCGAAAACTTTTGGCTGCCCACGACCCGCCGCCAATCGCTGGCCTGGCTTCGTAAATTCTTCGAGACGCGCTTCAAGGAATTCGGCCCGTATGAAGACGCTTTGAGCAACCGCGACCCGGTGCTATTTCACAGCGTGGTTTCGCCGATGATCAACCTCGGCCTGATCACGCCGGAAGAAATTATCGACCGGGCAATTGAGTTTGCAGAGACTTCCGGGGGTGATGTCCCAATGAATTCACTGGAAGGTTTCGTCCGCCAGATCATCGGCTGGCGCGAGTTCATCCGCGGGGTGTATCAGCATCACAGCGAGCAGCAGGAAGAAGCGAATGCGTGGGGGCATCACCGCAAGATGAAGCCTTGCTGGTACGACGGCACGACCGGCCTGCCGCCGTTGGATGATGCGATCAAGAAGGCCGTCAAGCTCGGCTGGACGCATCACATCGAACGGCTGATGGTGCTGGGCAACTGCATGAACCTCTGCGAACTCGAGCCGAAGGTGGTCCACGACTGGTTCATGGAGATGTTCGTCGATTCAAGCGACTGGGTGATGGGGCCGAATGTCTATGGCATGGGGCTGGTCAGCGACGGTGGGCTGTTCGCGACCAAGCCTTATTCAGCGGGGAGCAACTACCTGAAGAAGATGAGCGACGACACCGCGTTTTCCAACGGCGAATGGACCGACATCATGGACGGGCTGTACTGGCGATTCGTCGATAATCAGCGTGACTTTTTCAAAGGCAACGCGAGACTCGCGGTGATGGTCGGCACGTTCGACCGCACGAAGGCCGAGCGTAAAGAAAAGATTCTCAACGCTGCGGAGCGGTTTATTGGCGAGGTCACGACCGATTAAATATTATTCAGCTGGCACCAGTTTCAAGATACGACCGGGTCGTTCGACCGCGACCCACAGCGCACCGTCCGGGCCGGTGGCGACGTCGCGGACGCGGCCGATGCCGCGCAGCAGCACCTCGTCCTCGATGACCTGATCGCCAGATTCATCGAAGCGGACGCGGTGGATTTCCTGCTTGGCCAGTGCAGCGACGAACAGGTCGTTTTGCCATTGTGGGAATTGCTCGCCGGTGTAGAACGCCGTGCCGCAAATCGCGATGCTGGGCAGCCAGTAGTAGACCGGTTCGTCGAAGCCGGCTTCCTCGTGGAATGGGGCGATCTCGCCGAAGGGTTGGCCGTTGTAGTTGATCGAGTAGGCGACGGTTGGCCAACCGAAGTTTCGACCGGGCTCGAGGCGGTTGATCTCGTCGCCGCCGCGCGGGCCATGTTCGACGGCATACATCTCGCCGGTCTCGGGATGCATGGACAAACCCTGTGGATTGCGGTGGCCCAGCGTCCAGGTCGTCGGCTGATCCGAATCCGGGAACGGATTACCTTCAGGGACCGAGCCATCGAGCTTGGTCCGGTGAACCTTGCCGACCGGCGATTTCAAACTCTGGGCGGGCTGCTGCACGCCTCTCTCGCCGACGACGAAGTAGAGGTGTTCGCCATCGGGGTCGAAGACAATTCGGCTGCCGAAGTGCACGCCCGACCCGCCGTCGTGTTTCGAGTCCGGACGGTAAATCACTTCGTGGTCGATCCATTTCAGTTGGTTCGTATCGACTCGACCACGCGCGATCGCAGTGTTGCCCTCGCCGCGGTTACGTTGCGTGTTGACTGAATACGCTAGGTAAACCCAGGGCGAGCCATCGCCTGAATCGCCGGGGGCAACGGCTACTTCAAGCAGCCCGCCCTGCCCCTTGGCCCATACATCGGGCGTGCTGTCAATCGGCCGCAGCTTGCCGTCCCGGATCAGATAGAGCGTGCCAGCCCGTTCAGTCACCAGCGGTGTCCCGTCTGGAAGAAAATCAATCGCCCACGGCCGATCGAAATTCGGCGCCCCGGGGATCACTGTTTCGACGCGGTAGTCGTGATACTGGGTGCTGTACACACCATTATTCGGCTTGGCGTTTCCCTCCAGCTCGCGCTGCTTGGCGTACCGCTTTTCACGGATATAAACCACCGTTGCCCAGGCTTCGGGTTCGGTCAGCCCGCCTTGATAGGCAGGCATGCCCAAGTCTTTCATGCCGTTCCACACCGCGTCGTAAAGGTCCCGATCGCTACTGCCGCCAGCCCACTCATCGTCGAGGAGTGACGCGGCGCTGCCGCCTTCGAGTTCCATGCCGTGGCAGGAAGCGCAGTTCTGCTTGAAGATCTGATTGACGTTTTGAGATGACGCCGGGGGTGAGCAGGCTGTCGTGAGAAATGTTAGTGCGATTAGCCAAGCGGGATAGTGCGAAAAATTCATAGCTAAAGCATAAGCCCTTAGGTCTCATCCGACCTGAAAACCCGAATCAGTCTTTGCCCTTGAAGTAGGACTTGATGAGCTGCCACTTGTTGATGTCGACGCCATCGAATCCCAGCTTCTCCTCCAGCCAGCCGGTTTCGACGCCTGCCCCGACAGTGGCAACGACCTCGTCTTCGACCTGCACCTTGACGGTCAGGCCCATCTTCTCGAGCATCGCGGTAAGCTTTTTCGCCTGACTCGCCGAGCCCGTGAGTGAGAAAACGCCGTCCTTTTTGCCTGCATCGCCTTCGGCATTCGACCGCTTGGGTTTGAGCGATCGCAATGTGTCCAGCGAGTCCGCTTTGATCAAAAGCGTCTGCCCTTCGCCGAGCAGTTCGATGACCGCGTCGCCTTGTGTCGCGGTGGCTTTGCCGGTGATATCGACAGACATTCAGCCCTCGGAGGCGTTGTCACGGGTGCGGATTTTCAGCACGCCATCGAGCGTCCAGGTCGCCTGCTTCGCGTTGTCGCTGGTCGAAGAGGGGATCGACACCTGCATCTTTTCGAACTCGTAGGTGATCTCCGCCCCGCGGCCGGTCAGCCGATCGTAAAGCCCAATCGCGAGGTCCGGCCAATTCTGCGTGTCGTCCATCTTCGTCTTCCTTTGTTTGAAATAAGGGAACGGCTAAAGCGTAGGACGCGAGGACCGCAGGTTCTATCTCCGCGAGAAAATTTACTTCGCGAATGGCAGCAGGTTCATACAAGCCTACTAGGTAGTCGAACTACATTGCCCTACCTCGCAAGGTAACGCGGTAAAATTCAACCATGGCAATTCACCAACTTCGTCAGGAATACAACCAGCCGGCCGTCGATCTGCAGTCGATGAAAGCCGATCCGTTCGAGCAATTCACCGAGTGGTTTTACGCAGCAAAGGCGGCGATGGTGGTCGAGCCGAATGCTTTCACGTTGGCGACCGCCTCGGCAGACGGCGAGCCGGATGCACGGACGCTTTTGCTCAAGAGCGTGGACTCGAAGGACGCTGGTGCCGATCGCGGCTTCGTGTTTTTCACGAATTACACCAGCGACAAGGCGAAGCAATTGTCGGAGAACCCGCGGGCGGCGATGAATTTTTTCTGGGGCCGGGCACAGCGATGCGTGCGGGTAGTCGGCAATGTCAGCAAGATCGATGCTCAAGAAACTGCAACCTATTTCGCTAGCCGACCCCGGGCCAGTCAGCTCGGCGCGTGGTGCTCGGACCAGTCCGCGGTGATCCCCAGCCGGGACGTGCTGGACGAGAAGTTTGAAGAATTGAAAGCGAAATATGGCGACGATCAGCCAATCCCCGTGCCGGCGGACTGGGGCGGATACCGGGTCGTGCCACGACGCATCGAGTTCTGGCAGGGCCAACCCTCAAGGTTGCATGACCGGATGCGCTATGTCCGCGATGACCAGGCCGAGTCGGGCTGGTCGCTGCAGCGGCTCAGTCCGTGATCGCCCGGCCACGCCAAGTCGGCTGCTTGCCACGCAACCGATTGAATAGCGCCTGCCATTGCAGCATCACCAGCAACATCACACCGATCGGCCGAAGCACCGCGGCATAGATGCCCTGCTTAAAGCGAAGTGCCAACGCGACACTCATCGCCAAACTCAAGCCGCACGCGATCAGCACCGGCCAGGTCAGCACGCCACACGCAATCAGGACCCAAGGCAAAACATGTCCGCCGATTAGCAGCACGGTCCACGGCACAATGGCGATCGGTGAAGCCATGCCTTCGGTCGCGTTTTTCATAAATCCCCGCCAAGTCGCGGACGTGCCTTCATACATCCGACAGGTCGCCGTCTCGGTCGCATCAAACAGGTCGGTGAGGAAATTATGTCGGCGAAACAACCGGGGCAGCGCGACACCGTCGTGCATCGTCCATTTGATCTGCTCGTGCCCACCGGTCTCAAAATAAGCTTTGCGGTCGGCGACGAAGAGTTGGCCACAACCCGCGCCGAGTCCGGGTTGAGTGGACTGCCGCATCCGGTCGATGGGCAGGTATCCAAGAAGGACGAGCAGGACTTGCGGGACGATCAAACGTTCCATGGCCGAGCCGGTGATTTGGCGGGGCACGCCGCTGATGAGCTTGGCCTCGCCGGTTGCGAGTTGTTGGGCCAAGGCGTGGAGACTACCGGGGAAACTTCCGGGGGCGAGTCGGACGTCGGCATCGATCCAGATGAGGGTGTCGTGCGTAGCCCGCTGAGCGAGAACCCAGCAGGCGTGCTGCTTGCCGACCCAGCCTTGGGGCAAGTCGGGGGCGTGTTCGAGGCGGATGCGTGGATCGGCTTGTGAGAGTCGGCTGACGATCGCGGCGGTGTCATCGGTGGAATGATCATCCAGCACGATCAGTTCGAGTTCGACCCCCTCGGCCGCATCGAGCACGGATTGGATGCAAGCCTCGATGTTGGCTGCCTCATCGCGAGCGGGGATCAGGACGCTGACGGCGGGATGAGCGGGGCCGGGGGCATGCACCCCCGGCTGCGTTGCGTTGATAGGTTTGCGATAGAGAGCGAGGTTGCGACAGATCATCGCGAAGGGAAGTGCCGCCAGGATCAGACTCGCGATGCCGAGAATGCTCATGAATCCTGACCTTCTGCCGGGTTGTCCCGGACTGGCAGGCCTCGGCCGTGGCCGGACTCGAAACGTCGGCCGGTGAATAACGCCTTGGCCCGCTGCCAGAAATCGTAGCCGAAGCCGAGCGAGCGTTGGCCGTCGAGCAAGGTGGTAAACGCTTCGGTATCACGCCGTCGTGCGGCGGCGGACAGGCGATCCATCGCGTCAGTCAAATGCTCGGTAAACAACGCATGCCACTGCTCCACCGATCGATCCGGATCATCGAGTTCGATCGGCTGGCCGAAGTGCATCAACATCTCCGGCCGCTTCTCGATCCAGAACGGATACTCCACCGCAAGCGGAAGCGCAACCCCCGGGAGTCGGGGTTCTCCGACCGGATTTTTTTTAATTTGGACTTTCGACACACGTTTCGCGAGATGCGCGATGCCCGGCCGCAGGTCGATCGGCCGATCCCGGGGGTCCGTGAACTGACCCTGAGCGGTCACCCACAACGTTTGATTCGGCGTCGTCAACACTTTCGAGCCGAGCTTCAGAAACTTGATCGACCCTTCGCGTGTCTCGGGGTCGATGCCGAAGTAGCCCAGCTTCGCCATGAACTTGTACTGCTCGAGCGCCTCCGCTTCGATCGGCCCGTAGCCCGGACGATGCATGAAATGTTTGCTGATCAGAAGCGAGATCGTCATCGGGTCCCACCACGACGGGTGATTGAGGTAGATCAACATCGGCCGCGGGTCTGCGGTGTCGGGCATGTCGCCCAGCAATCGGGCCGCATTGAAATGCTTGCGGATAAACCGCGGGGCATACCAACTGAACAGCCGAATCAGCCGGTCGGAGGTTTGCGGGAGTTCGTAATCAATTGACACGGAGCCATCCTATCCGGCAACAATCCAAGCGATGACTCGGATTCAAACCGATACGGCTTCGGATTCATTCTGGCTGACCCCGCCTGTGTCCTGATCTAAACTGTCCGCGGCGATCCAGCCGGACATCATGACCATGGGCATGCCCGGGCCGGGGTGGGCGGCGCCGCCGGCGAGGTAGAGGCCTTCGACCTGCGGGCTGCGGTTGGCGGGTTTGAAAGCGCCGAGGAATTTGCCATGCGATGCAAGGCCGTAGATCGCGCCGTTGAGGACTTTGTATCGCTCATGGATGTCCTGCGGCGTGAGCGACCGCTCGAAGACGATCCGCTCTTCGAGGTCGGGCATGCCCGCCGTCCGCTTGAGCTTGTCGAGGATGGTTTGGCGGTAGCTCTGGTAAAGCTCGCCGTCTTTCGACCAGTCGTGATGGTCGCGGAGGTAGGGCGTGTGGACCAAGACATAAAGCGCTTCCCCCCCCGCCGGTGCCACTTTTCCGGGGGCCTCGGTGCGGGCGGTCGCGGCGAGGTAGGCGGTCGGGTCCGGGGCGGGTTCGCCACGCTTGTAGATCGCATCGAACTCCTCCTCCGGGTCACGGCTGAAAACAAAGTCGTGGTGGGCCAAGTGCTCGTAGGCCTTGTTGAGCCCAAGGTAGAGCACTACGCCTGAACAGGCGGGTTCGTAGGTACGCTTGCGGTCGAAGGCTTGGCCGATGGTTCCGCCGATGAGCTCGCGGTGGGTGCGGACGGCATCCATGTTGGACACAACTTGCGAGCAGGCAATGGTCTCGCCGTCAGCGGTCTGCACGCCGGTGACGCGATTGCCTTGCACTTCGATGCGGGTGACTTCCTCACCCGGCCGCAGCTCGACGCCGAGTTCTTCCGCGAGTGTGGTCAGCGCTTCTGGAACCGCCCGGGTGCCGCCCCGTGGGTACCAAACGCCCTCATTGACTTGCATCGACGCGATGCCGGTGAGGATGGCCGGGCTGCCGTAGGGCGAGCTACCGACGTACTGCGTGAAGTGGTCGAGCATCTGCGACACGCGGTGGTCGGGGATGTATTTGCGGATCGTGCTGGCGACGGACCGACCCATCCGCATCGACAGCACATCGCTGAGCGTGCCGAGGTTGAACGTCCCACCGACCCCGCCGTTTTTCATCATGTCGCGCAGCCCGCCGATGGACTTCCAGAAATAGAAATCATCGCTGATGCGGTGCAGCCGTTCTGAATAACGCACGAGCTGTTCGTAACCCTCAGCCGATGACCCCTCCGCCTTGAAGTCGCGCAGCTTCTGCTGCATCTCGCCGACATCCTCGCGCAGGTCCAGCACGCTGCCATCGTCGAAGAAGCACCGCCATTGCGGGTCGAGCTTAATCAGTTCGACATAGTCATCCAGGTCGCGTTCGGCTTCGCTGAACACCCGCCGCAGCACACGCGGCACGGTCAGGATCGTCGGGCCCATGTCGAACGTGAATCGCCCTTTATCGCCGGTGACGCTTTCATATTCGTCCGGCGAGACGAGCTGCGCTGCCTTGCCGCCCAGCCAGCTGTTTTTGTCTAACAGGGTGACCGCGTGACCCCTTGCAGCAAGTGTGCAGGCGGCGGTCAGGCCCGCGAGGCCCGCCCCGATGACGACGACCCGATCCGAGGATGATGCGTTCATGGTGTACAGGTTAGCTCGATGAAAACGGTTTAGTCGTAGATGATGCGACTTATCGCGGGTCAGGTGAAAACGCCGGGACGCGGAGACGCCAAGTAAGATCGGACATCGATCCTTTGACATCGTTGCTTCAATCCGCGTTCTCATCTGCGGTCAATTGCTTCTTGTATATGCGCATGACACTCAGCGCCGACTTCAGCCGGGCCATCAGCCCTCGGCTGTGCATCATCTTTAACAGTTCAGCGAGCAGCGGTGAAGTGTGGCGGCTGGTAGGCATCAGGTGCGGCCGAATCGAACCCTGGCGGTGGGCGACGCTTTTGATCCGCGTCATCGAGAGCAAACCCTCCGGACCGCGGGTGACCCCGAAGCCGCTGCGACCGCGCGCCGCAAACGGCAGACGCGGGTCGGCCGTCGGCACGACCATGTCGTTGACCACGACATTCGCCGCATCGACCCGCTCCGCGAAATCGCGAGCCTGCTGCGCTTGGCCAAACACCGCGGCACCCAGGGCATAGCCGCAGCAAGGCGCAGCATCGAGCATGGCCTGCTTGGTTTCACAAGGCTGCATCAGTGAAATCACGGGGGCGAAGACATCGCTGCAGGCGATCGCCATCTCGGCCGTCACGTCCGCCAAAACAATCGGCGTCATGTGATCGATACCGCAGAAACCGCCGGCGAGTCGGCGGGCGCCCGCCGCCTCGCCGGCAGAGACCATCTGCTCGACCTTCGCCAGCGTCGCCGGCTCGACATACACAGGGTCGGCCGCCGCGAGTTGATTGACCAGATCGTCTTCCAAAGTCTTGAGCGATTGACTATCCGCGAACAACCGCCGCGGCGCGATACAGGTCGCGCCACTGTTGAGCATTAACCCGAAGCGGATACAGTCGATGGCGAGTTGAAGTCGCTCATCTTTTGCGTCGGGCAGGATGAACACCGCATCGCAGCCGGAGAGCTCCATGATGCACGGCACGCCGGCCTCGGCGAGTTGCCGTCGTACCGCGAGGCCGGTTTTCTCCGAGCCGGTCAGCACGACCTTACCGAACTCCTGCCATCGGCCTTCGAGGCCTTGCGGGTCGGCATCCAGCAATTCGAAGGCATCGCCCGGCAGGCCGAGATCGATCAGCGCTTTGCGTAAGGCAAGCATGGCCTGCTCGCCGCCGGGCGCCGGCTTGACAGTCACGGTGTTGCCCGCCGCCAACGCGTGCAACGCCTGCGTACCCGGTAAAAACAGCGGGAAATTGCCCGGGCCGATGATCAGCACCCGCCCGATCGGTTCGCGATAGACCGTCGAATGCACGCCCCACAGCCACATCGGCCGACCCGATGATCCCAGCCGCCGGGGCTTCAGAATCGTTGCTGCCTTCTTGCTTAACCAATGCGCCGCGGCCGCCAACGGCAGCAGTTCCGACGCTAACGACTCCGCATCATCTTGCCGTGTCGGCAACCGCAACGCTTCAAGAAACGGCTCGGGCTGTTCCGCAAGGACATGTCGGAGTTTCCCAATGAGCGTTACCCGCTGCTGGATCGGCACACGCGACCAGTCTGTCACGCCTACATTTTCCGCGTCCGCCCGAAGATCGGACTCGGCGGCGGTGGGCGGGCTGAGGGTGACTTGACTCATAGATGCACTCGGCTGACTACCTGCAAGCATAGGCGGGTTGAAAAGCAATCAACCGCAAAGGACGAGAAGAGCGCGAAGAAATTCAAGCTGTCGATTCGATCACATCGACGAAATTCAGATGCTTTTGCAAAATCCAATAACGACAAAACAAAAAATCTGATTCTATCTATTCACTCGATTCTGCAATCCTGTCAAAAGCTTTCGTCGTTCGCTTCGCGTTCTTCGCGGTTAACCCCTCATTGCCGTCGCCACCCCCGGCGTTGCCGTCGCTGGCTCATCCGTCAGCCAATCGGCGTCCAGACCCAAGTCATCCGCCAACAGCCGGGCGGTGATTCGGGCACCCTCATAGATCACTGGCAGGCCGCTGCCTGGATGCGTCCCACCGCCAACGAGGTACACGCCCTCCAAATCCTCAAACCGATTCCGCGGCCGACGGTGCAGCATTTGGCCGAGGTTGTGAGCCAAATTAAAAGTCGCCCCGCGGTAGATATGAAGGTCATCCCGCCAATCGTCGGGTGTCAGCATTTTTTCGTATTCGATGTGCGGCCGCAGGTCCGGCAGGCCGAGCTTCTGCATTTGGTCGAGGATCTTTTCGCGGAAAGCTGAGGCCTGCTTCGACCAATCGACGTTAGTGTGTTCATGCGTGACGGGGGCCAACACATAGATCGCGGACTTTCCGGGGGGAGCCATGGTCGGGTCAGTGAAGCCGGGGTTCTGAATGTAGATGCTCGGGTTGTCGGAGAGCTTGTGCTGGTTCTCGATCTCATCGAGATTTTTCGGGTAGTCGTTGGCGAGGAAGATCGTGTGATGCTGCAGGCCGTCTTCCGCCTGGCTCGCTCCCTTGAGTGCTTCCGGGGGCAGGTTCAGGCCAAGGTAGAGCATGAAGGTCGAGCAGGAATATTTCTTGCTTTCGAGTTTGCGATCGGTCCACCGCTTACGCAGGCGGTCCGGCACGAGCTTGTGCATCGCATGAGCAAAGTCCGCGTTGACCACGACGCCATCCCCCCGGAATTCTTCATCGCTGGTACGAATGCCATTGCACCGATGACTTCCGGGTGCGAAAGTCATTTCAGTGACCTCGGCGTTCAGCCGGATGTCGACGCCCATCTCCCGGCAGACGCGGGCCATGGCTTCGCTGACCGCGCCGCACCCGCCGGTGGGGTGGTAGACGCCATAGTCATATTCAAGGTAGCTGAGGATCGTGAACAGGCTCGGGCAGCGGAACGGGCTCATCCCCAAGTATTTGCTCTGGAAGCTGAACGCGAGGCGGACGCGTTCATCCTTGAAATACCGCCCGAGATCGGCATCGACGCTCGCCCAAGGTCGGACCAGCGGCAGCATCCCCGCCATTCCGGGATTGGCGTAGTCCAGCAGGCTCTCCCATGGCCGCTGGAGGATCGGCGTGAACGCTTCAAATTTTTTCCTATTGTCCGCAATAAATTTCGGAAACCGCTCGGCATCCCTTGGCGCAATCCGGGCGATTTGCGCCTGCATCTGCTCGATGTCGGGCGTCGCCAAAATGTCATCCACCTCACAAAGCCCACGGATGGTATCCGTGGGCCTCTTCTCGAACACCAAGTGGTACTGCGGATCCAGCCGAACCATCTCGACCTCGGCGTGCAGGTCCCGCCCGCACATCGCAAATAGCTCTTCGAGGATCCGCGGATACAGGAAGAATGTCGGGCCAAGGTCGAACTTAAATCCCTGCTCGGTTGTGATCGTCGACGTCCGCCCGCCAACGCGGTCGCGGCGCTCAAGCAAGGTGACCTCCGCCCCGGTCCTGGCCAGCAGCATCGCCGCCGCCAAACCGCCCGGCCCCGCTCCAACAATGATGATCCTTTTGCTCATGCCATCAGCCAACACAGTTTCCGATATCCCGCCCGCCATCGTAGGCGAGGTTTTCATCACACGCTGGCTTCTGAGCTGTCTTCCCAATCCGTTGAAGCAACAGAACCTTGAGATTTTTCGCAAATTGACTTTAGCCCACGCAGGCCTGAGGTTACCTTGACGTAAAACCTGCGGAACCGATTGAAACTAACCCAACCCCTTTTTGAGAACCACCATGAACCGCTCAAAAACCACGATCCGATTCCCCCGCACGTTCAAAAGCATCCTCTTGGCCAGCGTCCTGACCATGGGCCTGCCCGCTCTGGGGCAGACCAGCCGGACTTACGAGGCCGACCTCGGCACGGTCAACGAACAGGACGGAGCCGTCTACGACGACCAGAACATGCAGGGCAAAACGTACCAGCAGTACCTCGATGAACAACGCCAATTCGAAGATCAAATCGACTGGGACAATGTCGGCCCGCTCTACGAATACGAAGGCGACGGCCTGAAGATGATCGTCACCGACGAACGCGAAACCGAGAGGGAATACCGCGTGTCCGGCGATATGGAGTTCGACGGCAACCGTTTCCCTTTCACTGCCAGCACGACCGGCGACGACGACAAGGTGGCCGGCCACTTCACGGCTAACGGCCAACAGTTTCGCTTCACCGCGGAGGTGGATCGCAACGATGGCAACAAGCTCATTGTCAAGACCGGCCAGTCCACCTTCGTGCTCAGC
Source organism: uncultured Phycisphaeraceae bacterium (assembly GCA_964523485.1). Classification (GTDB taxonomy): domain Bacteria; phylum Planctomycetota; class Phycisphaerae; order Phycisphaerales; family Phycisphaeraceae; genus Algisphaera. The sequence continues at coordinate 160,772 of CAZFZS010000001.1, read as the reverse complement.
TACGTCGAGCCGCCCCTGCCGGTCATCGAAGAACTGGACCCCGAAGCCCCGGGCGGCAACCCGCTGAGTAACCCGAATCAGCCCGAGGCGAACAATCCCTTGAGCGGCGGACAGTCGCCTCATCCCAAAGCCAACAACCCGCTGGCCGAGCCGGGCTACGAAGCGGGCGGGCGGCCGGCGTACAACGCCCCCGAGCTGGTGAAAGACGAGCCGGCATTCGACATGGTGGACGATTCAGCCGAGAGCGACACCGGCCCGGGCATGAACATCACCATGACCATGGGTGCACGGGGCGATGCCGATTATCAGCAACTCGAGAAGGCCGGCCAGGCTTTCGACAACGGCGACTATCAAGCTGCCTACCGCATCTTTAAGCCGTTGGCAGAGAAGGGCCACATGGGCGCCGCCTATATGATGGGGTTGAACTATAAGTTCGGCAACGTCGATCCGGTCGACTCCGCCAAGGCTGTCGAGTGGTTCGAAAAGGGCCTGCGGGTCAGCCATCCCGGGTCGATGTATCACCTCTCGTGGAACATGCGTAACGGCAGCGGCACGCAAAAAGATTTCCAAGGCGGCGTTGAACTCCTCAAGCAAGCGGCCCACCGCGGCCACCTCACCGCGATCAACGACTTCGGCGGAGACATCCTCAACGGCAACTACAAAGCTTCGACCGCTGAGGGCATCGCCTACATCATGATCGCCGCTGACCACGGTGAACGTACCGCGGTCGATAACCTCGAGAAGCTCAAGCGAAACAACGATCAGCAGACGATCAGCCAGGCCCGCAAAATCGCGGATGAACAGCTCCTGCCGGAGATTCAAAACAGTGCCGGCAGCGGCGACTTCATCCTCGGCTACCACAGCTACGTCGTCGTGACGCCGAAGTGATCAAACCTAGAGATCGAAGTCTACAAACAAAAATAAGCCCACGGATGAAAATCCGTGGGCTTATTTTTTTTTATTCAGTCGTTTGCTTAGCCGACGGCCAGCCGCTTGAATGCGGTGATTTTGCCGTCTTTCGGCAGGTATTCGCCGACGGGTTTTTTCTCGTCCTGTTTAACGAGGTAGTCCTGGCCAAGCAGGGTGTTTTCGTTGGTCCACTTATTCATTTTGCCCATCGCGATCTTCTCGGCGATCTGCGGTGGCTTTCCGGTGTCCTCGGCCTCTTTGGTAAACCCAGCCTTAGCCTTCTCGACTTCTTCCAACGGCAAGCTGTCTTTGTCGACAGCCAAGGGTGCGGAGAACGCGGGGGGAGCCATCGCGGTGATGTGCATGCAGATGCCACGCATCAACTCGTCGTCCAGGCCGCCCTCAGCAGTCAGGATCGCGCCGGACTTGCGGTCGGTGTGAACATAGCTTGCCGCCTGGTCGCCAACAAGGCGGTAGCCGCCGCCGAAGGTGATCTTTTCCTTGATGGTGATCCGCAGGTCTTCGATCAGAGCATTCATCGCGTCGTTGGCTTCGATCTCGCCGGCCTTGTCCAGCTTGACCGCGTGGTCGGCGATGTGCTGGGTCTTCGCCAAGAAGTCCGCGTTGCGGGCGGCGAAGTCGGTTTCAGACATGACCTTAACGATCGCGATCGCGGTTTGTTCGCCCGAGTCGTCGACGGCGACGGCGATCGCGCCTTCGCCGGCGTCGGCTTCTCGGGTGTCCATCTTGCCACCGGCCCGCTCACGCAGCAGTTCGACGGCCTTCTCGACATCGCCGTCGGCATCGGTCAGAGCCTTCTTGCATTCCATCATGCCCATGCCGGTCTTTTGGCGGAGGGCGTTCACATCTTTGGCGGTAATAGCCATGGTCTTCTCACTTCAATATTCTGGGGGTTCGACAGGAGACCACCGGCGAAACCGGCAGTCCATTAAATCGCAGTAGCCGCTTTTCGCATCGGCCTTGTTGCGAATCATTCGCTCAACAATCACGCGCTGGCTGGGGCCTCGTCCTTCGATGCGACGGACTCGCTGACATCGCCGCTTTCACCAGCGGCGTTGTCATCATCATCGGCAGCGGGGGCTGGGGCATCGGCGCTAAACTGGGCCCGCTTGCTGCGACGGCGGGGCTTCTCGCCCGAGCCATCGCCGCCTTCGGGGTCGGCACCTTCTGCCGTCGCGGTACGCGACTGCTTGCCTTCGTTGATCGCACGGCAGAGCTGGTCAACAACCAACTCGATCGCCCGCATGGCGTCGTCGTTGCCGGGGATTGGAATGTCCGCGAATTCCGGATCGCTGTCGGTGTCGATCAGGCAGACCGTCGGGATGCCCAGCTTGCGGGCTTCCTTGACGGCGTTGGTTTCGGCGTTGACGTCGATGATGACCATGGCCCCGGGCAGCTTGGTCATATTGCGGATGCCCTCAAGGTTGCGGAGGATTTTGGTCTTCTCGCGGTTGAGGGTGGCTTCCATTTTCTTGGAGTAGTTTTCCATCTCGCCGGACTCTTCAAGACGCTCGAGTTCTTCGAGGCGCTTGAGGCGTTGGCGGATGGTCGAGAAGTTGGTCAGCGTGCCGCCGAGCCAGCGCTCGGTGCAGTAGTGCATGCCAGCCTCTTTGACGTGCTGCTCGATGATGTTTCGGGCCTGGCGTTTCGTGCCGACGAACAACACGTCCTTGCCCGAAGCGACGGTCTTGGTCAGGAACTTGCGGGCAAGGAGCAGGCCCTTGATCGTTTCCTTGACATCGATGATGTGGATGCGGTTGCGTTTGCCGAAGATGTACGGGGCCATCTTCGGGTTCCAGTGGGTGGACCGGTGTCCGAAGTGGATCCCGGCTTCGACGAGGTCTTTAACGAGCGAGGCCATGCGAGAGACTCCTTGCGGCCGGGCTTACCATCGAGCCGGGCCATGCTGAATAAAAAGGCGTGGGATCATGCCACGCAGGGTCGCCGAGGTCCGCGGTGCCGATTTCAAGATCGGCAGGCCGCGTCGAGGGGGGAATCGAACCGTCGGCTCCGTGCCGCAGGCTCGCCCCGACCGAGGGCTGGGTCAACAAAAAAGCCTGTGCGAGCGATCCGGAAGGCGGGACATCCACCCTCGGCAGCACAGACCTTGACGCGCGGCAACTCCGCCGCGTGCCGCATTGTAACGCAACTAAGCCCCGCTGCAAATTTTAGATTTGCCGAATTCCAATCAGTTCTACGCCGTTCGGCCATTCCCGGCCGAGGTCGGCTCGGTGAAGCTCGCGGCGCTGTCGCCGTTGACGCCTTGGTCGGTGTAGCCGTTTTCCGACTGGTCGATCGGTGCCCTGGCCGGGATCGGCACCTCGGCCAAGGCCTGCGCACGCAGGCGGTCGCGCGTCAGGCAATGGCTGCCGTATTTGAACGCGGTCACCATGATGAAGCCGTAAACCACGAAGAAGACTGCCAATACGTATCGCCACTGCAAATCCAGAGCAATGAGCAGGATGCCGATCAGGGCGAAGATCACCGCCAGGCTGTACATGCACAGCACCGCTTTGCGGACCGACATGCCCGTGCGTCGCAGCAGGTGGTGCAGGTGCTGGTTGTCCGGGCTCATGATGGGCTGGCCCCGCATCTTCCGGCGGATGATCGCGAGGGAGGTATCGGTGATCGGCACGGCAAAGACGATCAACGCCGCGGTCACCACCCGTAAAGCCTGCGACCCCGCCTCGCCGAGCATGAGGATCGCACTGACGGCAAGGAAGCCCAGCAGCAGGGAACCGGCGTCCCCCATGAAGATGCTTGCCGGGTTGAAGTTGTAGGGCAGGAACCCCAGGATCGCCCCGAGGGTGGCGAGGCAGAGCACGATCGTGACCGGGCTGTTGATCGCCGCAATCGTATTCGGCTGTGCAGTAATCAGCGCGATCACCAAGAAGCCTGTCATGGCGATTGCAACCACGCCCGACGCCAAGCCATCCAAACCATCAATCAGATTGACCGCGTTGCAACCGCCTAAGACGAGAACAGCAACGTAAAAGGTTGTCAGGAAATAGATCAGCTGCGACGAGAGCTCCAAGCCAATAGCCCCGGTCAGGGATTCGGTAAATTCGAAGCCGACGTGCTGGGCGGTCAGGGCCGCGGCGGCAAAGAGTTGGCCGCCGAGTTTAACGCGGGCTCGAAGGCCGTAGACATCATCGATCAACCCGGTGGCGGTAATCAAACCGGCACCGAGGATCAGCGTCAAGGGGAAGCCGGCCTTACTGATGGCAGGTGAGAAATAATGACTCGCAATCACCCCGGCAATCCACGCGATGAAGATCGCAATACCCCCGAGGTACGCGACGGGCTTGATGTGATTCTTCCGCTTCAGGTCGGGCCAATCCACGATGCCATTGGCTGTGGCTAACTTGGTCAGAATCGGTGTGCTGATAATCGCGACAAAGAACGCCACGAAAAAAACACCCATGTAGGGTGACAAGACTGCGAGCGGGCTGAGCGATTCGGGCGCATTGGCAGGCTCAGCATAGGCAAGCAGGCCGATCATGCCGGTGCCTCCTGCGCGGAAGAAGCAGCCGTATTTTGCCCGCTCGATTCAATCTGATCTCGGACCAGTTCGCGTAGAGTCTGCTTCAGCTTGATCTCGGGACTGAAGCCGATGGCCTGTTGCAGCCGGGTCATGTCCGGCAGGCGATGCGGCGGGTCCTCGAAGCCCTCGCCATAGGCGACCTCATAAGCGATGCGTTTCCGAACCGGCTGAGGCAGCCCCGCTTCGACCACCGCCTCGCTGATCTGATCCGCAAGCGTGTTGATGGAAATCGGCGAGGTGGACCCGACGTTGTAGACCCCGCCGTAGGCTGCAACCGTGTCGATCAGTTGGCTCAGTGCACGGACCACGTCGCGGACATCACAAAACGCGCGGGTCTGTTCGCCGTCGCCATAAATCGTCAGCGGCTCACCGTTCACAGCCTGGGCGACCATGCGGGGCACGACCATGCCATACCGCCCGATCTGGCGAGGTCCGATCGTGTTAAACAGTCGTACCACCACCGACCGCAGGCCGATCCGCCGAGCCAGATCGATCGCAAGATGTTCATCGATGGCCTTGCTCAGGCCGTAGCTCCATCGCGAGGCGGTCGTCGGGCCGTAGACCAGGTCCATGTCTTCAGCGAGGGGCAGGACCGGGCATTTGCCATAGACCTCGCTGGATGAAGTAATGAGCACCGCCGCGTTCACCCGCCCCGCCGCACGGAGCACCGCATCGGTTTCATCGATGTTGTTGCGTATCATCCCGGCCGGGTCATCAACAACCAACTTGACGCCGACGGCGGCGGCCAGGTGGAACACCCGTGTGACACCCTCGAAGAGCGATGGGTCTTCGGCAACCTGAGCCGCTTTGGCTTCGATTAATTCGCATTGGTCATCGAGCAGGTGCTCGACATTCGATCGGCTGCCGGTGGAAAGGTCATCGATCAAACGCAAGCGATGGCCGTCCCGCTTGAGTTGTTCACTCAGGTGCGAGCCGATGAATCCAGCGCCCCCGGTGATGATCGTGATGCCATGCGTCAAACAAATATCCGGGAGGCAGGTGAAACACTCGAAACGATGAATCAATAGGGAGCCATATCATAACGGCTCACCGCGATTTATATTGCTAAGCGTGGCCGTTCTTGTCCTGCTCTGCAATCTCAGCCGACTCTTCGAGGTTTGCGAACGCTTGGTCTGCGCGACCCGCATTATCGGCCAGCAATTCCAGATCGTCGAAGTCCGCGCTGTCCTCTCGGCTCGGAGCCGCGGCCACGACAGGCTCAGCCCCGCGGCGGGACTTGCCACGTTTTGATTTGCCGGACTTGCCGGACTTACCGTTGGCCCCGTTCTGGTTGTAGCGGTAGAACTCTTCGTAGGACTTGCGGAAGTACCCGCCAGCCGCGGAGCGGACGCCGTTAAGCACGATGCCCAAGATGTCGGCCCGCTGGCCATCCAGGCGATTAAGCATTCGACTGAGCATGCCACGCTGGTCGGCGTCGGCACGGACAACGATCGCTATTGCGTCGACATGCTTGGCGAGCAGCTGGCAGTCCGAGGTCAACAACGCCGGGGCGGTGTCAATAAGAATCAAGTCATATTGCGATTCAAGTTCGTTGAGCAGATTCCTGAAAGCCGGGCTTTCGAGGACTTCGGGCGGGCGGTCCGCGGCGTTGCCGGTCGGAAGAATGGATACAGAGATGCCTTCGCGCTCCAAGACGACCTCGTCCAGTGTCGCACGGTCTTCGAGTATATCGATCAGGCCCTGACGGTTGTCGCTGTGCACAATTTCGTGCTGCTGGGGTCGGCGGAAGTTAGTATCGACGATCAGCACACGTCGGCCGTTGTGAGCCAAACTCGCAGCAAGGTTCTGCGTGACGACCGAAACGCCTGCGCCGGGTTTAGCGCCCACGCAAACCAGCGATTTATATCCCCGCCGATCCATCTTCCCGAGCACCGCGGTGCGGACCTGCCGGTACGACTCGGCGAGCAAACCGGTCGGTGCATGTTCGACCGTCAGTTCCGGCTCGCTGTTGCCGGAGGGGTCTTCGCTGGCGTGCGGGATCAGGCCGAGCATCTGGGCATCGGGCAGCAGTTTGATGTCCATCGGGCTGCGGACTTTCTGGTCCAGCATCTCGCGGAGTGTCAGCAGGCCGCCGACTAAACCGAGCAACAGCAATGTTGTGCCGCCAACCACGACGGGCAGTTTCGGGAAGGTCAGTTCGGCTTCGGAAGCGCGGGAAAAGCTGCTGACCCGCACCGCATCCGGCCGAACTTCACGCAGCCGAAGCTCATCGAGCGCCGCGACCGCACGGGCAAATTTTTCCTGAGCCAGAACGCGGGCTTCCTCCAACGCCGCGTATTCATCGAGCTTCGCTGTCAGTTCCTGCTTGCGTAAAGCGGCCTGCTGAAGCTTCGGCTGTAGGGCCTGCAGGTTCGCAGCCACCGCTTCCTTGGCTTTGGACGCCTGTTTGATCTGAAGGGCTCGCAGTTCGCCGAGTTCTTTCTCAATTTCGCGTTGCAGCTTGCTTTCGACGGCACGGGAAGTCCGATTGAGCCTTTCGACTTCGGGGTGTTGCGGTTTCAAGCCTTGTGAGAGCAGAATCGACTTCTGCTCTTCGAGCTGAATCAACTGCTCTTCCCGAGTCGCCACCTCGGGCAGCATCTTGATGTAGGCGTATTCCTCTTCGTTCATTTCCGCGACGTCGGCCGAGGCCAACAAGCTGTCGTAGGCCTGCGTCGCCCGGTCGAGTTCCAGACTCATCACGATCTGCTCGTTGCTCAGCGTTGCAAATCGTGCTTCGGTTTCGCTACGGCTGCCGCGGAGGCTGTCGATCTCGTTGTCACGAACAAATCGGGAGATTCGCTCACGCAAACGGATGACCTCGTCATCCGCTGCATCGCGCTCGGTGAGAAACACCCGACGCAAGGCCGAGCCCTCTTCGGTCTGCTCCAGACGTTTTGATCCCAAATAGGTCGACACCACCGCTTCGAGCATCGGCTTGGCATCGTCTTCATGGCGTGTCGTCAGCTTCAACGCGATAATCGTGCTGCCACGCGGATGGCTGACACCAAGCAGTTCTTCCTGGAGCACCTTCTGAGCTTTCTGCACATCATTGTTGAACTGCGCAAACCACTGCGAGTTCTGAATCTCGTACTTGGCGATCGCCTGCCGAATAATTTCGTCCGATTTGATGTAGCTGATCTGGTTCTGGATGTAGCGTTCGATATCTTCATCGCGGGCCTGGCTGTTTTCAGCCTGGCCGGCGCCCCAAGGATCGCTCAAGCCGGCCGCGTCGACCAGCAACGCTGCTTCCGATGCGTACTTGGGTGATTTAGCTTTGAGCAGCAGCGTCAGTCCGACGCCGATGCCGATGCCGATCACAGCGGTGATGATCAGCAACCACATATATTTGCGTAGCAGCCGCATCGGGTCGATCGGCTTGAACTTGCCAGACGACGGCGGAGGCTGCATGCCCGTGGGCTGACCCAGCGGCGGGATGTTGGAGAGTGGGTTGGCGGTCATACGGAGGTTCTCACTGCGAGAGGCTGTCGAGCAACGACTGGGCCTGATTCTGGATGTCCTGTTCGCCGGCTTCGCGAGCCAACTCGATCGAACGGCGGAGTTGCTGGCTCGCCCTGCCCGCTAGTTCAAGTTCCATGTACACCTGGGCCAGGTGCAAAGTGTTAATCGGAAGGGGCTTGATCTGTACGCTCCGCTCCAGAGTGGTACGGGCGTTTGCGGTTTGACCCGCGTTGAGCTGGGCAAGCCCCAGTGTATCGAGGATCTCGGCATTTTCGGGCAAAATTCCGGCCGCACGCTCAGCCAAAGGTACCGCCGCTTGAGCCTGATTCAAATTTTTTGCCAACAGATACGCCAAGTTGTTGAGCACTTCGACGTTATCGGGCTGCGCTTCCAGTACCTGCCGATAGATGTCGCGGGCTTCCTGATATCGACCAAGCTGCTGGTTGAAGAGCGCTTCGAACTGCTTGAGCCGGGTCGCAATCGCTTCATTCTCGACTTCGCTTAGATTTCTAATGCGGCTGAGCGCCTCTTCCTGCCGCTGATCGGCGGCCAGTCTGGGCAGCAGCGTCAGTTCGACCCAAGCTGATTTTTCGCCCGAGACCGAATCGGCGACCGAGGCGATGACCGTATCCAAACCAATCGATTCCACGGCACGCGAGACGATGAGCCCGACCTCGCCGGGCGCAGTCGCACGCTCGAGCGCCAGATGGAACACACGCGTTGCCCCCTGCTCGTCGTCCAGTGCAGCCAGCGTCGAACCACGAAGCGCCTGCATTGTGGGCGAGGTGTTCAGCAGTTCCGGATGATTGTTGATTAATGCTTCCGCCGAGCGGGGCCGGTCTGTCTCGAGATAAAGCTCGACCAGGCTGGCGATGCGTTGCGGGGTCGCCTCGATTTCGACCGCCTGCTCCAGGAGTGATACCGCCCGACCGGTCTCGCCACGCTGCTGAGCCACGCCCGCGGCCAACTGCATCCACTGTGAATTTTCGGGATACAGTTCACGGCTTTGCGTTACCAGATTATTCATCGCGTCGGCCTGACCCGCCCGCGAGTATAGCTGCGCGAGTTGCAGGCGAACCGGGTTGTTGTCCGGCGTCTGACGCAGCATGGATTCGAGGGCGTCGATGGCCTGCTGCGTCGATGCACCTTCGGCCAGCAGGAGCTGCGCTTTAAGCGACAAAGCTTCCGGCATGTTGGGACGAAGCTTGAGGGCCTGTTCGACATCGTTCAGCGCGCGGTCGCGTTGGTCAGGCTCGGTGGCCAGGATGGAAGCCCGCTGGATGTAAGCCATGGCATTGCGGCTGTTCGCAGCGATCGCTTCGTTAATTAACGTCAGAGCTTGATCGCGGTTGCCGCGCTGCTGCGCGATGATGGCGGCCAAGCTTTTCGCTGTCGCATCCTGCTCGATCTCTCGCAGCATTGCTGCTGCTGCATCGAGTTGATTCGTCCGGACATAGCTTTCAGTCAGCCGCAGGCCGATCGCCTGCCGGGAGGATTCATCCTGCACCGAAGCGTAGACCTGCTGATAGACCTCACTCGCTTGCTCCGTCTGACCCGCATCGAACAGGGCATCAGCCCACTCGCGGGAGGCCTGCATCTGCTGAGGGTTCTCGATACTGATTGCTTGCTGATAGGCCGACGCGGCAGCGTCTATGCCGTCGACACGACGCAGCACCCGGGCCCGGGTCAGCAAGTCCTGCAGGCTGGCTTCATCGCCCTGCGAGGCGACGTAGTCTTCAACCACCCGCCGGGCCTCTTCGGGCTGTTCGGCATCTAACAGGATCTGTGAACGGATCGAAACGGTCCGCAGCGATTGGCCTTGCGCATCCTCAATGTCATCCAGTGTCGACAGCGCTTCGTCGATCTGATCCGCATTGGCCTGCGTCATCGCCAACATAAAACGGTTGTCGAGGTTTTCCGGATTTCGCTGCGCGATCGCTTCGCGGATTTGGAGCGCCCGCTGCGGCGAGCCCTGTGCAACTTCCAGGCGCAGGTACTGTTCACGCAACGAAGCGTTGTTCGGATTTTTCACATAAGCGTTACGCATCGTCTCCAAGCCTTGCGTGGTTCGGCCGGCCTGCATTTGCGACTGGGCCAAACCGAGCAAAGCCTGCAAGTTGTCAGGACGCTGACTGACCGCCTTGCCAAACGCTTCGATCGCTCGTTCCGTTTCGCCGTTGCGAAGCAAAGCTGAGCCATACATCTGCCAGCCCCGGTCAAAGACTGGGCGCAGTTCCATCGCGGTGCGGTAGGACGAAATCGCCTGGGGCAACTGCCCCTTGGCCTCGGCGAGACGGGCACGCAGCAGGTGGCCCTGAGCCAGGTCCGCGTTCTCCCGAGCCAATTGAGCGACCAATCGATCCGCCGTGTCGAAATCTTCTTCTTGGATCGCGAAATCCAGCGACATCAGCTTCACTTCTGACGCTTCCGCGTCGATAGCTTTCGCCTGCTCATAAAACTTGCGGGCTTGGTCTAACTCATTTCGCTCCAAATAATGGCGGGCTTTATTCAGAGCGAGCTGCAACGGCTGGGCGTCTTCTGAAGCGAGGCGTTCGACCATGTCTTCGTAGGCCATCTGACCTTCGTTGTTGATCTGCGACTCGAGCAGGTCGAGGATCGCGGAACTGGCTCCGGCCTCTCGGCTGCGTGCGATCAATTCCAGCCGGGCTTCGTCCTCGCGTGTCATCGAAAGCATCGATTGGAGCAGCCAAATCTCACTGGGGTCTTTCTCAAAAGACTCGCGGATCAGGGTCTGCGCTTCTTCGGTGCGGCCATCGCGCAGGTAAGCCTGAACGAGCGAGCGCGTCGTGCCGGCATCCTGACTCTCGAACGACTCAAGGATCTGCGTGGCATCGGCGGACTGGCCCGAGGCGGCGTACCACTGGGCGAGAAGGCGGCGGGCCTGGGCGTCCTGCGGATCGGCCTCCAACAAAATGCGAAGCTGTTCGCGGGCATCGTCCAATTCGTTGGCACGGATCAGCATCCCCGCCAACTGCCGACGGATCCGCGTCTGCAATTCGACCTGCGGGTTATCGCGGATCATCGGCATCACCTGCCGCAGCCTTGACAGAGCAGCCCCCCACTGCCCCGCCTGGGAGCGGGCCTGCGCCGACAATAGCAGCGCCTCGAGGTTGCGATCCTTGAACATATCGCTGGCCCGGTCGATCTTGATCATCGCCTCGGACCAGGACCGCTCCTGCATCGCCAACTTGCCCTGCAGCAGTAAAGCTCCCGCGGATTCACCCGCCAGATCGATCAGTTGCTCAGTCGCCTCTTCGGCTTCTTTCAGCAATGCTTCTCGTCTGCCCGGATCGTCCGTCCGCTGGGCCAACTGAATCTTGATCGTGGCGATGTCGTAGCTGATCTGTGGTTTGAGCGCTCCCTGCAACCGAGACATCTCCGCGGTGCCGGTCGTTTCGATCGTCTTTGCCTGTTCATTGACTTCAAGTGCGTCCTCCAGCCGACCCTGGCCTCTTAAAAGACCCGCCAACTGGACGCGGAACATCAGGTTGGACGGCCGACGCTCGATCGCACGGCGAAGCAGACGCTCAGCCCGCTGCACCCCCTCCGAGACCTGCTGACCCTGAGCTTCACCTTCAGTTTCGGCTTCGGCTTGCTCTTCGGTCGGCCGATACAGCACCGGCAGCAGATCGGCCACGCGACGTACCAGCTTCGGCGGGTCCGGATTCTCCAGCAGATACGACTCCAGCCCGGCGAGCACCGGGCGGGCCTCGTCGCGGTTATCAATACTTTCAGAAAGAAGGATTGCAATGTGATCGGCCGCGGCCTGCCCATTATTCGGGTTCGCCTCGAAGGCCTGCCGAGAATGCTCAACCGCTTCCTGATGTAGTTGATCGACCTGCTGTTGCTGCTCGTCGGTCAGGTCGTCACCGTCCAATCGCTGAGCTTGGAACACCTTGAATCGAGCCAGGTGATGCAGCAAATCGGGGTCATCGGGAAAAGCCTGTTTTGCGGTTTCAAGGTCCTGAAGCAATTCATCGAAACGGTCTTCCGGCAGGTCGATGCCCATTCGGCGGGTCTGGGCGATCGCCCGCCACTTGAGAGCCGTCGTGCTTTGAGGATTGGCTTCGAGCTTGCCGGTCGCAATGCGTTCGATGCTCTGGTACAGATCCAGGTCCTGGGTGTCTTGCGCCCAGTCATAAACCATCTGGAAAAAGTCATCGAGCAATTGCTGATCTGCCGGCCGCATCTCGGTCGCGATGCGGTATTGGCTGAAGATCGTCTGCAGGAATTCACGGGCCTCGATCGAGTCGTTGACGCGGACGCTGCGCATCGTGTCGATGTACTTGAGCAACACCTCGACATCCGTGTTGTCTTTGCCAAGCGATTTGCCGTAGTTCTCCAACGCGAGGCGGTATTCTTCGGACTGCTGTTGGATGTCCTGCGTGTCAGCCTGGTCGATTTGCTCGGGCTCGATCGTGTTGCGGGCCTTAGCGAAGTGGTTGTCGCCGATCGCTTCATATTCGCCGGCACTCTTGCGGATGAAGGCGTAGTTAAACGCCAGCACGCCGCCGATGAGAACCGCCAGAACGATGCCGAGGATGATGACGAATTTGGTGTTGACGCGTGTAGGCATGATGGGTCTTGAAACGGAACGCGGGGAAAAAGCGGACGGGTGGAGCCGGCGGGTCGCTCGCAGGTCGTGCGGGCGACTTAGAGGTCGGGGTTGCTCTTGCTGGTCCAGCGGCCGTCACGGACCTGCCGCCAATCGGGCAGGGCGGCCATGATCTCGGGCAGGAAGACGTCGAGAAACGCTTCGCTCTGGCGGGTGGCCAGTTCGCCGTCGGATTGCCCGACGACCTGCACCTCGATCTTGCAATAGTACGAATGCTTGTCCCGGATGTTGAACCCCTCCATGCGGACCGCGTTGGGCGAGGCCAGATACTTGCCGTTGGCGGCGAAGAAGTACAGCACATGACTCGGGTCGGCGTTTTCGCCGGCTAAGAAGGAGAACTGCGTGGCCCGGATGTCGTCGCTGGGTAGATAGGCCTCGGTCCCGGCCATCGAAGGGTCGAGCGGGTCCTGAAGCAGTGCAGGCACGATCAGGCCATCGCTGTTCTCCGCGGGGCGGGCGGCCTCGGGGTCGATCTGCAATTGAACATCATCGACGGAAATCGGCAACGCGCCGCCAGCCTGGAAGCATCGCTCGGGCACGTGCGGGACGGTATCGATCATGCCGGTGTAGTAAGCGACATGCAGCCGAACATATCGTCCGGGCTCACCCTCGGGTACCGCCCAGTTCTCATACCAACGGCTGAGATACTGCTCGGTCCCCAATGCCTCGACAATCTCCTTGCTCAGCACATCGTCCTTGACGAAATGCCAATCGCCTTTATCGATCGGCAGCAGGGTCAGTTCGTGACGCAGCGGAACGGGGTCCTTCACCAGCTTCATGTCTTGCCAGGCAATAACGGATTGCATGCCGATCGCGGAGGTCACCAGCAGGCCGGTCGCCAGGCTGAATACCAGCACCCGCCCCACGGCCTGCCCCCGCCGCAGCGACCACCAAATCAGCAGACCCGCCGCCGCAATCGCCGCCGGCACAAACAAAGCCACCGGCAGCGGCACACCCTGCAATACACTTAAGCCCGGCAGCATCCCGAACAGCCAATCGACATCGATCGGCGGGACCCACGCAAACGCCGCGGCATAAATCAGCCCCGCCGCCACAGCGATGCCCGCACCAACTAAAACGCCGATCAAGACCGGCTTCCACCGCAAGACACCCGCCGTTTCCGCCGATGCCTGCACCGCGGAAGCCGGAACATTCAGCTGGCTGTTTTCTGAAGCGGGCTTGGCATTGGGGTCGCGAACGATGATCCGATCCAAAACCCAGCCCAGCAGCAGGAACAGCCCTGCCGCGGGGATCAGCATCAGCATGCCCACGAAGATGTGAAAGTCGCCCTGAGCGTACTTTTTGTCAAACAGATAGATCAAGCCCAGCGCCGTGACCCGGCCGATGTTCACCGCCAGGGCGATCGGGATCGCCATCGCGATCATGATCAGCCGCTGCCACCAGGCCCGATCCCATAAAAAAGCCAAAGCCACGCCAAGCGCGATGAACGCCATGAGCATCCGCAGCCCCGAACAGGCCTCGGCGATGTTCAGACCCTCTTCGACCCAGAGCCCGTCCCGCATGAACTTGAGCACAATGGTGTTGCCGGTCTTGCTCGGCTCGAAGTCGATGAAAACGGCAAACGCCTGCAGCAAGAACCCCGCCCCATCCGCGGCGATGTCCTGCAGCCGATTGGCGATTCGTTCCCAGAGCGAATCCGGGATTTTTACCGCCAGAATCAAATAAGCAATCGGGAACCAGAGCACCTTCATCGGCTGCGGCCCGAGCAGAAACAGGGTCAGCCCAAACAGGCTCAGGATCATGCTGTAGCCCCGCAGCATGTCGTTGCGGCCGGGGAAAATCCACCACATGTAGCTATAGATGCCCAGCAGCAGGATCGGCAGCCCCCACCAGCAGATCCGCCGAGGCATCGCGGCGAGCCGTTGCTTGTGCTGCACGATGTAATAAATCGAGATCAGCGGCACAATAATGATGTGCGACCAATTCGGGTCTTTGCTGGCCAAGGCCATCCTGCGGATAAACTCTTCGTGAAGCAGCACGAACGCCAGGCCCAGGACCGCAATCCACCCCCAGCTGCCCGCTGTCAGCAAGCGCGTACGAGTCGGTTGGCCGGCCAGATTGGGGATCGTCGTACTGGTCATACCGCGAGAAAAGTGAAACGCCCCTGATCGGGCCGAATAAAGAGGATGTGTCCCAGAAGCGCAGCTATTGGTACGCCCTGATCGCTACATAAGTTCGGCAAATCCGCTGATTCTTGGATTTACGAACCTATTTTTCGAACCGTTGCCCCCTCGATCGAGGCGGCCGAGCTGGCCCGAACCTTTCTAGTTTAATCGACTGATTGAGACAGGCCAATCAATCTAGGCAAAAACTCCATTAAATTGAATGGTTAACCTCAAATCTGAAGCCACAGACATGGGCGATAACAACGCAAGAATTTTGATTTGATGGCTCATAAGCGGAAAAAAAGCCCGAGGCGGGGGTCGCCTCGGGCTTACAGAATTGTTTAATAAGTCCGATTGATCACACAAGTATCTGCACGGCAGATACTTCAGATTTTAGAACCGATCACGTTCACCAAATACATCCGGGCCGAAGTTGCGGTCGAGGATGAAGCCGAAGCCGTAGGTGAATCGGAAGCCGTTGCGGATGACCGCGAGCGGGGCTGCGACACCGCTGGAGCCGATGTTGATCAGGTCGTCCGGGCGGAGGAAGATGTCCGGCTCGTTGCCGTGGAAGATCGCTGCCAGATCGAGACGCACGGTCATTTCCTGGTCGTCACCGACGCGACGGATCAGATCGACGCGGGTCGCATTGGCAAGCTGGCCCAGGCCGCCTGAAGATGCGATGAGCTGTTTGAGCGTCAGGTCGCGTTCGCCGGGCACGGTGTAGGCCCCGGGGCGGTTGGTCTGACCCATGATGTACACGAAGCCCGCCGCCTGATCGGGAATCTTAATCGTATCGCCGGGGCGGATGACGACGTTGTAACGCATGTCGCCGTTGATCAGCCGTTCGTAAGGCACTTCGAGAATACGCTGGGCGATGAGGTTGTCCAGTTCGCCGGCCCCGGCGTTGGCGACGCTGCGAACATCGCTGTTGCCATCGACGCGGACGAACTTGCCATCGATATAGACCCAGCGGGGCGAGGTGGTCGTGCCGCTGTCCAAGCCGGACTCGACCCCAGCCGGTGCGGCGGGGCGATCCTCGGGCTGCGTGCTGTCCGAGCCGGACGGTGCAGGGCCGCCCTCGTCGAGCAGTTCTTCGATCAGGTCGCTCGAATCGCGCGGGGCCGGCTCAACGTTGCCGCCCTCCTCTTCCGTTGTCTCGCCGGCGACTTCCGGGGTCAACGCGGTTTGGCGGAAGATCAGAATCCGCTTGGTTCGGCCCGACACGCCGCCCGCCAGCGCCAACGCCTCGAGCAAGCGGAAGTCCGGCTGCGGGATCAGGTAGGTGCCGAATCGGGTGCTGCCCTCTTCCGGTGCACCGATAATGCTGTAGAGGTTTTGCCGGCTTTGCTGAACGACGACGCTGACCGTCGCGTCCGACATGATGCCCTTCTGCTCGAGCACCTCAATGATGCGGTCTTCAAGTTGGCTGGGCGTATAGCCGGACGCTTTGACCTCGCCGATGACCGGCAGGCGGATTCGACCGGTCTCATCGATCACGCGGTTCTGCACGTCGGTGACGCCGACTTGGATCAACTCGAACGTGCTGACGGTGATCAGGTCGCCCGGGCCGATGGTGTATTCCTGCACATCGGGGATCAGGTCGTCGGCCCGCACCGGGGTGATCGGGATCGGCGTTTCCTGCTGCGAACCGCGGAGTTCGAGGCGCTCGAGGATCGGCATGGTCACCGGCGTGCGTTCCCAGCGGCCGACCAGCGTCGGGTCGAGGTAGGAGTCGGCCTCGCAGCCGATCAGCGTGGCCGTCATGGCTCCGAGGAGGCAGGTGATCAGGCCGCGCTTCGTGCATCGATTCAACATGGTTACTTTCGGCGGTCCGCGGCCCGGCGTGGCGCATCCTATCGCATCGGCTCAAGCCATGCATCAAGCCCGACACGCCACATCCCCTACCTTGTCGGCAAAGCGGTTGTTTTACAGCCAGCAATTGATGATTGGCTGTTCGCCTTTGGCCTTTGGTGAGGAAAACTCGGAGGCCGATTCTGTATGAATTTCACGCTCACGGCAAAGAGCTATTTTCCAGTTGCCGAATGCCGCGGGGATCGCAGGATTAAAGCCACACCGTGAACCCTTCACAAGACCCACCGCCATTCTGACGTATACTCCCGCACGGATCGAAGCGGACTACTTTTAAGGACTGATTTATGCAGCACATCACCATCATCGGCGACGGCGCCATGGCCACGGTGATGGCTTTGCTGCTCGAATCGCGTGGCAAAAAGGTCACCGTCTGGGGGCCGCACCCCGATCACGTCGCCGAGATCATCCAGACCCGCGTCAACCGCCGTTACCTGCCCGAGCACCCGCTGCCCGAGTCGATTCGGCTGACCGCAGACGATGCCGGGGCGTTCCGCAACGCCGAATTGATCGTCGCCTCGATCCCCACGCAGTTCGTCCGTAAGGTTTGGCAACGCCTGGCCGATCACGTCCCCGCCGGTGTACCGATCGCCAGCGTCGCGAAGGGTATCGAACAGGAAACGCTGCTGCGGCCGACGCAGATCATCGCGGATGTGTTGGGTGAAGAGTCGAGAAACCAAGGCGCCGAGGGGTCGAGTGAAAACCCATCTCGTGCCTATGCCGCCCTCTCCGGGCCATCGGTCGCCGATGAGCTTGCTCGCTGCTTGCCCGCGACCGTCGCCGCCGCCTCCGAAGATGCCGACCTGGCCCAACAGCTTCAGGAAGCGTTCACCACCGAATGGTTCCGCGTCTATACGAATGACGACCTGCTGGGCGTCGAGTTGGCCGGTGCATTGAAGAATGTCATCGCCCTGGCTGCGGGCATCTTGGACGGGCTGCAGGCCGGCAACAACGCTAAATCCGCCCTGCTCTCGCGTGGCTTGGCCGAGATCACCCGCCTGGGCACCGCCATGGGCGCCAACGCCAACACTTTCTTCGGCCTCACCGGCGTGGGCGACCTCGCCACCACCTGCTTCTCCCCGACCGGCCGCAACCGCTCCTGCGGCGAACTGCTGGGCAAGGGTCGCAAGCTTCAGGAATGCCTCGATCAAATCCCGGGGGTCGTCGAGGGCGTGCCCACCACCAAGGCCGTGGTCAAACTCGCCGAGCAATACAACGTCGATATGCCCATCACCGCCGCGGTCAACGAGGTCCTCTTCGAAGACCTCGACCCGCTCGACGCCATCAGCAACCTGATGTCACGACAGCCGAAAGCCGAAACCGTGGGTTAACCCCGTCAGACTGTAAGCACAATCCCCATCGTCCATTAGGACTATCCCTAACCCCCCTGTTTTGGGGGGTTATATTTTTTCATCTCTAAATTAAATTGCGGCTCAAATTGTCATCTCCAGGTCTGATTTGATCTTCTAGGAGCGGAATATGAATCCGTGTTTCAAAATAAACGGAAGCAGCATCACGCAAGTATTGTTTGGTGTCTTGTTGGCGGGCACTGCTGATGCTCAAACTGGCGTCGAAATCGTTGACTTCCCCGCCGATCAACGCATCGTGACCGGGGTCGATACAGAGCAATTTATCTATGAATTGCAAGAGATTGGCGGCAATACGGAGCCGAATTTCAATATCCAAGCCACGCTCGACGGCAGCGGCTCGCCGATCATCGAAATGATTTACGACAACGGGCTTAACACCATCCAAACGCTAGGTGGGACGCAGACCGGGGCGGGCCTGTTTGCCACCAACACGGCCACGCTTAACATTCGGCCGAATTTCACAGGGTTTGATGCCGGATCATTCATCGATTTGCAGGTCGAGCTCACCGATCAGAACGGCGGCGGGTGGAGCGACTCCGCCAGCACGACCTTCAACGTCGTTGATCACCGGGTGCTAACCGGCACCGCGACCATTGACGCCGGCCGACACATGATCTACCAGAAGATCGGCGAATTGGTCATCAGCGGCGGCAGCGGAACCGAGGCCACGCGCGACTATGCCACCGACTTCATCTTCAATTCGGGTATCCAACGGACCATCGGTAAGACCGGGGTGTATTCCGGCAGCGGCTTTACCTTTAACGATGCAAACCAGACCTACACCCTTGACATATCCTCAACCTTCAACGGCACGATCAACACCACCCTGAACGGCAATCAATTCCTCAAACCCAGTACATTTCATCCTGATAATTCGCTGACCAGCTTCGAAAATATCAAGGGTGCAGGCATCGACGCCTCGGGCGTGAGCCTGACCGTCACCGGCGAAGCGCTCCGCAACCGCGTGGTTTACGACGCCACGCAAAACCTCGGCCGGTTCATGTTTAATACCACCGCCCCGGCCGGCTCGGTCCCCGCCACCTCAACCCAGATGCTCACTACCACGGGGGCCGATGACGCCTATACCCGACTCACCGTGGCTGCACAAAACGTCGGTCAGGCCGGCGACGACGTAATCGTCACGACCACTGGCGGGCTGCTTAACGGCCCAAATGCCACAGTTGATCTGGCGGTCACTGGCAACTTCGCAATCGATACGTCATCGACCGGCCATTACAGCAAGACTGTGGACATCGCGCTGACCGAGGAAGGCGTCACGGGGGAAAACGCGCAAAGCTCAGCCAAAGCAGGCTACAACTACACCGTGGTCAAACGCAACGAAGCCGTGGTTCCCGACATCGATCTATACGCGGTCAAAGGCACGACCGGGACGATCAATAACGAATCTGCCTCACTTAAGTACGACACGGAGTTTCATACCGCTATTCAACTCAACGACGAGGGCATCGACCTCACTCCGCTGACTCAGAACTCCCACTTTTTGGATCAGGGCCCGACAAACCTGACCCGCACGATCTCGGTGCAGGGCGAAGGCCTGGCCAATGAAGGCAGTTACGCGGACGAAGATTACAACGTAGCCCTGACTGTACTCGAGGCCTCCGATGTACAGGCCAACATCCCCGAGGTCGGCAACAGCTTCAGCGCCTCCAATATCCGCAGAGTCGGTGGTGCCGACCCTAAAAAGCAGGCGATAGCGCAGATCTCCGCCAATGGCGACCGCATATGGCTTAACCCCAATGGCACAGAAGCGGGCCTGGTCGTGGTCATGAACGATAGCTATGCCGAGGCGGGCACAACCGTAACCGGCTCGGTTCAGTTCATCGAGCAGGAGTACCCCTTCGGCGTACGCCCCTATCGACATACCGGCTTCGGGGAGTATTACGAGGAATACTTCTACGTCTATCAGAAAGATGTCGGTACGGTCGAAGGTGGAGAAGCGGTCATCGGTGGCGTCGACCGCTACCTCGGCCGATTTCTGGCCACGCATGGCACAAAGGGTGTAGCTGAAACCGGCACGATCGAGTGGGACCTGGGCTACGATTTCTTCGGCCGGCAGTTCACATTGACCTCTGATACGAAGGCCTCGATCGGCCAAAAGAAACTTGAGCTCGCATTTCTTGACAGCGAAGAAATCGCCGAAGCCGGCACCGTGACCGCCACCTTCCTGGCCCGAGCCGAACTTGACAGCGGTTTGACCGACAGTGGGACTTCAGGCTTCGATCAACTGGCCAGCGATGCCGTTGAAATCACCGGCCTCGACGGCTTCCAGCACGTGATTCAACTCAACGCCCTGAGCGGACAGAATGAAGTCGCCTGGTATGACCCCGACAATGACGCCTGGATCAACGCGGTATTAGGCAACTCAAACATCGAGAACTTGGACCTTGACGCGGGAACACTCGTTGCTGACGGCCAATCGCTGCAGATTGATGAATATCTCGATGAAATGCGTTTCGAGGGCACTTACTTTGAGTATCTGCTTTCACTCAATGAACAGACTGACCCGGTCTTGGGAGCGTTCGGAGCACATGCGGATGGCAGTGCCGTGTGGGCCGTGATTGATCACAACTCAACATTCGCAGTCCTCATCCCCGAACCCAACACCGCCTTGTTGATTGGCCTGGGCTGCATCGGTCTGCTACGGAGGCGGGCGGCTTGATTGCTTATTTTTATCTATGAAATCTAGCGAGCGGGCCGTACCATCGGGGGCGGCCCGCTCGTTCTGTTTCGTCTTGGTCTGTCCTTTTCCATCGTTTCGGGTTTCTGTGCATGAACAACCGTGTGTTATCGCTGACCGAAGCCGAGGTCCGCGAAGTGGTGCGGATGCTCGCCGAGGCGTTGACGCCGGATGATGGGCGGGTCAACAAAGTCGGGCGGGTGATGGATGCGCTGGCTCAGCGGGTGGGGGCGGATGCTTGGCTGTATTTCCGGTCGCGGGTCGAGCGGCAGGATCGGCCGCCGATCAATATCGATTTTCTGCACAGCAAATCATTCACCGCCGAACAGATGGCGGTCATCGGCGAACGGGGGTTGGAGGTCAACGGCGAGCCGGCGGAGTACCCCGAACTCAAACGCCGCTCACTCGCCAACCGGCCCTTCACCGGGCCGCGGTCGGCCCTGATCGATGATGACACATGGCAGCAGCCGATCCATCGCGCGTATGTCGATCGGATGGGATTGGATGAGCATCTCTACAGCCTTTCGCCGAGGCCCGACCCGGTTGGCCGAGGCGCTTTGACGAGCGTGCTCATGCTCTTCAGAAAAGTCGAGCGAGAAAGTTTCGATGCCCGAGCGGTTGCGATCACGCACCTACTGTTCCAAGAGCTTGGTCCATTGCACTGGATGGGTTTGGATATCAATGAGGCGGATCAGCGGGCCGAGCTGACGCCCCGGCAACGGACGATTCTGCTCGCCCTGACCGAAGGCTCATCGCCTCGCGATATCGCAGACCACCTGGTTTTGAGCCGACATACGGTGAATGATGTCATCAAGTCGCTGTATCGGCACTACGGCGTTCAGAGCCGGGCGGAGTTGATGCGGCAGTTTCTGACCGTCGACGGCGAGGTTCTCTTTTGAGCGCGGCGAACGACCAGCCTTCGATGACCCTAACCGAAGCCGAGGTCCGTGCGGTGGTTCGGCTGTTGGCAGAGGCGCTTACGCCGGATGATGGGCGGGCGGCGAAGGTGGGTCGATTGATGGATGGGCTTTGCGGGATGGTCGGTGCGGAGGGCTGGGTGTGGGCGCGGTCGCGGCTGGATGATCTGGATCAGCCGGTGAATATCGACTACCTATACGGCGGGATGACGTCCGGCCAAGTGGGTCGGCTGGCTGAGCGGATGTTCAACACGCTCGGGCCGGGCAGCGAGTTCGGCCCGTTGGAAGCATCGATGTCGAGGGCTGAGCATTTCTCGCTGACCCGCCGGCAGATGGTGGACGACCCGACCTGGCGTGAGGATGCGACGATGGCGGCGGTGCGTGAGGCCGGCCTGGACGAAGTGATGTACAGCTGGTTCCCTGTGCCCGACGAGGCTGGCGGGTCGGTCTGGAGCGGGACATGGTTTTACCGCAGCAAAGGAAAGCCGGCCTTCGATCCGCGTGCGTCCCGGATCGCGCATCTGGTCATGTCCGAATGCCAAATCCTTCACGCAGACGGCCTGGACCTCGAAGCCGAACCCCAACTCAACGCTCTGACTCCGAAGCAGCGGCTGGTGCTCAGTCAGCTCATCGACGGCCAGGGATCCAAGCAGATTGCCCACCATCTCGAACTGAGCCCGCATACGGTGAATTGGCACATCAAGGCAATCTACAAGCACTTTGATGTGCAGAGCCGGGCCGAGTTGATGCGGTATTTCATGAGTGCACGGATCGGTTAAATCGTTGTGACGCTTGACGGCACCACCGCTCCACCGGCTAAACTGCCGGGGCTGGTCATTAAACTGAATCTAAAACGATACGGCAGGAGCGGCCGATGCAGAGCAGTTCAGGGGTTTCTAAATGGCTGGGGCTTGCTATGGTGCTGCCCCTTTTAATCCTGGGCTGTGGCGAGCCGGAGAGCGAGGCGCCCCCGCCGCCGGCGGTCGAGGTCGCGGCACCGCAGCTCCGGGATGTGACCGCGTATTACCACTACACCGGCCGGCTCGCCGCGGCGGAGCAGGTGCAGGTGGTGGCCCGCGTGCCGGGGTTTGTACAGGCGATGCATTTCACGCCCAGTTCGGACGTCAAGGCCACGGACAAGCTGTTCACGATTGAGCCGGACACCTATCGGGTTGCGGTGAATGCGGCCGAGGCCGAGATCGCCCGGGCCGAGGCGCTGCGGCAGGCGGCGCAGATCGAATTCGACAAGGCCGATGCGGCGTTCAAGCAGAACGTCGCCAGCGAGCAGGAACGCCTGGAATATGAAGCGACGCTCAAGCAACGCGAAGCGGAACTTAAAGCGGCACAAGCGGCGCATGACCAGGCCAAGATCGATCTCGGCTATACCGAGGTGACCGCCCGGATCGATGGCCGGGTCGGCCGACAACTCGTCGACGTCGGCAACGTGGTCAACGCCGGCGACCCGCTGACCACCGTCGTCAAGATGCAGCCGATCCATCTCTATATCGATGTCAGCGACAAGATCACGCAGGAATACATCAATCGTGGCCGGACCGGCGAGGTGGCGGAAGACCAGCGAGAGGACGAAGGCAACGGCCGCATCGAAATCCGCCGTTCCAGCGACCCCGAAGGGCAATACCCCTTTGTCGGCCGCATCGAATTCGTCGACAACACCGTCGATTCCGGGACCGGCACGCTGCTGGTCCGCGGCGAGTTCGCCAACAAAAACCGGGCGCTCTACCCCGGCATGCCCGGCATCCGAGCCCGTGTGCCTTACGACATCATCGAAGATGCCGTCATCATTCCCGAAGATGCGCTGCTGACGGACCTGACCGGCAAGTTCGTCTATATCATCGGCGAAGACAATAAAGCCGTGAAACGACCCGTCGAACTGGGCCAGCTGACCGACGACGGACAGCGTGTCATTCTCAACGGACTGACCGGCGACGAACGCGTCGTGGTTCGCGGGCTTCAGAAAGTCGTTCCGGGCGAGCCGGTGACGATCCGCGAGACGCCCGAGGCCGAGGACGGCCCGGCTGGAGATGACCCCGCTGAAGAAGACCAGCCTGCGGGGGATGCTTCTTCATGATCTCCCGCTTCTTCATTGATCGGCCGATCTTCTCGGTCGTCATCGCCCTGCTGATGCTGCTGATGGGTGGCATCTCGGTGGGCCTGCTGCCGGTCGAGCAATACCCCGAGATCGCCCCGCCGGTCGTGCAGGTCAGCGCCAGCTACCCCGGGGCCGACGCCCAGACGCTGGTTGACACCGTGACCGCCCCGCTGGAGCAGGCGCTCAACGGCGTCGAAGGCATGATCTACATGAAGTCGACCTCGACCAGCGAGGGGTCGGTGAACATCAACATCACCTTCGAGCTCGGCACGGACCCGGACCTCGCGGCGGTATATACCCAGAACCGCGTTGCGATTGCCGAGCCCCGCCTGCCCGCGGAAGTGACGCGGCAGGGCGTGCAAACCCGCAAGCGATCGACCAGCCTGCTGATGGTCTGTTCGTTCTACTCGCCCGATCAGACCTACGACTCGCTGTACTTGAGCAACTACACCGAGATCTATATCAAGGACCGCCTGGCCCGCGTGCCGGGCGTCGGCGATGTGTTTGTCTTCGGCGGCAAGCCGTTCGCGATGCGGATCTGGATCGACCCGGACAAGCTCGCCGCCCGCGACCTGACGACGACGGAACTGCTTGCCGCGCTGCGTGCTCAAAACGTGCAGGTCGCCGGCGGTCAGGTCGGCCAGGAACCCACGCCGATCGAGACCGGCTTCCAATACACCGTGACCACTCAGGGCCGGCTCAGCAGCGTCGAGCAGTTTGAAGACATCATCGTCAAGGTCGGCGACGACCAACGTGAGGTCCGCGTCGCGGATGTCGCCCGTGTCACGCTGGACTCGCAGGATTATTCCTCGACCGCTGAGCTTAACAGCCAACCCGCCGCGACCCTTGGCATCTATCAGTTGCCCGGCTCGAATGCGGTTGCTGTTTCTGACGGCGTGAAAGCCGCGCTTGAAGAACTCGCCGCCACCTTCCCGCAGGACCTCGACTACAAGGTCACGTTTGACTTCACCGACTTTGTCAAAGCTTCGATCGAAGAGGTCGTCACGACGCTGTTCATCGCGGCGTTTCTCGTGTTTCTTGTGACTTTTCTATTTCTGCAAAACTGGCGGGCCACGCTGATCCCGACGGTGACGATCCCCGTGTCGCTGTTGGCCACATTCGCCGTGCTACTGGCGGCGGGCTACTCGCTGAATATGCTCACGCTGTTCGGGCTGATCCTCGCGATCGGCATCGTGGTCGACGATGCGATCGTGGTCGTCGAAAACACCGCCCGCAACATCGACGAGAAGGGGCTGGACCCGAAAGAGGCCGCCCGGCAGGCGATGGGCGAGGTCAGCGGCGCCCTGGTTGCCACGACGCTGGTCGTGCTCGCGGTGTTCATCCCCGCCGCCCTCCTGCCGGGGATGACCGGCGTGCTGTACCGCCAATTCGCGGTGACCATCGCCGTGGCGACCTGCTTCTCGACCGTCAACGCCCTAACGCTCAGCCCGGCCCTGTGCGGCGTGTTGCTTCGCAAAAACCGCGAGGTGAAGTTCCCGCCCTTCAAGCTGTTCAACCGACTGATGGACACGACCCGCGGCGGCTACCTCTGGCTGGTTCAAAAATCCGTCCGCCTCGCCCTGATCGTCGTCATCGTCTTCGGCGGGTTCGTCGCGGCGACCTATGGCCTATTCAAAATCACACCCACGGGCTTCATCCCGTCCGACGACTTGGGCTACTTCTTCGTCAACGTGCAACTGCCCGACGCGGCCAAGCTGTCGCGAACCACGAAAGTCATGGATGACATCGAAGCCTTGGCTCTGGACATGGACGGCGTCCGCGACCTGGTATCCGTCAACGGCTTCTCCCTGCTCAGCGGGACGATGGCCCCGAACAACGGCTTCGCGGTCGTCATCCTCGAACCCTGGGCCGACCGCGATCCCGCGGATGCCATCGTCGGCCGACTCGCACCCAAGCTCGCCAACCTGCCGGATGCGATCGCCTTCCCGTTCACCCCGCCCGCGATCCAAGGTTTGGGTACGGCCGGGGGCTTCGAATACGAGTTGCAGGACCGCAGCGCCGCGGGGATCGATCGCCTGCAGCAGGTCTCCCAGGACATGCTTGCCGAAGCACGGCAGGACCCGAGGCTGGATCGGATGTTCACACCGTTCCGGGCCGCGGTGCCGCAGTTGTTCGTCGATATCGATCGGGTTAAAGCGCAGAAGCTCGGCGTGCCGCTGGGCATCATTTTTGACACGCTGGCGACAAACCTCGGCGGGTCGTATGTCAATGACTTCAACTACTTCGGCAGGGTGTATCGCGTTTACGCCCAGGCCGAGGCCGAGTTCCGCGACAGCCGATCCGATATCCCGCTTTTGAAGGTTCGCAACGATCAGGGCCAAACGCTGCCGCTCGACTCAATCGCCACGGTGGAGGACACCGTCGGCCCAGCCGCGATCAACCGCTACAACCTTTACCCCTCCGCATCGATCACCGGCCAATCCGCCCCGGGTCTGAGTTCGGGTGAATCGATCCAGGCGATGCGTGAGCTCTCCGAGCGGGTGCTGCCGGCCGGGTTCAGCTACGAATGGACCGGCCAGACATACCAAGAGTTGAAAGCCGGCAGTTCCGCAGCCCTCGCGTTTCTGCTGGGCTTCATCGTGGTGTACTTCGTGCTGGCAGCACAATACGAAAGCTGGACCACGCCGATCGCGATCCTGCTGACCGTCCCGCTGGGCGTGCTTGGGGCGTTGCTGGGCGTCAACGCACTGGGCCTGGACAGCAATGTCTACACGCAGGTCGGCTTCGTGCTGCTGATTTCAATGGTGGCCAAGAACGCGATCCTCATCGTGGAATTTGCCCGTGAACTTCGACTCAACGGCGGGATGACCATCCGCGATGCCGCGTTCGAGGCGGCCAAGCTCCGATTTCGGCCGATCCTGATGACGGCGTTCAGCTTCGTGCTGGGCACGTTTCCGCTGGTGATCGCCAGCGGGGCCGGGGCGTCCAGCCGTCGCTCGCTCGGCACCGCGGTGTTCTTTGGGATGCTGCTGGCAACGATCATCGGCATCGTGCTGGTCCCGGTGTTTTTCTTTCTGATCCAGAGCATGGCTGAGAAATTCGGCGGGCGGCAACCTGAAGTCAAGACATCGCCACCCCAGGCTTAGCGGCCGACGCGCAGCGTCCCGCGGTTATTCTTTTTGATCGCGAGAGCGGGGCACTTCGTGCCGCCCGCTAAGCATGTTTGGGGCATAGACAAGTCATGATTCGAGCCGGCTCGATGAGTTGGCCGATCAAAGGTTATGCGTTGCGTTCGGTTGATATGGGTTGTGGGTCTCGCCGTGATGGCGGGCGGCTGCAACATGGCCCGCACGGTCGAAAAACTCGAGCCGTTCGAGTCGGTCGTTCCGCACGCCGAAACCGGCACGGTTTACCTCGCGGTCGATCCCGACCCGGCCGACCGCAACCCGGCCGTGATTCAAGTCAACGATCGCGAGTGGGCGCAGGAAGTCATCGTGCAACGCGGCGACCGCGTTTCCGTCGCCTACCCCCGGCGGGCGGACGCCCCGGTGATCCGCTATCTCGTGCAAGGCCCGACCCGCACCGGCTACGCCCGCTTCGAGGCCGAACGCTGGTACCACGACGGCTTCCCCGCGGAGCGCGAAGCGCTGCGCGTCCCGGCGTACCGCGCTCAATAGTTTGACAGCAAACAATCGAGTGGCATGGTCTGACGGGCTTTGGCGTCAGGCCATGACGGTCACTTCAGACTTGGCCTGCTCAAAGCCGCAGACCACGCCACCCCAGCACTTCAACTTTCCTCAACCTCAAGCCCACCCTCGTCATCTTCCGTCAACTCCGCAATGCGTTTCTCGGCGGTGTTGAGGATGTCTCGGCAGTGCTGGATCAGCTTCGTGCCTTTTTCGTATTGGGCGAGCGATTCCTCGAGGCCAACCTCGCCGGACTCGATCGCGTCAATCAGGTCTTCGAGCTGTTCGATGGCCTGCTCGTATTTCAGCGGCGGGTCGTCAGTTGTTTTTTTCGATTTGGGCATCTTGGAAAATCGTTGCAAGTCGGCGGTCGGGTGATCTTAAATTAATCCATGACATAAAGCCCACGGATAGCCATCCGTGGGCTTTGGCAAACAGAACCCTACGCAAACAGCGTCGGCTGCTCATCGCCGGGCTTGCGATAGGGCTTAAGTCGGCGGGGTGGACGCGGGGTCGGCGTAGACTTGTCAGGCGTTGGACTTAAGCCTTTATTCTCCGGGATTGAATCGACCCGGCCGTCCTGAAACACGGTGGTGAGTTTCGCCGCCTCGCGGGCTTGATCCACTTCACGGATCGGCCGACCTTCGGCATCGAGCGTCATCGTAAAACCGCGGGCCAAGACGTGCTGCGGCGAGACGGCATCGAGCGTGCGTTGCAACGCATCGAGTCGGGTGGTGGCCAGGTCGAGTCGGCTTCGAGGTGCATCGCAGAGTTGATTGTCGAGATGGTCAAGCCGGGTGTGCTGCGGTGCGAATCGCCGGGGGATGGCGGCGTGCAACCGGTGGGCAGCGGTATCAAGGCGATGCTCAGCGGCGGCGACAAGTCGGCCGGGCGAGGTCAGCAGTGGATGCCGACCCAGAGCATCGAGATGCTGACGGGCCTGCTGGGCCTGCCGACGCAATGCCAATCCCAGGCGATGGTGCAGTTGTGCAATCTGCTCCGCCATCGCTTCGCTATCCGGGATCAGTGTCATGGCCGCCTGCGTCGGCGTCGCGCAGCGCATGTCCGCGACCAGTTCGGCGAGCGTGGTATCGGTCTCGTGGCCGATCGCCGCGACCACGGGAAGTTCGCAATCGAATAGCGCATCCACGACCTCCCGCTCGTTGAACGCCCAGAGGTCCTCGATGCTGCCGCCGCCGCGGGTCAGGATCACCGCCTCGATGCCGAGCCCGGCCCCGTTTTCGGAAAGCGAACGGATCGCCCGGGCGATCTGCGGTGCCGCATTTTCGCCCTGCACCCGGACATCGAACAGCAGCAATCGGCAACCCGCCCACCGACGGCTTGCTGTGTCAATCACGTCCTGCAACGCCGCGGCGCTGCGAGAAGTGACGACCGCAATCGCACGAGGCACGATCGGCAACGGCTTTTTTCGGTTCGCTTCGAAATAACCCAGCTCGCGCAGTTCCGCGGCGAGGCGTTGCAGTTCGAGTTCACGGGCCCCCTGGCCGACGGGTTCGAGCTTGTCGGCGTAGAGCTGGATTTGACCATGTGCATCGTAGAAATCGACCCGGCCGGTGAGCACAACTTCCATGCCATCCGTGACCGGGAAACGGACCGCCCGGGCGGACGAGGCGAACATCACACAGCGGATCGACGCGGCCTCATCCTTGAGCGAGAAAAACCAGTGATGCCGATCCGAGAGATTGCTGATTTCACCGATGACCCTTACCTGCCGGGGCAGGTGTTCGCTGACCACGGATTTGATGCGTTGGCCCAACTCGGCGACCGACCACGGCCGATCCTTCGTTTCGGCGGCTAGGTCTGATGCATCGTCGCCGCCATCGTTTTCCGGGCTGTTGAACAGTCGGGGCATGACGAGAGTTTAGAGACTTGTTTGAAACATCAAGCCGCAGATGTGGTTTTACGAAACCGCGGATCCCACGGTGACTCGATCCGCGGATTCGCAAAGTCTTATCCACGGCTTGGTCGTGTTTGCAATTGCTTCGAGTCACTTCGGCTGAAACTGCTGGACCAGCCAGATTGCGATGATGGCGAGGACCAGCGCGAAGCACCAGCCGTAGATGCCGTAACGGACGGTTTTTTTCGCTTCGCCCTGTTCGTAGAACGTCGAGGGCCGAACGCCGCGCGAGATAAACGTCACCACCGCTGCGAGGTTGATACACGTCAGGTTGATGAACAGCAAAAGCGTGGTGCCGACCGCTTCGGTGAACATCCCCCTGCCGATGAGAAGACCCAGCGCGACCATCGGCGGCAGCAACGCGACGGCGACCATCACCCCGATCAGGTTGGCCGAGACCCCGCTGATCACCGCCAACGCCCCCGCGCAGCCCGCGGCCAGAGCGAGTGCGACATCGCTGTAACCCGCTGAGGTTCGGCTAGCGATCTGATGCACGGATGGATCGAAGTCGATCGTCAGCCCAACGAGGATCGAATAGCTGAGGCAGACCGCGATGCCTGCCATACCCGTCAGGAAGGACCGCCAGATGAATTTCCAGTTGCCCAAGGTCGTGCCTAACGCCAGCGACATGTTCGGCAGCAGTAGCGGCGCGATGACCATCGCGCCGATGACCATCGCCGGGCTGTCCCGCACCAGGCCGACCGAGGCAATGACGGAAGAAAGACCCACCAGCATCAGATAGGTTTTCGTGATCGTCGATCCATCGGTCAGGTCGTCGAGCAGCTCTTCTCGGCTGATGCGGTTCTTCGAGAGCTTGACCTCCTCGTTTTCCTCTACGACATCTTTCTCTTGCGCATCAGAATCCGCTTCCTCGTCGTGCTCGGGGTGGGGTACGATGGCCAGGACATCGAGCACGACGGCACGGAATTTTTCATCGTGTCCCCAGCGGTCACGCAACTCCTGCAGGATCGGCTCGATCTTGTCCTGATTGGCAAGCAGGCTCAGGCGACGTCGGCCGTTGGCGGCGTCCTGCTGCTGGATGAGATCGAGGATCGGCAGTTGCTCCTCCAACTGGGCCGCATCGATCTCGTGATCGCTCGACAGGGTCAGATCAATGCGGCGGTAGGGCATGGGCGGGTCAAGACTGAGTTATTGCGAAAGGCGGCTGGACCAGCCCACCGGTCTGAAAATCATAGTGCTCATTGGCGGGTTTGGCTGATCGATGCAAGCGGCATCTGCTGATGTGGGACAATTCACAAGACGGCAGCTGGACCCCGGTCCCGGCTACAATCGGTGACATGCTCAAATCCGCCCCGCCCGGCATGGAAACGCAATGTGGCCCGATCGACCGCACCGACCCGGATCGACCCACGGTTGCCCTGCCGCTGCTGGCCAACCGCGAGCGCTACCGCCCCTGCCGGTGGAATCTGCACGACAGCGATGAACTTAAAGCTCACTGGCTGAATCTTTTCCGAACCCACTTCGCCAAGCTGCTGGAGGCCTACCACAAGGAAGCGGCCGATCGCGGCGTCGAGCAGGCGGAACGTGACGAGCGAGTAGACCAGGCCAATGCGCAGTTTATGGCCGACCTGGACCGGTTGGCGGAGAATGAAGCCGAACCCGGCGCAAGTCTGGTCATCCTCGACATCTGCCTGATGCGGGAAAAGGCTTTGCGTGCCGCGGGGATCGACGATGCCTACCGCCTCGCCAAGCAGCAGGACACGCAGCACGCGCTCGAAGCGTTGCCCGGCCTGCTGAAAGAGCTTGATGCGATGCCCGAGACGGAGCGACGCCTGGCGGTGATTCAAGGCGTGTTTGCCGGCAATATCTACGATCTGGGCGCGACCAAAACGTCCGAGATGTTCACCGATGAAAAGGTCGACTTCCATGACATCCGCGACAAGCTCAAGCCCCGACCATGGGCCGTCGACGATCTGGACCTGTGGCTGAATCGCCTGGACCGGGTGACGTATCGCAAGGCGTTGCTGTTTGTCGACAACGCCGGGCCGGACGTGACACTGGGCATGCTGCCCTTCGCCCGCAGCCTGCTCCAGCGGGGTACCGCGGTCATCC
Organism: uncultured Phycisphaeraceae bacterium; assembly: GCA_964523485.1. Taxonomy (GTDB): domain Bacteria; phylum Planctomycetota; class Phycisphaerae; order Phycisphaerales; family Phycisphaeraceae; genus Algisphaera. The sequence goes on along the minus strand of CAZFZS010000001.1, from coordinate 129,469 downwards.
TCACCGCCAACACCGATCCGTCACTCAACGACATCACGCACGACGAGCTCAAGCGATTGCTGCGACGCGTCGCATGTTTCGACCCGGTGATCCGCTCGGCGCTGAGTAATACCCGGCTGACGCTCATCCCCAGCGGCAACAAGGCCCCGCTGATCGACTTGTCCAAAGTGGACCCCCGA
>CAZFZS010000001.1:118795-129280 GCA_964523485.1 uncultured Phycisphaeraceae bacterium | reverse complement strand
GGACCTGGTCGTACTCGAAGGCATGGGTCGGGCGATCGAAAGCAACTTCGACGCTGAACTGGACTGCGATACCCTCAAGATCGCGATGATTAAGGAGCAGTGCATCGCCGACCTGATGGATGCGGAGATGTTTGACCTGGTCTTCCGCTTCGAGCCCACCGGCCCGGGTTGATTCGGCAGGACTGTCTTATTTTTCTGTACAGCCGCGCAAGCCGCGGATGAGGCTTTGCGAATCCGCGGATCACCCGTGCAATAATTCCGCCCCCATCGCGTTCCACTCTTATGCCCCTTTCGCATCCCCCCCGCCGACACGCCTTCACCCTCATCGAGTTGCTCGTGGTGATCGGCATCATCGCCCTGCTCATCGGTATCCTGCTGCCGGTGCTCGCTTCGACGCGGACCAACGCCCAGCGGGTGACCTGCTCGAGCAACCTCCGGCAGCTGGGCATCGCGGTCACCGCCTATCGCGAGGAGTACGACGGCTATTTCCCCGACGCCCGGCCGATGGCCCCGCCCTTCCCCTCCACCCTCACCCAGCCGCCGCTCTACGAAGCGATGCGCGACCAGCTGCCCATCGGCACGCCGCCCGACACCCATGACGTCTACCGCTGCCCGGACGACGACATCGTCTACCCCCGCTCGGGCATCAGCTACGCCTATTCCACTTTCGTCGTCGGCTCGAAACTCGAAGACATCCTCAGCCGACGGTTCGTCCAACGCATGGGCTTCGATGAATCGCAGATCCTCGTCGCCTCCGACTTCGACGGCGAGGACGACCAGACCACCTTCGTGCTCGATGACGGCTCGGAATTGCTCGTGCCGAAACGACACTTCCTCCGCAACCTGCTTTTCGCCGACGGCCACGTCGCCAACAATCTGCCCGGTTTCTGATGACGCAGTGAAAAATGCCGTTAAGCGGGTGCACCGAAGGTGCCCCATCAACAGACCGCGGGACGCTCCGCGTCGCCCGCTAAACCCTATACCCTGACTCCCATGTCAAAATTTGAAATAAGACCCGTTGATGAACCCGCCGAGCGTCGCAAGCGCATGTTGCGATGGGGCGTGATCGCTGTCGCCGCGGTCCTGGCCCTGGCCGCCGCCGGCTTCGCCGCCTGGTATTTCACGCCCCCGCTGCTGCCTGAAAACGTGGAGCAAGCGAAAGCGGTGTTGACCTCGCCGCGGTTCGAGCGGCTGAACAAAGCGGACAAGCAGCCGTACTACGACACGATCCGCGAGCAGTTCGGCTCGCTGGACCGCGACGAGCGTCGCCGGATGATGGAGGAGGATGAGAAGCTGCGCAACGCGATGGGCGACGCGATGAAGAACACGATGGAAGCCTGGGGCCGGCAGTGGATCCTCGCCAGCGACGAGGAACGGGCCGCCATGGAAGGCCTGTGGGGGCGTGGCCGAGGCAACGCCGAACGCCCGCCCCGCGAAGATCGCCCGGAACCGACCGAGGAAGAAAAAGCCGAAAGGCAGTCGCGTGGCCGCGAACGCATGAACGATTTCATGTCCAACGGCAGCGGCCAATCCAGCCAAATCATCGGCGAATTCTTCTACCAGCGCAGGCAAGCGCGGGAGGGTGAATCAAGGTGACACGATCTGACCGGAACAGGTTTTGAATCTGCAAGTACTCACACGGCTCAACCTTTTGCAAGCAACATTTCAAAATCGTTGGCAACTATCTTGTATAAATCGCCCGGCTGCTGGCGAAGTAGATGTTTTCGATCCACCCAGTGGCGGGTAGGACACGGTAGTCGGTGCGGTTACTTGAGGCCCACTTCACGCTGCCATCATCGAACAGAAAGTTGAATCCCATCGGCGGTTCATCGCTAATTAGATTGCCGTTCCCGGTGTGGGTGGCTTTGAACAGACTCGGCGAGCCGTAGAGCTGGTTGTAGTCGGTCAGCATCACACGCCGACCGTCCTGGCCCATTTCGCGGCGTGCGGTGTATTCGCTATGGGTCGGGGTCGTGTGGTAGCCGTTCATTTCCCGGCCGGCGTAATAGGCGTAGCTGGTCTGGTCGTTCGTGTTGCTGATGTCGTCCCACTTCCGGGGGTCGATGTGACTTTTCCACCCCCGCGTAGAGGTCGGGCAGTAAAACGCCTCAACGGTGCTCGCATAATCCAGCTTCCAGAGTCCAAGCAAGCCCCGGTAACCCTCGTAATGGTTGCTCGCATCGTAGCGGGCATGAGATGGGCCGAAGTAATCGCCCGCTTTGTGGGTATCGGGGTGAGCGGGCACGACGATGCTGTCCATATCATTGGCGTACATCGCGATCATGATGCCGAGCTGACGCTGATTCGAGCCACAAGCGACAACCCGTGCCGAATCACGAGCGGATTTTAAAGCGGGCAAGAGGATTGCGATCAGCAGCGCGATGATACTGATGACCACCAACAATTCGATGAGCGTAAATGCCGGGCGCGTTCGGGTGGTAGAAATCGTCATAAGAATATCTTCAAAAAAATAGGCGGATGGCGGTCTGCCACCCGCCCAGCTACCGGAGCAAGTTACCTGAGGTTTAATCTTGAAAATTCAAGCCGCGGCTCGACGACGGCCGACCATCAGCAATCCGCCTAGGGCAACCAGTGCCAGCGAGGCCGGCTCAGGAACCGCCACAATTTGCAAGCCGGTGATACCGAATTCTTTGCCGGAAGTTTGACTGATCGTCGCTCGGAACGAGGAGGCAGTCAGCCCTTTCAGCACAAAAACATTGCCGGTATCGCCGTCGGAAGTCACGATGTCATATGTGCCATCGAAGGCAGTGGTACCCGTCGTCACCTCAAATGTGCTCAGATCGGTTGCACCATCCAGATTGCCATCGGAATTGGTATCGAGATCGAATCGCCCTTTGGCATCGCGGTCTGAAGCAACCGAATAGAAGTAAACGTCATAGCCAGCACTCGTGAATGCGGAGGATAGACCGAGAATTTCAACGTACTCGTTCTTCAGGTTATCGCCTTGACCGCCTTTGTCGCCATAGAACATGGATCGCATCATGTTCTTGTCAGCAGAGTACGGAGCGCTGCCAGTCACAACGGAATCCGGAGTATCCCTTTCTGCTTGCACACCCGCCCGGTAACCCGCCGTCGTAAGCGTTGCGGTGCCCGTGCTGTCGGTCAACGCAAGCCCCGTAACGATATTGTCGCCGGTGTAGGGAGCTGTTTCATCAAGATCGCTCGATTCCTGAACCTCGATATTGTTCCAGTTTTGAGCCGCCACCAAACCCAGCGAGTCGCTTACCCCGACCTGATGATTATCATCCGTGTGATAAAAGTTGATGCTGATCGTTTCGGCAGCGGAAATACCAGTCACTCCAAGCATGAGCGCAGCAGCCGAATTCAAAGCAGTGAATCGCTTAAGCAAAGTAAACCTCCTTTAGTTTGACAAGAACGCAGAACCTGTCAGGTTCGTACCCTGACAGTTATTAATTAGACTACGCGATTTAGATTTCAATTAACTGTTTAGGTCAATCGTTTAACTTCTTGATTTTGAAAAGATTGCGAGACTACTGTCGATTCTGGCTGAGTCTTTCAAAAGTACACTGCAAGTTAAATTTTGAGACTCTAAATATGGTTAGTGATACTGGCGTGACAAATCCAAGATCAATGTCTACGCCTCTACAGATCTCTTGACGGCTCGATCATTTGCTCATTCTCGATAGCAGCGATAGATCGAAAGCTTATGGGCGTTAGCTTAAAATAATTTCACCTTCCCCACGCCCGTTTGATCGGGCCGACGAGATTGGCCCAGGACACTTCGGGCCAGGGGATGGGCTGTTTGCTGAATAGCGTTTTGGTTGAGCGGTAGACGCCTTTGAGTGACTCCCAGATACCCATGCCCTCGCTGCGTTGGGTGCAGCGGAGCACGACCATGGTCATGTCGTCGTCGAGGCAGTACTCCCCCTCATCGAGGCTGGCGAGCAGGCCGTCGAGCATTTGAGGTGGCGGTGCGGTGAGGGTATTGCGGTCGAGCTTGGCGATGGTTTTCATCAGGCCGTCCACGCCGAGCATCTGGCCGGCCTCGCGTGCCGCCTCGCTGAGGCAATCGGTATAGAACACCACGATGTCGCCGACCTGCATGATCAGTCGACGGCCGCGATAGCCCGAATCTTCGAGCACACCCAGCGGCAGGTTCTGGATCGCCTGTGCCGAGTCAGGCTGCTGGATCAGCGACCAGGTTTCGGACTGGTGGCGGTAGAGCATCGGCTGGGGGTGGCCGGCGTTGCAGATGGTCAGCTCGCCCGTGGGTGCGAAATAGGTGCAGATGATGGCAGTGGCGAATCGGCCGGAGTCCGCGGCGAGGCGACGCATGTCGCGATTCAGCCGGGTGGCGAGGCGGCGGGGCTCGATGTGATTGAGATAGCGCTGCATGTGGTGACGCAGACGGCCGGCGAGCTCGGCGACCTTCCCGCCGTGGCCGGACACATCGGCCAGGAGCAGGCGGGTGATGCGACCCGTCCCGCAGGAGCTGACGAAGTGCACATCACCACCGGCCGTCTCGCCCCGGTGTGGCCGCGAGATGATCCAGCCCTCCAAACCCGGCAGGTGCAGCGGGACCTCGACCGCGTGGTTGCCGCCCCAGACTTCCGAGCAGCGGATCGGGGCGGGGGAAGCGTGAGCCATGAGGAGAGCTTAGGTCGGCCGGGCGGGGTTTACCAAGCGATAGAGAAAATCATCTGTCGGCCTATCATTCATGGTGTTCTGATGAGGCAGCCGTCCTGGCTGTCGTTCGTGTTGACCGAAGTTTCGTTTTTCCGTCCAGCGGGCAGACGGCAGATGCGGTGGTTTAAGTCAAAGTTAGGCATCTGACCCACCAAATCTATATAGGTTCCCGCCTGCCGGTTTTGCGTCGATGGCCTTGCCTGGTTACAATGCGACGCTCGGCCGATTTCGGGCGAGCTATCTTTATTTCACTCAACCTTCACTCCAGCCCACGGTTCGCCATGTACGCCATCATTGAAGACTCCGGCACGCAGATCAAAGTCAGCAAAGACGACGAAATCCTCATCGATGTCCGCGACCTGGACGAGGACGCCGCGACGCTGACGTTCGACCGCGTCATGATGATCGGCGACCCCGAAGGCGAAGCGACGATCGGCACACCTCTTGTCGCTGGTGCGACCGTGACTGCTGACATCCTCGAGGAAGGCCGGGGCGACAAGGTCCGCGTCGTGAAGTTCAAGCGTCGCAAAACCTACAAGCGGATGAAAGGCCACCGCCAGAACTACCTCAAGGTGAAGATCACCGAGGTCAACGCGGGCTGAATCTCGCTTTTCTGTTGATTTTCAGTCATACTCATTTCGGGAGGCCCACGCCGCATGTGCGAGGGTGTGTTTGTTGTATTACGTCCAAAAAATGCAGTTTTCTCTGCAGCATTTGTCGCACACCGCCCAGAGCGATCATGTAGAATTGCGTCGCAGATTCGCCCGACTCACGAACCAACACCACATTTCTCCCAGCCGTGAGCGGATACCTCCCCGCCGCGGCTTCTATGGACGGGGCCAATGCCACATATAGTCGATGCGGCGAAGCCGCGGGTGTATCACATTCAACAACCCACGAAATTCTCAAGAATCTTAAGCCCCACCTGTTGCGATTTTTCGGGGTGGAACTGGCAAGCCCAAAGATTGCCCTGGCAGATCGAGGCGCAGAACGGTTGACCGTAGGTCGCCCGGGCCGCGACAGCGGTATCTTTCATTGGCACACAATAGTAGCTGTGCACAAAATACACGTAGGCCGACTCGGACAGCCCCGCGACCAGCAGGTTATCGCCCACCGGCTCGAGTCGGTTCCAGCCCATGTGCGGCACTTTCAGACGCTCATCCGAACCCGATGACTGCTCCGAGAATCGGACGACCCGGCCGGGGATCAGACCCAGACCCGGAATCGGCTGATCTTCCGAGGGTGCATCCTCGGTCGAGCTGTCCATGAGCAATTGCATGCCCATGCACACGCCGAAAAGCGGCACCCCCGCTTCCGCTGCATCATGCAAAGGCTCGACAAACCCCCGCCCGGTCAACTCCCGCATCCCATCCGCGAAATTGCCGACCCCCGGAAGGATGAGCTTGTCGTAGGCTGACACTTTTTCCGGGTCGGTCACCATCGCCGCCTGTCCACCGACGCGATCGACCGCTTTCTGCACCGACCGCAGATTCCCCATGCCGTAGTCGAGGATGCCGATCATTTTTTGGCGTTGGGAATTGGAGTTTTGGCGTTGGGCAAAAATACGGCTGGTAATCGGCAGCTGCTAACGAAGGGCTCATCGCATACGGGAAAATCGCATGGTTTTTTGAAATGCCACGTCCTAATACCACGTACTAATAATTACCCTTCGTCGCCGATGAGGACGACGATTTCGACGCGGCGGCTTTCCTGCTTGGTCGCGCGGGGTTTGTTTTCACCGAAGCCGGCAGCGTACATCAGCTCGGCGGGCAGGCCTTCTTCTTCCAGGAACCGGTGGACCGAGGCGGCACGCTGAAGGCTCAGCTCGAGATTGTCCTTCCAGCTCGATTTGCGGATCGGGTCGGTGTCGGTGTAGCCTTCGATGCGGATGCGTCGGCCGGGATGTTCATCCTGAATCGCATCAGCGACAGTTTTGAGCGTCTGCTTCGCGGCCGGCTTGAGCTCGACTTTGCCCGGGGCGAACAGCACGTCGCCGGCCACGCGGAGAGTGATCTTGCCTGCACCGGGGATGACATCGATGCCCGGGCCAAGACCCAACATGCCGGCGTCGGTAACCATGGGTTGGCTGGCCATGTCATTCCGCAGAGTTTCATTTTCCATGTTCAGGGCATCGATGGCCCGTCGCAGCTCGTCGATCAGCTTCTGGGCCTCGACGTTCTGTTGAAATAAGGCATCGCGTTCGTTCTGAACACGCTGCGATTCCTGCCCGCAGCCGGTCAGGCCGACCATCAGAACCCCTGCCAACAGCCCCGTCATCCAGCGTCCCTGAGCGATCATCGCATGCCCTTTCATGGTGTTAATTCAACCGCCGATTGGCGTCCTGAACAAGTTTACAACATATCAGAATCGGGACGTAGGATTCGCCAAGTCTCGATTCGGGAGACGAGATCGGCTCCACGCCGAGAACGCAAAGGATCGCCAGGGTCAATTTCTGATCTGGATGAATTGGCCGCGAAAAGTCAAAGAAGTCACGAAAGACTTTTTGAAACACCTCGAATCTCACTCGCTTCTTTTGAAGCTTCTGTGACTCTTTGTGGCTAAAAAATTAAGTCCCAAATCGCGTTGCGGTAGAGCATGACGACGAGGGTTGCGCCGCAGAGGTAAGGGCCGTAGGGGATCACGCGGACCTCACCTTTCATCAGGGCGGCGAGGCCGGCGGTGACCGCGGCGGCGACGAGCCCAAAAAAAGGTGCGATGAAAAACGCCAATACCGTGTCCTGCCAGCCGATGACCGCCCCGATGCCCGCCATCAGGTGCACATCGCCCAAGCCCATCGCCTCCTTGCCGAACGCGAGTGTGCCGAGGATCCGCGTCGCCCAGACGATGCCGCCGCCGACCAGGATGCCCAGCAACACCCCGCCCAACACTTCCAACCACCCGCCCCCCGGAAGTTGCGCTCGCGTTTCCGAAGTGTCCATCGACAAGGCATACCCCAACATCGCCCCCGCAATCGGCAGCGCGAGAAACAACAGCTCTTTGGCCACCTCCTTCCGGGGGTGCGGGTGATAGAACACGTAGTTCGGGTCGTCCGGGTCGACACCCTCGGGCAGCTCCGGCTCATCAGCGAAACTCAAAGGCAAGACCTTCAAACGCAGCAGCACAATGGCGATGATCAGCCCGACGCTGCCGCCCAGTGCCGTGCCCAGACCCGCGCCGGCGGCGAAGGGCAGGTTGTACTGCTGCAAGATCGTGAACTGCATGATCGGCTCGACGACCCACCCCGCCAACACCGCGGCGGGATACACCACCAAGGCCGTCAGCGCAGCGATCCATGGCAATCGCAGCGGGATGATGTACAGCTTCGCATCGATCATCGTCGCCGCGACCATGCAGGCGACCAGCACGAGGTGCACCGCCAGAATCGGCCAGGTCTGTTCAAGGCCCCACCCCCCGATCGTCGGCCGCAGGCTAGTGAAGTAGTAACCGAACACCACCGCTGCAAAAAGCAATGCGGTCACCGCTTCAATCAGCGGGTATTGCATGCTGATCTTCGCCTTGCAGTACCGGCATTTCCCCCGCAGCCACAGCCAGCCGAGGATCGGGACGTTGTCATAGATTGCGAGCTTTTTCTCACACTTTGGACATCGCGATGGCGGGCTGATGACGCTCAGCCCAGCGGGAACGCGGTAGATCACCACATTGAGAAAACTGCCGACGCAGGCCCCCCAGATGGTCAACAGAATCAGCGCGAAGACTTCCGGCGTCATCAACACAATCTAACGCGGACGCCGAGCGGATGTCGATGTCGTTGTCGTTGTCGCTCGCCCGGATCAATCGCCCGCATCTTCGTCCGACGCCCCGCCGCTCTGGGTTCGGCCCTGCACCGCTTTGATGATGTCCGGCTCGTTCGGGCTGAACGTCAGCGTGCGATACGGATACGGGATCTCGATGCCCGCTTCGTCCAGCTTGGCCTTGATCGCTTCGATCACCTGGTCCTTGCTGCGGCGGGCCTTGATCGGAGCGCTGTCCGCCCACCAGATCACATCGAAGTTGATCGAGGACGCACCAAACTCGACCGCCAACACCTCCGGCTCGGTATCGTTGCGGACGGTGTCGCAGCCCTTGACGGCTTCGAGAATCAGCTTGCGGCCCTCGGCGACATCTTCGCCATACGCAATACCGACCGACAACTCCAGACGGCGGTGCGGCCGGTTGGTCAGGACGGTGACCTTGTTTTTGAAGATCATCGAGTTGGGCACGAGGACCAGTTCGCCGTTGGTTTGGCGGATGTAGGTCATGCGGATTTCGACGTCTTCGACCTTACCCATCAGGCCATCGACCTCGATGAAGTCGCCGTTCTCGATGGGGAATTTCCAGAGGATCAGGATGCCGGCGAAGAAGTTTTCGAAGATGTCCTGAAATGCCAAACCCACAGCGATGGATGCCAAACCCGCGGTGGCGACGAGTTGCCCGAAGCCGAAGCCCGGGAAGATGATGCCCGCCGCAATCAGGAAGGCGACGAACCAGACCGCTACCCGGCCAAACAGGGCGAACAGGTCGGCCAAACTGTTGCGAAGCCGGGCCTTGGTCGAGATTTTCCGAATCAGCTTCGACACCAGGTTGGCCATCAACCAACCCAGCAGCAAGACGAAAAACGCGATGATCAGATTCGGCAGCGACGCAATGAACGTGTCGGTCATGTCCGACACGGCTTTGCTGAATTTATTGACCGAGACATCGACGGTTTCGATGCCCGTCTCGGGGATGCTGTCGTCCAGCAGTTTGCCCACCGGCCCATCGGGTTCGACCTGCTCGGGACCCTCGCCCTGGGTCACACTGATACCTTCCGTCGCCGACGGATCAATCACGACCGAGCCTTCCGGCGGTGCTTCACCCCCTGCGGATTCCTGAGCGAGCGCAGGGGCCATGAAAAAAGCGGTGCAAAACAGAAGAAGCATCGTTCGCATAAGGAGCCATCCTAGTCAGTCAATCTATAAATTTCGAACCTAATTCAGACTGAAAACAGCGACAATTCAACGCGTCTGGCATCCCTATCAGGGAGTCTTTATACTGCCCGGCCCGACCACGCCTCCAGAGAAATCGATATGACCGCCCTAGACACCCCACCCGCCCCTTCATCCACCGCGTCTGTCAATGGCACGATCACACAGGTCATCGGCTCGACCTTCGACGCCCAGTTCCCCGAAAATGCCCTGCCGGAAATCTATAACGCGATCACGGTCACCGGCACAAACAACGGCCTGGACATCGATCTGACCGGCGAAGTCCAGCAGCACCTGGGCGGCGGACAGGTGCGAGCCGTCGCGCTCGGCTCGACCGACGGGCTGGTGCGAGGCATGGAATGCGTCAACACCGGCGGGCCGGTCCGCGTGCCGGTGGGTGAGGGCGTGCTCGGCCGGGTGTTCAACCTGCTGGGCGAACCGATCGACAAGCGTGGCCCGGTCGATACCGGCAAGACCGCCCCGATCCACCGCGACCCGCCGGCATTCACGGCCCTGAATCCCCGCACCGAGATCCTCGAGACCGGCATCAAGGTCGTCGACCTGCTCTGCCCGTTCGTCCGCGGCGGCAAGATCGGCCTGTTCGGCGGGGCGGGCGTCGGCAAGACCGTCATCATCCAGGAAATGATCGCCCGTGTGGCACGCGAATTCGGTGGCTACTCGGTGTTCTGCGGCGTAGGCGAACGCACCCGCGAAGGCAACGACCTCTGGGGCGAGATGTCCGAAGCCGAGTACACCGATGCCGAGGGCAACACCAGCCACGTCATCGACAAGGTCGCGATGGTGTTCGGCCAAATGAACGAACCGCCCGGCGCCCGCCTCCGCGTCGCGCTGT
>CAZFZS010000001.1:72862-118785 GCA_964523485.1 uncultured Phycisphaeraceae bacterium | reverse complement strand
GTCCGGCCTGACCATGGCCGAGGAATTCCGCGACGCCTCGGGTAAGGAAACGCTGATCTTCGTCGACAACGTGTTCCGTTTTACCCAGGCGGGTTCGGAAGTGTCCGCGCTGCTCGGCCGAATGCCTTCGGCGGTGGGCTATCAGCCGACGCTGTCGACCGAGATGGGCCAATTGCAAGAGCGGATCACTTCGACCGACAAGGGCGCGATCACATCGGTGCAGGCGATCTACGTCCCGGCGGACGACCTGACCGACCCGGCCCCGGCCACCGCGTTCAGCCACCTCGACGCGTTTGTCGTGTTGGCCCGTGGTATCGCTGAAAAAGGCATCTTCCCCGCGGTCGACCCGCTCGCCTCGACCTCGACGATCCTCGACCCCGGCGTCCTGGGAGAAGAGCACTACGCCGTCGCCCGTGAGGTGCAGTCGATCCTTCAGCGATACAAGAGCCTGCAGGACATCATCGCGATTCTCGGCGTCGATGAGCTTTCCGAAGAGGACAAACTGGTCGTCAGCCGAGCCCGTAAGATCGAGCGGTTCCTCAGTCAGCCGTTCTTCGTCGCGGAGGTTTTCACCGGCTTCCCAGGTATCTACACCAGCCTCGCCGACACGATCGACAGCTTCAAGCGGCTCTGCGCCGGCGAAGGCGACGACATCCCGGAAAGTGCATTCATGTACGTGGGTACCCTCGACGATGCGAAAGCAAAGGCCGAGAAGATGAATGCCGAGTCCTGAAGCCGCATCCATCCACACAAAAAAATCCATCAATTGAAGCCCACGCCGTCACGGCGTGGGTTTTTTTTGAATGAACCGTAACATCGAGCCTCAGCTAAGCAAGGCCTGACCATCAGGCACCTTCAAAACTTGAATTTTTAGCGAAAAACCTTGACAAGGGCTAGTCGCAGGATATACTTGCACTCGGATTCATTTGCATCCCAGTTCACCTCGCTCGCAACACTCATGGTCACCGTCTACGACATCGCGAAAGCCGCCGGCGTGTCCTACTCGACCGCCACGCGGGTCCTCAACGGCAAAGCCAATTACACCCGGCCGACGTATGTCAAGCAGGCGCAACGCATTAGGGCAATCGCTGAGCAAATGGGCTATCGGCCCAACACCGCCGCTCGGGCGACCTCGTCCGGCCGATTCCAGGCCATCGGCGTGCTCATCCGCCGGCTCGAAAAAATCAGCTTCGGACCGCACCCGTCCTACATCCGGGGCTTGTGCAAAGCGCTGGACGAGTCGAACCAGTCCCTGATCTACGCCCCGGTCAGCCCAGGCGAAGTCACCGGCCCGGAACCGCCCCGCGTCCTTTACGAGCGCATGGTTGACGGCCTCATCGTCGGCAACAACGATTTGCTGGATGACCAGGCCGACGCCGCCCTCGCCGCCGCCCGGCTGCCGACGGTATGGCTGAACAGTAAACGTGAGGTCAACGCCGTATTCCCGGATGACCTCCAAGGCGGCGAGACCGTCACCCGCCATCTCCTGGAACGCGGCCACCGAAAGATCGCCTTCGTGGGCAACCCGGACTCGGGCCATTACAGCAGCACCGACCGTGTCGCGGGGTACAGCAAAGCGATGCGGTCCGCCGGCGGCCAGGCTTTGCCGGTGGTCTGGGACATCGACCCGCGCAAGCGATTGGCCAAGGTCGAGGCGCTGCTCGCGCGTCCGGATCGGCCGACGGGCATCGTTGTGGTTGACACCGATCACGAGTCGGTCCTGATCGCCGCAGCCAAGCTCGGCCTGGACATCCCCAGCGACCTGTCCATCGTCGGGCTGGGCCACGGCCAGCCGCTCAACAGCTACCGCGTCGACACCTATGAAATTCCCGCGTACTGGGTCGGCTACCACGCCGTCAAGATGCTCAACCAGCGGATCGAGGACGAGTCGCGTCCCGATCAGCCGATCCGGGCGGTTCCCTACGACAAACTTCTGCCCGGCGAAACGGTCGCCGAGTATTCCGTTTCCTGAGTTCCAATTCTTTTTATCTGATGGAGGTCTTCGTTATGAAATATCGTCACTAACTCACCCCCGCCCTCGCCGCCGCGGCGCTCACTGTCGGATCGGCCCAAGCCGCCCCGATCGTCGTCACAGGCGAGTCTTACCGCGCCGCGGAAGATGGTGGAACCTATGTCGCAGCTGCAACTGGTGGCGACAACCTCGCCTACGGCAAGACGGGTAACACAGATAACCGTGAGTGGTTCACGTTTTACGCATTTGACCTCGATGCTGATAACGATGGCGTCAATGACTTCGCCGATGCCGTCGATGTCAAGCTGGATGTCGATTTTGCCAACGCGCCTGGAAGTGGCAACGACGATTTTGTTTTCTAGTACTTAAGTTTCCAAGGGCCTTCGGCCAGCCCGAATTACGGCGCAGGAACGAACTATCCATTTAATACCTTGGTCAACAAAGACGCACAGACCTATCCCGGTAGTGGTACGGATGTCTTTGAGCAGGCCATCGCTTCAGGGGCGACCGCCGTTCAATACGATGTCGACTGGATCGCTGACATCGCTGTCAGCTCGACTGATAATGTGATTTTCTTCGGCATTGAGGCCACTTCGGCCGCTGAAGTCGGCCAAGTTCGCTTCGCAAACAGCGGCAAACCGATCAATCCGACCCTCACCGGCGTCGTCCCCGAACCCGGCTCGCTTGCCTTGCTCGGCCTGGGCGCGGCCTTGATCGTCGCCCGCCGACGCAAAACGGCCTGATCCCACACCCCCTCGCTTCCCCGGCGGTAACCCGCCGTGGGAGCTTTTTTTCGGCAAAACCCTTTTCCTCGTCCAAGCCGTTCGGCCATCGCCCGGAGTGTCCACTACGAATCGCTCACCGCTAAACACACCCCCTCATCTCGATGCCTTCGTCGCAACCGCTCGACCTGTTACGAAATGACAAACCTTCACCCTCATCGAGTTGCTCGTCGTGATCTCCATCATCGCCCTGCTCATCGCGATCCTGCTGCCAGCCCTCGGCGCAGCCCGCCGGACAGCTCGGGATATGACCTGCCTCTCCAACCAGCGGCAGCAAGGTATCGGCATGCATATTTATCTCACAGAGCAAGAATACTTCCCCTATGGCTTACATCGCGCGGCGATTGACCCTGACGACGACGATCACAAAACCACATGGCATCGTCTGATCTACTCCAGCATGACCGGGCAGGGTTATACCATCGCTGATACCACCGGCATCGAGGCTGGCGAAATGGAAATGTTCAAATGCCCAAGTGTTCAAATTGAGAACGGACGTTTTCATCACATCGCGAACGACTCGGTGTTTACCGACAGTAATGGCAATGATGCTCCGCCGGTCAAGGTCGATAAAGTGCAGCGGACATCTGAAATCGTCGCTGCTTTCGATGGGCCGCAGCGCTCTTGGGGCGACACGGATGGTACTGCGTGGCAGATGAATGTTGCCGCCCCCGGCGATTTGAATACTTACAGCGGGCATGGCCAGAACTACTGGCAGAAAGGCAACGCCACGTGGGAGCCGCGTTATGACGATCCGCTGAACAAAGGCGGCAACGGCGACCAGGTCGGCGGCACTTGGCCGACACCTGAAAGTTACACGCGGGCGACTTTCCGTTGGCGACACGCCGCGGATGAACGATGCAACTTCCTGTTCACCGACGGCCACGCTACCGGTGCGACTCCCGACACCCTGACCCTCGGACAACTGGTCCGCGATATTCAATAGCTCAACCAAACGGTTGAGCTGACCGAAACCCCCTTTTCGATTCCCCTCAGATAAGGAGACGCTGCATGACGCGCAGCTTCTACGCTCGGATTCTGCCTCGATTTTTCACGCTCTGCCTCGCTATCGGTGCGATTCAGGCCCCGTTCGCTGAGGCGGACAACCTGGTCACCAATGGCGACTTCTCGAAGCTCAATGCGGTGGAGTATGCCGTGGGCTGGTCCAGCGACAGCGGGCAGGGGGTGCGGTTCGAGGCCGAGGCCGGCCAATCGTTTCTCGCGATTGAAAACGACAACGCCAAGAAGCAGATCACGATCAAGCAGACGATCGAGCTGGATCCGTCGATCAAGCATCTGACGCTGTCTGCGAAATTGCGCAGCAGCGAATTGGTGGTGGGAGAAAAGTATTGGCAGGCCGGCCGAATCGGCGTGCTGTTTCTCGACAAGCAGGGCGAGACGATCGAGTGGGGCAAGGGCCTGCGGATCGGCGAGCCGACCGATGGTTGGCAGCAACTGAGTATCGATAACGAAGTGCCGGCGGGTACCGCTGCGGTCACGCTCTACCCCGGGCTGTTCTTCGCCACCGGCGACCTGCAGGTCACGGACATCGAACTGAAAGAAGGCAAAAGCCAGGCGTCGCAAGCCCCTGCGCCGACCAAGCCCGCCGCGGCTCCCGCCCCCAAACCAAAAGCCGACGGCGATCCGCAGATCATCCGCAACGCCAAGGCTGGCGAAAACGCCCTGCCCGATCCGTCGTTCGATGGCCAGACCACGGGCCATCAGTGGACGCTTAAAGGCAGCGGGGCCAAGATCGCCGACGGGGTGCTGCGTGTCGAAAACAGCAACCCCAAGGCGCAGCACATGGCGGTCGCGATGATCGCGATCGACCCGGATTGGCGGTCGATGAAGGTGTCCGCCCGCATGCGTGTACCCGAGCTCACCACAGGTGGCGCGCATTGGCAGACCGCACGGGTGGCTTTTACCTACCTGGACGACAACGAGCAGGTCATCAAGTATCAGCCCGCCCTGGCGGTCCGCGAGCCGGGCGAGGACTGGGTCACGCTGGAAGATCAACATGATGTCATGCCCGGGGCGACGGTGCTGCGGGTCGAGGCGGGTTTGTTTCTTGCGACAGGCGTGGCGGAGATCGACGACCTGGTGGCCGAGCCGCAAGGCCCGGCCCCGGACCCGCAGGCCTACTGGGGGCAGGAGCCGATCGAAGTCGAGTCGCCGCTTCGGGCAACGGTTTGCCTGAACGGCCCGTGACAGTTCCGCCCGGTTGCCGAGGATCAGGCCGGTGATGCCGAGTGGGGCTGGGCCGCGGTCCCCGGGTCCTGGCATCGGTTGCCCGATTGGCATCGCACCGGGCTGATCGCCCCGCGGCGCGGTGAGGTTTGGGATGCTTTTCTTCAAGACCGACAGACCTGGGCGACCGGCGAGTATCGGCGGGACCTGACAATCCCCGAAGCCTGGGCGGGCCGGGCGGTGCTGCTGGACCTGCCTAACGTTGCCAGTGTCGCTGAGGTATGGATCGATGATGCCAAGGCCGGGCAAACCGAGCACGGCTTCGGCACCGTCGATCTAACGGCCGTGGTCAGCCCCGGCAAGACCCATGACCTTCGCGTTGTCGTCAACGCGCTGCCCGGGCCGGGCGAAGGCTATTTCCTGCAGGGCGAGACGGCCGAGCAGGTCATCCGCCGAGCGGTCAAGCTCGATGATCTCGGCCTGACCGGTGACGTTTTTCTGAAGAGTCGGCCGAGGGGTCCGCATGTTGCCGATGTCTTTGTCAAAACCTCGATTCGCGAAAAAGCGGCGGAACTCGAGCTGGATTTCAATGAAGTCGAGCGCACGCTGCCGGTGAAGCTGACCGCCCGGATGCTCGATGAGCAGGGCGATGTCGAGAAGCAATTCGAAGAGCGGATCGATGTGAAGCCGGGGGCGGACGGGCCTGAGGTGGTGCGTTTCGATTGGGCGGATGCCCGGCTGTGGGACCTCGATCAGCCGAACCTTTACACGCTGGACCTGACGGTCACGGATGTGGACAGCGGCAAGGTTGTGGACCACCTGCAGCAACGCTTCGGCTTCCGCGAGTTCTGGATCGATGGCAAGCATTTCATGCTTAATGGCAGCCGATTCAACCTTCGGCCGAATCAATATGTCGCGACCAGTTCTCACACGAAGGAAATCGATCATCGCTTGCGGATCAACCGACTGATCGGCTTCAACATCTCGCCGACCGATGGCCATCTAACCGGCGGCAGTATTCGGACTGGGCGGGTGGCCGACCGTGCGGACCAGCTCGGCCATCCGTTGATCGGCTGGCTGCCGGGCATGTCGAAGCTGATGGTCAGCGGGCAGTGGGCCAACCCCGACGCACGGATGCTGTGGTACCGCCAGATGAGCGACAGCATGCGTCGGCTGAAAAACCACCCGTCGATTTTTCTCTGGGCGCACTCGGCCAATGCCTTCGCCCATGGCCAGGACCAGAACCCGCGCTACCTGGGCATTCCCGAGATGCTCGATGTCCGCGATGAGGACCCGAGCTGGTGGAAGCGAGCCGAGCCGGGCATGCAGGCGAATCGGCTGATCAAGAAGCTCGATCCGACGCGGCCGGCGTATGCCCATAACGGCAGCCTGGTCGGCGACATTCAGAACACGAACATGTATCTCAACTTCATGCCGCTGCAGGAGCGTGAGGAATGGCTGAGCCATTGGTTCGAGCACGGCGAGGTCCCGTTTCAAGCCGGTGAGTTCGGCCTGCCGCTGGACAACACCTGGACCCGCGGCAAGGCCGGCGGCGGCTGGACCAGCAAAACGCAGGGCTCGTACAACTCCGAGCCGATGGTCACGCAGTACATGGCCAGCTATCTCGGCTCCGAAGCCTATCGGTTAGAGAGCGAGGCCTATCGGGCATCCATCCCCGCCAAACACAAGGGCGGCTATGTCCATCAGTGGTCGCTCAGCGGTGAGGTCAAGCAGGACCCGGGCCACCACGAAGTGATGCGGCAGTTCATCACCAATACCGCGCGGTCCTGGCGGACCTGGGGTTTGTCCGGCGGCACGGTGCCTTGGGCAGTCAATGGCTTCTCGCGAGAATTGGAGGACGGGGACCTCGAGATCGACCCGTTTACGCCCGGCCAGCGCGGTGAGGCAGTGACCAAAATCCGCAAGATGCATTTCTATGAAATGGACCCCGAGGTCGAGCAATGGTTGCCGCCGCTTCAGGCCTGGGTCGAAAACAATCAAGACACCTTGGCGTGGATCGCTGGCGACGATGGCAGCGACGACCCCGCGTCATTCACCGATAAAACCCATCACTATCGCAGCGGCCAGTCAGTGCTGAAGCAGGCTATCATCATCAACGACAGCCGTTCCGAAAAAGCTTACGAAGCGACCTGGCAGGTAATCCGCGAAGGCCAGACCCTCGAATCGGGATCATCGAACGGCCAACTCGAACCCGCTGCACAGACCCGCATACCCATCCGCATCAAAGCACCCGAGGTCGATTCAAATCAAGACTTCGAGATCGTTCTTTCCGCCAGGATCGGCGAGGTCAACCATGAAGATCGCTTTGCATTTACCGTGTTTCCCAAGCAATCCGAGTCGGCTGATCTCACCGACGCGACGCTGAATCTGAAAGTACACGACCCGGTCGGGCGGACCAGCGAGATGTTGGACCATCTCGGCCTCGAATCCGAAACGCAGTCGACTGGCGGCACGCTGCATGTCATCGGCCGCGAAGCATTGTCCGCGAATGATTCGGAACTCTCGTTGTCGGACTACCGCGCGAAGGTTGAGTCGGGCGATGTGCTGCTCGTGATGGCTCAGCATCCGGAGGTGCTGCGTGAGCGGTTCGGTTTCCGGGTGGCACCGATCATGTCGCGTCGGGTGTTTGCGACTCGGCCGGACCATCCGGTGACAGCGGGTTTGGATGCGGACATGCTGCGTGACTGGGCGGGCACCAGCACGTTGATCGAACCTCGGCCGACCTACCCCGTCGATCCGAATGAGCAGGGCCTGCGCTATTACGCCGGCAAGCCGCTGCACGGTTGGCGGTGGGGCAATCGGCATGGCCTGACCAGTGCACCGATCGAGAAGCCGCATCTTTCGGGTTGGCAGTCGATCCTCGAGTGTGAGTTTGACCTCGCCTATTCGCCGTTGATGGAACTGCGTATCGGCAAGGGGCGGGTGATTCTCTGCACGCTCGATCTGGAAGACCATGTCGAGCAGGACCCGGCCGCTGAGCTTGTCGCGCGACGCTTGCTGGCGTATGTCGCTTCGCCTCAAGCCACTGATGACCTGCCCGAACCGACGCAACAGGTGACTTACCTTGGCGAAGCCTCCGGGCAGGAGTTGCTCGCTTCATTGGGGCTGCGGTTCGATGCCGCAGAGGCTGGCAATCTGCCTGCCGATACTGAATTGCTGATCCTCGGGCCGAGTCATGGTCTGGATGATGACACGCTGGCATCGCATCTCCGCAGCGGCCGCCAAGTATTTGCGCTGCCGCTCGATGCGTATCCATTCGACATGGAAACCGCTTCTGTGGAGGCATTTTCAGGCGCGGAACAAGTGCCGACGCTTGCGGTGACACGTGGGATGGGGATCAGCGTGTTTCGCCGAAATGTCGATCATCCGATGCAGGTATTCCAGCCGACGGGTGATCTGCAGGTGGCTGGCGATGGGATGGTCGCGGTCAAGTCAAAGGACGGAGGGCTGTTGGTCGCGACGCAGTTTGATCCCCGGCGGTACGACACCGAAGCAAAGCCTTACTTCCGCTATACGCAATGGCGTGACACGCGGGGGCTGGTGGTGACGCTCGCGAATCTCGGCGCGACGTTCCGCGGCGATGCGGCTCTCTTTGCGGGCGACCAGCCGAGCGGTTTGGTCGCTCTCGAAGGTGCCTGGCAGGCCAAGCTGATCGAAAAATTGTTACCCGCAAAAGGCCCGGACGATGCACACCCGGACTCGGGCATCAGCAACGAAGCACAAGCTGCACTCGATGCAACCGGCGTTCAAACCAATTGGCAATCGGTGCATGTCCCCTCCGCGATCGAAAGCTACGAGGGTTGGGGCGATGTTGACGGTGAGTTCGTGGTGCAACGTACTTTCGAAGTGCCCGACGACATGGTCGGCCGACCGCTGGTCCTGCAACTCGGCACGGTCGATGACTGGGATACGGTCACGATCAACGGCCAAGAGGTCGGCAGCACGGGTGATGAGGTCGAGCAGTGGTGGAATTACAACCGTCGATACGACGTGTCGGCCAACGTGGTGCAGGCAGGGACCAACACTTTGACGGTCCGCGTCTTCGACCGCTTCGGCGGCGGAGGCATCATGCCCTCACGCTTCCCGCTGCAACTCGAAGACCCCGAAACGCTCGCTCACCAACCGGTGCTTTACCACCCCGACTACCGCACGGACTTCGCCTACGGCGACGACCCATACCGCTACTACCGCTGGTGATTTTTCTCCAGCGATATCTGCGAAGCCCGCTCTGCATCTAGTTATTCGTTCTGGAGAAACTCATGTGTATCCGTACTCGACTCGCGATCGCTGCAACCACTTTCAGCCTGATCCCTGCGTGGCCCGCAATCACTTACGCGCAGCCTCTTGAGGCCGCCGGGATCACCGCCATCAAGCATTTTGAAGTTGAAAGCTATGGCGGCAACATGAGTCATGTCCAGGTCAACACGCCGTTGGCTACCCATCGTGGATTCAACGATCCAAACCGTGCCGGTGATATCTATCTCACAACCATCAATCCGCAAAAACAGGCGGTGCTTTATCGCTTTGACACGTCCGGCAACCTGACCTCGGCGATCTACCAGGAAGTGGTCAATGTCGACAATGCCCACCACCAGCCCTCACTCGGTATCGATCAAGATGGCCGCGTACATTTGGCTATCGAACAGCACAACGGTCACAACGGCAATCGAACAGAAAATCATTTCCGACAAAAGGTCGCTGGCAGCATGACCGGTGGCTTTGTCAACAGCAGTGAAAACGGTTCCAATAGCAACCCGCACGCGGATTACTACTACCGGTATAACCTGCCGGGCTGGCGTCCCAGCTACGCCAACATGCAGCAGCTCACAGACGGCACCCTGGCGATGACCGCACGGACCGAAGTCGATCGCGATAGTTTTGCGATTCGGCCCGGCGGCACCGGGATGGGGGTGTGGACCTACCAATCCACCGACAGCATCAACGAATATGACGGCTACTGGGATATGCATGGCGAACATGTCCGCCGCGTGCCCGGTGCGGATCAGGATGTTCGCTGGAACAACAACGCAGTCAACACGGTCGCCTATACCCCCTATACCGCACGGGATGAATGGGACAATACGAACGACGTCGACTCGGACGCCTACTGGTATCAGTCTTGGCGAAACAGTCTCAGTGCCGGGGCAAACGGCACAATGCATGTCGCGTTTCCGGTCTATGACAACCGTCGTTGGCCTTATGTCAGTCATGTCGGATATCTCATGTCAGACGATGGCGGCCAGACGTTCAAGAAAGCGGATGGCACGGTCATCGACGGCCCCCTCACGCTGAAGACAGCGATCGACGGGCCTTACAACGAGGTCTTCGATTTTGTCGTCAGGGATTACAGCCGCGACACCTGGTACAACGGCATGCTGGGAACGGTTCATGTCTCGACCTTGGCCGACGGCCGGCCCATCGTGGGTACAGTCAGCGGTGAAGGTGGCTACAACAACACGGTTTTCTGGCCGCCCAATCAAACCGCTTATCTGCATATCTTCGATCCGGCGAGCGGGAAATGGAATGAAATCATCCCGCTTGCCAGCGAAGATCGTGCCACATTCAAGAACCATAATTTCATCGGATTGCGAGACGGTTCGATCGCTTATGTCTATGGCAATGCGATCTACCGCAGCATCGATGACGGCCTGAGCTGGGAGTCGTTCGATCTGCCCGAGACGGACCTCGGTGTCGAGCAGATCCATTTCATGTGGGACCGCGGCTACAGCCTCGAGAACGACGGCGTCCGCTTCATGCTCAACACCGACGTGACCGGTACGACGGCAACGACCCAGGTCTGGACGGTGAACTTCGACACCGTGCCGGAACCCGGTTCGCTGCTGCTGTTGGCAGGTTCTTGTGGGATAATGTTCTGCAAGCGTCGTCGGACCCATCGTTAATTCTCAAACTTAAGAATTTCAATGCTTGAATCGCAAATATTACCCACGCCCGGAAACGCGGAGCTTTTTCGCCAGGATCGCTTCGGCCTGTTTATCCACTGGGGGCTGTATGCAATGGCCGCCCGTCACGAGTGGATCCAGTCGATGGAGAAAATCCATCCCGATCGCTACCGTCGCGATTACTTCGAGCGTTTCGACCCCGACCTGTTCGATCCGGAAGCGTGGGCCGATGCCGCCGCTTATGCCGGGATGAAATATTTAGTGATTACCACGAAGCATCACGATGGCTTTTGTCTTTGGGATAGCCAACATACGGACTATAAAGCCACCCGCACGCCGTATGGCAAGGACCTGATCCGGCCGATGGTCAAAGCTTTTAATGACCGCGGCCTGCGGACCGGATTTTATTATTCGCTGCTGGATTGGCATCACCGCGACTATGTCGTGGACTACCACCAGCACCCGCTGCGCGACTATCTGCCCGCCGATGAAAAGCCGCCCTCGCGTTCGATGTTCCCTTCCCCTCCCGATGGATCGAAATACGACGGCAAGGACATCAACGCCGGCCGCGACCAGTCACGCTATGCCCAGTACATGCGGGACCAGGTCCGCGAGCTGCTCACCGAATTCGGCGACGTGGCTGCGCTTTGGTTCGACTTTTCTTTCACTAACACTTGGCAGAAACACGGCGATGTCTACCCCCGCACTGACTTTCGCTTTAACAAAGGCCGGGAGGCTTGGGAAAGCGAAAAGCTCATCGCGATGATCCGCGAGCTCGCGCCCGAGGTCATGCTGACCGATCGGCTGGACCTGGACCAGCACCTCTCCGGCGGCGACTTCAAAACCCCCGAACAGTCCCAACCTCAACAATGGGTCCACGTTGATGGCAAACCCGTGACTTGGGAAGCCTGCCAGACTTTTTCCGGTTCATGGGGGTATCACCGCGATCAACACGATTGGCGAACGACCCGCCAACTCATCAGCACGTTGATCGACTGTATCAGCAAAGGCGGGAATCTGCTACTGAACGTCGGTCCGACCGGCCGGGGCGAATTCGACCCGCGTGCCTTGAATCGTCTCCGTGGCATCGGCGACTGGATGCACCATCACAGCCGAAGCATCTACGGCTGCACCCAGGCTCCCGACGAGTTTGTTGCCCCCGAGCAGACGATGCTCACCTACAACCCTGAAAAGCGTCGGCTGTATGTCCACCTGCTGGATTGGCCTTACCAATTGCTGCATCTCAAAGGCAAAGCCTTCGCCGATCAGGTCGAGTATGCCCAACTCATGCACGATGCTTCTGAAGTCAAGCAGGGGTTGAATGATTGGCATACCGGGCAGATCGGTGCCGGCGACGAAGGGATGGTGCTGAACCTGCCGCAGAAAACCCCGACCGCAACCGAGTTGCCCGTGGTCGAACTTTTCCTGAAATCGTGAGCGGGGATCGCCCGAACATCCTCGTGGTGATGTCCGACCAGCACGCGGCCGATGCGATGGGCTGTGCCGGCCACCCGTTGGTGCGGACACCGCATATGGATCGGCTGGCCGAGCAAGGCAGCCGTATGACGCGCTGCTATTGCCCAAGCCCGCTGTGTGTGCCATCTCGCATGTCGTTCATGACGGGTCGTCGGCCGACGGAAAATGCTGTCGTCAATAACTTCGACATCCTCTCGTCATCGATCATGACCTGGCCGGGGCGACTTTCTGAGGCGGGATATCATTCCGCCCTGCTTGGCCGAATGCATTTCGAAGGGCCGGACCAGTTTCACGGCTTTAATTACACCATCTCCGAGCTTCGCCATTGGTCGGGGCATCGGCCGATCGAGAATCAGCTTGAAACCAAGTACGTGCCCCGGTGGTCGTACTGGTCGCCCCGTGAATCGGTCATCGATTTGTCCGGCTCGGGTCGGACCTTCGTTCAATTCCGCGATGAGCACGTGACCGACCACGCCTGTCGATATTTACAGCAGCAGGCAGACGACGCATCTTCGCAGCCTTTCGCCGCCGTGGTCGGCTTGTACAACCCGCACCCGCCTTATGTTGGCCGCCGCGACCTGTTCGAGTATTACCTGGATCGCGTCGATCCGCTTGACGAGACGCTCGAGGCGATGCCGAGTCACCTCGCCGAGTATTACCGTGATTTTCACAACTGGCAGACCCCGCTGCCGATTCCGATGGATGCGAAGCGGCGGGCGCTCGCGGCTTATCTCGCCAACGTCGAGCATGTCGACGAACAACTCGGCAGGGTGCTGAAAAAGCTCGACGATGCAGGGCTTGCTGAAAACACGCTGGTGATTTACTGCTCGGACCACGGCGACATGCTCGGGGCCAAGGGGGTCTGGGGCAAAGACATCATGTACGACCCGGCTGCGCGGGTTCCGATGATTGCCCGCCTGCCGGGCCTGACCCCGCCCGGCAGCGAAATCAATCAGCCTTGCAACCTTCGCGATCTGGGCAACACATTCTGCGATCTAGCTGGAGCCGAACCGCTGGCAGGATCAGATGCACCATCCATGCTGCCGATGCTGCGTGGCCAATCTGAAGACCACGATGATCAAACCGAGTGCGAACTGATCGAAGGGCCGACGCACTTCGGCCAGACGCGATGGGCGGCATTCAAGATTTTGATCCGCAGCCATTGGAAACTTTGGCATACACACATTGATGGCGAAGATTTCTGGTCGCTGTTCGATCTTCAGCATGATCCTGAAGAACGCGAAGACCTGATCGATTGTCCCGACCATGCCGATTTGATCGCGACGATGAAAAAACGGCTGCAGCATCGCTGGTCGCCTGAAGCCGCGATCGCCGCTGCGCGACCCCGGGCAGAAAATCGTCGGGAGGTCGATCGCCATTGGCAAGCGATTGCCCAACCCGCAACCTACGCGGTCCCCGAGCATCTGGATGCCGACGTGCTGACGCTGTGGACTCAGGGCCTGACGGAAAATCGAACTTACATGTGATTCACCTACATCTGCAGATAAGGAGCTAGCCGTGTCGCAACAGACCGTCCGTTTTTGCAACAGCGACTACAACCTCGACACCGAACTGGGCCCGCTCCGGGATTCGAGCGACTGCAAGGGCGACGCCAAGGCGCTGCGGAAGCGGCTGATGGAGGATGGCTACCTCTATATGCGGAACGTGCTCGACCGCGAAGAAGTACTCGAAGCGCGTCGCGCGATTCTGAGTTATATGGCTGAGCACGAGGGCCTTGAACCCGGGGCTCGCCCACTTGATGGCGTTATGGGTCAGTACGGCAAGACCGTGCCGATGCTGGGTCGGCCGCCGATCACGCATCACCCTGCCGTGAAGCAGGTCCTCGAATCCTCCGCACTCTTCGACTTTTACAAGCATATTTTCGGCTCGCCCGCGCTGACCTACGACTACAAATGGTTACGCGCCGTCGGCAATGAAGAAGCAACGGGCTGTCACATGGACCATGTGTATATGGGCCGGGGCTCAAAACGGCTGATGACCTGCTGGGTTCCGTTTGGCGACCTGCCGATCGAGCAGGGCACACTGGCGATCTGCAAGGGGTCACATAACGAACCCGGCTTCGAGAAGCTACGCAATACATACGGAAAGATGGACGTGGATCGCGATAACGTAGCGGGCTGGTTCACCATGAACCCACGCGAGATCACCGACACGTTCGGCGGCCGCTGGCTGGCTAATGATGTCCGCGCCGGCGATCTGATCACTTTCGGGATGCATCTGATGCACGCCTCGACGACCAACATCACCGACCGGTGGCGGATCAGTTGCGATATCCGGTTTCAGCCGGCGGAGGAGCCGGCCGATCAGCGGTGGATCGGCCAAGCCCCCGGAGGCCATCACCGATCCCCCGAGGCACCCGCCCAGGCCGTACCGATTGAAGAAGCCCGCAAGAAGTGGGGCGTTTGACGTTCGTGCCGTGAAAACAATGAAGCGATAGGGCTCGATTCAAGCCAACGCCAGCACCACGCCAAGCGATAGTGCGCTCAGCACAGTGCTGATGCTGATCGTACCTGCGGCAAGGGCGGGGTCGCCTCCGAGCTTGACGGCAAGTACGTATGACGCGACGGCCGTTGGCGTCGACGCGAGGATGAGCAGGATCAGTCGTTGATCAGTCGGCAGCGGTAAAAGCCATGTCAGCAAAACCACGATTGCAGGCAGGGCTGCGAGCTTCAGAACGCTCGATGCGATGCTCGGCAGGATGTGCCCCTTGATCGGATAGGTCACGATGGCTGCACCGAGACTGACCAATGCGAGCGGGGCCGCGGTTTGGCCGAGTAGGTTCAAGGCCGATGCGATCGGTGCGGGCGTGTCAATTTTTGACCAAGTCATCAAGAGACCGACCGCGCAAGCAATCAAGAGTGGGTTACTTGCCATGGATTGAAGCAGCCGTATCGGTGCCTTTCGGTCAAAGCGATGCTGGGCCAACGTCAACGCTGCGACCGCGAGGATGTTGTACAGCAGGACCGCCGGTGCGAATACAAGCACCGCTCGAGAAATGATCTGAGCGTCATTGTTGGTTGCCAGTTGCAGGACCGGGATGCCCACGAAGGCGAGATTGCCACGCGAACTCGCTTGAGCGAAGACCCCCAAACTCGCGGCGGGAAGCCGTAGCATCGCGGCGACGCCGTAACTGATGACCATCACAACAACGGTCGCCAGACAAAACACCAGCACCATCCGTCCGACGCCGCTAAGCTCCTCGGCATCGTTAATCGCCACGAGAATCAAACCCGGCAGAGCCAACCAATACACGAAGCGGTCCAGCCCCCGCCGAAAGTCCTGTGAGATAAAGCCTGTCTTGAGCAGCACCGCCCCCAAGCCCACCAGCAAGACAATCGGTAGCAACGCTTCAACAATTCCAAACATGGGTCGGCCAGTCTAACGGCTGATAAAAATCACGAAGCCCACGCCGTGACGGCGTGGGGTGCGTTTTGTTTTGAGTAGGGTTTGCTTTTACGGTCGGTCGCCAAGCCGACGCTGAGGCGGGTTTGAAAGAGATTCGTGGTGCAAATGTGCAAACTTCACCAAGTCTGAATCGCCCCCAAGGATTGCCAGCCCTGCTCGTTTTCAACCTCAAGTTTGACCTGATGGATCGCCTCAAACGCCGGGTGGGCATGCGTGTCCCGGCGTGTCGTCAACCGATAGCGACGCCCGTCCAAGCCTTTCACCGAGATTGCCGTGGTGCCATCACTATTGGATTCACAACGCGTAGTCTCGGCGAATCGCTGGGTCGATTCGGCATCAGCCTCGCTCAAAACAGCGGCTGTGGTGTCCAGCAGGACTTCGCCCGCTTCCCAACTCATCAACCCTTGGTGAAGCGGGAATCCGATGCGTTCGGTCAGCACGCCGCCGAGCTCATTGCGCGAGGTCGTCGCACGGTGCAGGCTCAACGCATCGGCTCCCGCCATCCCCACCACGCCGAGCCTGTTGTCCACGTTTAACCAACAGCCTTCGAGATCGATTCGCTCATCCGCTTCCGGGGGCGATTTAAGCGTCCGCGTCCCGGCCGAGGTCGTCAAGCAGCGCTCGAATCCATTGAACACATCGTTGGGAATCGCAAGATTCAGGCCGACGACTTCGTGCGTGAAGATTCGTTTCTCTGCGACACAGCGGTGCACGATGAGCATCGTGTGCCCATCGGGTAACACTGTTACAGCGTAGGTGCTCGTCGCTTGATGCCTTAGTGTCAGCCCTTCAGGGACTTCGTTCTGGTCGCCCTCCGCCACGGCAGCAACGGTGATGAACCCGCCGTCGAAAGCCTGCTGAGCATGGACCAGCGGCCTTCTCATCCGATGCCGATTCGGACGGCCCGGCTCATCGCCGAGACAACGCACGTAACCCGCAAGGTTGTGCTGCCAGTCGGCCAGGTCACCCGCATTCGGCGGCAGGCAGAGAAACTGCGGTCCCGCGAAACCTCGCCAGGCCACCGACGCCAAGCGAGTCGGGCTGCGATGCAAGATCGCGCCATGCTCAGGCTCCGCCCAAGCCGTTATGGCATGGTTCAATGAACCTTCAGCGGGCGTGTCGATTCTCGAAGCTGCCGACAGCAGCGGCAGGTAAGCAGCCAACATCGACAACGCACAGGCCCGGTCGGATTCGAGGCGGGTGTAGTAGTAAGGCTGCTCCGCAGCGAGCTTGGCCAACCGCTTGCCGAGAAAACTCCCATCCGCGTTATCGCGGCATTCTGTCTCGCAGATCGCCGCGGTTTGACGAAGAAGCGCCAACGGCTCTGCATCGCCGAAGTGATCCGCGGCGTAGAGCAGCACCGGGACGAGATACTCATGACAGTAGGTGTAAGCGATACGGCTGTCGCCGCCGATGCGGGCCAATCGGCCATCGTCAAAAATCATCGGCCGCAGCGCTTGCCAAAGGTCGTGTTGATGATGGTCCAGGGACGTGGGGCGAGGCAGGTCGAGACGTTTGAGATCGAAGTGCAGCATCGCAGCATTCGACATGCAGATCGCCATGTAGCCGACGTTGAGATAGCCGTGATGGTCCAGCGTGTAGTGGTCGAAGAAGTTGGCCCCGACATGCCACTCGCAGACGGGTCGGCCGGCGACGGGCGTTGCATCCTCGGCGTCGGCCGCGATGCTCACGCCGTTGATCAGAAACCGGTGTGCCATGTCGCGGAAATGCTCGGCCCGCGGATCGTCCGGGTACATCGAGGCGACCCGCCAAAGCAGAGCGCCTTCCCAGATGTTGGACTCCGGATTGTTTTGGCCCGACGACGCCCATCGGTCGGCCAAGACCCCGCGATAGCTGCCCCGCTCAAACTCGTTCGCTGACCAGGCGGCCTCGTCGAGCAACACCCGGCGCAGCGCATCATGTATCGCCTGATCCGCCTCGGCTTCGAGCGCCGGCCAGCCATGCATCATTCGCTCGATACCCAGAGCCGACAGCCAATAGCGGCCCCATTGCGAACCATCCACCCGCCTGGCCGAACCGCTGTGATGCGTTGCCAACTCGTACCGCAGCGCAGCCAATGCACGTTGGAGCGCCCACGGTCGGTCCGCCTCCGGCCCGCGCTGCGAAAGCGTCGCCATCGCCGCAATGTACTTTTGATTCGTCTGCGTACCCCAGCGGTCGTACCCGGTGCCGAAACACCCCGCGGCCGGCAGCGTCGGCGGCTCATACCACCAACGTTCCGCCCACTTGGCCCAGGCAGACAGCCGACCGATCGCCCAGATTTCAAGATCGTCCGGCAGCAGATCGACGCCTGCAGGAACTGGCTTGGAGTCGGTCCCGTCGTGATATTTTGAAGAATTCATTGTGAAGTGTTGAGACAGATCAACGTAGCTTTGTTGAACAGCCTGACGAGTTTAAGTGATACTCGGTTTCAAGCTCTCGGTTTCCTGATTTGATCGGATCCGAGGTTTGCTTACTGAGAGTCGGTGCGGTGCAATGGCGATCATGTTTGACCATGATTTTCCATTCGATCCCACTTATGGCTACGACGACGAGGCTTTGCTCGCAGTCGAATCGCCCACCGAGCCGACGGACTTTCAGTTGTTTTGGGAGGAAAGATTTCTCGCTGCAGAAAGCGTTGCACTCGAGATCGAATTACACGAAGAACCGGGTACGACGCTGGCAGGGTATGAGGTTCTCCACATTGGTTTCAATGCGATGGGCTTGGCCGATGAGTCGACTTTCCGTGTCGGCGGTTGGCTGACGACGCCGACCGATCAGGAGCCGACGCGGGCTCAGGTCGTGGGTCACGGCTACGGCGGGCGTGAAACACCCGACCTGGGTTTGGACGACGGCCCGGCGGTGAGGCTTTTCGTATGTCAACGCGGCTTCAACAAGTCGACTGCACCAGACCTTCCCAACACCTCGGCAAGGCATGTGTTACATGGCATCACTTCGCGCGAGACCTACCTCCATCTCGGCTGTACGGCGGATTTGTGGGCCGCCAGCCGATGCTTGGCTGAGCTATACCCGGCATTCGTAAAGCGGATCGATTATGCAGGCAGCAGCTTCGGCGGAGGCATCGGGGCGCTGGCCACGCCTTGGGACCATCGCATACGCCGCGTCGCTTTGGACGTGCCTTCGTTCGGCAACCACCCGCTACGGCTGACGTTGCCCTGCATCGGCTCGGGCGAAGCAGTCCGCAGCTATCACCGCAGACGAGGCGATGTGCTGCCCGTCCTGAGCTATTTCGATGCCGCCACCGCTGCTTGCTATCTGCAAAAACCCACCCTGATCAGCGCTGCCCGATTCGACCCCGCCGTCCCCCCGCCTGGGCAGGTCTGCGTGTATAACGCGTTGCCGCATCACCTCGACATCCCCTACCGCCTGTTGCTTCGTGATGCCGGACATTTCGAGAGTCCCACCTCAGCCGGTGATCTGGCGACTCGGCGTGAAACGATACGCGAATGGTTCGATACCCCTGAGTGATAGGGTGAGATACTCATGGTGAGGAAATGTCTCGCATAGGTCGCGGATGCAT
Source organism: uncultured Phycisphaeraceae bacterium (assembly GCA_964523485.1). Lineage (GTDB taxonomy): Bacteria > Planctomycetota > Phycisphaerae > Phycisphaerales > Phycisphaeraceae > Algisphaera. Next base: position 99,480 of record CAZFZS010000001.1, on the reverse strand, counting down.
AAAAAACGCCAGCGGCCTCGTACGAAGCCGCTGGCGTATCGGTTGTATGCCTCATCCTAAATTGATGAAAAGACTTACTTGTTCGCGTCACGCAGGTCGCGGACCTTGTCGTGGCCGGCTTTGACCTGGGCGTATTGCTGATTCAGCTTGTCATTGATCGGCGAGCCAGCGATCTCGGGGAGGATATCTTCATACATATGCTTGATGTGGTCCTCACCACGCTCGGCCTCGGCGAGCACGTCAAACGCGTCGCTGGTCGTGATCTTTTCGCGCAAATCGATCCACCAGCGGTGCATTTTGGCAGTGGCTGAGCCTTTGGTTTCCGGCTCAACTTCGCTGTAGGTCCGAACCGCTTCCTGCAACTCGTTGGCGTGCTGCTTGCGGGTCTGGCCCAACTCGCGGAACAGGTTCGCATACTCCGGCACATCGATATCTTCAGCGGCTTGATTGAAGCCGTCGTAGCTGTCGAGGTTGACCCGGATCAGGTCGTTGAGCTTTTCGGCGATTTCATTCGTAATGGTATTGACGGTGTGGCTGGACATTAAACTTTCCTTTCAAAACAGGGTGACGAAACAACGAGAAGGCCGGCAGCGGCGGTTGAGCCGCAGCCGGTCGAATTGGGTGTCGGTGCTAGACCGCGGAGGCGCCCTTGCCGCTGACCGCGTTGACGATGAGCAACACGACAAACAGCACGAGGAAGAGGCCAGCCAACCACCATGCGATTTGGCCGATGCCGGCGAAGCCGAGGCCGAATGCAACGAGGGCGACGATCAGTGCGATAATGGCGTAACGGAGCATGTGAATCACCTTTCTGGCGAGCGGCTCCGAATTTTATGCGGACGCCCTGCCTGTGGACACGCCCGTTTCGATAAGCGAGTGGGCGTCTCGCGGAGCCGAACGACTCCAACTGTTTCTTAGGCGCGCCAAAACCGCTTGGCAGGATATTCCAATGAATGCCGATCGATTTATTACTTATTGATCTGCAAAAAGGCTTTGCGATCAGCCGGCGGTCGCCGCGGGCATCTGCGAAACCATGTAAGCAACGTATCCCGCCAAGGCCAACGCCCCGATGGTCAACGCGAGGCAGAGCAGCATCATCGCGGTGTTCATCTTCTGGCTGCGACGGAACATGGTCCGCATGTGCTCGTCGTTCAGGCGGGCCTGATCGACGACGGTGCCCATCGCGTCGCGGGTGGCGGCCGAGGCGTCCATGACGTGGCCGAGCGTGCCGTTGAGCGCGGCGACGCCGTCGTTGAGTTGCGTTCGACTCTGGTCTTCCTCGCTCAAGTGGTCGCGAATCTGCGTGAGGGCTTCGCGTTGACTGCCCGATGCATCGGTCAGGCCGGTGATGGCGTCGCTGAGCTTGTGCGAGGTTTCGTTTTGCCGTTCGAGATTGCCATGGATCGCTTCGAGCACCCGCGACTGGTTGCGGTTGGCTTCGGGGATGGATTGCAACACCTCGGGCAGGCCGCGTAGCAGTTCAAGCATCTGGTCCGAGCGGTCGGACTGTTCATCCAGGTGATTGCGGACCGCTTTCATCGTGTCGACGACTTCGCTGTAGCCCTGCTTGAGCTGGGCAATCGAGACGTCCCGGCCATCTTCGCGACGGGCGACGGAAACCTCGACCGGCTTCTTGCCGCCACGTGACCAACTGAAGAACCGGGCGATTCGGCTCTTCTTCTCGCTGGGCTGTGTCGATGCCGCGGTCTGGCTGGACACGGATTCATCGGCGTCGTCCATCACCACGGTCTGGCTGTCTTCGTGGTCAAAAACGCCAGCCGATTCGGTGTCGGCGGCGGTCTGCGGTTCGCGGGTCGTTTCGTCTTGTGGCATCGGTCGCCCTCCTGTGGCGGCGTGGTGGAGCAGGCTCGCCGACGCTGGGTCGGCGGATTGATTGTAATCACATGCATCGCGGTTGCAGGGGTGGGTTCGAAATTTTTGTGAAGGGTTCAGGTTGATATGGGGGCGATCCGCGGATTCCCAGAGCCTCATCCGCGGCCTAAAGGGATGGGAAGCTGTTTACCGCGAGAGTGTGGCGTGTTACAAGTTTGCGGTGCACTTATTAAGACGAGCCCTGTTCTCGAAGCTGGTGGTCATCGCGGCGGTGATGGCGCTCGGGAGTTGCGGGATGAGCAAGGGGGCGGGGCCGACGGCGCGGACGCTCGATGCGGATGCATGGACCGCGCAGCCGACCGCCATCCGCATCTACCCAACGACCCGCTTTGTCGGCGAAAACGGCGTGCTGTTGCTCGAAGCACGCATCGAAGTGTTCGATCAGATGGGCGACTCGTTTAAAACCTCCGGTGCCGTGCGGCTGGAAATCTCCGCGGCGGGTGAAACACCCGGCGTGACCACCGGCCAACTGCTCTACCGATGGGACCTGGTCCTTAACGACCTCGAAGCCCAGCAAAAATTCTACGACCCCGTCACACGCACTTATCTCTTTCGGTTGAAGATCGACAACGCCGACGTCACCCAGAGACGGACACGACTCGGCGTGACTTGGCAGCCCCCGGCCGGGCCGAGGCTGACCGATGAGCAGGCGATCCGCTTGGATTGGTGAGGGTTGGGGGTTGGGGGTGAATTTCTCGACAGGGTTGAGATGATCAAGCCGTGGATGAGGTTTTACGAATCCGCGGATCGTCTCGCCGCATTGTTCGAATATTGCTTCAAGGCATATTCTCAATTTGACTCAAAGTGAATCGATCCCCGCTTTGGCTTCATCGATCAACGCAGCGGCGGCTTGCTCGTCACTCGCTTCGGCGATTACACGCAGGATCGGCTCAGTGTTGCTCGCTCGTAGGTGGATCCATCGATCCTCCCAGTCCACCCGGACACCGTCTTGATCGTCGAGTTGTTGGTCCGCGTAGTGTCGCTTTGCCCAATCGAGTACCGCCGACGCTCCGCCTGGCAGCGTTGCGATATCGATCTTGTCTTTCTGAATCGCGTAGCTCGGCGTCGAGGCGACAATATTGGAGAGCGGCTGTTGACGCTCGGCGAGCATCTCCAAAATGACGGCCATGCCGATGAGGCTGTCGCGGACCTGGCTGACAGTGTTGAGGATGATCCCACCGTTGCCTTCGCCGCCGACGGTCGCGCCGTGGTTACGCATGCCCGCGGCGACGTTGGCTTCGCCGACCGGGGTGCGGATGACGGTCGCCCCGGCGGCCTCGGCGATGTCGTCGAGCATACGGCTGGTCGATAGATTGGCCACCGCGACCCGCGGCGTGTCCGGCTTACCGAGCAGATGCATCGCGCACAACGCCAGCGTGTATTCCTCACCGATGTACTGACCTTTTTCATCGACGATCGCGAGACGATCCGCATCGGGGTCCTGTGCAAACCCTACATGACCGCCGTGTTGTGCGACAGCGTCCGCTAGTTCCGTGAGATTCTCCCGCGTCGGCTCGGGGTTGTGCGGAAACTGGCCGGTCGGTTCTTCATATAGATGCACTCGCGCCACGCCGAATTGATCCAGCAGCATCGCCGCCTCCGGCCCACCCGCGCCTTGGACCGAATCCACCACCGCCTTCAGCTTCGCCTTGCGGATCAGTTCGACATCAACCAAGGCCAGGACTTTGTCGACATGGACCGACACCGCATCGTCGATCGGCTCGACTGTTTGCAGTTCATTGACCCCGACCCCCGGGTTGCCTACCGGGCTGTACTCATGAAACGCCTCAATGATGCTCCTTGCCTGTTCCGGGGGCGGGGCGACGCCGTCGTGGCGGAGGGGCTTGAGGCCGTTCCACGGCGCGGGGTTATGGCTGGCGGTGATGACCACGCCGCCATCCGCATCGAGGTGTTGCAGCATGATCGCCACGCCCGGCGTCGAGAGGATGCCGACCTGCCGCACCGTGCAGCCGACGCTCAGCAGCCCGGCGATCGCGGCGTGTTCATACATTGCCCCGGACGGCCGCGAGTCCCGCCCGATGACGACGCGTGGATGCTCAACGCCCCGCGAATCTTTCAACCACGCCCCGATCGCCGCCGCATACCGCGCGACGATCGCCGGCGAAATCGACCGCCCCACCAACCCCCGCATCCCGCTAATGCTCAACATCAACGGCGGATCGGATTTTGAATGTTGAATGTCGGGTTTTGAATTGTGCATCGTGATGGTTACCACAGAGAACACAGAGGCACTGAGACACAGAGCAGAAACGAAAACCGAGGATGATGGAATCTATCAAATCTTTGGTTTTCTCCGTGTCTCTGCGTCTCTGTGTTCTCCGTGGTCAAGCGAAGCGCTGCCTTGTTTTTCAAGAATTAATCAAACCACTTCCGCAAGCGGTTCAGGTCAATGCCTTTGAGGTTGGGGATGACGCGGTCGGCTTTTTGCAGGTGCTCGGCGGGGCTGGTCGTGGACAGGGCCAGGGTCATCATGCCCGCCCCCTTGGCCGAAGCCAAACCCGCGGCGGTGTCTTCGATGGCCAGGCAGTACTGCGGGTCGATGCCCAGTTGCTCAGCCGCCTTCACGTAGCTGGACGGGTCGGGCTTGGATCGGCTGACATCGTCCGCGCTGATGATGATTGGAAACGCATCCGTTCGGCCAAGGATGTTGAGCATCAGGTCGATGTCCGCGCGGGTTGCGCCGCTGGCGATGGCGATGGGCAGGCCGGCATTGACGCATTCATCCACCAATTCGACCGAGCCGGGGATCGCGATCGACGAGGTCGCGACGCTGCCGCCCTCGGCCGAGGCCTGGGCGTGTTGAGCGACGATCGCATCGAACGCCTGCTGCTTCTGTTCGCAAAGCGTCGCCACCCGTCCGGGCTCCTGCGGGTCCTGTTCAACCTCGCGGAGCATGACCCGAAACGCATCGCGGTCGTCGTAGCCGATGTAATGCTCGAGGTAGTGCTCGTAGGAGAACTGGGCGCCGAAGCTCTGGCCGACCTGCATGAAGGCCTGGTAGTGCAACGGTTCGGAATCGACCATCACGCCGTCAAAGTCAAAAACAATGGCTTGAATCATGGGGGGAAGAGTTTAGCGATCTGAGGGCTGAATGACGAAACCAGTCCGAGATATGGCTAATCGTCATCCGTCATTCATGCTTCGACATTGCCCTGACGTACTGTCACCGCCCGATAACCCCTCCCTGCCGCCGATAAAAATCAGCCTTGCTTGCCGTAGGCCGTGTTGAGCTTGTCCAATGAATCTTTTAACCCCGTTTAAGTTCCCGTAATCAATTTCGCTTTGGTCAGGTTAATCCGGTTGCCCCGTTGGTCGATGGGTTCTTCAGAGGGCTGGGGTTTATGCCCCCGGCCCATGGAGATCCCGGAGAAACGCAGGAAGGTAGCAGCCCTATGGCAAAGCAAAAAGATATTCTCACAACGGGCGAAGTCGCCAAGATTTGCAACGTCGCGCCCCGCACGGTGAGCAAATGGTTCGATTCGGGCCAACTCAAGGGCTACCGCATCCCCGGCAGCAAGGACCGCCGCATCCCCATGAACGCCCTGGTCGGTTTCATGAAAGCCCACCACATCCCGCTCGACGGGCTGCAATCGGGCAAGACTCGCGTCCTGATCGTCGATTCGGGTTCGGAAACGATCGACGTGCTGACCAAGGTCCTGATCGAACAGGCCAACTACGAAGTGCAAACCGCCCGCTCCGGCTTTGCGGCCGGCGTCGAGTGCGAAAAGTTCAAGCCCCACGTCATGCTCCTGGATATGCATCTGGGCGATGTCAAAGGCGAGGATGTGCTCAAGCTCATCCAGAGCAACAGCGACCTGGCGATGACCAAAGTCGTCGCGATGTCCGGCAAGCTGACCGATGGGCAGGCGCAACACCTGCTGCACAACGGTTTCGATGGCTACCTGAAAAAGCCGTTCCACGTCCGCCAAGTCATCGAAGCGGTCGAGGACGCGGTCGCCATCGTGTATTGATCGGACAATGCACTGTTGAACAAGCTGGGGATAAAGCTTTGCGAATCCCCGGATCGACGCACAGCGGGCTTCAACGACCCCGGATACGGAACATTACGTATATAATGATGGAGGTAACTGCTTGTTGCAGCGCAACCTCCGTCAGCGAAGCCCGATGGGCGGGAGCTGGCCTGACATCTCGGGTTCGAAACCTGCGGCTGAGTTTGAAGCCCGGCAGCATGAACCCCCGATAGGGATAGATGACAGGCTGCGATGGATTGCAGGTTGGACGCCTTTTAGGCGTAATAAGAACGAGCAGAAGACCATGACGGTCGGTCGTGTACCGGCTGTCGAAAGCTGAGGTCACGATGAGCAAGCGTCAGACCCGTTGGACGAGCCGGATTTGGAGCCTTTGCCTGACGGCATGGGTCGCGGCGGCGGCCGCTATCGGCGGGACGACCGCCGGAGCCGAGCCGATGGACGACACCGCGTTTCTCGATGCCTGGCAGCAGCGCTGCTTCCGATTCTTCTGGGAACAGGCCAACCCACACACCGGCCTGATTGCCGACCGCGCACCTGCCGACGGCAGCCGCGTCATCACCCCGGGCGACGAAGACAACCCTGTCGCCAGCATCGCGTCGGTCGGCTTCGGCCTCACTGCGATCTGCATCGCCGATGAACGTGGCTGGGTCGAATCCGAACTCGCCTACGAGCGTGTCGAAAACACGTTGAAATTCCTGCTCAACGACGCTCAGCACGTCGAGGGATTCTTCTACCACTTCGTCGATATGAACACCGGCGAGCGGGCCTGGGCCAGCGAGCTGTCGTCCATCGACACCGCCCTGCTCATGGCCGGCGTGCTCACCGCCCGGCAGTACTACGCCGGCACCGAGGTCGAAAAACTCGCGACCGCCCTCTACGACCGCATCAACTGGCCGTGGATGATGGACGACACCCAGACGCTGAGCATGGGCTGGACGCCGGAGGACGGCTTCATCACCTACCGCTGGGACCACTTCTCCGAGCACATCATCATGCAGCTGCTCGGCCTGGGTTCCAACACGAACCCACTGCCCGAGTCGGCCTGGCATGCCTGGGAACGCGGGCCGATCTTCGAGCACGAGGGCGGCCGATTCATGAGCTACCCGCCGCTGTTCGTCCACCAGTTCAGCCACGCCTGGGTCGACTTCCGCAACAAGCGTGATGACTACGCCGACTACTGGGCCAACTCGGTCTTCGCGACCAAGGCCCACCGCGAAGTGTTCGCTCAACATCAGGACAAGTTCCCGCTCTACAGCGATGCGATCTGGGGCGTGACCAGCTCCGACTCGGCCGGTGGCTACACCGACTGGGGCGCTGGCAACGTCAACAATAACCCGCACTTGGACGGCACGATCGTGCCCTGTGCCGCCGCCGGCTCGATCCCCTTCGTCCCGGAGATGTGCATCGCCGCCGTCAAAGGCATGTTCGATCAATACGGTGAAAAAGCCTGGCAGCACTACGGCCTGGTCGATGCCTTCAACCCCCACACCGGCTGGTACGCCAGCGATGTCATCGGCATCGACGTGGGCATCACCATCCTCATGATCGAAAACCACCGCAGCGAATTCGTGTGGAACACGTTCATGAAGAACCCGGAAATCCACACCGCGATGGACCGAGCCGGCTTCCGCGAACTGCCTGCGAACCACCTCGCGACCACCGCGATCTTCTTCGACCAACTCGCGGTCGAGCCCGGCCCGGACTACGCCATGGCCGACCCCATCGAGGAAACCCCTGACAACCCGCAACCCGCCCCGGCCCCCGAAGCCGAAATCGACCCCGAGCCGACCACGGCGGAATAATCAACCGGCAAACAACCGACACTCAACAAAGAAGCCCACGCTTTTAAAGCGTGGGCTTCTTAAGTTCGGGCAAATCTATCTTCGCGAAGATTACGAACGACGCCTGGCGACGATCAGCAAAACCCCGATGGTCATCAGACCAACGGACCCGGGCTCGGGGATCGCTGTGATTTTGACGTTATCGAAATACGCCGTGTTGGGGGGATTCACGGGTTGTTCACCGTTTTGATCGCGGACAATCTGAATGAAGCGGGCCTGAACGATGTCGATGGCGACCGCGGTCTCGGGCACGCTGATCGTGTGCGAAAATCCAAGTTCCGATTGGCCACCACCTCGACCAAAATTGTTCACTTCCCCGCCCCCCTTGAGGCCAAGGTTGCCGCCGTTTGCATCGAGGAATCTCACATAGCCACCGACACGAACATTATTTTTATTGTCCGTCGCGAAACCGTACTCAAATGACAAGTCGATTTCTTCAGCGCCGACCGGCAAGCTGATCGGCGTGGGTAATGTGTCGTTGGCACTTACCGCACCTTTCGATGCCATCGTGAAGCTGCCGATCCAGTCCGGCTCAGCCTGAGTCCCGATATCAATGATGGCAAATGAGTCAGGGTCATCGAATCCGCTGGCCTGATCCTCGAAATCTTCTTCATACAGAACGACTTCCGCTGCATCTGCCAACGGCGAAAGCGTAATGGCCAATAGAAACGTGCATATTGCAAAGGCAATCCGAAACATTTTGAGCCTCCGAGTGGAAGGAAGGCACTGCCGGACGCGAGGCAGTGCAGGAAAAAGCGAATGACGAATCAAAATCTGGTTTACAGGCCAAGCCATGAAAAGCCCGTGAACTTGTCAACAGCATGAAAATCTGTCATCGAGAAAATAAGATAACGTAATTTTTCATTCTGTCAATAATTTTTACCAGTTGTAAATTTTTTTCAGTAAATATACATTTTGGTCTTTTCTTTATTGGGATTTGTAGTACACTTTTCAATGAGGTTGCAGCTTCTTAAGAAATGCAGGCCGGCTCTCGTACCGAGGAAGTTCTTTGAACCAAGCCAAGCCACTCGTTCTGGATCCCGAGTCAGCCAAGCAGTTGACCTCTCGTCAACTCGGCGTCCGCGACCGGTTGCGTGAATTATTTCAGGAGGATGGCACCTGCCCTTACGGGCTGTTGCCTCCGGAGCGTCAGCTCGCAGAGCTTGTCGGTGTCAGCCGACCCACGGTTCGGTCGGTCTTGTCGCATATGGAAGACAGCGGCGAGGTGCTGCGTGGTCATGGCTCCCGCCGGTTGGCCGAGTCGCCTGACGCTTCAGGCTCCCGCCGAGCGGTCGTTGGGATCATTGATCGGGTCTTGCTGGAAGACAGGCAGGGCCAGTCCTATCCAAGCAGTTCGGAGGGCGCGATTGTGACCGCTGCCCGCGATGCCATTGGAAACTCGGGCAACCATATGCTGTTTTTCGGGCATACCGCATGGACCGACGAAGCCATCGCGGACCTGGTTGAGCAGCGATTATCCGCCCTTTTGATATTCCGAAAAGCGGTCGGGCCGGAAGATGGTCAACGCATTATCGAAACGATGCGGTCGGCCGGTGTTCCCGTTGTGATGTATGGCTACGCGGACGGCTATGCCGCCGTCGATAGCGTGTCTCACGATCACGAAGAAGGTCAATACCTGGTGACCAAGCACCTGATTGAACATTGCGGCTGCCGTCGGATTGCTCGGGTTTGGAAAGCCGAGTCCATGCCAGAGGCTGACGCCTGGGTTCGGCATCGCGAAGCGGGATTTCTCCGCGCGATATCAGAAGCCGGACTTGAAGTCTCCGAGCCGATTCCGATGCCGCGGATACCCAATGACTTAGAAGATGCCGAAAGGTTTGAATTTTTGCGTCGGCTCATCGCGGGCTATCTCGCCGATCGTTTTGCCGACAGCCCGGGTCCTGACGCTTTGGCCTGCCTCAGCGACGGCCAGGCGATTGCAGCCGCCGCTGCGTGCCGACTATTTGGCCGGTCCCCGGGTGGCGATATTCAAATTGCCGGTTACGACAACGCTTTCGGCGGCCACGATTTCGAGCCATTTGAACCTTTTGTACCCGCAGTCACGGTCGACAAGAACAACGGCCGACTCGGACGCATCCTCGGTGAGATGACCGTGGATTGCATCGAGAGCGGGATCAAGGAGTCGGCTCGCCATCATCTGGACCCACCAAGCCTGGTCATCCCAAATTTCGAGCATGCCATCAACTCAAGGACCTGACCCGCATCACCGCTCTTATTCGCGGCGACATCGTCACGCGAGTTCAGTTTCAACTTTCCATCTTTCAGAAGGGGCCTCCCGTGCAAGACAACATCGTCAATCCGCAGCGTCGGGCCACGAATCGCGATGGGTTTACGCTGATCGAACTGCTGGTCGTGATCTCGATCATTGCTGTGCTGATCTCGATTCTCCTGCCCTCGCTTCAAAGTGCTCGAGAGTCAGCCAAGACGATCGTCTGCCGGTCGAATATCCGACAGGTCGGTTTGGCCATGCACATGTATGCCCAAGACAACGATTGGGTCTACCCGAATGCCAATCAGGTTTATGGTGCCGGCAACAATGGCGGGTCCTGGATTTGGGCGCTCGCCGAACAGGAATACATCAACACCAATACGAACGAGAATCAGGAGCGGCAGGGTGCGTTTTTCTGCCCCCAGGACGATCGATCTCCCATCAGTGCCGTCAGCGTGCCAGGGTTCAGCAGCTACAAAATCACTCAACGCTTGGCATACGACAATGATCTTCTGAGCTACAGCATCGAGCCGTTTGAAATGCCCGGCGGCAGTGCGACCGCTTCTTACGGCGTGCAACCCAATCCCCAGGACGTGCCGCTGATGATCGAAACGATCTTCGAGAGCGGTAACTCACAACGCGTGATCCCCTGGTACGGCGGTTACACCACCGGGGCGGCTTATGACCTGTTCGACAGCACCACGCATAACGACGGCCTTCGGCATGTCGCTTACATCGACCAGAGCGTCCGCTTCGGCCGCGTGGAATACACAGGCAGCTTGATCCTGCCTTGAAGAACCGCAGCAAAATCATGCCGCATGGCAAGGCTATGAACAACGAAGATCGACTTTGAACGTAATACATGTGGTTGCCCATGATCTGGGCCGGGACCTGGGCTGTTACGGCCGACCGATCCACTCCCCCCATCTCGATCGTTTCGCGCAAAGGGCATTTCGCCTGACCCATGCCCACGCGACGTCGGTGTGTTGCAGCCCTTCGCGAGCCTGCGCCATGACCGGTCTCTACCCGCATCACAGCGGTGTGATGGGTCTGGCACATCGGCAGTGGGCTATGCCGAGTTCGACTCGCACCATTGTGGACTGGCTCAATGACGCAGGCGTTGAAACCGTTCACAGCGGCTTTCAGCATGAACGGATGGCGTACCGTGAGAACCGTTACGCCATCGAGTTGGCCAAGGCCCCGAAAGATCATTTTTCGCAAAACGCGGTCGATCACGCCATCGGATATCTCGAAGGTCTCGCCGAACAGGACAAACCGTTCTATCTCAACATCGGCACCCTCGAATCACATCCCTCGGTTTGGCAGGGTGCCCGACCAGGCCACGGCTTCGAACAAGACAGAGCTGAGCAGCTTGCTCGATACGACACTTATGACGACGGTCTAGAGCCGATCTCGGTTGCAGGCGATCGCTATCCGCAAAATTACCGGGCCGCGGTCACCTTCTTTGATCGTGAAATGGGTCGGCTGATCGACGCGATCGATCGACTGGGCGTCGGGCAAAATACCTGGGTCATCATCACGGTCGATCACGGCGCGGCTTTCGGGCAACGTCGAAAAGATACGCTGTACGAACTCGGCACGGAGATCGCCACACTCATTCGACCACCCCGCGGTCTTGAAAAAGAGCAGCCGATCGAAAACCCGATTCCTAATGTCGACTTCGCACCGACCATGGCCGAAATGCTGGGTGTGCAGCCACCGGACTATTTGGACGGCCAAAGTTTCTTGAGCCTGCTCACCGACGGCACGCCTGAATCGGATCGCCCAATATTGGGGTTCCGCAATTTTCACGGATTGCCGCCTCATGATCCAGCTCTCGACTTCGCTCGCTCGCTGCGTCAGCGGCAGATGCTCTTGATTTGGCGGCCCGCCGTCGCCGACCGAGGTCATGAAATCATTGAGCTTTTCGATACCGCTTCAGACCCCGCCTGTGCGTGCGATCTCGCTGATTCATCCCAGCATCGAGAACAGGCCCAAGCAATGCACCATCGCTTGCTTGAGATGCTTGAAACCTGCGGCGACCCGCTGGTTACCGGCTCGATGCCCACGACCGTGAATGACTGGATCGCCGAACGTGAGTTCGCTGCAAGCTCATTGAATTGATTTGGGCATAGCCCCTGATTTTTCCTTCAACTCGACATCGGTTATTCATGTTCAAACCATTCCACCCGCGGTTCGCTCTGGTTTGCCTCATCGCGATTGTGGTATCTCCAATGGTTTTGGCCGAGCCTGCGGAAGTACTCGGCGACCGCCATCCATCGATCGAACAGCAGTACCCCGATTCCCTTTTCGTCCATGCGGACCCGAAGAATCGCGTGATCGACATCACCAAGCCGCCTTTCAACGCGGTCGGCGACGGGATTCACGACGATACGCAGGCCTTCGTCGACGCCTACGACTACGTGCTTGACCGGATGTATGGCGAGCGACCCTGGACCGATCCGACGGTTTGGCGTCATCGTGCCGATGAACTGGTGATCTATATCCCTAATGGCACCTATCTCGTCAGCGATCGGCTGATGTATTCCGGGCCGGTCCGCGCAGAGCATAAAAACGCGTTTGCTGGTGAGGGCTGGTACGGCGAAATGCTTTACGGCATCCGGCTGATCGGTCAAAGCCGTGATGGCACGACTATCAAACTCAAAGACAATTCCCCCCGTTTCGCCGACGCGGATTTGCCGGTCGAGCAGCGGGTCTTGGTCGGTTTTACGCAGGGGCAATTCAACAATTACCCCTCGGATAACACGCTTCGCAATCTCACGATTGATACCGGCTCGGGCAATCCCGCTGCAATCGCCGTGAACTTTGCCGGTGCGAATCAAGCCGAAATCAGCAACGTCACGGTGCGCAGTGGTGACGGCCGCGGCGACATCGGCATCCTGATCAAAGCCGGGCCAACGGTGGGCCACTACAGCGATATCACGATCGAGGGTTTTGACTGCGGCATCACCATGACCACGGTCGCGCGGGCCACGCACATCGTCTGGGAATATCTCACACTGGTTGGGCAGCGCGAGGTCGGCGTGCTCTGCGAAACCAGCAGCAGTTCGATCCGCCACCTGGTCAGCCGAAACGCGGTGCCTGCAATTCAGATCCGGCAGGCCGGCCACGTCGTTCTGGACCGCGCCCGCCTTGAAGGCGGTCAGCCCGCCACGCCGGCGATGTGGATCGACAGTGATCAGGCCCAACTCTTTGCGAGAGATGTACAGATCGACGGGTACGGCACGGCTGTTCAAAAAGAGGATGCCAATGCGATGCAAGCCGAAAACATCCGGCAATACATCTCCGCGGACCCGGCCGGTATGGTGAATGAACCCGCAGCAATGAACTTTCGTTTGCAGGTCGAGGAAGCGCCGATTGCCCCTTCTCACCCGCCGAGCGAGTGGTCGTTGGTCGACGATCACGGCGCCATCGGTGATGGTGAATCCGATGACACCGATGCGGTGCAGAAAGCCATGGACGCGGGCCAACCCGTCGTGGCATTCGGTCGACTGAAATACCGTTTCGGCGATGTCGTGGTCCCGCCCCACGTCCAACGGATCACCGGTTTATTCGGCGAAACCAAAGGCCGATTTCGTATCGAAGAACCCTCCAATAAGCCGCTGTTTGTCGAGGAAACCTACCACGCATCTGTCCACGCCGACGCTCGGCGACCGGTCGTATTACGCAACACATCCTGGTCTGAGTTCCATCACAACAACGCTTCTCGCGAACAACGCTTGCATCTGATCAACGTCGGCGGCTTCAGCACCGATGAGCTTCAGGGCATGCAGGTCTGGGTACGGCATCTCAATAATGAAGGGCTGAAGCTGCCGTTCTATCTCAACGACGTGCGTTGGTGGATGCTCGGATTCAAGACAGAACATGGCACGCCTTCACTCGAAATTATCAACGGCAGCGAAGTTGAAATACTTGGCGGGACTTTCGGCGTCGTTTCGCTTTCGCCCATCATGTACGTCCGCGACTCGTCGGTTTTCGCGACACTAAATCTCAGCGACCGTGGCGAACATGCCCAGCCCGATCAGCGCTGGATCATTGCTCACGCCTGGCCTGATTCGGGCGTTGATGCAGGTACGCTTCCGTCATTCGAACGCATCAACAGCGACATCGATACGTTCGATTTAATTGCACGAGAAATCGATACACCAACACCGAACCGTGTCGAAATCGAATTCACCACCGGCCCTCGTTCCACGCAAGCGACCCTGGTTTTTCACCGATTCCGCGGAAGGTACGACGGCACGATCAGCGATCCTGTCCTTCGAAAAAAAGATGACTCACAAAACCTGCTTGAGAACCCGAACTTTACTGATCAGAAATCAGGAAAGCTCAAGGGCTGGCTGGCAAACTGGTCGAAGTATCGCGTCGCCGATCAAACGCTTCATCTCGATACCCGGCACACTCTGCTCTGGCAGCGGCTTCACAACCTTGAACCTGACACGACCTACACCTTTACCGCCTTGGTTAGTGGCGATGACCTTACCTTAGCCGTCCGCTTTTTCGAGTCCGACATCATCGATGGCACACACCTGCCAACGCGAAGGTCAGCGGGTGGTTCGCACAATTATTACGTCCCTTTATTTGTCACTCAGGTTGCTGACTGATCCAAGATTTTCTTTAGATCAGTTGTCCCTTTTGTTTACCCGTTTTTGCCGTTGAATCTCATGATGAAATCACTACTTCCAATGTTCTCGGTGATGCTGGCCTTTATGACGATCTCAGCCAATGCGGCCGCTCCTAAAAAGCCTGACACACCGTTGAAAGTGACTGGACTGCAATACAGCCATCCAGCAGGCATCAGCCACGACCCGACCGAGCAACTTTCGGTGAAGGTGACTGTTAGGAATATCGGAAAGAAAGAGGTGGACCTCACTCAGGCCGCATCGAAAGTGACTTTGAGCCGGGAGCGGATGACTGCGCCGCGTGATTACAAGAACCCGCGATTCGAGGACACCGAAACGCTTGAAATCGAGTTGGTGCAATCTCTGCCATCGTCACTCGCCCCGGGTGCTGCGGCAGACCTGCATGTCAGCTTCGATCCAGAAAAGTACGGCTATTTCTTTATTCAGCTTGATCCCGAAGGCGACGATCAAGACTGGCTTCGCCTTGCCGGGGCAGCGGTGGTCCGAAAGCCGGCGGAAAGCTTGAAGCCGGACTCATACTTCCAGGTCGAAGGCATCAGCCCGAACCCCGAAGCGATGGCGGAGATCATGGGCCGATACGGATTCAAGAAGATCCGTAACAGCCAGCGGCTGAGTCCGAACATCAACTCCGATGGGTCTTATGACTGGTCGCCGGTCGATCGTGTGATGGAAGCGGCAAGTCGTCATCAGCTGTCAACGCAGATGCCGCTGATGCCGGTAGCTTTCTTCGAGCCGCCCATGATCGGAGGCAAGCCGATCACTTACTTCCGTGGCAATAAATGGAACGCGATCTCGCCACGCGAGAACCTCGGCCCCGCCGACAAACCCGGCACGTATGCCCACTATGTCAAGACGCTTCTTTCTCGCTACGGCGACTCGATCGAAAGCGCGATCATCCGCAACGAGCCCTGGGAAGGCGGCAGCATTTCCAACTGGCACGCGAGTTCCGCTTACATGCGCGACGCCCTGCGGATCGCCCGAGAAGTCATCGACGACTTGGGCTCCGATGTACAACTGCACGGCACCGATTCGATCGATAACACGATCGACCAGGTCGCTATCGCTGGCGAGATCAATCTGCTCGATGGCATCACCCATCACCCCTATGGCTCGAAGTTTCGCGATACTTTGGCGCCGGCTCAAGCTGCGGGATGGGGACTGTCTATTTACGACAATGAATCATGGCTGGCGCCTGAGGATATGTCGATTATCGCGGGCAACGTTATGAACCTCGCGTCCGGCTACCGGATGATGCACTCGGTCAAAAGCGCGGCCACCATGCCGGCACTCAACAATAAGGAAAGCGAAGTGGTCACGCCCCGACCGATCGGCCAGCCGTTGAGCACCTGGATTTATTTTATCGACGATACCGAGCACGTTGAGGAACTACACCGCGAAACGATGCCGCATGTCCACCTCTTCGGAGGCCGCGAAGGCTTCGAGGACAAAGATGTCGCCGTGGTGTTTGGCCGCATCAAGCTGTATGGCCACCGTGCCCACAAAGAAGCGGTCGGCGACGAAGTGTTCCCATCGCTGCGTGGCGACGGCTCAATGACCGTCCACGATCCGGAACGCACGTTGCGTGTCTACGACATGTTCGGCAACGAATGGCCTCGCGAGAGCGACGTCATCGAAATTAAATTGGACGAATACCCGTATTACATCACTTCGACTCAAGGCCTCGCCGATCTGCGAGCAAAGCTCGAACGGCTCGAAGCGACTTACGACGACGCCGGACTTGAATTAGCGATGCAGGATATGACCCGACCGATCGGCGATCAGCCGCCGATCCGGGTGCATGTCGCGAACCGCTTGCCACTGGCTCAGGAGGTCACACTTGAATTGATCGGCCCGGAAGGTTGGTCGCTCAATGAGCCGACAAAAAGCCTGACGCTATCGGCCGGTGAAGAGCGGGTCGTCGAGTTTCAGCCCACGGCCGTTCGGGCCAGCCCGATCAACACCTATAAATTTAGCGTCAAGGCCAGCACCGAGGGCGGCACCCGCGAGCTCAGCGAGTCGTTACATGTCGCGGTCTTCGAGAAAGGCACGCCGACGATCGATGGGCGTCTCGAAGACTGGGAGCAACTCGGCGCTGTGCCCACTTACCTCAGCGGCGAGCCGATCGAGGTGGACTATCAGCAGAAAATGTGGTTTCCGACACTGAACCTGCAAGGCCGTGACGATAACGAGATTTGGGCGCGTGTGGCCGGGATGTGGGACGAGCAATATTTTTATGTGGCGGCCGAAGTCTTCGATCCAACAGTCAGCATCGTCAGGCGGTTCGATGACCAGCCCCTGGCCTTGATGCACGCCGCACCTCACGAGGATTTGTACTGGAAGTTCATCATTCCCGGCTGGTCGCTGGGCACGCCGGACGAGTTAAGGTTGGATGGTTTGAAAATCGCTTTCAACGTTTTACCTGTTGGCGAAAAGGAAGACCCGCTGTTTTCAAAAGAAGCGCAGCGGAAGATGGACACTCGTTTCCATCAAATAGGCCCGGACTACGACTATGACCTCTATCTGGGTCAATCGATGCAGCTTGTTGATGATTATGAAACGGTTCTGGCTCGGCACTTGGACCGGTTGGAAAATCCGCCGAACGAGAAATATGCCGGCCGATTCCCGCCGTTCGAGACGCCTGAATTCGAAGCAGTGGGTGAGCCGATCGCTCAGGTCTGGCGGCGTATCGCCCCGGGCGTGCCACGCCATCGTTTTTACCCATTTTCGCCGCGTTGGGAAAAGGATCAGGGGCTGGTCAACAAGGCCAAGCTGACTATTGTCCGCGAAGGTGACATGGTCCGGTACGAGGCAGCCATCCCTTGGAGCGAGTTGGACCGGGTGAAGCCCGAACTCGACAAGCAGGTGAATTATTCGTATTTCATCTGGGATCGTGGCGATCTCGCGCTAGGCTGGGCGAAGGGTCGCAGTATCGCCAAAGGTGCCATTCAGGAGTTGATCCCATTTAAAGGGACCGACGCGATTCAGACCCCCTGGCGTTTCATCGATGCTCACCCATGAGCGTCGATCAGGCGGCCGGGCCATGCGCTTCGGGCGAAGGCCATGAGTCGGGCTTCGCATCCGCCCGCTTGCGATCGACCGCGGCCTCGGCCGAGACGTAGCCCAGCGAACTGAGCAGCAGCACCGCCAACGCCGTGATCGATCGGCTCGACTCGACGATCGCCGGCTCGTGCTCCGGCCAAAGCAACACCGCGATCGCGGTCACCTGCACCGACAAGCTCAACAAAAACTTCCGACTCATCCAACGCGATTTCAAATTCTGCATAAATGGCTCCTTCATTATTTTGAAAACGTTTAGCGGGTGACGCGAAGCGTCCCGCGGTTTAATGAGGCGCACCTGCGGTGCACCCGCTAAACAGGGAAATGTCCTGAAACCTCAAAACCGCAGCACCCGCCCCACCACGCGCTCCGCGATCGCTAATACCCGGCCCGCCTCGATCAGCTTCTGCTCGTCCAAGTCCGCCCGCCGCATCGCTTCGATGAAGGCCGGCTCATCCCGCAGCCGTTGAACCGTGACCTCCACCAGCCGGGTCCGGTCGATGACGCGGGCGAGGTTTGGATGCTCTTTGCTCCACGCGGGCCATTGCTGCTCGATCCGCTGCTCAATGACTTCTCGTAGTGCTTGATGCATCACCGCTGGCCCCCCGCTTGCGTGACCTCACCCCAGGTGCCGAGCAGTTTCCAGCCATCCGTACCGAGCAGGCTGCGCACGTTGCGATCCTGCATGGCCAACAGTTGCATCGCCCGTGCTTGAGCTCGCCCTGCCGCAGCGAGGTTGTCACGACGGGTCGCGCGGGCCTGCCGCCGATTGAATTCATGCTGAAGCAACGCCTCACGGGCCGCGACATAGACCGCGGTCGCTTCACGAACCCATTGCGGATCGAGCGGTGGTTCACGCTGTTCCAGATCGCGGTCAAACGCATCGGCCAACGCCATTTGGTTCTGCCGTAAAAAATCAGCATCCCGCACCGCGTCGCTCTCCAGATGCTTTGATTCTTCCGCGAGCGTTTGCAGTGTGACCTGCATCAACGGCATCACCGCCGGCGGCGTCCCACATCCGCATAACAACATCAACAATAAACACGAAGCGACGCGGCTCCGCCTCGCTACGCGACCAAGCCGCGGCGCTTCATCGATATAAGTTTCACGATTTTTTATCACGGCAGAACCTCTCCAAAATGGCTTTCAGCGAATGCTGCGTCTGGTCGAACCGTTCGATGGCCCGCGTGTTGCGATGGACGGTCCGCATGAGTTCGCGGAGTTGGACGCGCTGATGCATCAGCCGTTCGTGGGCGGTGGTCAGCTGCGACTCGCGCTTGCGGGTCATCATGCGTTCCCAGACCCAGAGCGCACCCATGAGGCCCGCGACGCCGAACTCTGCCAAGGCTTGGATGATGGGGTCGGACATGGGGTAGTCGTTAGGCGCTAGTAGCTAGGCGCTAGGAAGAAAGGCTTGTCACTTTTCACTAGTTACTCATCACTCGTCTCTGTGGGGCCTTCAGACCCGCACGAGTCGGACTTGCCCGGGGCGGACGCGTTGGTCGGCGAAGCCGTCGCCGTCGGTGTCGAGATGGACGACCGCGGCGTTCAGTGCGCTGCGGAAGCGGCGGCGGTATTCGTTGGCTTTAAGCGTGAGCAGTTCGTGGTCGGTGGTCAGCGTGGCGGCGGCGCTGTAGATGCGTTCGAGCGTGCCCAACGATTCCAGACGGGCCATGGCAGTCAACGAGACGACCGCGTCTTCGGTCAGCGTATCGACCTCCGTGCTGTCGGGATTGATGCCGAGCAATCGGAGCAGCCCATCATGGACCGAGGCGGCCTGCGGCTCGAAGCTGCGGACGACGGCCGTCGCCGGGCCGACCTCCGGCCCGGGGATCGCCGGGTCGCCCAACCGCGCCCGGAGCAGCGACACCTCCAGTGTGTCCGCATCAATCCGGCCGATCACTTCGTGGGCCAAATCATCGATCAGCACGACCGACCCCGCCTCGACCTTGGCGGAGATGAAGTCCGCCTCGGTGCTGGTCAGCGTCGTGCCGACCAGCGTCGCATCGGTCACATTGACCCGCTGCTGACCCAGCCAGGCGATGTCGTGAAACAATTGAGGCTCAAGGGCCAGCAGGTCGCGGTCGGTGGAGAAGTTCATTTTTTAGGTCCTAGGGCCTAGGGCTCAGGGCCTAGGTCGCGGAGGGTGAGCGTGAAATTTGGGGTCGAGGTTGATCGTGTCTGTAAGCCTGTCCCGAGCGAGAAGCCGGGGACAGGGTGGGCGTTGAATTGCTTTCTATGCCCTAGGCACTAGGCCATAAGCGACGCTCACGAAGCCAGATTGCGGATGACCGCGTGGGCGTTCTCATTTCGGAGTTCGAGGGTGTATTCGCCGATGATTTGACCGGTCTCGCTGTCACCGGTGCTGGCCAGGGGCTTGTAGTGGAAGCTGCGGCCACTGAGCGGCAGGACATCGATCCGCGAACTATCGAGCATGAGCACCGTGTCGCGCGGCACCCATCGGCTGAGCACGACCCGGCAGACGCCGAAGTCCGATTCGTACACGCTGACCAAGTCCTTGAACTTCTCGGTGTTGGCGCTGAAACCCCGGCTGGCGGTCACGAAGCCGTTGATCGCCCGCTTCTGCAGGCCGCCGACAACCAGCGTGTCGATCGTCCCGGCCGACTGTTCCCAGACGCTGCGGAGCATGGCGTTGAGCATCGACTCGGTCAGCGCACCGCCGGCCGCGTTTTCGCGGTTGGTCACGATGGACGGGATCAGCCCGCGCATCGTCCGGCGGGTCGCGGCTGATCCCATCGGCGAAGCATCGGCACTGCTCACGCCATTGATCACGCAGTTCTCCAAGTCGCGGATCAGCTCGCGCAGACGTTCCTGTTTCTGATAGTCCATCTCGTCGGCCAGGGCGATCTGGCGGGACGCGAGTTGGCTGCCGGACACCTCGACGCCGGCGGTGAAGATCTGGGTGTAGTTGAGCTTGCGGGTGCGGTTAGTGAACCGCGTCGCCGGGGCATCGGCGCCTTCGAGCGCGGCGTTGCCGAGGATGTTGATCGTCGCTTCGTCATCGAAGGTCTGCACGGTCGTCCCGCCGTAGCCGCGCTGCAGCGTCAGCGTGTTGCCGACCACCGCGGTGACCAAGGCGACCTCGTCGAGCTCTGCCGCCTGCACCTGATCGCCAACGCGGAACCGCTGCCCGTTGGCGACGGTGATGCTGGTCGCGGTCTGGTCCCAGTCGTCGACAATGGTGTCGGTGTTCGGCAGCAGCGTGTCTTCCAGCCATTCGTGGACGGTGCTGGTCGCGGACCGCTGCGGGTCACCCAGATGATCGAGCAGCGGGGTTTCGTAAGGGCTGACGATGCCGAGGATGTCGCTGACATCTTCAGCGATCTCGGGCAGCGTCGAGCCGGCGGAGTAAGTGGCTTTTCCGGTGAAGGGCATGGTGATGGTTCCTTTGGGGTAAAGAGTGAGCGTGGTCGCTTGCGACCGCAGGGGTTGAGAGCGGGGGGTGGGTAGGGCCTAGTGGTTAGGGCCTAGGGCCTGGGAAGCAATGCGGGGTGGCGATAAATGTGATTCGTGGCGGGTCGAGCGGCCTAGCGGCTTTTGAGTACGCAACGCCATCGCTTGCGTTTTTCCTAGGCCCTAGGCCCTAAGCACTAGGCCCTAAGCAGCTACCGCCGCTTCAGGCGGAGATACGCCAGCAAGTCACGGCGGTCGCCGGTCATCGCGGCGCGGTCGGCGGCCTGGATTTCGCGAGTGTGTGGCTCGACCTCGGGGGACATGGCGGAGCCTTGCGTCACCTGCGGAGTCCGGAATAAATATGGCTTGCTCTGACGCAAGTCCTGCACCGCCAACTCGAGGTCCGGCTCATCCATTTCCGCCACGGCGATCTGTGTCAGCAGCCGAGCGGCTTCGAGATCGATCGTGTCAGCCTCGGCGAGCAAGGCGTCGATCGATTGCCTTCGTTCAAGAGCTTCGACGGTCTGCCGAGATTGGTCGAGTTGTCCTTCCAACTGCTCGATCTGCTGCCGCATTGCGTGAACGTCCGTCGCTTCAATGCGGGAGGGCGCAGCGCTGGTGTCGGGTTCCGGGGTCGTGGTTTCGGGCGGTGTCGATTCGGGTGGGTCGGGCATGGGTATTCCTTCTTGGTCATCAGACATGTGCATGGGTGGGGTGAAGGGAGTTGTTTCGGGCTTTGCCGCGGGGTGTTGAGCTAAGCCGCAAGCGACAGGCGGCGAGTTTTTTAGTTGCGGGTTTTGGTGTGGTTTTCACACACACGGCGTCTGCGTCGGGTCGTAGCCCAGCTCGGCGAGCAGTTGTTCGACCGGGACGCCCAGGGCCTTTTTGTCCAGAGCGTTTCGGATTTGTTGGCTGTGCGTGTCGGGGAACGGCTCGGGCCAATCGAGGCGGACACGTCGTTCAGCCGGGTCGGTCCGCAGTCGGCCGGTGACGTGGGCGCTATGCAGGATGAGGTCACACAATCGGGCGATGCCGGCCCCGTAGACGGACCGCTTTTTCTGAATGCGGGCAACCAGCCCGAGCAGCACGATGCGGATTGCGTTCTCGCTGGAGAGGTTGCCGACCTTGCCGCCGACCACGCCGGCCGCGATCGGCGATACGCCCGAGGCTTTGTCCAGCGCCTCGCGGATTTCGCGGATGTGCGAGTCTTCGGAAGGGGTGTGCGTGTCCCCGCCGAACTCATGGATCTGGGCATCGGGGTTGTCGGTCGACCACATCTGGCCGGGCCCGACCGGCTGCTCATCGAACCCCTCGATGCCCTTGCCCAGGTACATCTTGAAGCTTTGAAACGTCACGCGGTTGGCCCGGTCGCTCAGGCGGGTGTTAAGCTCGTCCTGCAGCGGTATGAGCGGTTCGACATCGGACAGGCCGGCGAAGTTGAAGGGCTGGGGCAGGTTCTGAATATGAATCACCGGCAGTCGGCCCAGCGGGTTCGGCTCAGCGGCGACCCGTCGGCGACGCGGCGACATTGGACCCGCTGACGATTCGTAGCGTTCATAATGTGAAGCGCTGAACAGCTCGGTCGTGGCGTGTTGACCCGAATCGGTAGCGGTCAGGCCACGGAACCAGCGGCCGAGCCGTGATGGCGGGTTGCTGTGTTGCTGTGGGCCAACTTCTGAGGACGGGGGGCCGGGGCGGATGGCGTGGATGGCGTAGGCTTGGAGTTGCCGATAGTCGGCCGGGTCGAGCAGGGGGATGGCCCGGGTCGCGCTGATGATGTCCAGCCGATCGTGCGGGTGTATGGCGTTGGGGCGAAGCAGCACATCGACGTGGCCGTACACCGAGCCGAGCAGCACCATGTCCTGGAAGAAGGTTTGCCCGCCGTTGGCTTCGAAGGTCCGTTGCAGCAGTTCGGTGATCGCGGTCGCCCGTTCGGGGTCGGTTGCGAGGCTGCGAATAACGATCGGCTTGCCGACCATAAAGTCGACCAGGGCGTGAACCCGCCAGGCGATGTCGTTCTCGATGACGATTTCCCAAGTACGGTCAGGGCTGGCCTGGGTGAATCGTCGGGGCAGGCCTTGGGCCTGGGCGGTGCGCTTTGCCGCGGAGCCGCCGCGCTGATGCTCGGAGGGGTTGCGGTAATACGACCACAGCTTCTGGAGCTGCGGCAACGTGTGGTCTTGATGCCCGGCCAACATCTGATCGAGCTGGGATTCGCCCAGAATGTGCGGTGTATTGGAGGGGGTCGATGTGGAGCGAGCCATGGTTGAGTTCTCTGCGGGGGCCGGGGTGGCTTACACCCTTGACCCGGCGGCGAAGCCCGTGCGCACCACCCCCCACTCACCAGGGGTTTGGGCATCGCAACTGGCTGAGAAAACCGATTAATCAAAATATTCATGCGAAAACGGTTTTTGTTAGGTATTTTGCAACCTCTGAAAACGTGATTTCACCAATCTATAGCTTGATTATGTGGCACAATGATGATTCAATATGCAGAGATGGATCGAACTGAACAAGAATTAGACATTCTCGAAGACATCAGCCAAATTCTCGGCGATGACATCGAGTTAACGCAGGTATTTCAGCGGGCGATCAGCCTGCTAAGTAGTCGGCTGGATATTCGGCGGGCGGCGCTGGTCCTTTTGGACCGGGCGACAGACCAGCTAAAAACTGTCGCGTCGGCGGGGTTGACCGTGGCTGAGCAGCAGCGCGGGCGTTATGCGATCGGCGAGGGCGTGACCGGACGGGTCATGGAAACCGGTCAACCCGCTGTTATTCCTAATGTTGCGGAACATCCGGACTTTCTCAACCGCACAGGCAGCCGACAGATGGAGGCGGAGGCGAAGGATCAACCGGCCATCTCGTTCATCTGCGTACCGATCCGCGACGGCCAGGAATTGGTCGGCACGATCAGCGTTGACAAGCCGTTTCAGGATGCCTCGACGCTAGAGGCCGATGCCCGGCTGCTGAAAATTTTTGCGGGCATGATCGCCCAGACCGTCCGCATCCACGACCTGATCCAACTCGAGAAAGATCAATGGCTTGCGGAAAACGAAGCCCTACGCGACAGCCTCCGCTCGAAATATCGCTTTGACAACATCATCGGGTCCAGCCCGGTCATGCTCGACGTGCTCGGGACCATCGGCCAGGTCTCGACCTCCCGGGCGACCGTCCTGCTGCTGGGTGAGACCGGCTGCGGCAAGGAACTCATCGCCAAAGCCATCCATTACAACAGCCCCCGCAAAGACAAACCCATGATCCGGGTCAATTGTGGGGCGTTGTCACCACAACTGCTGGAATCGGAACTGTTTGGGCATGTGCAGGGGGCCTTCACCGGGGCGACCCGCGACAAGGTCGGCCGGTTCGAAGCGGCTGAGGGCGGCACGATCTTCCTCGACGAGGTCGGCACGCTGGACCCTCAGCTTCAGGTCAAGCTGTTGCGCATCCTACAGGAGCGCGAGCTCGAACGCGTCGGCGATCACCACACCGTGAAAGTCGATGTGCGGGTCATCGCGGCGACGAATCTCGACCTCGAGCAGGAAGTGCGTAAAGGCAATTTCCGCGAGGACTTGTATTACCGGCTGAATGTCGTGACGATCAACCTGCCGCCGCTGCGGACCCGGCGGGAGGACATTCCCCGGCTGATCGACCATTTCTTAGATCGCTATAACCGCGAGAATCAGCGGAGCCTGAACAAGCTCAGCCGGGACACGCTCAACACGCTGCTGCGGTATCCTTGGCCGGGCAACGTGCGGGAGCTGGAAAACGCGGTGGAGCGGGCGGTGGTGCTGTCGACCAGCGATGAATTCACCGAAGAACTGCTGCCGCTGCAGATCCGCCTGTTCGCCCAGCAGACCCGGGGCGATACGACCGACGAGTCGCTCGAGGCAATTACCGCGAAATTGGCCGAGCACTCGATCAAGCAGTTCCAGACCTACGAGGGCGAGGTCTATGAGCTGGTCATCAACGAAGTCGAACGGCAGTTACTGCGGGAGGCTTTGGAATTCAACGGCGGGGTTAAAACCCGCACCGCGGACTTCCTGGGTATCAACCGCAACACGTTGAATAAGAAGGTGAAAGAGTTAGACATTGAGCAAGGGGATTGATTCCCCGTTTAGCGGGCGACGCGAAGCGTCCCGTGGAGTCGATTGACAATGAACCTGCAAGGCACTGCCCTTCGCCCGCTTAAATGTTGATTACGATGCTTCAATTCGCGAATTACGACGATGATCGATCGCCGATTTTCCGTCTCAATATGATTGACAGCAACGGGTTGGAGTGATAGTCTCGGCGACCCCGCCAGAGGTCCGGCGGTCGCGTCTGCCCGACGTGTCATTGCCTCTCCGCCCGTTCCCTCGGCCTTGCCCCACGGTCGAAGCCGGAGCCCCTTCTAAGATGAAATGTTTTTCGCTTCTGGTACCGCCGGCGGCCTGCCTCACCTGTCTGCTGCTTGTCTTCACCGCCCCGCTCGCCGCCCAAGACAGCCTGCCGCCCACCACCATTTCCAACAACGGCCTGTGGAGCGCTGACGAACGCCAGACCGTTACCCAGTTCGTCGATCAACAAATCACCAAGCTGCTCGGCGGCGAGGAAGAACAGCTCACCAGCGCACGCGAAGCCCTGCTCGGGCCGTTCGATACCGCTGGCGCGACCGACCTGTTCAAGCGGCAATTCACCCAGGAAATCGCTCGGAAGCTCGGTCCTGTCATGGAAGCCCAGGACACCCAGGCCCGTACCAATGCGATGATCGTTGCCCAGCGATTCACTCATGTGGATGGGCTTGGGCATATCACCGCCGGCCTGAACGATGACAGCGCCGCGGTTCGCTATGCCGCCGCCGGTGCCGCCGCCCACCTTTTGGATAACGCCGACTTCGATGGCAATCAAAGGCAGGGCCTGCTCGACCGCATCGAAGACTCGATCGACGGCGAGGACGACCCGTTCGTCGTTCAGCCGCTGCTGGACGGTCTGCTGAAAGCCGGCGGACCCAAGCGTGTCGTTGAAGCACTGAACCGTCGGCTGGATTGGCATATCGCTCGGCCGGAAGCGACCTACGACCCGGAGCGTGGTGCGCTATACGGCGTCTACGAACGGCTGGCCGTCCAGCCGTCCCCGGACCGTGAAACCGTCCGTCAAC
The DNA here is from genome assembly GCA_964523485.1 of uncultured Phycisphaeraceae bacterium. Taxonomy (GTDB): domain Bacteria; phylum Planctomycetota; class Phycisphaerae; order Phycisphaerales; family Phycisphaeraceae; genus Algisphaera. Next base: position 73,231 of record CAZFZS010000001.1, on the reverse strand, counting down.
TCGGCCGGGCCGCATCCCGCTATTTCCTGCTCGCTTCCCAGCAGCTGAACCAGAACGTCGTGCCCGAAGACACCCAGCGTAGCCATGTCGAGATGATCCGCATGAGCTACACCGCGCTGGAGTTTTCGCACCTGTCGCTCAACGCTGCGAGCCGTGTGCCGGTCAACCCCGAGCAGTTCCTGAATTTCCGCAACTGGGGCCAAGCGCTGAAGATCGCTCAGGATTGGCAGGAAACGCTCAAACAGGCCCCGTACAGCTTCACCGATCAGGACCTCGAAGTTGTCGAGCCCCAGCAACAAGAAGCCGCCAACGCGGGTTGAGCCCCGCCAAGCGTGGCGAATTCAGTCGCCATGCCCCACCCCCAAACTC
>CAZFZS010000001.1:45208-72852 GCA_964523485.1 uncultured Phycisphaeraceae bacterium | reverse complement strand
TTTCATCCACCTTCCGCATCAGGTCCAGATAATCCATCTGAGCCATCTGCATGTCTCGCAGCACCGCGCTGCCCGCGACCTGCTGCTGCAGCTCCTGCAGCTTCCGCTTGTCCTCGACCTCGATCGGCTTATTGTCCCTCGACTTTTCCTCCAGCGATTGGCTATGCCGATTCAGGTCCGCGACCAGCCGCTGGGCATCCGTGTCTTGCTCGAGTTTTTTCATCAGGTCGGAAAGCTTCCGCGTCGCGTCATGCTCGGCAATCAATCCGCCAAGCTTCTGAGCCGCCTCGATAATGTCCTGTGTCGTCGCCATATCACATACTCCAAGTTAAGCCGTGCAGCGAAGCTGCCGCGTTCCCTATGCTACAGTAGCCCTAACTCTCTGCCCCGGCCCGATCCGTTCGGCACCCCGGCAACACCCCCCTCCATCCGAGTCTCCCGATGCCCCAGCGGTATACCCAGCGCATCCTCAGCCACATCGCCGACGCCCGTTACGAACCCTCGACCGTCGACGAGTTGCTTCACGATCTGAACATTTCAAATGACGATGCGGAGTCCTTCACCCAGGCGATCGATCAACTGCTCGACGCCGGCCAAGTCATCTCCGGCTCGTCCGACACGATCGCCCTCCCGCCGCCCGGCGGGACGATGATCGGCACGTTCCGCCGGCATGAAAAAGGCTTCGGCTTCCTGATGCCCGACGAGCTCACCGAGCACGGCGACCTGTTTATCCCGCCCGGCAGCGTCGGCGATGCGATGTCCGGCGACCGGGTCAAAGCTAAGGTCATCCACGAAGGCCGACGCGCTAAAGCCACCGGCAAATCGCCCTACGTCGGCCGAATCATCGAGGTCATGCAGCGGGCCGAAAAGCAGTACGCCGGCACGCTGGTCAAACGCGGCAATCAGCACCTGGTCGAAGTGAATGGCCGAGTCTTCAGCGACCCGGTTCTCGTCCGCGACGTCTCGGCCAAGAACGCCAAGGCCGGCGACAAGGTCGTTATCGATCTGACCCGCTACCCCGACGACCGCGGCCGATCCGCCGAGGGCGTCATCATCGAAGTGCTCGGCGAGGCCGGCGAACCCGATGTCGAAACGCTTTCGGTCATGCGGGCCTACAGCTTGGAAGACAAATTCCCCGCCGAAGTGCTTGAAGACGCCCGCCAAGCCGCTCAACGCCTCGAAGACGATGACGCCGGCCGCGAGGATTTAACCGATGTCCTGATCGCCACGATCGACCCGCCCGATGCGAAGGACTACGACGACGCGATTTCGATCACGCGACTCGACATGACGCGCGGCGATGACGCCGCGGCTGAAGGTTCGAAAAAAGCCGCGGGGGCTTCGCCGCGCGTCCCCCCCAACGCAGCCTGGGAACTTGCCGTCCACATCGCCGACGTCGCCCACTACATCAAGCCCGGCACCGCACTCGAACAGGAAGCCTACGCCCGTGGCAACTCCACCTATCTGCCGCGCAAAGTCCTGCCCATGCTGCCCGAGGTGCTGAGCAACGGCGTCTGCTCGCTGCAGGAAGGCGTCAAACGCTACGCCAAGACCTGCTTCATCACCTACGACGCGAAGGGCAACGTCCTTGCTCAACGCTTCGCCCGGACCATTATCAAATCCGCCAAACGCCTGACCTATCTCGAAGCCCAGGCCCTGATCGATGATGACATTCGCGAAGCTCGCAAGCACACCAAGAGCGAGCCGAAGTACCCCCGCGCCCTGATCCAGTCGCTCAAGCTCATGGACGAATTAGCCAAAATTATCCGCGAACGCCGGATGAAAGATGGCATGATCGTGCTGGGCCTGCCCGAGGTCGAGCTCGAATACGATGACACCGGCCGTGTGATTGATGCCCACGAAGGCGATGATGCGTTTACTCACAAGCTCATCGAGGCGTTCATGGTCGAGGCCAACGAAGCCGCCGCCCGCACGTTTCATGCCTTGGATGTCCCGATGATCCGCCGGGTCCACCCCGATCCGGATGCCCACGATCTCGGCGAGTTGCGCAGCTTTGCTCGGGTCGCGGGCTACAACATCCCCGCTCGGCCAAGCCGACAGGAGATGCAGACACTGCTCGAATCGGTACGCGGCAAGCCCGCCCAGCACGCGGTCCACATGGCGGTGCTCAAGACCCTCAGCAAGGCCGAGTACAGCCCGGTGCCCGTCGGCCACTTCGCCCTGGCCAGCGAGCACTACACCCACTTCACCAGCCCGATCCGCCGGTACCCCGACCTGGTCGTCCACCGCGCGCTCGATGTCTTGCTGGGTCATCTCAATAATGAAAACGGCGGCAAGAAAGCCAAAGCCAAAAAGCTCGGCAAGCTCTTGCGTGACGACCCGAACGTCCCGGACGAAGAAAAGCTGCACCAGATCGGCCGACACTGCTCGACCACCGAGCGCAACAGCGAAGCCGCCGAGCGCGAACTGCGGAATTACCTGGTCCTGGAACTATTAAGCAATCATTTGGGCGAAGACTTCGCCGGCACCGTCACCGGCGTGACCGGCCAAGGCATCTTCGTCCAGATCGACCGCTACGTCATCGACGGCTTCATCCGCTCGTCCGACTTGCCTTCACCCAGCGATGGTAAGAAAGGCAACAAGGGTGATCGCTGGCAACTCAACCGCAACACCGGCGCCTTGGTCGCGCAACGCTCCGGCCGCAGCATCAGCATCGGACACACCTTCACCGTCCGCATCGCCGCCGTCGACCTCACCCGCCGCCAGATGGAACTGGTCATTGTCGAAGACGGCCAAGCCCACCGCGGCAAGCCGAAACAGGACAAGCCGCGTAACCTCGCGCAGAAAACATCCGGCGACCAAGCCAAGCCCAAGCGAGGCGGCAGCAAGGGCAAACCCAAAAAAAGCAACGCCAAACGAAAGAGCCGAGATTTGCAGGCCGGGCTGAAAAAGAAATCCAACGCTTCTAACACCTTAAAACACAAGAAACACCGCGGCAAACGCTCGCGGTGATTTTTGACAGGATGACAGGATTAGACTGATGAACAAGATCGATAGGACGCGATCCCGCAGTTTCACCAAGATATTTCGCTGATCCTGTTAATCCTCTTCCATCCTGCCATCCTGTCAAAAAATGCTTTCACTCGCCGCCACACTGCACACGCTCGATCCGTTCGCGATTCAGCTCACCGACACGTTCGGCCTGCGTTGGTATGGCCTTGCCTATCTCGCGGGTTTTCTGGTCGGATATTTGCTGATTCGTCGGGTATGCAAAGTCGGCATCTCTAGTCTGGACCCGAAGAAAGTGGGCGATTTGATCCTCGTCCTCGCGATCGGAGTCGTCGCAGGTGGTCGCTTGGGCTATGTGTTCTTCTATCAGCCGGACTTGCTCTGGCAGCTCACGGGTGACCTGCCATTCTGGGGTGTGCTCGCGATTAATCAGGGCGGGATGGCAAGTCACGGCGGGATCATCGGCTGCATCCTCGCGACCGGCTACTACGCCTGGAAACACAACCACCGCTGGCTGCATCTGCTGGATTTGCTTTCGTTCGGTGCGCCGGCGGGATTGTTCTTTGGACGCCTGGCGAACTATATCAACGGCGAACTCTACGGCCGACTCGCAGATGCAAATTACATATTCGGCGTGCAGTTTCCACAAGAGGCGCAGGGCGACCCTGTTTTGCGAGAAGCTTTGGCCGAGGCGTATGGGCGACCGCTGACCCGCGATTGGCTGGAGCGTCTGCAGGCCGGCAGCGAGCCGTTGCGCGAAGCGGCTGCAGCGGTGCTGCCGGTGCGTCATCCCTCGCAGCTTTATGCAGCGGGGCTTGAGGGGTTGATGGTGTTCGTCGTATTGCTGTTGCTGTGGATAAAGCCGAGGCGGACCGGTGTCGTCGGGGCGGCGTTCTGCATCACTTATGCCGTCGGCCGATTCATCGGTGAGTTCTTCCGTCTGCCCGATGAACACCTCGGCCTGCAATGGCTGGATCTGAGCCGAGGCCAATGGCTGAGCCTGCCTGTGCTGCTGACCGGCGTGATCGCGCTTGTCGTGATTCCCAAGCTGAACAAGCCGCGGATGGGCGGGTGGTTGAAGGCGGACAGAGCAAATGAAGGTTGATTGCCTGTCGCTTGCGTGTTGCCTTCTTACGACACTGTAATGCCTGACAACTTTTGGTTTAGCGGATGACGCGAAGCGTCCCGCTGTATCCGCGTTTACGGCTACGCGGGCGGCTTCGCCGCACCCGCTAAACTTTCAGGTGGTGACATCTCAGGCATGACGCTGCCGCATCAATTCAAACGCGATGACCGATACCGCCGCAACGGTTCCCAGCGAGTGCTCGAACGCCCGGCCATACGGCACTTCGATGACTTCATCCGCGCGGTCGAGCATCGCTCGCTTGATGCCACGCTTCTCGCCGCCGACGACAAGAAACGTCGGGCGGGTCAGGTCGCAGTCGTAAAGCGGCGTCGGCTGATCTTTCTCGGCCGCCGTGAGAATCTTCAGGCCTTTTGCTTTGTAAAACTCAGCTGCCTCCTCCGGCGAATCCGCGATGGCGATTGGCATAAACTCGCTGGTCCCTGCCGAGGCCCGCGCGACGACCGCGGCCGCTGGGAGCTGACCTTGAGGGGTCGGCGTGTCCGGCGATAACCAGTTGCGGGGGCGAACCACGATGCCGTGGCAGCCGGCCGCATAAAGCGAGCGGATGGCCTGCCCGAAGTTGAACGGGTCCTCGACGCCGTCGAGCATGACGATGAAACACCGCTCGTCGCCGGAGTACGTCAGGATGTCATCCAGCGAACAGAACCGCCGCGGCCCGACCTCGGCCACCACGCCCCCGGAAGCGGCAACCCGCTCGCCGAAGCGCTCCACCAGCGCCGCCCGGCCCACGCGTTGCAACTCAACCCCCCGCGCCTTCGCCGCCCGCCGCACGGGCTCGACCTTGCGGTAGTCGAGCGTTTCATCGACACAAACCGAAAAAACCTCCCGCGTCTGGGCTACCAACCCCGCTTCCACCGCGATCGTGCCGAGCAGTAGCATCGGCGTAGATTCGACCTCAGTCATCAAACACCCGCTTTCGCTTTGTCCTTGGCCGAACGGGCTTCACGGCGACGCATGCTCTCCTGCAGAACCTTCTTACGCAGGCGGATGCTTTCGGGGGTGACTTCGACCAGCTCGTCCTCGGCGATGTATTCGAGGCACGCCTCGAGGCTCATCTCGCGGGCAGGCTTAATCTGCATATTGTCATCCTTGCCGCCTCTTGTCCGCACGGCGGTGAGCTGCTTACTCTTAATCGGATTGGCGATGATGTCATTGTCTTTGCAGTGCTCGCCGATGACCTGGCCCTCGTAGCATTGATCGCCGGGGGAGACGAAGAAGAAGCCGCGGTCGTACAGGCCGTGCAGGGCGTAGGGCGTGACCTGGCCGGTCTCGCTGGAGACGATGACGCCGGCGGCACGCTTGGGCACGTCGCCACGCATCGGCTCATACTTCAGCAGGTTGTGGTGCATCACCGCCCGGCCCTGCGTCGCGGTGAGCATCCGCGTCCGCAGGCCGATCAGGCCCCGCGCGGGGATCGTGAATTCCATGTGGATGTAATCACCCGCCCCGGCCTTCGGGTCCATGCTGACGATCTCGGCCTTGCGGTTCGTAACAAGGCTCATTACATCGTTCTGACACTCGGCTGGGCAGTCGATGACGAGCTGCTCGATCGGCTCACAAAGTTTGCCTGCGTGTTCCTCGCCCTCGGCCGGCCGCTTCAAGATGACTTCAGGTTTGCCGACTTGAAGCTCGTAGCCCTCGCGCCGCATGGTTTCGAGCAGGACGCCCAGGTGCATCATGCCTCGGCCGGACACTTTGAACTCTTCGCCGCCGTCGCCGCGCTCGACCTTGAGCGCGACGTTGGATTGCAACTCTTTCTGCAGGCGGTCCCAGACCTGGCGGGAGGTGACGAACTGCCCCTCCCGGCCAGCAAAGGGCGAGTCGTTAACTTTAAAAGTCATGGTCAGCGTCGGCTCATCGATCTCGACGGCGGGCAGGGCTTCGGGACGATCGGGGCAGGCGATGGTGTCGCCGATGTCGATCGGGTCGAGGCCGACGACCGCACAGATATCGCCGGCGATGACCTGCGGCACTTCTTTCTGAGCCAGACCATCGAAAGCATTGAGCTTCAGGATTTTCTGCTGCTTGCCTTCGCCCGCCCGGTTAATGACGGTGACCTGCTGGCCGGCGTTGATGCGCCCGGCATTGACCCGGCCGATCGCGATTCGGCCAACGTAATCCGAATATTGAATCGTCGTAACCATCATCTGCAACGGTGCAGCGAGCGCTTCGGTGCCCGATGCGAAGCCGGCGGCGGCTCCGCGCGACGACCCCTCGGCATACGGAGCAGGGACATGCTCCAGAATCGCGGTGTACAGGTCCAGCATGTTGCCATCCGTCGGGTCGGCGACAAACTTGGCGATGTTCGCCTGATCCGAAACGGCCCAGCCGTTTTTCGCGCTGCTGTAAACGATCGGGAAATCCAACGCATCGTCGGGCGCATCGAGATCACCCAGCAGGTCGAAGACTTCGTTGATGACATCGTCCGGCCGAGCGTTAGGCTTGTCGATCTTATTAATCACCACCACCGGCTTGAGGCCGATCGCCAAGGCTTTCTGCAACACGAATCGCGTCTGCGGCATCGGCCCCTCGAAAGCATCGACGACCAGCAAACACCCATCGGCCATGTTGAGCACGCGCTCGACCTCGCCGCCGAAGTCCGCGTGGCCGGGCGTATCGATGAGGTTGATCTTGTAGTCCGCCCCGTCGGTGTGGCGATAGTTCACCGCGCAGTTTTTGGCGGTGATGGTGATCCCGCGCTCGCGCTCGAGGTCGCCGGTGTCCATGATGAGGTTGTGCTGCCCGCCGGCGAGCTTGTCGAGGTCTTCACTGCGGAACATGCCGGACTGATAGAGCAGCTGGTCGGTCAGCGTGGTCTTGCCGTGGTCGACGTGGGCAATGATCGCAACGTTACGGAGGTGGTTCTGGGCCATGGTGGGCGGGATGATACGCGGGATCGGCCCGGTAGCGGATCATTTTGCTTGACTAAGCAGATTACGATGGTAAAATTCTGCGTAGAATATTCTGAGCTTTTTCCGTTCTGTTTGAATCCAGCGACGCATGCCGCCCACCGCCACGCCAACCCGAGTCACCCAGGCCCAAGTCGCCCAGACCCTGGGTTTGAACCAGAGGACGGTGTCCATCGCCTTTGGGGGGTCCGGCACGATCAGCGAAAATACCCGGCGGCGGGTGCTCGAGACCGCTGACCGTCTGGGGTATCGACCCAACCATCTCGCCTCGGGGCTCCGCGGCGCCGACACGCGGTCGGTCGGGGTCATCTGGCAATTTGTCGACTCCTGGGCTGGCGACGCGGACATCGGCATCGACACCCTGCAGTGGCTTCAGGGCCAGGGCTACGCGACCTATCAGTATGGACAGGAGCCGTCGCCCGAGGTGCTGGTGCGGCAGCTCGACGACTTGCTGGCCCGACGGGCGGACGCAATCGTTTTGCAAGCGATCCCTTCGCAGTTGAAGCACCGCAAGGTCAAGCAGCGGCTGGCGGAAGCGAAATGCGTGGTTGCGGTGACCCGTGAGCCGGTGCGCGGCTTCTCGGGCGATCTGGTGGTGCATCAGCGGGAGCCGGCCATCCGCGAGGTCGTCGAGTATCTCGCTAAATCCGGCCGAAAACGTCCCGCGATGTGTCTCTCGCTCGAACAGGAATCCAACCCACCCAAATTCGCCGCCTTCCGTCAAGCCTGTTTCGAATTCGGTATCGCCGACCACCCGGACCTGCACATCCCGCTGGATTTTCCCGACGAATTGAAGCGGCACGGCCACCGCCACCGACAGGGCGTCGCGCGGGCCTTCGATGCCGGCTGCAACGCCGACGCGATCTTTTGTTTCAACGATACCGGCGCCATTTTCGTCATGCGGGAGTTGCAGGACCGCGGCATCGATGTGCCGGGCGACATCGCCGTGATCGGCTTCAACGACACCGAAGTCGGCCAAGCCATGTCGCCGGCCCTGGCCACCGGGGATCGGCGACGTGAAGATGTCGCTTCGGCGATCCAAACCCTGCTCGAAGCCCGGCTGGGCGATCCCGCCCTGCCGCCCCAGCAACACCGCGTCCCCATGCGTTTCATCTGGCGGCCCTCCGCCGGCGAGACGCCCGTTTCTGACTGAGTTTCTTTTCCCTTGTCCAGGAGGTTCATCATGATCCGCTTCACCTTGCTCACCCTCGCTGCCGCCCTGTGCGGCATTTCCAGCCCGTTTGTGACGGTTACGCACGCCGCGGTCATCACGCAAGGCTCCGGCCAAACCTACATCGCCTACGAGACCGAGGACGATGTCACCATCAACGGCGGTTGGACCGAGATTATCAGCACAAGCGCCAGCAGCAACGCCGCCCTGACCTCAAGTTCCGGTGGAGGCAACGGTAAAGGCAACAACGCCTGGTTCCAGCACACACTCGAGTTCGCCACCGCGGGCACCTACAGCTTCTATCTGCGACACCAGACACCCACCTCCGCGAATAACAACGTCTTCCGGGCCAGCGACTTCAACGTCGACCCCGGCGGGACAAGCTTCGACAACCTGCAGCCCGGACCCAATGCCAATTACAAATGGACCCCGGCCTTGGGCAGCTACACCATCGACGCGACCTCCGGCGCCAGCGATCGCGAGGTCGGCGACGAGATCACCTTCACCATGAAATACCAGGAAGACGGCTTCGTGGCTGATCGCATCGTTTTCAGCACCAACGACAGCCTGACCGACGCTCAACTCGACGCGCTGTCGAATTCGATCCCCGAGCCCGCTTCGCTTGTGTTGCTGGCAGCGGGCGGGCTGCTGATGCTGCCGCGTCGTCAACGCATTTGAGCAATCACTCCAAAGCCGGGCGATAGCCATCCCTCGGCTTGGTTTCACATGGATCACGACATGCAAAAGGTTTCATCTCAACAACACGGCTTCACACTGATTGAATTACTCGTGGTGATTTCCATCATCGCCCTGATGATCGCGATCCTGCTGCCGGCGTTGCAGAAAGCCCGCGATACGGCACGGCGGTCCGCATGCATGTCCAATCTCAAACAGTTCGGGATCGCTCACTACATCTACAGCAGCGAGAACGACGGCTGGTTCACGCCGGTCTTCATCCGCACGCAGTGGCCGACCAACAAGGGGCCTAAGACATTCTGGGTCAAAAACAGATCCTTTACCCGGAATCTCAGCGTCGCGGTCGATACGAGTGGTTCGCAGGCTCGATACCCCGAGAGCATCCTCTGCCAGGAATCGAAAGTCGGCCAGAACTCGGTCGGCGGTAGCATCTGGATGTCGCGGGTCTATGGCATGAATCTCACCGGCCCTCGAACCAGGACATGGAATCAAGACCCCAACGACACCGGCCCGCAATCCGTCGAGCTGGCCGCGATGAGGCTGGACAACATGCCCACGCCATCTGACAAAATGATGATGGCTGATGCTTTGAGCCAGTTCGTCCGCGTCGGAGACAGCGACGAGTACCGCGATGAGGATTTCGTCGACAACGGCCGAATCGCTTACCGCCACGACAACCTGACCGGCGTCAATTTGCTGTTCTATGACGGGCACGTCGAGGCCCGTGCACGTGACACGGTCGATTCAAGCCTGATCACAGTTGAGCAGCGCGACAAACTCTGGCGATTGCCCGAGTAATCCGTCGAGCATGTGCAGGCCGTTGCGTTTTCACTTGAACCTGACGGGCGACGTGATCGCCAGCGATGCGGTGTGATGAGACGGGGCCCCGCGGCATTTTTCTGATCGGCGTATTGGACGATCACACCCTCGACCTTTGCTTTCTGTTCTGTACGACCCTGAAGGAGCCGGTATGAAACGCGATTTATTTTTTGTCATGTTCTCGGCTGCTTTTGTGGCCGTCACCGCCTGCACCGGTCCATCAGCCGGCGCTGAGAACCTGATCCGGAACCCGGACTTCGCCCGGGGCGGCGACAAGCCGGCAAACTGGCACGCGGCGAATAACAAGCAGCAGGTCTCGGTGGTCAGCGAAGATCTGCCCGATGGGGCACAGGCGGCGCTGCGGGTCGAGATCGTTCGCGACGGCGGCAGTTCGTATGGCCAGATCCGGCAGAACGTGCCGATCAAACCCCACCACCGCTACCGCTTCTCGGGCATGCTCAAGAGCTCCAAGCCTAAGACGGCGTTCTTCCAACTCAAGCCCCGCGTCGGCGGGCAGGAGGGCGAGCGGATCGATACCGACTGGTCCACGACGGATTGGCAACGGGTCGAGGCGGAATTTGAGTCGGGCCATGCCGACTCGCTGCAGGTCATCGCCCGGTATCGGCAGAAGCCGGACTACGTCGGCGAATCCGCGTGGTGGACGAATCTGAAACTCGAAGAACTCGGCGAGGCCCAGGGCAAGCAGGAGGCGGAGCAGCAGGTGCGGCGGAACATCGAATCGATGCGCGTGCCTGGCGATGATGGCGAGCAGCGCGAACTCCGCGTGGCTTCGGCGTCCTCTATCGATGGCAAAGCGATCTATGCGACCGACCAAGGCAGCGGCGACCAGTCGGGCCGGGATTTTGAAAACGCCATCGCGGTCGGCGGTGATCGGCTGCAAGCGGCTTGGGATCGGCTCGGGCCGGGCGACACGCTCTACCTTGGCAGCGGGACCTATCGCGATATGGCGTTGCAGATTCAGGCAGGCGGCTCAGGGCCGAATGCGATGATCACCCTGCAAGGCATCGACACCGGCGACGGCCTGCCGCTGATCACCGGCAATTTCGATAAAGCCAATCCCGGCAAGACCGGCCAGGCCGTCGTCCGCGCCGCGGCCGACACCGGCTACTGGGCCGTCCGCGATCTCCAAATGCGAGATGTCAAGCACGGCGTCGTGCTCGACGGCCGGAACCTCGGCGTACGCATCCACAACGTCGACGTCACCCGCTGCCGCGAGGGCGTGACGATCCACGGCGGGCTGACCACGGCCGAGCCGTTCGGCGGAACGCATGACGTGGTCGTCAGCGACTGCGAGTTCGGCCCCTACACCAAGCGGGGCATCCGCATCCGTGACGGCGTGTCCGGGGTCCGCATCGTCAACTGCCACGCCGACGCCGGCGGCAAGGACTGGGCCACCGAACGCTTCCACGTCGGCTTCGCGGTGCAGGGCTCGAAGATGCCCGGCGTATTCGACCACGACATCGCCTACATCGGCTGCACCAGCCGCAACAACTACGACGACGCCGGCGACGAATACTGGAACGCCGACGGCTTCACCGCCGAACGCCAGACCTATAACATCACTTACACCCGTTGCGAAGCCCACGACAACACCGATGGCGGCTGGGACGTCAAAGCCATCAACCCCGTGCTGATCGACTGCATCGCGACAGGCAACAAACGCAACGTCCGCGTCTGGTCCAAGCCCGGCCCGGCGCTGCTGGTCAACTGCGAGTTGAGCGGCTCGGTCAAGCTGGGCGGCAGCGGGACATCGGCAGGCATCCACCTGACCAACGGCGGCCAGGCTTTAGCGATCGGCTGTAAAATCCTTCAGAACGGCATCAATCTCGACATTGATGCAAAGCCGGATAATCCGAACACCGCCGGCTCGTTGTTGACGGTACAAGGCGGCGAGGTGAGCAGCCCGACCAGTGAGCAGGCCACGCTCGAACCCTCCGCCCGGTTGATCCTGCAAGGCATCACGATGAACCCGCCGATCACTCCGTCCGATGCAATCACCGTCAGATACTCTGCTCGCTGAATTTCAAAAACCGAAACCGCTCACCGCAGCCGCGGATGTCGATCCGTGGTCAGCCGACCCGCCCAATACGCATGTCGATCCGTACCGCAACACCCAACCCGGCACGATCCACCCCGGCCGATCGGAAGCAGGTCGGCGCCCGGCGAGTCGTGTTCGGCGAACCGGGCGTGGTCGAGATCGAAACCTATGAACCCGAGACGCTCGGCAAGGGTCAGGTCCGGGTGCGTCCGCTACTGACCGCGATCTCGCCGGGCACGGAGTTGGCCTGGCTGCACGCGAAGCCGAACACACCCGGGCGGTTCCCGCTTTACCCCGGCTACACCGGCGTCGGCGAGATCAGCGAAATCGCGGACGATATCGAAAGCTTCCAAGTCGGCGACCGCGTCGCGGCCAAGCTGCGACACGCCTCGGACCAGGTGCTCGAGGCGTCGGCGTGTCACCCGCTGCCCAAGGGTTTGGAACCACGACAGGCCGCGGGCTTCCGCCTGGCGTCGATCGCATTGCAGGGGGTCCGCAAGGCGCAGGTGCAGCTGGGTGAAACGGTGGCGGTAGCGGGCCTGGGGCCGATCGGTCTACTCGCGGCACAGTGGTGCCGCGTCGCGGGCGCCGCCGAGGTGACCGCCGCCGACCCGCAGCCGAGCCGACGTGAAACCGCGGAGCGCTGTGGCGCTCATCGCACGGTGCCGGCCCTCTCGGAGGACGCCGAGGCGATGTACGACCTGATCGTTGAGGCCACGGGTCTACCCGATGTGATCCGTGACAGCCTCTGCCGGGTCGCCGACGGTGGTCGGCTGGTGCTGCTCGGCTCGCCACGCGGGACCGTGGACGGCGTGGATTTCTATCGCGACATCCACCGCCGGGGCGTGACCCTGGTCGGTGCACACGAACGGCTGCGGCCCGCCGACCCGACCCACGCCGACAGCGTGCGACAAACCCATCATCGCGACGAAGCGACGAGTCTGGCCTACGCCGCAGCGGATCGGCTCGACCTCGACGTGCTGATCACCGACACCCGCCCCGCCGAACAGGCCGCGTCGGTATATGAGCAACTTGCCCAGCCGGGTCATCCGCATCTGTGCATCGCTTTGGACTGGTCATCCTGATGTCGGTGTCATGCTTGCCCAAGCCCCTGCGAAAGCAAAACGGAAAACTTTCTCGAATAAAAAATTCGGACTCGGACTCGGACTCGGACTCGATTTTCGAATTGCGCGTCCGAGTCCGGGTTTGAAAATCACGCGGTGACGATCGATAGAGAAAGTTTTCTTCATCTGCCCTAGTTTTCCAAATCCGCCGGCGCGGGGGGCTCGGCTTCGCGCTCGGTGACGCTGATGTTGGTCGCCAGGTCGGTGCGGATGCGTTGGGCCAGGCTGGTGGCTTTGAGTTTGTCGACACGCTTGGCGATGGCCCGCAACGATCGGCCTGGCACGGCGAGGTGGCAGACCGGTTCGCCGGGCTTGACCGTGGGCAGCGTGGTCATGCCCAGCACGACGCCGTCGGTCGGCGCGGTGAGCACGTTGCGGTCCTGCCCGATCACGCTGGCGTTGGTCGCGATGGGTTGCCCCGCCGCGACGATCTGGCCGGGGCTGACGTGGAACCGCAGGATCCCGCCGACGTCGGCACGGACCCAGGTGCTCTTGTTGATCCGCAGCTGATACGCGGGCTTCGTCGGCTTACCCGTCGTCATGCCTAATTCAATCAAAACGTTGCGCACCCCGCGGACGCCGACCTCCAACACGCTGGGCTCGATCTTCAACGGCTCGCCCGCTTCGACGGTAATCACGCTGCAGCCTGCTTTCACCGCCTCACGGCGGAACGAGCCGTCCGGCCCCTTGCCGTTGACCATTAACTCACAGCCGAACGACTCGGCCAGCCGTCGAACGCCGGGCTTGGACAGGTCGCCGCGGATGTTCGGGAAGTTGGTCCGCCCCGCCGCGGCGGTGTGCAGGTCGATGCCGAATTCGCAGCGCTGCACCACCTCGCGAAACACGATCGACGCGATCCGCGAAGTCAGGCTGCCGTTGGGAAAGCCTGGGAAGCTGCGGTTTAAGTCCCGGCGGTCGGGCATGTATCGCGACTGTGTTTCGAAGCCGAAGATGTTGACGATCGGCACGAGCATCAGCGTGCCGGCTGTCAGATTGATCGGGCCATCGGGCACAAAGCCCGCGATGTCGTCGTCATACATGAGTTCATGGATCACGCCCACGCCGTTAAGTTCCTCGCCATGGATCGCCGCCGTCACGAATACCGTCGGCCCGGGCCTTTTCGCCCGCATCACCCGAATCGGCAACGAGATCGGGTCGCCCGTATACCGCTCGGAAACCTTCAGCTTGATGTCTGCGGTCTCCCCCCGCTTGATCGTTCGGCCGGCAATTCGAAAGGGCAGAGATTGAGGCATGATAAAAGGTTAACCGCAAGCCGCTGGACTTATGCGAATACGATCTGCTTAAACTGCTGTCCATCGGCCAGACCCGGGCCGAATACTCGCATCCGATCGGAACGCGTCCCATGAACACAGATCAGAAACACCAATCGGTCTGGCCGAAACTGAACTACAGCGATTGGTCCGAAACCGCGACCGCTCTGCATTTGTGGTCGCAAATCGTCGGCAAGATCCGGCTGTCCCTGATGCCCTGGTTCAACCACTCCTGGCATGTGCCACTTTATGTCGATGCACGCGGGTTGAACAGTTCTGTGATACATCACCGCAACCAATCGTTTTCGATGCGGTTTGACTTCGTAGATCATGTTTTAAGTATGACGGTTGCGGACGAAAGGGAACACCGCGTGGAGCTAAAATCCATGTCGGTCGCTGCGTTCTATCGATCGTTGATGGAAGGCCATGAACAGCTCGGGCTGGGCGTTGAGATCTACACGACCCCGAGCGAGATCGCCGACGCGACGCCGTTCGAGGAAGACCATCAACTTCGGCAGTACGACGCCGACGCGGCTCATGATTTATTTCTCGTGTTGCTGCATTGCGATCGGGTGCTCACCCAGTTCCGCGCCGGGTTTCTAGGCAAGTGCAGCCCGGTTCAATTTTTCTGGGGCAGCTTCGACATGGCGGTCACCCGGTTCTCGGGAAGAACCGCACCACCCCACCCCGGCGGCATCCCGAACTTCCCCGATTGGGTCGCACGCGAGTCGTATTCCCACGAGGTCAGCAGTGCAGGCTTCTGGCCGGGCAATGACGATCAGGACGCGGTCTTCTACAGCTACGCCTATCCCGCCCCGGAGGGTTTTGCCGAAGCGGCAGTCAAACCCGAGGCCGCGTATTACCACAACGAACTGGGCGAGTTTGTGCTGCCATACGACGCGGTGCGTCAAGCAGCGGACCCCGATCAGATGCTGCTCGACTTCTTGCAGAGTAGCTACGAAGCCGCCGCCGACTTAGCGGACTGGGATCGCGAGCGACTCGAATTTGATCTTGAAAAAGCCAAGCGGCTTTAGCTATGGATCACGGATAGTCTTGCCCAACCGGGCCTATCGCGTGAACCCGAACGAACTATTCTGGGAAAATCAATTCGATATCCGCACGACGAAAATCCAAGTCGAGCGTCAATAGAGGTTGTCGAACTTGCTTAGCCAATGCGTAGGCATAACAATCGCCTAGATTCAGCGGCAACCGCAGTCGTGCCTCGGCTGCCAGCGATGCCTGCTCGACGTCAGGCGCGACAAACGCAATTCCGCTGTTCATCAACTGTTGTTGAAGTCGATCTGCATCGGCGGGCTGTCGATCTCGGATATGAATCAGACACTCGGTCAGATTGACCGTGCTCATCCGCAAGTCCTGCTCTTGGTTCAGCCGGCTTGCAACCCAGGCACTATGCTTTTCTGCAAAGAATATCGCGAGGATCGCAGAAGCATCAAGAATCACTTGGCTAACCTTTTTCCCAAAGCTGGTCACTGTTTTTGAATCGGGGCGATAGGTTTTCTGGACTTTGCTTGGCCTGCCCTAGCCAGTTTTGGAAATCTACTCTCGAGTGATGTTCGTGCCCAGCGGTCATTTCAATCGAGATATGCAGCAGCCGATCACGAGGCAGGTCGGGTACCTGCTCGGGTACGAGGTTACGGCCGTCGAATCTTGCGTTGAGCTTCATCAACGCATTATATCGGCTGCACCTCGAAATTCGCTCACGGATAGTCTTGCCCAACCGGGCGGATGGTCAGCGTGTTGATGTGGACATTGGCGGGTTGCTGGATGGCGAAGACGATGGCACGGGCGATGTCGTCGGGTTGGAGCATGTCGCCGAACTTCTCGACGACCTTGCCGAAGGTGTCGTGGTCGTAGCCGGCCACGTCCTGGAACTCGCTTTCGACAATGCCGGGCTTGATGGTGGTGACGCGGACGCCGGCTTTGCCGACCTCGCGACGCAGCGCCTCGGCGGCGGCTTCGATGGCGAACTTGGTCGAGCCATACACGCCGGAGAAGGGCGAGACGTTGGTCCCAACGACGGAGCCAATCACGATGAGATCACGCGGCCGATCTTTCAAAGGTTGCATGGCCTCGGCGGCGATGCGCATCAGGTGCATATTGCCGGTGATATTGAGCTGAAACATCTGCTCCCACTGGTCACGGTCAGACGAAAGCACGCCGCCCTGCAGGCCCCGGCCGGCGTTGGCGACGACGATATCCGGCGTCGCGCTGATCCAATCGGTCGTCTGCTTCCACATCTGATCGATCGACTGCGGGTCAGATGCGTCCGCCTCGACCGCGAAAGCTCGGCCGCCGTCTTGGATAATTTCATTTACCAAGGCATCGAGCTTTTCCTTCCGCCGGGCGACCACAACGACGATCGCCCCGGCCGCGGCAAGCGCTTTGGCGGTGGCCCGTCCGATGCCCGCCGAGGCGCCGGTGATCAATGCGGAACGGTTGTTCAAGTCTCTCGTCATATTTTATTACTGAGATCTGGAATTGAAGATTTTGCCTTGCGAATTATTCGCGAAGATCGCAGAGACGCGGAGGATACAAAACAATCAAAAGCGATAGGAAATTCAACTTATCTATTGAGCTAAATACCTATTTGCAATAACGAATTGCTCAATTATAAGCCGTCGTCAGAGATTGCTGACTCCGCGTCTCTGCGCCTCTGCGATCTCCGCGCATATCCGAATGACTGAAAAAATGTTTACCGATTCACCGGCACGACGTCGCGCTGCTGCTCGTGGATGACGCGGTGCAGGGCCTGCACACAGACCGAGCCTTCGCCGACCGCGGAGGCGACGCGCTTGACGCTGCCCGAGCGGATGTCGCCGGCCGCGAACACCCCCGGGAGGCTGCTCTCGTAGGTGTGCGGGTCACGCTCCAGCGACCAAGGGTGTGCATCGCTGGCCCCCTCATCCGCCTCACCCATCGCATTGCTGCCGGTGCAGATGAACCCGCCGCGATCCAGCCGAACCGTACCGTCAAGCCAATCGGTATTCGGCTCGGCCCCGATCATCAGGAACAGGTTGCTCACGTCCTGCTCGGTCGGCTTGTCGCCGCCGTGCTGCCAAGTCACTTGGCTGAGCCAGTCGTCGCCATCGAGTGCAGTGACTTTCGTATTGGTGTGCAGTTTGATCCGGTCCGACAACTCGATGCGTTGCAGGAGGTAGTCGCTCATGCTGTCAGCCAAGCTGTCACCGCGGATGAGCATGTGCACACACTTGGCGTGACGCGAAAGATAGACCGCGGCCTGGCCGGCCGAGTTGCCCCCGCCGATCACCACGACCTGCTTGTCCTTGCACAGGTCCGCCTCGACGGTGGTCGCGGCATAGTGGATGCCGCTGCCGGTGAAGCGGTCGCAGTTCTCGATGTCCAGTGTCCGCCAACGCGCCCCGCAGGCGACAACGACGGTGCGCGTCGTCACGGCCGGGCCTTGATCGAGTTCGACACGGTACATGCCGTTGTGCAATTCCAAACCCTTCGCCTGCCGTGGCAGCGAGAGTGTCGCACCGAATTTCTGGGCCTGGGCCTGGCCGCGGCCGGCCAACTCCTCGCCGCTCAAGCCCGTCGGGAAGCCGAGGTAGTTTTCGATTCGGCTGCTGGTGCCCGCCTGCCCGCCGGGGGCCTGCGCTTCGAGGATCAGCGTCTTAAGCCCCTCGCTGGCGGCGTAGACCGCGGCGGCCAATCCTGCAGGGCCCGCGCCGACGACCGTGACGTCATACACCTGGTCCGGGTCGTGCTGTTCGGTCAGCCCGAGGCATTCCGCGACCTGCGCGACGCTCGGCCGACAGAGCGTGTGCTGCGGCGAGCAGACCACGATCGGCAACTCGTCTTCGCAGTAGCCCCGCTCCTGAATCTCGCGGTTTGCAGCTTCGCCCTCTTTCTCATCGTCGATGTACAGCAGCCGCAGCGGGTAGCCGTTGCGGCGGAGGAATCGGCGGAGCTCCAGCGTCGCCGGTGAGTTGCGTTGGCCGATCATCAGCACCCCACCGGAAGCGGTCTGGATGAGGTCCAGTCGGCGGTGGATGAACGCCCGCATGACGATCTCGCCGACCTGCGGCTCGGCCGAGAGCATCCGGGAAAATTGATCTCGCGGCACACGCAGGACCTCCGCGTCGCTGCCGTCTTCGGTCACCACGCGGCCGTTGACCAGAATCTTGCGGCTGCTGAATAAGTCCAGTTCCCCCGTGAAACCATGCTCCATATGAACATGCACGACACGCGGTTCATCGTTTTCCTCCACCGTGCCATCATCGAAAATCTCAACCCGACCTTTAAGCACAACGAAAAAATCGACCGAGCGTTCGCCACGCTCGAAAATCGTCGTTCCGCTGGGCAGGCTTTCGACCTGGCCGAAGCGCTCGATCTGCTGAATCTCTTCTTCGCTTAGCCGTGGGAAAGCGCGTTGATCGGCAACGGGATTGTCGGGCTGACGTTCCATGATGGGACATCATACCGATAGGCGATTTGTTGAACCGCGAAGACATTTGACAGGATGACAGGATTTTCAGGATGCAAAGGATCATCAAAGAAAATGAATGAGCTATGGCTAACTCAAATCGACCAGAAGCAATGCGATTGATCCTGTCGATCCTGCAAATCCTGTCATCCTGTCAAAACTCACTTGTTCCGCTTGCGTTTCTTCCGCGGCGGCTTGGCGGGTTGTGCGGGAACGAGCGTGCGTAGGGTGATGAGTTTGCCGAAGCACAGCAGGGTGTCGCCCGGCAGCATGTCGGTCTTGCCGTGTGGGGCGGGGATGACCGTGCTGCCGCGGGTGATGCTCAGCACGAGCACTTCCTTGTCATCACGCAAACCCGAGTCACCGATGGTGACATTGGCCAGCGCGGACTCGCGGTTGACGGGAATTTCCGCGACGCCGTAGCCGGACTTGATGGTCATGCGTTGGCGGATATCGACATCGGGGAACAGCACCTGTTCCTCGATGTGTTCGATCATCGCCCCGGCGATGTCGACGCCCGTCGCTGCTTCGATGCCCTCGAGTCCCGGCGAGGAATTGACCTCCATCACCTGCGGGCCGTCCTTACTTTCGAGCATGTCGACACCCGCGACACGCAGCCCCATGATCTGGGCCGCGCGGACCGCGGTCTGTTGGAACTGCTCATCGAGCTCGACCGCTTCGGTGCTGCCGCCGCGGTGGACGTTGCTGCGGAATTCGCCGCCGGCCGCCTTGCGCCGCATCGCCGCAACGACCTTGCCGCCGACCACGAAAGCGCGGATATCCTTGCCCTTACTCTCTTTGACAAACTTTTGCAGCAGCACGTTTTGCCGAGCGCTTTGCAGCGTCTCGATGATCGCCTCGGCGATCTTGACGTTGTCGGCGAGGATGACGCCGACGCCCTGCGAACCCTCGAGCAGTTTGATAATGACCGGCACGCCGCCGAGGCTTTCAATCGCCGGCAGCACGTCTTCCTTGCCGCGGACGAAGGCCGAGTCCGGGATGCCGATCTCGTGTCGGCTGAGGATCTGCATCGAGCGGAGTTTGTCTCGGCTGACGTTGATTGCCGTCGCGGTATTCACGCAGAACACGCCCATCTGTTCGAACTGCCGAACGACCGCCGTGCCGAAGTGCGTGATGCTCGCCCCGATACGGGGGATGACCGCGTCGACCTCGCCGAATGTCTTGCCGTTGTAAGTCAGGTCCGGCGTCTGCGGCTCGACATACATCGAAAACTTCAGCGGATTGCGGACCCGCAGCGTGTGGCCCCGCTTCTGCGCCGCCTCCTTGAAGCGGGCAACAGAATACCCACGCGGGTTACGAGAGAGGACGACGATTTTCATGATTTATCTTTTGACAGGATGACAGGATGGTTTGGATATACAGGATAAAGCATTGTTTTTTTATTTTTCACAAGGGGGCCAGCACTAATTCTTTTTCCCAAATTTCATTCTGATCCTGTTTATCCAGCCAATCCTGTCATCCTGTCAAATTGCCTTTTTCTTCTTCCGCACCCGCTGCTCGCTCACTAAAAACCGCTGGCCGGCGTCGACCAGGAAGCTTTCGCTCAATGCGGTCCGCCCCAGCAGCATCCGGCAGATCATCCGCTTGCGGTTGACCAGTGTCAGCTCGACGACGGTCTCGACCCAACCGATACGGATCGGCGTGGCGACGACCAGCCGTTCGGTCGTGTGGCCGTGGCTGGAACGCACGCGTGTTCGGCGGACGATGTCGGCCTCGACGGCCACGGTCCGGTCCCGGTTTTTCCGTGATAGCGCGACGTCAAATCGCACCCGGTCATTCGGCAATTCCTCGATATTCTTCGCATCCAACGCGCTGGAGCGGGCACCCGTGTCGGACTTGGCCAGCAGGCGGTCGATCCCCCATTCCGGGAAACTGACGTATTCCTGGTAGCCGATGATCTCGCGTGGGTCGGGCGAGGCAGGCGTTTCATGCGGCAGGATCTTCGTCGAGGGGCTGGGCATCGGCTCATGATAGAGCGGTTGCGATGCAGGTGATTCGGCCTGACTCGGCTGGATGGATTTTGAACCGCGAAGGACGCAAAGTATTTTGGATTTTGGATTATTGATTGGGTTTCAGATTTGCCGCATGGCTGCCCCGGCCACCCCGGCGTTATTGTGCAATGTCTAGAATGCCGCCATGGATGCGACCTCTCATCAGCCCTGGTATGTCCGCCACCGGATGCGGGCATTGCTGCTGATCATCGTGAGTTGGCTGACGTTCTGCGCGATCGTCTTTTCGGTTGTCGCCTGGGTCTTCATCGGCAAAGTCAAGCAGAGCGAGCCTTACGCGTTGGCCTTGTCACATCTTCAGAACGATGCACAGGTCCGGCAGCTTCTGGGTACGCCGGTCGAGCCGGGCTGGTTGGCGACCGGTTTGATCGATGACGACGATGGCTACGCCGAGCTGAACATGCGGGTCCATGGCCCGAAGCGCGGCGCGGGGGTCCGGGTCATCGCCGAGCAATTACCCGGCGAGTCGGACTGGACATTGGTGTTTCTGGATATGGGCGTGAAGGACGAGGCGGGCGGCAGCATCGTCACGCTGATCGATGACAAGCCGCCGACCGGCCCAGACCTGCCCGAGCCGGCTGAGGGGGCGGCGGAGCGTTACGCGGAGTGAAATCGTTTTTGATCACGCCGCCTTGCGCAGTTCCTGCACCGCCGGCGGGGTTGGGCGGACCCAAACGCTGTCGCGGCCACGCACGCCCAGCACGCGGGTCAGCCGGGCGTGGTAGTTGCTCAGGCTGAGGATGTCGAACTGCTGGAGGAACACCGAGTCCGCGGTCGGGTTGATCTGCTGAATGGCTTCGATGATCTGCTGCTTGCTCATAATGACTCGTCCTGGGTTCGCGGTTCGATGATTTGCCGGGGTTGTATCTGTCCGGGCTTGATCGGATGGGCTTGCTTGAAGTCATGACTGATAACTTGCATGGACGTGAAGGGCCTGGCCTACAGTGAGGTTTCTTTCAAGAACGATGCGTAACGCTTTACAATGGATTGGCCTCACCCACTCTGGAGCCCGCCATGCCTCTGACCATCAACAGCCCGCACTCGGGTCGGCCCGTGAAAGTCCGCGACAGCGACGTTGGCCGAGCGATCCGTGATGAGGAAGGCCGGGTCTTCTATGTCCTGCCTCGGCAGAACGGCGAGGGTTTTTATGGGGCCTTGACACGCAAAGGGTCCGAGAAGGATGAGCAGCGTTACGACGCGATGGAGAAAAAATCCGCCATCGCCCGCGACACCGGGGCCGAGCGATCCGCCGCTCAGGTTCACGATGCCACGGGCACCGGCCGACCCGGCACGAAACGCAGAGCGCTGTACCTCCTGCTCTTCGCCGTCATCCTCGCCGTCATCGCCTGGTTCGTGCTCAGCACCTACTACCCGCAAGCCCTTGGCCCGCTCCAGCCCGCCCCCGGAAGTATCCCCGGAAGTACCCCCGAAAATATTGAAGAAGCCCAGCCCGCCGCAAAGGGGCCTTTGCCATTGCATCTATATATAAACCCTCCCCTTGCCACCGCCTTACCCCTCGCGGCCTGACGCTGGTTATTTTGCATGGGTGGGGCGGGCGTCTCATCTGCCATCCGTTTGTAGGCCGAAAATTACTCGACTTCGGGCTGCGGCTGAATAAAAGCCGAGACGGCCGCCCCACCGGATCAAACCGAATTCAATCTCACCCTCCGGACGCCACGCCCCTACTACTCCATCTCGATCGATCGACAAGCCTTAAACTGCTTGTATGACACCACGCCTTGTTTTGCGTTATATCCGGGTCTCGCTGCTGCTGACGCTTGGCTTGCTGGTCACGATCGGCTGTGGCTTCGAGCAGGACGACCCTGAGCCGACCGGCAACAAAGGTACGCTGCGATTCCTCAGTGCCGGCGACGTCGACACGCTCGACCCGCAAGGCACGAGTTGGCTGATCGATTTCCGCCTGATCGAGGCGGTCTACGAACCGTTGCTGCGTGTCGATCCGCAATCGATGCAGGTCGTGCCCGCCGCCGCCGAGGCGATGCCGACGGTCAGCGAAGACGGGCTGACCTACACCTTTACGATCCGCGAGGACGCGGTCTGGTCCACCGGCGAGCCATTGGTCGCTGAGGATTTCGTGTTCGCCTGGCGCCGCATTTTGCTGCCGGACTTTGCCGCGGATTACTCGGGCCTGTTCTTCGGCATCAAGGGCGCGGAAGCCTTCTTCCAATGGCGGGCCGACCAACTCGCTGCGTTCAAGTCCTCCGGCAAATCCGCTGACCAACTCTGGCAGGACACGCTGAAACACTTCGACCAAACCGTCGGCATCAAAGCGATCGACGACCACACACTTGAAGTCCGACTCGCTCAGCCGATGGCTTACTTCATCGAGCTTGCCGCCTTCGCCCCGTTCAGCCCGAACCACCGCCCGTCGCTTGAGCCGAACATCGACATGGACGCCGACACCGGGGCGTTGACGATCCGCTCGAACTACTTCCGCGACCCCGAGCAGCTTGTGGGTAATGGGCCTTACCAGCTCAAAAGCCTGACGCCTAAGTCGCGGACGATTCTGGATGCCAGCCCGACCTATTGGGATGCGGAAAACGTGATGAATTCGCGGGTCGTGATGATCGTCGACACCGAGCCGACCAGTGCATTGTTGCGGTATGAGCAAGGCGAAGCCGATTGGTATCCGGGGCTGCCGACGGCCCTGCCGATCGCGGCGGAACTTGTGAACGCTGATCGCGACGATGTACACAGCGTGCCAGCCGCGGGAACCTACTACTACCTGTTTAATTGTCTGCCGGAAGTGGACGGCCAGCCCAACCCATTGGCTGACGCGCGGGTCCGCCGAGCACTTTCATTGGCGGTGGACCGGGATCATCTGGTCAAATACGTCACGCGGATGAATCAGCCGATCGCGCGGACATTCGTCCCGCCGGGCGTCGTGCCGGGTTACGACGTGCCGACCGGCGACTGGGCGGCGTTCGATCCGCAGCAGGCCAAGCAATTGCTAACCGATGCGGGGCATGCGGACGGCCAAGGCTTGAACAACCTGAGCATCCTCTACAATTCCGGCGGGGGCCACGAAAACGTCGCCCAGGCCATCGCCAACATGTGGCGGGAGCACCTGGGCGTACAAGTTCAACTCGAACAGGTCGAAAAGAAAACCTTCAGCACCCGCCGCCGCAGCCAGGGCTTTTCCATCTCGCGCGGCGGATGGTTCGGCGACTACCGCGACCCGACGACTTTCCTCGACATGCTCCGCAAAAACGATGGCAACAACGACGCGAAATACCACAACCCCGACTACGACCAACTGCTCGTCAGGGCCAGCCGGGAAACGGATAGCGAGAAGCGCATGGCGTTATTGAAAGAGGCCGAGGCGATGATGCTCGCCGAGCAGCCCTTAATGCCGCTGTACCACTACACCAACCTCGAGTTGTTCGACCCCGAGGTGATCCAGGGCCATGAGCCCAATGCGTGGAACGTGCGGGACTTGGCGGGGATTGAGGTAGGCGCTGGGCGCTAGTTGCTAGGCGCTAGGTCAGTGGCGTTACGTTTTTAGTCGGCCAGATGTCTTGGATGAAACTGGTGATTACTCATCATCCAAAAACTCTTTTGCGCTGACTGCTCAAATCACGCCGCACCTTTTTCACCCTCCCCACCATGACCTAGCGCCTAGCGCCCAACCCCTAGCGCCTAAACAATGCTCTCTCTCATTCTCTCGCGTCTGATCCAGTTGCCGATCATTTTGGCGGTGGTGTTTGCGCTGACGTTTGTACTGGTGTGGGTCTTGCCGGGCAATCCGTTGGAGCGGCCCGAGGGCCGCCGGCCGCCGGCGGAGGTCGAGGCGGCGATGAAGGCCCGCTACAACCTCGACTCGCCGACGCGCTTCGCTTGGGTCTATGTGCGCGACGTGGTGACGCGCGGCGACTTCGGGCCGAGCCTGGCCAACCCCGGCCGGGAGGTGTCGGAGATCATCGGCCGGGGCCTGCCGATTAGCGTATCGCTCGGCGCAGGGGCGATCGGCTTCGCGCTGATTCTCGGCACGATGGCCGGGCTGCTGGGCGCGTTCAAGCCCGGCTCGGCCTTGGATAGCGGGACACTGACCATCACGCTGCTGGGCATCAGCCTGCCTAGCTTCGTG
Organism: uncultured Phycisphaeraceae bacterium; assembly: GCA_964523485.1. Taxonomy (GTDB): domain Bacteria; phylum Planctomycetota; class Phycisphaerae; order Phycisphaerales; family Phycisphaeraceae; genus Algisphaera. The sequence continues at coordinate 48,080 of CAZFZS010000001.1, read as the reverse complement.
ACCGGGACGGTGCTGCTGGTCGTTTTCGCCGGACTTCTCCAATGGTTCCCGATCGGCGGCTGGGCTTCGCCGCGCGACATGATTCTGCCCGCCATCACGCTCGGCCTGGCCCCCGCCGCCTACATCGCCCGGCTGATCCGCCTCGGACTCGCCGACATCATGGCCAGCGACTTTGTCCGCACCGCTTATGCCAAGGGTGCTTCCCGCTCACGCGTGCTGTTCCGCCATGCCCTCAAAGTTGCCTTCCTGCCCGTGCTCTCCTTCCTCGGCCCCGCCGCCGCCGCTGCGATGACCGGTAGCTTCGTCGTCGAAAAAGTCTTTAACATCCCCGGCATCGGCGAATACTTCGTCAATGCCGTGCTCAACAAAGATCAATTCCTGATCCTGGGCATCGTGCTGATCTACGCAACGATGCTCATCCTGTTCAACTTGGCCGTCGACCTCGCCTACGCCTGGCTCGACCCGCGGATCGAGTTGTAATTCTCTAGTAATCAATCGCGGAGATCGCAGAGGCGCGGAGACGCGAAGTGGTATGAGACTGAACTGAACTTTTCAGTTCATTGTCTCCAAACTATTGTTCCGGTAACTTAATATTTGCACTCATTGGTCTTCGCGTCTCTGCGTCTTGGCGACCTCCGCGATTGGTTTTGATTCCCATTTCATCATGCCCGACTTCACCCACATCCATGCTCTAGAAGACCACCGCATCCACCGCGTGACGTTCCCGCAGCAGCGCTTCGATGGCATCGCGGTCCGCGAGCTTTTCGAGTTCTCCAACACCATTGCCGACCCCCAGCCCCGCTTGCTCGTCGACACGACCGGCGTCACCATGGTCCCCTCCGGCGCGATGGGCATGCTCATCACCATCCGCAAACGCTTCATGTCCACCGGCGGCCAGCTCCACATCGCCCTGCCCGACCCCAACATCCGCACCTCGTTCGAACTGGCCAACATGCAACGCCTGCTGCATCTGTTCGCGTCGGTCGACGAAGCCATGGCGGCGTTCAAGGCTTAGCTTTTTTCTAAAATCAGCACAAACCACCGAGGCACAGAGACGCAGAGAAGAAACAGTCAAAATCTTGACTTATTCTTATTTTGTGAATTCAAACAAATTACATTGAAACTTAGAAATGACACTGTTCGTTTTGCCTTACTTGGTGCCTCTGTGTCTCTGTGGTTAGAAATATTCTTCTTTCGTCACGCTCATTGAAATCGCATTCCCGTTGCGGTCTGCCGACTACACTACCGCCATGGGTGCTTCCGAATTTGTCAACACCATCGACCCGCAAACCGACCAGCCCATGGACAGCGAATGGCTGCTGACCAACGGGACCGGCGGGTACGCCATGGGGACCGCGGCTGGCTGCAACACCCGGCGCTACCACGGCCTACTGATCGCCGCCACGCGCCCGCCCGTCGGCCGCATCGTCGCACTCAACCAGGTCCACGACCTGATCACCCTTAACAATGAAGATGATGACGCCCGCCGAGTCATCAACCTCGCCTGCTTTCAGTTTCATGGGCAAGACGGCTACGTCGTCGCGCCGGAGCAACGGGCTGAGTCGGTGAAATTTGAGAAAGGCCTCATCGCTCGATGGACCTTTCAACAGCACGGCCTCACCGTCACTCGCGATCTCTTGCTGCACCCCGATGAGCAGGCCGTCACGTTGAGCTATCGCATCGAAGGGCTGACGGCCGAGCATGGCCAAGCCGAACTGCAACTCGCGCCGCTGCTGACGTTACGAGATTTTCATGGCTTGACCCACCGCGATGACGAACCTTCGTTCGATTTCTCGATTGATCCGAAAGGCGATGCGGTCACGCTCAAGCGAGGAGACCACGAGGTCACGCTGCGTTGCTACGCCAGTCGATTCGAGGCCCAGCCGCACTGGTGGCATGACGCCGCCTACCCGCGCGATGCCTATCGCGGCCAGGGCGATCAAGAGGACTATTTTAACCCCGGCCGATTCCTGATCGATCTGAAACCCGGCAAGGCCGACAAGATCGACCTCGTCGCTGCGCTCGGCCACGGCAAAACCAAGCCCGGCCGAATTAGTACGCGACGCCGACGCATCGACGCCATGGTGCAACACCTGCCCGGCGATGAAACGGACGCACAGCGACTCGCGATCGCCACGGATGATTTTCTCGTTAAGCGCAATCTGCGTGGTGAACGCCTGCTGACCATCATGGCGGGCTATCCCTGGTTTGCCGACTGGGGCAGGGACACATTCATCGCCCTGCCGGGCCTGCTGCTGGCGACCGGCCGAGTCGACGACGCCGAGAAGGTGCTCAAAGCGTTCGCCGGCGCGATGCGTGATGGTCTCGTGCCCAACCGCTTCGATGACTATGACGACAGCCACGCCCACTACAACACCGTCGACGGCTCACTCTGGTTCGTCCACGCCGGCCTCGAATTCGCAAAAGCCCGCAAAGCCGCGGGTGTCAACCCGCCGGCCCCCGACTGGCTGATCGATGCGATGCTCGCCGTCATCGACGGCTACAGCCACGGCACCCATGCCGAGTCGCACGACGGCGACCCCGTGCTGATCCGCATGGATGACGACGGGCTGATCACCGCTGGCCACGACCACTCGCAACTGACCTGGATGGACGCCGCCTGTGGCGGGCGGGTCTATACGCCAAGGCCCGGCAAATGCGTCGAGATCAATGCGCTGTGGTACAGCGCGCTGTCGGGATTGGCCGAGCTCTTGAAAGCGCAGAAGCCCGATCCGGCCGAGCGTTGCCGCTCGTTGGCCGAGCGAGTTGAGGCGAGTTTCGAGCGTGTGTTCTGGTCGACCGAACACGGCCGACTGTTCGATCACATCACCCCGCAAGGCGAGGTCGACCCATCGGATCGGCCGAACCAGAT
>CAZFZS010000001.1:0-45198 GCA_964523485.1 uncultured Phycisphaeraceae bacterium | reverse complement strand
TCGCCTGTTCCCTCGAACGCTCGCCGCTGCCTCAGGATTTGCGAAAACGTGTGACCGAGCATGTGGGCAAAACGTTGCTGACCGAAGTCGGCCTCCGCACGCTCCCGCCGAGTGATCCGAACTACCACCCGCACTACGCCGGCCCGCAATGCGAACGCGACGAGGCCTACCACCAAGGCACCATCTGGCCCTGGCTGCTCGGTCCCTACGTTGAAGCGGTCCTCCGCTGCGGCGCGTTCTCCGATGATGCGAAAAACCAAGCCCGCGATCTGCTCCAACCCCTACTCGCCCGCCTCGCCGGCCCAGGCCTGGGCCAACTCCACGAAATCCACGACGCCAACGAAACCGACAGCACCCACCCCCCCCGAGGCTGCCCCGCACAGGCCTGGTCCATCGCAGAGGTGCTACGCATCCTGACGCTACTTGAGACGACTTATTGAACTTATGATTCCCCGCTACTGCTATTGATAATATATTTTATCAAGAGTAAAAGGGCATGTGGGTTTTATTGAGTATTGGTGCGTTACGGGGGATTTGGAATCAGGATCGAGACGCTTTCAGTTTGGCGTCACGGCGGGCAGCGAGTGCGGTGAAAGTAAGACCGAGACCGGCGAACACCACACCCGCCGTCGATGCGGTCGACATCACTTCGTTCAGAAGCAGGGCGGCCCCGATTGCCGTGATAGCAGGGACGGTCGCCGTAGCCAGAGTGGTCGTGGCGCCGCCCAAGGTCCTGACCGCGTGGGAGTAGAGAAACAGCGACACGATCACGACTAGCCAACCGTGAAAAATACCTTGACCGAGCACACTGATCGGTCCGGCTTGGACCAACCGCTCTGTTTCTCCAATGAAGGGGTAGATCGGGAGGAACAGCAGACAGCCGAAGACCGACACCAACGCGGTTGCCCGCATTGCCGAAACCCTGATCGCCTTCATCCGCAAGGTGTAGATCGACCAGACCAACGGGCCGCCGAGGATGAGCAGGTCGCCCAGCCAAACGTTCGGAAGGTCCGACTCGAACCCATCCAAGAAGAACGCCGTCGCGCCCATGCACATCAGCGACAACGCGGCCGCTCGCCACGGCCCGATGCGGACGACCCCGAACGCTCGGCCGAGGAGAATGGTGAAGAAAGGGAGCATCCCGGCCGTGAGTGCGGCACCGTGCGCCGCGGGAGCCATAGAAAGCCCGACGTAGGTAAATCCGGTATAGCCCGGCCCGGCGGTGATCGACAGGAGCAGGATGTCTTTCCAACCTAGGCCGCCGAGCCCGTGCTTGAACAGCCAGGGCAGCATGACGACACCCGCGAACACGAACCGCACGAGCATCAGCTCGGCGGGTCCGAGTTCGGTGCGGGTCAAGCCCCATCGCGAGGCGATCGACCAACCCGCCCAGATCGTCACGACCCCCAACAGAGTGAGTAAGCCAACCAACGCCGATCGGCTCATTGACCCGATCTCGACTTCGTCAACATCCAGTCGGGCAGGCCTTCCAGGCTTTGCCGGAAACGGGCGGGCTCGGCCGTGGCCCGTGCGACAACCAGACCGCCTTGCACAAGCATCACGCACCGCTCGGCCCGTTGGGCTGCATCTTCTGGATTGATGCCTGCTGATTGCAGGACACGCTTGAGTTCGTCGATCCAACGCCGGGTCGTCTCGGCGATGTGATCTTGGAAGATCGATCTTCCTTCACCGACGGAGAAGGTTTCGATAAGGCACGAGGCCGATCCGTCTTCGTAGAAATCCATCAGCCCCCGGCACATCCCGCCTAAGCACGCTTCCGCGGGAGCACCCGAAGCAAGGGGCGCGAATACCGCTTGCTCGATGGAACGCTCGGCATGGGCGAGGACCGCTTCGGCCATTTCCTGCTTGCCGCCGGGGAAACGGTGGTAGAGGCTGGCTTTTTTCAGCCCCGTTGCCTCGGCTAAAGCGGCAAGGCTGGACCCGTCGTAACCGAACCGGCGGAACACGTCCGTCAGCTTGCTGATGACATCGTCGGGTTGGACCTTAGTGGCGGGCAAAGCTGACTTTCTCAATCCGCGCGATCCGCAAAAAATGCGTTGATCCGTTCGGCGATGAAGTTGCTGTATTCCTCAAGGGCGAAGTGCCCGCTATTCAGCACGTGGGCCTCGATGTCCTGCATGTCGCGTTTGAGTAGATCGACGTTCTGTACCCCAAAGAGCGGGTCGCCTTTACCCCACACCACCAGGGTCGGCGGCTGGTGTTCCAAGAGTAAGGCCCGCCAGGCGTCGTAGCTCTCGATGTTCGTGTGGTAGTCGGCTTGGAGGTCCATCTGAATCTCACCGTTGCCCGGACGATCGAGGCCGTATTGAGCATGAATCCATGCGTCCGGGCTGATCCGCGTCGGGTTCCCCGCACCGTGGAGGTACTGGAATTTCGTGCCGTCGAGCTTGAACAGCTCGTACACGGGGGCCTCGGTTTCGGCGTTGCGGTTGGTCCACAGGGGCCCAATCTTTTCGTGGAACAGAGGCAAGACGCCTTCGGGGTAGAAGTTGGCATTCTGCACCACGAGGCCGGTTACCCGTTCCGGTCGGCTGGCCATGAGCCGCATCCCGATCGGCCCGCCGTAATCCTGCACATAAAACACCGCTTGCTCGACCTCGCGTTGATCCAGAAACTTCTCAATCACCTCGGCCAGGGCATCGAACGTATAATCGAATTCGTCGGCGGACGGCATCGAGCTACGGCCGAATCCGGGGTAGTCCGGGGCGATCACATGAAACCGGTCCGCCAGCTTCGGGATCAGGTCCCGGTACATGTGCGATGACGTTGGGAAGCCGTGCAGCAAGACGATCGCGGGGTTCGCCGGATCACCCGCTTCGCGAAAGAAGACCGAGAGGCCGTCGACTTCTTCGGTGTCATACGAAACCACCGAGTCGGCCCGCACCTGCACGGGTTGGGTGGTGACCTGCGCATAGGTCGGGGTGTACGCGAGCAGCAAAGCCGCTACCGCAGCGATGGGGATGAAGAATGAGCGACGAGTCAAAGCCATGAGTACCTCCTTATTTACCGAACGTTCGGTAAAATACCCGCCCAAAGACCCAATGTCAATGCTGGTCGTGTCTCCCTGACGAATTGAACATAATATTCATTAGCGGCCGTGTATCGAGAACTTTCTCACAACTTCGAAAACTTCCAGATCGCTTTATACATCCCGGCCACCGTCTCACGATTCACGACACGGGCTTCGAAGGCGGGGTTGAGCGGTTGCAATCGGATCTGGTTGTCGGCCTGATCGAAGTAAACCCGCTTGAAGGTCGAATCGTGATCGGGTTCGAGGCGGACGAAGCAGTCATCCCCGTCTTTGATCTTTTCCGAGCCACTGCAGACGACGATGTCGCCCTCGACATAGTTGGGCTGCATCGATTCGCCGATGATGCGTGTGGCGAAGGTGTCCGGGCCGACGGCTTCGGGGACGGCGAGGTGTTCCTCGGCCGTGCCGTCCGGATAGCCCAGGTCGGTATGCTGCGTCGGGACGCCGGCCGCGACCAGGTTGATCAGCGGGACGCGGTAACTCACCGGCAGCATGTCGGCGGAGTCGGCCGGGTGGTCGGCTGCAGCATCCGCGGCTGATCCCGTGTCGAGCACCGCGTTGATCCGTCGGCCGAGCTGGCCGCTGCGGTACAGCGCATCGAGGTCCTTGCCGCCGCTCTTTCGTTTCTCCGCGGAATCCTTCAGCCAAGCGGCGAGGTCTCGGCCACGCTTCGCATCATCACTGAGCCGGGCGACCCGTTCGCGGATCGGCTCGGGCGTCGTCTGCCAATCCGCAATGCGTTGTAACTCACCATCGGAAATGCCCAGCGTCCGCTCGAGGCCTTGCAACAACCCTTTGGAGGGTGGGCGGTCGACCCGCTGGTTCTCGATCATCGAGAGGTAGCTCTTGGCCACGCCGACTGCCGCGGCGACCGCGGTGATCGTTAAACCCATCGCCTCTCGGCGTTTCCGGATGACCTGACCCAGCGATTGCATTACGCACCTCAAAATTGTTCAATTTTTATTGAACATTGACTTGACTTTTCCGAGTTTCGCGGCTTTAATATATACCTAACTTTATCCTATCATGGTTGCGGGGTCAAGCATGCAGTTCGTTGAACGGGTCAGTCAGGAGCAGGTGTCGGATCGGTCGGTGCTGACTCGACAGCATCATGAAAAACTGCTCGCCCTGGCTCAATGCCTGGCCCGGCCGGAGCGTCTGCTGGTCGAGCAGGTGCTTCAGCATCAGATGACCCTAGCCGAGGTCGCCGATCTCAGCGGCATCCCTCGACGGACGCTGCAGCACCGTTTTGCTCGGCTGATACAGTATATCCAGCATAAGCGCTACCGCTACCTCGCCGCCCATCTCGAGACCCTGCCCCGCGACCTGCGGTCGGTGGCTAAGTATCACTTCCTGCAACGCAAGACGCTCCGCGAGACCGCCAAGGTTACCGGCCGATCGCTGCATCAGGTCCGCCAAAGCCGACTGCGCATCATCGCCATGCTCGATATCGAAGTCCGCCAATGGCGAGGCTGAGGCTTTCCAAGCTTTCACTCCGTAAGGTCAATTTTCATTGAACATCACACTTCCCATCGAGGTCGAATGGTCGCTGCCGGCGACGCCTGCGGACAACGCAGGCGAACCCTCATCGCGTATGCTCCATGTCGCATCGATGTTCGGGCTGAGCCTTGAGCCGGGGGCATCGACCCCGTTGATCCCACCGACGACGATCACGCTGCGGCCCGGACAGGTCGTGTTTATCACCGGGGCCAGCGGCGGCGGCAAGAGCACCTTGCTGCGGCTCATCGCCGAGGCGACGGCGGATCACCCCCGTATCCACCCCATCGCGTTCGATGCGTTTGATGCCGGCCATGCAAATCACGAGACCCCGCTGATCGATGCGGTGGATGACGGCCGTCTGCCGATGGAAGCGGCGATGGAGTTGCTCAGCTTGGCTGGGTTGAACGATGCGCGGGTGATGCTGCGTCGGCCGAGCGAGCTCTCGGATGGTCAGCGTCATCGATATCAATTGGCCCGCGCGATGGCCGAGGTCGCCTGCCTGCCGTCGGCCGATGACATGCTGCCGCTATTGCTGGCCGATGAGTTCACCGCGACACTGGACCGCACCACGGCCGCAGCGCTCGCAAGAAATGTCCGCAAATGGGTCACACGATCGCAGCTTTGTTTTATTGCGGCGACCACGCATGACGACCTGCTCGAACCGCTCGAGCCGGATGTGCTGGTCGAAAAACCGCTGGGCGCGGGGCTTAAGTTGTCAATTCGCGAGTGATGGCCCGTGCTTGGCATTGTTGTTGGCGGCTGGCAACTGGCAACTGGCGACTGGCGACAAATCAGTGTCTACGGCTAAGGGCTAATCGCTAAAAGCTAGCGGTAGTTTCAATTCGGCCACGCCTTCATTTCAACAGTTGATTCAATCTTCCTAAACATTCGCTTGCAATGATTGCATCCACCCACTCCGCTTTGCGGCGGCGATTCCACGCCCTGCCCGCTGAATCGCCGGCCGACCGTCTCCTGCTGGGTGAGGGGTCGCTACGGGATTACGCTGCTCTTGCTGAGCACCACTACCGGTCGCGGAAGCCGGCGACGGCCACGCGTGTGCTTGTGCTGACCGACCCTCGGCCGACGGCGACTGATCGTTTTACTCACCCACTTTGTCAACATCGCGACCTTCAGGAATGCCGGGGCCAGGTCGTCGCGGTGCTGGTCGAATCGCTGCCGAGTCTGAGTTGCCGGATGCGGGACTGGGCGATGCACGATCGCTACCGTCACCTTCGGCCACGCGAACGGGCGGTGCTGCTCAACCGCGAAATCCGCTGCATCAGTCGGGTGGTTGTCGAGCCGCGCTGGCGTGGATTGGGTTTGGCGGTTCGGCTGGTACGACATGCGTTACGCACCGCGACGACGCCGTTCACCGAGGCGATGGCGGCGATGGCCCGGGTGCATCCGTTTTTCGAAAAAGCGGGCATGACCGCTTACCCACGGCCGCCGCTGCCGAGCCACGCCCGGCTGTTGGCGGCGCTGCACCGCGTGAATATTCAGCCGATCGCCCTGAGCTGTGTGAGCGATGTGCAACGTCGCATTGAGGACTTGCCCTCGACCCAACAAGCCTGGATCGCCAACGAGATTCACTGTTGGTTTCGCCAGACCGTGGGTCGATCCGCTCGACAAGACACGGCCCTTGTCGACCAACTCGCTGCCGCCCACGAGAGCCTGACGCTCGAGCCGATCTATCACCTCCATGACAACCGGGAGCCCGCTGATGTTGACTGAATTGCCTACGCCTATATCCCGAACGATCCCCCTGGATGATCTGCGTGATCATCCTGACAACAGCAACATGATGAACGCTGTGTTGTTCGAGAAGCTGGTCGTACGTCTGCGTGACACCGGGCGATACCCACCGATCATCGTGAGGCCTGTCGATGATGCGTTTCAAATCCTCGATGGTCATCACCGGGTCAAAGCTTTGCGGCAACTCGGACATGCCGAGGCCCGTTGCGATGTTTGGCCGATCGATGAGAGCGAAGCGCTGCTGCTGTTGGCCACGCTCAATCGTCTTGAGGGTCACGACGATCCGCGGAAACGGGCAGCGCTTTTGCACCGGCTTCACGAAAAGCTGGATCGTCCGGCGTTGGCTAAGCGGCTGCCGGAGGACGGTACGAAACTGAAGAGGCTTTTGGCTTTGCACGAACGGACCCCGCCGCCGCGTCCGCCGCTGCCGTTGGCGGATCGACCGGTCGCGGTGCATTTTTTCCTGCTGCCCCCGGAACGAAAACGCCTCGAAAAAGCTTTGAAAAACTTAGGCGGCTCACGCGAGCAAGCCCTCATCCAACTGGTCGAACGACAGGAGCATCATCATGCCTCAGCCCATCGGTAAGCAAAGAAACAAAGCTATCTTCGCAGATATTTTCGAGGCGGAGCTCGACCTCACCGGCCTGATCACCAAACACAAGCTGACGCCTCAGATGTTGGCTGACTGGATCGGGAAGGAGCCGCATCAGCGTTGCCTCGCTGAACTCTGCGTGTTGGCGGATTTGCAAACTCAACTCATGCTCAGCCGATACCGGCAGCTCGCGGTCAGTGAGCTGATCAAGCAGGCGACCGGCGGCGGCGAGGGCGGCAGTGTGTCGTCCGAACAAGCCCGCAAAGCCTGTGTCGATCTGCTTAAGGCCGACCTGAAACGCGTGCCGTTGATTCATCCCTCCTCGCTGCCGCAACCGGACGACGGCGAGGATGCGGACGACGGGGGCCAAGAAATTCAGGCGATGCGCGACGCGTTGTATGCCGGCGAGGCGGGGTGACAGAGGCTGACCCCTTTGGTGTTTAGCGGGTGACGCAAAGCGTCCCGCGGTTTGTCGCAGGCGCACCTTTGGTGCGTCCGCTAAACGTTTTTCCTGGAAACTTAAAGGATTTGAAATGTCTTCACGCCGTCCGCATCGGCGGCTGCATTATCTCGCGCAGCTGCGTCCGCGCAATCCGAATCAATTACATCGATTCGTCGAACAAGCCCTCGGCCTGCGGGTCGGGCGTCACGCGATCTGTCGCGGCTCGTCGGCACCATTCGATTATTTGTCGCATTGCTTTTTCGAAACCGAGTCCAGCCGGGACTGCGTGGTCTGGGCGAATCGCGGCGGGGGCAAGACGATGCTGGGGGCGGTGGCGACGCTGTTGGATCTGGTGTTCAAGCCTGGCATACAGGTGCGGATTCTCGGCGGGTCGCTGGAGCAGTCGGCCAAGATGTACGAGCACCTCGCGGCATTGCTGCATCGGCCGCTGTTCGGGGGTGCCGGTGGCATGACGGTTTGCAAAGCAGCTTCCGGGGGCGGGGGTGGTATTTTGCTCAAGCCGATGACGGCTCGTGGCGTGCAGCTGAGCAACGGCAGCCGTGCGGAATTGTTGGCCGGCTCGCAGCGATCAGTCCGCGGGGTGCGGGTGCACAAGCTGCGCTGCGATGAGGTCGAAGAGTTCGACCCCGCGGTGTGGGAAGCGGCCCAACTGGTGACCCGATCGGGCGTGTGCGGCGGGCAGCGGGTGCGTGGCGGGGTCGAAGCGCTGTCGACGATGCATCGGCCGGCGGGGTTGATGGCGAAGCTGGTGGGGGGTGGGTTTGAAGAAGGTAGCGGGGGTGATATGGATCGATCCGCGGATTCGCAAAGCCTCATCCACGGCTTGGGTGACGGCAATCCAATGAAGGTATTTCGTTGGAATGCACTGGATGTGGTGGCCCGGTGTCCGGAGCACTTGGCGTGTGCGGGCTGCGTATTGTGGGACGACTGCGGCGGGCGGGCGAAATCGGCGACGGGGTTCGTGCCGGTGCAGGACCTGATCGATCAATGGCATCGCACCTCGAAAGCGACGTGGGCGGCGGAAATGATGTGTCGTCGGCCGAGCCTGGCGGACGCGGTCTACCCGCAGTTCGATCCGCAGCTACATGTCCGAAGGTTCAGCGATTCTGTCGAGTCGCACCTCTGCATCGGCGGGATGGACTTCGGCATGCGCAGCCCGCACGTCATGCTCTGGGCGGCGGTCATCGGCGAGGGGCTGAATGCGCGTGTGCATATTCTCGATGAATACGTCGCGACCGATCGCACGCTGGATCAGCATCTTCGAGCAATTAAGCAGCAGTCGGCCGAGCGGAATTACCCCGATGCAGAGGGTTTGCGATGGGTCGGCGTCGATCCCGCCGGCGGGCAACGCAACGGGCACACCGGCCTGACCGATATCGCGGTGTTGAAGCAGGCCGGCTACCGCGTCCGCGCTGCCCGATCGCCGATCCGCGAGGGTATCGAAATCATCCGCCGCCGCTTGGACCGCGGCACGCTGCTGATCGACCCACGCTGCCAACAGCTCATCCGTGACCTAACAGCCTACCGCTTCGACCCAAACCGCCCCGACCGCGATACGCCGCTCAAAGACGGTCCCGACCACACCTGCGACGCCCTTCGCTACCTGCTGGTCAATCTCGACCGCGCAGCAAAACCGCCCAGGCGGCATGACTATTTAAAGTGACAGCACATCGAGTAAAGTGCGTCGATCATGAATAAAGCCACAAGAAACCGTTATGCCTTGGTTGGAACCGGCTCTCGCTGCCGGATGTTTCTGGATGCGATCGGCGGGGACTTCGCCGAGCATGCGGAACTGGTCGGGCTTTGTGACACGAGTCGGACCCGAGCGGCATATTGGGCGAAATACATGCACGAGACGTACAACGGCATGGACGTGCCGCAGTATGAAGCGTCAGATTTCGATGACATGGTGCGGGAGACTCGGCCGGATGCGGTCATTGTGACCAGCGTCGATGCCACGCATCACGACTACATTATCCGAGCGATGGAGTTGGGCTGCGACGCCATCAGCGAGAAGCCGATGACCACGGATGAGGACAAGGTCGCGGCGATCTTCGAAGCCATCGAGCGGACCGGCCAGAAGCTGCGGGTGACATTCAACTATCGATGGATGCCGCCGTTTTCGTTGGTTGAAGAGGTCGTCTCTTCCGGGCGGATCGGCAAGCCGACGCTGGTTGATTTTCAATGGCGGCTGGACACGCGACACGGCGCGGACTATTTCCGAAGATGGCATCGCGAAAAGAAACATTCCGGCGGGCTGCTCGTACACAAGTCCACGCACCACTTCGACCTGGTGAATTGGATCCTTAATGATCGGCCGCGGTCGGTTTATGCCCAAGGCGACCTGATGTTCTACGGCGAGAAGAACGCCGCGGCCCGTGGCGAGTCGAAAAGCTACGACCGCTACACCGGCATCGCCGAGGCGAAGGACGACCCCTTCGCGCTACAACTGGACCGCTCGCCTGAGATGCAGGGGGTATATCTCGAAGCGGAGCAGGAGTCCGGCTATATCCGCGACCGCAACGTATTCGGCGGCGAAGACAAGTGGCCGATCACTGCCGAGGATACGCTCAGCGTCAACGCCCGGTTCACCAACGGCACGCTGTTCAACTATTCGCTGGTGGCGTATTGCCCGTGGGAAGGCGAGCGGCTGACCGTGACCGGGACCGATGGACAGGTGGAGTATTTCGCCCGTGGTGCCGGGCATCTGATCATGGGTCAGAGCGATGAAGAGCTGACACAAGCGCAGTATCAGGGCGAGAAATACGTCCGGTTGCAGCGGATGTTCGAGCAGCCGGTCGATCTCGAGATTCCCAAGGCCGAGGGCGGGCACGGCGGGGGCGACAAGCGATTGCTCGAGCGCATCTTCGTCGAGGACCTGCCTGACGACCCGCAGCGGCGCGATGCCAGCCATGTTGACGGTGCCTGGTCCGTCCTCACCGGTGTGGCGGCGAACCGTTCGATCGAAACTGGCCAACCGATCACCCTGAATGACCTTGCCCCGGCCTCGCTGATCGAAGCGTGATCTTGTTCACTTGGTTCGTCGTTCTGTCATGTGATAGCTTGGGGTGCGGATTTACATTTGTTCTGTATATAGAAATTACCCATGGCCAACTCCCCCACCATTATCGCCAAGTCCAACTGTGTCTGCGGCGAAAACCCGATCTGGCACGCCGATGAAAAATTGCTGTACTGGGTCGACATTCCCAACGGCCGACTGTTCAGCTACGACCCCCGGAATGGTGATTATCAAACGTTAAAGCAGGGCCGGCACTTAGGCGCTATGACAATTCAGGCGGACGGCTCGCTGCTGCTAATGGGTGGCGAAGGCTGCTATGTGTCGATCTGGAAGGATGGCGAGGAGACGCCGGTCATCGAAAGCATCGAAGGCGAGACGCGGTTTAATGATGCGATTGCCGATCGGCATGGCCGAGTGTTCAGCGGGTCGATGCCCCACCCCGGCTGGAAGGAAGACGCCGACAAGACTGGCAAGCTCTACCGCATCGATACCGACGGCAGCTACCAGATCATGGACACCGGCTTCGGATGCGCAAACGGCATGGGCTTCACCGCCGACGGCAAAACGTTCTTCTTCACCGACACGCCGACCGGCAACATCTACGCGTATGACTATGACGAACAGACCGGCGACCTGAGCAACCGTCGGGCACAAATCCATATCTCCGACGACCCGGGCATGCCCGACGGTATGACCGTCGATGCAGACGGCCACATCTGGTCCGCGAAATGGGGCGGAAGCCAGGTCGTGCAATACAACCTCGACGGCGAAAAATTGCAGAGCATCGACCTGCCCACCGCCAACATCACCAGCATCGCCTTCGGGGGCGACGATCTCGAAACGATGTACATCACCTCCGCCGGCGGCAACCACCCCGACGCCCCGGAAGATGAAAACGCTGCAGCGGGGGCGCTATTCGAGTTTGAAGCACCCGGCGTCAAAGGCGTCGAAGAATTCCGGTCTAAGATCGGGCTTTGATTTTTTGACCGGATGACAGGATTTTTGAGGATTGACAGGATCAGCTGAAACAGCCCGTTTCATAAAGATCAGGCGGCCGAGTCCATTCAAACGCCATCGATCCAACTCAAAGATTTCTAATCCTGTTCATTCCGAAAAATCATGTCATCCTGTCAAAAATCAATCCGGATGTCGTAGATTCAAATCGAGGTCGAGCTCGGCCGCGATCGTGTCGAGTTCATCTTGCAGTGCTTCGAGGTCGACCGCGTCGGGGGCGGCAAGCAGGGCGACGGCTTTGAACATCTGTTCGCCGGACATCGGGGCGCTGATGACATCTGATTCCCACTCAACAATGTTGATATCCCGCTTGGCCAGGGCTTGCGAGACATCGCGGACGATGCCGGTGCGGTCGAGGCCGAGCAGTTCGAGGTGCAGGGATTGGCCGGCGTCGGTGGCGGGCTCGGCCTCGGACGAACCCACCGTCACCTTCAGCCCGCGCTCGGCAAGTTGCTCGATCGCCGTGGTGATCGCCCGGGCGTCGTCCGGCTCGGCGTCGACGTGAACGATCCCTGCAAACTGGCCGGCTAATTTGGCGAACCGACTCTCGCGCCAGTTGCCCGCGTGGCTGTTGACCGCCTGGGCGACGGCATCGATCAGACCCGGTCGATCCGGCCCAATCACGGTGAAAACAAGGCTTTGTCGCATATCCTCATCCTACTGATTTCAAGCCGCGGATGAGCGAGGCTTTGCGAGCGAATCCGCGGATTCGCAGAGCCTCATCTGCGGCTTAGGGCATCTATATAGCTGCACCCAACTTTACGCTTGCAGATTTTTATCGGTCTCGGTAGTTTATGACGCTGGCCGATGCGTTTTCGGGTCGGTCCCCGCCTCTGATTTCGATTCCTTTTTGTTGCGAGATTCTCTGTGCTCATCCTTATCGTCGCCGGCGGCCGCGAGAAAGGCCGGGTGTATGAATTCTCCGACGACCGTGAGATCATCCTCGGCCGCGAGGCCGCCGACGTCGCGCTGACCGACTCGAAAGTCTCCCGCCGCCACAGCCGGCTGTGGTGCGACGGCGGGCGGTGGTATGTGCAGGACCTCGAATCGCGGCATGGCACATACCGCAACCACAAACCGATCGATGACCTGCAGCCGCTGAAGGATGGCGACTACCTGCAGATCGGCCGCACCGTCATGGTCGTCGGCCGACTGCCCGCCGAGACCGCGCACCGGGCCGGGCTGGTCGGCAGCGGGTCTTCCTCGATGTTCGGCAGCCGACCCCGGCTGGTGGTCGGCGGCCTCTCTGCCGCCGCTGCAATCCTCCTTGGCCTGAACGTGGCGACGATCTGGTCGACTCAATCCGGCGTCGATCAACTCGAACACACCTTCGCCCAAAGCCAAGAAGAAACCGACCACGACCGGACGCTCCGCAACGAGGTCCGCCTCGCGTTGCAACAACGAGCCGGCCACGAGCGCCGTGTCGAGACGATGCTGGCCGCATTCGGCCCGCAGCACAATCGACTGATGCCCAAGCTCGAATCGATCCAAGCCGCGATCGACAATCAGCCGGATGTCCTCGCCCCGTTGACCGCCCTGGCCGAGGCAATGCAGGACCGCAGCCGCGACGATGCGATGCTGACCAAGATCGACTCCGCTCTTGCGATGCTCGAAGCTCAGGGCGGCGAAGCACAGGGCTTGGCCGACCAGTTCCGCCTGGCCTTGGCAGAACGGCCAAGCGTCGAGCAGATCGCCGCCGCCGTCCGCCGCGATGCCGAGGCGACCTCCGGCGTGCTCGCGCAACTGGTCGAGAAACTTCAGACCCAGCAGACCACCACGCAGGAACTCGCCGCACTGCGCAAGCTCATCGAGGATCGGCCGGAGGGTGCCGACGCCCAGCTCAAGCCGCTGCTTGAGACCGTACTGGCCAAGGTTGAAACACTCGACCCCGAATCGGGTCAGCAGGAACTCATGGCCGCGATTGCCGAGGTCCGCACCGCCCTGCCGCCCGACCCATCCTCGAAGCTCGATGCGATGCTCGCCCGCTTCGAGGCCCAGCCGACCCGCGACGATATGGACCGGGTCAACCTCCGCCTGACCCAGATGGCTCAGCAACTTGGCGACCGCCGCGAAGCGAAGCAAATGCAGGCCCAGCTCGAGTCGCTCATCGAAGCCAGCGAGGCCGAGCGCCTCGCCGCCGCCCGGACCGACCCGATGCTCGCCCAGCTGCTCAGCCGGGTCGATGCTTTGGCTGCACAGGATGCGAAGCTCGATGCGATCTACGCCAGCCTGCAGCGTCAGCCTTATCAGAACCGCGCGATGCTGGACGAGGCGTTGGCCCAAGCTGCACCGGGCACGAGCGAAGCCGACGTCGCCGCCCAGCTTGATGTCGCCATGGCTGAGCTGCGTGGCAAGTCGATCACCGATGCCGACGCCATCCGTCGACTCATCCGCACCGAGGTCGTCGCCGCCGTCGGAGCGCCGGCCCGCTCGAACGGTTCGCAACTCGCCCGCCGAGATCGCATCACTTCGCCCAACCTGACCAAGACCGAGCAGGCTTACAAGCTCGCGTTCGAGCAGAACCGCAAGGTCATGATCGGCGGGCAGGCCGTCGATCCCCGCACCGGCGACCGACTTGCTGGCCGCGTGCTCGACCCCGCCCAGGCCCGGGCCGATGGTCTCCGCAATTGGCGCGACTGGTACCTGACCGACGACTTCAAGCACCGCACCCAGCTCGACGCCGTCGCCAGCCGTATTGCTGAAGACAACTCAACGCAAGGCTTCGCCTCGCCGGTCCAGATCCCGCCGACGGTCAACGTCAACGCCGCCGCCCCGAGCGACGACTGAATTCTCAGTCTTCTTAAAAGTCCGCGATTCCAAATGCCTATTTGCTGCAAATACATCGCGTTGATGCCTAGTTGCTTGAGGTGATTCCAATATCTTCATTCCAAAGGTCCGGCTTCTCCTCGATGAATCGGCTCATCAGCTGCGTGCACTTCGGATCGTGCAGCACCGTAACATTCACGCCGTGCTGCTCGAATAGATCTTCCGCCCCCATGAAGTTCAGGTGCTCGCCGACGATGACACGCGGGATTTTGTAGAGCAGCGTCGTGCCAGTGCACATGATGCACGGGCTGAGTGTCGACACAAGCGTGAGGTGTGGCCAATCGCGACGTCGGCCAGCGTGTCGCAAGCAGACCACCTCGGCATGGGCGGTCGGGTCGCCGGTCTGCACCCGTTCATTGTGACCGCGTGCGACGATCGCATCCGACCGCGGGTCGTAGAGCACGCTGCCGATCGGCAGGCCGCCCTCGTCGTAGCCTTTGACTGCCTGCTCGTAGGCCGCATCCACCAACGCTTGTTTACCCATCGGCATCGATCAATTCCTTTTCCTAGCGATTGAAAGTTTTACTTCACCCCGAGCCGCGGATGAGGCTCTGCGAATCCGCGGCTCAAACCGCCCTATCCTAAGCCCCATGCCCGGACTACTCATCCTCTTTGCCACCGCGTACCTGCTGATCGTCATCGTCGGCACGACCGTGCTGGTCTGGCGGATGACTCGGCCGCGGCGCCGCACCATCGGCCGAGCCCTCGCGGTCGGCTGCCCGACCGAACCGGCCGACCTCAACCTCCAAGGTGAACAGGTCACTTTCAATCTTAGCGATCACACGACCAGCCCCGGTTTCGTGATCCGCGGCGATCAACCCGACGGGCCGACCGCCATCGTGCTACACGGCTTCACCGACAGCCGATTCGGCGCGATCTACCGCGCCGAGCTACTCAAACCCTGGGTCGCGCAGACCGTCGTCTTCGACCTGCCCGGCCACGGCGACGCCCAGGCGAAAACCGCGACCTTCGGCGGACGCGAACCCGATGATGTCCTCGCGGTCGTCGAGGGGCTCGACCCGGCCGGGATGACCGAGGCAGGCGTCGTGCTGTTCGGCGTGTCGATGGGCTCGCAGATCGCGATCCGCACCGCGGCGCTGCACCCGCGTTTTGCCGGCGTTGTCGCCGTGTCGCCGTACCGCTGGTGGGACGAGGCGCTGCGTCGCGAACTCAAGCGGCGGGGCGTGCCGCGCTGGCCGTTCGTGATGCTTGCCGGATGGGTTTTACAACTGATCTGGGGCCGGGGATTTCTCAAGATGGACCGCACTCGCGATGCGGCCAAGCTGACATCCCCCCTGCTGGTGATCCACGGCAGCGACGACCCGCTCTGCCCGGTCGAGGCGGGTCAGGCCATCGCCGACGCCGCCCCGAAAGGCAAGTTCGTCTGCATCCAGAACGGCGAACACCGCGGTCTGCTCGCCACCGACGGCCAAACCTTCCGCGATGCGCTCGAAACGTTTTTCAAAAGTTTGAGGTCGAACGCCAAGACACAGAGACGCCAAGATGCCAAATAAATCATCGGCGGAGGCCGCTTCAGCGGCCGTCCCACTCAAACAAACATCAAATAAAATCAACAAACGACCATCCCACTAAAAACACCAGTTTCTTGGCATCTGTGCGTCTTGGCCTCTTGGCGTTATCTCTTCTATTACATACCAATGACTGACCATGCTGGGGAGATTTAGAATCCCATGATGCAACCTCACGCACTCGCCCGCACCATCGACCACACGCTACTCAAAGCTGAGGCCACCGGCGAACAGGTCGCTAACGTGGTCGGAGAAGCTTTGCAACATCAATTCGCGTCAGTCTGCGTCAACGGCCTGCACCTGTCCGCCGTCGTCAAACAGCTCCAGACGCAGGACACCTCTGCGGGACATGTCGTGAAATCCTGCGGCGTGGTCGGCTTCCCGCTCGGCGCGATGAAGCCCGCCATCAAAGCCATCGAAGCGACCGCGATGGCCAAGGACGGCGCGGATGAGATCGACTTCGTTGCCCACCTGCCGCACCTGCTTAATGAAGACCTTGACGCCACGCGTGATGATTTTCTCAATGTAACGACCGCAGTCCGCGAAGTTCGCTCGGCCATCGTTGTGAAAGTCATTCTTGAAACCGCGGCTTTGATAGCGGGCGTCGATGACGCGGTCGGCGAACGGCGGATCGCCCTCGCCTGCCAGGCCGCTGCGGAGTCGGGCTGCGACTTCGTCAAAACTTCCACCGGCTTCCACCCCGCCGGAGGAGCCACCGTCCAAGCCGTCCGTTGGCTCGTTAAGCACGCGCCGAATCTGCAAGTCAAAGCGTCCGGCGGGATCCGCTCACGCGACGATGCGATCCAAATGCTCAACGCCGGCGCCCACCGCCTCGGCTGCTCCGCCGGCGTCGCGATCGTCAAGGGCGGTGAGGGTTCAGCTGGATATTGAGAAAGGCCCCCGAACGCCAAGACGTCAAGATCGGGGCGGTGTCGTTCACGACTCACGAGCAAATGTCTTAATCTTCTAAGAAAAAAAAAACTAATCGATACCATCTGTCATACTTACGGATTCGGGATGCCGTATCTTTGTTCGTTTGCAACAATTTGGCTGACCGACTGGATTCAATCCCTTGGCGCCTTGGCGTCTCCACGACTTGGCGTTAAAAGAGCTAGCACGACAAAATGGTTCAAGCGATAAAGATTCAGAACGTGCAGATCGGCCCCGGCCAGCCGCTGACGATCATTGCCGGGCCTTGCCAGGCCGAGTCGCGCGAGCTTTGCCTTGAGGTTGGCCAAGCGGTGCGCGACCGTTGTGCCGAACTTGGGCTGAGCTACATCTTCAAGGCATCTTTCGATAAAGCCAATCGCAGCTCGATCCATACCTCCCGCGGGCCGGGACTTGATGAGGGATTGAATCTGATCGCCGACGTCGGGCAAGCCCTCGGCGTGCCGGTCACCACCGATGTGCACGTGCCGCATCAGGCCACCGCCGCAGGCGAGATGATCGACCTGCTGCAGATCCCCGCATTTCTATGTCGGCAGACCGACCTGCTTGTCGCCGCCGCACAAACCGGGCGAGCGGTGAATGTGAAGAAAGGCCAGTTCCTTTCGCCGGCCGAGATGACCAATGTGGTGCAGAAGCTCACCGAGGCGGGCTGCGAAAATATGATGCTCACCGAGCGTGGCACGTTTTTCGGCTACCACCGGTTGGTCAACGATTTCGCAGGGCTGTACGACATGATGCAACTCGGTTGGCCGGTGTGTTTTGATGTGACGCATTCCACGCAGCAACCCGGCGGGCAAGGCACGAGCACCGGCGGTCGGCCCGAGGTCGCCCCGACGCTCGCCCGATGCGCCGTTGCCGCGGGCGTCCAGGCTCTATTTATCGAGACACACCCCGATCCAGCCAACGCCTTGTCCGACGGGGCCACGATGCAGCCGCTCGAAAAAATGCTTGAACTGCTAAGCGAATTGGCGGGGCTTTACAACTTCACCCAACAATCGGCCGACCTTTCGTGAGCACAGCCGAATTGGCACCGGCCGACACCGAGCCAAAACCCCGGCGTTACAAGCTCACTGTGGCCTACGACGGCTCGGGTTTTCACGGTTGGCAGAAACAGGAGCCGCCCGGCCTCGAGCCGCTCCGCACAGTCCAAGGCGAGCTTGAAAATGCTTTGGTGCAACTATTGCGTCAGCCCCGCGAAATCATCGCGCTACTCGGGGCCAGCCGAACCGACACCGGCGTGCACGCGATCGGCCAGGCCTGCCAATTCCACGCGACCACCCGCATTCCACTCGAACGTCTCCACTTGGCCATCAACGCCCGGCTGCCCGAAGATATTGAAGTGCATGACCCTCAAATCGTCAGTGATGACTTTGATGTCATCCGTGATGTTGAAAGCAAGCAATACCGCTACCGATTATTTACCTCACACCGTCGGCCGCTGGGTATTCGGCATCTTGTGCACCATGCCTGGGAACCGATGCAGATCGAACCGATGCAGGATGCTGCCGCCCGGTTCGTTGGCACGCACGATCTCGCCGGTTTCGCTGCGGCAAGCCATGGCCGCACAACGACCATCCGCACCGTCCACGATTGCCGCGTTGAACCTCAGGAAACCGACGCAGGCCCGGAACTCCACATCGTCGTCAGCGGCAGCGGCTTTCTCTATCACACCGTCCGCATCCTCGCGGGGACGCTGGTCGATGTCGGCAGGGGACGATTCAAACCCGAAGTAATGGATGAGATTCTGAACACCGGCAACCGCCGACTCGCCGGCCCCACCCTGCCGCCTACCGGCCTTTGCTTAGAATGGATCAGGTACCGACCCGTTGAACCGTAGGCAAACGGCCCGCGCTGCGTTATCTCGCTGTAGTCAAACTATGCGAATCCTGCACATCATCACTCGGCTAATTCTCGGCGGCGCCCAGCAGAACACAATCTTGTCCTGCAAAGCCCAGGTCGAGGCCGGCCATGATGTGCATCTCGCATACGGCCCGATCTTCGGCCCCGAAGGTTCGCTCCTCGGGGAAGCCCAAGCCACCGGCGCAACCCTGCACCAGATCAACGCTTTGGTCCGCCCGGTTCAACCCCTGATAGAGGTACAGGCCTACCGGGCGATTCAGAAACTCGTGCGCACAATCCAGCCCGACATCGTGCATACGCATTCCAGCAAAGCAGGTATCGTCGGGCGGGTCGCAGCCTGGAATGCTTTAGATCACGGCCGAAACGGTTCGGTCATCCACACCGTCCATGGCCTGCCCTTTCACGACCAGCAATCCAAACTCATCCATCGGCTCTATATTTCTCTAGAACGCTACGCGGCTAAGCACTGTCATCAACTGGTTGCAATTACATCGCAGATGGTTGATGCGTTTATCGAAAGCAAAATCACAGAACGATCCAAGTTCTCCGTGATTCCCAGCGGAATTGATGTGAATTTTTTTACCAACGACCTGCCGACGCACGAAGAGGCGAAAGCACGGCTCGGTCTTCAGCCTGACGCACCGACGGTGGGACTGGTCGCTCGACTGGATCGTTTGAAAGGACATGCCGATCTACTTTCGACGCTGCCGGACCTGGTCCAGCGACACCCCCGCCTGCAGGTGATTATGGTGGGTGATGGGTTCGATCGAAATGCGATTCGTGCCCAAGCGGACACACTGTCTTGCCGGGATGCGATTCATTGGCTGGGGCGGGTCGATCTGAAGGAGATGCCAGCGATCTATCGAGCTATGGACGTGCTGGCCTTGCCGTCGTATCAAGAGGGGCAGAGCCGGGTGTTGGTGGAAGGTTTGCTCTGCGGGTGTGTCATCGTCGGCTATGCCGTCGGTGGGATTCCTGCGGTTTGTATCGAGGCGGTCACCGGTCGACTGGTCCCGGTCGGCAATACCGAAAGACTAGGCCAGATTCTCAATGAATTATTGGCAGAACCCGACCAGCGAGAAGCCTTGGCAGAGGCGGGCTATCGTCATGCGGCTGAGAAGTTCAGCGCCGAGCGGATGAATCGCGAGTTGCTTGAGCTCTACGAGCGAATCCGTGGTTGAGCTGAAGTGCCAAGTCGATATTTATTACTTAATTGAAAGCTTGAAATGAATATCATCGTCGTCGGCCCCCACCCGGATGATCAGGAATTAGGTATGGGCGGGACCATCGCGAAACTCGCTTCGCAGGGCCACAACATCCTGCTGCTGGACATGACCAACGGCGAGCCGACGCCCCACGGCAGCCCGGAACAACGCGAGCGCGAGTGGACCGCCGCGCTCGAGCTTTTCCAAAACGTCACGGGCCACGGCGGCAAGGTGCAACGTCAGCTGCTGGGACTGACCAACCGTGAAGTGCAGCACACACTCGACGCCCGTCATCGTGTGGCCGGGGTCATTCGCGAGCATCAGGCACAGATGATCTTTCTGCCCTTCGAGGAAGATGCCCACCCCGACCACCGCGCCGTGACCCGCATCGTCGAGGACGCCCGCTTCGATGCTAAGCTCAGCAATATCGATCTGCCTGGCGAGCCGATCTACCCCAAGTGGATGGTGTACTACTACTGCACGCATCTGCGTTGGGTTGCGAACCCATCGTTTTGCGTCGATACCACCGAGCAGATGGACCTCAAGGAAAAGTCAATCTTGGCTTATGAAACGCAGTTTGTCATCCCGGAAAAGAATCGGCGCGTCGTCGAGTTCGTCCGCGAGATGAACGGCTATATGGGCAGCCGAATCGGCACTCGATACGCCGAGCCCTTTTACCTTAAAGAACCATTGGGATTGTCGAGTTTCGAGCATCTGGTTCTATAGCCGATGCCGCGAATCGCCTAACGATATTCAATATCAAACTTCAACTTGCCATCACTGGCCGTCCGCCAAGTCAGCGTGGGCTGGGGGTCGAGGCCCGGGGCGGTGAGTCGGGGTGGCAGGCTTGCCAGATGCGGGGTGAGCATGACGAACGGTCGGGTTTTGCCGTCGGGGTGCTCAAATCGATAGAGCGAATCATCCTCGGCGTGCATGCGATAGTCCTGGCCATGCGAAGAGCGCAGGACGCTGAAACCGCGGTTTACAAGCTGTATTTGCAACTGATCGAGGTCGGCGGGCATGGTGTGTCCACGCTGATGAAGCGCTGCCAACGCTGTACCTAAGAAAACGAGGTGGTCCGTGGCTTCACGCAGTGGTACGGGCTGCTGCGTTTGTGCGAAGGCTTTCCAACGCTGTTCGAATCCTTCGATCGCCGATGGGCCGAACGCTGCGGTGAAGGCCTGCTTGCTTTCACCGCCGGCGGACAGCAGATCGAGGTATCGCTCGAAGGCTGGCAAATAGCGGCCGTCCTCCGCATGGATCAGGAAATAGGCCATCGACCAGGCCTGAGCGTATAGCAACGACGCAGACTCGGGATCGCTTTGCAGCACATGCTGCCAATGGCTTGGCGTCAGACTCAACATGCGATCGCAGGGCACGATTTTCCCATCGCTCACCGCCTGCCTTGCGGTCTCGATTCGACGCGGGTCGCCCATGCCCAGCCGAAGCCCGCTTTTGAGCAGCACCGCATCCTCGAAATATTGAGCCAACCCTTCGTTCACCCAAGTCGGCAGGGTTGGGCCGAGGTAGCTCCATGCGAACTGGTGAAAGCCTTCGTGCTGGAGCACCGCCCGGGTCTGCGCGGGGGGGCGATCCTCTACCCAGGTTGCCAGGCCTTGGATGCCATGCTTGACGAAGAAGATGCCGCCGGAGTGTTCCGCGGTGAGTGAATGCTTATCGAGAAACTCGCGGTAGCCCTGCCGATCGCGGAACAGGTAGAGGGGCATCGTACCGGTCGGGCGAGCGGTGAATCCGCCGAAACGCTGGCGGTACTGCCCATACATCGCATCCATATGCCGACCCCAAGGCACGGCCTCGATCCGGCTGAGGTCGGTGTGGATTTCGTAGTGCTTGCTGACATAGATCCGCAATGACGTCTCGGCCGCGGCGGGCAGGGCATACAGCATTGCCGCGACCGCTAAAAAACCGATCGCGATGGTCGCTTGCTGTATACGCATAGACATGCTCAACATCGACAAGGTCAGAAGGCGGATGCACCGCTCAGCGATATCTGCTGAATTCGGTTCCCGAGGCAAAGGGTCAATCGCCCCAGGCGTCACAAACGGCAACACTTGTGGCAGGGCCTATCCGCGGATTCGCAGAGCCTCATCCGCGGCTTAAATCGGGTTCATGGGTTGTGGTGCCTCAAAACCGTCCGGACCTTTTATGCGAAATGCAGGCTTGTCGGGGGTGTGACCGATAAATACAGCGTTATGGCCCAAATTACCTCTACCACCGGCCTGATCAGCGGGATCGATTCGGCCGGCCTGATTGAGCAACTCATCGCGCTCGAACGCCGACCGATCAATCAGGTCGAAAACCGCAACACCGTGCTGCAGGCTCAGCAGACCGCGCTGCAGGAAGTCAACGCTCAGCTCCTTTCGGTCAGCAACGCGGCGGGGCGATTCACCAGTGATGAGGTGTTCGAGGCGACGACGGCGGGCAGCTCGGATGAGACGGTCGCGACCGTCAGCAGCTCGGCCGGGGCGTTGCCGGGCAACTACAGCCTTCTGGTCAAGCAGCTCGTCTCCAGCCAACAGAACGTGACTAAGGGTTTCCTCGATGCGACGGCTGAGTTCGTTGCCCCGGAGGGCGGCACGCTGACATTCAACCGCGGCGAAGCCCGGCTGGACCGCGAAACGCTGCTCTCGGAAATGAATGGCGGCGAAGGCGTCAAGCGGGGCTACGTCCGGATCACCGACCGCAGCGGTAACACCGCCCTGGTCGACCTGACCTCAGCGGTGAGCATCAACGATGTGGTCGATCAGATTAATCAGACCACGGCCATCAACGTCTTCGCCGAGGTCGACGGCGACCGATTGGTCGTGTCGGATGCGACCGGCCAAGCGGCCAACGACCTGGTCATTCAGGATGTCGGCACCTCCGCGACCGCGACCGGCCTCGGGCTTACCGGCACCTCGTCCACCGGCACGATCGAGGGGCTGAACATCAACACCGTCGGCGAAGATTCATTCATCGCCTCGCTCAACGACGGCAACGGCCTGCGGGCGCTGACCGGGCTGGATGACATCAATGTCGTCACACGCTCAGGCAACAGCTACGACCTGAACCTCTCGGGTTTCACGACCCTCGAAGACCTGTTCGAGTCGGTCGACACCGCAACCACGGGCGAGCTGGAGCTGAGTATCAATCCGGCTGGCACTGGTCTGCAACTGACCGACAACACGGCCGGCGGTGGGACGCTGACCGTCTCTGCACTGAACGATTCCAAGGCCGGACTCGACCTTGGGTTGATCGGCACAGACGATAATGCGGACGGCGTGCTCGTCGGCGACCGCGTCGTCTCGACCATCAACTCGAAACTCTTGAGAGCTTTGCGGGGCGGCGAAGGTTTCGCGGCGCTGGGCGGCAGTGCCGGGGTCAACACCACAGCGGATACGCTGCTCGACGACCTGTTCGATGGCAACGGCTTGAGCACATCCGGTACCGGGCAGGCGGATATCACCATCACGGACCGGGCAGGGGCAACCGCCAATATCAATCTGGATGCGCTGACGACCGTGCAGGATCTGATCGACGAGATCGCTTCGGCCACCGGCGGAACCGTCACGGCAACGCTGGAAAACAACCGCCTGACGCTGACCGATTCTTCTGGCGGAACAGGCAACTTCACCATCGCCGATGCCAGCGGCACGACGGCCGCGACCGACTTGGGCTTGCTCGTCGATGCCGAAACGGACACGACTCAGAGCTCCACGCTCGACGCCGTCTCGGCCGGCCAAGACGGGGCGAATCTGCTGATTACCAACTCGGCTGGCGCATCAGGCAGCGTCGATCTCGCCGGCGTCGGCTCGGTCGATGAGCTGATCGACACGATCAATGCGGCGGGGCTCGGCGTCCTCGCCTCACTGAATAACGCCGGCACGGGCATCCAGATCGAAGACACCGCTGGCGGCAGCGACCCGCTCATCATCGAAGACGATGCGGATGGCGTCATCGCCAACCAACTCGGCATCATCGGCACATTTGACGACGGCTTGGCGGACGGCGGCAGTCTCGGCTTCCAGTTCGTCAACGAAGGCACGCGCCTGAACAACCTCGGCATCGCCCGCGGCCAATTCACGCTGCAAGACTCCGACGGCAAACAGGCCACCGTCGACCTCACCCAAGGCAACGAACAGACCATCGCCGATGTGCTCAGCGAGATCAACTCGCGTGGCCTATCGCTGGTTGCCCGCGTTAACGACACCGGCGACGGCATCCTCCTTGAAGACACCGGCAGCGGAGCCTTGGACATCGTCATCACCGACGACGGCTCCTCCACCGCGGCCGACCTGAACATCGCCGGCACCTTCACCGCCGGCCAGGACATCGACGGGGCCTACCGCCAGACCGTCGAAGTCAGTGCGACCGACACGCTCGAAAGCCTGGCGCTGAAGATCAATAATGCCAACGTCGGTGTCAACGCCTCGGTCATCAACGACGGCTCGCCCGGTGCACCGTTTCGCTTGAGCTTGTCAGCGGATAAATCCGGCACCGGCGGGGCGTTCACGTTTGACGACGGCGGATTGGGTTTCGACACGCAAAGCCTTGGCCGAGCCAAAGACGCTGTCGTGTTCTACGGCGGTGACGACCCCGAAGATGCCCTGCTGGTCACCAGCAAAACCAACACACTTGATGCGCTGATCCCCGGCGTCACCATCGACCTGCTGAGCACTTCCGACAGCCCGATCCAGATCACCGTCAACGAAGACCGCGAAGCAATCACCTCAGCGGTGTCCGATTTTGTCAGCAGTTTCAACGGGCTGATCGACAAAATGAACGAGCACGACTCGTACAACGCCGACACCGAAGAGCGGGGTTTGTTGTTAGGCGACCCGACGCTCGCCCGGCTACGTAGCGCCATCTACAACGCTGTGATCGGCAGCAACGGCGACCTGACCGGCCGATACGACTCGCTCTCGGAGATCGGCGTCACCGTCGGCAGCGGCGCAAAGCTGCGCTTCGACCAGGCCAAGTTCACCGAAGCCCTCAACACCGACCCCGAAGCCGTCCGCGACCTGTTCACCTTTGAGCAGTTCGAGGTCGATGCGGAAACCGGCGAGGACACCGATGTCGTCGCCGCACAAGGCGTGGGTTTGGAAATTCAGAAACTGTTGGCCGATCTGACCGATTCAATTGATGGGCCGGTCCAGCGACAGGTTGACATCATTCAAAGCCAGATCGATGCAAACGAAGGCCGCGTCGAACGACTCGAGGAAACCATCGAAGACAAACGCGCCCGGCTGGAACGTGAATTTGCCAACTTGGAACTCACCCTCGCCGGCCTGCAGGATTCCAACACCGCGCTCAACTCGCTCAACCCGGTCCAAGCACCGCAGCAATAGCGCGGTTTTCAAAGGCGCTAGATCTTGTCCGTCAATTCGAGTTCGCTTATCGGTCCCAATCTTCACGCATGACGAATCAGGTGAATCCTGTGCTTGCCCCCGGTCGATAAGTCTCAGGTATGACCAAGCCCGCCCCGAATCCGTATCTCCGCACGAAGATCATGACCGCGAGCCCGGAGGAACTGCGGCTGATGCTTTACGAGGGCTGCCTGAAATTCACACGGCAGGCCAAGGCCGCACTTGAACTGGACAAGCCGGACTACGAAGCGGTCTACGAGAACTTCGCCCGGGCCAAGAAAATCGTGCTCGAACTCAGCACCAGTCTGAACCACCAAGCCGCTCCTGAGCTTTGCGAAAAGCTCAGCGCGGTCTACACCTGGGTCTACCGCCTGCTGGTCGATGCCAACATGGATCGCGACATCAGCAAGATTGATGAAGCCATCCGCCTGCTCGACTATGAACGCGACACCTGGCTGCTCTTGATGAAAGAAAACGCCAAGCATCAGCCGACCGCCACCCAGGCTGCCCCCGCGAAACTCCCCGGCTACGGCGCCCAACAAACCGCGGTCAGCACGCTGTCACAGTCGGCATAAATTTCACAATCCCACTGCCGCCCGCGCTCGACCGACGACATCGCCGATGACCGCATTCGCTGCGGCCGCGCCGTCTTTCAAGACCTGTTCGATGTATCCCGGGTCGGCCAGGAGTTGCTCGCGGCGTTGGCGGGCCGGGCCGAAGTGATCCAGAAGCAGTTCGAAGAGTGCCTGCTTGGCGTGGCCGTAACCGAAGTTGCCCGCCCGGTATTTCTCCGCCAACTCGGCCGTCCGTGGATCGTTCGGGCCGGCGATCGCTTTGAACAGTTGAAATGTCGTATCTGCCTCGGGGTCTTTCGCTTCCTCCATCGGCGTCGAGTCGCTGACGATCTTCATGATCGTCTTTCTGAGCTTTTTCTCGGGTAGAAACGGATCGATCGTGTTGCCGTAGCTCTTGGACATCTTCTGCCCGTCTAAACCCGGTAGCGTCGCGGCTTCAGGTTGAAAGCGGGGAACCGGCAACTTGAAAACTTCGGTATCAAACCCATGATTAAACCGCTGGGCCAAATCGCGGGCAATCTCGACGTTTTGTTTCTGATCTTGCCCGACCGGCACGAAGTCCGGGTCGACGCCGAGGATGTCGGCCGCCTGCAACACGGGGTAGGTATACAGCCCGAGGTTGGCGGACATCCCGCGTTCGACCTTGTCCTTATATGTCGTCGCTTTGTCCATCTGCGACTTGGGGCAGACGCAGTTGAGCAACCAGGCCAACTCCGTCACAGCCGGGACATCCTGCTGCAAATAAATATTCACTTGCGGGAGGTCCGCGTCCAACCCGAAGGCAAGGTAATCGATGACCGCTTGCCGAATGTTCTCACGCAGCACTTGCGGGTTTTTGACGGTGGTCAGTGCGTGGTATGACGCGACGAAGATGAACATCTCATGCGTTTGCTGCATGTCGATGAACTGCCGAACTGCGCCGGCATAGTTGCCCAGGTGCAGTTGGCCGGAGGGTTGGATGCCGGAGAGGACGCGTTTCAAGGTAGGCGCTGGGAGTTGGGCGCTGGGCGCTGGGAAAAGGAAAGCGATGCGGCTTGGCCGGGCGGTGCAATCCCGTCATCGTAAGCAATCAAGCGGCGTCTGCCAGCCGCACAGCCTGGCAGAACGCAGCGATCTTGTCGGTATCTTTCACACCGCGTACGGATTCCACGCCGGATGAGACATCAACGGCATATGGCTTGGCTTGGGTGATGGCATTCGCGACGTTTTGCGGGTTCAGGCCGCCGGCCAGGAAGATCGGCGGCATCCCGGCAAACACACCCTGCTCGCGGTGTTCCGCCAAAGCCTGCCAATCGAAGGCTTCACCCCGCCCGCCGGTGACCTGACCGTCCGGCGGGGCATCCAGCAGGATCGCACTCAACGGCGTCTTCGCCTCACGCCAAGGCTGCAGCCGTTCACTCACGTGGCCGGGCTCGAATGCGATGGCCTTGATGATGCTCAGCCTTTCCAGCGGCTTCTGTTTCGCCAAGCCCGGCCCTTCCCTGCCATGCAACTGCACCGTCCGCAGCCCCGCGATTCTCACCGCGTCGTCGATGTCTTCCGCGGAATGGTCGCTGAACAACCCGACCGGCTCAACGCCCGGCGGCAGCGACTGCACGATCGCCCGAGCCGTGGTCGGCGTGACATATCGCGGCGACTGCTGCACGAATACCAGTCCGATCATATCGGCACCGGCTTCGACCGCCGCCATCGCAGTTACGATGTCGCGGATGCCGCAGACCTTGATGCGAGTGCGATAGGCGTTCATCGGATGGCTCAGATCATAGTTTGGCTGTGTTTGAATTGTGTCATCAGGTCAGCACCTCCAGCCGGGCGTATTGCAGGATCAGTGTTTTGGTCCCCGCCGTGGTGAAGTCGATTTTCGCTCGGGTATGGGCACCCATCGGCGAGACCTGCACGACCCGGCCGACGCCGAATTGCGGATGCTTGACCATCGTGCCGGGGGGATACCGCCCCGCCTCGCGTGCCGCCTTGCTGCGCTGGGCCGATCCGCCGCCGCGATAACGCGGGTCTTCGAAAGCATCTTCCTCCTGCGACGGGTCTTCCTGCTGCAGAGTGTCCTCGGGCAATTCACCGAGAAATCGGCTGCGGATGGTTGGCATGGTCTGGCCGAACACCGTGCGATATTTCGCATGCAGTAAGGCGAGCCAGCGCTCAGCCCGCGTGATCCCGACGAAGGCCAGCCGTCGTTCCTCTTCGAGTTCCTGATCATCGCCATTGGCACGGTCGTGGGGCAGCATGCCATCTTCGACACCGAGGATAGAGACGGCATGGAACTCCAGGCCTTTCGCGGCGTGCAGCGTCATCAGCGTCACCGCCCCCTGCTCGGGATCGACCGCATCCGCGTCGCTGACCAGCGCGACCCGCTCTAAATACGCCAAGAGCTTTTCCCGCAGGCTCGGCGGCTGGGCGTCGGGGTTATTCAGGTTGTCCTGCTCGAATTCGAAGGCGTACTCCTCCTCGAACTGCTGGGCCGAGGTGACCAGTTCGCCAAGGTTGGCCAGGCGTTCCTGGTCCGGGTCGGACTTATCATTGCGGTAATACGCTTCAAGGCCTGAGTCACGCAGGACATCCTCAACGAAGCTGCGAAGCGAGGGTTCGCCCCCGGAAGCTGTTTTAATTTCCTTATGAGTTGGATCGGTTGGGCTGACATCATTTGCCAGGCTCAACTGCTCATCCGTATTGTCCCCATCCGAAGGCGGCGGGGTCGAATTCATACCTGCCGTCTCTCGCCAACCGTGCAGCAGCTTGCCGAATTTTGCGACGGCGGTCTGGGCCCGGGTGTTGATCGCGGTGAGTGACATCGGTTCGCCTAGCAAGGCATCGGCGGAGGTATGCGTTGCCAACGCCTGAGCCTGGATCGCCTTGACCGTGGCCGCGGAAATGCCACGCGCGGGTGTGTTGATGACGCGAAATAGATTCACCTCATCTGCAGGGTTGGCGATCGTCCGCAGATAGGCGATCGAGTCCTTGATTTCCTTTCGGTCGTAGAACGCTGTGCCTCGCGCGATCTGATATGGCACGCCGGCGTCGCGTAGCGTCTCTTCCATCACACGCGAGAGCGAGTTGATTCGATAGAACACCGCCATCGCCGCCCAAGGCACACCGTTTTTGTTCAGCTCCTGATACTGCTCGACCACCCATCGGGCTTCGTGCTTCTCGTCTGCGCAGGTCACGACCCGGATCGGCTCGCCCGCCTCGTTGTCGGTCCAAAGCGTTTTGTGTTTCCGCGCCCGGTTGTTTGCAATCAGCGCATCGGCGGCCGCCAGAATTTGCTTGGTCGATCGATAATTCTGCTCGAGCCGAACAATCGTCGCGTCGGGGTAATGCTGCTCGAATTCGAGGATGTTGCGGATGTCCGCGCCCCGCCAGCCGTAGATCGACTGGTCCGGGTCGCCGGTGCTCATGATGTTCGTATGCTCACGGCTCAACGCATTGGCGATCATGAACTGCGCATGGTTCGTGTCCTGATATTCATCAATCAAAACATACTGATAACGCTCGCGCAACTCGGCGAGAACATCCGCATGCTTTTTCAGAAGCTGCACGGTTTTAAGCAGCAAATCATCGAAATCAACCGCGGCGTTTCTTTCGAGTATCTGCGTGTATTTCGTATAAACTTTCGCGACCGTGCGGTCGTAGAAATTGCTGGCCTGAGCAGCATAGGACTTCGCATCCAACAGATCGTTCTTCGCGTTGCTGATCGCCCCAAGCATCGAAGCGGGGGGGAAATTCTTGGTGTTGATTTCCAGGTCTTCAAGGGCCTGTTTGATCGCCCGCTTCTGGTCGGCGGTGTCGTAGATCGAATAGCCCGGCGGCAGCCCCATGCGGTCGGCATACCGGCGGATCAAACGGGCGCACAAGCTGTGAAACGTCGCGACGGTGATCGCCCGTGCCTGCCGTTCGGTAACGAGTTGAGCGACACGATCCCGCATCTCGCCAGCGGCTTTGTTGGTAAACGTGATCGCCAAGACGTTCCACGGCGGGATGCCGACCTCACGGACGAGATAGGCGATCCGCCGGGTAATCACCCGCGTCTTACCCGAGCCCGGCCCGGCCAGGACCAGCAGCGGCCCATCGACATGCGTCACCGCCTGCACCTGCGGCTCGGTCAGGCCTTCAAGCAAAGCGGCATCCTGCACGACAGTCTCATCCATCCAGCAAGTTTAGCAGGCTGCAGAGAGGGGTAACCGCCAAGGACGCCAAGAGCGCTAAGGAAGAAATTAGCCGCAGATAAACGCGGATGAACGCAGATCGTCAACCCATCTTAAAAATCTGTGTGTATCCGCGCTCATCTGCGGCCCCTTTTGTGTTCTGCTTTGCTTAGCGCCCTGGGCGTCCTTGGCGTTTGTACTGGGTGCTACTATACGAGCCATGCAAACGACCGCAGACCAATTCGATGCGATGAATGCGGAACTGGCCTCGGCTTCGCCCGAGCGGATCGTCCGATGGGCGGCCGACCGGTTCGGCGATGGGCTAACGCTCACCACCAGCTTCGGGGTGCAGTCGGCTGTCATGCTGCATCTGGTCACCCGCGTGGCCCCCGACATCCCGGTAATCTTCATCGATACGGGCTTCCACTTTCTCGACACCTACCAGTTCGCGGACGAACTCACGGATCGGCTGAAGCTGAATCTGAAGGTTTACAAGGCGGCGGAAAGCCCGAGCTGGTTTGTCGCCCGGCATGGCAAGCTGTGGGAGACGGATCTGAATCGCTATGACCAATTGCGGAAAGTCGAGCCAATGAACCGGGCGCTCGATGAGTTGGGCGTTACCGCAACATTAGCGGGGCTGCGGCGACAACAGACGAATCACCGGGCAGGGCTGCGGCCGATCGAAGCGCAGGGCGGGCGGTTCAAGGTCAGCCCGATCCTCGATTGGCAACAGCGCGACATTCATGCGTATTTGCAGGAGCATGACCTGCCCTACCACCCGCTGCACGAGCAGGGTTATGCAAGCATCGGCGATTGGCATTCAACCCTGCCGATCACCGCCGGGCAGGACGAGCGGGCAGGGCGATTCCAGGGCCTGAAGCAGGAATGCGGCCTGCACCTGCCCGCCAACGAGCAGGAAGACGCGAGCCGGTTCAGCTCGGGGTTGTGATTTAATTTGAAACCGCGGATGAACTCGGATGAACGCGGATTTGAAGGCAAAAATCAGAAAAGCGATTTTGCAGAAAATCCAGAGTTTTGTGCTTTCTTGCTTTGCTGATTTTCTGCTTTTTTGATCAGCGTACATCTGCGGTTCCAAATCACCGCAGCGGGATCAGGCCCGATTCGGGGTTGATGCCGCGGAAGGTGTTGGTTTCGAGGTCCCACTTGAGCGCCTCGGCGGTGGTCGTGCCGTTGGGCTGGTCCTCGCGGTTGAGCGTGACGGCCCGGCCGGGGTCGGCCCACAAAATCACTTGTCGATCTGCCTCGGTATAACGCAGGTGATCCGACACGACGTTGGACTTGCCTTGAGTCACGCGGACGGCGCCGTCGGCGTCGATCTGGCGGACTTGGGCGGTGGGAGCGTCGCCGCCCAGCCAGGCACCGAGCCCGCCGGTCTCGGTGAGGTCGGCATGCAGTCGCTGGGCATCGAGTTTGATCGGCTCGGTGTCTTCGGACTCGTCCAAAGGCTTATGCAACATCCAGACGTCTTTCTCGATGAGCATGTCGTTGGCGTGGGCGTCGAGGGTGAGTCGGCGTTCCCAGGCGAAGAGGGTCACGCCCGGGCCGGCGAGGGTGAGGGCGGGGGAACCAGACGCTTCGGCTGCAGAGCCAGCCTCAGCGTCGGCGTCGGCGTCGGTTAAGTTCGACTCGGCAACGCGGAAATCTTCGAGCAGCATTTTGCCCCGGCCGTCAATCACGACACGCTCGGTAGGGATCGTGTCATTGATCGGCGAAGCATCGGTGAGGTTCGGCGGCTCATTAATGAACGTGAGCTTCGGGCCGACCAGCGTGATGCGGGTCACGGGTTGATTCGGCTGATCGGGACTGAACGTCTGCGCAGAAAAATTGACTTCCGACTCGGGGTTGTTCGGCTCGGCCAAGGCAATCGCACGGCGGAGGTCGAGCGCAGGATTAGCTCGCTGATCGGCTTCACCTTCCGCGGTTTCGGCTTGCATATTTGCAGCATCCGCATCGGCGTATTCATCCTCGCTTGGATTGAGCGGTTGCGGGTTGAATCGCAGGGTCAGGGCGTGAGCATCAAGGGTGGTCGCGTCATCGGGCGAGGCCGAGGTGGATTGAACCTGGCCGACGAAATGGGCGTTGCCCGAGCGGTTGTTGAACTGCATCGCCTGCTGCCAGGCGATGTCAATCGAGGACTCAGGTTCTTCGGGATCGGCCTTGGCGGAGAAGGTGCCGGGTCCGAGCACATCAGCGGTCTGGTCGTCCTCGAGCAGGATGAGGTGTTGGCCGGTGAGCGTGGCATCGGTGCGGGTGAGTGTGGCCTGCGCCTGCTCGTTGCCGAACAGTTCGAGGCGGTTAATCCGCGGGTCGGCGTCGAGGGCGTGGGCGGTGAGCTCGGTGTCGTCCTGCGTGAGGTCGACGCGGACATCGCCCAACGCGCGGAGGCGGGTGACTTGGATGGCGGGGGATTTGCGGTCAGAAGTCGCGGGCTGCGAATCGATTGCTTCCGGGGCGTCGGCTTTTTCTGATGCGGGTTCTGGCGCTTTGGCCAAGCTCACATCCAGCCGCTGGGTCGTCAGCGTATTACCCGGCTGAACCGCGCGGACGTTGCCAATGGCGAGCAGTCGGCGGGGCTCGGGGTCCTGGCCCGGCTCGGGGCGGTCGAGTTCCAGAGCGAGTTGGTCGCTGCTGATATCCAGCGTGTCTTCATCTGTTTCGCCGCGAGCGATCGCTTGGACATTACCTATGAAAATTGCGGACCGAAGGGCGTCAGCTTTGTCTGTGTCATCCTGATAAAACGCCAGTTCTAGACGGTCGGCGAAGTCGATGTCGAGGCCTTGCTCAGCAGCTTGCAATCGACCCGGGCCGAGCACTTGGCCGATGGCGTTGCCCTGTTCCAGCCAGAGTTCTCTGCCGGTGAGCGTGCCGACTTCGGGAGTTTGTAGTTTGAGTGGATGAGCCTCGGAGCCCACTGCGATGAGGCGGTCGTCCTCGGCCCGGTAGCCGACCCGCTGGGCGGTGAGCGACTCGGCGGCGGGCGTCTTCAGCTCGGCGGGGCTGCCCGACAAACTGAAGGCCATGTCACGCTCGGAGATCAAGGCATCCGGTTTCTCGGCAATCGGCGTCAGCACGAGCGGGCCTTGCCAGTGGATCAGCAGGTCGTCGGCGGCGGGCGTCATCAGGCGGCGGTCATCGCGAGTTGAAGTGGTTGCAGGTGCCGTCGACACATACCACATTACCGATTCGCCATTACCCATATTCGCGTCGCTGCCCGCTGACTCGCTGGATGTGCTCTGCATGCTGAACAACACATACAACCGATCGCCGGTCAGCTGCGTGTCATCAGCGAGCATGGTGACCCGCACGTCTTCGGTCAGTACAGCCTGGTAGTACTGGGCGGTAGCGGGTTCTTTGGTGGTATCGCTGGGTGGAGTCGTTGAAAGTTCGGACATGTCAGGAGATAAAACCGGGGGATGGCCATCCCCCGGCTTTGCGTTGTTTTCAGTTTGAGATGATTCGTCCGACACTTCTTCCGCGTTATGGCTTTGGCTCAGCCGAAGCTCATCGCCCTGCTCGATGATGAGACGCTCGAGGCGTTGATGCAGGTTGTTGTACGTCAGGTCCAGGCCGGTGCCGGTGAAGTCGGCATCGTGGCGGACCAGCCGTACCGGGCCTGCCGACTGCACGACGCCTTCCTCGCGGTTGAAAGCGGTCGGCTCGTCGAGAAACAGCCGCATCTGGATATCACGCTCGCTGTTTAGATCGACCGGCTGATCGTCCGCGGATTCGTAGAGCGTGACGATCGTATTGCCATGAAACTCGCCACGCACCGGGACATTGCCGGGGTGGAAAAACGTGCCGGCCTCGGCGGTGATCAACAAAACCTGCGTGTCATCAAAACGCACCTCCGCGCGGGGGCGAACGACCTTGCTGACAAAGTTCGGCTGGGGGTCCGCCTGATCGCCGGTGAGGCGGGTGACGGTCTCGCCGTCGTCGATGAAAATGTCAAAGTTGCTGA
Organism: uncultured Phycisphaeraceae bacterium; assembly: GCA_964523485.1. Classification (GTDB taxonomy): domain Bacteria; phylum Planctomycetota; class Phycisphaerae; order Phycisphaerales; family Phycisphaeraceae; genus Algisphaera. The sequence continues at coordinate 11,364 of CAZFZS010000001.1, read as the reverse complement.
CCGCATCAAGCACATCCTGCGGGTTGCCCTGCTGGTCCGGGTCGATGCCCGCCAACCCGCCTACGTCCGGCCGATCAGGCCGATCCCGCTCCGATTGCAAAGGCTGACTTGGTCCACTCAATAGCAATGCGGCAACTAAAACCCCGCCCGCCAGGACCACCGCCACAACCATCGGCCAAAATCGCTTGAACATCGGGCCATTGTCCGCGGATGTCGAAAATCAAGCAAATCTCGAAACCATGCGCGAAGTTTGCAGAAACGCAGTGACTCAGAGGATCAAACAAGATTTCGAGACAAATGCGACAACGCTTGACTTTCTCCGCGCCTCCGCGACTTTGCGACCTTCGCGAATAATCCTTTCACGAAAATTTATCTCGCCTTGCTATCATCCAATCCCTTACCAAGAACCCCCGCTGGAGCGAATCCGATGATCGGCAAAGTATTCAAAGCCTACGACGTGCGTGCCCTGTATCCCGACCCGCTCAACGAAGACGTCGGCTGGAAAGTGGGCTACGCGACGGGCAAGTTCCTCATCGAGGAAAACGGCGGCACCCCCGGAAAAATCGTGGTCTCGCGTGACCACCGACCGGCTGCACCGAAGATGGCCGAGGCATTGATCAGCGGCCTGAGGACCGCGGGTGCACACGTCATCGATCTGGGCCGATGCGATACTTCCATTCAGTACTTCGCCATCCCCCACCTTGACGCGATCGGCGGCGTGCAGTGCACCGCCTCGCATAACCCGATCGCGTACATCGGCTACAAAATCTCGAAGGCCGGGGCCAAGCCCGTCGGGGCCGACACCGGCCTGAAAGAAATCGAAAACATCGCCCGCGGCCTGCCCGATTCGCCTGAAGTCAACGACGACAACGGCAGCTACGAAGAGGCGGACATCTGGGACGCCTACCGCAAGCACATCCTCGGGTTCATGGGTGAGCTCAAGCGGCCGTTGAAGATCTTCGTCGATGCTTCGAACGGCTGCGGTATCGCGCTGTTGAACAAGGTTTTTTCAGATGTGCCGAACCTTGAGATCGTCACGACCAATGACAACTGGACCGATGACTGGGCACACGAACCCAACCCCCTGGTCGCGGAAAATATGGTGCCGACGCAAGAAGGCGTGAAGCAGCACGGTGCTGCGATCGGGGCCTGCTTCGACGGCGATGCCGACCGCTGCATGCTGGTCGATGATCAGGGTGAACTTTGCGGCTGCGACCACCTGACCGCCTGGCTGGCCCATCACTTCATCGCACTGGCCCAGACCGATCCGGGCACGAAGATGCCGACCTCAATTGTCTACGATTTGCGTTCGTCCAAGGTCGTACCCGAAACCATCGAGGCACTGGGCGGCCAACCCCAGATCGCCAAGGTCGGGCACGTCAACATCAAGGCCAAGCTCCGCGAAACCGATGGCATCTTCGGCGGCGAGCTGTCCGGCCACTTCTATTTCAAATACAACAGCTTCGCCGACTCGGGCGCCATCACCCTGGCCGCCGCCCTGTGCGTACTCAGCCAGAGCGATCAGCCGTTGTCCAAGCTCATCGCCCCATATCGCAAGTACCCGCAGTCCGGCGAAATCAATTTCGAGAACGACGACAAGCAAGGCACGATGGACGGCCTCAAGGCCGCCTACGGACCCGAAGGCAAGGGCGGACAGGTCATGGAACTCGACGGCGTCAGCCTCGATCTGTGGGACAGCGAAGGCTATTGGTTCAACGTCCGGGCCAGCAACACCGAGCCGCTGCTGCGTCTCAACGCCGAGGCAAAGGACCAGGCAACGCTCGACACCCTGCTGAGCGAGCTCAAGCCGAAGCTCGGCCACGAGGCGGAGGGGCATTGAGACCGCAGCGTTAACCTGCAAGCGACGGGCGGGTGGCCGCGGATACCCGTTGACCTTGAACTTACGCCATCGCTTGCGGATTAGCGTATGTCTGTCATCGCCCACCACTTGGTCTGGACCGCGTATGGCAACTGGCTGCCCAACGACCCCAGAGGCAGCGGATCAAAACACGTGATGAAAACCGAACTGCAAGGGCTCGGCCCGGTTCACTTTGGACGCAAGCGTCATCAACCCGCTTCGAACGTAATCCGGTCTTTTTATCAAAAGGCTGATCCGCAATTAAATCACGACAGATTGGCATTTAAAATCGAAGACCTGACCGCACTCGGGTCGTGCTTTAGTCAGGCGATCAGCCAATTCGCTTACACCTGTTACGCCGCTGCTCTGATGCCCGACCATGTACACCTGGTCATCCGTCGCCACAGAGATCGGGCGGAACAGATGATTGAATCGCTTCAAAAACAAACCGCTGCGGCAATCGTTGCCGAGCGGCTTCGGCCCGCGACCCATCCGGTTTGGACGCGGAATGGGTGGAAGACGTTTCTGCGATCGCCTGATGAGGTGCGTCGGACAATCGGGTATGTAGAACGCAACCCGCTGGAAATTGGATGGAAGAAACAAGATTATAAATGGGTCACCCCTTATGACGGCTGGCCGTTTCACAAGAAGCGCTAACCCGCAAGCGACGGCGCTGATCATTCGATATCGGCCATCCCCGGCCGACTGCCGGTCGCTTGCGGGTTAGCGTGGGTTACAATGGTTGTGTGAAACCTGCGGACACGATGCCGACCGATTTGCCCGTAGCGCGTTTGGACGACGGCCGAGATTATGACGTGGTCGTGGTCGGCGGGTCGATAGCGGGGACAGCCACCGCTTTGCAATTGCTCCGCAAACACCCCGGGCTGAAGCTGCTGATCGTCGAACGGCTGGAAAACCTCGACCGCCGGGTGGGCGAATCGACCGTCGAACTGAGCACCTATTTCCTGACCCGCGTGCTCGGGCTGACCAAGCATCTCAACGAAGAGCACTTGGTCAAGCAGGGCTTTCGCTTCTGGTTTGATCGGCCGGGCAACGACTGCATGAGCCGATGCACCGAGATGGGCGGGGCATATCTGACGCGGGTGACTTCGTTTCAGGTCGACCGCGAGACACTGGATGCCCATGTTGCGCAACTGACGAAAGAGGCGGGTGCTCAATGGGCCAGGCCGGCGAGCGTCCGGTCGTTTCAACTGCAAGAAAGCGGGCTGCAAACGCTCACGATCCGCGAGGGCGGCGAGGACCGTGAAATTAAAACCCGCTGGATCGTCGACGCGACGGGCCGGCAGGGGATGCTGCGACGCAAGATGGGATGGCATCAGCCCACGCCCGGCCACCGCACCGCCTCAGTCTGGGCACGCTTCCGCGGTGTCGCGGATTTCGATGGGTTGGAGCTTACCGAGCAACACCCCGAACTGCGGCAGGGCGCGTTCGGCATGCGGCATACCGCAACGAACCACCTCCTCGGCGATGGCTGGTGGGCGTGGATGATCCCGCTAAAAAACGGTGACATGTCCGTCGGTGTGGTCTGGGACCAGGACCGTTTCGAGTGGCCACGCCAAGCGGGTTCACTCGGCGAACAACTCCGTCAGGTCATCGAAAGCCACCCGGTGGGCAAAGCGATCGTCGGCGAAGCCGCAATTGTCGATGCCGATGTCCACACTTTGCGCGATCTGCCTTACACCTCCAGCACCTACGCCGGCGACGGCTTCGCGCTGGTCGGCGATGCGGGGGCGTTCGTCGACCCGTTCTACAGCATGGGCCTGGATAGCCTGGCGATGTCCAGCACCTCAGCCGTTGAGATGGTCAGCACGCAGCTGGTAAAAAACGATTTAGACCAAACCGCTGCCCAGGTGATGCGTCACAACGACACGTTCCGCGTCAGCTACCCGCGGTGGTACGAGGCGATCTACAAGAACAAGTACGCCTACCTCGGCGACTACGAGTTGATGTATATCGCTTTTACGCTGGAGGTCGGGCTGTATTACCTGGGTGTGGTGCAGCCGCCTTACAAACGCGGGCCGATGACGCTGCTGGACGGGATGTTCTATGCGATGGGCGGCCGCCCGGTTTTCTTATTCATGCGACACATCAATCGCCGATTGGCGAAACTCGGCGAGGCGCGCCGCCGCCGAGGCACTTGGGGCCGACGCAATCTGGGCCGACGCAAGCTCGTGCCGGGCTTCACCTTCCGTCAGGGCATGCCGACGACGCTGGGTAAGGCGATGCTGGCCTATCTCAAGCTCGAACTCACCGAGGGCTGGCGGGCTGGCTCGGGTAAGCGTTGCGAGTCGACTGCCGATGGGCATCTGCAAACCACGACGGCCCAGCCGGGGTAATCCTTGAGGTTGTCGGGTGGCATGATCTGGCGGGCTTTGACACCAGGCCACGGCGAGTCAGCCCATCGTGGCCTGCCCAAAGCGGCATATCATGCCGCCCGGCTTATGTTCTGGTTTGATGGCCGCTGAAGCGGCCTCCGCCGCGGTTCACTTGATCATTCACATACACGGGGCGTCCTATTCCGCATTCAGCCCCAAAACCCCATACGCCACTACAGAACTTTCCTGATCCCTCGTTTTGCGATTTGTTGCACCTTTTACCGCGGCTGCTGTTATACTGGCGCGGCTGGTTAGCCCTTTTTGATTTGCCGAAGAGATTTGCTCCAGATTTCGCTCCTTCCGAGACTTTTCGCTCTGCCGCCGCGTGTCACGTAAAGACGCCCCTCTGCGGTAGTTTCCAGACCCGAACAATTGATTTTTGACTTTTGCCCACCGCAGCGTTGCGCGGGCGACTTCCCCGGCACGATGGTGTGCCCGTTTTAGATAAGGTTAGATAGATGAAGCTTTACGTTGGTAATCTCAATTTCCGCACCACTGAAGATGAACTCCGCGATCTGTTCGAGCAGTTTGGGCAGGTCGAAGACCTGGTCATCCTCAACGACCGCGAAACCGGCCGCTCGCGTGGCTTCGGCTTCGTGACGCTCGATGATGAAGGCGCCAAGAAGGCGATCGACGAACTGAACGAGCAGGATTTCCAGGGCCGTAACCTGGTCATCAACGAAGCCCGCCCGCGTGAGCCGCGTCCGGCTGGCGGCGGCTACGGCGGCGGTGGTGGCGGCGGCGGCTACAACCGCGGCGGCGGTGGTGGCGGCTACAGCGGCGGCGGCGGTGGCCGTCGCGGCGGCGGCGACAACTGGTAAGCCAGACCTCTCGGCCGACCCCTCTGAACGGGGGTCGGCCGCTTCCTTTTTCAGTCCCGGCCGGGCTTGCCCCGCCACGCTTGAGCCCGATCGTTCCTTGGCCGCCCGGCATCGCGTGATGCCTCCAAAGCCGACTCGGACCCTGACCCACACGCTTTGGAGTAGTTATGAAAATCTACGTCGGCAACATGAACTTCCGCACCACCGAAGAATCGCTGCACGCCCTGTTCAGCAACTACGGCGAGGTCGAAGAAGTCGCCCTCATCAACGACCGCGAGACCGGCCGACCCCGCGGGTTCGCGTTCGTCACCATGGCCAACGACGAAGCCGGCCAAAAAGCCATCGAAGCCCTCAACGGTAACGAATTTGAAGGCCGAACCCTCAACGTCAACGAAGCCCGACCCAAGTCGCCCGGTGGCGGCGGTGGTGGTGGCGGCTACGGCGGCGGAGGCGGCGGCCGACGTGGCGGCGGCGGCAACCGCGGCGGTGGCGGTGGTGGCGGTGGTGGCGGTGGTGGCGGCGGCAATCGGCGCGACGACTGGTAAAGTCGATGTCCTAAAATTTCAACGACTAAAAGAAGCGTCGCAGTTGAACTGCGTCGCTTCTTTTACGGAACGAGATCATGAGGCTGATTTTCGATCAGCTCACCAAGCCGATGACCAGCATCGCCACGCCGGGCAATGCTACCGCCAGCGCAGACCAGCTGACCGCCTGACGGATGTCCGGATTCAGCTTGCGGACCGGCAGATTGGCCATCCCGCAAACCCATAGGCTCGCATCAGCGGTGCGTCGCGTGGCAGGCACTGCATACGCTTTAAGTTTCTCGAGATTCGGCAGCTTGATCGTGATCTGCGGTGCTTCACGAGACTTAGATCGCTCGGTAGCATTTTCAGACACCGACTCGGTCGCGGCCTGAGCAGCGGCATCCTGCTCGTCTTCATCATCACTTTCAAAGACACCGCTGGATGCATCTTCAGCGACTTCATCGGCTCCCTCGGCCGTGATATCGGGCAAATCATCGACATCGATTTCATCGATCGCCTCGAAGGCGGATTCTTCAATCGTTGCCGACTCATTCTCGCCTTCGTCTATCTCATCGATGGACTCGAACGAACCTTCGATGTCATGGTCCGCTTCCGCTGTATCTGACTCGGCCTCTATCGCAGCCATCTGCGGTTCCGGCGCAGGCGAATCGGATGCGTTCGATTCAGCCGACTCCCCGCCGGCAGGGTCTTCACCCACGACTTGTTCCGGGCTCTCAAAATCGCCTTCCCAGTCCTCTTCAGCCGTCTGTGCCGCGACGGGCTTGGCCGATGCCTCAGGGCTTGGAGCGGCCGTTAAATCAGCCGTTTGCTTGTTTTCGACGGCGGGAGTGTCGTCTGTCGGCTGGTCCAGCACGGCATCGATGCTCTCGAATACCGCGTCCGCATCTTCATCCGCCTCTGCCAACAATGCATCAAACTCGTCCAGCGTTTCCTGGGCCGCTTCGACCTGTTGAACCGGGTCCGCATCTGGCAATCCGGTTGCAGCCGCTGCTATCTCAGGCGATGCCGCATTGGTCGCCGAGGCGTCCGCTGATTCGTCGTGCTCCTGAACCTTTGCCAACACCTGATCGGGCGATTCAAATGCATCGGCGTCCGCCTCGTCCAGCAGCGACTGGATTTGCTCGACGAGTTCGTGCTCGGACTGTTCATCCGCGGTCGCCTGGTCGACCGACTCGAACGACCCAGCGTCCAAATCGAAGCTGTCAGTGTCCGGAGCGGTCGGGGCTTCCGGGGTGTCCGTCTGGAGGTTGTTGGGTTGATCAGCCATGGCAAGGCCGGCCCACTGCAAAGCAATGAAGCCTCCACCTTTGGCTATCGGCGGGCGTTTCGGTCGGGTTTATCACCATCCTCTCCCGAGTGGCGGTTCTCTGTCGTATAACCTGCCTAACCGTCATGACCCCACGTTTCTACTGTCCCGACCTCACCGCCAACGCCCAACCCGGCCAATCGCTGCCGCTGGGCGGCGAGGACACCCGCCACGCCCGCAAGGTCCTGCGACTGACCATCGGCGATCCTGTCATCCTGCTCAACGGCGAAGGCATTTTGGCTGAAGCGACCTTATCGGACACCGCTGCGGACTCAGTGGTTTGCACTGTGCAATCTATATCGCCAGCCCCCCGCCGTCGGCCGATGCTGGTCATCGCAACGGCGATCCCGAAAGGGCCACGGGCCGAGGCGATGGTCGATCAGCTGGCCCAACTCGGCGTCGATTGCCTGATTCCGCTGCAAGCCGACCACGGTGTGGTTAAGCCGGGCGATCACAAACTGACCCGCTTCGAGAAAATCGCAATCACTGCAATGAAGCAATCGGTCTCGCCCTGGCTCATGCGGATCGACGCCCCGGCGACCTTGGATCAAGTCCTCGAGAACCGACCGAAACGTTGCTTGATACTCGATCCAGGCGGCCGACCCGTTCTGCCTGTTGATGGAGACAAAGTCGAAGACATGGATGAATTGATTCTCCTGATCGGCCCGGAGGGTGGCTGGTCCGAGCGGGAACTGGCGGCTGCCGAAGTTGCGGGCGTCGGCCGATGGAAGATCAGCGATGCCGTGCTGCGGATCGAAACCGCCGCAGTGGTTGCCGCGGGGTTGGCGCGATATTTGACCGGAACGCAACAGGAACCAAGCCGCGGATGAGGCTTTGCGAATCCGCGGATCGGCAGACCGCAACCATCCGCGGATTCGCCGAGCCTCATCCACGGCTTGAAACCCATTACATCGTTAACCCGCTCAACTATCCAGCGTGTCGTCGATGAACATCGGCTCCAGATCATCGTAGCCATCCGAAGGCTGCGGGTCACGAGGCTGGGCCAGCAGATTATCCGCGTCGTCAGCCATCCATATTGCGACCAGATGATCCGCCCCGACCGCACCTGCCAGGGCCAAGGCCGAGATCGAGACGATGACCAGCACGGTGGAGAGCGCAGCCAAGGGTATTTTATGGTTTCTGGATTTCATCGCGGGCACTTCACTTTCGAGGTTCTTTTATGAAACCCCGGCCGGTCCCAGCTTGAACCGCTAGCCGATTTGGACCCGATAAACAGACGATATAAATGCATCCCAGGCAAACCGAAAGATGGCGAAATTCGCGAAGCTTGTGGAAATTTGCCGGATCAGCCGATCGCTCGCCCGCCCTTGCCCGGCGCGATAAGCTCTGCGCATGTCCGAGGCCACGCCCCCACGCCGCCCGATGGTTGATCCGCCCGAAGTCGCCGAGCTCGGCGCCCAAGGTCAGCGCAGTGACGATCGGCTGTTCATGCACCTGCAAGTCTTCTCCGGCTCCTACGAAACCTCCGGCCTGCTCCAGCACGTCCAGTCCGCCTCGCTCAACGCAGTGCTCTACGAAAGCCTGCATGACCCTTTGGGCGTCGGCCTGCTGACGTTGCACCGTGACCCGGCGAAGCTGATGAATCGCACCCGTCGATTGATTCAGGAAGGCCCATTCAGCGACCTCAAGCCCGACCGGGACCTGACGATGTTCGGGCGGACCTACAGCATCGGCTACGAGCCGGACCTCAAGGAAACGCTCATAGACCGGCCGACCCGTACCGCGCTCAACCCCGATTGGCCCTGGGCAGTCTGGTACCCGCTGAGGCGTGGCGGCAAATTCGAACAACTCGACCGCGATACCCAGATGGGCATCCTCAAAGAGCATGGCACGATCGGTATGGCGTTCGGCCAACACGACCTGGCCCACGACATCCGCCTGGCCAGCCATGGCCTGGACCGCCACGACAACGATTTCACCATCGGCCTGGTTGGTAAAGACCTCGCCCCACTGTCTAAGGTAGTCCAAGCTATGCGAAAAACCCAGCAAACCTCGAAGTATCTCGAAAGCCTCGGCCCATTCTTCGTCGGCCGAGCAGTGTACCAGTCGGCTTTAAATTGACCTTAATTGCTAACGATGTGAAGGAGTAGAAACTATGAGTTTGCAGCAGCGTTACGAATCAACCAAGAGCACGCTTGAAGGGATCGAACAAGCCCACGTGCTCAAGTTTTATGACGAGTTGGATGAGCCTGGCAAGGATCGATTGTTGTCGGAAATAGAAGGTATCGACTGGCCGGAGGTGGCTCGGCTGATCGAATCGCATGTCAAGGAAAAACCACGGTTCACGCTGCCTGAAAGCATCGAGCCGGCCCCGTGGTATCCGTATGAGCCGACCGAAGAATTGACCAGCCGATACGACCGGGCGGATGCCTTGGGCAAGAAGCTGGTAAGCGAGGGCAAGGTCGCGGCGTTTACAGTCGCCGGCGGGCAGGGCTCGAGGCTCGGCTGGGATGGCCCCAAGGGGACCTTCCCCGGCACGCCGATCCGCGGGCTGGAGCTATTCGCCTGCTTCGCGGAATACCTGCTTAAAGTCCAACAGAAATATGGCGTCGAGGTCCCTTGGTACGTCATGACCAGCCCGATCAACGACGCAGCGACCAAAGCATTTTTCAAAGAACAAGATTATTTCGGCCTGAATTCCAGCAATATCATGATCTTCCCGCAGGCGATGATGCCCGCGATCGACATGCAGACTTACAAGGTGCTGCTCGAAAGCAAGGACAGCCTGGCTTTGTCACCCAACGGCCACGGCGGGTCGCTCAAGGCGTTGTGGACCAGCGGGGCCATCGCCGACATGAAGAAACGCGGCGTCGAGCAGATCAGCTACACACAAGTGGACAACCCGATTGTCCGCATGATTGACCCGCGGTTCCTCGGCTTGCACGCGCTGGACGAAGCCCAGATGTCCAGCAAGATGCTGCCTAAAAGCTTCCCAAAGGAAAAGCTTGGCAACTTCTGCGTCGTCGATGGCAAGGTCACCGTCATCGAATACAGCAATCTGCCGGATGAACTTGCGGAACAGACGACGGAGGATGGTGAATTGCGCTTCCGGGCCGGTAGTATCGCGCTGCACGCCATTCGCGTGGATTTCGTTGAATCGCTGAACAACAAATCCGAAGGTTTCAGCCTGCCGTTTAACCGAGCGGAGAAGAAGGTCGCGTTTTACGATGAAGCCAGCGGTGAAACCGTGACTCCTGATTCGCCGAACGCGGTGAAGCTCGAAACATTCGTTTTCGACGCCTTGCCGATGTGCGAGAACTCGATTGTGTATGAGACGGATCGGATCGATGAGTTCGCACCGATCAAAAACGCGGACATCGACGGCAAGGTCGAGACGGATAGCCCGGCTTCGAGCAAGCAGATTCAGACCGAGCGGGCCGCCCGTTGGCTGGAGGCGAATGGCGTGAGCGTCGACCGCGACGGCGAGGGCCTGGGCAGCGTGAAAGGCAAGATCGAGATCAAGCAGACCACCGCGATCTACCCGGAAGACCTCCAAGGTCTCGACCTGCCCGAGCGGATCGACGGCAGAGATGAAATCCTATTGTGAACGCTGCCTCGGGTTTTGCGGGAGACGCGAAGCGTCCCATGAGCGGCCTGCTAACCGTACTTGAATAACGCTATTTGACGCGATGGGTTAGTTTTTCATAGGGTACGTCCGGTCGGAACGGACCAGCACGGTCCGCCTGCCCGCCGGCCTGCCTCTCCAGGCAACATCGATAGAACCACCCCATTTGAGGAGTCGCCAGTTATGGCCATCAAGATCGGTATCAACGGATTCGGACGCATCGGACGCCTCGTCTTCCGCGCCGCACAGGACAACCCCAATATCGAAGTCGTCGCGATCAACGACCTGTTCGACAACGACGCCCTCGCATACCTGCTGAAGTACGACTCGATCCACGGTCGCTTCAACGGCGAGGTCAGCTCGGACGACACGAACCTATATGTCAACGGCAACACGATCCGCTCGACCGCCGAGCGCGACCCGGCCGACCTGAAGTGGGGCGACGTCGGCGTCGATTATGTCGTCGAATCGACCGGCTTCTTCACCGACTTCGACGGCGCCAACAAGCACGTCCAAGCCGGCGCCAAGAAAGCCATCATCTCCGCCCCGACCAAGTCGGCCGATCAGGTCCCGACGATCGTCATGGGTGTGAATCACGACAAGCTCGACGCCTCGGCGAAGGTCATCTCCAACGCGAGCTGCACCACCAACTGCCTGGCTCCGATCGCCAAGGTTGTCAACGACAACTTCGGCATCGCCAAGGGCCTGATGACCACCGTCCACGCGATCACGGCCACCCAGCCGACGCAGGACGGCCCGAGCAAGAAGGATTGGCGTGGCGGCCGTGCGGCCGGCGTCAACTGCATCCCCGCCTCGACCGGCGCCGCCAAGGCCGTCGGCCTGGCGCTGCCC